>NZ_JACHHX010000007.1:0-72278 GCF_014202935.1 Rehaibacterium terrae | reverse complement strand
GTATTCCCGGGCGACAATGCGTGGCACGCGGGCCTATAGCTCAACGGTCAGAGCAGGGGACTCATAATCCCTTGGTTCCAGGTTCGAATCCTGGTGGGGCGAGCCGGGGCTTTCGCGAGATGCGTTGAAGCGCATCTCGCGCCGGCGAGCGCCCGGCCATGGAGGGCCGGGCGGGCGGCACGCACCATGGACGGTATTCCCGGGCGACAATGCGTGGCACGCGGGCCTATAGCTCAACGGTCAGAGCAGGGGACTCATAATCCCTTGGTTCCAGGTTCGAATCCTGGTGGGCCCACCACTCCCCTCTTGCGCAGACATCAGCCGTCGGGTTATTCAGGCACGCACGACGGTCGGGGGGCCGTCGTGGCCACGCGGAAGGCAAACGACTACAGAAGGGGAGTGTATGAAGCGAATCGCGCTTGCGATGTCTGTCGCCGTGCTCGCAACGAGCGGCTGTGCAACGGTAACCCGAGGCACGACCGAATCCTGGACGGTCAATTCCGATCCGATCGGTGCCAAGGTCACGCTGTCGTCCGGTGAAACCTGCATTACACCGTGCACCTTGAAGAAGAAGCGCAAGGAATCTTTCATGGTGACGGTGGAGAAGGAGGGTTACGAGCCGGTGCAGACCCAGATCGTGTCCCAAGTCGCCGGGGCCGGTGCGGCAGGTATGGCCGGCAATGTGTTGGTCGGCGGGATCATCGGCGTAGGTGTTGATGCTGCCAGTGGTGCCACGAAAGAACTCAAGCCCAATCCTCTTGAGCTGAAGCTGGTGCCAAAGGCGGGTTATCAGAGCACGCAGACGATGCCGAAATAGTCGCTCTCGGTGGCGAAGGCCGCCCGGTCGAACCGGGCGGCCTTCCATTTCCGGACCTGATCAACCGCCAAGCTCAACCATGAAAGTTGTTCGCCGGCCGCAGCCCCGGCTCCGCCCAAGGCATGGGGCTGTCGAACGGACTGTCTGGATAGCCCCGGTTTTTGCAGCGCGCCCAGCGGCGCGCGGTGCTCGCCGAAGAGCACCTTGATGCTGACTATCCGTGCGGTTTTCGGTCCAGCGGAAAGTCGAAAGGATGGTTCCCGACGCAGACGAGGAGCCCGTGCGCAAGTCCCGATTCACCGAAGAGCAGAGGGTCCAGATCCCGGGGAGGCCGACCGGTCGCCCTGGCGGAGGTGGCCGGGAAGCACGGCGTCAGCGAGCAGATCCTGTACTTGTGGCGGGATCGCCACGGCCGGCCGGGGGCAGCCGACGTGCAGCAC
Organism: Rehaibacterium terrae; assembly: GCF_014202935.1. Taxonomy (GTDB): domain Bacteria; phylum Pseudomonadota; class Gammaproteobacteria; order Xanthomonadales; family Xanthomonadaceae; genus Rehaibacterium; species Rehaibacterium terrae. The sequence goes on along the minus strand of NZ_JACHHX010000007.1, from coordinate 71,021 downwards.
TCGCAATCACTGCGCCCGCACCACACTCAGGTGCGCGATCACCTCTTCGATCTCGTGCGTGGCCTGGCGGTAGTCCGCCGGGCTCTGGTGGACCAGCACCAGCGCAGTGGCCGGGTGCACGATCAGATCCTTGAGGTGATAGCAGATCTTCACCTCGCGGCCGGACGGCAGCGCGGCATCGCGGTGAAAATCACGTTCGATGCGTTCGTGATCCAGGCCGGGCCACTGCTCGCGCACCGCACTGGCTGCCCGCAGGTAGTCGCGGCAGCCCGGGTGGCGGGCGACGAATTCGTCGATCAGGCCGATGCCGATGGCGATCAGGGCCTCACCTTGCGGACGCACGGCCTCGGGCCCGGCGCCGGTCTGCAGCGCGGCGACCAGCGCGCGGGCCTGCGTCTCGTAGGCCGTCAGCGCCTGCTGTCCGGGCTCGGACCAGGACGGGGACGGGCTGCGGGTTTCCGCCGTCGCGTCCAGCGGCGCGCTCAGGCAGCCGGCGGCGAGGAGGAGGCTGGACAGGATCGTGCGCATGGTGGCTCACGGGAGTCGGGGGAGGGCATATTATTTGCGAACGATTCTCGTTTGCAACAGTGGTCGGCCGCCTGCGCCGATCGGCGACAATGCGGTCTGACTCCTCCGCCGACGGACGCTGACGAACCCATGCTCGAAACCATCGAAAAACAAACCGGCCCCGACCCGCGCTGGACCATCCTGTGGCTGCACGGCCTGGGTGCCGACGGCCACGATTTCGTGCCGATCGTGCCCGAGCTGGTGCGGCCGGGCTGGCCGGCGCTGCGCTTCGTGTTCCCGCATGCGCCGGTGCGTCCGATCACCATCAACGGCGGGATGCGGATGCGCGGCTGGTACGACATCACCAGCCTGGATTTCGCGCAGCGGCAGGAAGACGAGGCCGGCATCCGCGATTCGATGGCGCGCGTGGAGGCGCTGATCGCGCGCGAGGGCGAGCGCGGGGTGCCACCGGCGCGCCTGATCCTGGCCGGCTTCTCGCAGGGCGGTGCGATCGCGCTGGCGCTCGGTCTGCGTCGTCGCGAACCGCTGGCCGGCTTGGTCGCGCTCTCCACCTATCTGCCGCTGGGCGCGAGCCTTGCCAAGGAAAGCACGGCGGCCGGCATCGCCACGCCGATCTTCATGGCGCATGGCCGGCTCGATCCGGTGATCCCCGAGCCGCTCGGCCTGGCCAGCCGCGATGCGCTGCGCGGGCTGGGTGCCCGCGTCGACTGGCATGTCTACCCGATGCCGCACGCGGTCTGTGCCGAGGAGATCGCCGCGCTGGGCGACTGGTTGGGTGCGCGCTTCGCGCAGGGCTGAGGCTGCGACATACTGGCCGCATGCCCGCGCCCCGGATCTGGCTGCCTGACCTCTGCCGACTGCCGCGCCTGGCCGTGGTGCTCGGCGTCGCCCAGCTGGTGGTGCTGGTGCTGGCGTTGGCGCCTGGCGAAGCCGGTCGCTGGTCGCCGCAGCGGTTCGCGGTCGCCAGCGTGTTCGCCTGGTGGGTCGCGCTGACCAGTGCGGTGCTGCTGTGCAAGCTGCGCGCGCCGCTGGCCCGGCTGGGGCGGGTCGGCGGTATCGCCGCCGCCTGGGGGCTGCCGGTGGCGGTCGCCGCGCTCGGCGCCTTGCTGGTGCATGAGATCGACCTCGGCCTCGGCTACGGCCTGAGCCTGCCGGCGGAGGCGCGCGGCGAGTTCATCCGCGCCTGTGCGCTGCTGACGGCACTGATCGGCGCGGTGGCGCTGCGCTACTTCTACGTCACCGACCAGTGGCAGGCGCAGGTGCAGGCGCAGGCCAAGGCGGAGGTGCAGGCGCTGCAGGCGCGCATCCGGCCGCATTTCCTGTTCAACAGCATGAACACCATCGCCAGTCTGATCCGGCGCGACCCGGCCACCGCCGAGCGCGCGGTGGAGGATCTGGCCGAACTGTTCCGTGCCGCGCTGGGCGCCGGCGAAGGTGAGTCCACCCTGGCCGAGGAACTGGCGCTGATCGAGCACTACCTCGCCATCGAGCGGCTGCGGCTGGGCGAGCGCCTGCGCGAGCGCTGGTTGCTGCCGGCCGATCTGCCGCGCGACATGCGGTTGCCGCGGCTGATCCTGCAGCCGCTGGTGGAGAACGCCGTGCTGCATGGCATCGCCCGGCTGGAGCAGGGCGGCGAGGTGCGCATCGAGGCCGCGCTCGACGCCGGCCGGCTGCGCCTGTCGGTGACCAACCCGGCACCGCCACCGCGTGAGCGCGACAGCGTCAACGGCCATGCCCAGGAGAGCATCCGCCAGCGCCTGGCCTATCGCTTCGGTGCCAAGGCGCGGATGACGGCCGATTACCGCGACGGCTACTATCGCTGCGAGTTGCTGCTGCCGATCGAAACCTGAGGATCCACCCATGAAGGTATTGATCGTCGACGACGAACCGCTGGCCCGTGAGCGCCTGCGCGGCATGCTCGGCGAACTGCCGGGGGTGGAGGTGCTGGGCGATGCCGGCAACGGCCGCGAGGCGGTCGAACTGGCGGCCGCGCTGCAGCCCGATACGGTTCTGATGGACATCGCCATGCCGGTGATGGACGGCCTGGAGGCCGCGCGCCACCTGGCCGGCTTCGAGCCGCCGCCGGCGGTGGTGTTCTGCACCGCTTACGACGAGCACGCGCTGGCCGCCTTCGAGGCCGCGGCGATCGACTACCTAGTCAAGCCGGTGCGTCGCGAGCGCCTGCAGACCGCACTGGAGAAAGCGCGCCGGTTCGGCGCCAGCCACGCCGACCGCGTCGCCGGCGATGCCGTCCGCACCCATCTGTGCGCGCGCCTGCGCGGCAGCCTGCGGCTGATCCCGGTCGACGAGATCCACTATCTGCAGGCCGAGGAGAAATACGTCGTGGTCCACCACACCCGCGGCCAGGACCTGATCGAGGAATCGCTGAAATCGCTGGAAGAGGAATTCGGTGAGCGCTTCCTGCGCATCCACCGCAACTGCCTGGTGGCACGCAACGAGCTGATGGAGCTGCGGCGCACCGGCGACGGGCATGTGCAGGCGATTCTGCGCCATGCCGAGAGGCCCCTGGAGGTGAGCCGACGCTGCGTGCCGGGCTTGCGCGAGAGGTTGAAGCACCTGTGAGCCTGCGGCCAGGCGGCGGGCGGCAAGGGCGGGCGTACTACCGTACACTTCGCCGCTCACCGCTACCGCTCACCGCCCATGCCCACCCTCCGCCTCGCCACCCGCAAAAGCGCGCTTGCGCTCTGGCAGACCGAGCACGTCGCCGCGCGGCTGCGACGCGCGCATCCGGATCTCGACGTGCAGCTGGTGCCGATGAGCACGCGTGGCGACGAGGTGCTGGACCGTTCGCTGGCGGCCATCGGCGGCAAGGGTCTGTTCCTCAAGGAGCTGGAGGTGGCGATGCTGGAGGGGCGCGCCGACGCCGCCGTGCATTCGCTCAAGGATGTGCCGATGCAGCTGGAGGCGCCGTTCGCGCTCGCCGCCGTGCTCGAACGCGCCGACCCCTTCGATGCCTTCGTCTCCAACCGCTATGACACGCTTGCCGCACTGCCCCGGGGGTCGCGCGTCGGCACCTCGTCGCTGCGCCGGCAGGCGCAGTTGCGCGCCGTGCGCCCGGATCTTCGCATCGCCGACCTGCGCGGCAACGTCAACACCCGCCTCGCCAAGCTCGACGCGGACGAATACGACGCCATCGTGCTGGCCTGTGCCGGCCTGCAACGGCTCGGCTTCGACGCGCGCATCCGCCAGCGTCTGGTCGCGCCCGCCTGGGTGCCGGCGGTCGCGCAGGGCGCGATCGCCATCGAGTGCCGCGCCGACGATGCCGCCACGTGGTCGCGGCTGGCCGCGCTCGCGCACGCGCCGACGCGCACCTGCGTGGACGCCGAGCGGGCCATGAACCTCGCCCTGCACGGCAGTTGCCACGTGCCGGTGGCCGGCCATGCCACTCTCGACGGCGCGCGCCTGCATCTGCTCGGCCTGGTCGGCTCGGCCATCGATGGCCGCATCGTGCGTGCCGAGGCCGAAGGCCCGGCGGACGATCCGCAGGCGCTCGGCCGGCGCGTCGCCGAAGCGCTGCGCGCCCAGGGCGCGGACGGACTCATCGCCGCCTCGGCCGGTTGACGCCGCTCCTGTGGATCCAGAGTCCGGCTACTTGAGCTTGTAGACCAGGTTCACCGTCGTCAGCGTATCGGTGTTGCGGCGGTTCTCAGGCACGTCGCTGTTGTAGCGGGTCTGCAGCGCGGCCTTCAGTGCCACGCGCGAATTCATCGCCACGACCAGGCCGAGGTCGTTCTGCACGAAGGTGTTGTCGCTGCCGGTTTCGACCAGCAGCGTGTTCACCAGGTCGGTGTTGGCGGTGAGCTTGTGCTGGTAGTCGAGCAGGCCGCGGCCGACCGCATCGCTTTCGATCAGGCCGGTCGCGGCGTCCTTGGCGCGGCGCTGGCCGGGGCCGGCTTCGATCGACAGCATGATGCGATCATCATCGCTCAGGAAGGTGTGGCCGTAGCCGACCGACAGCGTCCGCTGCCACTCGTAGGCGGCGAAGTCGTCACGCTCGTAGCGCACCGCCCCCAGCCAGTAGGCGTAGTCGGTGGTCTTGCGCGCGCTGGTCAGCCCGAACTGGTAGCGGTTGGCGCTGAGCTCGAGCCCGCGTCCGTCGTCGCCCGCCACCGCGCTGCGCGCGCGCAGGCCGGCCACGCTGACGCCATGCTTCCAGGTGTCGTCCTGGTAGCTCAGGCCGAACTTGCCGTTGAGACTCTCCGAGCGCGAGTTGCCGCGTGCGCTGGCGATGCCGAGCTCACCGGCGCCGGTCCAGCGCGGCGCGTCGGCCTCGCCGGCCTGGCCAGCCTCGTCGGCGACGGACGGCGCGGCGAGGGCGAGCAGGACGGCGGCGGTGAGGATGCGGGACATCGGCGGCTCCTTGTCGGGGTCGGGGCGTGCGGAAAACGAAACGCCGGATTGCCGGCGTCTGCCCGATTGTAGGGTGCGCCCCTGAATCGGGGCAGAAACGGCACGCACGCTCAGTAGTAAAGCGTGACCACGTGCCGGGCCTCGGCGAAGAACAGCCAGCGCTCGATGAACGCGCCGGCCATCGCCGCCAGCGCCAGCAGTGCCAGGGCCGGCATCCAGGGCAGCACGCCGGCCAGCGCCAGCGCGTACAGCAGCAGCGGCGCCACCGCGAACAGCGCCAGGGCGAGCAAACGCAGCGCGCGCGCGTGCTTGCGGGCCAGCACGAAGGCCATCTCGCGGGTGATGTAGTTGGCCTCGGTGTGCGGATGCTCGAACACCTTCACCTCGCCGACGCCGCGCAGACCGATGGCGCTGGCACGATCGGCCGGCAGCGCGCGCCGGTGCAGCCGGTGCCAGTAACGCAGCTTGATCAGCACCAGCGCCACCAGCACGACCAGGCCGAGCAGCAAGGTGCCGTTGCGTGGCGACCAGCCGGTCCAGGCCAGCGCGGTCCACAGCCAGGCACCGCCGGTGAGCAGCGCGAAGCCGAGGTAGGCCGGCAGCACCAGCGGGTGCGACCAGGCCGGTATGGTGCGCAGGCTGGCGTAGATCATCGCCGTGCAGGCGACCGTGGCCAGGCTGGCCAGGGCCAGCGCCGCGCCGGCCAGGCGCATCGCCCAGCCGTATCCGTCCAGCCACAGCAGCGCCGCCAGTGCCAGCGCCGGCAGGTAGGTCAACAGCGCCAGCACACCCTCGCGCGACAGCCACGAGCTGCGCCATTGCGTGAGCGCCCGCCAGGCGCGCTGCGGCTGGCCCAGATGCAGCAGCGAACTGAGCAGGCCGGCCGTCACCAGCGCCAGCGCGAATCCGAGCAGCGCCAGCGCGCCGCTCGATGCCAGCGGCAGCGGCCGCCAGGCGTAATGCGCGCCCAGCCAGGCCAGCAAACCGTAGCCGGCACCGGAGAGGGTGGTGAAGAAGATGACGGAGAGGGCGGGGCGCATGAGCGGCGGGGATGGGGAGTCGGAAGCCGGGAATCGGGAATCGGGAGAGCTAGGTCGCGCGGGGAGTGGCGGTGGCGATGGTGAATGCTGGCGTCGAAGGGCGGCAGCCGCGGCGGCTGTTCCGTCTTGCCGATTCCCGATTCCCCATTTCCGATGTCCGGCCGTTCATCGGCTGAGCACGCGATCGAGCCAGCGCAGCACCGGCGGCAACTGCGAGGTGTCGAGCGTTTCCGCCGGTGGCGCTTCGCCGCCGCCGGTGCGGCGCGGACGCGGCGGCAGGTATTGGTTGGTGGGGCGGTAGCCGAGTTCGGGCAGCAGATCGACGCCGCCGCGCTCGCGTACCAGCGTCGAAACGGCCGAGCCGGGATCGCCGAGATCGCCGAAATGGCGGGCCCGGGTCGGACAGGCCTGCACGCAGGCCGGCTGGCGTTCGCTTTCCTGCAGGTGCTCGTTGTAGATGCGGTCGATGCACAGCGTGCATTTCTTCATCACGCCCTCCACCGCCGAGTACTCGCGCGCGCCGTAGGGGCAGGCCCACGCGCACAGCTGGCAACCGATGCATTTGTCCTCGTCGACCAGCACGATGCCGTCCTCGGCACGCTTGTAGCTGGCGCCGGTCGGGCAGACGGTGACGCAGGCCGGGGCCTGGCAATGCAGGCACGAGCGCGGGAAGTGCACGGTCATCGCCGGCTGGCCGCTGCCCGCCGGCGGCTCGACCTCGTAGCTGTGCACGCGGTTGAGCCACACGCCGAAAGGCTCGGCGCCGTAGGGGTTCTCGTCGGTGAGCGGGCCGGCGATGCCGCCGGCGTTCCATTCCTTGCAGGCCACCGCGCAGGCGTGACAGCCCACGCAGGTGTCCAGGTCGATCACCAGGCCGAGCTGCTTGGTCGTCGTCCGTGGCAGATCGGTCACAGCGGCCAGAACCTCGGGATGAAGTACACCGCGATGGCCCAGAACAGCAGGTTGAGCGGCACGCCGATCCGGACGAAGTCGGTGAAGCGGTAACCGCCGGCGTTGTAGACCATGGTGTTGGTCTGGTAGCCGACCGGCGTGGCGAAGCTGGTGGAGGCGGCAAAGGCGACCGCCACCAGGAAGGGCGTGGCGTCGGCGCCGACGGCGTGCGCCGCGGCCACCGCGATCGGCGCCATCAACACCGCCGCGGCGTTGTTGCTCATCGCCTCGGTGAGGGTGGCGGTGATCAGGTAGATGGCGGCCAGCGCGGCGATCGGCCCCCAGCCGCCGACCAGGGCCACCGCCTGTTGTGCGACGAAGCCGGCGGCGCCGGTCTTCTGCAGCGCGATGCCCATCGGCAGCACGCCGGCCAGCAGGATGATCACCCGCCAGTCGATCGCCTCGTACACCTCGTCCGGCTCCAGGCAGCGGAACACCACCAGGCCGATGCAGCCCAGGATCGCCGAGGCGACGATCGGCAGCCATTCCAGGAAGGCCACGCCGACCACCGCCACCATGATTGCGATGGCGATCCAGGCCTTGCGCCGCGAGGCGCTCTCGTCCTCGCGCTCGGACAGCACCACGAAGCCGGGGTTGGCACGCAGGGCGCGCATCTCCTCGGCTGGCGTCAGCATCAGCAGGATGTCGCCGACGGTCAGCTTCACGTCCTTGAGCTGCTCCCGCAACACCTGGCCGCGGCGGTGGATCGCCAGCACGGTGGCGTTGTGGTGCCACTGGAAGTCGAGCTCGGCCAGGGTGTGGCCGACGAAGCGCGAGCCGGGGGCGATCATCACCTCGGCCAGGACCTGGTCCTCACCCTGGAACTGCTCGTCGCGCAGCTGGAACTCGGGCTCGATCTCGAGCCGGGCGCGCTCCTTGAGCGTGCTGAGCCGGCTCCAGTCGCCACGTACCAGCAGCACGTCCTCGGCTTCCAGCTTCTGCGCCCGCGGCGACCAGACCTTCTCCTTGCCGCGCAGCAGCTCCAGCACATAGACGCCGTATTTCTCGCCCAGCTTGGCCTCGGCCACGGTCTTGCCGACCAGCGGCGACTCGGGGGTGACCCGCAGCTCGGTGATGTACTTGCCCAGCTCGTAGTTCTCGGTCAGCTCGGCGCCGCGCCGGTCGGGCAGCACCAGCGGGCCGACGATCATCAGGTAGACCAGGCCGGCGGCCATGGTGATCAGGCCGAGCGGGGCGAACTCGAACAGCGAGAAGCCGGGTTCGCCCAGGTCCTGCGCCAACGCATGCACCAACAGGTTGGTCGAGGTGCCGATCAGCGTGCACACGCCGCCCATCTGTGCGGCGTAGGACATCGGGATCAGGATCTTGGAGGCGGAGAAGCGGTTGGCCGCCGCCACCGTCAGCACCACCGGCAGGAACACCGCCAGGGCGGCGGTGTTGTTGACGAAGGCCGACATGCCGCCGAGCGCGAGCATCACCGTCAGCGTGAACAGCCAGCTGTTGCGGATGCGGGACAACAGCCTGGTCACCACGCGCAAGGCCCCGGTGCGCATCAGTCCGGCGCTGAGCACGAACATCGCCGCCACGGTGATCGTGGCCTGGCTGCTGAAGCCGGCCAGCGCCTCGGCCGGCGTCACCAGGCCGAGTACCAGCAGCGTCGCCAGGATCAGCATGGCGACCACGTCGACCGGCAGCTTCTCGGTGGCGAACAGGGTGATCGCGCCGGCCAGCACCAGCAGGGTCAGGATGGCTTCGAGGCCCATGGGTCGTCCGCGGTTTTCAATCGCGCCACTGGGCGCCGTAGCGTAGCGGTTCGGCCCCGGCTTCGCCCAGTGACAGCCGCGGAAACTGGGGCTGCACGACCTCGGCGGAGGCCGCCGGCGCGATCCGCACCCGCAGATCGAACCAGGCCGCCTGGCCGGTCACCGGGTCGGCATTGGCGTAGCCGCCGTCGGGCGTCCGGTCGGAAATCAGGTGGTTGAGGAGAAAGCCGTGTGTGCCCTCCGGGGCGTTCCCGTCGAGCCGCCAGGCGCCGCGGCGCTTGCCGATGGCGTTCCAGGTCCAGACCGTGTCCGGCTGCACGTTGGCGGCCAGTTTCGCCTGCACCACGATGCGGCCGTGGTGCGATTCCACCGTCACCCAGTCCTCGTCGGCGATGCCGTGCTTGGCTGCCGTATCCGGGTGCAGGTAGAGGAAGTTGCGCGCGGCGATCTGCCGCAGCCAAGCGTTCTGCGAGCCCCAGGCGTGGTACATGAACATCGGCCGCTGGGTGATTGCCGACAGCGGGAAGGCGTCCGCGTCCAGCTGCGCCTGCTCGAAGGGTTCGTACCACAGCGGCAGCGGGTCGAAGTAGCGTGCCACGCGCTCGCGCTGCGCTTCCGGCGGCTGCCGCGGACCATGGCCCTGCGCGGCGAGGCGGAACTTCTGCAGCGTCTCTGAGTAAAGCTGCAGCACGATCGGCGCCGGGTCGGCGAGGAAGCCCATCTTGCACGCCCAGTCGAGATAGCCGCGATTGGCCATCTTGAAGTAGCGCGCGTGTTCGGGGATCTCGCCGCGCCAGAAGCCGCCGTGCTCGAGGTAGCGCGCCAGTTGGTCGGGATTGGGCGGCCCCTTGCCCTCCAGCACGCCGGCCTCGCCGCGCCAGCCGGCCAGCAGGCCCAGGCCCGGCGCGCGTTCGTGGCGGACGATGTAGTCGGCGTAGTCGCGGTATTTCGGCCGCCCTTCGGCATCGACCAGGCCGGGCAGGCCGAGCCGCGCGCCGAGATCGATCAGCACCGACTGGAACGGCCGCACATCGCGGTCGGGGGCGAAGACCGGATGGCGGATCGCGTCGGCGGCGCCGTCGGCGTCGGAGATCGGCCGGTCGAGCAGGCTGATGCAGTCGTGGCGTTCCAGGTAGGTGGTGTCCGGCAGCACCAGGTCCGCATAGGCCACCATTTCCGAGGCGTAGGCGTCGGCATAGACGATGAAGGGGATGCGGTATTCGCCGTCCGCGTCCTTGTCGGTGAGCCACTGCATCGTCTCGCCGGTGTTCATCGCCGAGTTCCAGCTCATGTTGGCCATGAACAGGAACAGCGTGTCGATCGGGTACGGGTCGCCGGCCCAGGCGTTGCGGATGACGGTGTGCAGCATTCCGTGCGCGGCCAGCGGGTAGGCCCACGAATAGGCGTGGTCGATGCGGCGCGGCACGCCGTCGGCATCGACCAGCAGGTCCTCCGGGCCATGCACGAAGCCCAAGGGGACGGCGTCGAGTGTGCCGTCGTCCTTCCGCGCCTTGCCGGGGTGGTTGGCCGGCGGCACCGGGCGCGGGAACGGCGGCTGGTAGCGGAAGCTGCCTGGCGTGTCCACCGCGCCCAGCAGCAGTTGCAGCAGGTGCAGCGCGCGGCAGGTGTGGAAGCCGTTGGAGTGCGCGCTGATGCCGCGCATGGCGTGGAAGCTGACCGGCCGGCCGACCATCTCGGCGTGCTCGCGGCCCCAGGCGTCGGTCCAGCGGATCGGCAGGCGCACCGGGTGCTCGAAGGCCGCTTCGGCCAGCTCGCGCGCCAGGCGGCGGATGGTCGCCGCCGGCACGCCGCAACGCCCGGCCACCGCGTCGGGCGAATACCGCGGGTCGAGGTAACGCTCGGCGAGCAGGTGGAAGGCCGGCACGGCGCGGCGGCCGTCGGGCAGCGTCACTTCGCCGACGACGGTCGGGGCGATGTCCACGGCATCGGCGCGGGCGGGCGCGCCCTCGCGCGTCCAGCACAACGGGTGGCCCTCGTCGTCGCGCGCGAACAGGCCGTCGTCGGCGCCGCCGGGGTTGCGCAGCACCAGCCAGTGCGCGTTGGTGTAGCGCACCAGGTAATCGAGATCGATGCGGTCGCAGCGCAGCAGCTCGTGGATCAGCGCGAAGGCGAGCAGGCCGTCGCTGCCGGGGCGGATGCCGATCCACTCGTCGGCGATCGCGCCGTAGCCGGTGCGCACCGGGTTGATCGCCACGATCTTGGCGCCGCGCGCCTTGAGCCTGCCCAGGCCGAGCTTGATCGGGTTGGAGTCGTGGTCCTCGGCCACGCCCCACAGCATCAGGTAGCGGGTGTGCTCCCAGTCCGGCTCGCCGAATTCCCAGAAGCTGCCGCCCAGCGTGTACAGCCCGCCGGCGGCCATGTTGACCGAGCAGAAGCCGCCGTGGGCGGCGTAGTTGACCGTGCCGAACTGTTGCGCCCACCAGCCGGTGAGCGCCTGCGACTGGTCGCGGCCGGTGAAGAAGGCGAGCTTGTCCGGGTTCTTGCCGCGGATCCTGCGCAGGCGGCCGGTGAGCAGGTCCAGCGCCTGGTCCCACGAAATTTCGCGGAACTGCCCGCTGCCGCGTTCCCCCGTCCGCAGCAGCGGCCGCGAAAGCCGCGCCGGCGAGTAGTGCTGCATGATCCCGGCCGCGCCCTTGGCGCAGAGCACGCCCCGGTTGACCGGGTGCGCGGGATTGCCCTGCAGGTAGCGGATCTTGCCGTCCTTGAGCCAGACCTTCAGGCCGCAGCGGCAGGCACACATGTAGCAGGTGGTGGTCTTGACCTCGTCGCCCGGCGAGGGCGAGAGGTGGAGCTCGGGTTCGCGCATCGGGCCAGTTTGCCTGTCGCGGCCCGGGCTGTCAGTCCGGCGGGACGGATTGTTGCGTGGCCGGCGGATTCTTCCTTCCGCGTCCGACGAGTAGGATTCGCGACCCTTGCCCCCTTCCAGCCCCGCCCCGCATGCGTCCGCTCAGCATCGCCCTGTCCTGCGCGCTGGCCCTGGCCGCCGGCAAAGCCGGGGCCGAGGTCAGCCTCGGCTTCGGTCACGTCGACGAGATCGAGGGCGAGTCCAGCCACCTGTTCACCCTCGCCTACACCACGGCGCACAGGCATCCGTGGGAGTTCATGGCCGGCCACATCGACGGCCGCGACGATGCCGGCGAGCTCAACACGCCGGGCGTCAATTTCGTGTCCGCCTCCAAGCAGCTGCGTTTCGGCCACTGGTTCGTCAGCGGTGGCATCGCCTGGACCGACTCGGACACCGAGGTGCTGTCGGAGAAGTGGCAGTTCATGACCGGCATCGGCTGGCGCAGCCGGCGCTTCGGCCTCTCCCTGCGGCACCTGTCCAACGCCAACACCGGCGGCCGCAACCGCGGCGAGAACTTCCTGCTCGCCGAGTACCGGTTCTGACGGGCCGCCGACCCTGTCGTGCCGGCGGGCGGGCCGCCGGCGCGCCGTGCGGCGGCGCGACGCTGTCCGTCCGGCCCGCGCCCGATAGAATGCGACGACCTTTCGAGCGGAAGTCGGCATGGACCGTTACGAGCGCATCCTCGTCATCCACCGCAGCCTGAAGGCGGCGCGCTACCCGGTGCCGATCCGCCGGCTGATGGACGAGACCGGCTGTTCGCGCGCCACGCTGTATCGCGACATCGCCTTCCTGCGCGATGCGCTGGGCGCGCCGATCGAGAGCGAGGGCGAGGGCGCGATCCGCTACCACGCCGAGGAAGGCGAGAAGTTCGAGCTGCCCGGCCTGTGGCTCAGCTCCGACGAACTGCACGCGCTGCTGGCCGCGCACCAGTTGCTCGACCGCACCGGCCCGGGCGTGCTGTCCAGCGCGCTGGCGCCGCTCAAGGGCCGCATCGAGGCCCTGCTGGCCCAGCAGGCCGGCGGCAAGCGCTGGCCGGTGGAGCGGGTGCGGGTGATCGCCAGCGGCGTGCGGCGGATGGACGAGCATGCGTTCCGCACCGTCGCCACCACGGTGCTCGAGCGCAGGCGGCTCGAATTCGACTACCTGGCGCGCTCCACCAACGAGCGCACCCATCGCATCGTCTCGCCGCAGCGGCTCACCCATTACCGCGACAACTGGTACCTCGACGCTTTCGATCACGAGCGCGAGGGCCTGCGCAGCTTCGCCCTCGACCGCATCGGCGCCGCCCGCCAGCGCGACGAGGCCGCCGTCGACCTGCCCGAGGCCGAGCTCGACCGGCACCTGGCCTCCAGCTATGGCATCTTCTCCGGCCCGCCCAAGGCCTGGGCGACGATCGTGTTCAGCGCCAAGGCGGCGCGCTGGGTCGCCGACGAACGCTGGCATTCCAAGCAGCAGGGCCGCTTCCTGCCCGATGGCCGTTACGAGCTCAAGCTGCCCTACAGCAACTCCAAGGAACTGCTGATGGACGTGCTGCGCTACGGCGCCGATGCCGAGGTGATCGAACCGCCCGCGCTGCGCCAGCAGGCGCGCACGCTTCTGCAGCTGGCCCTTTCCGCGTATGAGCGCTGACGCCATGGGCAACGCCGGCGGCCAAGGCAAGCGCATCGCCCTGGTGCTGGGCGCCGGCGGCGCGCGCGGGCTGGCGCACATCGGCGCCATCGAGGTGCTGGAGGCGCGCGGCTACCGCATCGTCGCCATCGCCGGCTCCTCGATGGGCGCGGTGATCGGCGGCATCCATGCCGCCGGCCGGCTGCGGGACTACCGCGACTGGGTGGTGACGCTGGAGCGCAGCGACGTGCTGCGCCTGCTGGATTTCGGTTTCGGCCGCCCCGGGCTGATCACCGGCGAGCGCCTGATGGGGGTGCTGCGCGAGCTGGTCGGCGAGCATCAGATCGAGGACCTGCCGGTCCCGTTCACCGCGGTCGCCACCGACCTGCTTTCCCAGCGCGAGGTCTGGCTCACCCGCGGCCCGCTGTTCGATGCCATCCGTGCCTCGATCGCCATCCCGATGATCTTCACTCCGCAGAGGCTGGACGGTCGCGAGCTGGTCGACGGCGGACTGCTGGCGCCGGTGCCCATCGCCGCCAGCCGTATGGCCTATGCCGACGCCGTGGTCGCGGTGGACGTCAATGCGCGCATCTCGCCGGTACCGCTGCGGCCCGAGGTCGATCCGCCGGAGAGCGCGTCCGGCGAGGAGGCGGAGGACGGGAATGGCGCGCGCGGCTTCGGCGAGAAGTTCGCCGGCCTGCTCGACAGCCTCAAGGACCTGCGCCCCAAGGGCGCCGTACAGTCCGGCCTGATGGACCTGATGGCGCGCTCGCTCGACACCATGCAGGCGCAGCTCGCCCGCCTGCAGCTGGCGCTGGATCCGCCCGACGTGCTGGTGCGGGTGCCGCGCACCGCCTGCCAGTTCTACGAGTTCTGGCGCGCGCGCGAGCTGATCGAGACCGGTCGCGAACAGACCGAGCGCGCACTGGAGGCGTTGGCCCGCGGCGGCGACTGAGTGCTTGTGACGAGTCCGCCCGTCTGCCGCGACCGCCTCCGCCACGAACGTCCGGGGGCGGCGCCACGACGGCGGACGGAGCCTGTGCGCGCACCGGGCGAGGTCACTGGAAGCCGTCGCGTCCGACCTGGTCCGGAAACTGCGGGATCCGCCGCAACGCGTCGGGCTCGTAACCGTATGCGCGGAAGCGCTCGCGCAGATGGGCGTACTCGGTCTGTTCCATGTGCGGCGTGCGCGAGAAGATCCAGGCGTGGCGGCGCGCGGGGTGGCCGAGCAGCGCCCAGGAATAGTCCGGCGCCACTTCCAGCACCAGCAGGTCGGCGCTGAACGGCCAGATGAAGCGCACCCGCCAGTGTGCACCGCCCGAGCCCGGCACCACGCGCGAGACACCATGCCAGCGCTTCTCCGGCCCGGCGAAGGAGTTCCGGAACACGTAGACGTTGTCGATCCGGCCGTCGGCGCGCAGCGTGTATTCGTCGCGGGTGGCGACCTTGCCGCGTTCGGGCCAGTAGGGGATGTTGGCGATCACGTACCAGGTGCCCATGAAGCGCGGCAGGTCCACCTGCGCCTGGCTGCGCAGCGGTTCGCGCGCCGGCGCGGCGGCGCAGGCGGCCAGCAGGGCACCGAGGGTGAGTCCGCCGATCAGGCGGGCGAAACGGTCGGACGGCATGGTTCGGTCCGTGGTGGAGACCGGACCAGTCTGCGTGCCGCGCGGTGCACGGAGCGTCGGTGCGACGTCAGTGTGGCGTGAGGATCACTGCATCACCAGTACGCCGCGCTGGTAGCCGCGCACCACCGTCAGCGCCAGCTGCTGCGGGCGCGCCGACAGCGCCGCCTCGAAGCCGGCCAGGTCGGCCACCGCGCGCCGTCCGACCGCCTCGATGCGGTCGCCCGGGCGCAGCCCGGAGCGTGCCGCCCGGCTGTTCGGCGCCACCTTGCTCACCACCACGCCGCGCACGCCCTGCTGGCGGAAGCGCTCGGGCGGATCGACGAAGCTGGCGCCGGCCAGGCGCGGATCCAGCGCATCGCCGTCGAGCTCCTTCGGACGCGGCGACAGCGTCGCGCGCAGCGTCAGCGTGCGGCCATCGCGCTGCACGCTCACGCTCACCGGACGGCCGACCGGCAGCAGACCTTCCAGGTTGTACAGCGCCTGGCGATCGTTGACCGCCTGTCCGTCGAGCGCGGTGATCACGTCGCCGGCGCGCAGCCCCGCCGCCTCGGCCGGGCTGCGCGGGTACACGCGGGCGACCAGTGCGCCGCGGCGGCTGGGCAGGCCGAGCGCCTGGGCGATCTCGGCGGTGATGTCCTGCGCCTCCACGCCGAGCGTGCCGCGCCGCACCTCGCCGTAGGCGATCAGCTGGCGCATCACCTCGCGGGCGAGATTGGCGGGAATCGCGAAGCCGATGCCGATGTTGCCGCCGGACGGCGAGAAGATCGCGGTGTTGATGCCGACCAGCTCGCCGCGCAGGTTGACCAGCGCGCCGCCCGAGTTGCCCGGATTGATGCTGGCGTCGGTCTGGATGAAGTTCTGGTAGCCGAGGCCGCGCAGGCCGCTGCGGCCGAGCGCCGAGACGATGCCGGAGGTGACCGTCTGGCCGAGCCCGAACGGATTGCCCACCGCCACCACGAAATCGCCCACCCGCAGCGCGCCCGAATCGGCCAGCGGCAGGGCGCGCAGGTTCTCGGCCGGGATGCGCACCACCGCCACGTCGGTGTCCGGATCGGCGCCGATCAGCTCGCCGTCCAGCGTGCGGCCGTCGGCCAGGGTCACGGCGATGCCGTCGGCGGCCTCGACCACGTGGTTGTTGGTCAGCACCAGGCCCTGCTCGGCGTCGACGATCACGCCCGAGCCGAGCGACTGCCGCACCTGCTCCTGCGGCAGGTCCGGGAGGCCGAAGAAGCGGCGGAAGAACGGATCCTCGGCGAGCGGGTGGCGCACCCGCACCACCTGCCGGCTCTGGATGTTGACCACCGCCGGTGTGACGCGCTCGAGCATCGGCGCCAGCGTCGGCAGTGGCTGGCCCTGCGGGTCGGCCGTCGGCAGCGCGGCCTGGGTGTGGGCGGACGCAAGCGTGGCAACGGCAGCCAGCAGCAGGGCGAACAGGGGCGCGTTCGGGCGCATCGCTCTCCTCGTCGGGCGGGGTGGGGGATGCCTGCGTTATGGGGAGCGTGCCCCACGAACGCAAGCACGATTCCCAACAGGCTGGCGGCATGCGCTTGAATCCCCAGTGAAGCCGGCATCGATCCGGCCACCGCGCAGCCCCCGGCCCGACGAGGGCGCGCCATCTCCGGCGCCTGTGCTCCGGGTGCCCGGCGCGGGCCGCCGCCGGCCCTGCCGGAATGCCGGTGTTTCATTTCATGTCCATGAAACAAAAGGAAAAAATCGAGTGACTGGCGATTGTTTTTCCAGGTTGACAGCCTTGGGGGCGAGGCGTAATGTCGGTCTTCGGGCCCCACACAACATCTTGGGGTCGAGTAGCGAGGGCGACCCCAAGGCTTGGGCCTTGGCCGGGGTCGGAGGCGAAGGCGCCAGCGTAGGGGACGAGGGCGCATGAGCACCGGAAAACTCAGCCGCTGAACGCGATTTCCGGGCGCCCCGGGCGCCTGGCGGGGTGGTTTTCCCTTTCGTCAGGCCCGGACAGGGAATTCGAACGACAACTCCCGGCGGGGTCGCGGCCCCGCCGGCCAGCGGAGGAAGGAGCACAATGAGCACGGTTCGCCTCGAGGCGGTGAAGACGGATGCGGCCATGGACATCGACATGCAGCCGGCGTCCTGGGACATCTGGGACAAGAAGTACCGTCTGAAGACCAAGAAGGGCGAGCCGGTCGACGCCACGATCGACGACACCTACCAGCGCGTCGCCCGGGCGCTGGCCGAGGCCGAGCCGACCGCCGAGAAGCGCAAGTACTGGTACGAGCGCTTCCTGTGGGCGCTGCGCCGCGGCGCCATCCCCGCCGGCCGCATCACCTCCAACGCCGGCGCGCTCGAGCACAAGCCGGCCACCTCGACGATCAACTGCACCGTCTCGGGCACCATCGCCGACTCGATGGACGGCATCCTGCAGAAGGTCCACGAGGCCGGCCTCACCCTCAAGGCCGGCTGCGGCATCGGCTACGAGTTCAGCACGCTGCGCCCGCGCGGCGCCTTCGTCGCCGGCGCCGGCGCCTACACCTCCGGCCCGATGTCCTTCATGGACATCTTCGACAAGATGTGCTTCACCGTGTCCTCCGCCGGCGGCCGGCGCGGCGCGCAGATGGGCACCTTCGACGTCTCGCACCCGGACGTGAAGGACTTCATCCGCGCCAAGCGCGAGGACGGCCGGCTGCGGCAGTTCAACCTGTCGCTGCTGATCACCGACGAATTCATGCAGGCGGTGGAGAACGACGCCGACTGGCCGCTGGTGTTCCCGGTCAACCTGCAGGAGAAGGACGACATCGATCTCGGCAACCCGGAGCAGGTCGTCTGGCGCGACTGGCCGATCAAGGACAACTACATCGTCCGCGACGACGGCCTGGTGGCCTGCAAGGTGTATGGCCATGTCCGCGCCAAGCACCTGTGGGACATGATCATGAGCTCGACCTACGACTACGCCGAGCCGGGCTTCATCCTGATCGACCGCGTCAACGAGATGAACAACAACTGGTGGTGCGAGAACATCCGCGCGACCAACCCCTGCGTCACCGCCGACACCTGGGTGCAGACCGCCGAAGGGCCGCGCCAGGTCGGCGATCTGCTCGGACGCCAGTTCCTGGCCCGGGTCGACGGTGCGGACCATCTCACCGGTGCCGAGGGCTTCTTCCGCACCGCCACCAGGCCGGTGGTCCGCCTGCAGACCGTCGAAGGCTACGCCTTGCGCCTGACCGCCGACCACCGCGTGCGGCGCGTCGTACGCCAGACCCGCTGGTCGCTGGAGACCGAATGGTGCCAGGCCGGTCGGCTGGCCGCCGGCGACCGTGTTCTGCTCAACAACCACCGCGAAGGCGCCGAGTGGGCCGGCGCGCGCAACTTCGAGGAAGGCTTCCTGCTCGGCCTGCTGGTGGGCGACGGCACCCTCAAACGCGATGCTGCCGTGCTGTCGGTGTGGTCGCAGGCCGCCGCGGTCAATGCAGACAGCGGCGCCCCGGTGGCACTGATGGACGAGACCCTGCGCTGCGCCCGCCGCCTGCCGCATCGCGCCGACTTCGCCGGCTGGATGGAAGTCGAGGGTCGTGGCGAATACCGCCTCAAGCTCGCCGCGCTGCGCGACCTCGCCTTCGAGATGGGCATGCAGCCGGGGAGCAAGGCGATCACGCCGGCGATGGAAAAGACCTCCAGCGACTTCCACCGTGGCTTCCTGCGAGGCCTGTTCGACGCCGATGGTTCGGTGCAGGGCAGTCAGGACAAGGGCGTGAGCGTGCGCCTGAGTCAGTCCGACCGGGCGACGCTGGAGGCCGCGCAGCGCATGCTGTTGCGCCTCGGCATCGCCTCCCGCCTCTACCTCGAGCGGCGTCCGGCTGGCGAGACGCTGCTGCCCGACGGACAAGGCGGCCAGCGGGTCTATCCCAACCGCGCCCAGCATGAGCTGGTGATCAGCGGCGACAACCTTGCCGTGTTCGCCGAGCGTGTCGGTTTCGCCGACGCGGACAAGGCCCAGCGCCTCAAGGGCTTGCTCTCCGGCTATCGCCGCCAGCTCAACCGCGAGCGCTTCACCGCGACGGTCGAGGCGGTGTGCGACGATGGCGTCGAGGATGTCTTCGACGTGCAGGTCCCGGGCATCAACACCTTCGACGGCAATGGACTGCACGCCCACAACTGCGGCGAGCAGCCGCTGCCGCCCTACGGCGCCTGCCTGCTGGGCTCGGTCAACCTAACCAAGTTCGTGCGCGACCCGTTCACCGACAAGGCGCGCTTCGACTGGGAGGAGTACCGCGAGGTCGTGCGCGTGTTCACCCGCATGCTCGACAACGTGGTCGAGATCAACGGCCTGCCGCTGGAGCAGCAGCGCAACGAGATCCTGCGCAAGCGCCGCCACGGCATGGGCTTCCTCGGCCTCGGCTCCACCGTGACCATGCTGCGGATGAAGTACGGTTCACCGGAGAGCTGCGAGTTCACCGAGGCCGTCGCCCGCGAGATGGCGCTGGCCGGCTGGGAAGTCGCCCTGTCGCTGGCCAGGGAGAAAGGCCCGGCGCCGATCATGGAGGAGGAGTTCGAAGTCACCGCCGAGATGCTGCGCAAGCGTCCGGAGATGCTGCAGGACGGCTGGCAGGTCGGCATGAAGATCAAGGGCAAGGTGCTGCATGCCCGCTACTCGCGCTACATGCAGCGCGTGGCCGAAGTCGCGCCCGAGCTGGTCGCCGAGCTGGCCGAGGTCGGCGCCCGCTTCACCCACCACAGCTCGATCGCCCCCACCGGCACCATTTCGCTCTCGCTCGCCAACAACGCCTCCAACGGCATCGAGCCGAGCTTCGCCCACCACTACAGCCGCAACGTGATCCGCGAGGGCAAGAAGACCAAAGAGAAGGTCGAGGTCTACTCCTACGAGCTGCTCGCCTACCGCACCTTGGTCAATCCCAAGGCCATGCCGTTCTCCGACGACCCGGAGGCGAAGCTGCCCGACTACTTCATCGCCGCCGACGACATCACGCCGAAGGAGCACGTCGACATCCAGGCCGCCGCGCAGAAGTGGGTGGACTCGTCCATCTCCAAAACCGCCAACGTCCCCACCGACTTCCCCTACGAAGATTTCAAGGACATCTACCGCTACGCCCACAAGCAGGGGCTGAAGGGCTGCACCACCTTCCGCTTCAACCCGGCCGCCTTCCAGGGGGTGCTGGTGAAGGAAGCCGACCTGGAGAACACCACCTACCGCTTCGAACTGGAAGACGGCTCGGTGGTGGAAGTGAAGGGCAACGAGCAGATCGAATACGACGGCGAGATCCACACCGCCGCCAACCTGTTCGACGCCCTCAAGGAAGGCTATTACGGCAAGTTCTGAGGGCCGCCCGCCCGCGCGGCGCCGCGGGCACGGTGCAAGCCGCCGCGCGCCGCGCTAATTTCTACCTGCCGGTCCGTCGTCCGACGGGCCGGCCGTCGAAGAGACGTTTCGTTTCCGCTCAACCGATCGCCCGTGACGAGGAGGGGCCTATGAGCAATGGCAACGGAGTGACTTCCACCCTGGCCAGCGCCGCCGAGAACGCGGTGGAGGCTGCCCAGAACCTCGGCAGTACCGTCAAGCACAAGGCCGAAGAACTGGCCGCCGGTGCCGCCGCCACCGCCGCGCAGGCGCAGCAGGCCGTGGTCAAGACCGTCGGCGCGGTCAAGAAAAAAGCCGTCGCCACGGTCAAGAAGGCCAAAGCCGCTGTGAAGAAGGCCGAAGGCGAGGCCAAGAAGACCGTCAAGAAGGTCGTCGGCACCGCCAAAAAGAAGGTCGCTGCCGCCAAGAAGGCAGTCGCGAAGAAGACCGGTGCCGCCAGGACGGCAGTCGCGAAGAAAGCCGGCACGACCCGGAAGGCGGCCGCCAGGAAGGCCGTGACCACCAGGAAGGCCGTCGCCAAAAAGGCCGGTGCCGCGAAGAAGGCGGTGAAGAAGACCACCGGCAAGGTGGCCAAGACGACCAAGAAGGCCGCCAAGTCCGTCAAGAAGACCGCCGTCGCCGCGAAGAGGAAAACCGCCGCGGTGAAGAAGACCGCCGCCGCCAGGGCGGGCGGCAGGAAAGCCGCTGTGAAGAAGACCGCGAAGAAGACCGCGAAGAAGGGCGCGAAGAAGTAAGCAACCGCACGCGCCCAGGCGGCCCGGGCAGGCCGTCGCCAAGGCACCTTCTGCCCCGAGCGCCGCGCAGACCGCAACGCGCGCGCACCCGCCCTCCCGGAACATCGGGAGGGCACTCGAACAACCGCGCCCTGCCCCTTCGCGGGGCAGGGCGGGGCGGTCACCCCGCCACCCGCACACCTCACAAGGCGCCCGAGCGCCTCACCGCAACGCAGGAGTCGCACCCATGGCCGTCAAGATCAGCAAGAAAATCACGGGCTACAGCGTCATCAAGCCGGAAGACAAGGCCAAGGACACCGCCGCTCCCGCGCCCGCTCCCGTCGCCGAGGCGCCGGCCGCCGGCGAGCGCGGCAACATCATCCAGATGCACGAGCAGATCGAGCGCCCCGACGTGCTGATCGGTTCCACCTACAAGATCAAGTCGCCGCTGTTCGAGCACGCCCTGTACGTCACCATCAACGACATCGTGCTCAACCCCGGCACCGAACACGAGCTGCGCCGTCCCTTCGAGATCTTCATCAACTCGAAGAACATGGACCACTTCCAGTGGGTGGTCGCCATCACCCGCATCATGTCCGCCGTGTTCCGCAAGGGCGGCGACGTCACCTTCCTGGTCGAAGAGCTAAAGGCCGTGTTCGACCCGCGTGGCGGCTACTTCAAGGCCGGCGGCGTCTACATGCCCAGCATCGTCGCCGAGATCGGCGCGGTGGTCGAAGACCACCTGAAGATGATCGGCCTGATCCGCGACCCCGAACTCGATGAGCACCAGAAGGCGCTGATCGCCGAAAAGCGCCGCGCCTACGAGGCCCAGTCAAAAAAAAACACTGACCTGAGCCCCGCCCCCGGCGCCAACGAGTCGGTCGCCGTCACCGGCGAAGGCGCCACCTTCCCGCCCAGCGCCACCATGTGCCACAAGTGCAGCACCAAGGCGGTGGTGATCATGGATGGCTGCGCCACCTGCCTGAATTGCGGTTACAGCAAGTGCGGGTGAGCCAAGCTGGCGTACCGGCCTGACGGACGACTTCTGCGGTCATCTGCGTCATGGACCTTCTCTTCGACAGCCTCGGCCCCGATGCGCGTGCGCCGGAGGTGTCGGCGGCGCTGGATGCGCTGGCGGCGGTGGACGAGGCCGGGCGCGGTGCGGTGTTCACGCGGCCGGAAGTGGCGGCGGCGATTCTCGATCTTTCCGGTTACACGGCCGACCGGCCGCTGCATCGGCTGCGGCTGCTAGAGCCGGCGTTCGGCGAGGGCGATTTTCTGTTGCCGGCGCTGGATCGGCTGCTTGAGGCTTATTTCCGCGCGGGCGGGTCGCCGGCGCGGGCGTGCGTGGAGTTGGCCGGGGCGATCCGGGCGGTGGAGCTGCATCGTGACAGCCTGGTGCGCACGGCGGGGCGGGTCGAGGCGCGGTTACAGCGCGCGGGCGTGAGCGCGCGGGACGCGCAGGCGCTGACGGCGGAATGGCTGGTCTGCGACGACTTTCTGCTCTGCGCGTTGCCGGGCGGCTTCGACGTTGTGGTCGGCAATCCGCCGTATGTGCGGCAGGAGCGGATTCCGGGGGCTCTGCTCGACGAGTACCGGCGCCGCTACCGCACGCTCTACGACCGCGCCGACCTGTACGTGCCCTTCTACGAGCGCGCGCTGGATCTGCTGACACCGGGCGGGGTGCTGGGCTTCATCTGCGCCAATCGCTGGGTGAAGAACAAGTACGGCGGCCCGCTGCGGGCGATGATCGCCGGGGGCTTCCATCTGCTGCACTACATCGACATGGAGGGCGTGGATGCCTTTCATGCCGAAGTGATCGCGTATCCGGCGATCACGGTGATCCGCCGTCCGCAGGGCGGCGAAGTCGCGCCGCCGACGCGGGTCGGCACCGGCGCGGTGGCGCATTACGACGAACTGCCGGCGCTGGTGCGGGCGCTGCGCGCGCCGACGGCGGCATCGCCACGGGTGGAGGAGATCGCCTTGCACGGCGAGGGCGATGCGCCCTGGCTGCTCGACGATGTGCCGCGGTTGAAGTTGCTGCGGCGGCTGGAGGCCGAGTGGCCGACGCTGGAGCAGGCCGGCTGCCGTGTCGGCATCGGCGTGGCGACCGGCTGCGATCGCGTGTTCATCGGCGACTACGACACGCTGCCGGTGGAGCCGGCGCGCAAGCTGCCGCTGGCGATGGCGCGCGACCTGATCGAAGGCGAGCTGTGCTGGGGCGGCCGGGGGGTGGTCAATCCGTTCGAGGCCGACGGCCGGCTGGCCGCGCTGGACGACTACCCGGACTTTGCCGCCTACCTGCAGGCCCATCGGGAGGCGGTCGCCGGCCGGCATGTGGCGGGCAAGAATCCGGGCGGCTGGTACCGCACCATCGACCGCATCTATCCGGCGC
Source organism: Rehaibacterium terrae (assembly GCF_014202935.1). Classification (GTDB taxonomy): domain Bacteria; phylum Pseudomonadota; class Gammaproteobacteria; order Xanthomonadales; family Xanthomonadaceae; genus Rehaibacterium; species Rehaibacterium terrae. Next base: position 47,856 of record NZ_JACHHX010000007.1, on the reverse strand, counting down.
TGGTGGCGCGGCCCAAGCTGCTGATTCCCGACATCAAGGGCGAGGCCACCGTCGTTTACGACGAGGGGCGCTGCTATCCGCACCACAACCTTTACTACGTGGTCTCGGACGACTGGGATCTGCGCGCGCTGCAGGCGGTGCTGCGTTCGTCGGTGGCGGTGATGTTCGTGGCCACCTACTGCACGCGCATGGCGGGCGGCTTCCTGCGCTTCCAGGCGCAGTATCTGCGCCGAATCCGGTTGCCGCGCTGGCGCGACGTGCCGGACGCGCTGCGCGCCGAGTTGGTCGCCGCCGCGACGGCGCGGGATGGCGATGCCGTCGATGCACCGGTATTCCGCCTGTACGGACTGAGCGCGACCGAGGGCGAGCTGGTGCGGCGTATCGCCCACGAGGCACAGGTCACGGTCAGAAAACGGAAGGGACGCCAGAGCGATGCACGCACGGCTGCTGCCTGAGGATTTCGATGCCTGCGTGGCGCGGGCGGTGCGCGATTTCTGGTTATCGCGCGGCAACGCCCGCACCGGCAAGACGCAGGGCGGCACGCGGGACGCCGTGGTCGGCGGCAAGAACATGGACGGCTTCGTCGGCCTGGTGCATCGCGTGGCCGCACATTGCGGCTTGCCCGATTCGGCCGTGCATGTGCGCAAGTCGCGGGTGGTGTTGCCGGGCTTCTTCCGCGCGACCAAGAACTGGGATGTGCTGGTGATCCACGAACGCCGCCTGCTCGGCGTGTTCGAGTTCAAGTCGCAGGTCGGCTCGTTCGGCAACAACTTCAACAACCGCAGCGAGGAAGTCATCGGCTCGGCCGCCGACCTGTGGGTGGCGCATCACCACGGCGCTTACGGCGATGGGCCGCGACGCAGCCGCACTCGGGTCACGGAGGGTGTGCCGGCCCTGCTCAATCCCAGCCTGATGGTCGATCCCAGGCCGCCGTTCCTGGCCTGGCTGATGCTGCTCGAGGAATGCGAGGCCTCGCTGACACCGGTGCGCTGCGAGGAGCCGCATTACCCGGTGTTCGATGAATTCCGCGAGGCATCGTATGCACATCGCTACCAGATCCTGTGCGAGCGGCTGGTGGAGCGACAGTTGTACTCGGCGGCCGCGCTGGAGCTGAGCCCGGCCGGCAGCGATCGACACCGCGCGCTGTCGCCGGCAACGAGCATCCGCAACCTGTTCGCCGAGTTCGCCGGCAAGTTGCTGGCCGCGCAGGCTTGACCGCCCGGCTCCGGGCCTGTTCGTTCGTGCCGGGCGGAGGCGCCCGTGTGCCGGCTTCGCGGCAAGGGCGTGGGGTGTCGAAATCCGGGCTGTCCGTTCGTCGTATCAGGGATGCCATGGGCTGGAGTAGCCTGCCCGGGCGATTCCGTGGACGAGCGACGAGAGGAGACGGGTCATGCCTTATGTGGATGGTTTCGTGCTGGCGGTGCCGACCGCCAACCGGCAGAAGTTCATCGAGCATGCGCGCGCCTGCGATGCGGTGTTTCTGGAGTACGGGGCGACGCGGGTGATGGAGTGCTGGGGCGACGACGTGCCGACCGGCAAGGTCACCGACTTTTTCCGCGCGGTGCAGGCCAAGGACGACGAGACGGTGGTGTTCTCCTGGATCGAGTGGCCGGACAAGGCCACCCGCGATGCCGGCATGGCGAAGGTGATGGAGGATCCGCGTCTTTCACCGGAGGCCAATCCGATGCCGTTCGACGGCAAGCGGCTGATCTACGGCGGTTTCATGCCGGTGGTCGAGATCGCCGGACGCGACTGACCCGGTGGAGGGGCGAGCGGCCGGTCGGGCCGGCGGATGGCGGCTGCGTCGTGCCGGGCGCCGCCGCGTTCGACTGCCGTTGTGGCAGCGGTGTCTACCCTGCAAGACCCGACCCGACGAGGAGACCGCGATGATCCGGCTGCGCCCCGCCACGCCCGACGATCTCGACCTGCTGCGCCGCTGGGACGAGCAGCCGCAGGTACTGGCCGCCGACCCGAACGACGACTGGGGCTGGGAGACCGAGTTGGCGCGCGAGCCCGACTGGCGCGAGCAGTTGATCGCCGAGGCCGATGGCCGGCCGGTCGGCTTCGTGCAGATCATCGATCCGGCGCGCGAGGACAGCCATTACTGGGGTGAGGTGGAGGACGACCTGCGCGCGATCGACATCTGGATCGGCGAGCCGGACGCGCTCGGCCGGGGCTACGGCACGCAGATGATGCGACAGGCACTGGCACGCTGTTTCGCCGCGCCGGAGGTGACGGCGGTGCTGGTCGATCCGCTGGTGACCAACACCCGCTCGCACCGCTTCTACGAGCGCTTCGGCTTCGTACGCGTGGCGCGGCGGCAGTTCGGGCTGGACGATTGCTACGTGTACCGGCTGGAGCGCGCCGCGGCGCGTTCGCTGGGCTTGCTCGCCACGCCGCGTTGAGCCGGTGCGGGGCTTGCCGCTGCAGGCCGCGTCTGCCCGATCACCTCCAGCAGCGGGCGCCGCAGGCTGTGGTGCGCGAGCGGGCCGAGGCCGATGTGCAGCATCCCAGGCACCGCGTCGTCGCGCATGGCCGTGGCGGCGCGCGTACTGGATCGGCTGGATCGCGGAGGCGCTGCGCAGGCCGAGCGCGACGGCCTGCAGCCGCCGCCGCCGGCAGGCGCGGCCGGCCTAGCCCCAAGGGGGTGTCACGGCGGACGACGATCACGACGAGCAGCGGCATGCCGGATTGCCGGTGGTACTTGTCGCGAGAGCGGGACTGCGGCATGGTGGCGGGCACCGGTCTTCACGGAGGAAGTCATGACGCAGGGCATTCGCGGGTGGTGCGCGCTGGTCATCCTGGCGCTGGCGACGACGGCCCACGCCGCCGAACGGACCGAGCTGCAGGTCAGTTACCGGCTCTGGCTCGACGCCGACGGGCAGGTGCGGGCGCTCGCCCCCAAACACGAGCTGCACCAGGCCCTGGACGCGGCCTTGCGGCGCAGCATCGCCGGCTGGAGCTTCATTCCCGGCGCCGTCGATGGCGAGCCGCAGCCAACCGAGAGCTGGCTGCACCTGCGCCTGCGCGCGACCCAGGTCGAGGCCGGGCGGCTGGCGCTGGACCTGCTCTCGGCGGAGGTCGGGCCGGGCTACGCCAAAACCGTGCCGCCACGTTATCCGACCAGCGCGCTCATGCAGCGCATCGAGGGCGAGGTCGAACTGCGTGTCGAGATCGACGCCGAGGGCCATGTGCTCGCCGTGCAGCCGGCGCGCGAGCATCCGCGTCGCCTCAGAACCCTGGTCGCTGCCGCCACGGAGTCGATGCGGCACTGGCGCTTCGAGCCCGAGCGCGTGGCCGGCCACGGCGTCGCCACCACGGTGACCGTGCCGGTCTGCTTCCGGGTGCATGTGGAGGGCAGTCGGCCGAGCAACCCCTGCCAGCACCGCAACGACGAGCCGCCACGCGCCGAGCGCGTCGCGGCGCAGCTGCGGACGCCGGTGGAAGGCGTACGGATCGAAGTCGGCGGTTGACGGACGCACTGCGGCGGCGATCCCAGGGAGGGGCGACATGCGGAATTTTCCGAGGCTGCTGGTGCTGGCGGGCATGTTGGGCGCCGTTCCGGCGATGGCCGAGTCGCGCTGGCTGTACAAATGCGAGGCGAAGGCGGACGGACAGGTGAGCATCCAGTCCGAGCCGTGCCCGCCGGACAGCCGCGAGCACTGGCGGCGCGCCGTCCAGCCCGAGCCGCCCGCGCCGCGGACCAGCCAGGCCCCGCCCTCGCTGCCGACGAACACCGCGCCGGTGTGGATCCGCGAGTCCGGCCCCACCCGCGCCCAGCGCCAGGCGCAGGCACGGCGCGCGCGTTGCGAGCAGGCCAAGGCCCACGCCAGGCGCGAGCGCGACCTGCGCTGGCGCGAGTTGAAGATCGAGGATCTGCGGCGACTGGACCGCCATGTGGCGGAACACTGCCGCTGAGACGTGCCATCTTTCGACAGGGGGGAACGCACATGAGGGGGATGACGATGTGGCGGCGGGGCGTCGCGCTGCTGGCGCTGGCGTGGTCGTTTTCGCTGGCGGCGGAGACGGTGGTGCCACTGCAGATCGGCGGCGCCGAGCTGAAGTTCGCGGTCGGTGAGGGCTACCTGCGCAGCAGTGAGGCCGCCCCGGAGCTGCATGCCACCATGGCGGCGGCCCTGCCGCCCGAAAACCGGCTGGTCGAGGCGTTCATCACCGAAGGCGATCTCCGGCGCCAGGCGCTCGGGCTGCCTGGGGAGCTGGCGGTATTCCAGGTGCAGGTGCTGCGCCATGTCGAGGCGCTCGGTGTCAGCGAGGCCGACTGGCAGCGGGTGCGGCCGGAGCTCGCGCGCAGCTTCGGGATGATCGATGTGGACGCGCTGGCGCGCACCACCGGGGATGAAGCCAGTCAGCGGATGAGCGAGGCCACCGGCCTGGAGGTTGGCGTCCGTTTCGGTGAGCTGGGCAAACCGCAGCCCTACGGCGACGATCCGCGGTCGCTGCGCTTCGTCCTGCGGATGCCGGTCACGGCCGCGGTGGCCGGGCAGACGCAGCAGATGACGCTGCAGCTCGCCGGCGCGGTGGCCCACATCGGCGGCAGGCTGGTGTTCGTCTACGCCATCCTGCCGGATGCCGGGGGCGAGGATGCCTCGCGGGTGCGCGCGGCGCTCGACGGTTTCGTCGACCGGGCGCTGGCGCTGAACGCCGCGTCCTGAGGCCAGGACGCGGCGGTTCGCTCAGGGCAGGATCGGCGCGCTGGCGCCCAGGCCCGGGCCGAGCACGACGGCGTTGCCGAGCACGCGCTGCATGCCGTGGCTGGCGCCGCGGAAGACCGGGGTGGTGGCGAACAGGATCACCTGGCCGCGGCCGAGCGCTTCGCGGGTCAGCCAGGCGGTGTTGGCCAGGCGCTCCTGCGCCTCCGGCCAGAGCAGGCCGCTCATGCGCAGGTGCAGACTCTGGCCGGGCGGGATGCCGGCCCAGCCGAAGGCGGTCCATTCGCGCTTGTCGCCGCCGGACACGAAGGCGCCGAGGCGGAACGGCGCTTCCACGCCATCGCCAGCCATCAGCGGGGCGTTGGCGTCGACCAGCACCGGCAGCACGCCGTCGCAGCCGAGCGTCAGCCAGCTGGTGTCGGCGCAGCGGGCGGCGAGGAAGGCGCCGCGCGGCGCGAACAGCCGGCGCCACTGCTCGCGTGCTTCGCGCGCCTTGAGGTCGTCCTTGTCGTTGCCGATGTCGCTCGGCCACGGCGCCGGCTGGCCGGCGACGGCGGCGTGGCTCCACAGCCGGGCGCCGACCTGCTCGCCGGCCTGCGTGGCCAGCCACTCGCGGGCGAGCCAGCCGCGGTAGGGGGCGAGGTCTTCCAGGGCGGTGTCGAGGGTGCGCGCCTTGACCGGGCCGTCCTTCATCGCGAGGGCGGCGCTGGCGGCGCCGATGGCGACCAGGGTGCCGCCGGCCTCGGTCCAGCCCTTGAGCGCGTCGCGCACGCCGCTGTCGAGCGGGCCGCTGCGCTCGGGCAGCACGATGACGTTGTAGGGACGCAGGTCGGTGCGGGCGAGCGCGGCCTCGTCCAGCAGGGTCGGGGTGAGGCCGAGGCCGTGCTCGAGGTAGTGCCAGACGAAGCCGAAGTTCTGCGAGCCGACCGCGCCCTTGCCGAGGATGGCGACGCGCGGCGCCTGCAGCAGGCCGAATTCGCCGCCGCCGAGGTCGGGGAAGTCGCCCGGGCCCTGGCCGCTGCGCAGCGCCACGATGCCTTCGCGCAGGTGCGGCAGGGCGGCGGCGAGCGCCTGGCGCAGGTCTTCCGCGCTGCGGTCGCGGTGGTCGTAGCGGGTCACCACCACGCTGCCGCGCGGGTAGCGGCGGCCGTCGAGTTCGAGCGGCTTGAGCGCGACGCGCGGCTGCAGGCCGGCCTGCAGCAGCGCCGAGGCGGCACGCAGCGCGCCGTCGTCGTGGCCGGGAATCAGATAGCCGACCTCGGACGCCGCCGGCAGCGCCGCGCCGGCGACGGCGGGCTCGCCGACGCGCTCGGCGTCGCCCGGCATGCCGCCTTCCAGCGTGTAGGCCTGCACGCCGAACATCATCGGCAGGTTCCAGGCGGTGACGTCGTACATGGTGCCGCTGCCGGTGCGCAGCAGCTCCTCGCGCTCCTTGCGCAGCGAGCCTTCGTCGATGCGCTGGTCGAACTCGAACAGGTTGGCGACCAGCCGCGCCAGCGGCTGGCGGTTCGGCACGATCAGGCTGCCGGCCGGCAGGGTCGGGCTGGTGCGGCGGCCGAGCGTGTCGGTGGCGGCGCCGGGGCGCCACTCGCGGGTGGTGCGGTAGACCTCGATGTTCTGCAGCGCGAGCAGGTCGAGCAGGGTGGCGAGGCGGGTGGGATGGGCGTCGCCGGGGATCGCGTACAGCCGGCGCGCGTACTCGCCGCTGCCGCCGGTCACCTGCTTGCGGTCGTCCCAGAACGCCTGCAGCAGTTGCCGGTGGTTGGCGCGCAGCGACTGCAGGTTGGCCCAGGCGCTGCCGAGCTGGCGTGCCACGCCCTCGCTGTAGTGCAGCACCTGGCCGTTGGCCTGGCGCACACCGTGGTCGGCGACGCGGGCTTGCTCGTAGAGGATGTTGACCGCGCCGCGCATGCCGCCCCAGGCGTCGGAGTAGCCGGGATACCAGCCCTCGTTCCACTCGCCCGAGTAGTAAACCCAGCCGCGGCGATCGAAGGCTTCGGCCTGGTCGCGCGAGAAGCGCTCCAGGTACTCGCGGAAGCGCGGCGGGAAGTGCCGGTTGACCGGCGCGCGTGGCGGCGAGAACAGGAAGGTGTCCTGTGCACCCATCTCGTGCGCGTCGACGAACAGCAGCGGATGCCAGCGCTTGAGCAGCGCCAACCGGCCGCGCGTCTCCGGCTGGGTGCCGTAGATCCAGTCGCGGTTGAGGTCGAACACGTAGTGGTTGCCGCGTCCGAACGGCCAGGACGTGCCGCGCGCGAGCTGCTGGCCGTCGTGGCTGGGCTGGGCGGTGCGGAAGCCGCGCAGGTCGCCCACGGCGCGGGCGCGGCCGTCGGGATTGAGCAGCGGGTCGACGATGACGATGGTGCTGTCGAGCAGCGCGCGCGTCTCCCCGTCGTTGCCGGCGATCAGGTGGTAGACCAGGCCGAGCGCGGCGTCGCCGCCGGAGGTTTCATTGCCGTGGATGCTGTGCGCGATGTAGGCCACTGCCGGCGCGCGGGCGATGATCTCGCGGGCGCGCGCCTCGCTGGTGCGGCGTGGGTCAGCCAGTTCGTCCAGTTCATCCTGCAGCGCGTCCAGCCGCGCCAGATTGGCCGGGCTGGACACGATGGCCACGCTCAGCGGGCGGCCCTGGTGGCTGCGCGCGTAGGTGTGCACGCGCAGACGGTCGCTCTGCGCGGCCCAGGCGAGCAGGGCGGCGTGGATCTCCTCCGGCGTGGCGGCCTGGCTGCCGTGGGCAAAGCCGAGCAGCGTATCGGGCGTGGCGATGCGGGCGTCGTACTCGCGCGCGCCGAATACCTGCTGCAACGGCGCGGCCGGCACGGGCTGGGCAGCGAAGGCGAGCGGCGAGGCGAGGGCGAGGCCGAGCAGCAGTCCACCGAGGTGGCGCAGGCAGGATCGTGGCATGGGCAGGCTTCCGCGGCGTGACAGCGCCCGATGATGCCGCAGGCCCGGCGAGGTGTGAACGTGCCGGCTGGCAGGGGGTGGCCTCGGCGCGGGTCTTGCCCGCTGTGCCGGCCCGATCGGCACGGCGCGAAAGGGCTGCCATGGCCTGAGCGCCAACCGTTGCCAGAGCCAGTACAGCAGCTCCGCGCAGGCGGGCCTGCCGAGCTTGTGATATCGGGCTGCGTGGGTACCAGCCGTGCCACCGCCTCATCGCCATCTGGCGCCAGTAGTCGCGCGATGTCCGGCACGACGTGCCAGAATCGGTACATGGATGTTCCGGAGTGGCAAGCGGTGGGTGAAGTCCTCGCGGATGCGTTCGAGGTCTTCCGCGATCCGAGGCGAGCGGCGCAATGGGGCGCGGTGCTGCTGGCGTTGGCCGGCGGCTGGCTGCTGACCCGCAAGCCGGGACGGCTGCATGCCGCCGGCGGCTGGGTCGGCGACCTGGCCGAGCGACTGTGGCGACCGGGCGCGATCGTGCTGCTGGCGCTGCTCGCGGCCGCTGCACTGGCATTGGCCGGCTGGCCGCATGCCGGGCCGCAGATGCTGGCGGTGCTGGCCGCGTCGCTGGCGGCGGTTCGCCTGCTGCTCTACCTGCTGCGGCGCGGGATGAACCCCGGACCGCTGCTGGACGCCTTCGAGCACACGGTCAGCGGCGTGATCTGGGCGGTGGTGGCGCTGTACCTGCTCGGCTGGCTTGGGCCGGCGCGCGACCTGCTCGACGGCTTGGCGCTCAGCTTCGGCGAAACGCGCTTCTCGCTGCTCGACCTGCTCACCATCGTCGTCGTGGTGGCGCTGCTGCTGCTGGCCGCCGGCCTGCTCTCGCGACTGCTCGAACGGCGGGTGATGGCGGCCGGCGAGGTGTCGATCGGCGTGCGCGTCGGCGTGGCCAAGGTGCTGCGCTTCACCCTGGTGCTGCTGGCCCTGCTGGTCGGCCTGAACATCGTCGGCGTCAACCTGACCTCGCTGGCGGTGTTCTCCGGCGCGCTCGGTGTCGGCATCGGCTTCGGCCTGCAGCGGATCGCCTCCAACTTCATCTCCGGCTTCATCCTGATCATGGACCGCTCGATCCGGCCGGGCGACGTGATCACGGTCGGCGACAGCTTCGGCTGGGTGAAGGAGCTCAACGCCCGTTACGTGGTGGTGCGCAGCCGCGACGGCGTGGAGACGCTGATCCCGAACGAGAACCTGATCACCTCGGAGGTGATCAACTGGAGCTACTCGGACAAGGCGGTGCGGCTCAAGGTGCCGGTACAGGTCAGTTACGACGACGACCCGATCCGCGCGATGGACCTGCTGGTCGAGGTCGGCCGCGGCCACCCGCGGGTGGAGGACGCGCCGGCGCCGGTGGCACGGCTGATGGGCTTCGGCGACAGCGGCATCGAGCTGGAGCTGCGGGTTTGGATCGACGACCCGCAGGAAGGCGTCAACAACATCCGCTCCGAGCTGAACGTGGAAATCTGGAAGGCGTTCAAGCGGGAGGGCATCACCATCCCGTATCCGCAGCGCGATCTGCACCTCAGAAGCCTGCCGGCCGGCTGGCACGGGCACGCCGGCCCGGCGCCGGACTGACCGCCCGCGCCGGCTTCCTGCGTCTGTATCCGACGGGGGAGTTCGCCAGCATGCCGGCGGCGTCGGGTCGCGGCCGGCGGGAGGTCATGCCATGCGTTTCGATGTGTTCCGCTGGCTGTTGCTGCCAGCCTTGGGCCTGTTCGCCTTCGATGCCGTCGCCCAGCGCGGCAGCAGCAAGAACGCTCCGCCCGAGCTGCCGCGCTGCGCCGCGCCGGTCGGCACGGTCGCCATCGACGAGCCGGCCCATCCGTGGTGGCGCGACTACCAGCTCGGCAGCCCCGAGGCCTTGATCAAGATGATGGCGCAGCGCTCGAACTGCCTGCGGGTGGTCGATCGCGGGCGCGGCATGCAGATGCGCAGCGGCGAGCGCGCGCTGGCCGATTCGGGCGAGCTGCAGCGTGGCGCCAATGTCGGCCGCGGTCAGGTATCGGCGGCCGACTACGTGATCGTCCCGGACATCGTCGGCAGCGACGCCAATGCCGGCGGCGCCAACGTCGGCGGCGCGATCGGCGGCATCGTCGGCGGCCGTTTCGGTGCCGCACTGGGCGGGCTGCGCACCAAGAAGATGGAGGCGCACACGCTGCTCACCCTGCTCGACCTGCGCACCACCGAGCAGCTCTACGTCGCCGAGGGCATGGCGCAGAAGACGGATATTTCCTTCGGTGGCGGCGGATATCGCGGCGGCGCGCTGGCGGTGGGCGGCGGTTACGCCGACACCGAGATCGGCAAGGTCATCACCGCCGCCTACACCCGCGCCTTCATCGACCTGGTCGGCTACATGCAGGGCATGAGCGGCAATGCGGCGGCCACGGCGCCGGTGCAGGCCTACGTGGTCACCGCCGCGACCGACCTCAAGCGCACGCCATCGGACGCGTCAGGCAGCGTGCGCGGCTTCAAGCCCGGTGATCTTGTCTATCCGACCGGCGGCAAGGAAGGCATCTGGTGGGAGGTCGAGGACGAGAACGGCAACCCCGGCTGGGTGTCGTCGGCGGCGATCTCGCCGCGCGGGCAGTGAGCCTGGCGGCGGACGGGGCAGCGGACGGGCTTGCCTGCGGCGGATCGGGACGGCAGGGTGACACGAGCCTGCCGCGAGTCGCACGGGAGTCCGGTCCATGCTGCGCAGCCTGCTCAATTTCCTGGTGGTCGCCGTCATCGCCTATGCGCTGTATCTGGCGCTGTTGTTCCTGCAGCAGCGCCAGCTGATGTTCCCTGGCGCCGGCATGCGCTGGGACGACAGCGCGGCCTGGTGGCCGCCGCGGGCGCAGGACCTGCGCATCCCGGCCTCGTTCGGCCAGGTGCGCGGCGTGCTGCTGCCCGCGCATGGCGCGGCGCCGACCGCGCCGGCGGCGCTGTACTTCCACGGCAACGCCGAGACGGTCGAGCAGAACCTGCCCTTGCTGGCCGGCGTGGCCGCGCTCGGCGTGCACGTGTTGCTGCTGGAGTACCCCGGCTATGCCGGTGCCGATGGCAAGCCGACCCGGGAAACGCTCAACGAGATGGCGCGGCTGGGTCACGACTGGCTGGCCGCGCGCCCGGAGGTCGATGCCGCCCGCATCGTGGCCATCGGCCGCTCGGTCGGCAGTGGACCGGCCATCCAACTGGCCGACGAGCGTCCCGTGCGTGCGCTGGTGCTGCTGGCCGGCTTCACCTCGGTGGCCGACCTCGCGCGCCGGATGGGCGCGCCGGCCTTCCTGATCCGCGACCGTTTCGACAACCTGGCGCGCATCGGCGGCTTCGACGGCCCGGTGCTGCTCTTCCACGGCCGCCGCGACCGGATCATTCCCTACGCCCACGGCCGGCGGCTGGCGGCGGCGCATCCGCGGGCCGAACTGGTGACGCTGGACTGCGGCCACAACGACTGCCCGTACTTCGATGCCGCCTTTCTCGCCCGGCTGCGCGACTTTCTGATGGCCGAGGGCGTGCTCGATGCCGATATCCCCGGCGCGCAGCGGACCGGGGACAGCAGCCACATGTGATTGGTGAGCGGGCCGGTCAGACCCGCCCGGCGACCGGAATCAGCGCCCCGGTGATGGCCGAGGCACCCGGCGAGAGCAGGAACACGACCACCTCGGCCAGTTCGGCCGGCTTCACCCAGCGCGAGAAATCGGCCTTGGGCATGTCGGCGCGGTTGGCCGGCGTGTCGATGATGCTGGGCAGGATGGCGTTGACCTGGATGCCGCGGTCCTTGAGCTCCTCGGCCAGGCTCTCGGTGAGCCGGTGCACGCCGGCCTTGGAGGCCGCGTAGGGGCCGTTGCCGGCGCCGGACTTGAGCGCGCCCAGCGCGCCGAAGTTGACGATGCGCCCGCCGCCGCGCGCCAGCAGGTGCGGCAGCGCGGCCCGGGTGGCCGACACGGCGGTGAGCAGGTTCACGCGGTGCAGCAGGTTCCAGGTGTCGAGGCTGCCTTCGGCGAGCGGCTCCCAGCGATAGGTGCCGGCGAGGTTGACCAGCGCATCCACGCCGCCGAAGTGCGCGGCGATGCGCTCGAACGCGGCGCGGGCGGCATCGGCGTCGGCGATGTCGATGCCGGGCAGCAGCAGCCGGCCGTCGTCCGCGGAATCCGCGGCTGGCGCATCGGCGCGGTCGATCACGGCGACTTTCGCGCCCTGCCGGCGCAACGCATCCACCACGGTGGGGCCGAGGCCGCCGAAGCCGCCGGTGAGTGCGACGATCTTTCCTTCCAATTGCATGGATGGGCTCCTCAGAAGCGGCCCGCATGGGCATGCGGCGCGCCCCGGAAAGTCTAGCAGTCTGTCGGAAAACACACAGGACGAGGTGTTTTCCGGGTTGCGCACCCGGCATCGTCCGGGTTCGTTCGACCGCTTCGCAGTGGGCCGGACTTCGGTCGCCGGCTGGCTGATCCTTCCCGTGCCCGTGGATCTTTGCAGAGCCCTGGGTTGGCAGCGAAGGCAGTACCCGACGCCCCGCAGACACCGTGGTCCGGCCCGGCGGCAGAGGCAGGCCCACACCAGCCGCTGCCCGGCGTCAGGCCCCGGTCCGGATCTGCGCCTGGGGTGCAGCAGGCCTGCAGTATGCTTCGTGCGGGGCCACACAGCGGTGGTCGTCAAGTGCCTGGGCGTGCGTAAACCATTGCCGCGGGCATACGAGGATCGAGGGCAGATGGTGCAACTGGTCGGATTCGACGGCGACGACACCCTCTGGCACAGCGAGGGCTATTACCAGGCCGCGGGCGAGGCGTTCCGCACGCTGCTGTCGCGCTACGTGGACCTCGACGAGGCGCACATCAACGACGTGCTGCTCTCGGCCGAGCGCCGCAATCTCAAGCTGTTCGGCTACGGTGCCAAGGGCATGACGCTGTCGATGATCGAGACGGCGATCGAAGTGACCGCCGAGCGCATCTCGGCGGCCGACATCCACCGCATCGTCGCGCTCGGCAAGGAGGTGCTGGCGCACCCGGTCGAGCTGCTGCCGGGCATCCGCACCGCGGTCGAATCCGTGGCGGTGCGCTGGCCGGTGGTGCTGATCACCAAGGGTGACCTGTTCCACCAGGAGGCCAAGATCGCCAGCTCCGGGCTGGCCGATGTCTTCACCCGCATCGAAATCGTCTCGGAGAAGAACCCCGAGTGCTACGCCCGCGTGCTGCGCGAGTGCGGGGCCGGCGCGGAAGGCTTCGTGATGGTCGGCAACTCGCTGCGCTCGGACATCGAGCCGGTGGTGCGCCTGGGCGGCTGGGGCGTGCACATGCCCTACCACGTGACCTGGGCGCACGAGCTGGAGAACGGCCTGCAGCCGGAACACGCCTCGCGCGTGGTGCGGGTCTCGCGCAGCGAGGAGATCCCCGGCGCGGTCGCCCGCATCGCCGCCGTTGCCGCGTAGGCGCCTCGCGTGGCCGATGAAACGGCGCCGGGCGCCATGCGGCGCCCGGCGGCACATCGCGGATGACGGCGCACGGTCAGGCGGCGACCGCCTCGCCGCCGGCGCGGCGACGGCTGTCGATTTCCCGGCCACGCAGGTCGGTGATGCGGCGCACCAGCTTGCGGATCGCCCGGTCCACCGCGTTGGGGATCAGTTCGGAGCGCGCCTCGGCGTGCAACACTTCGCCGTCCACCAGCTTGGCGCTGACCCGGCAGCGGCGGTCGACGCCGCCCTTGGGGCCGTTCTCGTCGACGAGCTGCACTTCCAGGCGCTGTATGCGGTCGTCCAGGCGGTCCAGCAGATGCCGGGTGCGGCGTTCGACGGTGGCGACGTTGTCGATGCCGGCCTGGGTGGTGCGGCTGAGAACTTCGATGCGCATACCTGCCTCCTTCGTGGCGCTTGCATGGGCCGTGGCGGTCACGGCCCTGTCACCATACTGAGCGTGGCCGTAAGAAAAAGTTTCGGCGCTTCGTCACGGTTCGGGCCGTTCGCAGCGCGCGCCGAAATCGACCCGGGGCTGAACGACGCCCACCGTTCAGGCCTGGGTTCAAAGCGGATTCACCCGGCGCGGGCGAGGCTGGCGGCCAGTCCACTGGAGGAGACCGCCATGCGTGCGAAGGCCCTGATCGTTTCGCTGGCCGTGGCCGCGCTGATCGGCCTGGCTGCCCCGGCGCCGGCGCAGGCCAGCGGTGTGCGGGTGTACGTGGACGTGGGCGACGTGATCTTCACGTCCGGTCGCGCCTACCATCGCCACAGCCGCGAGCCGCTCTACGTCGAGTATCACCGCTACGGCCCGCCGCGGTATTACCGGGTCGTCGAGCATCGTTACTACTACGGCCCGCCCGGCCCGCCGCGTTTCGTGCCGCCAGGCCACTACGTGCGCCATTACGGCCCGCCGCCGAAGCGCTACAAGCATCGCCACCACTACCGTCATGACCCCTACTACCGGGGGCGCGGCGAGGTGGTGATCCGTTACCGCTACTGACGTCTGGGGCAGGCCTCGTCCCCGCCGACTTCCCGGTCGGCGGGGCGACGTGGATCCGGCGCTGCGCGCGGCACGGAATTTGCTCCTGTCCGGTTGTCTTCCACGGGACAACCGGCCATGAGCGTGAATCTCGATCTGATCCAGCTCGGCATCCTTTCCGCCCAGGCGCTTGCCCTGGCGCTGCTCGTCATCTCCCTGTTCGCCGCCCGGCGCTGGCTGGGCATCGCCCCGCTGTGCATGAGCCTGGCGGTGCTGCAGCAGGCGCAGGCGCTGACCGGGCACGGCGGCGGGGTGGCCGGCCTGCCGGTGTCGCCGGGGGCGGCGGTGTTCTTCACCGCCAGCCTGTTCGCCGTGCTGCTGATCTACATCCGCGAGGACGGGCGCGAGGCCGGAAAGCTGGCGCTCGGGCTGGCGGTCGCCAATGCCGTGTCGGCGCTGGTGATGGTGGTGGTCGGCTTCCAGCCCGGCCAGCCGGGTGCGCTGCTCGTCGAGGGCCCCGGCGCTGGCGAGGCGCTCGGCAATGCCCGCTTCCTGCTGGTCAGCGGCGCGCTGCTGCTGCTCGGCAGCCTGCTGATGGTGGCGGTCTACCGCCGCCTCGACGGGGTGGTGCGCTCGCCCTTCCTGCGCGCCAGCGCCGCCCTGGTCGGCGTACTGGCGCTGGACGCCGTCCTGTTCGCCGGCCTGCTGATGCGGCAGGTTCCGGGGCTGGGCTGGGCGCTCGGCGTCACCATCCTGGCCAAACTGGTGCTGGCGCTGTTCTTCGCCGCCACCCTCGCGGTGTACCTGCGCCTGGCCGGTCGCGTCGAACCGGCCGTCGCCAGCGACCGCCTCGCCGGCAGGGCGCTGACGCATCTGAGCTACCGCGAGAAGTTCGAGCTGGCCCGGCGCGAGCTGCGCCGCGATGCCCTCACCGGCCTCTACAACCGCGGCTACTTCGACGAGTACTTCCCCGATGCCATGGCCCGCGCCGAGCTGGAGGAGCGGCCGATTTCCCTGCTGCTGGTCGATCTGGACCACTTCAAGTCGGTCAACGACCGTTTCGGTCACGCCGCCGGCGATGCCGCGCTGCGTGCGGTGGCCGATGCGCTGCTCGGCCACCTGCGGCCGACCGACCGGATCTTCCGCTACGGCGGCGAGGAGTTCGCCGTGGTGCTGCCAGACACCGGCCCGCAGGACGCACGCCGCGTGGCCGAGCGCGTCCGCGCCATGCTCGACATGCCGGCCAGCGCAGCGGTGCCGGCGGCGCTGAGCGCCACCATCGGTGTGGCCTCGGCACCCGAGGACGGGCTGACCCCCGACGCCCTGTTCGCCGCCGCCGACGCCCGCCTGTATCAGGGCAAGCGCGAGGGCCGCAACCGGGTGGTCGACGCCAATCCGCCGTCGCCTTCAAACCCTGCGGTCGTCCTGAGCATCGAACAGGCACGTCGGGCCAGGAGACTGCAGCCGTGCTGAAACTCGTGGGATGGATCGTGTTGGGCCTGCTGGCCCTGCTGGTGCTGGGGTGGGTGGGCGCGCTGGCGCTGCCCGGACCGTTCCTGTTCGGCCACCTCGTGGACGGCGCGCCATGGTCGTGGCAGGCGCCCGGACTCGGCGGCCTGATCGGTGGTCTGGTCGGCGGCGTGGCGGGTTTTCTGGCCGGAGCCGTTGGCCTGTTCATCGGGCTGGCAGTGCTGTTGCTGGTGCTGCCGGCCGTGCTCGGCGCGCTCGGTCTGGCCGCCTTCGTCGTGTTCGCGGTGGTGGCCGGGCTGGTGCTGCTGTTCGCCGCGCCGGTGCTGCTGCCGCTGCTGGTGGTGGTCGGCATCGTCTGGCTGGTGGTGCGCGCGGCGCGACCGGCGCCGCCCGCGCCGCGGAGTTGATGCCGCCGCGACCGCGCCGGGGGTAGGATGGCGGCACCGCCTCGACCGGCCTGCCGCCATGCGCCGCCTGCTTCCCGTACTCGCGATCCTGATCCTGCTCGGCGCCTGCCGGCGCGACGAGGGCGAGGCCGGCCCCCATGAGCACGCCGCCGTACCGGCCGCCGCCGGAGCGGTGTACGAGCGTCGCTGGCAGGCCGTGCTGCCCTGCGCCGACTGCGCCGGCATCGACACCGAGCTGCTGCTGATCCAGCAGGGCGAGCGGCGCGAGTACGTGCTGACCGAAAGCTATCTCGGCGTCGAGGACGACGGCGACACGGTCTTCCACAGCCAGGGCGCGTGGGCGGTGTCGCACGGGTTCGACGCGGACCCGCAGGCGGTCGTCTATACCCTGGATGCCGACGACGCCACCCGTCGCCGCGCCTTCCTGCGTCGCGACGACGACGGGCTGGAGCTGCTCGACCGCAGCGGCCGACGGATCGACTCCCGGCTCGACTACACCCTGCGTCCGGTCGTCAACGAGCGCTGAATGCCGTGACGGCGGTTTCAGAACCGATTCAGCGCGCCGCGCCAGACTGCGCCCCAGGCACACCGATCAGGAGTGGAGCGATGCGTAACCATCGATGGTTCATCCCCGTGCTGGCGCTGTGGCTCGGCCTGTCGGCCGCCGCAGCCGCGCAGGAGCACTACGCTTTCGGCTTCAGTCCGCGCAGCGGCGACGCCTGGGTGGACGCGCGACTGGGCGACCTGAACGTGTTCGCCCGCGGCGACCTCGACGGCTTCGTCGACGAGGTGGTGGTGAGTTTCGGCGCTCCGCGCTACCTGGTGCGCGAGTACGTCGTCGACCGCCGCTGGGCGCCGGCCGACGTCTACTACGCCTGCGCCATCGCCCACTACACCCGCCGTCCCTGCATCGAAGTGATCCGGATCTGGGAGACCGACCATGGTCACGGCTGGGGCGTGGTCGCCCAGCGCCTGGGCATCAAGCCTGGCTCGCCCGAGTTCCATGCACTCAAGGGCCATGTCGGCAAATCGCACGGCCGCTGGCAGGGCGGGCCGCCGCACGGGCGCGGCGGCCCGCCGGCGAAGGCGGCCGGCCCCGAACGCGGCCACGGCGGCCCGCCCGCCCACGCCGGCGACAAGGGCAAGGGCAAAGGCAAGGGTCGCGACTGATCGGCATCGCCGCCGTCGCCGGGCGCGGCGCTCAATCCAGCCGCTTGTGCACACGCAGGGTGGACAGGGTCAGGAACACGGCGGCGAACAGGCCCAGCGCGGCCAGGTCCGGCCACAGTTCGATCAGGTCGGCGCCGCGCAGCATGATGCCGCGGATCAGCCGCATGAAATGCGTCATCGGCAGGATCTCGGCCAGCCACTGCGCGAACGCCGGCATGCCGGCGTAGGGGAACATGAAGCCCGACAGCAGGATCTGCGGCAGGAAGGTGAAGAACGCCAACTGCATGGCCTGGAACTGGCTGCGCGCCAGTGTGGACAGGAACACGCCCAGCGCCAGGCTGGCGACGATGAACGCCAGCGCGGCGAGGTAGACGTCGCCGAGCCCGCCACGGATCGGCACGTCGAACACCAGCCGCCCGAGCAGCAGCACCAGCGTCACCTGCACCAGCCCGATGCCGACGAAGGGCAGTACCTTGCCCACGGTCAGTTCCCACGGTGACACCGGGGTGGCGATCAGCATCTCCAGGTTGCCGCGCTCGCGTTCGCGCACCAGCGCGACGGCGGTGAACAGCACCATGGTCATGGTCAGGATCACGCCGATCAGGCCAGGCACGGTGTTGACCGGCGCGCGCCGCTCGGGGTTGTGGAAGTTGACCACCTCGACCGGCGCCACGCGCTTCGTCCAGCCGGCCACGCCATGCACCGGGTAGGCCGCGAGCTGGCGCGCGGCGGCCTGGATCACCTGGTCGGAGCCGTCCACCACCACTTGCAGTGCCGGGCGGTCGCGGCGCGCCAGCCGGGCTTCGAGGTCGGCCGGCAGCACCAGCGCCAGGCTGATGTCGCCGCGGCGCATCAGCTCGTCGATCTCCTGCGGCGAGCGCGCGTGGTGGCGCAGGCGGATCACGCCGCTGGCCTGCATGCCGGCGACCAGCTCGCGCGACTGCGCGGTGCCGGCCTGGTCGAGCACACCGGCCGGCAGGCCGCGCACGTCCAGGTTGATGGCGAAGCCGAACAGCAGCAGCTGGAGCGTCGGGATGCCGACGATCATGGCGAAGCTCAGGCGGTCGCGGCGCAGTTGCCGCAACTCCTTGACGACGATGGCGAGCAGGCGGGTGAGGCTCATGCCGCGCGCGCCTCCGTGCGCCGGCCGCGGGTGGCGGCGACGAACACGTCCTCGAGATTCGGCGCGGCGGGCTGCACCTGCACGCGGAAGCCGGCAGCGTGCAGCGCACGCGCCAGCGGGCCGGGCTCGCCGGCGGTCACCAGCACGCGCAGGTGCACGCCGATCTGGGCGACGCCGAGCACGTCGTCTCGTCGTAGCAGGAAAGACTCCACGCTGCGCAGATCGTCGCCGTCGATGCGCAGCACCGCGCCGGGCAGGCCGGCGCACAGGTCGTGCGGCGTGCCGTCGGCGACCAGCCGGCCGCGGTCGAGGATGGCCAGGCGATGGCAGCGCTCGGCCTCGTCCATGTAGTGCGTGGACACCAGCAGGGTGGCGCCGGCGTCGGCCAGCTCGAACAGGCTGGCCCAGAAATCGCGCCGCGACTGCGGGTCGACCGCGCTGGTCGGCTCGTCGAGCAGCAGCAGCTCGGGTTCGTGCAGCACGCTGCCGGCCAGCGCCAGGCGTTGCTTCTGGCCGCCCGACATGGTGCCGGCGAGCTGTCGGCGCATGGTGGTGAAGCGGTAGCGCTCGATCATCTCGTCGATGCGCGCCTTCGCGCGGCGGCGCGGGATGCCGTGCACGGCGGCCAGGAACTCCAGGTTCTCCTGCACGGTGAGGTCTTCGTACAGCGAGAACTTCTGCGTCATGTAGCCGATCCGGCGCTTGAGCGCCTCGGCCTGCTCGGGCACGCGCAGGCCCAGCACTTCGATCTCGCCCGCGCTCGGCCGCAGCAGCCCGCACAGCATGCGCAGGCTGGTGGACTTGCCCGAGCCGTTGGGGCCGAGAAAGCCGTACACCTGCCCGCGCGGCACGTCGAGGTCGAGCCGGTCGACCGCGACCAGGTCGCCGAAGCGGCGGGTCAGCCCGCGGGCGCGGATGGCGGGCTCAGCGCGCATCGCCGGTCACGGGCGTGGCGGTGAGCGGCAGGCCGGCGGGCAGCGTGCGCGCGGTTTCATCCAGGACGATCTCGGCGCGGTAGACCAGCCGGCTGGCGTCGTCGCCGGCGAGCGCGAAGTAGGGCGTGAACGCGGGCTCGGCGGCGATGCTGCGCAGCGTGCCGGCGAACGGCGTGTCGATGCCCTCGACCGTCACGCGGAAGCGTTGGCCTTCCGCCATCCGCGCGCGCTGCGCGGCCGGCACGAACACGCGCGCGTAAGCTTCGCCGGTGAGCAGGGTGGCGACGGCGGCGCCCGGTGGCGGCTGGTCGCCGGGTTTGAACGGCAGCGCGTCGACACGGCCGTCGCGCGGTGCGCGCAGGTCGAGCCGCTCGCGGGCGATGCGGGCCTCGTCCACGGCGGCGCGGGCGGCGGCGACCGCGGCCTCGGCCTGGTGCAATTGCTCCTCGCGGGTGCCGCGGGTGAGCTCGCGCAGTTGCGCGTCGGCGGCGCGGGCGT
Source organism: Rehaibacterium terrae (assembly GCF_014202935.1). GTDB lineage: Bacteria > Pseudomonadota > Gammaproteobacteria > Xanthomonadales > Xanthomonadaceae > Rehaibacterium > Rehaibacterium terrae. The sequence goes on along the minus strand of NZ_JACHHX010000007.1, from coordinate 28,233 downwards.
CGGCCTCGGCGCGGCGGCGCGCGGTGTCGGCGCGGTCGAGCTCGGCCTGGGCGATCAGTTCGCGCCGGCGCAGTTCGGCGAGACGGCGCTGTTCGCGCTGAGCGTCATCGGCGGCGGCCTGGGCGCGCGCCAGCGCGGCGCGGGCGGCGTCGAGCGTTTCCGGGCGGGCGCCGTGGATCAGTTCCGACAGCCGCGCCTCGTGCTGGCGCAGCTCGGCTTCGGCGCGCGCCAGGCGGGCGTCGGCGCGGCGCGGGTCGAGCCGGGCCAGCAGCTCGCCGGCCGTGACCGGCTGGCCTTCGCGCACGGCCAGTAGCAGCACCGGCTCGGACAGTTCGGCGGGCACCGCGATGCGCTCGTATTCGAGCTGGCCGGGCAGGTGGGGGCCGTCGTCGCCAGCACAGGCGGCCAGCAGCAGCGCCGCGAGCAGGGGCAGGGCGCGGGACGCGGATTCAGTCGTCATGATCGAGCTCCAGCCCGTTTTCCAGCAGGGCGAGGGTGTGCAGCAGCAATTGCTCGCGGCCGACATCGCCGGCGTCGAAGATGTCGCGCCAGATCGGCGCGGCGGCGAGCGGGAACAGGGTCAGGCCGACCAGCGAGACCACCAGCAGGCGCGGGTCGAGCTCGGCGTTGAGGCGGCCATGCCGCTGGGCCTCGGCGAAGCGTTGCGCCAGCGCCAGCGGCACCATCGGCGCGATGCGCTCGCGCAGCAGGCCGCGCAGCGCGCCGCCTTCGCTCAACACCTCGCGCACCCACAGCGGGGGCAGCCAGGGGTGCGTCTCGGCCAGCGCAAAGGCGGCCGCGACGAAGCCGCGCACCAGCGCGCGCAGGTCGCCGCCGGCCTGACCGATGGCGCCGCGCAGGCCGGCCAGCGCCGGCATCAGCCGGTCCTCGATCACCGCTTCGACCAGTTGCTGCCTGTCGCCGAAGTAGTAGTGCAGCAGCGCCGGGGTGACCCCGGCCTGATCGGCGATCGCGCGCAGGGTGCTGGCGGCGATACCCTCCTTGACGAAGCGATCCAGCGCCGCGTCGAGCAGCCGCTCGCGGGCGTCCAGCGCCTCGGCCTGCGGCTCGGACGGGCGGCCGGGGCGGCGTCCGCGGCGGGGTGGGGAGCGTTTGTCCATGAAAATAATTAAACAGACAATTAAATAAAGCGCAAGCGCCGACACGCACGCGGCGGGCGCGGTTCACGGGCCGTCGCCACCGCGTCGCTACAATGCGCCGATGACATCGCCCCTGCCGCCACTGGACCGGATCCGCCTCTGCGTCGCCCCGATGATGGAGTGGACCGACCGGCATTGCCGCTATTTCCACCGGCTGCTGTCGCCGAACGCGCGGCTGTACACCGAGATGGTGCACGCGCAGGCGGCGATCCGCGGCGACCGCGCCAAGCTGCTCGGCTTCGACCCGGCCGAGCGGCCGCTGGCGCTGCAGCTGGGCGGCAGCGAGCCGGCGGCGTTGGCGGAGGCGGCGGCGATCGCGGAAGGCCTCGGCTACGACGAGGTCAACCTCAATGTCGGCTGCCCGTCCGACCGCGTGCAGGCGGGGCGCTTCGGCGCCTGCCTGATGAAGGAGCCGGCGCTGGTCGCCGATTGCGTGGCGGCGATGCGGGCGCGGGTGGCGATCCCGGTGACGGTGAAGTGCCGGCTGGGCGTGGACGAGATGGAGGACTACGACGTCTTCCGCGCCTTCGTCGACCAGGTGGCGGCGGCCGGCTGCGGATTGTTCGTGGTGCACGCGCGCAAGGCCTGGCTGCAGGGGCTGAGCCCAAAGGAGAACCGCGAGATCCCGCCGCTGCGCTACGAATGGGTGTACCGGCTCAAGCGCGAGCGGCCGGCGCTGCGCGTGCTGATCAACGGCGGCATCGCCACGGTGGAGGACGCGCTGGCGCACTTGGCGCACGTCGACGGCGTGATGCTGGGGCGCGCGGCCTATCACGACCCCTACCTGCTGCACCGGCTCGACCGGGCGCTGTTCGGCGACGCCGCCGACCTCGTCCCGCGCGCCGAGCTGCTGCGGGGGATGGAGGCCTACGTGCGCGGGCACCTCGCCGCCGGCCACGCGCTCAAGCACATCACCCGCCATCTGCTCGGCCTGTTCCACGGCCAGCCGGGCGGGCGCGCGTTCCGGCAGGTGTTGAGCGAAGGCGCGCACCGCGACGGCGCCGACTGGGCGCTGGTCGAGCGCGCCATCGCGCACACCCGGCGCCCCACCGCGGCGGTGGCCTGAGCATGCTCACCGGCGACGCGTCGGCGTTCGTCGCATTCGCCCGTGCGCTGCCGGCGGACCTCGGCCCGGCCTGCGCGCGCGGCGCGTTCCTGGTGACGCCGGAAGGCTTCGCCCTGGCCGCGCAGTCGGCCGAAGACAACCGCTACATGGACCTGTCGCGGCGCGTCGACCCGCAGCGCGCGCTGGCCCAGCACCGCGCGCTGCAGCGGGCCTTGTCGGAGACGCTGCCGACGGTGGCCTTCGCCGGCCGCGCGGACACGCCGGACGCGGTGTTCCCCAACAACGTCTTCGCTACCGCCCGCGTCGGCGGCGCGGGACGGGCGATCCTCGGCCACATGCGGCATGCGGTGCGCCGGCGCGAAGCCGAGCGCGCCGACATCGTCGGCTTCTTCCGCGACGTGCTCGGTTACGCGCTGCACGACCTGCGCGCGCAGCCGGGCATCTGCGAGCTGACCGGCTCGCTGGTGATCGACCGCGCACGCGGCATCGGCTTCTGCGGGCTGTCCGAGCGCTGCGACGAGACCGGCGCGGCGGCGATGCATGCCGCCTTCGGCCTGCGCGCCACGCTGATGTTCGCGCTGGCGCCGGGCGAGTACCACGCCAACGTGGTGATGAGCGCGCTGGCCGGCCGCGCGCTGGCGATCGCGCCGGACGGCTTCGCCGACCCGGCCGTGCCGGCGGCGCTGGCCAGGCTGTATCCGCACACGGTGACGCTCTCGCGCGAGGAGAAAACCGGCTTCGCCGGCAACTGCATCGCGCTGTCCGAAACCCGGGTGTGGATGAGCGAGGCCGCGGCCGACGCGCTGGTGCCGGCCACCCGGCGCGCGTTCGAGGTCGCCGGCTTCGCGCTGGCGACGGTGCCGCTGGACGAGATCGAGAAGGCCGGCGGCAGCCTGCGCTGCTGCGTGGGCGAGATTTTCTGACGCCGCTCCCGCAGCGCGGCCTCACGCTGCACCAAGCTGTCTGGCGCCTGAGCCGCGCCCGGTTCATTTAAGCCCGGATTCACCCCCGGGCCCCCAGACTTCCGGCGCATGACGGCTATCCCGCCGTCGGTTTGGCCGTTAACATCCCGCCCATGCGACTGGACATCCGCCAAATGCTGCTTGCCGCCGCGCTGCTGCTCGGCGCCGGCGTCGTGGCCGCCGAGGACCCGCCGGCGCGGCAGATCGACCGTGGCCTGCCCGAGGCGGTGCGCCGCGCCGAGCGCGAGACCGGCGGCCAGGTGCTGAAGGCCGAACGCGTGCGCGGCGGCGAGGTCAACCGGGTGAAGGTGCTGACGCCGGAAGGCCGTGTGCGCGTGCTGCACGACGATGCGCGGCGCGGCCGCGACGACGACGACCGCCGCCGCCGCGAGCGCGACGACGGCATGGACTACTGATCCGGCCGCCCGCCGGACCGCTGCAAGGAGAACGCCCATGCGCATCCTGCTGGTCGAGGACGAAGCCCCGCTGCGTGAAACCCTGGCCGCGCGCCTCAAGCGCGAAGGCTACGCCGTGGATGCAGCCCAGGACGGCGAAGAGGGCCTGTACCTCGGCCGCGAGGTGCCGTTCGACGTAGCCATCATCGACCTTGGCCTGCCGAAGATGTCCGGCATGGAACTGGTCCGCAACCTGCGCGCCGAGCAGCGCAAGTTCCCGATCCTGATCCTCACCGCCCGCTCCAGCTGGCAGGACAAGGTCGAGGGCCTGAAGGCCGGCGCCGACGACTATCTGGTCAAGCCGTTCCACGTCGAGGAACTGCTGGCACGGCTGAACGCCCTGCTGCGCCGGGCCGCCGGCTGGAGCAAGCCGACCCTGGAATGCGGGCCGATCACGCTCGACCTGGCTGCCCAGTCGGTCAGCGTCAACGGCGACCCGGTGGACCTGACCAGCTACGAGTACAAGGTGCTGGAGTACCTGATGCTGCACGCCGGCGAGCTGGTCTCCAAGGCCGATCTCACCGAGCACATCTACCAGCAGGATTTCGACCGCGACTCCAACGTGCTCGAGGTCTTCATCGGCCGCCTGCGCAAGAAGCTCGACCCGGAAGGGCAGATCAAGCCGATCGAGACCGTGCGCGGCCGCGGCTACCGCTTCGCCATCCCGCGCAACGAATAAGGCGCACGGATGCGCTGGCGCTGGCGGGCCATCTCGCTGCAGGCGCGCCAGCTGCTGGCCGCCAGTCTGGGCCTGATCGCCTTTCTCGGCCTGACCGGCTACGCACTCGACCGCGCCTTCACCGAAACCGCGCAGAGCGGTCTGCAGGACCGGCTGCGCAGCTACGCCCTGGCCTACCTCGGCGGCATGGACATCACCCGCGGCGGCATCCTGCTGCCGCCCGAGGTGCCGCCCGACCCGCGCTTCAACCGCCCCGGCAGCGGCCTGTACGCGGCGGTGATCGGCGACACCATCGAATGGCAGGCGCCGTCGGCGCTCGGCCAGACGCTGCCGCTCGATCTCGCGCTCGACCCCGGCGTCGAGCGTTTCGAGGGCCCGCTGGCCAGCCAGAGCGAGGGCGAGAACGGCGGCGCCGGCGGACAGCCGGTGTACCGCTATGCGCTCGGCATCTTCTGGGAGCAGGGCGAGCACGCCTTCACCTTCTTCGTCTTCGAGGACGCGCGCGTGGTCGGCGAGCAGATCGCCGTGTTCCGGCAGGCGCTGTGGCGCTACCTGGGTGGTGCGGCGCTGCTGCTGCTGCTGGTGCAGGTGCTGGTGTTGCAATGGAGCCTGCTGCCGTTGCGCCGGGTCGAGCGCGAGCTGGGCCGGGTGCAGCGCGGCGAGGCCGAGCGCCTGTCCGGCCGCCACCCCCGCGAACTGGAGCCGCTGACCGGCTCGATCAATGCTCTGGTGCGCAGCGAGCGCGAGCACCTGGACCGCTACCGCAACACCCTGTCCGATCTCGCCCACAGCCTGAAGACGCCGCTGGCGGTGCTGCGCTCACGGCTGGAGAACGGCGCCGGCGAGGCCGAGCTGCGCGAGGAGGTGAGGCTCCAGGTGCAGCGGATGAACGACATCGTCTCCTACCAGCTCTCGCGCGCCGCGACCACCGGCCACCAGCTGTTCGCCGCGCCGCTGGAGATCGCCGGTCGCGCCGAGGAGATCGTGCGCAGCCTGGAGAAGATCTACGCGGCAAAGGGTGTGCTGTGCGAATTCGAGATCGACGCCGCCGCCCGCTTCCACGGCGAGGAGGGCGACCTGATGGAACTGCTCGGCAACCTGCTGGAGAACGCCTTCAAGTGGGCCTCGCACCGGGTGGTGCTGACGGTCGCCAGCCACCCCGATCCGGCGCATCGCCGCGCCGGGCTGGAGCTGGTGGTCGAGGACGACGGCCCGGGCATTCCGCCGGACCAGGTCGAGCGCCTGCTGCAGCGCGGTGTGCGCGGCGACGAGCGGGTGCAGGGTCACGGTATCGGCCTGGCCATCGTGCAGGACATCGTCCGCGCCTACCGCGGCGAATTGAGTGTGACCCGTTCGGAGGAGCTCGGCGGCGCGCGCTTCCGGCTGTACTTCCCGCCCGGGTTGTAGGGCGCGCGGGGCTTCGTCGGCCTCAACAGCGAAAGCACGCACGGAGACGACGGAGAAAAACGGGGGGAGCGCGGAGACGATCAGGGATTTCCTCCGCTTTCTCCAGCGTTTTCTCCGCGTTCTCCGTGCGTGCTTTCCAGGCGCTCAGGCCGCGCGCGAACGGAACGGCGAGGGGCCGTAGAAGCGCTCCAGGTGCGCCGCGACGGCCGGCATGGCGTCGGCCAGCACCTGCGGCGCGGAGAAGTGGTATTCGGTGCAGACCGCGAAGAACTCTTCCGGCGCGCTGGCGGCGTAGGCGTCGATGGCCGGTTCGCGCTCGTGGTCGAGGTCCTCGCACAGCGCGTCGTAGGCGGCCTGGAAGTCGCGCGCCCACTTGCGCTGCCAGTCGCGCGGCAGCGGCGGGGTGCCGTCCATCACGCCGTCGAGCACGTCCAGCTTGTGGGCGATCTCGTGGGCGGCGACGTTGAAGCCGGCGTCCGGCTCGGCCAGGTCGGCCTCGATGTCGCCCCAGGACAGGATCACCGGGCCACGGTCCCAGGCTTCGCCGGCCAGCTCCTCCTCGCCCTCGGTGAGCACGCCGGTGTGTTCGTCGAAATGGCTGCGGTGGGCACGGAAGGTGTCCGGGTAGAGGATCAGCTCGGACCAGCCGGCCAGGCCGCCGTAGCCGAATTCGAGCACCGGCAGGCAGCACAGCGCCGCCAGCACGTGGGCCTGGTGGGCGTCGATGGCGAAGTCACCGGCCGGGACGATGGCCTTGTCGCGCAGGAAGCGGCCGACCAGCGCGCGCAGGCGCTCGCGCCGCGCCGGGTCGAGCGCGGCCGCCCAGGGCACGCGCGCGACCACGCGCGACCACTCGGCGTCGTCCAGATGGACGGGCTCGGGCGCGAAGGCGCGGCGCAGGCGTCGCAGCAGGGAGATCATGCCCGCAGGGTGCGGGCGTCGCGTCGGCGAGGCAAGCGCCGGCGGGTGTTCAGCGGAACATTCCCGGCAGCAGGCTCTGCCAGCGGGCCGGGCTGCGTTGCGGCTTGGACGGGGGCTGCATCGGATCGCCCGGGCCACGCGCCGGCGCGGTCGCGGCGGCGTCGGTGGCGTCTTCGCGGGCGGCCGGCGCCGGATTGGCGTTCTGGCCCTCGCCCTGGGTGACCGGGCAGCCCTCGCTGGCGCCGTCCGGGGACAGGCGCGCGTTCTCCAGCGCGTGGGCGCTGGGGAGGAAGCACAGCAGCAGGGCGAACGGCAGCAGCAGTCTCATGGCGCGATCCTCGGGAACACCGGTCGGCAGGGCGTCGGGCAGGGCCGGCGTCGGGCAATGCCCATTCTAGCCGCATTCCCCGGCCGGGGTGCCGGCCCCGTCACCGTTTGCCGCAGCCGGCGCACGTCATGGCGCGGGCCGCTCACGCTGCGCTGCAGCATGGCGGATCGGATCGACTGGTGCAGACTCCGGCGGGCATGAACGCCCAGCTCGATTCCGCCCGGCCGCTGCCGCGGCGCATTTCCGCCCCGGCCTTGCGCCGGGCCCTGATCGCCGGCGCGCGCAAGGTGATCGCCCACCGCGAGACGCTGAACCGGATCAACGTCTTTCCGGTGCCCGATGGCGACACCGGCAGCAACCTCGCCTTCACCCTCGGCCACGTGCTCGGCGGCGCGCTCAGCCGGCCTGCCGGCTCGCCGGGCGAGCTGCTCGGGCGGGTCGGCGAGGACGCCATCGACGGCGCGCGCGGCAATTCCGGCGCCATCCTCGCGCAGTTCCTGCAGGGGGTCGCCGAGGCGGTCGGCCGCGACACGGTCGCACTGGACACCCGCACGCTCAGCCTGGCGGTGCGCAAGGGCGCGCACTCGGCCCGCGCGGCACTGAGCGAGCCGCGCGAGGGCACCATCCTGAGTGTCATCCACGCCTTCGCCGAGGCGCTGGAGCATACCCACGACGATCTGCGCGAGTGGTTCGGTGGCGCACTGGAGCGGACCCGCACGGCGCTGGCGAACACGCCGAAGCAGCTGGCCGTGTTGCAGAAGGCCGGTGTGGTCGATGCCGGCGCGCAGGGCTTCGTCGATCTGCTCGAAGGCATCGCCGAGTTCATCGCCTCGCGGCGGGTGGCGGCGGCCGACGCCGAGGCCGACATCGCGGCCGACTTCGAGGCTCAGAGCGCGCATCGCGAGGCCTGCGGGGACCCCGACCATCGCTGGTGCAGCGAGTGCCTGCTGCTGGGCGATGCGGTCGCCGCGCCGATCGACCGCGAGGGGCTGCGTGCCGAGGTGCTCGCGCTCGGCGCGAGCTGCGTGGTGGTGGCCGGTTCGGCGGCGCGCGTGCGCCTGCACGCGCACGTGGCCGACCCGCAGCGGCTGTTCGAGGTCTGCGCGCGCTTCGGCCGCGTCGAAGGCTGCAAGGCCGACGACATGCTGGCGCAGCAGCGCGCCGTCGCGTCCGAGGGCGAGGGCGTGGCGATCGTCACCGACAGCTCCGCCGATCTGCCGGCCGGGCTGGCCGAGCGCCTGCACATCCACGTCGTGCCGTTGCGGATCAATTTCGGCGAACGCGACTACCTCGACAAGGTCAGCCTCAGCCCGGGCGAGTTCTACGCGAAACTGCGCGGCGAGTCGGTGCTGCCGCGCACCAGCCAGCCACCGCCGGGCGATTTCCGTCGCCAGTTCGAGTTCCTGCTGTCGCACCACCCGGCGCTGGTTTACGTCGGCCTGTCGCGCGCGGTCTCGGGCACCTTGCAGTCGGCCGAAACCGCCGCCGCACGCGTCGATGCCGCGCGCAGCCATGTCTTCGACAGTGCCAACGCCGCCGGCGGCCAGGCGCTGCTGGCGATCCGCGCCGCCGAGCTGGCGCAGGAGGGCGCCGCCTCCGACGAGATCGTCGCCGAGCTCGAACGCCTGCGTCCGTTGACGCTCACCTGGGCCATCGCCCGCGACCTCAGCCATGGCGTGCGTGGCGGCCGCGTGCCGCGCTGGGCCAAGCCGTTGATCGAGGGGCTGGGCATGACGCCGGTGGCCAAGGTGAGGCCGGACGGCCGGCTCGGCGTGGCCGGCGCGCTGTTCGGCCGCCATCGCGTGCCCGAGCGCTTCGCCGACTATCTGGCCAGGCGGCTGCCGCGGACGCGCTGCCGGCTGATCGTCGGCCACTGCGACAGTGCCGCCGACGGCCAGGCGCTGCTCGACGCATTGCGCGCGCGGCTCGACTGCGCCGAGGGCTGGCTGGTCGAGACCGGCCCCGCCGTCGGCGCCCATGCCGGCCCGGGCGCGCTGGTGGTGTCGGTGCAGCCGGTGGCGGGGCATTGACCTGGCAGCATCGACGGTGCAGCCGTGGCGTGACTGCTGTGGTGCGCCGTCGCCCACGCGCCCCATAATCGCGGGATGATCACCGCACTGGTTTTGATCCTCGCCGCCTACCTGCTCGGCTCGCTGTCGGGCAGCCTGCTGCTCGGCCGCCTGCGCGGCGTCGACATCCGCACCCAGGGCAGCGGCAATGCCGGCGGCACCAATGCCTTGCGCACGCAGGGCTGGCGGTTCGCGCTGGGTACGGTGCTGGTCGACGTCGGCAAGGGCGTGCTCGCCGCCTGGCTGGCGCGGCGCTTCGCGGGCGATGCCGACGTGGCGTATCTGGCCGTGCTCGCCGCGGTCGCCGGTCATGTGTGGCCGGTCTTCCACGGGTTCCGCGGCGGCAAGGGCGCCGGCACCCTGGTCGGTGGCCTGCTGGTGCTGTGGCCGCTGGCTGTGCTGCCGCTGCTGGCGGTGTGGCTGCTGTGCCTGACCATCACCGGCTATGTCGGCCTGGCGACGATCCTGGCGGCGGCCGCACTGCCCGCGTTCGCCTTCGCCATCGGCGCGGACGGCACACGGCTGGCCTTCGCGCTGGCGGTGGCGGCGTTCATCGCCTTCACCCACCGTGCCAACCTGGCGCGGCTGCGCGCCGGCAACGAGCACCGCTTCGAGCGCGCGCGGGTGCTGGCGCGGCTGTTCGGGAAACGCCCGGCGTGAGCGATCGCGATCTGCTCGCGCGACTCGCGCAGGGGCCGTGCTCGGGCGCGGCGCTGGCGAAGGAGCTGGGCCTCACCCGCGCGGCGGTGTGGAAGCGCATCGAGGCCCTGCGTGCCGACGGCGTCGAGATCGAGGCCCGGACCGGGCGCGGCTACGCGCTGGCCGCGCCGGTGACCTTGCTCGACGCCGGTCGCATTGCCGCGCTGCTGCCGCCATCGCTGCGGGCACGTTGGCCGGTGCCGGAGGTGGTGTGGGAGATCGACTCCACCAACGCCGAGCTGATCCGTCGCGGCGCGGACTGCCCCGATGGCCTGGCGCTGTTCGCCGAGCGCCAGCGTGGCGGTCGCGGCCGGCGCGGACGCCATTGGGCTTCGCCGCTGGCGGCAAACCTCTACCTCTCGCTGCATCGCCGTTTCGATGGCGGCGTGGCCGCGCTGGGTGGGCTGAGCCTGGTGGTCGGCATCGCCGTGGCCGAGGCGCTGCGCAGGCTCGGATACGGGGCGGTCGCGCTGAAATGGCCGAACGACCTGCTTGCCGACGGACGCAAGCTCGGCGGCATCCTGATCGAGCTGGGCGGCGAAGTCGGCGGCCCGATCCAGGCGGTGATCGGCCTCGGCCTGAATGTGCGCATGCCGCGCGCCGCGGCACAGGCCATCGACCAGCCCTGGACCGATCTGACGGCGCTGCGGCCGGCGGCCGTGCCCGACCGCAACGCGCTGGCGGCGGCGCTGCTGGCGTCGCTGTGGCCGGCGCTGGACGATTTCGCCCGCGACGGGCTGGCGCCGTTCCTGCCGCGCTGGGCGGCGCTGGACGCCTTCGCCGGCCGTGAAGTACGCCTGCTGCTCGGCGATGCCGTCCGCGAGGGGGTCGCGCTCGGCATCGCCGCCGACGGTGGCCTGCGCGTGCGCCATGGCGACGGTGGCGAGCGCGTCTATCACAGCGGCGAAGTCAGCCTGCGCGCGGGCGCCACGGAGTAGCGCCTGGCCGGCATTCGCGTCGGGCGCTTGCGTGCGCGGCATCCACTCCATGAAGCTCGTCCCGATTCCCGATTCCCGATTCCCGATTCCCGATTCCCGATTCCCGTGACCTGGCTCTTCGACCTCGGCAACACCCGCCTGAAGTGGGCGCGCTTCGACGACGGCGGCCTGCGTGAGCACGGCGCGCTGGCGCATGGCGAGCCCGGCTTCGAGCACGCACTCGATGCGTGCCTGGCCGAGCTGCCGCGCGCCGAACGTGCGCTGCTCGCCAGCGTCGCCGGCGAGGACCTGGCCGCCCGCGTCGCTGCCCTGGCCGCCCGCCACGGGGTGCCCTGCGAGCGCGTGCACACGCAAAGCGAGTTCGCCGGTCTGCGCATCGCCTACGCCGAGCCGGCGCGGCTGGGGGTGGATCGCTTTCTGGCCCTGCTCGGCGCGCACCGGCGCGGGCCCGGGCCGTGGCTGATCGTCGGCGTCGGCACCGCGCTCACTGTCGACCTGCTGGCCGATGGCGAGCACCTTGGCGGCCTGATCGCACCGTCGCCGGCGCTGATGCGCGAAATGTTGGCCTCGCGCGTGCCGGCGCTGGATGTGGCGGGCGGCGAGCGGGTGGATTTCGCGCGCTGCACCGAGGACGCGCTGGCCGGCGGCACGGTCGGCGCCGCGCTCGGATTGATCGAACGCAGTCACGCCCGCGCCAGCGAATGCCTGGGCACGACGCCGGCGCTGCTGATTGCCGGCGGCGGCGGCGACTCGCTGCTGGCCGCGCTGCGCGTGCCGGCCGAGGCCGCGCCCGATCTGGTGCTGGAAGGGCTGGCCGTCCGTGCCGCCGTGACCGGCTAGAATTCCCGGATGCTCGTCCGCCTGCTGTTCGTCCTGCTGTTCGCCATGAACCTCGCCGTCGCCGGCTGGTGGTGGCTGCGCCCGCAGGCCGAGACGCCCGTCCCCGCGCCCACCGATCCCGGCGTGCCGGCGCTGGTGCTGCTCGGCGAGGCCGAGCTGGCGTCGGCGCCGGCGATCGAGGCCGAACCGGACTCGCCGCCCGAGCCGCTGTCGGCCACGCCGCGCTGCCTCACCCTGGGTCCGTTCCCGAGTCCGGCCGATCTGCGCCGGGTGATGAACGCGCTGCAGCCGGTCGCCGGCCATCTGCAGTTGCGCGAGACGCGCAGCGCGCAGTTGCGCGGCTACCGCGTGTTCCTGCCGGCATCGGCGAGCCGGCAGCAGGCGTTGGAGACGGCGCGCCAGCTGGCCGCGCGCGGCCTGAACGACTACTACGTGGTCGCCGCCGGCGACGAGCAGAACACCATCTCGCTCGGCCTGTTCCGCGACCTCGCCAATGCCGAGCGGCGGCGCGAGGAAGTGCGCGCGCTCGGTTTCGAGCCACGGCTGGAGCCGCGCACCGAGGAAAGCGCGCAGTGGTGGCTGGACGCTGCCGTGCCGGAAGACTTCGACGTGCGCGAGCTGCTGCGCCCCTGGCCCGGCAGCGAGGCGCGCGACGTCGCCTGCCGCTGAGCGGCGCCACCACCCCGGCATCCACTACAATGCCCGCCATGCCGGTATAGCTCAGTCGGTAGAGCAACCGCCTTGTAAGCGGTAGGTCCCCAGTTCGAGTCTGGGTGCCGGCACCAGGTCGAACGCGACCGCGGGCCCGGCCAGTGCGCCGGGCTCTCCCTACCGGCCGGCCGGGCAGGCGTCGATCGGGCGTGGCGGGCGACGGTGCCGGCCCGCGGGCTTGCCGACGGCGTCGGCGAGCAGGCCGAGCGTCGGGCATTCGTCGCCGTCATGACGGGAGCATGCCGCGACCAGCCGCACCAGCTCGGCTTCCAGTCGGCGCAGCGCTTCCAGGCGCTCGCGTACCTGTGCCAGCTTGTGTTCGGTCAGGCGCCGTGTCCGCTCGCAGGCGCGATGCCCGGCGATCTTCGACAGATCCGCGATCTCGTCGAGGCTGAACCCCATCGCCTTGGCGCGACGGATGAACCGCAGCCGCTCCAGATCCGCCGGACCATAGCGGCGAATGCCGCCGAGCGGGCGGACCGGTTGGTCGAGCAGACCACGGCGCTGGTAGTAGCGCACGGTCTCGACATGCACGCCTGCGGCCGCGGCCAGGCGGCCGATGCTGAACGGCTTGGCGGCCATGACTTGACTCCGTACTCGGGTACGGAGTCCAGCATAGCGCCATGAAGCCGACTTCGTCCCGTTCACAGTGGCCGGCGCTGGGGGCGGCGCTCCTCGCCGCGGCCGCGGCCTCGGTCTGCTGTGTCGTACCGCTCGTGCTGGTGCTGCTGGGTATCGGTGGCGCATGGGTCGCCAGCCTCACCGCGTTCGAGACTTTTCGCCCCGGGCTGAGCGTCGTCGCGCTGCTGTGCCTGGGCTGGGCGTTCCGGGTGGCTTACGCACGCGCGCCGCGTTGCAGCGCCGACGTGGACTGCGTCGATCCGCGGCGACTGCGCCGACGTCGGCGTTGGCTGTGGGTGGCGGCGGCGCTGGTCGCGTTGCTGTTGCTGTTTCCGTATTACGTGGGTTGGCTGCTGTAGGAGGTGGAACATGCGCAAACGTGTCGTGGCTGCCGTCCTGGCCGGATGGCTCGCGCTCGCCGCCGCCGCCACGCCCGAACGCGTCGTGCTGTCGGTGCGGAACATGACCTGCCCGGCGTGCGGCATCACGATCCAGAAGGCGCTCGCGAGACTGGAGGGCGTGGGGGAGGTCGTCGTCGATCCGCGCGCCGGAACCGTGGCCGTCGTCTTCGATCCGCAGCGGGCCGATGTGCCCGCCATCGTGAAGGCGGTGACCGATGCCGGCTTTCCTGCCCACGTGAGCGAACGCGATGATTGAGCTGCAACTGCAAAGCACGCTGACCTGTCCGGCCTGCGGTCACCGCGTGACCGAGACCATGCCGACCACGGCCTGCCAGTACTTCTACGATTGCCCGGCCTGCCAGGCCCTGCTGCGGCCCGAGCCGGGCGACTGCTGTGTGTTCTGTTCGTACGGCACGGTGCCGTGCCCGCCGGTCCAGCGGCAGGGGCGCTGCTGCGATTGATGCGGGAGCGGCGGCCGCCCTGCCGCGGCCGGCGTGTCGCCGCATGGGTGCGAGGCTTCACTCCTGGGCGAACATCACCCGGTTGCGACCGGCGCGCTTGGCGCGATACAGCGCCATGTCGGCCTGCGCGTAGAGGGTGCCGGCGATGCGTTCCACGGTGTCGCCCGACAGTGGCCCGGGAAGCAGGACGGACACGCCGACGCTGATGCTGACCTCCACCTGGCCCCGGCCGATGTCGATCGGGCTGCATGCCTCGATCTTCGCACGCAGGCGCTCGGCCAGTTCGGTGGCGTGCTCGGGGCCGATGTCCATGGCGACGACGGCGAACTCCTCGCCGCCGACGCGGGCGATCAGGTCGTTGGGGCGGATCGCCTGGTCGAGCAGCTGCGCCACCGTGCACAGCACGTGGTCGCCGACCGGGTGGCCGAGCTGGTCGTTGATCTGCTTGAAGTGGTCGATGTCGATCAGCATCAGCGCCAGCGGGCGGCGCTGGCGGCGGGCGCGCTCGACCTCCAGTGCGTACTGTTCGTCGAAGTGGCGGCGGTTGCTCAGGCCGGTCAGCGGGTCGGTGATCGTCAGCCGCTCCAGCTCGGCATTGGCCAGGCTCAATTCGCGGGTGCGCAGTTCGACGCGCTGCTCCAGGCTCTCGGCCAGCTCGCGCAGTTCGCGCTCGCGCGCGGTCAGGTCGTCGACCAGGCCGGACAACGCCTCGGTCAGCTGCCGCGCCTCGCGGTAGCCGCTGGCCGGCGGCAGGCGTGCGCCCGACTCGTGCGCGCGCAGGCGCGCGGCGGCCTCGGCCAGGGCGTGCAGCGGGGCGCCGATGCGGCGGGCCATCGCGATGGCGGCCAGCACCGAAAGCAGGATCAGCGCCAGCGCCGCACGCAGGATCTCGATGCGCAGGGCGGTCACGCCGGAGACCGCATGCGAATGGGGTATCCGCACCAGCACGCCCCAGCCCAGGTGCGCGCTGCGCGCGTAACCGGTGAGGTAGCGGCCGCCGCCCGGCCAGACCTCGTCGAGATGGCCGCTGCCGGCACGGGTCAGGGTGCGCATGCCCTCGCTGTCGAGTTGCCGACCGAGCAGGGGCTCGGGACCGAGCAGGACGCGGCCCTCGCTGTCGGTCAGTATGACCTCGGCCGGATCCTGACCGGCGACGGTCCGGTTCAGCTCCGCGTGCTGTCGTTCCGCCCAGTCCCAGGACAGGTAGGCGGCGAGCACGCCCAGCAGCCGGCCGTCGCTGCCGTGGACCGGCATGGCGATGTCGAGGAAGCGTTCCGGCGCGCCGGCCCGGGCATCGGGCGGGCCGGTGGGTGCCGGACGGTCGCGCACCTTGCCCAGGTACAGGCCGTCGCGGGCGGCGAGGAACCAGTCGAGGCCGGACACGTCGTCGCCTTCGAACGGGCCGCCGGCGGCCAGCAGCACGCGACCCCCGGCATCGGCGAAACCGAGCCAGGCATAGTCGGGCACGTTGTGGCGCAGCCGGTCGAGCAGTGCCTGCGCGGTCTCCCGGTTCAGGCTCGGATCGCGCAGCGCGGGCAGTATCGCCAGCAGCTGGAGTTCCTCGATGCGCGCGCTCAGGCCGGCATCGAACCGGGCGGCGAGGTGGCGCGCGTGTGCCGCCTGTCGCGCACCGACTTCCTGGCGCAACTGCTGGGCGGCGCGGTGGTCGATCAGCAGGGCGAGGGCGACCGCCAGCACCACGGTCAGGGCGCCGTAACTCAGGCCGAGCCACAGGCGCAGCCCGACGCCGCGTCCGCGGGCATCGGCCCGTGCCCGATCCGTGCGGGGAGGAGATGGGGTCACGGGCGCGACTATACGCGACTATGCGGTGCCGGGCCGGCATGGCCAGCGGCCGCTCGGGATTGCCGGCCGTTATCATTCGGCCGATCCCTGTCGCGACGAGGACGTTCCATGCAGCGCTTTCCACCCGTTTCCCTGATCGGCGCGCCGACCGACATCGGCGCCGGCCATCGTGGCGCCTCGATGGGCCCGGAGGCGTTGCGCGTGGCGCGGCTGGGCGAGGCCCTGGCCGCCCGCGGCCTGGAGGTGGTCGACCGCGGCAACCTGAGCGGGCCGCACAACCCCTGGTTGCCGCCGGTGGACGGCTACCGCCACCTGGCCGAGGTGGTGGCCTGGAACCGGGCGGTGATGGAGGCCGTCGGCGCCGAGCTCGCGCAGGGGCGGCTGCCGGTCCTGCTCGGCGGCGACCACTGCCTGGCGGTGGGCTCGATCACCGCGGTGGCGGCGCATTGCCGCCAGGCCGGCCGCAAGCTGCGGGTACTGTGGCTGGACGCCCATGCCGACTTCAACACCAGCACCATCACGCCTTCAGGCAACGTCCACGGCATGCCGGTGGCCTGCCTGTGCGGTCACGGCCCGCGCGAGCTCACCCATCTGGGCGGCACGGCGCCGGCGCTGGATCCCGCGCAGATCCGCCAGATCGGCATCCGCTCGGTCGATCCGGGCGAGAAGAAGCTGGTGCACGACGTCGGCCTGGACATCTACGACATGCGCCACATCGACGAGTTCGGCATGCGCCGGGCGATGGAGGAGGCGCTGGACGGCGTCGACGGGGACACCCATCTGCACGTCAGCTTCGATGTCGACTTCCTCGACCCGAGCATCGCGCCGGGCGTCGGCACCACGGTCAAGGGCGGGCCGACCTACCGCGAGGCGCAGCTGGTGATGGAGATGATCGCCGACACCGGCCGGCTCGGCTCGCTGGACATCGTCGAACTCAATCCCGCCTTCGACCATCACAACCAGACCGCCGAACTGGCCGTCGACCTGGTCGAGAGCCTGTTCGGCAAGTCGACGCTGATGCGGGCGTGAGCAGCCGCGCGGGCCGGGAGCGCGCCCCCCGATCCCGCCAGCGGCCCGACCGGCGGTAAACTGCCCGGCCCGCCATGGAATACCCGTCGCGCATGAGCGCCAAGACCCGCGTCCTCACCGGCATCACCACCACCGGCACCCCGCACCTGGGCAACTACGTCGGCGCGATCCGCCCGGCGATCGCCGCCAGCCGCGCCGACGACGTGGAGAGTTTCTTCTTCCTCGCCGACTACCACGCTCTGATCAAATGCGACGACCCGGCGCGGATCGCGCGTTCGCGGCTGGAGATCGCCGCCACCTGGCTGGCGGCCGGCCTGGATCCCGAGCGCGTGGTGTTCTACCGGCAGTCGGACATTCCCGAGATCACCGAGCTGACCTGGCTGCTGACCTGCGTCACCGCCAAGGGCCTGATGAACCGCGCCCATGCCTACAAGGCGGCCACCGACGCCAACCAGGCGATCGGCCAGGATCCGGATGCCGGCGTCACCATGGGCCTGTTCTGCTACCCGGTGCTGATGGCCGCCGACATCCTGATGTTCAACGCCCACAAGGTGCCGGTGGGGCGCGACCAGGTGCAGCACATCGAGATGGCGCGCGACATCGGCCAGCGCTTCAACCACCTGTTCGGCAACGGCCGCGAATTCTTCGTGCTGCCGGAGGCGGTGATCGACGAGGCGGTGGCCACGCTGCCCGGCCTCGACGGCCGCAAGATGTCCAAGAGCTACGACAACACCATCCCGCTGTTCGAGGGCGGCGCCAAGCGTTTGAAAGAGGCGATCCTGAGGATCGTCACCGACTCGCGCGCGCCGGGCGAGCCGAAGGAGCCCGAGGGCACGGCCCTGTTCACGCTCTTCCAGGCCTTCGCCGAAGCCGACGAGAGCGCGGCCTTCGCCGCCGATCTGCGCGCGGGTCTGGCCTGGGGCGAGGCCAAGCAGCGCCTGTTCGAGCGCATCGAGCGCGACATCGCGCCGCTGCGCGAGAAGTACGACGCGCTGATGGCGCGCCCGGCCGACATCGAGGACATCCTGCAGACCGGCGCAGCCAAGGCGCGCGCCGTCGCCATCCCGCTGCTCGCCGAGCTGCGCGCGGCGGTGGGCCTGCGCAGTTTCCGCGACATCGCGCGCGCCGCGACGCCTGCGGCGGACAAGACCGAAGCGGCGAAGCCGCCGCAGTTCAAGCAGTACCGCGAGCGTGACGGCCGCTTCCACTTCAAGCTGATCGACGGCGAGGGGCGGCTGCTGCTGCAGAGCGCGGGCTTCGCCGCGCCCAGGGAGGCCGGCCAGCTGATCGCGCGGCTCAAGCGCGGCGACGCGGTGCTGTCGTTGCAGGGCGAGGCGGTGCACGTCGACGGCGCGGCCATCGGCGAGCTCGGCGACGGCGTGCATCTGGACGACGTGCACGCCGCACTGGTCGCGCTGGCGGTCGTCGAAGGTTGAGGAGAAACCAACGTCCCCGCGAAAGCGGGGACCCGGTGCGCACTATCGGCGACCGGGAGGCGCTGGATTCCCGCTTTCGCGGCATGACGCCTGCGTGCAGATCTTCCGCTCACCGCTCACCGCTCACCCCACACTGCTTTCACTCACTCCTCACTCTTCTCACTCGCTTCTCGCCTCACGTGCCCTACCTCGCCCTGATCCTGTTCCTGCCCTGGTTCGCCGTGCTCGGCGCGCTGTTCTGGCTGTTCCCGCGCCAGCCGCGCCATGCCGCCCGGCGCGGTTTCGATGTCGCCGTGCTGCTCGCGGCCGCCGTGCTGAGCTTCCTCGGCATGCGCTGGGGCTACCTCGGCGCCAGCCCCGAGGCCGGCGCGATCTGGAAGCAGGTGTTGGCCTGCCTGGTCGCCTACGGCGCCTTCCTCGCCGTGCTGGGTCTGGCCTGGCCGCTGCGGGCGCGCTGGCTGCGGGCGATTTGAGTTCCGCCGCCGGCGGCCGATAACTTCCGTGTCCGGGAACGGCGGGGGACATCGTGGCCGACGGGAACGCAAGGCATGGCATGCGGGTGCTGCACACGGCGGGCGACCGCCGCGCGGGGAGCGCCGCGCCGCAGCCGCCCGTCCCTTGTCGTGCGGGCAGTGCGCCGTTCGCTGGCGCCTTCGACGATCTGGCGCGGCTGGCGGCCGCGCTGTGCGCCGCGCCGGTGGCGGTGATCGCGCTGGGCGAGGCGCAGGGCGTGCGGATCGCCGGCAGCGCCGGGCTCTCGTCCGGGCAGGCGGCACGCATCGCGGCACGCTGCGCGCGGGTGCGCCAGCATGAGCTGCCGGCACTGGTCGCCACCGCCCTGCCGGGCACGCCGTTGCACCTGTGCGCCGGCGTCGCGCTTGCCGACGGCGGCGTTTCCGCCGGCACCCTGTGGGTCTTCGACCACACCCCGCGCAGCCTCGATGCCCGGCAGCTCGACCTGCTGGCGGCGCTGGCGCGGCAGGCGCTGGCTTCGACCGAGCTGCAGCGCCTGCGTACGGAACTGGCCGAGAGCCGGCGCGCGCGCCAGGCGCTGGAAAACGAGCTGCGCACTTTCCAGCGCGAGCTGGTGTCGGCCAACGTCAAGCTGCTGCGCGAGGCGCGGCAGGATGCCCTGAGCGGCCTGCCCAACCGGCGCGCGCTGGAGGATCTGCGCGAGCGTTTCAGGCGCGGCGAGTTCGATGCGATGGGGCGCTTCGCCGTGGTCGTCATCGACATCGATCACTTCAAGCGCATCAACGACAGTCACGGCCACGCCGTCGGCGACGAGGTGATCCGCCGGCTCGGCCAGGCCATCCGCGGCTGCGTGCGCGGCCAGGACGTGGCCGGCCGTCACGGCGGCGAGGAGTTCGTCGCCTTCCTGCCCGGCGCCGATCTGGACGGCGCGCGGCGCATGGCCGAGCGCCTGCGCGAGGCGATCGCGCGGATCGACGCGCCCTGCGCCTTCACCGTCTCGATCGGCGTGGCCGCCGGAAGCATCGGCGCGGATGATCTGGATGCGGTGATGGAGCGCGCCGACCGGGCGCTGTACCGCGCCAAGCGCGAGGGCCGCGACCGCATCGTCGCGGCGCAGGGTGACGCCGGATAAGCCGCCATGCCCGCGAAGGCGGGCATCAACGACTTTGCGGGCATGGCATCGAAAGGCACGGGATCCCCGCTTGCGCGGGGATGACGATCGAACGCGGTTGTCGCTTGCGTCGGCCTGGGGCGATGCTCAGTCCCGGCGGTCCGCGCCGGCCGGGAACGCCGGGCGTTGCGGACGCGCCACGCAGAAGCGGTGGCCGGTCGGCGCCTGCATCCCCACCCGGCGGCCACCGCGCGGGCGCGAGACCTCGACTGCGCCGAGATTTCTCCGTCCGCTCGGCGTCGTTCCGCATTTCTCCGTGCGTGCCTTGGCGCTGAAGGTGCGTTCGTTACTGCGGCAGCGCCAGGTCGTCCAGCATCGCGCGCAGGAAGCGCGCCGCCTCGCCGCCGGTGCAGGCGCGGTGGTCGAAGGTCAGCGACAGCGGGATCACCTTGTGCGTCTCGATGCCGCCCATCACCGGCACCAACTGGTGGCGGCCGCGGCCGGCGGCGACGATCGCCACGCACGGCGGCACCACCACCGGCGTCGCGTAGCGGCCGGCGAACATGCCGAAGTTCGACAGCGAGATGGTGTAGCCGCCCAGTTCGGAGGCCGGGATGCTGCGGTCCTCGACCTGCGCGCGCAGGCGGTCGATGGCCTGGCGGATGCCGGCGGCGTCGAGCACGTCGGCATTGCGCAGCGCCGGCACGAACAGGCCGTCGGCGGTGTCCACGGCGATGCCGATGTCCACGTGCGGGTGCAGGGTGCGGGTGAGTGACTCGCCGTCGAACCAGGCGTTGAGCGCCGGTACGGCCTTGCAGGCGCGCACGATGGCGCGCACCAGCCGCACGGTGATGTCGTTGCCGGGCGTCCAGGCGTGAATGTCGGCGTCGTCGGCGAGCGTGGTCGGCACGACCTTGCTGTGGGCGTCGGCCATCACCCGCGCCATGTTGCGGCGCACGCCCTTGAGCTGTTCGGGCTGGCCGCTGGCCGCCGCGCCGGGCGGCGAGGTGCGCATCGGCTTGCCGCTGGCCGACAGCGGGGTGCGCTGGGCGACGCCCGGGGGCGGCGCGGTTCCGGCAGCCGTTGCCGCACGCGCCGGCGTCGGCGCGGCGCCGAGTCGCGCCGTGCCCGCGGCGGCGGCCTGCTTGACGTCCTGCATCGTCACCACGCCACCTTCGCCGCTTGGCCGTACGCGGGTCAGGTCGACCTTGAGCTTCTTCGCCAGCGCGCGCACCGCCGGCATCGCCTTGACGCCGCCGACGCTGCTGGCCTGCTCGGCATGCACGCGGTCGCCGACTTCCATCGCGCCGACCACGGTGCCGGCATCGCCGGAAGATTCCTCCGTCTCGATCACGCCGCCGTCGTCGGAGGCGACCACCTTGCCGCCATCCTCCGGCGCCGGCGCGCCGGCGCCCTTGGGCGGGCCGTGGTGGTGGCCGGTGTCCTGGCCTTCGGCGCGCTGGGGCAGGCTCGGGTCGATCTCGAACTCGGCCAGCACCGTGCCGGTGGCGATCACGTCGCCGGGGCCGCCGGCCAGCCTGAGCACCTTGCCCGAGCACGGCGCCGGCACCTCGACCACGGCCTTGGCGGTTTCCATCGACACCAGCGGCTCGTCCAGCCGGATGGTGTCGCCGACCTTGACGAACCATTCGACGATGGTGGCGTCGGGCAGGCCTTCGCCGAGGTCGGGGAGGTGGAATTTCTTTGTGTCGGCCATGGGGTGCTCCAGAATCGGGAGGTAACCGGGAACCGTGAACCGGTAGCCGGAGGTGGGGCGGTCCGGTTACCGGCTACCGGTTGCCCTGCAATTCAACCGGCGGCGATCGTCTGCTTCGCCGCCGCGACGATCTTCTCCACGCTCGGCAGGTACTTCATCTCCAGCCGGAACAGCGGGATCGGGGTGTCGTAGCCGGTGACGCGCTCGACCGGGGCGAGCAGGTCGTACATGCACTCCTCGCTCAGCCGGGCGGCGATCTCGGCGCCGAAGCCGGCGGTGCGTGGCGCCTCGTGCACGATCACGCAGCGGCCGGTCTTCGCGACCGATTCGGCGATGGTGTCGAAGTCCAGCGGCTTGAGCGTGGCGACGTCGATCACCTCGGCGTGGATGCCTTCGGCGGCCAGCGCGTCGGCGGCTTCCAGGCATTCCTTCACCTGTGCGCCCCAGGTCACCAGCGTCACGTCGCTGCCGTCGCGCAGCACGAAGCACACGTCCAGCGGCAGCGCCTCGCCGTCGTCGGGCACCTCCTCCTTGTACTGGCGGTAGATGCGCTTGGGCTCCATGTAGATGACCGGATCGGGGTCGCGGATCGCCGCCAGCAGCAGGCCGTAGGCGCGCGCCGGCGAGCTGGGCAGCACCACCCGCAGGCCGGGCACGTTGGTGAACATCGCCTCGTTGGCCTCGCTGTGGTGCTCGGGCGCGCGGATGCCGCCGCCCCAGGGCACGCGCAGCACCATCGGGCAGGTCAGCCGGCCGCGGGTGCGGGTGCGGAAGCGCGCGGCGTGGCAGACGATGTGGTCGAGCATCGGGTAGACGAAGCCGTCGAACTGCACCTCGGCGACCGGGCGCATGCCCTGCGAGGCCAGGCCGACGGTGAGGCCGGCGATGGTGGTCTCGTCCAGCGGTGTGTCGAGCACGCGCGCCTCGCCGAAGCGCTGCTGCAGCCCGGCGGTGGCGCGGAACACACCGCCGTTGACGCCGACGTCCTCGCCCAGCACGACCACGCGGTCGTCGTGGGCCATCTCGTGGGCCAGTGCCTGGGTGATGGCTTCGATCAGGGTGATGGCGGCCATTACTTGCGTGCCTCCCAGGCGAGCGCCTGCTCGCGCTGGCGCGCGAGGTCGGCGGGCATGTCGGCGTAGAGGTGGTCGAAGATGCTCTCGATCGGCTGCACGGGGGTTTCCAGGTAGGCGTTGACCTCGGCATCCACCAGCGCGCCGCACTCGGCCTTCCAGGCCTCCTCCTGTTTCTCGTCCCACGCCTTCCTGCCGATGAGGTACGCCTTGAGGCGTTTCATCGGCTCGCGCTCCCAGGCGGCCTTGACCTCGTCGTCGGGCCGGTAGCGGCGGGCATCGTCGGCGGTGGTGTGGTCGGACAGACGGTAGGTGACCAGTTCCAGCACGCTGCCGCCTTCGCCGTTCCGCGCCTGCTCGACCGCGGTCCGCACTGCATCGAGCACGGCGATCAGGTCGTTGCCGTCCACCTGCAGGCAGTGCAGACCGCCGGCCAGACCCTTCTGCGCCAGTGTCTTCGCTCCGGTCTGCGCGCGGCGCGGCACCGAGATCGCCCACTGGTTGTTGACGATGCACAGCACGAACGGCAGGCCGTAGGCGCCGGCGGCATTGATCGCGGCATAGGTGTCGGTCTTGGAGCTGCCGCCGTCACCGACACAGGCCAGTGCCACGCGCGCCTCGCCGCGCAGCTTGAACGCCAGCGCCGCGCCGGCGGCGTGCAGGCACTGGGTGCCGATCGGCACGCACCAGGGGTAGTCGTGCTTCGGTCCGGAGAAATCGTTGCCGCGCTCGTCGCCGCCCCAGTACATCAGCACTTCGCGCGGCTTCACCCCGCGCATGAACTGCGCGCCGTACTCGCGGTAGGAGGGGGCGAACACGTCCTCGGGCTTCAGCGCCGCGCCGATGCCGACGTGGGCGGCCTCGTGGCCGAGGCAGCTGGCGTAGGTGCCGAGCTTGCCGGTGCGCTGCAGCGCCACCGCCTTGGTGTCGAAGGTGCGCACCAGCAGCATCTGCTTGTAGAGGGCGACCAGGCGGTCGGTGTCCTTGGCGAAATCGGGCAGGTCCTTGCGGACCGGCGTGCCGTCCTCGGCCAGGTATTGCAGGTAGTGGATGTCGTAGCTGGCGACCGTGGTCATCACGCCGGGCCTGCGGGGAGTGGAAACCCGCTAGATAGCAGCCCGGTGCCGACCGAGGCAAGGCGCACTGCGGCAGATGACTGTTTCTGAAAGGTTTTTCTGGATCGCAAAGCGAAGGGCGCGGCCGAGGCCGCGCCCTTCGTCATCCCCATCCGCATCCTCAGCGCGCCGCGAAGCCGGGCAGGCCGACGATGCGCACGCTGCTCTCGGCACGGTTGTCGTGCGGTGCCGGGTCGGTGCTGGCGCTGGCCGCCTCGGCGCGCACGCCGAGGAACGCGCGCGGCGCGTCGCGGCGCACGCCGCTGCGCAGGGTGAACACGGCAGCCTCGCCGGCCTCCAGGCGGGTGCCGTTGCGGCAGACGATGCGCAGGCCGGTGCCGGCTGTCAGCGGGGCGTCGCAGTCCCAGCCCGCCGGTGCATCGACGGTCGGGTCGTTGGCGGCGCTGTCGAGCACGAACTCGACCGTCGGACGCAGTGCCGGCTGCGGGCCGGCATGGCTGACGCGGGCGATGAACTCGGCGACCTGGCCGACACGCACCGGCGTCGCCGGACCGCTCAGCGTCATCTTCAGGTCGGCGCTGAGGAAGGCCGGCGGCAGCAGGTAGGCCAGTACCGGGTCGTGGTCGGAGGTGCGGGTCGGCAGCGTGCCGTCGCCGGCATGGTCGGCGCCGAAGTCGGCGTTGATGCGCGGATGCTCCAGCCAGATCTGCACTTCGTCCTGCAGCGGCTGGTTGACCAGCACGTGGTCGAGCGTCTGCGCGCTGCCGGCGAACACGTAGGAGTAGCGCTCGTCGGCGGGCGTGGTGGTGGTGAGGTTGAGCAGCGGGCGCTTCAGCGGGCTGTCGGCGTGCAACAGCACGCGGTCGGCCGGGGCCGGTTGGCCGGTGACGATGCCCATCACGTCGACGTAGCCGTCGTTGAACTCGAAGGCGTTGAAGTCGCCGAGTAGCAGGATCTTCTCCTGCGGATCGGCGTTCTGGCGCTGCTCGATCAGGTCGGCCAGCCACAGTGCCTGCTGCAGGCGCTTGCCGCGACGGCGGTTGCCCTCGGTGACCCAGCTGTCGTTGCGGCTGGCCAGGCTGTTGATGTCGATCAGCGACAGCAGGTGGTTGGCGATGACCGTCAGCTCGAAGCGTGCCCCGTTGTCGGCGTTGAATGCTGCCATCAGCCGCAGCGGCGGGCGGTCGTTGAGCACGGCGGTGGCGCTGCCGTCGGGTGCGACCAGGCGGGCGTCGACGCCCTCCTGCACCACCGCCAGCGCTTCGACCCGCGGCAGGCCGCTGGCGACCGGCGCGGTGCGCAGCAGGAAGCCGAGGTTCTGCGTGCCGGTGGGCGCCGGGATCAGGTGGGCTTCGTACTGTGGTGCCTCCGGGCAATGGCCGAACTCGTCGTCGTTGAGCGACTGCGCCAGGCGCTGCGCGGTGGCGAGGTCGCGGATCTCGACCAGGCCGAGCAGGTCCGGGGTGCGCAGGTACTGGCAGATCGCCAGCGCCAGCTTGCGCAGGCGCAGCGTGTTGGCCGGGCTGTCCTCGGCGAGGTTGAGGTTCTCGATGTTGAAGCCGGCGATGCTGATGGCGCCTTCCGGACGCGGCGCGACCGGCCGCGGCACCGCGCCGCCGGCAAAGCCGAGTTCGAGACCGGGATCGGGCAGCAGGGTGTAGTCGCCCGAGTCGTAGTAGAGCACGCCGGTCAGGCCGGTGATGACGGTGCCGACATCGACGTCGATCGGCGTCGCGCCGGTCTGGGTGGCGCTTTCCACGCGCAGCCGCTCGGGGTTGGTGTCGAACCACGGCGGGGTCACGCCGGGCGGCAGCGGGGTGACGTCGAGCACGCCCATGCCTTCCTCGCGGAACGGGCGCGGGGTGCCCGGCAGCACGCCGAAGAACACGCCCTGGGCGTTGCTCGGGCCGACCACTTCCAGCGCCGGCACGCTCACGCGCATGGTCTCGTAGCGGGCCAGGTAGTCGGGCGCGTTGTCGGGCGAGAGCGCGGTTTCATCGAGTACGACCGGCTCCGGCAGCGGCTGGCCGGTGGCGCGCAGGCTCACGCTCAGCGGGCTGCCGAGCTGGGTCAGCGGCAGGCCGTGCGGAGTGCGCAGGAACTGGGTGACGCGACCGGCCACGCGCACGCGGTGACCGACCTGGGCCGCTGCCGGGACGTTGTCGTTGCCGGTGAAGACGAAGATCCCTTCCGCGCTGAGCGGATCGTCGTCCTCCTCGCCCGGCGCGCTCTGGATCACGAAGCCGTTGCGGCGGGTGGCGGTGACGATGCCCTCGGTGACCACCTGCTGACCCAGCAGCGGTGACACCGTGCCCGGCCCCTGGATCGCGCCGATCGGGGTCAGCGCCACGGTGGTGTTGACGATGCGGCCGATGGCGACCGTATCGACGCCCTCGGCGCCGTCGAGTTCGCTCACCGTGACCGTCAGCGTGCGGGTGGTGCCGGGTTCGGGGTTGCCGAGCACGTCGACGGCGAACTCGTAACGCTGCTCGCCGGCCGGAATGACCGCTTCGGCCTCGCTGCGGGCGACGTAGTGCACGCCGGCCTGGGCGGTGCCGTCGGCGGTGGCGATGGCGAAGCGCACGTCCTGTTCGGCCGCTGTGTCGAGTTCGACCACGAACAGCAGCGGCGACGGCACGCCGTCCTCGCCGATCTCGACCGTGGCGTCGGCCACGCTCAACGCCGGCAGCGTGCCGGCGGCCTCGAAGGCGATGCGCAGGTCGTCGATGGCCAGGCCGTGGTCGGCGCCGGCGTTGTCGATGTCGACCCAGCGCAGCCAGATCTCGTGGCCGTCGGGCACGCGCACCTCCAGCCGGCCGGCGACGGCGGCGCGGTTGGCGGCGGCGTTGCCGTCGAGCGCGCCAGCGGTGGCGGTGGCGACCGGGCCGGTGAAATCGAGCGCGGAGACGCTGGTCCAGCCGCTCGCCGGCGTGTTGATCGCGGTGATCTCGCCGGCCGGTGCGATGCGGTACTGGAAGGCCAGCGAGTGCTGGGCGGTATTGCCGCCGTTGCGCCACTGTTCGCCGGTATAGGCGATGTCCAGCGCGGTCAGGGGACGGCCGCTGGCGTTGGCCAGGCGCACGCCGTAGTAGAGCGTGCCGGTGCTGCCGGAGGCGACGCTGCCCAGCGCCCGGTCGGGGCCGGTGCCGAAGCTGTACAGCGCGCCGGCATTGGAGCTGCCGGTGCCGGCGTTGTAAGTGGCACGGCTGCTGTACCAGCCGGGCAGGGTGGCGTTGTCTTGCCAGGCGTGGCCGGTGCCGCTGGCGGCGAGCGCGTCGAAATCCTGTTGGTAGACGGTGCCCGGCGCGGTGACGACGACCTGGGCCTGGGCGGCGGGCACGGCGCCGAAGGCCAGCAACAGCATGGACAGCGCGCCGAGGCGCGACGGGATGGACAGCATCGGATTTTCCCCAGTTGCGATGCCGGCGGGCCGGCGGGTGAGATCGGTGTGACCGGTGTCACAGAACGCCTGGCGATTCTAAGCGGACACCGGCGACGCTGGCATGACAGCCGGATGACACCGGCATGGCCTGGCCCGGCCGATGGCATACCATTGCCTTTTCCGCCTCCGGTGCCGCGGCCATGACCCACGACAGCAACCAGCGCCCGCTCGAGCGCGGGATCACCACCGACCTGCGCGACAAGATGACCTACGGCGGCTATCTGCGGCTGGACGTGCTGCTGAGCGCGCAGCAGCCGGTCAGCGACCCGCCGCATCACGACGAGATGCTGTTCATCGTCCAGCACCAGGTGTCGGAGCTGTGGCTGAAACTGATCATCCACGAGCTGCGTGCGGCCCTGCGCCATCTGCAGGCCGACGAGCTGGGGCCGGTGCAGAAGATCCTGGCGCGGGTCAAGCAGGTGCAGCGGCAACTGTTCGAGCAGTGGTCGGTGCTGGAGACGCTCACGCCCAGCGAGTACCTGGAGTTCCGCGGCGCGCTGGGCTCGTCCTCGGGCTTCCAGTCGCTGCAGTACCGGCTGGTGGAATTCATGCTCGGCAACAAGAACGCCGAGATGGTGAAGGTGTTCGACCACGATCCGGCCGCGCGCGCCGAACTGGAGGCCGCGCTGGCCGCGCCCAGCCTCTACGACGAATTCCTGCGCCACCTGCACCGCAAGGGCCACGCGGTGCCGGCCGAGTGCGTCGAGCGTGACTGGTCCAGGCCGCACGTGCGCAACCCGGCGCTGATCCCGGTGTTCAAGCGCATCTACGAGGACACCGCCGCGCACTGGTCGGCCTATGCCCTGTGCGAGCAACTGGTGGACGTGGAGGAGAGCTTCCAGCTCTGGCGTTTCCGCCACATGAAGACGGTGGAGCGGGTGATC
Organism: Rehaibacterium terrae; assembly: GCF_014202935.1. GTDB lineage: Bacteria > Pseudomonadota > Gammaproteobacteria > Xanthomonadales > Xanthomonadaceae > Rehaibacterium > Rehaibacterium terrae. The sequence continues at coordinate 470 of NZ_JACHHX010000007.1, read as the reverse complement.
GGCTACCGGCGCGGCTCGGGCGGCTCCTCGGGCGTGGGCTTTCTCAAGCAGGCGCTGGAGCTGACCTTCTTCCCCGAACTGCTGGACGTGCGCACGGTGCTGGGCACGCCGGATTGAGCCGGCCGCCCGGTTCCATCGGCGGCATGACCCGCTTTGCCTGCAAGCGGCTTCAGCCGCGACCGGAAAACCACGCAGGCATCCGGTCGCGACTGAAGCCTCTCCTGCAGCGTGTGGGCTGGTTTCTCGCGATCGTGTCGGCGCTGCGCGCTGGGTGTTTCGTGCGCTTGCGGCTTCTCGCGAACTGGCCGGCGCGTTGCGCCGGGTGTTCCGTGCGCCTGTGGGTTTGTCGCGATCTGGCCGGCCTTTCAGGCCGGGTGTTCCGTCCGCCTGCCGGCGGCCGGGTCACTTTCTCTTGCTTGCCCAAGAGAAAGTGACCAAAGAGAAGGGCACCCCAGGTGCTCGCGCCCTCC
>NZ_JACHHX010000006.1 GCF_014202935.1 Rehaibacterium terrae | reverse complement strand
ACGCATCCCACACCCTCACTATGGCTGAGGTCGATATCGCAAACAGAGGGCTTGAAAGCAAGCTCTAGCGCGGGAGAATTTCAACAAGCTGCTAGTCCCGCGAGCACCGTCCGCACTTGATCAGGCTCAAGAAATCCCGCCCCGGGCATGTATTCGTCGACTTGGTCGCAATCAGTCGCCATCGGTTCCGGTCAGGAACCGCAGGATCGCGGTATTGACCTGGTCGGGTTTCTCCAGAGGCACGCCGTGTCCGGCGTCCTCGCAGGCCAGCAGGCGCGCATGGGGGATCGCCGCGGCCTGTTCGCGGGTGTGCTCCGGCTTCACGACGGTGTCCTGATCGCCGAGGATGACCAGGGTGGGCGCACGCACGCGGGGGTAGTCGTCGGCGCCGCGCCGCGGGCCACTGGCGACGAAGTCGCGCAGCTTGCCGAAGACCAGCTCCCAGCGGTCGGGATCCGGCGCCAGCGCGCGCCATGCCCGCACGGTGCCGGCAGGCCAGGTATCCGCCGTCGCTGCCAGCAGATGCTCGCGGAAAGCCTCCTGCAGGCCCGCGTGGTGGGCGAGGGCGGCGATCATCACCAGGCGCTCGACGCGCGCGGGATGACGCAGCGCCAGCTCCAGCGCCAGACCGCCGCTCATGCTCCAGCCGACCACATGGGCGCGCGGCACGTCCAGCGCGTCGAGCAGGGCGCGCTGGTCTTCGGCGAGCAGCTCCGGGTCGAATGGGCGGTCGCCGTCGTTGGTGCGGCCGTGCGCGCGCAGGTCGGGCGCGATCACCCGGAAGTGCGGCGAGAGCACGGCGATCAGCGGCCGCCAGACTTCCATCGAACCGAAACCGCCATGGAGCAGCAGCACCGGCTCGCCCTCGCCGTGGATTTCCACGTGCATGCGCAGGTCGCCGAGCTCGACATGGCGGACATCGGCAACGCCGTCGCGCGCTTCGTCGGCATGGACGGGCAGGGACGCGAGGGCGAGCGCGAACAGACACAGACTCAGGCGCAGGATGCGCTGCATGGCAGGGCTCCGGTGCGGGTGCGGGACGGCACCAGGCCGAGCCTGGCAGGCCCGGCCGGCGCTGGCCCGAGTCGATGGTCACGCCGGGTTCGGCGGGGAGGCGCGACGCCTGGAGCCCGTGCTCGGCCGCGAACGACTATCCTATGCACCATTCTCACCGCATCCGCAGCCCGCCTGCGCCGGAGCCCCCCATGTCTTCCGAACCGTCCGAGCCGGCCGCGTCCGCGGTCCGCTTCACCGATCTCGGCCTCTCCGCGCCGCTGCTCAAGGCGCTGGCCGAGGTCGGCTACGAGTCGCCCTCGCCGATCCAGGCCGCGACCATCCCGCCGCTGCTGGCCGGCCGCGACGTGCTCGGCCAGGCGCAGACCGGCACCGGCAAGACCGCCGCCTTCGCGCTGCCGGTGCTCTCGCGCCTGGATCCGGCGCAGGGCAGGCCGCAGGCGCTGGTGCTGGCGCCGACCCGCGAGCTGGCGATCCAGGTCGCCGAGGCGTTCCAGCGTTACGCCGCGCACATTCCCGGCTTCCACGTGCTGCCGATCTACGGCGGCCAGGCCTATGGCCCGCAGTTGGCCGCGCTGCGGCGCGGCGTGCACGTGGTGGTCGGCACGCCCGGCCGCGTGATCGACCATCTCGGGCGCGGCTCGCTCGACCTGTCCGGGCTGACCACGCTGGTGCTCGACGAAGCCGACGAGATGCTGCGCATGGGCTTCATCGACGACGTCGAGGCGGTGCTGAAGAAGACGCCGGAATCGCGTCAGGTGGCGCTGTTCTCGGCGACCATGCCGGCACCGATCCGGCGCATCGCCCAGACCTACCTGCGCGAGCCGGTCGAGGTCGCGATCAAGGCCAGGACCACCACCGCCGCCAACATCCGCCAGCGCTACTGGATGGTCGGCGGCCTGCACAAGCTCGACGCGCTCACCCGCATCCTCGAAGCGGAAACCTTCGATGCGATGATCGTGTTCGCCCGCACCAAGCAGGCCACCGAGGAGCTGGCCGAGAAGCTCGCCGCGCGCGGTTTCGCCGCCGCCGCCATCAACGGCGACGTGCCGCAGGCGCAGCGCGAGCGCACCATCCAGCGGCTCAAGGACGGCCAGATCGACATCCTGGTCGCCACCGACGTGGCCGCGCGCGGTCTGGATGTCGAGCGCATCAGCCATGTGCTCAATTACGACATCCCCTACGACACCGAGAGCTACGTCCACCGCATCGGCCGCACCGGCCGCGCCGGCCGCAGCGGCGAGGCGATCCTGTTCGTCGCCCCGCGCGAGCGCGGCATGCTGCGCGCCATCGAGCGGGCCACGCGGCAGCCGATCGAGCCGATGGAGCTGCCCAGCGTCGAGATCGTCAACGACCAGCGGGTGGCGAAGTTCCTCGACCGCATCACCGACACGCTGGCCAGCGCCGATCTGTCGCTGTTCCGCGACCTGGTCGAGCGCTACGAGCGTGAGCACAACGTGCCGGCGGCCGATGTCGCCGCCGCGCTGGCGCATCTGCTGCAGGGCGACACGCCGCTGCTGCTGCCGGCCGAGCGCAAGCCCGAGCGCAGGATCGAGGCACGCGCCGAGGGCAGGCCGGCGCGCCCCGAGCGCAAACACGAGCCGCGCCCGGTCAGACCGCCGCGCGGCGCGCCCGAGGTCGGCATGGAGACCTACCGCATCGAGGTCGGCCACATGCATGGCGTGCAACCGAAGAACATCGTTGGCGCCATCGCCAACGAGGCCGACCTGGAGAGCCGTTACATCGGCCGCATCGACATCCGACACGATCACAGCCTGATCGACCTCCCCGAGGGCATGCCGCGCGAGCTGCTGGCGCACTTGAAGAAGGTGCGCGTGGCCGGCCAGCAACTGCGCATCGCCAAGGCGGACGAGGGCGGCAAGCCGCCGCGCCGCTTCACGCCGCGCGACGAGGGCGCGCCGCGCAAGCCGCGCTTCGAGGGCGGCCCGAACAAGCCGCGTCCACCCAAGCGCTGATACGACGGCATGGCGGAGGCCTTCGACGCCCTCATCGTCGGTGGCGGTGCAGCGGGGCTGATGTGTGCGCTCACCGCCGGCCGCCGCGGCAGGCGGGTGCTCGTCGTCGAGCACGCCAACCGGGTCGGCAAGAAGATCCTGATGTCCGGCGGCGGGCGCTGCAATTTCACCAACCTTGGCGCCGGGCCGGACAACTACCTCTCGGCCAACCCGCACTACTGCAAGTCGGCGCTGGCGCGTTACACGCCGTGGGACTTCGTCGCGATGGTCGAGCGCCATCGCATCGCCTACCACGAGAAGGAGCTCGGCCAGCTGTTCTGCGACGAGTCCTCGAAGCTGATCGTGCGCATGCTGCTGGAGGAATGCGCGGCGGCCGGCGTGCGGATCGAAGTCGGCTGCGGTGTCGAGCGGGTGCGCCACGGGCCGGGCGGCTTCCATCTGGACACCGCACGCGGCGTGTTCTCGGCGCCGGCACTGGTGGTGGCGACCGGCGGGCTGTCGATCCCCAGCATGGGCGCGACCGGCTTCGGCTACGACATCGCCCGCCAGTTCGGGCTGAATGTGTTGCCGACCCGCGCCGGGCTGGTGCCGCTCACGCTCAGCGGCAAGCACGCCGAGCGCTTCCACGACCTCAGTGGCGTGGCGTTTCCGGTGGAGGCGCGCTGCAACGGGCAGAGCTTCCGCAACCGGATGTTGATCACCCATCGCGGCGTCAGCGGGCCGGCGATCCTGCAGATCTCCTCGTACTGGCAGCCGGGCGACGATCTGCGGCTGGACCTGCTGCCGGCGGTCGATGCCTTCGACTGGCTCAGGCAGCAGCAGGCCGCGCGGCCGGCGGCCGAGCTCAAGACCGTGCTCGCCGACGCGCTGCCGCGCCGTTTCGCGCAGCGGCTGTGCGAGGTGTGGCTGCCGAACCGGCCGATGCGGCAGTTCCGCGAGGCCGAGCTGCGCGGCATCGCGGCGCAACTCGCCGACTGGCCGCTGGTGGCCAGTGGTACCGAGGGCTACCGCACCGCCGAGGTCACCCTCGGCGGCGTCGATACCGATGAGCTGTCATCGAGCACGATGATGGCGCGGCGCGTGCCGGGACTGTTCTTCATCGGCGAAGTGGTGGACGTGACCGGCTGGCTGGGCGGCTACAACTTCCAGTGGGCCTGGGCATCGGGGCATGCCGCCGGCGAGGCGCTGTAGCCGGCGTTTCTTGCAGCGGCTTCGGCCGCAACCACGGTTCCGGGAGGCTGCCGGCCGCGGCTTGCGCCGTCATCCTTCGGCAGACGACTGCGCCGTTCCTGCGGGTACGGCGACGATATCCGCCAGCGCCAGTGTCCCCGCGCACAGCGCGCGCTTGCGCGCCGGGTCGAGCCGCTTGATGAGGTACTCGGCGCGACTGGCGCTGGCGCGGTCGGGCAGGGCGAAGCTCGCGAGCAGCCGGGCCGGCGGACGCATCCGCGTGTAGCGCGCGCCCTTGCCGGCGGCGTGCTCGGCATAGCGCCGCGCCACGTCCACGGCGATGCCGGTGTACAGGCTGCCGTCCCGGCATTCGATCAGGTACACGTGCCAGTCCACCATCGGTGCGTTCAGCACAGCGCGATGGGAATCCCGGCCGCCGAGCGGCGGTGCCAGGCGGCGCGCTCGTCGCGACAATAGGGGCCGCCCATCGTGAAGTCGCGGCAGATCGACGGACGCTGTTCGTAGATGGTGCAGCGCAGGGTGTTGCGGTCGAGCGCCTTGCACCAGCCGTCCTCGCCGCGGGCCATCACTTCCAGCCCGCTGTCGTCGCGGGCGACGTAACGGGGCGGCACGTGGTCATCGGGCATCAGCACCACGGTGAGCCGGCAGCACACCGCCTCGCAGTCGCGGCAGTCGATCCCGGTCGCGGGCGTGTCGTGGGGCGTGAGGGCGAACCAGGTCATCGGCCATTCTCGCATGCCGGCGACCCGGGCGGCCTGTGTCGTTCCCGCCAATGCCGGAGCGGTACACGGGCGGTGCGCTTCACTCCGTCCCGACCACCTCGCGCACCGGGACCGGCACGTTGCACAGCTCGACCTTGCCGACCGGGTGCAGGAACCACTCTTCACGGCGGTTGCGGCGTGCTTCCATCAGCTGCGCGAAGGCGGCGGTGTCGGTGCGGAACACTTCCAGCGCGCTGCGTTCGGCTTCCGGCACGTCGGCGGCCACACGCATCGCCTTGACCGGCACCTGCTGTGCGGGGTCGGTGTAGAAGCCGAGCGGTCCGCTGCCGCGCGGCAGGGTGCTGAGCAGTTCCATGCCCCGGAGCACGCGGCCGACGGCGGTGATGTTGCGCTCCAGGTGGCGTGGCGCGTGGCCGATGACGACATACAGGCCGGCACCGCTGCCGCTGTCGGCGGTGCCGCCGCGCGCCACCCCGAGCACGCCGTAGCAGTGCGCCAGCCAGGCCTGACCGGCCTCGGGGTCGCGGGCGGCGTGGAAGCCGCCGGAGAAGCCGACCTCGGGTGCGTACACGTCGCCGTCGACGAGCACGGTGAAGTCGAGCCCCCGCATCGGGCGGGTGAACTCCGGCGGCAGGGTCGCCTTGGCCGGGTCCAGCGGCCGCGCCTTTTCCGGATCGTCGGCGTGCGGATCGCCCCATTGCACGACGTAGTTCTCCTGCGAGCGGATCACCTTGAGCCCGTCGAAGTAGCCGGCGCGCACCAGCGTGCGGATGTTGTCGGCATGCAGCGGCGCGAACTGTGGCGCCAGCTCGATCACCACCCGGCCGCTGTCCAGTTCGAGGTACAGCACGTTCTCCGGATCCGGCCTGCGCCAGTCGGCCGGCGTCGAGGCGGCCAGCACGCCGGCGGTGGTCGGCGGCGGCGCCTCCTCGGCCACGGCGATGGACAGCGTCACGGCCAATGCGATGGCGAGCAGGGGACGGACGGCGGGGCAGCGCATCGGATCGGCTCCTGTCGGAACGGGAAAGGCGCCAAGCGTACACCGGCCGCACAGCGGGGCGGCGCGATCAGGGCGGCAGCGACAGCGTGGGTTCCTGCAGCGCGTCGAGCTGCTCCTGCAACTGCGCGATCACGTGCTCCCAGTGCCGGCGCTCGCCGAACCATGGGAAGGCGGCCGGGAAGGCCGGGTCGTGCCAGCGGCGGGCGATCCAGCCGTTGAAGTGCAGCATGCGCAGCGCGCGCAGGGCTTCGACCAGATGCAGCTCGCGCGGGTCGAAGTCGCGGAACAGGGTGTAGCCCTCCAGCAGCCAGCCGAGCTGGGCGCGCTGCTCGTGCGGCGGGCCGGAGAGCAGCATCCACAGGTCCTGCACGGCGGGGCCGGTCAGGCAGTCGTCGAGGTCGACGAAGTGGGCCTGGCCCTCGCGCCAGAGGATGTTGCCGGGGTGGCAGTCGCCGTGCAGGCGCAGCGTGGCGATGTCGCCGGCCAGTTCGAAGGCGCGTTCGACGCGATCCAGCACCGCATCGCACAGGCCGGCGAAGTTGTCCTCCAGCTCGGGCGGCAGCCAGTCGTGGTCGAGCAGGAATTCCACTGGCGCCTCGCCGAAGGCGGCGATGTCGAGCGTGGCGCGGTGCACGAAGCGCCCGGCTGCGCCGATCGCATGCAGCCGGCCCAGCGCGCGGCCGAGCTGGCGCAGCGTGTCGCGGTCGCCCGGCTCCGGCGCGTGACCGCCCTGCAACGGGAACAGCGCGAAGCGGTGGCCGCGGTGGTGGTGCAGGGTGCGGCCGGCGAAGGCCAGCGGCGCGACCACCGACAGGCCGGCGTTGCGCAGCTCGGTGGCGAAGGCGTGCTCCTCGCCGATGGCCTCGTCGCTCCAGCGGCCGGGGCGGTAGAACTTCGCCACCACCGGTGCGGCGTCTTCGAGCCCGATGCGATAGACGCGGTTCTCGTAGCTGTTGAGCGCCAGCACCCGGCCGTCGCCGTGCAGGCCCAGCGATTCGACCGCGTCGAGCACGGCGTCGGGGTCGAGACCGGCGAAGGGCGTATCGCGGGAGGCGGCGGACATGAGCGGCATTCATCGGGGTGAGGACGAATCCTACGCGACGCCGCCGCGGAAAAGCCGCAGAATGCGCGCCAGCCACACCACACAGGCAACCACCATGCACTGGGAAGCTTTCGCCGCGTTCGCCGCCCTGCAACTGCTGTTTGCGCTGACGCCGGGGCCGGCGGTCTTGTTCACCGTGGCGCACGGGATGCGCAGCGGTTGGGGCGCGAGCCTCAAGGCCGGTCTCGGCATCCAGTTCGGCAACGGCATCTATTTCACGCTGTCGGCACTCGGGCTGGGCGCGCTGCTGAGCACCTCAGAGACCCTGTTTCATGCGGTGAAGTGGGTCGGCGCGGCCTATCTGATGTATCTCGGCTTCAAGGCCATCCGCGATGCGCGCGCCAACGCGGCGCCGCGTGGCGATGCGCCGGTGCCGGTGACGCAGCGGCCGTTCGCGCAGGGCGTGCTGACGCAGCTCGCCAATCCCAAGTCGGTGCTGTTCTTCGGTGCGCTGATGCCGCAGTTCGTCGATCCGGCCGCGCCGCTGCTGCCACAGTACCTGCTGTTCGGCGCGATCTGCTTCGTCACCGAGATGCCGGTGCTGGCGGTCTATGGCTGGGTCGCGGCGCAGGGGCGGCGCCTGGCCGCCAGCGAGCGGGTGGCGGTGTGGCGCGAGCGGATCTCGGGCGCGCTGCTGATGGGCGTGGGTGCGAGCCTGGCGGCGATCCGCCGCGCGACGTAGGCCGTGTCCGCCTGGACTGCAGGAACGACGCAGTCGTCTGCCGAAGGCTGACGGCGCAAGCCGCGACCGGGGGCTATGGCGCCCGGGCGCTTGGCGGCAGACGCTCAACGATGAGCGTGCGCGCGGATGAAGTCGCGCACGTCCGGGTACACCGACTCGCGCCAGCGGCGGCCGCTGAAGATGCCGTAGTGGCCGGCGCCCTTCACCGTGAGGTGGCGCTTGGCCTGCTGCGGGATGCCACGGCACAGGTCGTGTGCGGCGCGGGTCTGGCCGAGGCCGGAAATGTCATCCAGCTCGCCCTCGATGGTCATCAGGGCGGTTCCGGTGATGGCCTCCGGCACGACTCGTTCGCCAGCCACGTCCCACAGGCCGCGCGGCAGCAGGTGCTCCTGGAACACGGTGCGGATGGTGTCCAGGTAGTACTCGGCCGGCATGTCGAGCACGGCGTTGTACTCGTCGTAGAAGCGACGGTGCGACTCGGCGTCCTCGAGGTCGCCGCGCACCAGGTCCTGGTAGAAGTCCCAGTGCGACTGGAAGTGCCGGCTCGGATTCATCGCCAGGAAGCCGGCGTGCTGCAGGAAGCCGGGGTACACCCGGCGCCCGCTGCCCGGGTACAGGTGCGGCACCGGGTGGATCAGGTGGCGTTCGAACCACGACAGCGGCTTGGTGGCGGCCAGGTCGTTGACCTGGGTCGGACTGACGCGGGTGTCGATCGGGCCGCCCATCATCACCATGCTGCGCGGCGTGGCCTCGCCGCGCGCGGCCATCAGCGAAATCGCCGCCAGCACCGGCACCGTGGGCTGGCAGACACTGATCACGTGCAGCTTCTCCGCGCCGATGTGGCGGATGAAGTCCTGCACGTAGCCGACGTAGTCGTCGAGGTGGAACGGCCCCTCCGACGCCGGCACCATGCGCGCGTCGATCCAGTCGGTGATGTAGACCTTGTGGTCGCGCAGCAGGGTGCGCACGGTGTCGCGCAGCAGGGTGGCGTGGTGGCCCGACAGCGGCGCCACCACCAGCACCGGCGGATCGTCCTTGAGGTCGGCGATGGTGCGCGGGTCGTCGCTGTAGCGCTTGAAGCGCAGCAGCTTGCAGAACGGTCGCGCCAGCACGGTCTGCTCGACGATCGGCACCTCGTGGCCGTGGGCGAGCGCGGTGCGGATGCCGAACTCGGGCTTTTCGTAGTCCTTGCCGATCCGGTACAGCAGCTCGTAGCCGGCGGCGAGGCGCGGCGCGCCGGGCAGTTTCGAGAGCCAGCTGCCCTGCTCGGAAAAGATGCGCGCGCTGGCCTGCGACCAGTAGACCCAAGGGCTCATCAGGGCGCGGGTGAGTTCGTGGGCGTGGTAGAGCATGGGCTGTCCGGTGATGCGAAGTCCGACACGGCGACAGGGTAGCGCGTCCGGGCGCGCGATGCTGCGGTGCAGTATGGTGGCGGCCCGGACGGCGAATCCTTGAGCCCGGTCGCGCTCAGGCGATCTCCAGCGCCACCGCGTCCTGGCGCAGCCCGGGCGACAGCCAGCAGTGCGAGCCGCAGAAGCTGAACCCGGCCGTCGCGAAGGCCTTGCGGTAGAAGCCGGCCGGGCGGGCATGGAAGCCGTGCTCGTCGCCCTCGGCGGCGTCGCCCTTGCAGAAGGTTTCCAGGAAGGCGACGCCGTGGCACAGCTCGGCGAAGCCGGACAGGCCCCGCCTGAGTTCGGCGGCGGGCAGGTAGTGCATCACGTCCGAGCACACCAGCAGGTCGAAGCTGCGATCGAAGCGCAGTTCGGCGAGCTGACCGAACGACACCAGCCGCAGGTTGCGCTGGCGGCCGTAGCGGACGACCGCATATTCGCTGCTGTCCACCCCGAGGTAGTACAGCCTCGGCCGCAGCCTGAGCAGCGGCGCGCGCCAGGCGCCCTCGCCGCAGCCCACGTCGAGCACCGAGCGCAGCGGGCGGCCGAGGTGGTACTCGGCCATCGCCACCGCCAGCGCCACCTTGCGGGCGAGCAGGGCGCGCCGCTCGGCGCGCTGGTCGGGAGCGCGGTACCAGCGTTCGAAGTAGTCGCGGTCGTAGTGTTTTTCCATGCTGTGGTGCTCGCGGGGCAGGGCGGCATTGTGTCGCGTCTGCGCCAGCGCCACAGCCCCACGGGTGGCATGACTTCCGGCATTGGCAGCTAGTATGAGGTTCACAATATTGTGTAGTCGTGCCTATGGCGCACTTCGAGTCAGCCGGCCGTGACCGACCACGACACCCACCTCAGGAAATTCCAGAAGGAACTCAGCGCCGGTACGGTCTCGCTGGTGCTGCTGGCCTTGCTCGCGCGTTCGGACCAGCCCTTGTACGGCTACCAGATCGCCAAGCGCCTGGAAGCCAGCGGCCAGGCCGTGCTCAGCGGCAAGCAGAGTGCGCTGTATCCGGTGCTGCGCAACCTCAGCGCGGCCGGGCTGCTGGAGAGCGAGGTGGAGCCATCGGTGTCCGGGCCGCCTCGCCGCTACTACCGCATCACCGCCGAGGGGCGGCGGGTGCTCGAACAGTGGGCGGCCGTGTGGTCGGCCACCCGTGATGTCGTCGAATCCGCCCTGGAGGGCTCGCTGTGATGGCCGCCAACACGCCCAAGACCATTCCCGAATACCTCGACCAGCTCCGCGCCGCGCTGCGCGATGCCGACCCGGCGCTGGTGCAGGACGCGCTCTACGACGCCGAGGAGTACCTGCGCTCGGAGCTGGCCGAGCATCCGGACAAGTCCGAGGCGCAGATGCTGGCCGAGATCGCCGGCAGCTACGGCGCGCCCGAGGAAGTGGCGGAGATCTACCGCGACACCGAAGTGAAGGTGAACCGCGCGCTGCGCACGCCGCCGCCGCCGCCGCCGCGCACCGCGCTGGGCCGCTTCTTCGGTGTGGCGCTCGACCCGCGTACCTACACCGCGCTGATCTACATGCTGCTGTCGCTGGCGACCGGCATCCTGTACTTCACCACCGTGGTCACGGGGCTGAGCCTGTCGCTGGGCCTGTCGATCCTGATCGTCGGCATCCCGTTCGTGATCCTGTTCGTCGGCATCACCCGGCTGCTGTCGCTGGCGGAGGGCCGCATCGTCGAGGCGCTGCTGGGCCAGCGCATGCCGCGACGGCCGCTGTACGCGCAGCGCGGCAAGCCGCTGCTGGCGCGGATCGGGACGATGTTCACCGACCCGCGCACCTGGTCGACCATGCTCTACATGCTGCTGATGCTGCCGCTGGGCATCGCTTACTTCACCTTCGCGGTGACTTCGCTGAGCGTGTCGCTGAGCCTGATCGCGGCGCCGGTGCTGATCGCGCTGGCCGAGCTGGGTTGGATCGACATGTACGCCAAGGTCCACATCGACATCACGCCGCTGTCGGCGCCGCTGGCCTTCGTGTTCGGCGTGCTGCTGCTGTTCGTCAGCCTGCACATCGTCCGCGGCGTGGGCCGCGTGCATGCGGAGATCGCCAAGGGCTTGCTGGTGAAGACGGCGCAGCATTGAGCGGCAGCCGCCGGTCTGCGCGGGGCCGGTGGCCCGCCTCACCCAGCGTTGCCAGAGTCCATATTGCTAGAGTGCCCGCCGGTCCATTGCCGACGGGAACCGTCATGAAGTCCTTGCTCCTCCGTGGTCTGTTCGCCGCCGCCGCACTGTTGGCGATCGCAGCCCAGGCCGCCGACTACGTTCCTCCACGCCACGACTGGGCGCGGCTCGCGCCGGCCGAAGCCGGCTTCGATCCGCGCAAGCTCGCCGAGGCGGTCGACTGGATCCAGGCCAACACGGTGGCCGAGCCTGCCGATCTGCGCCAGGTCATCCTCGACCACTACACACCGCGTGAGCCGGGTTACCGTGTGCTCGGGCCGACCAGGCCGCGCGCCGGCGGCAGCGGTGTGGTGGTGCGCGGCGGCCATCTCGTCGCCGCATGGGGCGACATCCACCGCGCCGACATGACCTTCAGCGTGGTCAAGAGCTATCTCGCCACGCTGGCCGGGCTGGCACTGGCCGACGGCCGCATCGCTTCGCTGGATGATCCGGTGGCGCGCTACGTCGACGACGGCAAGTTCGACGGCGAGCACAACGGCGCGATCACCTGGCGGCACCTGCTGGAGCAGAACTCGGACTGGTCGGGCACGCTCTGGGACGTGCCCGACTGGGCCGACCGGCCCGAGGGTGACGATCCCGCCAACCGGCCGCTGCACGCGCCTGGCACGCGCTACAAGTACAACGACGTGCGGGTGAACCTGCTCGCCTACGCGCTGCTGCAGGTGTTCCGCCAGCCGCTGCCGCAGGTGCTGCGCGAGCGGATCATGGATCCGATCGGCGCGTCGAATACCTGGCGCTGGTACGGCTACGAGAATTCCTGGGTCGAGCTGGACGGCCAGCGCATGCAGTCGGTGTCAGGTGGCGGCCATTTCGGCGGCGGGCTGTTCATCTCGACCGCCGACCACGCCCGCTTCGGCCTGCTGCACCTGCGCGACGGCCGCTGGGGCGCGGCGCGGCTGTTCCCGGCCGACTGGATGGCGACGGCGACCACGCCCTCCGCGACCAAGGACGACTACGGCTTGCTGTGGTGGCTCAACACCGGCCGCCGCGCGATCCCGGAAGCGCCGGAGTCGGCTTACTGGGCCGCGGGCTTCGGCGGCAACTACATCTACGTGGATCGCGAGAACGATCTGGTGATCGTGCTGCGCTGGGTACCGGACCATGCCGGCGCGATCGCGCGGGTGCTGGGGGCGTTGCGGAGGTCGTGACGGGCTGGTGGGGCGGGCGTATATCGATGCGTGCCGCACTGTTTCATCGCCTGCAGGGGAACCCGCCGTCGTGGAGTTGCCGGTGGTGCAGTGGTGCATCAGTTCATGGGCGAGGTCGCAGGACGTGCACCCGATCACGCGATCATGCCTTGCGGCCCATGCGGCAAACCAAGGGCGGAGGCATACTCGGCCGTCCCCCTCAGGCATGGAGCATCCGATGCGGTCCGTCTTGCGTTCGTGGCTATTGGCGTTGCTCGTGGTCGGTGCGTTCGCCGCGCAGGCGAGCGACGGTGCGAAGTTCGCGCCGCTGGACGTGTTCGACCTGCAGTGGGCGGAGAATCCGGTGCTGTCGCCGGATGGCCGCTCGGTCGTGTACCAGCGCACGTTCTTCGATCCGATGAAGGACGTGCGCCGCTCGAACCTGTGGCTGATCGACGTCGCCAGCGGCTCGACCCGGCCGCTGACCAGCGGCGCGCGCCGCGACGCCGATCCGGTGTGGTCGCCGGACGGCAGGCGCGTGGCCTTCGTCGCCAGCGACGGCGAGCGCCCGCAGATCTTCGTGCAATGGCTGGATTCGCCGACCCTGGCGCGGGTGACCCAGCTCGCCGCTGCGCCGCGCGCGCTGAGCTGGTCGCCGGACGGCCAGCAGATCGCCTTCCTGATGCAGGTGCCGGTCGAGGGCAAACCGCTGGCGCAGATGCCGAAGGCACCGCGCGGCGCCGAGTGGGCGAAGCCGGTCATGGTGATCGAGCACGCGCTGTACCGCTTCGACGGCGCGGGCTTCCGAGAGCCGGGCTTCACCCATCTGTTCGTGGTGCCGGCCGAGGGCGGCCCGGCGCGGCAGGTGACGCGCGGCGAGTTCGACATCGGCAGCCGTGCGGTCTGGCTGCCGGACGGCAAGTCGGTGATCGTTTCAGCCAACCGCGATGCCGAGCCGGAGTTCGAGCCGCTGGAGAGCGAGCTGTACCGCGTGGACATCGCCAGCGGCGAGTTCGCGCGCCTGACCGGGCGCAAGGGCCCGGATCAGGCGCCGGCGCTGTCGCCGGACGGTCGCCGGGTGGCCTATCTGGGCTTCGACGACCAGCGGATGGGCTACCACAACCGCCGCCTGTACGTGCTCGACCTGGCCAGCGGCCGCAGCCGCGAGCTGACCGGCGGGCTCGACGCCAGCGTCGACAACGCCGGCTGGCTGAGCAACCGCGAGATCGCCTTCTCCTATGACGAGCGCGGCAGCACCCGGGTTGCCGCGATCGGCGCCGACGGCGGCCGCATCCGCGTGCTGGCCGAGGACTTCGGCGGCACGGCGATGGGTCGGCCGTACACCGGCGGCGCGATGTCGGTGGCGGCGGGACGGGTCGCCTATACCCGCGGCACACCGTACCGCCCGGCCGACGTGGCGGTGGTGACACCGGGCGCGAGTCCGCGCGTGCTCACCGACCTCAGTGCCAACCTGCTCGACAACCGCCGGCTGGCGAAGATCGAGGAGATCGTCTATCCGTCCTCGGCCGACGGCCGGTCGATCCAGGGCTGGATCGCCTATCCGCCCGGCTTCGATCCGGCGAAGAAGTATCCGCTGCTGCTGGAGATCCACGGCGGTCCGTTCGCGGCCTATGGCCCGCATTTCGCGCCGGAGATCCAGCTGTATGCCGCACAGGGCTATGTGGTGCTGTACACCAACCCGCGCGGCAGCACCAGCTACGGTGCCGAGTTCGCCAACCTGATCCACCACAACTATCCGAGCCAGGACTACGACGACCTGGTCAGCGGCGTGGATGCATTGCTCGCGCGCGGTTACATCGACGAGAAGAACCTGTTCGTCACCGGTGGCAGCGGCGGCGGTACGCTGACCGCCTGGATCGTCGGCCATACCGACCGCTTCCGCGCCGCGGTGGTCGCCAAGCCGGTGATCAATTGGTACAGCTTCGTGCTGACCGCCGACATGTACCCGTTCTTCACCCGCTACTGGTTCCCGGGCGAGCCGTGGGAACATGCCGAGCACTACCTCAAGCGCTCGCCGATCAGCTACGTCGGCAACGTGAGCACGCCGACCATGCTGATCACCGGCGAGGAGGATCACCGCACGCCCATCTCCGAGTCGGAGCAGTACTACCAGGCGCTTAAGCTGCGTCGGGTGCCGACCGCGCTGGTGCGCATTCCGGGCGCCTCGCATTCGATCAACCATCGGCCGAGCCAGATGATCGCGCAGGTGCTCCATACGGTGGGCTGGTTCCGCCGCCATGCGGCGAACGACGGGGAAAGCGTGGACTGAGTCACGATCGGACACGCCGGTGGCCGCCGCGGCTGTCCCCGGCGATTCCTGTGCCGCCGCCGGGATCGCTGCACCGATCGATGCGGCCGCAGAACCGCGCCTGACGCGATAGGGCGTGTGGACGCCGCCAGGCCCGCCTGCAGCGTGATGGCCGGCGTGCGCGCACTGGCGTGCCGGATCGCGCGGGCAGGCCCGGCGCGCTGTTCGACGCCGTGCTGGAGGGTCTCGAAGCCGGTCTCGGCGCGTGCCAGGCCGCGCTGCCGTTGCACGAGTCCCGGCGCGCGCCCGTTCATCGTCGCCAGTCGCGGCCGACACGGAAGCGGCATGGGACCGGGATTCGCCTTTCCGTTGCCCGGCGACGATCGGCCGATCGGCCTCCTGCACATCGCGTGCGACACGTCGGAAGGCATCAAGGACGCGCTGGAGGACGCACTGGCGACGGTCGCCGACCTGCTCGGCCTGGCGATCCGCGCCCATGCCGGCGAGTGGAACGGCAATCCCGTCCCACCCCGACGGTCCGATGCCGCGGACGACGAGCCGCTGGTACTGCGGCGCTCTCTGGGCGACGACAGCGTCTTCGCCAGCGTCTTCGCCGGGGTCGGGATCTGGCCAGCATCGGTGCGGGCACCGATGCGATCATGTCGCGCTGGATGTCGTGCAGGACTTCGTCGGCGTAGGCCGCCCGGAGGATCGGCTTGTTCTGCGCCTCCTCGCAGCGCATGTGCCCGCAGTTTTTCTCGACGAAGCGGGTCAGTTGCCGGTACAGCTGGTCGGGCAGGTGTGTGGTCGTGCAATCGGCCCGTGCGGCATGCGTCCGTGGCATGCTTGCGCGGGTTCCTGTCGCGGAGTTCGCCATGACGGTTTACCTCTGGAGCAAGACCTTTCACCTGCTGTTCGTGATCGCCTGGATGGCGGCGGTGTTCTACCTGCCGCGGATCCTGGTGAACCTCGCCGAGTCGGCTGGACAGGAGGCGGTGCGCGAGCGTTTGGTGCTGATGGGGCGGCGGCTGTACCGCTTCGGTCACGCCATGTTCGGGCTGCTGCTGGCGTTCGGTTTGCCGTTGTGGCTGGGCTATCGCGTCGCGCCGGCGTGGTACCCGCCGGTGGCGGCCGGTTCCGGGTGGATGCACGCCAAACTGGCACTGGTGGCCGTGCTGCTCGCTTATTTCATCGTCACCGGCCGCATGCTCGAGCGCGCGGCGGGCGGGGGGGCGTTGCCGTCCGCAACGGCCCTGCGCTGGCTCAACGAGGCGCCATTGCTGTTGGTGATAGGCGTGATATGGCTGGTATTGGCCAAGCCGTTCTGAAACGGCAGGAAGGCCTCAGATCAGCCCGCGCTCGCGGGCGATGCGTTTGCGTTCGACACGCAGGATGTAGCGCTGCACCAGCGACTGCGACTGCGTGGCCAGGGCGACGAACTCGCAGCCGGCCTGGGTGCGCGGCAGCCCGCGCCCGTCGTTGGTCTCGAAGACGTGGCAGACACGCAGTGTGGCCTCGATCCTGCCGGTGTCTGGCAGCGTGAGCTGGCAGTCCGGCAGCATCGCGCCGGGCTCGAATTCGTCCTTGGCCTCGGGCGGCAGCAGCAGTGCCACACCGCCGAGACTGATGTCGATCACCCGCGTTTGCACCGTCCGTGCGTGGCGGTGCTCGTCCGCGGGGAAGCGGATCACGCACTCCAGCGTGTGGGTGACGGGAACCAGCAGCCGGTAGTACTCCCGTCGCTGCAGGTAGCGCATGCTGGTCGGTGCCGGCACGCGGAAGGCGGGCAGCCCTTCGTGCTGGATCATCTCGGCCGGCCCGGTGCCGAAACGCAGCTCGACCCGTTCGAGCTGGCTGCTGCACAGCAGGCGCTTGGCGCGCAGCGTGCGCTCGTTGATGTCCTGGTCCGGGCTGGCGTCCAGCACGAGATACCGGCCGTCCTCGCTGAAACCGAGAATGGCGGTCAGCAGGAAGTGGCGGCCCTCGTCGAAATAGGCGGTGAGCAGACAGTGCTGTTCGCTGAGTCGGCGCAGCAGGGTGCGGATCTCCTGGCGACTGTGGATGGTGTATTTGTCGCCGTCGCTGGCGGCGGACTGCTCGCTCATGGGGACGCTTCCATCGGCACGGTCACGTGGGTTGCCGGCGGCATCGAGGACGATAGCGGCCGATCCGGCCACGAATTGAGTGCATGATCACAATCGCTGCCAGCGCCAGTCCAGCATCCGGCCGTGGTGGTAGGGCATCACGCCGTGAAAGGGACGGGGGTCGCCATCGAACACCAGCGGCAGGAAGTGGCGGTCGCCCTCCCACAGCGGCAGGTCGAGCAGGCGCTCGACCGGGACCCATTCCAGTGCGCCTTCCGGATTGCGCTCCAGCGGCGTGCCCTCGAAGCGGGTGATCAGGAAGAGGAAACCCAGCCAGTCCTCGCCGTGCTTGCCGAAGCCGGGCCAGCTGATGGTGCCGCGCAACTGCATCTCCACGCACTCGATGCCGGCCTCCTCGCGGATCTCGCGGCGCATCCCGCTGGCCACGTCCTCGTCCGGGTCGAGCTTGCCGCCGAGGCCGTTGTACTTGCCCAGATGATGGTCTCCGGGCCGTGCATTGCGGTGGATCATCAGCACCTGCGAGCGGTCCGGGGAGAGCACATAGCCGAGGGTGGCGACGATCGGGGTGTAGGGCATTTTCGGGAATCGGGAATCGGGAATCGGGAATCGGGAATCGGGAATCGGGAATCAGAAGAGCGTATGCCGGGCAGCATCAGCGCGAAACACGAAGCCGTCATCCCGGCTTGCGCCGGGGCGTGATGCATCGACGCTCTTCCCCGCTCCTCACCGCCCGCCGCGCCGCGCCAGTGCGCGGTGACCGCGCCATTCGCGCCAGCTGACGATGGCGATGGTGAGCACGGTCAGCGGGATCACCGTGGTGGTCATGACCAGGCTGTACTCGTCGAGCGCGTCGTGGTCCTGCGCATAGAGGATGAGATAGACCGTGTAGGCGAAGTAGTAACCGAGAAACAACGCGCCTTCCCAGCGTGCGATGCGGTGGCCGGTGAACAGGATCGGCAGGCAGGCGATCGCCGCGGCCACCATCACCTGCAGGTCGAAGGCGAGCAGCGCCGGCGCCACCGGCAGCGCGGCGGGCGCCACGCTGGCGGTGACGCCGAGCACGCCGACGATGTTGAAGATGTTGCTGCCGACCACGTTGCCCACCGCGATGTCGCGCTGGCCGCGCGCGGCGGCGATCACCGAGGTGGCGATCTCCGGCAGCGAGGTGCCGGCCGAGACGATGGTCAGGCCGATCACCAGTTCGCTCACGCCGAGCGCGGCGGCGAAGGCGATCGCCGACTCGACCAGCCAGCGCGCGCCCAGCACGAGCAGCCCGAGCCCGACCACGATCAGGCCGACCTGCACCGCCCAGTGGCGGTCCCAGCGACTGTCCTCGGGCAGCTCCAGCTCGACCGACACCTGGCTGCGGCTGCGCTGCCGCGCCTGCCAGAACAGGAAGCCGTTGTAGGCGACCAGCAGCGCGATCAGAACCAGCCCGTTGCCGCGCGAGATATGGCCATCGAGCGCCAGCAGCCAGAGCAGCAGGCTCAGGCCGATCATGATCGGCACCTCCTGCCGCACCACCTGGCGGTCGACGATCAGTGGCGCGACCAGGGCCGACAGGCCGAGGATGCACAGCACGTTGAAGATGTTGCTGCCGACCACGTTGCCGAGCGCGATGTCGGCCTGGCCGGCGAAGGCGCCGCGCACCGACACCGCCAGCTCCGGCGCGCTGGTGCCGAAGGCGACCACGGTCAGGCCGATCACCAGCGGGGAGATGCCGAAGGACAGCGACAGGCGGCTGGCGCCGCGCACCATCAGGTCGGCGCCGAGGATCAGCAGGGCCAGGCCGGCGAAGAAGCTCAGGTACAGCACGGGGCGAGGGCGTGGAAAAAGAGCCCCATTATCGCTGCTTCCGGCCCCGCCCGCGCGTGCCGGCGCCGGCCGGCATTGCAGCGCCGGAACACTGATTCCCGGGCCGGCCGCGAAACCTCCCGCCCATTCGGCCACACTTGATAGGCTCCGCTCTCCGCTCCCCCCAAGGCCCGCCCGTGACCCTGATCCACGCCTGGTTCCGCATTCCGTTCTGGCAGCGCGTCATGGGCGCGTTCACGCTCGGTGCCCTGGTCGGCTGGCTGATGGGTCCGGCCGCCGGCACCTGGCTGCAGCCGCTGGGCACGGTCTACGTGAACCTGATCCGGATGATCGCCACGCCGCTGGTGTTCTTCGCGGTGATCAACGCGGTGGCCAGCCTGCACGGGCAGAAGTCGGTCGCCACGCTCGGCGGCAAGACCTTCCTGTGGTTCGCCGCCACCGCCGCGCTGGCCGTCGGCGTCGGCCTGGGCGTGGCCTTCCTGACCAACCCGGGCCTCGGCGTCGGCGAGCTGCAGATGGCCGAGGACTATGTGCCGCGCGAGGTACCGGGTGTGGTCCAGGTGCTGCTCGACGTGGTGCCGAAGAATCCGTTCGCCGCGCTCGCCGAGGGCAAGATCCTGCAGGTGATCTTCTTCGCCGGCCTGCTCGGCTTCGCCCTGGTCAGGCTCGGCGAGAGGACCGCTGGCCTGCGCAAGCTGGTCGGCGAGGCCAGCGAGGCGATGATCCAGGTCACCCGCTTCGTGCTCGAGTTCACCCCGATCGGCACCTTCGGCCTGATCGCCGCGCTGGTCGGCACCTACGGCTTCGAGCGGCTGCTGCCGCTGGGCAACTTCGTGTTCGCACTGTACCTGGCCTGCGCGCTGCACATCGTCTTCGTATACGGCAGCCTGCTGCTGGCGCACGGCCTGAACCCGCTCAAGTTCTTCCGCGGCGCCGCGCCGGGCATGCAGGTGGCCTTCGTCAGCTCGTCCAGCTTCGCCTCGCTGCCGGTGGCCCTGCGGGCGGTCACCCACAACCTGGGCGTCAACAGGGACTATGCCGCCTTCGCCGTGCCGCTGGGCGCCAGCATCAAGATGGACGGCTGCGGCGCGATCTATCCGGCGCTGGCCTCGATCTTCATCGCCCAGTACTTCGGCATCGAGCTGAGCGCGACGCAGTATCTCGTCATCCTGCTGGCCTCGGTGCTGGGCAGCTTCGGCACCGCCGGCGTGCCGGGCACGGCGGTGGTGATGGCCACGGTGGTGCTCAGTGCCGCCGGCCTGCCGCTGGAGGGGCTGGGCTTCCTGCTCGCCATCGACCGCGTGCTCGACATGATGCGCACGATGACCAACGTCACCGGCCAGATGCTGGTGCCGGTGCTGGTGGCCAAGGAGGAAGGCCTGCTCGACCAGGCGGTCTACGACCGTGCCTCGTCCAACGTCGGTCTCGAGCTGGAGGAGGAGCGCAGCAGCTGAGCCTGCGCTCCTGCGCAGGCGGCACGGCAGCACATTCGCGGCCCTGCCGCCGGCACGGGCGCGCGAGGCGGTCCGCGCCGTAGCGTGCGCTTCGCGCACGGCCCGTCGTTTCGTCGCGCCCGGTCGTGCGCAGAGCGCACGCTACGTAGTGCCGCGTTGGGGTACTGGCGTCCGGGTCAAGACGGCGGCGCGACGAGCCGGCATCATGCTGGCTTCTCCTGAGTCCGATGCCATGCTCACCCGCGCCCAAGCCACCCTCTGCGGCGTCGCCGCCATCGCACTGTGGTCCTCGTTGGCGGTGCTGACCGCCGGCAGCGGCGCGATCCCGCCGTTCCAACTGCTGGCGATGAGCTTCGGCGTGGCCGGCGCGCTCGGGCTGGTCGTGCTGCACCGGCGCGGTGGCATCGTGCCCGGTCTGCGCCAGCCGCGCCGCGCGGCCTTGCTGGCGACGGCGGCGCTGTTCGGCTACCACGCGCTGTACTTCATCGCGCTGAAGAACGCGCCGGTGGTCGAAGCCAATCTGATCAACTACCTGTGGCCGCTGCTGATCGTGCTGTTCGCGGCGCTGTTGCCCGGCGAGCGCGTGCGTGGCGGGCAATTGCTGGGCACGCTGCTCGGCCTGGCCGGCGCCGGGCTGGTGGTGACGCGCGGGCAGGGACTGGCGCTGGACGCGGCGCATGCGGTCGGCTACTTCGCCGCGCTCGGCGCGGCGCTGACCTGGGCGGCGTATTCGGTGCTCAACCGGCGTTACGCGCAGGTGCCCAGCGCGGCCATCGTCGGGCCGTGTATCGCCACCGCCGTGCTCGGCGCGGCGGCACACCTGCTGTTCGAGTCCACCGTGCAGCCCACGCCCCCGCAATGGCTGGCAGTGCTGGCGATGGGGCTCGGCCCGGTCGGCGCTGCGTTCTGGTTCTGGGATGTGGGCACCAAGCGCGGCGATCTGGCACTGATCGGCACGCTCAGCTATGCCGCCCCGCTGCTGTCGACCGCCTGGCTGCTGCTGGCCGGCCACGCGCGCCCGCACTGGACGCAGGCCGCCGCCGTCGCGCTGCTGATCGGCGGCGCGGCGCTCAGCATCCACGCTTCGCGGCGCGTGGCGAAGCCGACGCAGCCGGCGTAACCGGCATTCACCTGGCGGCGAACAGATCGCCCGACGGCAGCGCGCCTTCCAGCGCCAGCAGGAATCGCTTGCGCTTCTGTGGCGAAGCGGGATGCCGGTGCGGCCGGATGCTTCGATGCGTTCACGGAATCAGCGCCAGCTTGCCGATCGTCTGCCCGGATTCGATGCGTCGCTGCGCCTCGGCGGCACCGGCGAGCGGGAACGTTTCCACCGGCAGCGGGCGCAGGTCGCCCGAGGTGAAGCGCGCCAGCAGCCACTGCATGCCCTCGCGCAGGCGCGGCGCCTGCGCCTGCAGGAAGCTCAGGTTGGCGGCCACCACGCTGCGGTTGGATTGCGTCATCTCCAGCGGGTTGAAGCGCGGTGTGCGCAGCCAGTCCCGGGCCAGTCGCAGCCAGTTCAGGCGGCCGTCCTTCGGCAGCATCGAATGGAAGCCGTAGATCGCCAGCTTGCCCGCCGGCGCCAGGTGCGCCCAGCTTTGCCGCAGCGTGCTCACGCCATTGGCGTCGAAGACCGCCTGGAAGCCGTCCGGCGCCAGACGCGCGGCTTCGCGCCACAGGTCCCGCGAGGACTTGTCGATGACCGCGTCCGCGCCCATCGCCAGGCAGTGTGCGACCTTGTGCGGCGAACCCACCACGCCGACCACGCGGCAGCCGGCCAGCCGGCCGAGCTGCACGAGTGCCGAGCCGACGCCGCCGGCCGCCGAGTGCACCAGCCAGGTGTCGCCACGATGCGGATGCACCAGTTCGTGCACGAGGAACCAGGCGGTGAGGAACACCGTCGGCAGCGTCGCGCCCTGCGCCATCGCCATGCCGGGCGGCAGCGGGAACACCGCATCCGCGCGCAGCACGCGGTGGCTGGCATAGCCGCCGAACAGGGTGAGGCCGATCACCGCGTCGCCGACCGCGAACGCGTCGACGCCCTCGCCGAGCGCGGCGATGCGGCCGGCGATCTCGAAGCCGGGCGTGATCGGGTAGCCGTGGAGCCGCTTCGCCGAGGCGTACAGGCCCATGCGGATGATGCCGTCGGCGTAGTTGACGCCGCAGGCTTCGACCGCGACCAGCACCTCGCCGGGGCCTGGCACGGGATCGGGCTCTTCGACCAGCCGCAGCGCCCCGTAGCCGCCGGGGCGGTCGATGACGATCCTACGCACGCGCGCGGCCGGCCATGCGCAGCGCGCTCAGCGCGAGCGGGATCGGCAGCAGCAGGCCGAGCGCGGTCATCCACAGCGGGTGCGGGATCATCGAGGCGTTGATCGCCACCAGCACCACCATGGCCACGCCGATGCTCAGCGCCGCGCCGCGCCGGTGGGCCGGCGTGAGCCGCACCGCGATATGCGCGCCCACGAAACTGCCCAGCGCCCAGCCCAGCACCACCAGCAGCTTGGCGGCCAGCGGCATGGCATCGACCATCGACTGCACGCTGGCCGGGTCGTCGAGGTCGATGCCTGGCGGCAGCGGGTAGAGGCGATGGCCGAGCGCCTCGACGGCGAACACCACGACGGCCATCGCGAGCAGGCCGGCGATGACGGCGAGCACGGTGCGTCCCATACGGCATCCTCCCTGCGGTTGCCGCAAGCTTGAGTCCGCGGGAGGGCAATGACAAGCGCGACGAAACGGGGCGCGGACGCGCCGGCGCGAGTCCACGGGCGCGGGCGAAAGGCGCACACTGGCCGCCTCCAACCCAAGGGGATACCCGCATGCGCCTGCCGTTGCTGTTTTGCCTTGTCGCGTCGCCGTTCGCCACCGCCGTCCAGGCCGAGGATGGCCGGCTCGCCATCGGCCGCGCCGGCCCGGTGCTGCTCGACGGCCGCTGCGAGGCCGACGAGTGGGCCGGCGCCACGCGCCACCGCATCGGCGATGCGATCACGCTGATGCTGCAGCAGGACGCGCGCATCCTTCATGTCTGCGTGATCTCGCCCGACGAGAGCATGAACACCCTCGACATCTACCTGCAGGCCGCCGACCGTGCGACGCTGGTCAACCTGCATGCCTCGGCCCAGGTCGGCCAGCGCGTGCGCGGCCCCGACGGCTGGCCCGATTACCAGTGGTGGAACCACGAAGGTTGGTACTCGCCAGCCGTGCCGTTCATCGGGTTGCAGCGCGACGGCGAGCGCGTGCGCCCGCAATTCAAGCCGGGCGTGCCGCGCGAGATGCAGATCGACAAGGCGCGCTTCGGCGCATTTCCCTGGAAGGTGATGTTCGTGATCGGCGGCGAGCGTGATGCCGAAGGCAACTGGATCGACCGCCACTACCCCGAGGGTGCCGGAATCGACTCCGTCGACGGCTGGTTGCGGTTGGAGGACTGAAGGCGCGCAGCGAAGCGTGATCCAACGCCGTGGAGCAACCTGCGGCGTGCGCTGGTTGGCATCAGGGAAGAACTTCGAACGTGAGGGTGAAACGCGGCCCTCCCGTTGCACGGATCACCGACTTTCCGGGACGTACCGCGCGGATTTCCCATTCGCGCTGGCCACTGGGGGCGATGTTCGCCACGGCGATGAATGCGATCGCGTTCCCCTCCACGATCGGGTCCGGGGCGAGCGGGTCGGGGATGAGCAGGCGGGCGGTGTCGCCTGCACGCAGCCAGGCGTGTGAACCGTCGTCGGCCGGTGAAAACATCCGCCCCGCCCCGGCGATGGCATCGGGGGGCGGGGACGGACTGCCGCGATGGTCGTCGGCCGAAGCGCAGGCGGCAAGCATCAGCGCCGTCATGCTTGCCGCCCATGGCCTTCGATGGCTGACCATCGCTGTCCTCCTCAACCGCCGTCGCGCAGCACGATGCGCTCGACGATGTCCTTCTGCGCGCGAAGCTGCGCATCGCTCGCGTTCGCGTTGTTGTGCACGCTCTCGGCCTGCAGGATCGCCGCGCCGAAGGTGCTGTCGGGCGTCGCGTTCTTCTTCTTGCCGCTGGTGACCACCGGCGTGTCGAAGCCGATGGCGCCGTTGGCGAAGTTCAGCCATGCCGCCATGAGCTGCTCGCGCAGCATGATCCTTGCTGGCGACTTGGCCGGCGACTGCAGGGTCTGCTCGGCATCCTGTCGCGCCAGCGGCTGGTCGAACACCAGGCTGAAGTAGGCGATGATGTCGAGGTAGCACTGCAACTCGGCGTCGCTGAAGTCGTTCGGCGAGGCCGGGCGGTACTGGTTGAGCCACCAGCCCGAGCCTTTCGAGGCCGAGGCATTGCCGGTGACCACCACCGCGGCGTTGTCGCTGCCCTGGCCGCCGTCGTCGTCGACCACGACGAGGCTGAAGTCGTACAGGCAGGCTTCGCCATACGTGTGCGCCTGCGACAGGGTCACGTCGCGCGGCTGGATCGACGGGCTCTTGAGCGGGTCGTCGGCCGGCGGGTTGACCCGCGAGATCCGGTCGTCGCTGCTGCCGTCGTCCCAGTCCCAGGTGAAGGTGAGGTCGTCGCTGCCAGGATCCACGCTGGTTCCCGTGATCGAAATCTCCTCGCCCTTCTTCAGCACGAAGGCCGGGTTGCCGCCGTAGTCCTGCATGCCGCCGGTGTCGATCGCGACTTCCGGGTCGATGTTGGCGACGTCCGCCACGGCGATGTCACACACCAGCGTCGGATTCGGCGCGCCGCCGATCAGGTCCCGCGCGCAGATCTGGACATCGAACAGGCCGTCGTCGCCGTACTGCTTCTGCACAGAGAAGGTCAGCGTCGCATCCGGGCGCACGTTCTCCAGCGTGCCGGCCAGCGCCTGCGGGCCGGCACCGTCGTCGAAGTCGATGGTGGCGGTGAGCGGTTCTAGCCAGCCCGGGTCGGTGATGGTGCCGCTGACCGTGACGGTGCCCAGCTCGTCGATCGGCGCGATCGCGTCGATGTTCACGGTCGGCAGCACGTTGGTCACGGTGACGTTGACGCTGGTGGTGGCGCTCAGACCCCATTCGTCGGTGACGCGCAGGCCGACGGTGAAGCTGCCGTCCTGGCCGACAGCAGTGAAATCGGCAGTGATGCCGGTGGCGTCGTCGTACTGACCATCGTTGTCCAGGTCCCACTCGTAGCTGACGATGGCGCCGGCACTGGCATGGCTGCCGCTGACGGAAGCCGCGGCGGACAGGCTTGTGTCGGTACCCTCGGGCGTGCTGTACGGCCCGCCGGCGTCGGCGCTCGGCAAGCAGTCGGCGGGTGCGTCGAAGTTGTTGCTCTGCGATGCGTGCAGCCCGGCCGAGATCGCACCGGTGCCCAGCCCGCGCAGAGAAAAACTCGCCCATAGCGGGCATCGCCGGGTGGCGCCGCTGGCCTGGTCGGCAGCGATGATGCCGTCGCGGGCATCGATGAATCGCACATTCGGGCCGTTGGCGGTGGCGCGCATGCCATCGAGCATCAGCCGCGTGGTGGCCGCGATGCCGAGGCGGATGCGAATCTGGTACATCATCGCCGCCCAGATCTCGCCGTTGCGGTGGGGCGAGGTTACGGCAGTGCTGTAGTTGCCGTACAGCCAGGGATGAACGTCATAGGCGAAGTTGCGGATGCCCCTGGTGGCATTTCCGGTGACGTACTCGCCAACCGTGGCGTCACCCCAACGCAGGAACGAGATCGCATCGCTCCAGCCTTCGCCGAGCGAGCCGGCCTGGTTGGTGGCGTTGCTGATCGTGCCTGGGACCAGCCGGTTGGACACGCCATGGCCGTATTCGTGGGCGATCACATCGCCGTCGAGGCTGCCGTCGCGGTACGGTCGGTTGGGACGGATCCACAGGTACATCTGCATGCGCGGGCTGGCGCCGTCGGCAGGCGTGCCGAAATTGGCGTTGTTCGCGCAGCGGATGGGATTGGGCGGGTTGGCGTTGTCCAGGCAGCCGAAATCGATGCCATCGTGCGCTTCGGCCAGTACCGGGTCGCCGCCCAGGCCACCGCGACCGAAGTTGTCGACCTGGAAGTTGCCGGAGGCCTCGTTGAAGCCGTAGCCGTACAACCAGTCGTGCATGTCGTTGGTGTAGTAGAACAACTGGGTGATGACGGCGTCGCGGTCGGCGTCGATCGCGGCATTCCAGGTGGCTTCGGGAATGTCACCGAAGTCAGTGCCGTCCGGCAGCGCGCGCCACGCGTCGGTGAACGGGAAGTTGAACAGCCGCCCGTCCACACCCTGCGGCTGGTAGCCGATGGCGTTGTTGTTGCCGCGGTCCTGGTAGGCGTTGACGTTGTTGCCTGAGGTGGTGGTGCCGGTGGACCAGTTGCCGTCGAGGCCGACCAGGTCCCGCACTACGCGACCGCCGGGACTGGCATCGGGGTGTTGGCCGGTGAATACCGTGCCTTGGGGATGGCTGTCATGGGCGTAACGGCTCTCGCGCTCGATGATTTCGCCGCTCTCGGCGTCGAGCAGGGTTTCGTACCAGGACGTGCCCGACACCTCGACATCGGTCAGCCACGCCAGCCGCAGGCTGCCGTCGTCGCGCAGGTGCCAGACCAGTTCGGCGCTGACCGGGGTGGGCTGGAATATGTCGCGCGCATAGGGGTTCTCGAAGACGTGACGCCCCTTGGCGCGTGTGGCCGCGCCGCGCGGTGCGGCGCGCGTGCCGGCATGGCCCCGCTCGGCCGACAGGCCGATGGCTTCGCCGGCGGTGAGCCGGGCGTTGCCGGAGGTCTTGCTGGTGCCGGTGCGTCCACCGATCTTCACCAGCCTGCCTTCCGGACTCACGACGGCGACCAGACGCGCGTTGTGCACACGGATGCCGTCCACCTCCTGACCGAGCGTGACGTAGTGCACGCCGTCGTGGTCGCTGGTGTAGGCCTTCTCGACGAACAGCGTGCGGACATCGCGTGCGTTCAGGCCGAAATCCGATGGATGCGCGGCGACATAGTCCAATGCTACTTGCGCCGCGGGCATCGCACTCGGTGCGGTCAGAAAGCCGCCGTCGAGGTCGAACACTACCCGGCTGCGCGGGTTTTCGGCATCGCTGCGGATCAAGGATCTGTCGATTCCCTTGCCGCGTCCGGCGTCGGGAGCCGCGGCCGCCGGCGCGGCCAGGCAGAGTGCTGCTGTGATGGCGATGGCCAGCGAAGTCCGGGTGATGATGCGCGGCTGGCGGCGCTGCGACATGGACGACGACGTCACGGCCGCTGTGGGCGTGCGGTATGCGGTGCTCATGCGATGGCTCCCCAAAGCGTGGTGTGTGTCCCCCTTGCACGACAGCCCAACGCAGCCCTTCGGTGCGGCCGGCCAAAATGTGATGTATGTCACATTTTGTGGATGCCAACGACTTCTCCGGCACGCGACTGGTCGGATGTATGGCTCGCAAAATCAATCGCTTGGCGCGCATTCGATACGCGCGCCGCAGGCATGAGCACGCTGGTGGGACAAAACACACAGGCCGGACGATCGCTCGTCCGGCCTGTCGGAGCACAACCTGGCGGTGGTTTCAGTACGGGCGCGCGTTGCGCTCGCGCCGCTCGCCGCCGCGTGCATCGCGCGGGCCGTGGCCGTGCTTCTTCGGGCCGGCGTGGGCGTGGCGCGGCGTACCCGGATGGCCACGGCGGGCGTTGTGGGCGGGACGGCCCGCACGCGGGTTGCCGGCGCGCGGGGCGGGGGCGTCCAGGCGCAGCGGCTGGGCCGGGGCGTAGCCGTCGACCTCGGCCAGCTCGATGTCCTTCTTGAGCAGGCGGGTGATCGCGCGCAGCAGCGCCACTTCGGCCGAGGCAACCAGCGAGATCGCCTCGCCCTGCGCGCCGGCGCGGCCGGTGCGGCCGATGCGGTGCACGTAGTCCTCGGCCACCATCGGCAGGTCGAAGTTGATGACCACCGGCAACTGGTCGATGTCGAGGCCGCGGGCGGCGATGTCGGTGGCGACCATCACCGTGGCGCGACCGCTCTTGAAGTCCTTGAGCGCGCGCAGGCGGGCGCCCTGGCTCTTGTTGCCGTGGATGGCCACGGCGCGGATGCCGCTGCGCTCGATCTGCTCGGCGAGGCGGTCGGCGCCGTGCTTGGTGCGCGAGAACACCAGCGTCTGGCGGCGGCTGTCCTGCGCCAGCAGGTGCAACAGCAGCTCGCGCTTGCGGCCGGCATCGACCGGGTGCACGCGATGGGTGATGGTTTCGGCGATGGTGTTGTTCGGCGCCACCATCACTTCCTGCGGCTCGCGCATGAACTCGCGGGCGAGCTGCTTGACGTTGGCCTCGAAGGTGGCCGAGAACAGCAGCGTCTGCCGGGATTTAGGCAGCGTGCCGAGGATGCGCCGGATGGCGGGCAGGAAGCCCATGTCGAGCATGCGGTCGGCCTCGTCGAGCACCAGCACTTCGACCTGCGTCAGATCGACGCTGCGGCGGTCGAGGTGGTCGATCAGCCGGCCCGGGGTGGCCACCAGCACGTCCACGCCGCGGCGCAGCGCGTCGAGCTGCGGCTTCATGCCGGCGCCGCCGTAGATGGCGGTCAGGCTCAGACGCAGGTGGCGGGCGTAGGCGCGCAGGCTGTCGTGCACCTGCAGCGCGAGTTCGCGGGTCGGGGCGAGGATCAGCGCACGCGGGCGGCGCGGGCCGCGGGCATCGGCGGCCGAGTCGGTGAGGCGCTGCAGCAGCGGCAAGCCGAAGGCGGCGGTCTTGCCGGTGCCGGTCTGCGCGCCGGCGAGCAGGTCGTGGCCGGCCAGCGCCAGCGGGATGGCCGCGGCCTGGATCGGCGTCGGGGTGGTGTAGTCGTGTTCGGCGAGCGCGCGCAGCAGGGCGGGCGACAGCCCGAGGGTGTCGAAGGACATGGATTCGCTCCTGAGCGATGGCCATCAGGCCAGGATCTCGGAGCGTTCCCGGTGAACCGCGCTGCGAGCAGGGATTGGCGGGCGCCCGCCGGATGGCGGAATGGCCCGGGTTTGCGCGACGGAAGACGTGCGGCGTGGAGCGGACGCGGAATCGGCGAAAGGCGGATCCGGCGACGGCGTGACCTTGGGGAAGACGGACAGCCGGTGCGGCAAACGCGGCGAACTGTACGCGAAAGCGGACGTCGCCGCCAGCGCGGACCTGAACGGGACCACAGTGATGGCCTGCAGGGCGTGTGGGTGAACACGGACACACCGTAACCGGCACCGCGACCGGCCGACGGGGATCCTCCCCGCCCTCAGGGCGGGACGTGGCGGGAGTGCAGGCAGTGTCCCGATCAGGGCCCCGGCGGCACGATCAGCACGTCGCGATCCAGCCGGGACAGGGCGTGCTGGCTGACGCTTCCGAGCAGGCCGGCCTCGATCCGTGACTTGCCGCTGCTGCCGATCACCAGCAGGTCGGCCGAGGATTCGGCGACGAATTCGCCGATCGCCTGGATGGGGTGGCCGCTGCGCAGCGCGGGCACGGCGTGGTGGCCAGGCGCGCCGAGCGATGCGGCGAAACTCTCCAGCGAATGCATCGCATCCAGTGCGGACTGCTTTCGGTAGTGCTCGCGCCGGGTGTCGTCGATGCCGGCATAGGCGAGCTGACGGTCGTACGGTGCTTCGTGGACGTGGAGCAGGAGCAGTTGCGCATCCGGCAGCAGCATGCTCGCGAAACGCGCGGCCGCGCGGGCGGCGTCGGAGAAGTCGGTGGCGGCGACGACGCGACGGTAGCTGGTGGCGGGTGGCTGGCGGACGACCAGCGTCGGGCGTGTCGCGGTCTGCACCACACGTTGCGCGGTGGAGCCGAGCAGGTGGTCGAGCAGGTGGCGTTCGCCGCGGGCGCCGACCACGACCAGGTCGATGCCCTCGTCCTCGACGAATCGGGGCAGGGCGCGGTGCAGCAGGCCCTGCAACAGCACGGGGCGGACCTCGATGCCGTGGCGCGAGGCCAGGGCGGCGGCGGCATCGGCCAGGTGCGCACAGACGCCGTCGACGAGCGCCTTATCGCTCACCGGCAGGCCGGCCGCGTCGGTGCCGGCGGCGAGCACCCCGGCGGACTCGAAGGCGTGCGCCAGCCACAGCCGCGCGCCGTGCCCGCGGGCGAGCAGGGCGGCGCGCTCGGCCGCCTGCGCGGCCGGTTCGGAGAAATCGGTGGCGGCAAGAATCCGGCGGATCGACGTGCTCATGCGGTGGTGTCCGTGGCCTGGCCGAGATCCCTGGCGATCCGGCGGGCGGCGAAATCGGCGGCGTCGTGGAAGGGCAGCAGGATTTCGTCGGCACCGGCATGCAGCAGCCGGTGGCCCTGGGCGGCGTTGTGCGCGGTGACGGCGATATGGCCGGTGAAGCCGTGCTTGCGCAGCGCATCGAGCAGGCTGCGGTCGACCTCCTCGTTGCGCAGCGTGCTGACCACCCAGCGCGCTTGGGCGAGCGGCAGGTGGGCGATGAACTCGTCGTCTTCGGCGTCGCCGAACAGCACCCGGCAGGCGCCGCTGCGGGCACGGCGCAGCACTTCGGGGTCGAAGTCGACGCCAAGTACCTGCAGCCCCGAGCCGGCCAGCCGCTCGGCCAGCCGCTGGCCATAGCGGCCGAGGCCGAACACGATCACGTCGGCGTGCTCGGTGGGTTCGTCGAGTTCGCTCTCGCGGTACGGGTCGCGGCGCTCGAACACGCCGAGGAACGGCTCGCACCAGGCGTACAGCCGGTGCGAGTAGAGGATCATGTAGGTGGACAGGGTGATGGTGATCAGACCGACCAGCGTGACCAGCCCGAGCGCCTGGTTGTCGACGTGGCCCAGGCTGACGCCCATGGCGACGAAGATGATCGAGAACTCGCTGATCTGGGCGACGGTGAGGCCGGCGAGGAAGCCGGTGCGCTTGCGGTAGCCCATCGCACCCATGATCGCCATCACGATCAGCGGGTTGCCGATCAGCACGAACAGCGACAGTGCGATGGCCGCGGGCACCTCCGCGCCGAGCATCGACAGGTCGAGCTTGGTGCCGAGGTCGACGAAGAAGAACAGCAGCAGGAAGTCGCGCAGGCTGGCCAGGCGGGCGTTGATCGCCTCGCGGAACGGCAGCGAGGCCAGCGAGAAGCCGGCCAGGAAGGCGCCGACCTCCTTGCTGAAGCCCAGCCACTCGCCGCCGGCGGCCAGCGTGGTGCCCCAGGCGACGGCGAACACCAGCAGCAGCTCCTGCGAGGCGGCCATCCAGTGCAGCAGCCGCGGCAGCACCCAGCGCATCAGCGCGCCGACCAGCACCGCGACGCCGGCGATCTTGGCCAGCACCTCGGTGGTCTGAAGCAGCCAGCCGATGTCGGCGTCGGCGTCGATCGCGCCCTGGGTGCCGAGCACCATCATCGCCACCACCACGGCGATGTCCTGCACGATCAGGAAGCCCATCGCGATGCGGCCGTGCAGCGAGTCGATCTCGCGTTTGTCCGACAGCAGCTTGACGATGATGATCGTGCTGGAGAAGGTCAGCGCGACCGCGACGTACAGCGCCTTGACCACGCCCATCGCCAGCGCCAGGCCGATCAGGAAGCCGATCACGATGGTGAAGGCGAGCTGGCCCAGGCCGGTGGCCAGTGCCACCGGGCCCAGTTGCCGCACCAGCCGCAGGTCGAGCTTCAGGCCGACCACGAACAGCAGGATGGTCACGCCGATCTCGGCCAGCAGCTCCATCGGCTCGTGCGCGCTGACCCAGTCCAGCACCGACGGACCGGCGAGGATGCCGATCAGGATGTAGGCCACGATCACCGGCTGGCGCAGCCGCAGCGCCGCCAGACCGATCAGCGCGGTGGCGAACAGCAGCAGGGTGATCTCGGTGTAGAGCGGGCTCATGGCGACGACATCCGTGTGGCGGCTGTGGCCCATGATGCCGCAGCCGCATCCCGTCGTGGGCGCAATCAGTCGCCGGCGGCGCGCGGCACCACCAGCACGTCGCACGGCGATTGCGCCACCGCGTGCTGGCTGACGCTGCCGAGCAGGCCGGACTCCAGCAGGGACTTGCCCTGTGCGCCGAGCGCGAGCAGCTGGATGTCGAGCTCGTCGATCGCCGCCGGCAACAACAGCGAGGGATGGCCTTGCCGCAGCAGCGGGGTTGCGACGACGCCGGCTTCCTTCAGCGCGTCATTGAACTCGGTCAGCGCGCGCCCGGCCTCGGCCAGCGCCAGGCTCAGATAGCGCTCGCCCAGTTTGGGGTCGATGCGGGCGTAGGCCAGGCGGCTCTCCAGTGCCGGCTCGTGTGCATGCAGCAGCCACATCCGCGCCGCCGGGCACAGCGTGCCGGCCAGCCGTGCCGCCTCGCGCGCCGGTTCGGAGAAGTCGGTGGCGACAAGCACGCGGGCGTAGTCGCTGGTGGCCGGCGTGCGCACCACCAGGACCGGGCGGTGGCTGAGGCGCAGGATCTTCTGGGTGGTCGAACCGAGCAGACGGCCGAGCAGGCCGGTGTCGCCGTGCGCGCCGACCACCAGCAGATCGGCCCCGGTCGCATCGGCATGCTCGACCAGGCGTCGGTGCACGCTGCCGGTCAGGAGTGTCGTCTGTACCGCGATGCCGTACTCGGTGGCGAGTTCGGCGCCCTCGCGCTGCAGCCGCTCGCGGAGGCCTTCGCTGACCTGCTCCTCGCTGACCCAGGCGCCGCCGCCCGGGTCGCCCCAGGCCGGGACGATGGTCGGCGCGTCGTAGGCGTGCGCCAGTACCAGCGTCGCAGCGTGCGCTCCCGCCAGCCGCGCGGCGCGGTGCACGGCCTGGGTGGCATGCGGGGAGAAGTCGGTGCAGGCGAGCAGGGTGCGGAGCGGGCGGTTCATGTGTCCTCCGCCCGGTGCGGTGCCACCAGCACGTCGCAGGGCGCCTCGGCGACGGCGTGCAGGCTGGTGCTGCCGAGCAGGCCGGCCTCCAGCCGGCTCTTGCCGTGGGCGCCGATGCACAGCAGCTCGGCGTCGATTTCGCGGGCGATGTCCGGCAGCTCGTCGGCGGCGCGGCCGTCGCGGACCAGGATGGCCGAGGCCTCATGACCATGCTTGTCGGCCAGGGCGCGAAGCTGCTTGCGGGCATGCTCGCGGGCCGCCTGCAGGCGGGCGGCGCGTTCCGTTTCGTCCAGGCCCATCACCGGCTCGGAGTGGTGGGCGGGCAGGTCCAGCGTGGTGAGGAAGGTGAAGGCGGCTTCGGGCGCCAGGGTCATGCCGAGGCGTGCGGCGCGCTCCGCATCGTCGCTGAAGTCGGTGGCGACCAGCACCCGACGGTAGGCATCGGCGACCGGTTGCCGTACCACCAGCACCGGTCGCTGCGCGGTTCGAACGAGCGTCTGCGCACGCGAACCGAACAGGCGACGGGCGATGGCGCCCGCGCCGGTGGCGCCGATCACCACCAGGTCGGCCTGCACGTCGCGGGCGCGCTCGTGCACGCGGCGGTGGACGGTGCCGGTCTGGATGATGGCATGCGCCGTGATCGAGTACTTCCGCTGCAGGGCTTCGCGCACGGTTTCCAGCCGCTCCCGCAGGTTTTCGACGATGCGGCTCTCGTCGATCAGCACGCCGCCGCCCGGGTCGCTCCAGATCGGGCCGGGGCCGAGCCCGGTGTGGACGTGGATCAGCTCCAGTCCGGCATCCAGATCGCGCGCCAGCAATCCGGCGCGTTGTGTGGCCAGCTCGGCATGAGCGGAGAAATCGGTGGCGGCGAGGATGGTGCGGATGCGGTCCATGGTGCCCTCCACGAGACGGATGTGTTCCCATTGTGCCCGCCGTGGCCGGCAACGACCTGATCGCGGTCAAAAACGCGCCGCGTGACCCGGGGCGGGACTGGGGCTATCTTTCACCCCTTCTTCACGCGATGCGATCGGGGGAGGGGCCGCGTGCGCATTGTCTTCGAACTCGAGCCGGACGACCTGCAGCGCTTCCGCGAGGCCACGGCCCGGGCGGTGCAGCGGGTTGCCTGCGCCGAGGAGTGCGACATCATCGACGGCGCCAAGCACGCGCTCGATCAGCTGCCGATCGGTACGGCGCCGGGCTTCGTCCGTCGCCAGCTGTGCGAGGTGCAGCGGCTGATCCTGATGGTCGAGGACGAGGCCTGGGGGCTGCCGCGCGAGGATCGCGAACAGGTCCTGCAGGCACTGGCCTACTTCAGCGATCCGGAAGACATGATCCCGGACCACATCGAGGTGATCGGCCTGATCGACGACGCGATCATGCTGGCGCTGATGCTGCGCCGGCTGCGCCATACGCTCGAGGCCTACGCCGATTTCTGCGCATTCCGGCTGGCGCTGGGGCCGCCGCCGGGCGACCACGCGGGCCGGCTGGCCCATGCCGGCGCGCTGGCGCGGCAGCGCCAGGCCCTGCATGCGCGGATGCATGAACGCGGCCGGGTCGAGAGTGAGGAGGCCGCCTCGTGACCGCTCCCCGCCCCGGCCTGCGTGCGAAGGAATACGGAGCGGCGGAACCGGTGCCGTTCGCGGCACCCTGTTGGCGCGCTGCCCACCGCCAGGGGCCTTTTCCGATCGATGCGCGACGGCGCGCGCCGACGGGGCGCCCGGTCCGCCACCGGGAGCCGGCAGTACCCGGTCACGACCGCCCGCGCCACCACCGGAGGGGGCTGTCCCGATGAACGAGCGACATGCGATGCCCCGTGCAGGGGACAGGACAGGCGGGGCCGCGCCCTTCGAGGGCCTGCCGTCGATCCGCCGCGCCCGGACGGCGGAGGCGGCGCTGTTGAGCCGCTTCATGGCGCATGCCTTTCTCGACGCCTTCGGCCACGGCAGCCGGCAGGAGGACGTGCTGGCCCACGTCCGCCACCACTTCAGCGCCGCCCGCCAGTCCCGGGAGCTGACCGACCCGGCCTGCGTGACGCTGGTGATCGGCCCGCCCGGCGATTACGCCGGCTACGCCCAGTTGGTGTTCGGCCAGCCGGCGCCCGAGGCGCTGCAGGCGCAGGCGCCGGTGGAGATGCGACGTTTCTATCTGCGCCGCGATCTGCACGGTAGAGGCTGGGCGGCATCGCTGATGGAGGCGGCCAAGGCGACCGCTCGCGAGCGCGGCGCCGATGCGCTCTGGCTGAGCGTCTGGCAGCAGGCGCCGCGGGCGATCCGCTTCTACCGCAAGCACGGCTTCGAGACGATCGGCACCGCCGTGTTTCATGTCGGCACCGATCCGCAGAAGGACTGGCTCATGGCCTGCCGGCTGCCGGCCGGGGGCTGAGGGGTGACGTGTGGCGCCGGCCGGGCGCGGCCGCGTCTGCGCGGCTATCCTTGTCGCGTCATGACGTCGTCCCGCATCGTCCGTTGGCTCTGGTTGGCGGCTGCCTGGGTCGCGCTCGGCCTGGGTGCGATCGGCGTGCTCGTGCCCGGCCTGCCGACCGTGCCCTTCATCCTGCTGGCCTCGTTCTGCGCCGCGCGCGGTTCCAAGCGGCTGCACGCCTGGTTGCTGGCGCATCGCACCTTCGGGCCGATGATCCGCGACTGGGAGGCGCATGGCGCGGTCAGCCGGCGCGCCAAGCGCCTGGCGCTGGGGATGATGGCGCTGTGCTCGCTGCTGATGTGGCTGAGTCCGGCCCGGCTGTGGATGTGGGCGACCGGCACCGGAATCATGGCGGTGGTCGGCGTGTGGCTGTGGCGACGGCCCGAACCATCGTCATGCGCCTCGGGGTCGGTCGCGGAGGCGGGGCCGACCCTGGCGGCCGGTCAGCGCAGCACCCGTCGCGCGAACAGGTAGGTGTCGCGCCAGTAGTGGCCATCGAGCGCGTCCAGCCGGACCGTGCCGCCGGTGCTGGGCGCGTGCACGAAGCGGCCTTCGCCGACATAGATCCCGGCGTGGTCGACCCTGCCGCGCCGGCCGAAGAAGACGATGTCGCCGGGCGCGAGCCGGTCGCGCGATACCTTGGGCCGGTCCAGTGCCGCCATCTGTGCGGTGCTGCGCGGCAGGCGCAGGCCGGCGGCGTCGTGGAAGACGTAACCGATCAGGCCGCTGCAGTCGAAGCCGCCCTCGGGCGTGTTGCCGCCGTAGCGGTAGGGTGTGCCGACCAGGCCGATGGCGCGCATCAGCACGTCGTTGGCCAGCGGCGCGGTCGCGCCGGGGCGGGCGTGGCCGGGCGGTTCGGCGCGCCTGGGCGCGCCGCCGCAGGCCGCCAGCAGCAGTGCGGCGAGCAGCAGGAGGGAGGGCAGGGCGGCGCGCAGAAGTGGCGCCGGGACGATGCGGCCGGGATAATGCGCGGCGACGTTGCTCACGGCCCGCATCTTGCCGCATCCGTCGCGTCGGCGCATCCCGCGCCGATCGCCCGGGCCTCCCATCCCATCCTGGCGCCCGTCGCGCCGCCCATCCCGTTCCGGCCTCCGCACCATGAAGATCGCCAACAACCACGTCGTCCGCTTCCACTACGCCGTCGCCGAAGCCGGCCAGCCGAGCCGCGAGTCATCCTTCGACGGTCAGCCGCTGGCCATCCTGACCGGCCACAGGAACATCATCCCGGGCCTGGAGGCGGCGATGCTCGGCCGCGAAAAGGGCGAGCGCTTCGAAGTGACCGTGCCTTGCGCCGAGGCCTACGGCGAACGTCGGGAAGGGCTGGTCCAGCGCATCCCGAAGAAGCACTTCGGCAGCCAGCGCCTGCAGCCGGGCATGCAGGTGGTGCTGCAGACCAGCTATGGCCCGCGTGCGGTGAGCGTGCTCAAGGTCGGCATGAGCGTGGTCGACGTCGATCTCAACCATCCGATGGCCGGCAAGGACCTGCATTTCGACATCGAGATCGTCGATGTGCGTGAGGCCACGCCGGAGGAGATCGAGCACGGACACGTGCACGGCGACGGTGGCGTCGAGCACTGACTTCTTCCGTGTCCTTGCGCGCTGCCGCCCCCGTGGCGGGCAGCGCGCTGTGCTAAAACGCGGTCTGGCCAGGGGAGGGGCGGACCATGACCGTATCGCAGAGCGCCGGCCTGGCGCCGGTTTCGCCGCGCGAGCGCATCGCCACGCTGGATGTGATCCGTGGCTTCGCGCTGCTGGGCATCTTCCTGATGAACGTCGAGTATTTCTCGCGCTCGACGCTGACCATCGCCCAGGGGATGCCGCCCGACCTGGAAGGCATCGACTTTCTCGCCGGCTGGCTGATCTACGTGTTCGTCCAGGGCAAGTTCTGGACGATGTTCTCGCTGCTGTTCGGGATGGGCTTCGCGGTGATGCTGTCGCGCGCGCAGGTCGCCGGTCGCGGCTTCGTCGGCCTCTACCTGCGGCGCACCCTGGCCCTGCTCGGTTTCGGGCTGGCCCACGGCATCCTGGTCTGGTCGGGCGACATCCTGCACGCCTATGCGCTGTTGGCATTCCTGCTGCTGCTTTTCCGGCGCATGCCGGCGGACCGGCTGTGGCGCTGGGGCATCGGGCTGTACGCGGTGCCGTTGATCGGCATGGCGGTGGCGTTGGCGGTGATGCCGGCGGAAGGCCCGGCGGACGATACGCCGAACGACACGGCGATGGCGCAGGTCGTCGAAACCGACGCCACCGAGGGCGAGGCCGAGGCCAGGTTCGCCGCGCTGGTCGCCGAATCGGAGCGGGTCATGCGCGAAGGCCGCTACGGCGAGGCCGTCGTGCAGCGGGCACGCGAACTGGCGGTGCATCTGAACATGCTGGTCTTCGGCGGCTGGCTCATCCTCGGCATGTTCCTGATCGGCGCCTGGCTGCTGCGCTCGGGCGCCATCGTCGAGCCGGCGCGGCACCTGCGCCTGTTCCGGTGGCTGACCTTCGCCGGATTGCCGGCGGGCATCGCGCTGGCCCTGCTCAGCGCATCGGTCGGCACCTCGTTCGCGCTCGACCAGGCCGACCCGGCGATGCTGCGCGCGCTGCTGCTGATGCTGCTGGCCAATCCGCTGATCTGCCTTGGCTACGTCGGCGCGATCGTGCTGGCGCTGCAATCGCCGCGGTGGGCGCCACGGCTGGCGATCCTCGCCCCGGCCGGGCGCATGGCGCTCACCAATTACCTGCTGCAGTCGGTGGTCGGCACGCTGCTGTTCTACGGCTACGGCCTGGGCCTGTACGGCCAGGTGCCGCGTGCCTGGCAGGTGGTGCTGGTCGCCGGCGTGTTCGCGCTCCAGCTCGCGTTCAGCGCCTGGTGGCTGGAGCGCTTCCGCTATGGCCCGGCCGAATGGCTGTGGCGCAGCATCACCTATCTGCGCCTGCAGCCGATGCGGCGCGGTTGAGCCGCCGCGGCGCGCCTCATTCCGCCGCGGCGCGGCGGATGGCGTCGAGGCGGGCGTCGAGGTCGGCGCGGTCGTGCCAGCGGCCGGCGACCATCACGCCGGCGATGCGCAGGGTGTGGGCGATGTCTTCCAGCGGGTTGGCGTCGAGCAGCACCAGGTCGGCGTCCATGCCCGCGGCGATGGTGCCGCGGCGGTCGCCGGCGCGCAGGTGGGTGGCGATGTTGACGGTACCGGTGCGCAGCGCCTGGTAGGGCGTCAGGCCGGCCTCGACCATCAGCGCCAGCTCGCGGTGCGCGGAATAGCCGGGCACGTTGAACCACTGCGGCGCGTCCGAGCCGAGCAGGATGCCGACGCCGCCGTCGTGCAGCGCCTTGAGCAGCAGGCGGCGCAGTTCGAGAAAGCGCGCGGCGCGCTCGGCGGTGAAGCCGGGAGCGTTGCGCAGGTTCTCGCGCGCCTGTGCCCACTGCTTGCGGGTCGCGGCCGGGACGTAGGCGAACTCCTCGCGCGCCAGCAGCGCCTCGGTGCTGTCCGGGCCGAGCATCGACACCATCAGCGTCTCGGTCGGTGACATCCAGGCGCCGGCCGCGCGGGTCTTTTCCACCAGCACCGGGATGCGCGCTTCGTCGGCGACCTCGGCCTGCAGCAGGCCGAAGAAACCGGGCGTGGCGGTGCGCGCAGGGTGGCCGTCGGGCACCAGCGCGCGCACGTAGTCGTCGAGGTGCTCGATGCAGCTCATGCGCTGTGCCAGCGCATGCGCCAGGCCGACCGCCTCGGGCACGTGCCCGACCACGATCATGTCCAGCGCGCGGGCCTTGTCGAGGATGGCGTCGAAGCGCGGCACGTCCAGCCCGGGATGGATCTTGAGCAGGTCGTAGCCGTTGCGGTGGTAGGTCTCGACCAGCTCGGCGGCGTGCGCGGGATCGCGCACCGAGTTGCCGTTGAGCGAGGGGGCGGCGGTGTACAGGCGCGGGCCAGCGCGTTCGCCGGCGGCCAGTTCCGCGCGCAGCGTGAGCTGCCCCGGCTCGCCGAGCACGCCGCGCACGGTGGTGATGCCGTGGGCGAGGAACAGGTCGAGTACGGTGTCGAGGTTGGCGTGGCCGCGTGGCGGCATGTGGCCGTGGGCCTCGCCCAGGCCCGGCATCAGATACTTGCCCTCGGCCTCGACGACGCGCGCGCCGTCGGGAATGGCGACCTCGGCGGCCGGGCCGAGCGCGGCGATGCGGCCGTCGCGGACGACCACGGTCTGCCTCGGCAGCACCGTCTCACGGTCCATGGGGACGACGTTGACGTTGCGGAAGACGATGGCCTCGGCGGCGGCCAGGCCGGGCAGCAGGCAAAGCAGGGCGGCGAGCAGGCGTTTCATGGCGTGCGTCTCCGGCGAGTGGAAGCCTCATGCTGGCAGCTTCCCCGGCGCGCCGCATCCCCCGGAAGGCCCGGTCCGCTCCGGGGTGCTGCGGGGGTGGGGCAAGGGAATCGCGGCTTGCATAGAATGGCCGGATGCCTACCACTTGCGACGATGTGCTCATCCTCGGCGGCGGGGTCATCGGCCTGGCCTGCGCCTGGTACCTGCAGAAGGCCGGCCGCGGTGTGCGCATCCTCGAACAGGGCACGCTCGGCTGCGGCAGCTCGCACGGCAACTGCGGCACGATCACGCCAAGCCATGCGCCGCCGCTGGCCGCGCCGGGCATGGTCGCGCAGGCGCTCAAGTGGATGCTGCGGCCGGACGCGCCGTTGTATGTCCGCCCGCGCATCGACCCGGGCCTGTGGCATTGGCTGTTGACCTTCGCCGGACGCTGCAACACGCGCGACTGGCTGGCCTCGGGGCAGTCCAAGGCGACGCTGCTGACGGTATCGCGCCGGCTGATCGAGGAGCTGGTGCGCGATGCCGCGCTCGATTGCGAGTTTCGCGGCGATGGCCTGCTCTACATCTATCGCGACCAGTGCGAGTGGGAAAAAGCCAACGCCACGGTCGAACAGGTCCGCTCGTTCGGCGTGCGCGTCGAAACCTGGGATCCGCGCACGCTCGCACGCGAGGAGCCCGCGCTGCGGTCGGGCATGGCCGGCGCGCTGTACTTTCCCGACGACGCCTGCCTGCGGCCGGACCGCTATGTCGCCGAGCTGGCGAGGGCGGTGCGTGCGGCCGGTGGCGCGATCGAAGAGCGCTGCCGGGTCACCGGGCTGCACCGCGACGGCGAGGGCCGCGTGCGGGTGGAGACCGAGCGGGGGCCGCGCGCGGGCCGCGACGTGGTGCTGGCGGCCGGCGCCTGGTCGCCGCAACTCGGCCGCGCACTCGGCCTGCGCCTGCCGATCGTGCCCGGAAAGGGCTACTCGATCACCTACAGCCGGCCGGCACTGGCGCCGAAGCGGCCGCTGGTGCTCAAGGAGCGCTCGGTCTGCGTCACCGCCTGGGGCAGCGGCTTCCGGCTCGGCAGCACGATGGAGTTCTCCGGTTACGACAGCCGGCTCAACCCGACGCGGCTGGGCGCGCTGGTGCGCGGTGCGCGCGAGTACCTGCGTCAGCCGGAGGGCCCGGAACACCGCGAGGACTGGTACGGCTGGCGACCGATGACCACCGACGACCTGCCGATCATCGGTCGCGCGCCGGGCAGCGCGAACCTGTGGCTGGCCACCGGCCACGGCATGCTCGGCATGAGTCTGTCCGCCGTTACCGGCCGGCTGATCGCCGACCTGATCGCCGGTCGCGAGCCGGTGGTCGATCCGTCCGCCTGCGCGCCGGAGCGCCTGGTCCGCCGCTGAGCTTCTTCGGCAGGAGCGATTCAGCCGCGACCTGGAGTGCGAAGAAATGAGTGAAGAGAAGTGAGAAACGAGGGAAAGCCCCAGCGCATCGAAGCGCCGCCGTTCATCTCGTTTCTCACACCTTTCCACTCATGCCTGGCTGCTTGAGGTCGCGGCCTTCGGCAGACGACGGCGCCGCGCCTGCGGATACAGACGCCGGGACGCTGCATCCCGCGCCGGACATCCGCAGCCGCGCCGCTTTCTGTCAAGCTGCCACGCATGGACCGCGACGACTTCGATCTGATCGTGCTTGGCGCGGGCTCCGGCGGCCTCGCCGGGGCGATTCGCGCCGCCCGCCACGGCGCCCGCGTGGCCTTGCTGGAGCCGGGCGCGCTCGGCGGCACCTGCGTCAATGTCGGCTGTGTGCCGAAGAAGGCGATGTGGCTGGCGGCCG
The DNA here is from genome assembly GCF_014202935.1 of Rehaibacterium terrae. Classification (GTDB taxonomy): domain Bacteria; phylum Pseudomonadota; class Gammaproteobacteria; order Xanthomonadales; family Xanthomonadaceae; genus Rehaibacterium; species Rehaibacterium terrae. Next base: position 117,191 of record NZ_JACHHX010000006.1, on the reverse strand, counting down.
AATTGGCCGAGCTGCGGCAGGTGGCCGCGGCGCTCGGCTTCGCCGGCGCGCCCGGCGCGCTCGACTGGCCGGCCTTCGTCGCCCGCCGCGAGGCTTACATCGCCAACATCCACGCCAGCTACCGCCAGCGGCTGGGCGAACTGGGCATCGCGCTGCTGCCGCATGCCGGCCGCTTCGTCGCCGCGCGCGAGATCGAAGCCGGAGGGCGTCGGCTGCGCGCGGCGCACGTGCTCATCGCCACCGGCGCGCGTCCAGTCCGGCCCGATCTGCCCGGACGGGAGCTTGGCATCGACTCCGATGGTTTCTTCGCCCTGCGCGCCGCGCCGCGGCGCGTCGCCATCGTCGGCAGCGGCTATATCGCCGTCGAGCTGGGCGGCGTGCTGCGCGCGCTCGGCAGCGAGGTCGTGCTGTTCGTGCGCGGCGACCGCCTGCTCGGCCGCTTCGACGGTGAGGTGTCGCGGGCCTTGGCCGGGTCGATGCAGGCGCGCGGCGTGCAGCTTGCCTTCGGCCATCGACTGGCGCGCGTCGAGCGCCGCGACGTCGGCTACCGCCTGCGCTGCACCGACGGCAGCGTGTCGAGCGGCTTCGACGAGCTGCTCTGGGCCACCGGCCGCGCGCCGAACGTGGCCTCGCTCGGGCTGGACGCGGCCGGCGTGACGCTGGATGGCGAAGGCCATGTCGCCATCGACGACTGGCAGGCCACCAGCGCGGCCGGCGTGTACGCGGTCGGCGACGTTACCGCCCGGCCGGCGCTCACCCCGGTGGCCATTGCCGCCGCGCGCCGGCTGATGGATCGCCTGTTCGGCGGTCGGGCCGAGGCCAGGCTGGACTACGACATGATCCCGACCGTGGTGTTCGCGCACCCGCCCGTCGGCAGCGTCGGCCTGGGCGAGGAGGCCGCGCGCGAGCGCTTCGGCGATGCCGTGCGCTGCTACCGCACCCGTTTCCGGCCCATGCTCGGCGCACTGGCCGGCAGCGACGAACGCACCTTCATGAAGCTGGTCTGCGTCGGCGCCGACGAGCGCATCGTCGGCCTGCACGTGGTCGGCCCCGGCGCCGACGAGATGCTGCAGGGCTTCGCCGTTGCACTGCGCATGGGCGCGCGCAAGGCCGATTTCGACGCCACCGTGGCAATCCACCCGACCGCGGCCGAAGAGCTGGTGCTGCTGTGAATCCGCTGTCCGGGACACATCGGCACGGCGCATCCCCTCCGTGGAGAACGGGGGATGGCCGGGATCGTCGGGCCAGGCGCCGGATTTCCCGCCGTTGCGGGAATGGCGTAGGCTCCCGGTCGAATCCCGAGTCCCGAGTCCCGAACCCCGAATCCCGAAGCCCGGCTCATGGATGTCTTCACCCTGCATCGCGGCACCGCGCCGCTGCTGGTCAGCCTGCCGCATGACGGCAGCGACCTGCCGCCCGGGCTGGTGCCGCGTCTCACCGAGGCGGCACAACGGGTGCCGGATACCGACTGGCACGTGGGTCGGCTGTACGAATTCGCGCGCGGACTGGGCGCGTCGATCCTGCGGGCGCGCTTCTCGCGCTACGTGATCGATCTCAACCGGCCACCCGACGACGTGTCGCTGTATCCGGGCCAGAACACCACCGGCCTGTGCCCGCTTCACCGGTTCGACGGTGGGCCGGTGTACCGCGACGGTCAGCAGCCCTCGGTGGAGGAAATCGTCGAACGGGTGCAGTTCTTCTGGCGGCCTTACCACGATGCGCTCGCCGACGAGATCGCGCGTTTGCACGCGCAGCATGGGCACGTGGTGCTGTGGGAGGGGCACTCGATCCGCGGCGAGCTGCCCTGGCTGTTCGAGGGCGTGCTGCCCGACCTCAACCTGGGCACCGCCGCCGGCGCCAGTTGCACGCCGGCGCTGCAGGCGCGGCTGCAGGCGGTGCTGGAGCGGCAGCAGGACTACACCTGGGTGGTCAACGGCCGCTTCAAGGGCGGCTACATCACCCGCAACTACGGTCTGCCGGCGCAGGGCATCGAGGCCGTGCAACTGGAGCTGGCCCAGCGCACCTACATGGACGAAGACAGTTTCGATTACCTGCCGGAGCGCGCCGGCAGACTGCAGGCGCGCCTGCGCGAGCTGCTGGAGTGCTGCCTGTGAAGAGCGCCGACCCGGCCCACCGCAAGCTCCGTTTCGCCAGGACCCGCCAACGCGTCGCCTCGTTGCTGCTGCTGGCGGTGTTCGCCTGGTTGATCTGGGCGGCGTACAGCGGCCGGTACGACGCGCAGGTGCAGCAACTCGCCGACTGGCTGCAGTCGGCCTGGCAGCGGCTCACCCGCTGAAACCGGTTGGCCTGTCGGGTTCTGCTGAAGCCAGACGCAGCCGCGAAGCGGCCGGGCGGTTCCGGGCATGTGCCGGTTCCGCGACTTGAAAAACGCGCAGGGCGTGCGTTTTCCGACAGGCTGCCAGGTTGTTGGCCCCGGGATCGGGGCGGATAATGCGCGGCCGCGACGTACCGCGGGTTTCGTGCCGCCGACCTTGAAGAAATCCGACTTCCATTACGACCTGCCGCCCGAGCTGATCGCGCAGGCGCCGCTGCCCGAGCGCTCCGCCAGCCGCCTGCTGGTGGTGCCGCCGGCGCCGGCGGCGTTCGATGACCGTGGCGTGCGCGATCTGCCGGCGCTGCTGCAGCCGGGCGACCTGCTGGTGTTCAACGACACCCGGGTGATCCCGGCGCGCCTGTTCGGCCGCAAGGCGACCGGCGGGCGGGTCGAGATCCTGATCGAGCGCCTGCTCGGCAGCCACGAGGCCAAGGCCCAGCTGGGGGTGAGCAAGTCGCCCAGGCCGGGGACGCGGGTCGTGCTCGACGCTGGCGGCGAGTTCGAGGTGCTCGGACGCGAAGGCGAGTTCTATCTGTTGCGGCTGCTCGGCGAGGAGCCGCTGGAAAAGCTGCTGCTGCGTGCGGGGCGGCTGCCGCTGCCGCCCTACATCCAGCGCGAGGCCGGTGCCGACGACGCCGAGCGCTACCAGACCGTGTACGCGAAGCAGGTTGGCGCGGTCGCCGCGCCCACCGCCGGCCTGCACTTCGACGAGGCGCTGCTGGATGCGCTGCGGGCACGCGGCGTCGAGTTCGGCCACATCACCCTGCACGTCGGCGCCGGCACGTTCCAGCCGGTGCGCGCCGAGACGGTCGAAGAGCACCGGATGCACAGCGAATGGCTGAACGTAGGCGCCGAGCTGGTCGAGCAGGTGCGTCGAACCCGGGCCCGCGGCGGCCGCGTGGTGGCGGTCGGCACGACCGTGGTGCGCGCGCTGGAGAGTGCGGTGCGTGATGGCGAGCTGCAGCCGTTCGCCGGCGAGACCCGGATCTTCATCTTTCCCGGATACCGCATCCGCTCGATCGACGCGCTGATCACCAACTTCCACCTGCCGGAGAGCACGCTGCTGATGCTGGTCTCCGCCTTTGCCGGCCGCGAGCGCATCCTCGCCGCCTATCGCCATGCGGTCGCGCAGCGCTACCGCTTCTTCAGCTACGGCGATGCGATGCTGCTTTTCCCCGGCCGGGAATCGTAGAAGCGCGTCGTCGCTCCCGCGGAAGCGGTTACCGCAGGATCTTTGCTGACGGGCGAAGTGCTGGATTTTCGGCTTTCGCGGGAACGGCGGCGATGTGATCCTTTCCCGGTTCCCGGTTCCCGATTTCCGATTTCCGATTTCAGACTCACGGCCCGCCCATGTCCCGACTCGCCTTCGACCTCATCGCCACCAGCGGCCAGGCCCGCCGCGGCCGGCTGAGCTTTCCGCGCGGCACGGTGCAGACGCCGGCGTTCATGCCGGTCGGCACCTATGGCTCGGTCAAGGGCGTGTTGCCGACGCAGGTGCGCGAACTGGGCGCGGAGATCATCCTCGGCAACACCTTCCACCTGTACCTGCGGCCCGGGCTGGACGTGATCGCCGCGCACGGCGGACTGCACGGCTTTGCACGCTGGGACGGGCCGATCCTGACCGACTCCGGCGGCTTCCAGGTGTTCTCGCTGGCGCAGCGGCGCAAGATCAGCGAGGACGGCGTCACCTTCGCCTCGCCGGTGGACGGCAGCAAGGTGTTCCTCGGGCCGGAGGAGAGCATGCGCATTCAGCGTGTGCTCGACTCGGACATCGTCATGATCTTCGACGAGTGCACGCCGTACCCGGCCACCGAGAAGCAGGCGCGCGACTCCATGGAGCTCTCGCTGCGCTGGGCCGAGCGCAGCCGGCGCGCGCACGAAGGCAATGACGCGGCGCTGTTCGGCATCGTCCAGGGCGGCGTGTACCCGGCGCTGCGCAGCCGCTCGGCGGCCGGGCTGATCGACATCGGCTTCGACGGCTACGCGGTCGGTGGCCTCGCCGTGGGCGAGCCGGAGGAGGAGCGCAACCGCACGCTGGAGCACATCTGCCCGGAGTTGCCGGCCGATCGGCCGCGCTATCTGATGGGCGTGGGCCGGCCCGAGGACATCGTCGAGGCGGTGGCGCGCGGCATCGACATGTTCGACTGCGTGATGCCGACCCGCAACGCCCGCAACGGCCACTACTTCACCCGCTTCGGCACGGTGCGCATCCGCAACGCGAAATACGAGACCGATACCCGGCCGATCGACCCCGAGTGCGCCTGCCACGCCTGCGCCTCGGGCTTCAGCCGCGCCTACCTGCGCCACCTGGACCGCTGCAACGAGATCCTCGCCTCGGTGCTGGGCACCATCCACAACCTGCACTACTACCAGCAGCTGATGCGCGAGATCCGCGCCGCCATAGACGCCGGCCGGTTCGAGGATTTCCGCGCCGCCTTCCACGCCGCGCGGGCGGCCGGGAAGGGGGCGTAGGAGCAACTGTCTTCTTATCCCCCCGTCTTCGGTGCCCACGGCGTGTAGCGCCGCCAGGCTCGCGTGCCTGTGGGTCTCTCGCGACCTGACCGGCTTTTCAGGCCGGTTGTTCCGTGCGCTTGCGGGTTTGTCGCGATCTGGCCGGCGCGTAGCGCCGGCCAGATCGCGGCGGAACCAGCCCGCGCGTGCAGGAGCGGTTTCAGCCGCGACCTGAACGCAACAGCGAAGATTCAGCCACGGATCTGCGCGGATGGGCACGGATGAAACCGATTCGAAGTCTCATCCGCGTCTGGCCGCGCACATCCGTGGCCAAAGGCTGCTGCTGTTCCCGGGCATCCGGTCGCGGCTGAAGCCGCTGCTACAGCAGGGCGACGCTGTGGGTGACTGCGACCGTCTGTGCGGGAGCCGCCAAGGCGGCGATGCGCGAACCGCCGGACGGCCGATCGCGGCCATGGCCACCGCCACGGGAAGTCCTTGCTGCCGCCGCCTTCCCGATCCGGCCATGCGGGCATCCGGCCGCCGTGGCATACTGCGTGACTTTCGTTGACCGGACAACCACAGGCAAGCCCATGAACCTGCTCGATTTCTTCATCTCCCCGGCTTATGCGCAGGCCGCCGCCGAACCCAATCCGTGGCAGCCGCTGATCATGCTCGGCCTGTTCTTCGTGGTGTTCTGGTTCTTCCTGATCCGGCCGCAGATGAAGCGCGCCAAGGAACACCGCGAGCTGGTCTCCAAGCTGGCCAAGGGCGACGAGGTGATCGCCGCCGGCGGCATCGCCGGCCGCATCGACGACCTGTCCGAGAGTTTCGTGACGCTGGAGATCGCCGAGGGCGTCAAGGTCAAGGTGCAGCGCGGCGCCGTGCAGACGGTGCTGCCCAAGGGCACGCTCAAGTCGGCTTGAAGCTGCACCGAGCCATCCCCATCCCGACAATTCCGGCCGCCACGGCGGCCGTTAGCGGCTGATCGCCCATGCTCGAGTTTCCCCGCTGGAAGTACGCACTGGTCGTGCTGGTCGTCCTGGTCAGCATCGTCTACGCCATCCCCAACATCTATCCGCAGGATCCCGCGGTCCAGATCACGCCCAACCGCGGCGCGGTCGTCGACGAGGCGCTGAAGGAGCGCGTGCAGGGCGTGCTGGAACGCGCCGGGCTGACGCCCAAGAGGATCGATGTCGGTCCGGACAGCCTGCTGGTGCGGCTGGATCATCCCGACACCCAGCTGCGGGCCGCCGACCTGATCCGCGAGGAGCTGGGCAACCGCTACACGGTGGCGCTCAACCTCGCCTCGACCGTGCCGGACTGGCTGGTCGCCATTCGCGCCACGCCGATGCTGCTCGGCCTGGACCTGCAGGGCGGCGTGCATTTCCTGATGGAGGTCGACCAGCGCGCCGCGCTGGAACAGCGCGAGAACGGCTTCGCCGACGACATCCGCGCGCTGCTGCGCGACAACCGCGTGCCTTATACGGCGGTCAACCGCGGTCCGAACGGCATCCTGATCCAGCTGCGCGACGCCGCCGACCTCGACCGTGCCCGCAGCCTGATCGCCCGCGACCTGCCCGAGCTGCTGCTGCAGACCACGACGACCGAGGAGGGGGCGGCCCTGGTGGCGCGCATCAGCGAGGCCGAGCTCAAGACCATCATCGACAACGCCATCGAGCAGAACGTCGGTACCCTGCGCAACCGCATCAACGAGCTGGGTGTGGCCGAGCCGATCATCCAGCGCCAGGGTGCCAACCGGATCGTGGTGCAGTTGCCCGGCGTGCAGGACACCGCACAGGCCAAGAAGGTGCTCGGCGCCACCGCCACCCTGGAGTACCGCGCCGTGGTCGACGGCGACGCCTATGCCGCCGCCCAGACCGGCCGCGTGCCGCCCGACGCGCGTCTTTACTACCAGCGTCGCACCGGCGCCGACGGCCGGCCGATCCCGGTGCTGCTGTCGCGGCGCATCATCGCCTCCGGCGATCAGCTGGTCGACGCCCGCTCCGGCTTCGATCCGCAGGACGGTTCGCCGATGGTCTCGGTGACGCTGAACAACGTCGGCGGCCAGCGCATGCTGGAGTTCACCCGGGAGAACGTCGGTCGCGGCATGGCGGTCGTGTTCATCGAGCGCACGCCCGAGGTCCGCATCGTCGACGGCCAGGAGGTGCGCACCACCCGCGTCACCGAGGAGGTCATCTCGGTCGCCACCATCCGCGGCGTGTTCGGCAAGCGCTTCCAGACCACCGGTCTGGAGAGCCCGCGCGAGGCCGCCGAGCTGGCCCTGCTGCTGCGCGCCGGCTCGCTGGCCGCGCCGGTGGACATCGTCGAGGAGCGCGTGATCGGCCCGTCGCTGGGCAAGGAGAACATCGAGGCCGGCGCCATGGCGATCACGATGGGCTTCCTGCTGGTGTGCGCGCTGATGATCGTCTACTACAAGCTGTTCGGCCTGATCTCGGTGGTGGCGCTGTTCACCAACCTGACCCTGCTCTGTGCCGCGCTGAGCTTCATCGACGCCACCCTGACCATGCCCGGCATCGCCGGCATCGTGCTCACCCTGGGCATGGCGATCGACGGCAACGTGCTGATCTGCGAACGCATCCGCGAGGAGCTGCGCATGGGCAACACGCCGGTGGCCAGCATCAAGGCCGGCTACGAGCGCGCCTGGACGGTCATCCTCGATTCCAACGTCACCAAGGTGATCGCCGCCATGGCCCTGTTCTCGTTCGGCACCGGGCCGATCCGCGGCTTCGCCGTGGTGCTGTTCTTCGGCGTGCTGACCTCGATGTTCACTTCCGTCGTCGTGAGCCGCGCCATCGCCACGGCGATCTACGGCCACGGCCGCCGCGTCAAGACCGTGTCGGTCTGACGGGCTGATCGGAGACGACCCAGATGGAATTCTTCAATCCGAACAGCAACGTCAACTTCATGGGCATCCGCCGGGTGTCGGTGACGATCGCCCTGTTGCTGATGCTCGGCTCGATCGTGGCGATCGCCACCAAAGGCCTGAACCTGGCGCTGGATTTCACCGGCGGCACCTTGGTCGAGGTGGTGTACGACAAGCCGGTCGAGCAGTCCGAGGTGGTGGATGCGCTGCAGGCCGGCGGCTTCCGCAATCCCCTCGTGCAGCGCTTCGATTCGACCAGCTTCGCCATCCGGCTGTCGCCGGAGCATTCGGCGGCGGCGGTCGAGGAACTGCTGACCGAGGACGAAGAGACCAGCATCGATGCGCGCAACGCCGCGGTCGGCCAATTGGTGCTGGACACACTTCGCGCCGGCGGCCACGAGGTCACCATCAAGCGCAGCGAGTACGTCGGTCCGCAGGTCGGCCGCGAGCTGGCCTACAACGGCATCGTCGCGGTGTTCGTGGTGCTCACCGGCATCATGATCTACATCGCCATGCGCTTCGAGTGGAAGTTCGCCCTCGCCACGGTGATCGGCGAAATCCACGACGTGGTGGTGACGCTGGGCTTCTTCGCGATCATGGGCCTGGACTTCGATCTGGCCGTGCTGGCGGCGATCCTGGCGGTCGACGGCTACTCGGTGAACGACAAGATCGTGGTGTTCGACCGCGTGCGCGAACTGTTCCGCTCGACCCGCGCCTCGGACAGCGTGCAGGTGCTGAACAAGGCCATCAACAGCACCCTGTCGCGCACGATCATGACCTCGGTGACGACCCTGCTCACCGCAGTGGCGCTGTACCTGTTCGGCGGCCCCACGCTGGAAGGCTTCTCGCTGGCGCTGATCGTCGGCATCGTGGTCGGCACCCTGTCGACGATCTTCTACGCCACCCCGGTGCTGCTGTGGCTGGGCGTCACCAAGCAGGACCTGATGCCCAAGGCGCGCGACGAGGCCGAGCTGGCCCGCCGCCCGTAAGCCGCTCACGCCGGCTGCCCCGCGAGACCCGCCCGCGTGGCGGGTCTTCGCATTTTCGCGAGGCGTTCCGGGATGTGTTGCAGTCGTGAGAGTGGCGTGCGCCGCGACCGGATGCCCGGAGGCAGCAACGCTCTTTGCCGCGGATTTGCGCGGATGAACACGGATCACGCTGGCTCAAAGCCTTGTCTGCGCGCATCCGCGCAGATCCGAGGCTGAAATGCTTTGCCGGCGCCGAATCTGCCGGTCACGGCTTGCGTCGATGCATCCGTTTGCAGTTTCCGTGGTCTCCGCGGCCCGCCTTCGCCATCAATTGCCGCGGGCGAAGAAGCGCGCGCCGTCGCCGCCGCGCAGCGGGTAGGCGATGCCGGCCTCGATCTCGATGTCGACGAACCAGGTCAGGCGGATGCGCACGCCCAAGCCCACGCTGGCGTAGGGCCCGCCCTCGCGGCGGCCGAGCACGGCGTCATCGGTGCCACCGGCCTCGGCCACGGCGAGCAGACGCAGCCAGTTGCGGCCGAGCGGCCGGAGATACTCGGCGGCGATGTGCCAGTAACGCTGGCCTTCGAGCCAGTCCGATTCGTAACCGCGCAGCCGGGAGGCGCCGCCGAGGCTGAAGGCGTTGCGGCTGCGCGGGCCGTCGGCATACCAGCCCCCGTCGGCGATCAGGTGCAGGGTCTGGTGCGGGGTGTCGCCCAGCGGCCGGTACTCGATGTAGCGGCCGGTCAGGCGGGTGTAGCCGTAGTCGGACAGCAACGCGTCGCTGGCGGTTTCCAGCCGCGTGACGAAGCGGCGGCCGCTCTCGCTGTAGACGTTGAAGCGGACGTCGTGGAAGTCCGCGCTGAGCACCGCCGCGAGCGCCTCGCCGTCCGACGGCGGGGCGAACTCGCCCTCGGCGCGCTGCGTCTGCCACAGCAGGCCGCCGCCGAAGGTCCAGCCGCGCCGCGGGCGGCGCCAGCTCAGGTCGCGCGACAGATGCAGTTCGGCGTGATGGAAGGTTTCCTCGAAGCTGCCGGTCTGGCCCGGGTTGACCCGCTCCAGCCGGCCGATGCTGGTGGACAGGTTGTAGGGGGTGTCGAAGACGTAGGGGGCGGTGTACGCCAGGCGCGCCGTGCGCTCGCGTTCGCGATTGAGATCGTCGCGGAAACGGCCCTGCTCGATGTACACGTTCATGCTGTGATTGAGGCCGCCGATGTTGCTCCAGCGCAGCTGGCCGCCGTAGCTGTAGTCGCGGTCGGTGCTGGTGTCGGCGCGCGGGATCGGCAGCACGTAGCGCTTCTCGCGCACGTGCACGTCCAGCGCCACGCCGTCGGCTTCGGGAACCTGCTCGATCCGGACCTCGCGGAACAGGCCGAGATCGAGGATGGCCTGGCGGCTGCGCGCGATCCGGTCGGGGTCGGCGGGGTCGCCCGGGCGCAGGTTCATCTCGCGCAGCATCACCTCCGGCCGGGTGACGGCGTTGCCGGCGAAGCGGATCTCGGTGACCCGCGGTGTCTCGGCCGCGGCGGCACCGGCCGAGCCCAGCAAGAACAGCAAGAACAGCAATGCTCCCGAGCGCATGTCACTCCCTGTCTGCGAATCAGGCCCGACTGTGAGTCTATGTCGGTGCGCTACCGCGGAGGAACAGTGGAGTGGTGCCCGGTGGCGGCACGCGACCGACGCACCCGGGGGTGGTGAAGGGGCGGTCTGCGCGGGCGCCTCGGCGGCGCGAATCCGTGGCCGGCCTGGTCGTGCCCGGGTGCCGTGCGATGGAAGAGCAACATGGATCCCGGCTTGCGCCGGGATCGGGATGACGATGCTTCGATGCCCTTTCCCGAGTCCCGAGTCCCGGATCCCGCTCTCAGTCGAACGCCGCGGCGTAACCGCTCTGCACGATGACCTTCTGCAGGGCGTCAGCGACCTTGAGGTTGCCGGCGATGATCTGGCCGTTGCGCATGAAGTCGCTGCCGCCGCGGTAGTCGCAGACGCGGCCGCCGGCCTCGCGCACCAGCAGCAGCCCGGCGGCGATGTCCCAGGGCTGCACGCCGGCCTCGAAGTAGCCATCGGCCCGTCCGCAGGCGACGTAGGCCAGGTCGAGCGCGGCCGAGCCGGTGCGGCGCACGTCCTCGGCGGTCTCCAGCAACGTCTTGACGGTGTCGAGCTGGATGCCGGCGCGCTTGCGCTCGCGTGGCGGAAAGCCGGTGATCAGCAGGCTGCCGGCGAGATCACGGCGCTCGGCGACGCGGATCTTCCTGTCGTTGAGCAGGGCGCCGGCGCCCTTGCTGGCGGTGAACAGCTCGTTGCGCAGCGGATCGAACACCACGCCGTGGATCGGCTCGTGGCCTTCGAGCAGGGCGATGGAGACGCAGAAGTGCGGCAGCCCGCGCAGGTAATTGCTGGTGCCGTCGAGCGGGTCGATCACCCAGGTGTGGCGGGACTTGCCCTGCTGGCCGCTCTCCTCGGCGAGGAAGGCGTAGTCGGGGAAGGCGCGCTTGAGCTCGCGTATGATCTCGGCCTCGGCGAGCGCATCGACTTCGCTGGCATAGTCCTGGCGGGCCTTCTCGACGACGTTGAGGCTGTCGAGCCGGCTCATGTAGCGCAGGATCAGGGTGCCGGCCTGACGGGCCGCCTTGACCATGACGTTGACTGCAGGCTTCTGCATGCGCGCACCGTGGAAAGATGAAAAGAGCGGGGCGGCCGCTGGCCGCAGGCGGCGCATTCTAGCAGCCGCCCGTTGGCTGCGTCCTGCCCGGCCCGATGCCCGACCCGAACCGAACCACCCCGAGCCATGTCATTTCTCGATTCCATCCGCTTCGTCCTGGTCGGCACTCAGCACCCCGGCAACATCGGCAGCGCCGCGCGCGCGATGAAGACGATGGGGCTGGGCTGGCTGACGCTGGTCGCGCCCGAGCAGTTCCCGCATCCCGAAGCGGTCGCGCTGGCGGCCGGCGCCGACGACCTGCTGGCGGCGGCGACAGTCCACCCGACGCTGGAGCCGGCGCTGGCCGACTGCCGCTACGTGCTCGGCTGCACCGCCCGCAGCCGCACCGTGCGTCTGCCCGAATACAGCCCGCGCGAGGCGGCGGCAAGGCTGCGCGAGGCCGCCGGGCAGGGGCCGGTGGCGCTGCTGTTTGGCCGTGAACGTACCGGCCTGACCAACGAGGAGTTGCAGCGTTGCCACGCGGCCGTGCACATTCCGGCGAATCCCGCGTTCAGTTCGCTCAACCTGGCGGCCGCCGTGCAGGTGCTGGCTTACGAGTTGCGGCTGGCGGCGCTCGAGCGGGACGGGGCCGGAGCCGCCGTCGCCGAGCGCGCGGAGCCGCCGGCCACCCAGGCCGAGCTGGAGGGCTTGTTCGCACACCTGTCCGAGACGCTGGACGACATCGATTTCCACAAGGGCCGCGCGCCGGAGATGGTGATGCAGCGGCTGCGGCGGCTGTTCCTGCGCGCCGATCCCGACCAGCGCGAGGTGCGCATCCTGCGCGGCATCCTCAGCGAGGTCCAGCGGATGGCGCGGCTGGCCGGGCGCAGGGCGCCCTGAGCGGCTATCGCGGCCCGGTCCGGATGGGGTAGGCTGGGCGCCGTTTTCCTGCAACCCCGGCTCGCACAGACGTGGTGTCGAAGCTCCTCCTCGCCCTGACTCGCACGTTGGTGCTGGCGCTGCCGCTTTGCGCCGGCACGGCCAAGGCGGGCGATGACGAAAGCCTGCTGGTGCTCGGCCGCATCAGCGACAACCCCAAGCGGCATTACGAACAGCTCAAGCCGCTGCTCGACTACGTGGTGCCGCGGATGGCCGATGTCGGCATCCGCGAGGGCCGCATCCTGATGGCCCGCGACGCCCAGCAGATGCAGAGCTATCTGCGTCGCGGACGGGTCGACTGGGTGACCGAAACCGCGGCGATGGCCTCGATCCTGCAGGAGCGCGCCGGCGCCCGCCCCCTGCTGGCCACCGAGCGCGACGGCGTGCGTCTGTACCGGACCGTGTTTTTCGCCCGCCGCGACAGCGGCATCCGCACGCTCGGGGATCTGCTCGGCCGCAGCATCGCCTTCCAGAGCCCCTCCTCGACCAGCGCCTACTTCGCTCCGGCGATGGCGCTGCTGCAGGCGGGCCTGCCGCTGGAAATCATGCTCTCGCCGCGGGACCGGCCCGAGTCCGGCGGGGTCGGCTACGTCTTCGCCCGCAGCGAGAGCAACATCGCCGCCTGGGTGCACAAACGGGTGGTCGATGCCGGCGCCTTCAGCAATCTCGACTGGGAGGATCTGGAGCGCATGCCCGACCGCTTCCGCGAGGACCTGACGATCATCGGCGAGACCGAGCCGTATCCGCGCGCGGTGGAGCTGGTGCGCACCGGCCTGCCGGTCGCGGTCGAGGCGCGCCTGCGCGAGGTGCTGTTGGCCGCGGCCGACGATCCGGCCGGTCAGGAGGCGCTGCGCAGCTTCTTCCAGACCAACCGTTTCATCGAGATCGACGGCGACACGGCGCAGGCGCTGGAACGGTTGCGGGCCGGCGTGCGTCGGGTCAGGGCGGAGCTGGAGTAGGGCATGCGTTACGGCTTGCAGGCGCGCGTGCTCACCATCCTGGCCCTGGTGTTGGGGACCGCGCTGGTGGTGCTGGCGGCGTTGTGGTGGCAGTACGAGGACAGCCAGGAAGAGCTGGCCGGCATCGGTCGCGAGGCCGTGCACGAGCTGGCGATGGAGGGCCTGCGCCGGCGCGGCGCGGCGCTGTCCAGCCAGCTCGCCGAAGCGATCGCCAACCCGCTCTACTACTTCGACCTCGACACGATCGGGGAACTGAGCCGGTCCGTATTGCGGCAGCCTGACGTCGCCTACGTGATCGTCTTCGACGCCGAGGGCCTGGTCGTGCACGACGGTTCGAGCGACATCCCGGGGTATGGCCAGCCGATGGACGACCCGTTCGCTGCCGGCGCCATCGCCGCGCAGTCGCTGCGGGTGCAGTGGTCGGCCGAGACGATGGACGTGACCCAGCCGATCTTCATCGGCGACGAGCGCATCGGCGGTGTGCGTCTCGGTTTCTCGCTCGCCGTGGTCGGCGAGCAGCAGTCGCGCGCCGATGCCTTGCTGCGGCAGGGGCTGGGCGCCATCGCCCAGCGCAATCTGTACTGGCTGGCCGCGCTGCTCGCCGCGCTGACCGCGCTCGGCGTGGCGGTGCTCGTGCTGGTGTCGCGCGGCCTGGTGCGGCCGATACGCCAGCTGGCCGAGGCGGCGCGGGCGGTCGAGATCGGGCGTTACGAGCGGGTCCAGCTCGACACTCGCCGCGGCGACGAGCTGGGCGACCTGATCCGCGCCTTCAAACGGATGAGCGAGAGCGTGGACCGCCACGACCGCGACATCCGCCGCATGGCCTACGGCGACAGCCTGACCGGTCTGCCCAACCGGCTGGCCTTCCGCGAGTTGCTCGACCAGCGCCTGCTGACCTTGCAGGCCAGCGGCGGCGAGCTGGCACTGCTGTTCCTCGACGTGGACGACTTCAAGCGCGTCAACGACACCCTCGGCCACGATGCCGGCGACGAAGTGCTGGCGCAGTTCGCCACCCGCATCCGCCAGTGCGTGGAGCGGATCGGCGGCGATGGCGCCGAGGTGGCGCGTTTCGGCGGCGACGAGTTCGTCGCCCTGATCCTCGGCCAGGACATGCGCGCCACGGCCAGCCGTCTGGCCGATGCGATCATCCTGGAGTTGCAGCAGCCGATCGAGGTGCTGGGTCGCGAGGTTTTCCTCGGTGCTTCGGTGGGCATCACCCTGTTCCCGCACGATGCGGCCGGCGCCGGGCTGCTGCTGAAGAACGGCGACATCGCCATGTACCAGGCCAAGGTCGCCGGCAAGAACTGCTACCGCTTCTACAGCAAGGCGATGAACCAGGCGGTGGAGCGGCGCGTTCAGATGGAGCAGGATCTGCGCGGCGCCTGGGAGCGCGGCGAACTGAGTCTGCACTACCAGCCGGTATTCCGGCTCGCCGACGGGGCCCTGGTCGGTGCCGAGGCGCTGTTGCGCTGGCAGCACCCGCTGCACGGCGTCATTCCGCCAGCGGTGTTCATCGACGTGGCCGAACAGAGCGGGCTGATCGAGGCGCTCGGTCGCCACGTGCTGGCCCGCGCCTGTGAAGACGCGCAGCGCTGGCAGGTGGAGCAAGGCGAGGCGCCGTTCGTGTCGGTCAACATCTCCGCGCGCCAGCTGCGCGGCGGCGATCTGCCCGAGGTGGTGGCCGCCACCCTGAAGGACTCCGGCCTGGCGCCGGAACGGCTGCACATCGAGCTGACCGAGACCGCCGTGCTCGGAGACGAGGTGCAGGCCAGCGCCCTGCTGTCACGGTTGCGCGCCCTGGGCGTGAAGATCTGGCTGGACGACTTCGGTACCGGTTTTTCCGGACTGAGCCACCTGCGCCGGGTGCCGGTGGACGGCGTGAAGATCGATCGCAGCTTCGTCGCCGACGTGCTGCGCGATCCCGACGACCTGGCGCTGACCTCCGCCATCATCGCCATGGCCCACTCGCTCGGCATCACCGTGGTGGCCGAGGGTGTGGAGAACGAAGGCCAGTACGCGGTGCTGCGCGAGCGCAACTGCGACCTCGCCCAGGGCTTCTGGCTGGGGCGGCCGATGGCGATGCAGGAGCTGATGCGCCGGCTGGCGGGCTGAGCGGTTGCTCCGCGGCGGGCAGGCAGGGCGGGAAAGCGGAAAGAGCCAAAGCACGCACGGAGTAAGCAGAGAACAACAGGAGCAGAACGGAGACAATCGACTCATCTCCGCCTTCTCCGATTGTTCTCCGCATCCTCCGTGCGTGCTTTTCGGCTTTGTGGCGGTGCCGGGAAAGGCGGCTCAAAGGCGGCTCAGTAGGCCTGCCGGTGCACGCTGCGTACCGCGCGGCCGGACGGGTCGAGCACGGCCTTGAGCGACGGGTCCCACTCCAGCGCGGCGGCGGTGGAGCAGGCCACCGACGGGCCGCCCGGCACGCACTGCGCGGCCCACGGTTGCGGGAAGTGGCGCTCGAAGATCTCCCGGTACAGGTACGCCTCCTTGGTCTGCGGCGTGTTGTGCGGGAAGCGGTAGCCGGCATTGGCCAGCTGCCGGTCGCTCACCCTGGCCTCGGCATGCGCCTTGAGCGAATCGATCCAGGCGTAGCCGACGCCGTCGGAGAACTGTTCCTTCTGCCGCCACAGCACGCTGTCGGGCAGGTAGCCGGCGAAGGCCTCGCGCAGGAGCTGCTTCTCGATCCGGCCGCGCTGGCTGCCCGAGAGCTTCGCTTCCGGGTCCAGCCGCATCGCGACATCGATGAAGCGGCGGTCTAGGAAGGGCACACGCGCTTCCACGCCCCAGGCCGCCATCGCCTTGTTGGCGCGCAGGCAGTCGTACAGGTGCAGCTGGTCGAGCTTGCGCACCGTCTCCTCGTGCAGCGCACGGGCATCGGGGGCCTTGTGGAAGTACAGGTAGCCGCCGAACAGCTCGTCCGAGCCTTCGCCGGAGAGCACCATCTTGATGCCCATGGCGCGGATCCGTCGCGCCATCAGGTACATCGGCGTGGAGGCGCGCACGGTGGTGACGTCGTAGGTTTCCAGGTGGTGGATGACGTCGTCCAGGGCGTCCAGCCCCTCCTGCACGGTGAAATGCAGCTCGTGGTGGATGGTGCCGATGTGGGCGGCGACCTCGCGCGCGGCCTTCAGGTCGGGCGCGCCTTTCAGGCCGATGGCGAAGCTGTGCAGCTGCGGCCACCAGGCCTCGGTCTTGCCGTCCTCCTCGACCCGGCGTGCCGAGTATTTCTTGGCGATGGCGGCGATCAGCGAGGAATCCAGCCCGCCGGACAGCAGCACGCCATAGGGAACGTCGCTCATCAGGTGGCTCTTCACCGCCGCTTCCAGCGCGCTGCGCAGCGTGGCGCGGTCGGCCGGGCGACCCGCGACCGCCGCATACTCGCGCCAGTCGGGCCGGTAGTAGCGCTGCGGCTCGGGCTGGCCGCTGGCCCAGACGTGGCCGGGCGGGAATTCCTGCGCCTCGCGGCAGACCGGGGCCAGCGCCTTCAGCTCGGAGGCGAAGTACAGGTTGCCGTGTTCGTCGCGACCGAAATAGAGCGGAATGATGCCGATCGGGTCGCGCGCCACCAGCCAGCGGCCGGCCTCGGCGTCCCACAGCACGAAGGCGAACATGCCCTCCAGTTCGTCGACGAAACCGGCGCCGCGCTCGCGGTACAGCGGCAGGATCACCTCGCAGTCGGAGTGGGTCTGGAAGCCGTACTCGCCCTCGAAGCGGGCGCGCAGGACACGGTGGTTGTAGATCTCGCCGTTGACCGCCAGCGCCTGCTTGCCGTCGGGGCTGAGCAGCGGCTGCGCGCCACTGTCCACGCCGACGATGGCCAGCCGCTCATGGACCAGGATGGCGCGGCCGTCGGCATACACGCCGGACCAGTCCGGGCCGCGGTGGCGCATGCGCCGGGACAGCTCCAGCGCGCGGGCGCGCAGCGGCACGGGGTCGGTCTGGAGTTCGAGGATGCCGAGGATCGAGCACATGCGCGGGGCGGTCGGTGATGGGGGCGACCGGCTGATTGTTGTGCATCGCAACAGGAATTGCACTTGCCCGACCTGGCCTGGCTCGCCCCGGCTTCGGCGGGTGGGGGAGGGGCGCTGGCTCGCGCCGGGGTGACGATCTTTCGAGGCTCTTTCCCGGGACCCGGGTCCCCTTCAGGCCAGCATCCGTCCGACCCAGCCCGCGGCCGCCTCCGAGGCCAGCAGGAAGACGCCGATCACCCCGCCGCCGAGCAGCCAGGCGACGCTCAGCAACAGCCCGTCGCGCTCGATCAGGGCGACGCTGTAGAGCAACAGCAGCAGGCCGAAGGGGTAATTGGTGAACGGGATCGGCAGCGCCAGCAGAAAGCCCAGCGCCAGCAGCAGGGCGCCGGTCAGGCACAGGGCGAGGGGGTGGGTGACCAGCACCTCCCAGCGCGGCCGCACCAGACGCTCCAGTCGCCGCAGCAACGGCTCGCTGCGTCGCAGGAAGCGGGCCACGGTCTCGCGCTGCGGCCCCCGCGTGCGCAGGCCGCGTGGCAGCCAGGGCTGATGGAAGGCCAGCAGCAGCTGCAGGCCGACGAGCATCACCAGCGGTCCGGCGATCGCGCCCACGCCGAGCGGCAGCGGAATGAAGGCGGGCAGGGTGGCGGCCAGCAGCAGCACGCCGAACGCCCGCTCGCGGAAACGTTGCAGCAGGTCGGCCAGTGCCAGGCTGTCGGCGGGTTCGCCACGGGCGGTTTCGCGCAGCAGGTCCAGGGTGGTGGGGTGGCGGGGGCGCATGGTCCGGTAGTCTGTCCGGCCGGCTCTTTACCCCGGTTGAACCGGGCTGGGCGCGGTCCGGTGTGCTGTCACACAACCGAAACATTACTGAAATATTGTTCTCCGCGGCCTGGACCCGTCCGGCGCGGGCCGCCCCGCAGACTCCCTTCCGTTTGCCCTGGAGAACATCCGATGAAACTCAAGAACAGCCTGATCGCCCTGACGGCCGCCGCGGCCCTGGCCGGCTGCGCCGAGCGTGCCGAGCGCGTGCTGATCAGCATCGACGGCTCGAGCACGGTCTACCCGGTGACCGAGGCGGTGGCCGAGGAGTTCATGGATACGCGTCGCGGCCAGGTGCAGGTGACCGTCGGCGTGTCCGGCACCGGCGGCGGCTTCAAGAAGTTCTGTCGCGGCGAGACCGCCATCTCCAACGCCTCGCGGCCGATCCTCGAAGAGGAAATCGCGGCCTGCAAGGCGGCCGGCGTGGAGTACATCGAGCTGCCGGTGGCTTTCGACGCACTGACCGTGGTGATCCACCCGGACAACACCTGGGCCGAGGAGCTGACCGTGGCCCAGCTCCGGACCATGTGGGAGCCGGACGCGCAGGGCCGGATCAACAACTGGAACCAGATCGACCCGTCCTTCCCCGATGCGCCGCTGAACCTGTTCGGCGCCGGCGCCGACTCGGGCACCTTCGACTACTTCACCGAGGCGGTGATGGGCAAGGCCAAGTCCAGCCGCGGCGACTTCACCGCCAGCGAGGACGACAACGTGCTGGTCACCGGTGTCGCCCAGGACCGCAACGCGCTGGGCTTCTTCGGGTACGCCTACTACGAGGAGAACGCCTCGCGCCTGAAGGCGGTGCGGATCAAGCTGGACGATGACGCGCCTGCGGTCGGCCCCTCGATGCAGACGGTGATGGACGGCACCTACCAGCCCTTCTCGCGTCCGATCTTCATCTATGTCAACGCCAAGGCCGCCGCCGAGCGTCCGGAAGTGCGTGAGTTCGTGGAGTTCTACCTGACCGAGGCGATCGACCTGATCAAGGAGGTCAAGTACATCCCGCTGCCGCCGCGTGCCTATGAGCTGGCCCGTGAGAAGTTCCGCGCCGGCAAGGTCGGCACCGTGTTCGAGGGGCATTCGGAGATCGGCGTGCGCATCGAGGACCTGTTGCAGCGCGAAGCGCGCTGAGCCGGAACGGAATACGGTCATCTGGACGCGGCATCTTCGGGTGCCGCGTCCTGCCGCAGGGGATCCCCCAACCGATGTCCAACCAAACTTCCAGTCAGGTCGCCGCGCCGGCGCGCCGTTTCGTGCCCAGCCCGTGGCGCAAGCTGCGCGAACGGGCGATCGAGGCGCTGCTGTTCCTGGCGGCATTCTCGGCGGTCGCGATCACCGCGGCCATCGTGATCATCCTGGTCTACGAGTCGGCTGCCTTCTTCGAGCACGTCCCGCTGTGGACGTTCCTGACCGACACCCAGTGGACGCCGCTGTTCGAGAACGCCCGCTACGGCATCCTGCCGCTGGTGGCCGGCACCCTGACCACCAGCCTGATCGCGCTGCTGGTGGCCGTGCCGCTGGGCACGATCACCGCGATCTACCTCAGCGAATTCGCCAGGCCGCGGGTGCGCGAGGTGGTCAAGCCGATCCTGGAGCTGATCTCCGGCGTGCCGACGGTGGTGTTCGGCTACTTCGCGCTGCTGTTCGTCACGCCACTGCTGCAGAAGTTCATCCCCGGCCTGCCCGGCTTCAACATGCTCGGCCCGGGCATCGTGATCGGCATCATGATCATTCCCTACATCAGCTCGCTGTCCGAGGACGCGATGCGCGCGGTGCCGATGCACCTGCGCGAGGCCAGCTACGGCATGGGCGCCAGCCGTTTCCAGACCGCGGTGCGGGTGGTCACCCCGGCGGCGCTGTCGGGCATCGTCGCTTCGTACATCCTCGGCATCTCGCGTGCGGTCGGCGAGACGATGGTCGTCGCCATCGCCGCCGGCCAGCAGCCCAACCTGACCTTCAACCCGACCGAGGCAGCGGCGACCATCACCGCCTTCATCGTGCAGGTGGCGATGGGCGACCTGCCGCATGGTTCGATCGGCTACCAGAGCATCTTCGCCGCCGGCCTGACCCTGTTCGTGATCACCCTGGTGTTCAACCTGATCGGCCACTGGATCCGCAAGCGCTGGCGGGAGGCGTACTGAGATGGCGCTGAAACCGGAAGAAATCCGCGCCCTGATCGGGCGCCACAAGCTCAAGGACATGGCCTTCGAGATGCTGGGCCTGATCGTCATGCTGGCCGCACTGCTGGTGCTCACCGCCCTGTTCGCGCAGCTGGTGATCGATGGCGCGGGGCGGCTGAGCGTCGATTTCTTCACCAGCTTCCCGTCGCGGCGCGCGGCGCAGGCCGGCATCCTGTCGGCCTGGGTCGGCAGCTTCCTGGTGATGCTGGTGACCGCGTTGGCGGCGGTGCCGGTCGGCGTGGCCGCGGGCGTATGGCTGGAGGAGTACGCGCCGAAGAACCGGATCTCGGAGCTGATCGAGATCAACGTCAGCAACCTGGCCGGCGTGCCCTCGATCATCTACGGCCTGCTCGCGCTCGGCCTGCTGGTGTACCAGCTCAACCTCGGCGAGAGCATCCTGACCGCGGGCCTGACCCTGGCGATGCTGATCCTGCCGATCGTGATCGTCTCCACCCGCGAGGCGATCCGCGCCGTGCCGCAGTCGATCCGCGAGGCCAGCTACGGCCTGGGCGCCTCGAAGTGGCAGACGGTGAGCAACCACGTGCTGCCGTACTCGGCGGCAGGCATCCTCACCGGCGTGATCATCGGCCTGTCGCGCGCGATCGGCGAGACCGCACCGATCATCACCATCGGCGCGTTGACCTTCATCGCCTTCCTGCCGCCGGCGCCGGTCACGGCCACGCCGCCGTTCCTCAACTTCGAATGGCTGTTCTCGCCGTTCACGGTGATGCCGATCCAGATGTTCAACTGGGTCTCGCGCCCGGATCCGGCCTTCCATGCCAACGCCGCCGCCGCCGGCATGGTGCTGGTGGCGATGACCCTGCTCATGAACGCCTGCGCGATCTGGCTGCGCTACCGCGCCCGCCAGCGCATCAAGTGGTGACCCGATGACTGCCCACAACGCTACCTGCAAGGCCGAGGTCCGCAACCTCAACTTCTATTACGGCGACTTCCGCGCGCTCAAGGACGTCAGCTTCAAGGTCGCCGAGAAGGAAGTGACCGCGCTGATCGGTCCGTCCGGCTGCGGAAAGTCCACCCTGCTGCGCTGTTTCAACCGGATGCACGACCTGTATCCGGGCAGCCGCTACGAGGGCGAGATCCGGCTGTTTCCGGACGACGTCAACCTGCTGCACAGCTCGGTCGATCCGATCGAGACGCGCATGCGCATCGGCATGGTGTTCCAGAAGCCCAATCCGTTCCCGAAGTCGATCTTCGAGAACGTGGCTTACGGGCTGCGCATCATGGGCGAGAAGCGCCCGGCGGTGCTGGCCGAGAAGGTCGAGAAGGCGCTGCGCGACGCCGCGTTGTGGGACGAGGTCAAGGACCGTCTGCACTCGCTGGCGACCAGCCTGTCAGGCGGTCAGCAGCAGCGGTTGTGCATCGCCCGCACCCTGGCCACCGAGCCGGAGATCCTGCTGTTCGACGAGCCGACCTCGGCGCTGGACCCGATCGCCACGGCCAACATCGAGGAGCTCATCATGGAGCTCAAGCGGCAGGTGACGATCCTGATCGTCACCCACAACATGCAGCAGGCCGGCCGCGTGTCGAAGTACACCGCGTTCATGTACCTTGGGGAACTGGTGGAGTTCGGCGAGACCGAGCAGATCTTCACCAAGCCGGCCAAGGAACAGACCGAGAACTACATCACCGGCCGCTTCGGCTGAGCCGGGAGGGCAGACCACCATGTCGATCACCCACAGCGCCCACACCCTCAAGAAGTTCGACGAGGAGCTGGCCACCCTGCGCGACCTCGTCCTCAAGATGGGCGGCCTGGTCGAGGACCAGGTCTCGCGCGCGGTCGGCGCGCTCGAGCGCGGCGAGCCCTCGGTCGCCCTGGAGGTCGTCGAGCGCGACCGCGATGTCGACCGGATGGAGATCCGCGCCGACGAGGAGGTCGCCCAGCTGCTCGCCCTGCGCACGCCGCTCGGCGTCGATCTGCGCACCGTGCTGACGCTGTCCAAGACCGTCAACGACCTGGAGCGCATCGGCGACGAGGCCAAGAAGATCGCCAAGGCGGCGATCCGGCTCGACGAGGGCCGTGAGGAGCACGGCGGCGTGCCGGGGCTGGCCCACGTCTCCACCACCGCCCGCTACGCGCTGAGCATGCTGCACGGCGCGCTCGACGCGCTGGTGCGGCTGGACCTGGAGCGCGCCCGCCAGGTCGGCGAGGAGGACGACCGGCTCGACGATGCCTACGACGCGGCCTTGGCCGATCTCAAGGCGCAGATGGCCAGGGAGCCGGGCTCGATCGGTGCTTCGGTGCACGTCATGTTCGCCCTCAAGGCGCTCGAGCGCATCGGCGACCACGCCAAGAACGTGGCCGAGTACGTGTTCTATCTGGTCGAAGGCCGCGACGTGCGCCATCCCAAGGCCAACCCGGCGATGAACCCGGACGCCGGCGGCAAGGGCGAGTAGCCCGCCGCTCCGGCCCGGTCCGACAGGCTCCGGGCCTCGCCCGGGGTTTCGCCGTCCCCGCCTGTCCCGGATAATTGCGGTCCCGGCGTCGCTCCCGACGCCGCATCCGCCTGGGGAAGTACGGCATGGCCGGCAGTTTCGTCGCCAACATCTTCGGTCGCTCGCCCGTGCGGCCGTTGCAGAACCACATCGCCAAGGCCGCCGCCTGCGCGCGCGAGCTGGTCCCGTTCCTGCAGGCCGCGCTGGCCGGCGACTGGGAGTCGGCCGCCGCCGCCCGCGAGCGCATCCAGCAGCTCGAACACGAGGCCGACGAGCTCAAGAAGCAGATCCGCCTGAACATGCCCGGCGGGTTGTGGATGCCGGTACCGCGCGCCGACCTGCTCGACCTGCTGATGATCCAGGACCGCGTCGCCAACACCGCCAAGGACGTGTCCGGGCTGGTGATCGGACGCAGGATGAGCTTCCCGGCCGACGTGGCCGAGCCGCTGACCGCCCTGGTCAGCCGCTGCGTCGACGCGGTGAACCAGGCCGAGCGCAGCGTCAACGAGCTCGACGAACTGTTCGAGACCGGCTTCCGCGGCGCCGAGGCCAAGCTGGTCGAGTCGATGATCGACCAGCTCGACGCCATCGAGGACGACACCGATCGCCTGCAGATCGAGGTCCGCGCGCGTCTGTTCGCGCAGGAGAAATCGCTGCCGCCGGTGGACGTGGTGTTCATGTACCAGGCGATCGAATGGATCGGCGAAGTCGGCGACTTCGCCCAGCGGGTCGGCAGCCGCCTGCTCCGGATGCTGGCGCGCTGATCCATGGACACGATGACCCTCTACATCGTCCTGGCGGCGATCTTCGGCCTGTACATGGCCTGGGCCCTGGGCGCCAACGACGTGGCCAACGCGATGGCCACCTCCACCGGCGCCAAGGCGATCTCCTTCAAGCAGGCGCTGATCATCGCCGCAGTCTTCGAGTTCGCCGGCGCGGTACTGGCCGGCGGCGCGGTCACCTCGACCATCCGCAGCGGCATCGTCGACACCAGCCTGTTCGTGGACGACCCCGAGCTGCTGATCTTCGGCATGCTGGCCTCGCTGCTGGCCGCGGCCGCCTGGCTCAATCTCGCTTCGGCCATGGGCTGGCCGGTGTCCACCACCCACTCGATCGTCGGCGCCATCGTCGGCTTCGCCGCGGTCGGCGTGGGCATGGACTACGTGCACTGGAACAAGGTCGGCACCATCGTGATGAGCTGGGTGGTGTCGCCGCTGGTGGCCGGCACCATCGCCTTCATGATCTTCCGCAGCGTGCAGCTGCTGATCTTCGACCGCGAGGACCCGCTGCGACAGGCGCGCCGCTGGGTGCCGGTCTACATGTTCCTGACCGCCTTCAACATCACCCTGGTGACGCTGATCAAGGGCCTGCAACATGTCGGCCTCAAGCTCGGGCCCAGCCAGACGATCCTCTCCGCCGTCACGGTCGGCATCGTGGTCGCCATCGTCGGCAAGCTGATCATCGACCGCATCCGGGTCGAGCCCGGCGCCGACCACCAGTTCCACTACGCCACCGTCGAGCGCGTGTTCGGCGTGCTGATGGTGGTGACGGCCTGCGCGATGGCCTTCGCCCACGGCTCCAACGACGTCGCCAACGCCATCGGCCCGGTGGCAGCGGTGATTTCGGTGGCGACCACCGGCATGGTCGAGCAGCGTGCGACCGTCTCGCCGCTGATCCTGCTGCTCGGTGGTGGCGGCATCGTGCTCGGCCTGGCCACCTACGGACGCAAGGTGATGCGCACGGTCGGCGAGAAGATCACCGCGCTCACCCCGAGTCGCGGCTTCGCCGCCGAGCTGTCGGCGGCCACGACCATCGTGGTGGCCTCGGGCACCGGCCTGCCGATCTCGACCACGCACACGCTGGTCGGCGCGGTGCTGGGCGTCGGCCTGGCGCGCGGCATCTCGGCGATCAACCTGTACGTGATCCGCGATATCTTCCTGTCCTGGATCGTCACCGTCCCGGCCGGCGCGCTGCTGGCAGTGGTGTTCTTCTTCGTACTGAGGGCGGTGCTGTGATCCCGCGGGCGGCTCCGGCCGCTTCTGCGGATCCCCGAAGTCCGAGGCCTGGCGCTACAGCAGATCCCCGCCCGCCGACAGCATGCGCTCCATGTTGTCGCCGACGCCACCGATTTCCAGGATCAGGCGGTCGACTTCGGCGGCGGTGAGCGCCTCGTAGGGGCGGTTCTCGCACAGGTGCAGATAGGGCACGCCGTCGAGATCGCTGATGGCGAGGTAGCCGACCCGGCTCTCCCAGTTGAAGACCAGTGCGCGGCGGGTGTCCAGGCCGGTGATCGGCGCCACCGCCGTGCTCACGCGCAGGTAGCTGCGGCCGTCCTCGTTCTCCAGCTCGGCCAGGAAGATGCTCTGGTGGCGGGTGCCGTTCTCGAGCGAGAGTTCGACGCACACCAGGTAGGGCTCGCTGGCGGTCACCCGGTAGTTGGCGGCGACGTGGGTGCGGATCTGTTCGAAGTTCTGCATGGGAGCGTCTCGGGCGAGTGCCGGTATGCTACCGCCCGATGCCAGCAAAGTCTCCCGCCGGGCGCGCGGCCGCCGCCATTCTCGCCGTGGTGCGCGCCATTCCCCGCGGCCAGGTGGCCGGCTACGGCGAGGTCGCACGCCGTGCCGGCCTGCCGGGCCGCGCGCGGCTGGTCGCACGCATCCTCGCCGGCAACGACGACCCGACCCTGCCCTGGCATCGCGTACTGCGCGCGGACGGGCGCATCGCCTTCCCGCCGGACAGCGCCGGATTCCGCGAACAGTCGCGCCGTCTGCGGGCGGAGGGCGTGCGCGTCGAGAACGGCCGCGCGCGGCGGCCGCGCACGGCGGCGGATCTCGATGCGCTGCTGTGGGCGCCCGAAGAGCGGTAGAGGCGCCGCGGAGGATGCGTCGAGGCCGCAGAACGGATGCGCGCCGGAGCGGCGGAGGCCGCGCCCGCAAAAAACCGTTCCCTGGCGATCTCTGCGATTCCCCTGCGGCCTCTGCGGTCACGCCCGCAGCGGATCCAGCGGCCGCCGCCGGAACCAGCCGGCGATGCTGTAGCGCGGGATGCGCGTGACCAGCACTTCATGCTCGATCCGGTCGGAGAGGAACAGCACGGCGTGGCCGAACCGCGGCGGCAGGTCGCGTTCGCCTTCCGGCAGGAACAGCCGCAGTTCGCCGCCATCACCGGGTCGCCAGTCGGGATTGAGGTACAGCACCAGCGACAGGGTGCGGCTGTCGTCGTCGCGGAAGCGGTCGAGGTGCCGGGTGTAGCGCGCGCCGGGCGGGTAGAGCGCGTAGTGCGCCTCCAGCGACGCCAGGCCGAGCAGCAGTCGACGGTTCAACGCGGTGAGCAGCGCGTCCATCCCGGCGAGGAAATCGCGCGCCGGTGCGCCGCAGGCCGGGTCGTCGAGCCAGCAGGTGGCGTCGCCGCGCAGATCGTGCCGGGCCTGGTGTCCTCTGCCGCGGCCGATGCCGGCCGGACGAAGCCGGCCGGTACTTGCCAGGGCATCGGCCTCTGCGCGAAGCCGATGCAGCAGGGGCGGCGGGAAGGCGTCCTCGAGCGCGGCCCAGCCCTGGGCGGCCAATGCGTCGCAGGCCGCGTCGATGGCGGTTTCGGGGAGCGGCAGCCGGGCGCGGTCGGACATCCGGCTATGATAGCGGCGAGCCGAAAGGAGTCCGCATGTTCGACAACCTGCCCCCCGTCACCAAGGCGCTGCTGCTGAGCAACGGCGCGGTGTTCCTGCTGCAGCTGCTGCTGGGCAACGAGTTCTTCCTCCATTTCATGCTGTGGCCGCTCGGCGACTACCCCTTGGGCATGGGCCAGGTCGGCAACCTGTTCCTGCCCTGGCAGCTGGTGACCTACGGCTTCCTGCACGGCGGCTTCGGGCACCTGTTCTTCAACATGCTGGCGCTGTTCATGTTCGGCGCGCCGCTGGAGTACACATGGGGGCAGCGCCGGTACGCGATCTTCTTCTTCTCCTGCGTGGTCGGCGCCGGCGTGATCCAGCTGATCGTCGGCACGCTGGCGGTGCAGCAGGGCTATGGCGCCTATCCCACCATCGGCGCCTCCGGCGGCGTGTACGGCCTGCTGCTCGGCTACGGCATGCTGTTCCCGCGCCAGCGGGTGATGCTGTTGTTCCCGCCGATCCCGATGCAGGCGCGCACGCTGGTGATCGTGTTCGGCGCGCTGGCGCTGTTCCTCGGGGTCACCGGCACCCAGCAGGGCGTGGCGCACTTCGCCCACCTGGGCGGCATGCTGTTCGGCTTCCTGCTGATCCAGTACTGGCGCGGCCGCTGGCCGTTCAGTCCACCGCGTGGCCGGGGCGGGCCGTGGCGGCCGCACTGAAGCGACAGGATGCGGCGAAAGCGCTCCCCGTGACCTACCGCCGCAGCGACAGGAAGTCCGGGCTGGCGACCAGGCGCAGGGCGTCCAGGCGCGGACGGGCGCCGGGCAGGACCTCGACCAGCCGCTCGCGCTCCTCGCGCAGACGGGCGACTTCCTCCTGGCGCACCGCCGGGTTGATCCGGGCCAGTGCTTCCAGGCGCACGATCTCGCGTCCGAGCAGCGAGTCCGCCGCCGCGACCGCGTCGGCGATCCGGGCTGCGGCCCGGCTCTCCGCCTCTTGGCGCGCGCGTTCCAGCATCGGCGGCACCAGCGTGGCCAGTACTTTCCGCATCGGTGACAGGTCGATCTGGCGCTCGCCGGCACGCAGGCGGGCGCGTTCGCTGGGCGTAAAGTCGCTGCGCGGCTGCAGGCGGGTGTCGATGGCCACCCGCAGCGGTGTCGGCGGCAGGAATCGCTCGGCGTTGAGTGCGCGGCGGGCGACGCATTCGAGTACGAACACGGCTTCGAGGATCACCGTGCGCGGCGGCAGCTCGTCGATCAGGAAGGCGGCATTGCCGGTTTCGCCGGACAGCAGCAGTTCGCCGACCGACAGCAGCAGCGGGTGGTCGTCGCGCAGGTAGAGCGCGTCGTCGCGTGCCAGAGCGGTGGCGCGGTCGAAGGTGGCCGGCCGCGGGCCGTTCTTGAACTCGTCGAAGCCGTCGACGGCGATGTGCTCGGGATCGAGCAGCCACAGGCCGCCGCCAAGCTCCTCGTGATGCACGCCGATCCGTTCGAGCAGCCGCAACGGGAAGTCGTCCTGTGCGGCGCGTTGGTCGTCGGCCAGGAGCGCGGCGAGCAGCTCGCTCTCGCCGGCGCCGCGCTGGCTGCCGAGTTCCAGCAGGCGGTCGCGGCCTTCGGCGATCAGCCGCGCCAGTTCGGCATGGACTTCGCGGCTGCGGGCGAGCAGGGCGTGGATGTCGGCATCGCGCCGCGGCGAGGCTTCGCCGATGGCCAGCGCCACCACGTCGTCGCCGAAACAGCGCAGCAGTTCGCGACCGTCGGCCAGGATCTGCGAGAACGCATCCAGCCCTTCGTCGTACCAGCGCAGCAGCGTCTCCTGCGGGCTGCCGGCCACCGCCTGGACGTGGATGTTGACGTCGCCGCGCTGGCCGATGCGGTCGAGCCGGCCGATGCGCTGTTCGAGCATGTCCGGGTCGAGCGGCAGATCCCACAGGATCAGGTGCTGGGCGAACTGGAAGTTGCGGCCCTCGGCGCCGATCTCGCTGGCGATCAGCAGGCGCGCACCCTCCGGGTCGGCGAACCAGGCGGCATTGCGGTCGCGTTGCAGCAGGCTCATGTCCTCGTGGAAGCGCGCGGCCTTCACGCCGCTGCGCAGCCGCAGCGCCTCCTCCAGCGCCTGCACCTTGGCGCGCGAACGGCACAGCAGCAGGGCCTTGGCCGGAGCGATGCGGTCGAGCAGCGCCAGCAGCCAGTCCATGCGCGGGTCGCGGGTGTAGTCGTGCTCGGGCTCGGCTTCCTGCTCGCCGACGTCATGCAGGAACTCGGCCAGCAGGCGGCCGTGCAGGGTCGGGTCGCTCGCGGTGTTGCCGTCGAGGACGGTGATGTGCTTGACCCGCCGCGGGAAGCCGCCGACCGCCGCGCGGCGATTGCGGATCATCACCCGGCCGGTGCCGTGGCGGTCGATCAGGGCGTCGATCAGGCGCGCGCGGGCGCCATCGTCACCCTGGGCGATCGCGCCGAGCAGCGCGGGCAGGGTGTCGGCCTCGCCTTCGAACAGCTCGCCGAGCGCCTCGGTTTCGGCCAGCGACAGCGGCGCGCCGGCCTGCAGTGCCTCGACGACCCGCGACAGCCGCTGGTAGCGGCGCGTTTCCGCCTCGAAGGCGGTGAGGCTGTGGTAGCGCGCCGGGTCGAGCAGGCGCAGACGGGCGAAATGGCCGCCCAGGCCGAGCTGTTCGGGGGTGGCGGTGAGCAGCAGCAGGCCGGGCGTCTTCGCCGCCAGCGCCTCGACCAGCCGGTAGTCGGGGCTGGCGAAGTCGGGTGTCCAGACCAGGTGGTGCGCCTCGTCGACCAGCAGCATGTCCCACTGCGCGGCCAGCGCCTGGCGCGCGCGCTTGTCGTTGCGCGCCAGCCAGTCGGTGCTGGCGATCACGCACTGCTCGTCCTCGAACGGATTCCGGTGCGGCTCGGTCAGTTCCAGCGATTCGCAGCGCTCCTCGTCGTAGATCGCGAAGGCGAGGTTGAAGCGGCGCAGCAGTTCGACGAACCACTGGTTGACCAGGCTCTCGGGCACCAGCACCAGCACGCGGCGGGCGCGGCCGGCGGCAAGCTGCTGGGCGACGATCAGGCAGGCCTCGATGGTCTTGCCCAGGCCGACTTCGTCCGCCAGCAGCAGTCGTGGCGGGCGGCGCTGGGCGGCGATTTCGGCGACGCGGAGCTGGTGCGGGATCAGGTCGACGCGCGCGCCGAGCAGGCCCCAGCCGGGATGGGCGCGGGCAGCGGCGCGACGTTGCAGCAGTTCGTAGCGGAAGTCGAACTGGTCGCTGCGGTCGACGCGGCCGGCGAGCAGGCGGGTGTCGGCCTGCGAGACCGGCTGCTGGGCATCGAGCATGCCTTCCGGATAGCGTTCGGCACCGCAGACATAGACCAGCAAGCCGTCTTCGGCCTCCACGCGCTCGACGACCGTCTCGACGCCATCGATACGGATGCGGTCACCGGGACGGAATGCGGCGCGCATCAGCGGCGCGCTGCCGAAGGCGTATTGGCGCACCACGCCCGAACCGGTGAACACGATCTGCACGCTGCGCCCGGTCAGGCGCATGACGGTGCCCAGCCCGAGCTCGGGTTCGGTGGTGCTCAGCCAGCGCTGGCCGGGGACGAAGTTTTCCATGGGCGTGTGCGGTGTGGAACGGGGCAGGGGCGTGGCTGGCGGACGCGCGATATAGGCAGGCGTTGCCGGTGCGCGGCACGCCTGCCGTCGTAGGCGGTTCAGCGCCAGAGCGCGACAGCGGCGCGGTTGACCATCGGTTGGCCGGCCCTGCAGCCGAAAGCTTCGGCGAAAGCGGGCAGGTTGGCGAGCGGGCCGTTGACGCGGAACCTGGCCGGTGCGTGCACGCCGGTCGCCAGGCGCAGCCGGAGCTCCTCCTCGGTGTACTTGCGTTGCCAGAGGGTGGCGTAGCCGAGGAAGAAGCGCTGTGCCTGCCTGGCATCGAGCGTGTCGCCACTGGCTGCGCGCAGGGCGCTGAGGGCCAGCTCGACGCCGCCGAGATCGGCGATGTTCTCGTCGCGGGTGACGCGACCGTTGACACGTACCGGGCCGAGCGCGAGGTAGCCGTCGTACTGCGCCACCAGCGGCGCGACCCGCGCCTCGAAGCGCTGCGCGTCCTCCGCGCTCCACCAGTCGCGGAAGCGGCCGCTGCCGTCGATGGTGCGGCCCTTGGCGTCGAAAGCGTGGGTGAGTTGTTGGCCGGCGAGCGTGCCGAGCGCACCGTGATTGAGCGCCGTCTCGCCGCCGGCATGGAAGACCGGCGGCTGCAGCAACGCCGCGGTCACGGTCAGGCGGTTCAGCGCCAGATCGTAGGCGATGTCAGGCGTATGCGGCGGCACCCGCCACTGCAGCGGCACCTGTCTGCCGATGCCGGCCAGTTCGCGCGCATGGCGCCACTGCGCGGCGGCGAGCACGTTGGCGGCATAGTCGCGACGGTCGAAGCGCAGTCCGGCGTGGTCGTGGACGTGGGTCGGCGCCCCGACCTCCACGCGCAGGGTGGCGAGTTTCTCGCGCGCGGCGGTCCTGGCTTCGTCGCCGAGCCAGTCGACGGTGTCGATGGCCCGCGCCAGCGCGTCGCGCACACCGATCACGACCGCTTCGGCCTCGGCGCGCGCCGCTTCCGGCAGATGCCGCTCGACGTACTTGCGGCCGAGCGCGTCGCCGACCGCCGCATCGAGCGTGGCGAGCACCTGCCGCCAGCGCGGCGCCGGTTCGGGCTGGCCGGCGAGCAGCTCGCCGTACAGCGCGTGGTGCGCGTCGCGGAACGGCTGCGACAGGTGCGGGGCCAGGGCGTTGGCGACGTGGAAGCGCAGATAGGCCTGCCAGTGCGCCGTCGGCAGCGTGGCGAGCAGGGTGTTGGCGGCCTGGAAGAAGCGCTCGTGGGCCAGCGAGACGCTGTCGAGCTGGCGCAGCCCCTGCGCGCGGGCGAAGTCGGCCAGGCGCAGTGCGGGATAGCGCCTGTCCAGCTCGCGCAATGGCGTCGGCCGGTAGGCATGGTAGGGATCGCGCAGTTCGACCAGGCCGAGCGAGGCCGCGGCCAGCCGCATCTCGATCTCCAGCACCTGCGCCGAGCGGGTGGACAGTTCACCCGTCGGCGTGCCTGTCAGCGCCAGCAGCCGTTCGATGTGGGCGCGGTAGCGGCCGAGCAGCGCGCGCGCGTCCTCGTCGTCGCGCAGGTAATAGTCGCGGTCGGGCAGCCCGAGGCCGGCCTGGGTGGCATAGGCGATGCGGCGACCGAAATCGCGCAGGTCGATGTCGGCGCCGAAGTTGAACAGCACCGGGATGCCGCGCGCATGCAGGTCGGCGATCAGCGCCGGCAGGTCGCGCGGGCGCCCGGCCCGGTCGATGCGGGCCAGAAGCGGCGCCAGCGGCTGCGCACCGGCGGCCTCGATGGCGGCTTCGTCCAGGCCGCTGGCCCAGAAGTCGCCGAGCAGACGCTCGGTGTCGTCGGCAGGCGAGGCGGCGGCGGCATCGAGCAGTGCGCGCTGCTGCTCCAGCGCGCGCTGGTTGAGTTCGTCGAAACGGCTCCAGCTGCCGCGTCCGGCGGGAATCGCTGTGCGTGCCAGCCAGCCGCCGTTGGCGTGCTGGTAGAAGTCCTGGCAGGCGGGCGTGCGCGGATCCAGATCCTCGGGGGCGGGGCCGTCCCCGGCGAGCGCGGCGCCTGCACAAATCGCGGTCAGGACGAGGACGAGGCGGACGCGGTGCGGACTGAAGACCATCATCGTTTCGGAGTCGCTGGTGGGCCGCGAAGTGTAGCAACCGCGCCAATGCGGCGACTGAACGCCGGCGCCCGGCGACGCAGCCGCGAGGCGGGTCGGCGCGGGCTCCGCGGGCGTGCCGGATGTCGCTGCGGTACGTTGACGGCAACTGGATGGCGGCTGTAACATCTCCGACCTTTGGAGCCGCCTTCGGGCAGCGCCGGGAGCCGATCCTTCGGGGTATAGCTCAGCCTGGTAGAGCGCCAGCTTTGGGAGCTGGACGTCGGGGGTTCGAATCCCTCTACCCCGACCAGACTGCGCGCTTCCCGCGGGTGGGGTCGCCGGCTCGGGACGGGGTGCTCGCGGTCGGCTGCGGCCGGAGGCCGGTATAGTTCGACCGACGCGCCTGTAGCTCAACCGGATAGAGCATCGGCCTTCTAAGCCGACGGTTGCAGGTTCGAGTCCTGTCGGGCGCGCCAGCTCCGAAAGTTTCGATGGTGGATGTAGCTCAGTGGTAGAGCACTGGATTGTGGCTCCAGGTGTCGCGGGTTCGATCCCCGTCTTCCACCCCAGTTCCCGGATGCTGCATAATGTGCGCGTCCGCTGCCGTGAGGCAGGAAAGGTTTTGGGCCGTTAGCTCAGTTGGTAGAGCAGCTGACTCTTAATCAGTAGGTCCTAGGTTCGAATCCTAGACGGCCCACCAAATCCTTCCAGCCGCACCTGTTTTGAACTTCCCGCGGCAAGGCGAAAGTGGCGGAACTGGTAGACGCGCTGGATTTAGGTTCCAGTGGGGCAACCCGTGAGAGTTCGAGTCTCTCCTTTCGCACCACCCGGCGTGGTGGGCGCGGGGCGACAATGGGCTCCACGGGTTTTTTCATGTCCGCGCCATGCCGAGCGGTCGGGGTGCGGGTAGGCAGGAGTGATCATGCAAGTTTCGATTGAGAACGTCGGTAACCTCGAGCGCCGCCTGACGGTGAGCCTGCCGGCCGAGCGCCTCGAGGGCGAAGTCAAGTCCCGTCTGCGCGAGATCGCGCGCACCGCGCGCATCAAGGGGTTCCGCCCGGGCAAGGTTCCGCCGAAGGTGATCGAGCAGCGCTACGGCGAGCAGGTCCGCTCCGAGGCGCTGGGCGAGCTGATCCGCGAGACCTTCAACGAGGCGGTGAGCCGCGAGAACCTGCGCCCAGCCGCCGCTCCCGACATCCAGGCCGGCAACGCCGAAGCTGGCGAGTTCCGTTACGTGGCCACCTTCGAGGTGGTGCCGGACTTCGGGCAGATCGATGTCGCCAAGCTCAAGATCGAGCGCGTGGTCGCCAGCGTCGAGGACGCCGACGTCGACCGCATGATCGAGACCCTGCGCCAGCAGCGCCGCACCTGGGAGCCGGTCGAGCGCGCCGCTCAGAGTGGCGACCTGGTCATGGTCGAGACCTGGGCCGAGGCCGACGGTCAGCGCGTGCCTGCGGAAGGCGCCGAGCGCGGTGCCACCGTGGTCGGCTCGGGCGTGATGATCGCCGAGCTGGAGGCGGCGCTGATCGGCATGTCGGCTGGCGATGAGAAGACCGTCGAGGTCGCTTTCCCGGCCGATTGGCGCGTCGAGGCCCTGGCCGGCAAGACCGCGCAGGTCCGGATCAAGGCCGTACGCGTGTCCGAGGCGCGGGTACCGGAGGTCGATGCGGCGTTCATCGAGAGCTTCGGCGTCAGTGGCGGCGACCTGGACAGGTTCCGTGCCGAAGTTCGCGCCAACCTGGAGCGCGAGCTCAGGGGGGCGCTGATGGCCCGCCTGCGCGGCGAGGTCGTCGAGAAGCTGGTGGCTGCCTACGAGGGCATCGAGTTCCCGCCGAGGCTGATCGAGAACGAGGCCCGCGGCATGGCCCGCCAGGCCGAGCAGCAGGCGCGCCAGCAGGGTCAGCAGGGCGTGACCATTTCGCATGAGGTCTTCCTGCCGGCCGCGCGCAAGCGTGTCGCCGCCGGTCTGCTGGTCGGCGAGATCGCCCGCCAGCACGGCCTGCGTCTGGATCCCAAGCGCCTGAACGAGACCCTGCAGCTGATCGCGTCGACCTACGAGGATCCGCAGCAGGTCGTCGATCTGTACCGTCAGGATGCCCAGCTGATGCAGAACCTGCAGGCGCGGGTGATGGAGGAACAGGTGATCGACTGGATCGCTTCGCACGCCGACGCCACCGAGCGGACGCTGAGCTTCGACGAAGTGATGCGCCCCGGCCAGGCGGCCTGATAGGCTGCCGGCTGGACGATCAGGAGACCCTACGAGTCATGAGCGCGAAGATGGATCCCACCGTTGCACTGAATCTCGTTCCGATGGTGGTCGAGCAGACCAGCCGCGGCGAGCGCGCCTACGACATCTATTCGCGTCTGCTCAAGGAGCGGGTGATCTTCCTGGTCGGTCCGATCGACGACCACATGGCCAATGTGGTCGTCGCCCAGCTGCTGTTCCTGGAAGCGGACAACCCCGAGAAGGACATCAGCCTGTACATCAACTCGCCGGGCGGCATCGTCACCGCGGGGCTGGCCATCTACGACACCATGCAGTACATCAAGCCCGACGTGAGCACCATCTGCGTCGGTCAGGCGGCCAGCATGGGCGCGTTGCTGCTGGCCGCGGGTGCCAAGGGCAAGCGCTATTCGCTGCCCAACTCGCGGGTGATGATCCACCAGCCGCTCGGCGGCTTCCAGGGCCAGGCGACCGACATCGACATCCATGCCCGCGAGATCCTCTCGCTGCGCGACAAGCTGAACGCGATCATGGCCCGGCACACCGGCCAGCCGATCGAGCAGATCGCCAGGGACACCGACCGCGACAACTTCAAGAGCGCCGAGGAGGCCAAGGCCTACGGCCTGGTCGACGAGGTGCTGGTCCGGCGCCCCGACGAGAGCATCCAGCCCTCCTGATTCCCCGATTCGCGCCGCCCGTCGCCCCCTCGCTCCGTCCTGCCGGCGCGGGGCTTGTGGCGTCAGGGCTGTGCTATTCTCCGACCCGAACCACCCTTTTCGAGGCGCCTGAAGCATGAGCGAAGACCGTCAGGGCCGATCCGGCGACAGCGGCAAGATCCTCTACTGCTCCTTCTGTGGAAAGAGCCAGCACGAGGTGCGCAAGCTGATCGCGGGCCCCAGCGTGTTCATCTGCGACGAGTGCGTCGAGCTCTGCAACGACATCATCCGCGAAGAGCTCGAGGAGAAGGCGCAGGCGGCACGCAGCCACTTGCCGAAACCGCGCGAGATCATGGAGGTCCTGGACCAGTACGTGATCGGGCAGTCGCGCGCCAAGAAAACCCTCTCGGTGGCGGTGTACAACCACTACAAGCGCATCGAGAGCCGGCAGAAGAGCGACGACGTCGAACTGGCGAAGTCCAACATCCTGCTGATCGGTCCGACCGGCTCGGGCAAGACGCTGCTGGCCGAGACGCTGGCGCGCCTGCTCAACGTGCCGTTCACCATCGCCGATGCCACCACGCTGACCGAAGCCGGCTACGTCGGCGAGGACGTCGAGAACATCATCCAGAAGCTCCTGCAGAAGTGCGACTACGATGTCGAGAAGGCGCAGCAGGGCATCGTCTATATCGACGAGATCGACAAGATCTCGCGCAAGTCCGAGAACCCGTCGATCACCCGCGACGTGTCCGGCGAAGGCGTGCAGCAGGCGCTGCTCAAGCTGATCGAAGGCACCGTCGCCAGCGTGCCGCCGCAGGGTGGGCGCAAGCACCCGCAGCAGGAGTTCCTGCAGGTCGATACCCGCAACATCCTGTTCATCTGTGGTGGCGCGTTCGCCGGGCTGGACAAGATCATCCAGCAGCGCAGCACCGAGGCCGGCGGCATCGGCTTCGGCGCACAGGTCAAGAGCCGGACCCGCAAGACCGAAATCGGCAAGGTGCTGGCCAACGTCGAACCCGAGGACCTGATCAAGTTCGGCCTGATTCCCGAGTTCGTCGGCCGCCTGCCGGTGGTCGCCACGCTCGAGGAGCTGGACGAGGCGGCGCTGGTCAGGATCCTGACCGAGCCGAAGAATGCCATCACCAAACAGTTCCGCAAGCTGTTCGAGATGGAAGGCGTCGAGCTGGAGGTGCGTCCCGACGCGCTGACCGCCATCGCCCGCAAGGCACTCAAGCGCAAGACCGGCGCTCGCGGCCTGCGCACGATCCTAGAGTCGGTCCTGCTCGACACCATGTACGAGCTGCCGTCGCTGGAGAACGTGACCAAGGTCGTCGTCGACGAGTCGGTCATCAACAACCAGGCCGAGCCCTACCTGATCTACCAGGGGGCCCAGACTCAGCCCAAGGCCGCGGCGGAGTGAGGCCGCCGCGCGCCGTGCGGCGCGCAACCCGTTGATTTCAAAGCCCGCTTGCCGGCCGTCGCCGGCAGGTGCAGGCTTCCCTTGCAAGCCGGGTCGGCGGCCCCCATAACCTGAGCCGGAGGGCGCGTCATGCGCCCGCACGAGACAACCGCCGGCGCTCCGGCGCCGGCCAGGAGACCCCCATGGAAGAGAACACCCGCACCCGCGTCGACCTGCCGGTGTTGCCGCTGCGCGATGTCGTGGTCTAC
The DNA here is from genome assembly GCF_014202935.1 of Rehaibacterium terrae. Taxonomy (GTDB): domain Bacteria; phylum Pseudomonadota; class Gammaproteobacteria; order Xanthomonadales; family Xanthomonadaceae; genus Rehaibacterium; species Rehaibacterium terrae. The sequence goes on along the minus strand of NZ_JACHHX010000006.1, from coordinate 80,754 downwards.
CCGCACATGGTCATCCCGCTGTTCGTCGGCCGGGAGAAGTCGGTGCGCGCGCTGGACCTGGCGATGGAGGGCGACAAGCAGATCCTGCTGGTCGCGCAGAAGAGTCCGGAAACCGACGATCCCGTGGCGGCCGACCTGTTCGAGGTCGGCACGCTGGCGCACGTGCTGCAACTGCTCAAACTGCCGGACGGCACCATCAAGGTGCTGGTCGAGGGCGTCTCGCGGGTCCGCATCGATCGCTTCGGCGAGCACGGCGGGGCCTTGACCGCCGCCGGCACCGTGGTCGAGCCGGTCTACGAGCGCGACGAGCGTGAGCTGGATGTCACCGTGCGCTCGCTGCTGTCGCTGTTCGAACAGTACGTGAAGATGAACCGGAAGCTCCCGCCCGAGCTGCTGACCACGCTCGCCGGCATCGACGACCCCAGCCGGCTGGCCGACACGGTGGCGGCGCATCTGGGCATCCGCCTCGCCGACAAGCAGCGCTTGCTCGAAACGATCGAGGTCGGCGCCCGCCTGGAACTGCTGATCGGCTTCGTCGATGGCGAGATCGACGTGCAGCAGCTGGAAAAGCGCATCCGCGGCCGCGTCAAGTCGCAGATGGAGAAGAGTCAGCGCGAGTACTATCTCAACGAACAGATGAAGGCCATCCAGAAGGAGCTCGGCGAGCTGGACGACACGCCGAACGAACTGGAGGAATTGGCCAAGAAGATCGCCGAGGCCGGCATGCCGAAGGCGGTCGAAGCCAAGGCGCGCGCCGAGCTGAACAAGCTCAAGCAGATGTCGCCGATGTCGGCCGAAGCCACCGTGGTGCGCAATTACATCGACTGGCTGGTCGCTGTGCCCTGGAAGAAGCGCAGCAAGGTGCGCAAGGACCTCAAGGCCGCCCAGGACGTGCTCGACGCCGATCATTACGGCCTGGAGAAGGTCAAGGAGCGCATTCTTGAATATCTGGCCGTGCAGCAGCGGGTGAGGCAGATGCGCGGTCCGATCCTGTGCCTGGTCGGCCCGCCCGGCGTGGGCAAGACCTCGCTCGGGCAGTCGATCGCCAAGGCCACCAACCGCAAGTTCGTTCGCATGTCGCTCGGCGGCGTGCGCGACGAGGCCGAGATCCGCGGCCATCGCCGCACCTACATCGGCTCGATGCCGGGCCGCATCGTGCAGAACCTGTGCAAGGTGGGGACCAAGAACCCGCTGTTCATGCTCGATGAAATCGACAAGATGAGCATGGACTTCCGCGGCGATCCGTCGTCGGCGCTGCTGGAGGTGCTCGATCCCGAGCAGAATCACGCCTTCAACGACCATTACCTCGAGGTCGACCTCGACCTGTCCGAGGTGATGTTCGTCGCGACCTCCAACTCGCTGAACATCCCCGGCCCGCTGCTGGACCGCATGGAGGTCATCCGCATTCCCGGCTACACCGAGGACGAGAAGCTCAACATCGCCCAGCGCTATCTGTTGCCCAAGCAGCTCAAGGCCAATGGTCTGAAGCCGGAAGAGCTCAAGGTGAGCGAGGCCGCGCTGCGCGACATCGTGCGCTACTACACGCGCGAATCCGGTGTGCGCAATCTCGAGCGCGAGATTGCCAAGATCTGCCGCAAGGTGGTGAAGGAGATCGCACTGGCCGGGCCGAAGCCGGTTAGGAAGGGCAAGGCGCGCGACATGGCGCTGCAGGTGACGCCGAAGAATCTGGAGAAATACCTGGGCGTGCGTCGCTACGACTTCGGCCGTGCCGAGCAGCAGAACGAGATCGGTCTGGTCACCGGTCTGGCCTGGACCGAGGTCGGCGGCGATCTGCTGCAGATCGAGGCGACGCTGGTGCCCGGCAAGGGCAACATGATCCTGACCGGTCAGCTGGGGGACGTGATGCAGGAGTCGGTGAAGGCCGCCTTCAGCGTGGTGCGTGCGCGCGCCGAGCGCATGGGAATCGATCCGGACTTCCACCAGAAGCTCGACCTGCATGTGCACGTGCCGGAGGGCGCGACGCCCAAGGACGGCCCGAGCGCGGGCATCGCGATGGCGACTGCGCTGGTGTCGGCATTGACCAAGATTCCAGTACGCGCCGACGTGGCGATGACCGGCGAGATCACCCTGCGTGGACGCGTCCTGCCCATCGGTGGACTCAAGGAGAAGTTGCTCGCGGCACTGCGCGGCGGTATCCGCACGGTGATCATTCCCGAAGAGAACAAGAAGGATCTCGCGGACATTCCCAGGAACGTCACCAGCGATCTCAAGATCGTGGCCGTGCGCTGGATCGACGAAGTGCTGGACATCGCGCTCGAGCGGCCCCTGACGCCTGGCGAGGGCAAGACGCCCGAGGCCGGCGACGAGGGCGATGCGGCCAAGCTGCGCGACCCTGCCGCCGCGGCACGAACCCACTGAATGCGCAAGCGCCTATCCGGATCGCGCGCCTCTCGACGAAGTGATCCGGATGCCTTGGAAGCCGCATGAAACCTTGGTTTTCTTGTTGCGCCCCATGGGGGGCACTGGTATAAATCGCTGCAACCGCGGTAGCTGCTCGCAACGCAGGAATCGCGGCTCAGGTCGATCGGGTGAACCGTCGGGGAGACCGGATGGGGGGAGCCCGGTTGGAACGAACTGCGGGTAGAACTCGCTCAGGGAGTCCGATAATGAACAAAGCCGATTTCATTGGTGCGGTTGCCGGCGCCGCCGAGCTGTCGAAGGCAGACGCAGGTCGTGCGGTCGACGCGATGATCGAAGTCATCAAGAAGGCGCTCAAGAAGGGTGATTCCGTGACCCTCGTGGGTTTCGGTACCTTCCAGGTTCGCAAGCGCGCCGCCCGTACCGGTCGCAATCCGCGCACCGGCCAGACGATCAAGATCAAGGCCTCGAAGGTGCCCGGCTTCAAGGCTGGCAAGGCGCTCAAGGACGCTGTAAACTGAGCGGCTCGCGCCAAAGGGTGCTTAGCTCAGCGGTAGAGCGTCGCCCTTACAAGGCGAGGGTCGGGGGTTCGAAACCCTCAGCACCCACCATTTACAAACGGTGAAATCTGCGTACAATGCGCAGCCTTCATCGACAGGACAGCGGAGTGGTAGTTCAGTCGGTTAGAATACCGGCCTGTCACGCCGGGGGTCGCGGGTTCGAGTCCCGTCCACTCCGCCACTACACCGAGGGCGCCCCGCAAAGGCGCCCTCTTTTTTTCCGGGCCCGGTAGCCCCGGGCCCGCTCAGCACGGGTAAGTCCGATCATGCTCCAGAAGCTGCGCGAGAAGACCACGTCGGGATGGCTGGCATTCGTCATCGTGGGTCTGCTGATCATCCCGTTCGCCTTTTTCGGCGTGAACAACTACTTCTCGGCGCAGGTGGCGACCTGGGTCGCGAAGATCGAGGTTCCCGCGCCCTGGTGGCAGCTCGGCAAGGACACCCGCGAGATCTCGCAGGACGAGTTCCGCAGCCGTTTCGAGCAATACCGGCAGCGCATGCGGCAGACGCTCGGCGACGCCTACGACCCGCGCCAGTTCGATGACATCACCGTGAAGCGGCAGGTCCTGGACGCGCTGATCGAGGAGCAGCTGCTGCTGATCGCCGCCGAACGCAACGGCGTGGTCGTGCCCGATGCGGTGGTCGCGCGCGAGATCATGAATATCCCGGCTTTCCAGGTGGATGGGCGTTTCGATCAGACCCAGTACCGCCTGCTGCTGCAATCGCAGGGCATGACGATAAGCGGTTTCGAGCGTCAGCTGCGCGAGGACCTGGTGCGCCAGCTGCTGCCGAACCAGATCGCGCGCTCCGCCTTCGTGAGCGATGCCGACCTCGATGCCTTCATCCGCCTGCGCGACCAGCGCCGCGATATCGACTATCTGGCACTGCCCGTGCCGCGGGACGTGGACGAAACGGTGACCGACGAGCAGGTGCAGGCCTGGTACGCCGAGCGTACGGACCGTTACCGCAGTCCTGAGCGCGTCACGCTGGAGTACGTCGAAATCGATGCCTCGAACATCGCCGTGCCGACCACGATCGACGAGCAGACTCTGCGCGACCGCTATCAGGAGCAGCGCGCCCGCTTCGTCGAGCCGGAGCAGCGCCTGGCCTCGCACATCCTGATCCAGGTGCCCGCCAATGCCGACGCTGCGACCGAGCAGCGCGCGCGTGACCGGGCCGCCGATCTCGCCCGCCAGGCGCGCGAAGGCGCCGACTTCGCCGACCTGGCCCGCACGCATTCCGACGACATCGGTTCGCGCAACGATGGCGGCGATCTCGGCTGGATCGAGCAGGGCCTGCTCGATGCGGATTTCGAGCGCGCGCTGTATGCCCTGGAGGTCGGCGGCGTGAGCGAGCCGGTGCGCAGCAGCGACGGCTGGCATGTGATCCTGCTGCGTGACGTGCGCGAGGGCGAGGTGCGGGAATTCGCCGAGGTGCGCGACGCGCTGGAGCGGGAGCTGCTCGAATCCGAGCGCGAACGCGCCTTCAGCGAACTCGGCGGCCGCCTGCTCGACCAGACCTATCGCGATCCGACCTCGCTGGCGCCAGCCGCGGAAGCGCTCGGGCTCGAACTCAAGCGCACCGGGCCGTTCGGCCGCGACGGTGGCACCGGGATCGCCGCCAATCCGGCGGTGATCGAGGCAGCGTTCTCGCGCGACGTGCTGGAGGAGCGGAACACCAGCGGCCCGATCGAACTCGGTCCGAACCGGATCGTCGTCATCCGCGTCGCCGAGCACGAACCTTCCGAGCCGTTGCCGTTGGCGCAAGTGCGCGACCGTATCGAGGACGAAATCCGCGCCGAGCGCCGCGCGGAGGCGGCCCGCGAGCAGGCGGAGGCACTGCTGGCACGCGCCCGCGCGGGCGAAGCACTGGACGTGCTGGCAGCGGAAGTCGGCGCCGAGCTGCGGCAGGTGCGCGACATCGACCGCGTCACGGGTGGCCTGGACCGGGCGATCGTGGACGAGGCATTCCGCCTGCCGCGTCCTGCCGAGGGGGAGGTCAGCGTCGGTTCCGTCGCCCTCGGCGGCGACAGTTACGTGCTGCTCGCCGTGTCGGGTGTGCGCGACGGCGATCCGACCGCCTTGGACGCCACGTTCCGCGGTGCGCTCAAGCAGCAGCTGGCGCGCGCCCAGTCGGCGATCGAGGTCCAGGCCTACATCGATGCGCTGCGCAGGCAGTTCCCGGTCTCGGTGGCCGAGGAGCGGCTCTGACCGCGGCCGCCGTCGCCGAGGAAGCAAGAAAAAGGCCCGGCAATGCCGGGCCTTTTCCGATTATCGCATCCGTTATCGCGTCCGTTGTCGCGTCCGGGCCGGATCAGTCGACGTCGAGCCCGGTCATGCCGAGGATGTTGTAGCCCGCATCGACGTAGGTGACCTCGCCGGTGACGCCGGCCGCCAGGTCGGAGCACATGAAGGCGGCGACGTTGCCGACATCCTCGATGGTGACGTTGCGGCGCAGCGGCGAGTACTTCTCGACGTGGTGCAGCATCTTGCGGAAATCGGCCACGCCGGATGCGGCGAGGGTCTTGATCGGACCGGCCGAGATCGCGTTGACGCGGGTGCCCTCGGCGCCGAGGTTGAGCGCCAGGTAGCGCACGCAGGCTTCCAGGCTGGCCTTGGCCACGCCCATCACGTTGTAGTTGGCGAGCGCGCGCTCGGCGCCGAGGTAGCTGAGGGTGACGATGGCGCCGTTGCGGCCTTTCATCATCGGCCGGGCGGCCTTGGCCAACGCGACCAGGCTGTAGGCGGAGATGTCGTGGGCGATGCGGAAGGCCTCGCGGTCGAGGCCGGCGAGGAACTCGCCGCCGATGGCTTCGCGTGGGGCGTAGGCGATGGCGTGGACGAGGATGTCGAAGCCGTCCCAGCGCCTGCCGAGCTCCGCGAACAGGGCGTCGATCTGCGCGTCGTCGCTGACGTCGAGCGGCAGCACGATCTCGGAACCGAACTCTCTGGCGGCGTCCTCGACGCGCGACTTGAGCTTGTCGTTCTGGTAGGTGAAAGCGAGCTCGGCGCCTTCGCGGTGCATCGCCTCGGCGATGCCGCTGGCGATCGAGCGCTGGCTGGCGATGCCGGTGATGAGCGCGCGCTTGCCCTGCAGGAATCCCATGTAGCCTCCGTATCGGTGACCGTCGCCGGTCGAGCAAAGGCTCTAGTTTGCCGTCAAACCGGCCGGGGCCGCCAGTCGCCGGTCAGGGCGGCGTCAGCCGCAGCACCTGGCCTGGGCGCAGGACCGAGCTGGCGGTCAGGCCGTTCCAGCGCATCAGTTCGTCGAGCTTTAGGCCGTGCCGGCGCGCGATCGACCACAGGCTGTCGCCGCTGACGACGGTGTGGGTCGTCTGTGACGGGGACTTCGGCGCGGGCGGGGGTGCCTCGACCAGGTCGGCCAGCGACGGCCAGTGCGGGCGCGTGGCGGCGGGTACGAGGATTCTGCGCGGGGCGTCGGCGGCGATGATCCCGTGACGATGGCCGGCGTTGAAGTGGCGGAGCTCGCCGGGCGGCAGATCCAGGCTGGCGGCGACGGAGTCCAGGCGATGCACGCGGGGCGGCACGTCGATCGCTTCCAGCCGCGGCACCACCGCGCTGCCGGGCAGACGCAGCCGGTGCCGCTCCGGCTCCGCCAGCAGGCAGGAGAGGGCCTTGAGCTTGCTGATGTACTCGTAGGTGGTACCGGCGAGGCCGGCCGGACGGCGTCGGTCGCCCGAGGCCGCGGAGTCGTCGCGGGCGACGATCCGCTGCACGCGCTGTTCGCCGGCGTTGTACGCCATCGCCGCCAGCCGCCAGTTGCCGAAGCGTTCGAGCAGATCGGCGAGGTGGGCGAGTGCAGCCTCGGTGGACTGCAGCGGCGACAAACGGCCGTCGTAACCGGGAACGATGACGATGCCGTTGCCGCGTGCCGTGCCGGCGACCATCTGCCACATGCCGGCCGGCCCTCCCGCGCCGAGCGCATCCGGGCGATACCAGCTCTCGACGATCGGTATCAGCGCGAACTCGCCGGGAAGGTCGGCGCGCTCGACCTCCAGCGTGACGTAGGCCAGCAGCGGCAGGATGGCGGTCAGCCGTTCGGCGAAGCGGTCGGGGTGGCCGGCGTAGCGCTTGCGCCAGAACTCGGCGCTGGCGCCGCCGCCGCAGGCGGGGGTTTCCAGGCGGGCGATCAGACGGGTGAACACCTCATCCCCGGTGAGCGTGTCGGCGGGTGGTGCCGGCGCGGCCGTGGCATGCGGCGCGTCGTCCGCCACGGTGGCGGGTTGGCGCGGTTTGCGCTTGGCCGGCTTCGACGATGGCGCCGGGGCGGCGACGGTTGCCGGACCTTCAGCGGGCGCTGGTGTGCGCCGGGGCGGCGTCTGGCAGGCGGCGAGCAGCAGGGCCGCGAGCAGCGGCACGGCGGCGGCGAAGGCGCGCATCATGCGCGGAAGCCGTCCTTCCAGCGCCGCAGCGCGGCGAAGGTGGCCAGCCGGTCCTCCGGCATGCTGCCGGTGTGGCGGGCGACCGCCTCGCGGATCGCCGCTTCGTGACAGCGCAGGAATGGGTTGCACTGGCGCTCGCTCGCCAGCGGGACGGGGAGCGTCGGGCGGGCGAGCTGGCGCTGCGCGCGGGCCTGGTCGGCGCGCGCGCGCAGGGCGGCGTTGCCGGGGTCCACGGTGAGCGCGAAGCGGGCGTTGGCGAGGGTGTATTCGTGGGCGCAGCACACCAGACTGTCCTCCGGCAGGGCGGCCAGTTTGTCGAGGGAGTCGAGCATCTGGGCCGGCGAACCTTCGAACAGGCGGCCGCAACCGAGACTGAACAGGGTGTCGCCGCAGAACAGATGGCCATGGCCGTGGAACGCGATGTGGCTGCGCGTGTGACCGGGCACTTCGAGCACGTCGAAGTCGAGACCGAGCGCGTCGATCCGCACGCGCTCGCCTTCCGCCACGCGCTCGCCGGGGATGTCGATGCGCTCGTCGGCCGGCGCGAAGCAGGGAATGGCGAAGTGCGCCAGCAATTCGGCCGCGCCGCCGACATGATCGGCGTGGTGATGGGTAAGCAGGATCGCCACCGGCCGCAGGCCGCGGCGGGCGGCTTCGAGCACCGGGCGGGCCTCGCCGGGATCGACGACCAGCGCATGGCCGCGTTCGTCGGTGAGCGTCCACACGTAGTTGTCCTGGAAGGCGGGCAGTGCGTGAAGTGCGAGCATGCGTCGGGCAGCGGCCAGTGACCGGGGCGGCCATTTGCCGCACAATTCCCACCATGCCCGCCTTCGTCGCAGCCCGTCAATCCGCGTACCCGGCCGAGGCCTGGTTCGCCCGCGAAGCCGTGCAGCGTCTGCTCCGCGAGGAGCAGCGACAGGTCGCCAGCGACCTGGGACGCGCCTTCGGCCGCTACGGTCTGTTCCTGCGGCCCGCGCCCGCGCTGGCGGCAGCCGTGCCGGGCAGCGCGCTGCGCACGGTGCTGTCCTTGTACCGGGCCGGCGACGGTCTGGCCGGTGACCTGCGCTGCGAGGATGGCGCGCTGCCTTTGGCTGGCGCCAGCTGCGCGCTGGTCTACGCCGAGCACGTGATCGAGAGTTCTCGCGCGCCGGCGGCCCTGGTCGGCGAGATCGCGCGTGTGCTCAAGCCGGAAGGCGTGGCGCTGTTCGTCGTGTTCAATCCTTACGGGCTTGCGCGGCTGCGCTGGCTGCGAAGCGACCTGCGCGCGACCGGCGTCGGCAGCCTCGCCGCCTGGGTGCGCGAAGCCGGCCTGGAGGTCCAGTGCTGCCGCTATCTCGGTGCACTGTGGTCGGGACACGACCGGCTGCCGCCCTCCGATCGCCCTAAGGAAACCATGATCGACCGTTTCCGCTCGTCCTACCTGCTCCAGGCCCGCCGCCGCGAGGTCGGGCTCACGCCGTTGCGGCTGCAGCGCACCGCGTCCGTCGCGCTCAAGCCCGGCATGTATCCGGGGTGAGGCCGGGCGCGTGGCGATGAAGCGGGTCCTGATCCACACCGACGGCGCCTGCCTCGGCAACCCCGGCCCGGGCGGTTGGGCGGCGCTGCTGCGCTTCCAGGGCCACGAACGCGAACTCGCGGGGGGCGAGGCGCAGACCACCAACAACCGCATGGAGCTGATGGCGGCAATCATGGGACTGGAAGCCTTGCGCGAAAGCTGCGAGGTCGATCTGCACACCGACTCGAAGTATGTCCAGCAAGGTATTTCGGAGTGGATGCCGAACTGGATCCGCCGCGACTGGAAGACCGCTGGCGGTGAGCCGGTCAAGAACCGGGACCTGTGGCAGCGGCTGGATGCCGCCGCCCGGCGTCACCGCGTGCACTGGCACTGGGTGAAAGCCCATGCCGGTCACGCCGACAACGAGCGGGTGGACGCACTGGCGCGCGCCGCCGCCCTGAAGGCCGCGAATCGGGAACCGGACATCGGGAACCGGGCATCGGGAGCCGGACATCGGTGAGCGGGTAGGCGGTTTCCGTCAGTCCTCCCTCGGGCTACCCTTCCCGCCACTGGTCACTGGTCACCCGTCACCCGTCCATGCGTCAGATCGTCCTCGATACCGAAACCACCGGCCTGTCCTGGGAGAAGGGCAACCGCATCGTCGAGATCGGCTGCGTGGAGCTGCTGGAGCGACGGCTGACCGGCCGGCAACTCCACAAGCACCTCAATCCCGAACGGGAGATGGAAGCGGGCGCGCAGGAAGTCACCGGCCTGACGCTGGAGTTCCTCGCCGACAAGCCGCGCTTCGCGGAAGTGGTCGACGAATTCCTCGATTTCGTCCGCGGCGCCGAGCTGATCATCCACAACGCCGCGTTCGACGTCGGCTTCCTCAACTACGAGCTGTCGCTGCTCGGCCCGCACCTGGGCCGCATCGAGGAGCATTGCAGCGTGGTCGACACGCTGGCGCTGGCGCGCGAGCGTTTCCCCGGGCAGCGCAATTCGCTCGACGCCCTGTGCAAGCGCCTCGGCGTCAACAACGCCCACCGCAAGCTGCATGGCGCGCTGCTCGACGCCGAACTCCTCGCCGAGGTGTATCTGGCGCTGACCTCGGGGCAGGGCGATCTCGGCCTCGGGGTCGTGGTCGAGTCGGGCGCCACGGCGTTCGAGCGCACGTTCGCGACTGCCGATCTGCCGCGTCGCGTGCTGCGCGCCTCGGCGGAGGAAACCGCCGCCCACCGCGCGCGGCTGGAGCGGATCGCGGCCAAGGCCGGTCGTTGCCTGTGGCCGGCGGAAGTGCCCGAGGCGGAGGTCGAGATCGCCTGAGCGCGGCGGCGCCCGGAATCACAACCGGCGGATCAATACCGCGGTGATGTTGTCCGAGCCGCCGCCCTGCAGGGCGGCGTGAATCAGATGGTCGACGCACTCCTGCGCCGACAGCTCGGTGCGGGCGAGGATGCGCGCGATCTGGTGGTCGTCGACCTCCTCGGTCAGCCCGTCGCTGCACAGCAGCAGCTGCATGCCGGGCTTGAGCTCGCCCTGCACGGTCTCGATCTTCAGGTGCTGCGGGGCGGTGACGCCGAGCGCCTGGGTGACGACATTGCGGTGCGGATGGGTGCGCGCCTGCTCGGCGGTGATCACGCCCTGGTCGATCAGCTCCTGCACGTAGCTGTGGTCCTGGGAAAGCTGGCACAGCCGCTCGTTCCACAGATAAGCGCGGCTGTCGCCCACCCAGGCGAGCTCGAAGCGGTCGCCGCTGACGCGGACGGCGGCCACGGTGGTGCCCATCGGCAGCGCCTCCGCGCGCCGACGCGAATGGCGGATGATGTCCTCGTCGGCGATCCGGATCGCCTCGTGCAAGGAATGCCCGTTGCGCACCTCGCGCACCACCGCTTCGCGCGCGAGCGCGCTGGCGATCTCGCCGTATTCGTGGCCGCCCATGCCGTCGGCCACCAACCACAGACCGAGCTCCGCGTCGCCGTAATAGGTGTCCTCGTTGAGCTCGCGCCGCAGGCCGACGTGGCTGAGGTGACCGAATTCGATCATGCGGGCCCGCTGTCAGGGTGTGTCATCGGAGAGAACGAAGAACCGGCATGGTGCCGGACGGAGCGGACGGCCGACAAGCGGCCCGATCCCCCGGGGCTGCGCGGCCGTTGCCGGGCGTTGCCAGCGCCATCGTCCGGATGCGGCCCCTCCGGAAACGCCGACGCCCCCTGGCGGGGGCGTCGGTGCGATCTGGCGGAGAGGGTGGGATTCGAACCCACGGTACGTCGGAGACGTACACCGGATTTCGAATCCGGCGCATTCGACCACTCTGCCACCTCTCCGGAAGCGGCGCGGCGGATGGTGTGAACCATCCGGGGCGAGCCGGGCATAATACGGCCTCGGCCGCCCTCCGGCAAGGCGGCGCCCCCCCAGCGAAGGAAGCCCCGTGAGCGAAATCCTCGTCCCCGTCTCCTACGGCGAACTGCTCGACAAGATCGCCATCCTGCAGATCAAGTCCGAGCGCATCGGCGACCCGGCCAAGCTGGCCAACGTGCGCAAGGAGCTGGACGCGCTGGAGGCCACCTGGGCCGCGCATCCGGCCTCGCGCGAGGACATCGCCGACCTGCGGGCGGCGCTCAAGGCGGTCAACGAGCGGCTGTGGGCGATCGAGGACGACATCCGCCTGAAGGAGAAGGCGCAGGCCTTCGATGACGAGTTCATCCGGCTGGCGCGTTCGGTGTATTTCGAGAACGACGAGCGGGCGCGGATCAAGAAGGACATCAACCTGAAGCTGGGCTCGGCCTACGTCGAGGAGAAGTCCTACCAGGACTACCGGGCCGGCGCGGCGCCGTAGGCGTCGTCGCCGGAGCGGCCACGGCCGCGATCGATCGGCCACTGCGATCGGGGCCGCGGTGATGGCCGCTTCCGCGAGCCCGGCGCCGGGTCCGATTCACCCGCCAGGATTCGCGGCGGCTCCCGCCATCCCCGCAGCCACGAACGCATCGAACCGTTCGATGACCTCCTCGACACCGATCAGGTCCATTGCGCCGGGAAGCTCCACGCGCTTGCCCCAGCGCAGTGCATCTCCCGGCTTGCCGAAGAAGCGGCGGGCGGCCTGATCGTAGCGGTTCACCGTCCAGCGCCGGTCAGAGTAGGGGCCGCTGCGTTCGGCATCCGTGCAGGCGTACAGTCCGAGCACCGGCGTGCCCATGGCGTTGGCCATGTGCACCGGGCCGGAATCCGGGCTGAGCACCAGGGTGGCGCGTTCCAGCAGGGCCAGCAGCTGCTTGAGCGTGTCTTTCCCGATCAGGTCGATGGCCGGCGCCCGCATCGCGGCGAGGATCGCGTCGCCGGTGCGGCGCTCCAGTCCGCTGCGCCCGCCGCACAGCGCGATGCGCCAGCCGCGTGCGGCGGCATGGTCGGCCACGGCCGCGTAACGCTCGGGGCGCCAGTTGCGCAGCGGGTGGCTGGAGCAGGGTGAGACCAGCAGGGTGGGCTGACCGTCGGGCAGCTGCGCACGCGCCCATTCGCGCGCCTCGGCGGGCACCGGCAGATTCCACTCGACGCGGTCCTGATGCAGACCCAGCGGTTCCAGGAAACGGCCGAGCACGTCGAGCACATGGCGGCCGCCGGCCGGGATCCGTTCGCGTACGACCAGGCCGTGACCCTCCTTGCTGCGCGCGCGGTCGTAACCGATCCGGCGCTCGGCGCGGATGCCGAGCGAGAGCAGGTTGGCGCGGGCGGCCAGCTGCATCTGCAGCAGTGCGTCGAAGCGGCGGTCGGAGAGTTGGCGCCACAAGGCGCGCATGCCACGCCAGCCGGTCTTCTTGTCGTAGACGACGAACTCGACGCCTTCCAGTCCGTCGAGCAGCTTGCGTTCGCCGGGACCGATCACCCAGGTCAACGCGGTGTCCGGCCAGTGCCGCTGCAGCGTGCGCACCACCGGGACGACGTGGGTGACGTCGCCGAGGGCGGACAGGCGGAGCAGACAGAGCGAGCGGGGCGCGGCGGACACGTCGGGATTGTTAGACTCAAGTGATGACGACCGTGCCCCGGGACCGATGACCACGGCCATTGCCGAGAGCCTGCAGCTTCTGCAGCACGCCGATGGCGAGGCGGCGATTGTGTTCGACCGCGCACGCCTGCCGCAAGCCGGCTATGGGCTGTTCGAGCCGGCGGCCTGGGGTGGGGAGGCCCGGCCGGTCGGCGAGCGCGGCGGACGCGGTGCTGCCTGGTTCGTGCGCGGCGAGTTCGGCGAGGCGGTGCTGCGCCATTACCGGCGCGGCGGGCTGGTGGCGCGTTTCAATCGCGACCGCTACCTGTGGCGCGGCGCCGACCGCACCCGCAGTTTCGCCGAGTTCCGGCTGCTGGCGGAGCTGCGCGGTCTCGGCCTGCCGGTGCCGGCGCCGATCGCCGCCGGCTATCGGCGTCGGGGCCTGACCTACACCGCGGACATCCTCGTCCAGCGTATTCCCGGAGCGCGTTCGCTGGCCGAGCTGCTGGGGGACGACCTGGATGCGCCCCCATGGGCGCGGGTCGGCGAGGTGCTGGCGGCCTTCCACCGCGCGGGCGTCTGCCACGCCGATCTGAACGCGCACAACATCCTGATCGATCCGGAGTGCGCGGTATGGCTGATCGATTTCGACCGCGGTCGGCGCCGCCGTGTCGCCGACGACTGGCGCCATGCCAACCTGCGTCGCCTGCAGCGATCCTTGCTGAAACTGCGGGGCATTCATGCGGTCGAAGCGGTGATGCGCTGCCATCGCGTCATCGTCGCAGGCTACGAGTCGGCCTGGGCCGGGGAGGCGGCATGAGCTGGGCGATGCGATTCCTCGGTGTCGGCAATGCCGGCGCCGCCGGCGAGCTGGGCTCGGCCAGTGCCGTGATCGAGCACGACGGCCGCCCGCATCTGCTGATCGACTGCGGGCTGGAGGCGCTCGCGGCCTATCTGCGGCGCTATGTGGAACCGCCGCGCGCGGTGTTCATCACCCATGTCCACATGGACCACGTCGGCGGGATGGAGCAGCTGTTCTTCCGGGTCTGGTTCGACCCGGCACGCCGGGGCCAGGTGGCGCTGTACGTGCCGGCCGCGATCGTGCCGCATCTGCAGGCCCGGGTGGCCGACTATCCCGGCGTGCTGGCCGAGGGCGGCGCCAATTTCTGGGACGCCTTCCGGCTGGTGCCGGTGACGCGCGGCTTCTGGCACGCCGGCTGGTGGCACGAAGTGTTCCCGGTGCGTCACCACCTGCCCGAGACCGCCTACGGACTGCGGCTGCGCGGCAGCTTCGTGTTCACCGGCGACACCCGGCCGATTCCCGAGATGCTGGCGCGTTTCGCCGATGCCGGCGAATTGGTGGCGCACGACTGCGCGCTGCACGGCAATCCCTCGCACAGTGGCATCGACGAGCTGGAGCGCGAGTACCCGCGCGAGCTGCTCGATCGCCTGCTGATCTATCACTACGCCTCGCACGCCGATGGCGAAGTGCTGGCCGCGCGCGGCTACCGCGTGGCGCGCCGGGACGAGGTGGTCGCGCTCCCCGCGCCGGTCGAGGCACGCGTGACGGCGACACCATGAGGATGCCCGATCCGCTGCCGCTGGCTGCTGCACCGCGCGACCGTCTGGGACGGCCGCTGCACGACCTGCGCATCTCGGTGATCGAGACCTGCAACTTCCGTTGCCCCTACTGCATGCCGGCCGAGCACGTGGCGGACGGTGAAGGTGCACCCGACCGCGCACGCCGCCTGTCGTTCGACGAGATCGAGCGGTTGGCGCGCGCCCTCGTCCGCCTGGGCGTGCGCAAGCTGCGCCTGACCGGTGGCGAACCGCTGCTGCGCAAGGATCTGCCCGCGTTGGTGGCGCGGCTGGCGGTGATCCCGGGCGTAGACGATCTGGCCCTGACCACCAACGGCTCGCTGCTGGCGCGGCAAGCCGGAGCACTGCGCGAAGCCGGTCTGCATAGGCTCACGATCAGCATCGATTCGCTGGATCCGGCGCGTTTCCGCATCCTCACCGGCGGGCGCGGCGAACTGGACCAAGTGCTCGCAGGCTTCGCCGCCGCCGAGGCGGCCGGCTTCACGGCGATCAAGATCAACTGCGTGGTCCAGCGTGGTGTCAACGAGGACGATGTGCTGCCCCTGGTCGAGCGCTTCCGCGGCACGCCGCACGTGGTGCGCTTCATCGAGTTCATGGATGTGGGCAGCTGCAATGGCTGGCGGCCGGATCGGGTGGTGCCCTCGGCCGTGCTGCGCGACCGCATCCATGCACGCTGGCCGTTGCGCGCGCTCTCGCCCGGCTATCGCGGCGAGGTCGCCGAGCGTTACGCCTTCGCCGATGGCGCCGGCGAGGTCGGCTTCGTCAGCTCGGTGAGCGAGCCGTTCTGCGGCGACTGCCATCGCGCCCGGCTGTCGGCCGATGGCCAGTTGTTCACTTGCCTGTTCGCTGGCCAGGGCCATGATGTCCGGCCGCTGCCCGGTGAAGGCGAGGAAGCGCTGGCAGCGCGGATCGCACAGGTCTGGCGCCGACGCACCGATCGCTACAGCGAACTGCGCGGCCCGCGTTCGACTGCGGCGAAGAAGATCGAGATGTACCTGATAGGCGGCTGAGGATGGCGAAGAAAAAGTCCGTGCTGACCCATGTCGATGCCGCGGGCCGACCCGCGATGGTCGACGTATCCACCAAGGTGGCGACCGTGCGCGAGGCGCTGGCCGAGTGCCGGGTGCGTTTCCCCGCCGCCGTGGCCGCAGACCTGCGCGACGCGAAGATGGCGACCAAGAAGGGCGCGGTGATCGACACCGCGATCATCGCTGGCACGATGGCGGTCAAGCGCACCCACGAGCTGATCCCGTTCTGCCACCCGCTGCCGATCGAGGGTTGCCGGTTCGTTGTCGAATGGACGGCCGACACGATCTTGACGATCCGCTGCGCCGTGCGCGTCACCCATCGCACCGGTGTGGAGATGGAGGCACTGACTGGCGCCACGGTCGCCGCGCTCACCGTCTACGACATGTGCAAGGCGCTGTCGCACGGCATCGTGCTCGGCCCGGCGAGGCTGCTCGGCAAGCGCGGCGGCAAGCGCGATTTTGGTGAGGCGGTGCGGGCATGAAGGTGACCGTGCTGTACTTTGCCAGCCTGCGCGATGCGGCCGGATGCGAGTCCGAGCAGGTCGAGACGGCGGCAACCGGGCTGCGCGAGCTGTACGCCGCGCTGCGAGCCCGGCACGGTTTCGCCTTCCCGGCGGAGCGGCTGCGGGTGGCGGTGGATGCGGCCTTCGTCGGTTGGGACGCACCGCTGCGCGACGGTGCCGAGATCGCCTTCATTCCGCCGGTGTCGGGGGGCTGAGCCGATGAAACGGTTCTCGCTGGCCGACGCACCGTTCGACATCGCGCCATTGCGCGAGTCGCTGCTGGATCATCGCGCCGGCGCCTATGCCGGCTTCGAAGGCCGGGTGCGCGACCGCAACGAGGGGCGCCCGGTGGACAGCCTGCGCTACGAGGCCTACGCCGCGCTGGCCGAAGCCGAAGGCGAGCGCATCCTGGACGAGGCCATGCGGCGCTTCGACATCGTCCAGGCACGCTGCGTGCATCGCGTCGGCGACCTGGCCTTGGGCGAGCTGGCGGTATGGGTCGGCGTCAGCGCCGGCCATCGCGATGCCGCCTTCGCCGCCTGCCGCTGGATCATCGACGAGGTGAAGGCGCGGGTGCCGATCTGGAAGCACGAGCGCTACGCCGACGGCGTGGCCGGCTGGCTGCATCCGGACACCTGAACGCCCGCTGCGGACGCCGCGGGCGTTCCGAGGCGGGCGAGGGTGGCGAACCCCCGCCGGCTGGCCTCGGCGCCCGAATCAGCCGATACCGTTGCTTCCTTCCGGGCGAGAAGGCGCGCTTGCGCTCAGCCGGTGGCTGAGCGCGCGCCGACGAGCGCCGCAGGCAGGATGCCGAAGGCGGGCGGCCTGGTGAGGCAGGAAGCCGAACCTGGCCGTGGCCCAGGTCCGGAAACTTGACGACGGGTGGCGAACCCCCGCCGGCTGGCCTCGGCGCCCGAATCAGCCGATACCGTTGCTTCCTTCCGGACCTGGCGGGGTTTTCGACCTATCGTCGCGAGGGGCCGACGGGGGCCGCCATAGACGTGAAAGCCGGCATCGCACCGGCCTGGGAGCCTTCTGGAAAGTCCGCGCATGAATGCGCGCGGCCGTTGCCAAGGGGCCCGCATGTGAGTGGCGGAGAGGGCGGGATTCGAACCCGCGATACGGGGTTTAGCCGTATACACACTTTCCAGGCGTGCTCCTTCAACCACTCGGACACCTCTCCGCAGAGGACGGCGCATCCTGCGCCTCGCCTGAAACAAGAGGCGAAATGATACCGGCCACCCTCCCGGGCGACAAGTAAACGCCGTTTCGCGCTTGGCCGGGGTCGGGGGGCTTGGCACAATGGGCCGATCCTCCGCGACGGCCCGCCGATGTCCTACCTCGTCCTCGCCCGCAAATGGCGCCCGAAGCGTTTCGCCGAACTGGTCGGGCAGGAGCACGTGGTGCGCGCGCTCGGCAATGCGCTCGACAGCGGCCGCGTCCACCATGCCTTCCTGTTCACCGGCACCCGTGGCGTCGGCAAGACCACCATCGCGCGCATCTTCGCCAAGAGCCTGAACTGCGAGCGCGGCACCTCGGCCGAGCCGTGCGGCGAGTGCGGCGCCTGCACCGACATCGATGCCGGCCGCTTCGTCGACCTGCTGGAGATCGACGCGGCCAGCCACACCGGCGTGGACAACGTCCGCGAACTGATCGACAACGCCCAGTACATGCCCTCGCGCGGGCGCACCAAGGTGTACCTCATCGACGAGGTGCACATGCTGTCCAAGCCGGCCTTCAATGCGCTGCTCAAGACGCTGGAGGAGCCGCCGGGGCACGTGAAGTTCCTGCTCGCCACCACCGATCCGGAGAAGCTCCCGGTGACGGTGCTCTCGCGCTGCCTGCAGTTCAACCTCAAGCGGCTGGACGAGGCGCAGATCCGCGGCCAGATGGAGAAGATCCTCGCCGCCGAAGGCATCGCCTACGAGCCGGGTGCAATCGAGGTGTTGGCACGCGCCGCCGACGGCAGCCTGCGCGATGGCCTGTCCCTGCTCGACCAGGCCATCGCCTACACGGGCGGTCAGCTCGGCGAGGATGCGGTGCGGGCGATGCTCGGCACCGTCGACCGCGGCCAGGTCGGCGCGCTGCTGGAGGCGCTGGCCGATGGCGACGGCGTCGCACTGATGGCGCGCATCGAGACACTGGCTGGCTTCTCACCCGACTTCGGCAGCGTGCTGGATGAGCTGGCCGCGGCACTGCACCGCATCCAGTTGTGCCAGCTCGTCCCCGGCATGGCCGGCGAGGAGGCGCGGCTCGACACCGCGGCGCTGGCGGCGAAGCTCAGGCCCGAACTGGTGCAGCTGTGGTACCAGATGGCGATCACCGGCCGCCGCGACCTGCCGTATGCGCCCAGCGCGCGCGCCGGCTTCGAGATGGCACTGCTGCGGATGCTGGCATTCCGCCCGGCCGGCTCGGCCGACGGTGCAGCCGCCCCGGCATCGGGGAGCGGCATGCCGCATCGCCGCACGCCATCGCCCGCGGCGGCCAGCGCCACGGGCGCCACGCCGCATGCCGCGTCCGACGGGGCCCGGCCGGCGACAGGCGGACCAGGCGCACCGATTGCGACAACGGCGTCCAGGCCGCCCGAGTCGCCTCCAGCGCCAGCGCCGACTCCGGCTCCGGCCAAGCCCGCCGCCGTCACCCTGGCCAAGGCCCAGGACTGGTTCGATCTGGTCGCCCGCGCCGATGTGCGTCCACCGGCCAAGCAGCTTGCATCGCATGCCGCCTTTTGCGGTTACGCCGATGGCGTGCTGCGGCTCGCGTTGCCCGAGCACATGGAGGCGCTGCGCACCGAGTCGCTGGCCCGTTCGCTGGCGCAGGCACTGGAGCCGGTGCTCGGGTGCATGCCGGAAATCCGCTTCGAAAAATCCGTCCCCGCCAGCGCCGAAACCCTGCACGCCCGCGCCGCGCGTGAGCGCAGCGAGCGCCAGGGGCAGGCCGAAGCGGCATTCCTCGAGGATCCGACCGTCCGGCGGCTGATCGACGAGTACGGCGCGCAGCTCGTGCCCGGCTCGATCCGGCCGCTTTCCGAAAACCACGCCGAAGGAAACTGAACCATGCGAGGCAACATCGCCCAACTCATGCAGCAGGCGCAGCGCATGCAGGAAAACATGCAGCGTGCGCAGGAAGAACTCGCCAGGCTCGAAGTCACCGGCCAGGCCGGTGGCGGCATGGTGCAGGTGACCCTGACCGGCCGCATGGAAACCCGCCGGGTGCGTATCGATCCGCAGGCGCTCGGCGATGCCGAGATGCTGGAGGATCTGGTCGCCGCCGCCTTCAACGATGCGGTCAACAAGGCCAACGAGCTCAGCCAGCAGTACATGGCCAAGGTGACCGCCGGCATGCCATTGCCGCCGGGCATGAAGCTGCCGTTTTGAAGCAGGGCTGGGGGATGAGCGATCGTCTCCATGGGCGTGGCAGCGGTGGCCGAGCGTCTCCGCGAACGCTGAGCGCATGAGTGTCGACGCACTTCAAGCGCGAGCGCAGGTTGTACCGCTCACCGCCCAGTTTTCAGCTCCCTATCCTCGATGCCCGTGAGCGCCTCCCCCCTCCTCGACCAGCTCATCGAAGCCCTGCGCTGCCTGCCCGGTGTCGGGCAGAAGTCGGCGCAGCGCATGGCCTATCACCTGCTCGAACGCGATCGCGAGGGCGGGGTGCGGCTGGCGGCACGCCTGGCCGAGGCGATGGAGAAGATCGGCCACTGCGAGCGTTGCCGCGACTTCAGCGAGGTGCCGGTGTGCCCGCTGTGCGCCAGCCCCGCGCGCGAGACGCAGCTGCTGTGCGTGGTGGAGACGCCCGCCGACCGTCTCGCCATCGAACTTGCCACCGGCTACCGTGGGCTGTACTTCGTGTTGCAGGGGCGGCTGTCGCCACTGGACGGCATCGGCCCGCGCGAGCTCGGCCTGGACCTGCTCGCGGCGCGGCTCGCCGCCGGCGATGTGGGCGAGCTGATCATCGCCACCAACCCGACCGTCGAGGGTGAGGCCACCGCGCATTACCTGGCCCAGCTCGCGCGCCAGCACGGCGTGCGTCCGAGCCGGCTGGCGCACGGCTTGCCGCTGGGCGGCGAGCTGGAATACATCGACCGCGGCACCTTGGCCCACGCCTTCGGTTCGCGCAGCGAAATTCCGTCCTGAGTGGCGCACGGCGGGCGCCGGCTTGCATCCCGGACGCCGAGCCTCGATGCTCTCACCCGATTCCCGATTCCCGATTCCCGTTCTTATGTCCGACACCATTTTCGGCAAGATCATCCGCCGCGAGATCCCGGCCGACATCGTCTACGAGGACGAGCACGTGCTGGGTTTCCGCGACATCAACCCGCAGGCGCCGGTGCACGTGCTGTTCGTGCCGAAGCAGCCGATCGCCACGCTCAACGACCTGACGCCGGAACACGCGGCGCTGGTCGGCCGGCTGGTGCTGGCTGCCGTGGACTACGCGAAGCGGGAGGGCTTTTCGGAAAACGGTTACCGCACCGTTCTCAACTGCAATCGCGACGGTGGGCAGTCGGTCTACCACATCCACCTGCACCTGCTGGCCGGGCGGCAGATGGCCTGGCCGCCCGGCTGAGCGGCCGAGGGAGTCAGTCGCTCAGACGCGCGCATGGCCCGTGGAAGGGGCCGGGTCTCACCACCACCAGCGGCGCGGACCGTACCAGTACGGGTAGGGGTGATACCACGGGTCGCGCCAGCGCGGGTCGACCTCCTGTCGTGGCGGCCACAGATAGATGACATCGGCGGCCACGCGCGGATGGCGATACTCGTATTCGCCGATCAGGCGCGTTTCCATGCCGTCGATGCGACCGACGACGGTGACTTCGCGGCCGGCGGCGAACACTTCCGGATCGTAGAAGCCGGCGCGACAGGCCAGGAAGCGGCCGGTGGTGCTGTCGTCGCTGCGGGGGCGCGCCAGGCTGCCCAGGTCGCGGCCGACGATCTGCAGGCAGGTGCTGTCGCGGCGCGGCTCGACTGCGGCGATCGTGCCGCCCCAGCGCACACTGGCGCCGATGGCGGCCGTGCTGGCCGCGTCGGCCGGGGTGAGCGGCGCGTAGTCGCCGCGCAGTGGGGTCGGTGCGGTGGCGCAGCCCGCCAGTGCGAGGCTGGCAACCAGCAGCGTGACGCAGGCAGGAGAAAGACCGGGACGACTCATGGATCGGCTCCAGGCAGGGGCCGCGCACGCACGCGCGGCCGGAAGTTGCGCAAGGCACGCGCCAGCTGTGCGCGTGCCTCGTTGTCCAACACCGCACCAGCATAGCGCCAAGCCGCGAAACGCCAGCTGAGCGCGAGGATCTCGCCGGCGTCCGCC
Organism: Rehaibacterium terrae; assembly: GCF_014202935.1. Taxonomy (GTDB): domain Bacteria; phylum Pseudomonadota; class Gammaproteobacteria; order Xanthomonadales; family Xanthomonadaceae; genus Rehaibacterium; species Rehaibacterium terrae. The sequence goes on along the minus strand of NZ_JACHHX010000006.1, from coordinate 59,511 downwards.
GGCAGGCGGGCGGCGGCGCGTTCGGCGAAGGTCAGTGGTGGCTCGTGTGGGGCCTTGGCCACGCCGGCACGGGCCAGGCGCGCGAGGAAGCGGGCATAGGCAGCCAGCAGTGGATCGGTTCGCGGCGAGGATTGCCGCAGCAACAGCCACAGGGTGAGCGCCAGCGACAGCCCGACACCCGTCGCGAAGGCCAGGGCGAGCTGGCCGGCGCTGGCTTCCTCGATGCCGAACGGGCGCAGCAGGAGACGCTGACGGTTGGCGTCGAAGCCGAGCACGAACTCATTCCAGCCGCGCCGCAGCCAGTCGGCGAAGGTGGCGATCGGGACCAGGCCCTCGCCCAGTCCGGCCAGCCCGCCGCCGATGAAGCCGCTGCGCAGGAAGACGCGCTCGGGGTCGACCGCCGCGGTCGGATCGATGCGCGTCCAGCCGCGTCCCTCCAGCCAGACTTCGGTCCAGGCATGGGCGTCGGACTGACGGATCAGCCAGTAGTCGCCGATCGGGTTGCGGAAGCCGCCGGCGTAGCCGGTCACCACGCGGGCCGGGATGCCGGCGGCGCGCATCAGCACGGCGAAGGAGGAGCTGAAGTGCTCGCAGAAACCCTGCCGGGTGACGAACAGGAACTCGTCGACGCTGTGGCGGCCGAGCGGCGGCGCATCCAGCGAGTAGCTGAACTCGGCGCGGAACCAGGCCAGCGCGCGGCGGATGACCTCGGCATCGTCGGCGCCCTCGCTGCGCCAGCGCTGCGCCAGTGCCAGCGTGCGCGGGTTGTAGCCCTCCGGCAGCCGCGTCGCCGCCTGCCACAGCTGGTGCCGGAGTTGCGGCTCGAAGCGCGCCGGCGACACGGATTCGAGCCGGTAACGGCGCAGGCTGGACACCGCGCGGCGGGCATAAGGCGCCAGGTCCAGGCCCATCACGGCATCGGGCGGTGCCGAGGTGGGCAGGTCCAGGGCGAACAGAAAGCGCTTGTCGGTCGGTTCCAGGGTGATCTCGTAGGCCAGCCCGGGGCCGGCCGCCTCGACCGGCGCCGGTGGCAGCGAGGCGGCCCAGGGGGCGCGGGTCCAGGCACGGCCGTCGAAATCCCACAGTACCGGCCCGCGCCAGTACATCTGCTCGACCGGCGGCGGCGGACCGAAGAAACGCGCACGGAAGGCCGGTGCGTCGTCGTTCATCAGGTCCAGCCATTGTCCGGGCTCCATCCGGTCGCTGATGCCGGTGCGTGCCAGCGCATTCTCGGGTACGCCCCAGAGCGGGGCCGGAAGGCGCGGGAACAGCCAGAACGTCGCCACCGCCAGCGGGATCGCCAGTGCAACCCACGCGACGGCACCGGCCAGGCGGTGCGCAACCGGGACCGTCACACCGCCCGGCACCTCGTGCTCGGCCATGCGGCTGCTGGCGGCCAGCGCCATCGTCACCGCCGGGACCGCCAGCGCCAGCGTCAGGGGCCCCTGATCCTGCAGGAAGGCGGCGAAGGTGGCGAACAGCGCAAAACCGACCAGGCTGCGCCCGTCGCGCAGCCAGCGCGTCTCGCCCAGCTTGAGCGCCAGCATCGCCAGCAGCAGCGCGCAACCGGTGTCGCGGCCGAAGCGGAAGCCGAACGCCGCCAGCACCAGCCCGGTCAGGCTCAGGGTCAGCAGCAGCCGCAGCCAGTCCGGCCAGGGACGGCGCGCGCCGCTCCAGGCGGAGACCAGGCCGACCGTCGCCAGCGTGCCGGCCAGCCAGCCGGGCATCAGCAGCAGCAGCGGCAGGGCGGCGACCGCAGCGGCCGCGACACACCAGCGGCGGGCATCCGGATGCAACGGCGGGCGTGCGGACTCAGCCATCGGGCAGCAGCGCGAGCGCGCGCAGGCAGGCGTGGCGATGGGCCGGTCCGAGGGCCGGGCCGAGGGATTGGCCGGGCAGGCTCAGGCGGTAGCGCAGGCCGTGACGCTCGGCCTCGACCACCCAGCGCGCGAGCCGGCGGATGCGCTCCTCGTGGCCGAGTCCGGTCAGCGTGTTCCAGTCCAGGTGCACCTCGCGGCCGGCGCGGCCTTCGTACTCGCGCACCAGCAGGCGGTCGGCCCGGGCCGAGGCCTTCCAGGCCACCTGCCGCAGCGGGTCGCCGCTGCGGTAGTCGCGCAGGTGGTGCAGCTGCTCGCCGAGGTCGCGGCGGTGCGCCAGCGTGCCCTCGCCGCCGTCGACCGGCAGCGGTGGCGCCCGTGATTCCAGGGCGGGATACACCAGCAGCCGGGTGTCCGGCCAGAGCCAGCACCAGGCCACGGCGAAGCCGTGCGGCTGGCGGGTGGACAGACGGAGGCGGTCCAGCCGCTGCCAGCCGCGGCGCGGCGCGGGCAGTGCCAGGCAGGCTTCGGCGGCATCGTCGCCCGACAGGTCGAGCCAGGCCTCGGCGGTGCCCAGCCGCAGGGCCAGGCCGTGCCGGCGCCGCCGCGGTGCCGCCTCGAAGCGCAGGCGCAGATGCAGCACCTCGCCGGCATGCACCGGTTCGGCGCCGAGGGCGGTGAGGCGGATGCCGCTCAGGTGCAGGTGCGCGCGCACCAGGCTGTTGTGCGCCGCGGCGGCGAGCAGGAAGCCCAGCAGCAGGGCCGGATTGTTGTTGTAGTTGAGTGCGCCCAGCAGCATGGTCGCCAGCAAACCGGCGACGAACAGGCCGAAGCCGGTCGGCAGCACATAGATGCGGCGGCGGTCGATGTGGATCGGCAACGGTTCCGGCGCGCGCGGTCGCGCCCATCGGCCGAGCCGGTCGGCGAGCGCGTCACGACGGCTGCGCAGTGCGGCCAGCACGGGCGCTCAGGGCAGCCTGACCGCCCGCAGGATGGCGTCGGCCAGTGCCAGCCGGTCGCTGGCGTCGGCCTCCGGCACCAGCCGGTGCGCGGCGACCTCGACGAACAGCGCCTGCACGTCCTCCGGCAGCACATGCTCGCGCCCGGCCAGCAGCGCGTGTGCGCGCGCGGCGCGCAGCAGCGCCAGGCCGGCGCGCGGCGACAGTCCGACGCGCACGCCGGGATGGCGGCGGCTCTCCGCCATCAGGGCCTGCACGTAGGCGATCAATGCTTCGCTGGCGTGAATGTTCTCGACGGCGGCGCGCAGGGCCAGCACGTCCTCGGCGGTGAGCATCGGCAGGGTGTGGGCGATCAGCTCGCGGCGATCCTCGCCGGCCAGCATCTCGCGCTCGGCCTCGGCGTCGGGGTAGCCCAGCCGCAGGCGCAGCAGGAAGCGGTCGAGCTGCGAGTCGGGCAGCGGGAAGGTGCCGGCCAGGTCGACCGGGTTCTGCGTGGCGATGACGAAGAACGGTTGCGGCAGCAGGTGGGTGATGCCGTCGATGCTGACCTGGTGCTCGGCCATCGCCTCCAGCAGCGCGCTCTGGGTGCGCGGCGGCGCGCGGTTGATCTCGTCGGCGAGCAGCAATTGGGTGAACACCGGCCCCGGATGGAAGCGGAACTCGCGCGCGCTCTGGTCGTACACGCTGACGCCGAGGATGTCGGATGGCAGCAGGTCGGAGGTGAACTGCATGCGCTGGAAATCCAGGCCCAGGGTTGCCGCCAGGGCGCGTGCCAGCGTGGTCTTGCCCAGCCCGGGCAAGTCCTCGATCAGCAGATGGCCGCCGGCCAGCAGGCAGGTGAAGGCGAGGGCCACCTCGCGCCGTTTGCCCAGCACCAGCCGGTTGACCTGCGCGATCGCCCCGGTCAGCGCCGTGCGCGCGGCGTCGGCTACGATGGGTGGGGTGTGGGTCTGGGCATGCATGTCGTTCTTGGACCGTCCTTTTCTTGTCGACGCGAGCAGGATGCTGGCATGGCGCGGCCTTCAGCCTACGTGAAGTTTGTCACCCTCTGGGCACTGCTGGGCGCGGTCAAGCTGTGGCTGGCCGCCTCCCTGGACCTGTTCGGCGACGAGGCCTTCTACGCCTGGGAGGCACGGCATCCGGCCTGGGCGTATTCCGACCTGCCGGCCGGCACGGCCTGGCTGGCCTGGCTGGGCATGGAGCTCGGCGGCCCGACGCCGTTGGGCCTGCGTTGGCCCTTCCTGCTGATGGGCGCGGCGATACCGTGGCTGCTGGCGCGCATCGCGGCACGCTGGTTCGGCGCCGAGGCCGGCTGGCGCGCCGGCATCCTGTGCCTGCTGATGCCGCTGACCGGCACGCTCGGCGTGCTCGCGTTGCCGGACGTGCCGCTGACCTTCGCCACGTTGCTGTGTCTGGACGCCATCGCCGCGCTGCTGCGTGGCCGCGAGCGTGGCGCCTATGCATTGCTGGCGGCCGGGCTGGTACTCGGTGCGCTCAGTCACTACCGCTTCGTGGTGGTGCTCGCCGCCGGGCTGGTCGGCCTGCTCCTCGTCGCCGAGGGACGTGCACTGCTGCGGCGCCCGGCGCTGTGGGGCGTGCTGGCGCTGGGTGCGGCGGCCTGGTTGCCGCTGGGTGCATGGAATCTCGCCCATCGCGGGGCCGGCGTGGGTTTCCAGCTGGTCGACCGTCATCCTTGGGCCTTCCACTGGGACGGCGCGTGGTTTCCGCTGGTGCAGGCGGTGGTGGTGACGCCGCTGCTGTTCGTGCTGCTGCTGTGGGCGCTGGTGCAGGTGTGGCGGCGTTGGCGCCGCGGCGAGGCCGGGCCATGGGGCCTGGTGCTGGGTGCGGCAGGCGTGCCGCTGCTCGGGTTGTTCGTGCTCGGCTTCTTCGCCGATGCCGAGCGCGTCAGCTTCCACTGGCCGCTGCCGGCCTGGCTGGCGCTGATGGCGGTGCTGCCGGCGCTGGGCGACGGGGCGAGGTCGTGGTCGTGGTCGTGGTCGTGGCGGGCGGCGCACGGCCTGGCGGCCGCAGGGCTGCTGGCCACGTTCGTCTGGCTCGCCGCCGCGGCCATGCCGACCTGGCGGTCGCCGCTGGCCGACCGGCCGCTGTACCCGGACAACTTCAGCGGTTGGCGTGAGCTGGCCGTGGCGGTGGCGCACGAGCTGGACCGGCTGTCGCCCTCGACGCAGGTGGTGGCGGACAACTTCATGCCGGCGGCGGCGCTCGCCTTCCACCTGCGGCGGCGCGACATCGGGGTGCTCGACCACCCGAAGAACCACAAGCACGGCCGTGCCGCCCAGCTGGCGCTTTGGGGGTATGTACGCGACAGTCTGCGCAAGCGCCCGGCACCGGTCCTGCTAGTGCTGGAGGACGGCGCGGTGCGGCCGCGTGAACTGGTCGACTGGTACCGGCAGGTCTGCGTGCTGGCCGGTCCGCTGCCGCCGCCCGTGACCGTGGCGGTGGATGACGGCCGCAAGCGCTTCCTGCTGTTCCGCCTGCCCGCCGGTGCGGTGCCGGCGGATGCGCCCTGCGTCACGCCGGCGCTGGGGGCCATCGACCGCCCCGGGCAGCGTGTCCCGCGTGGCGACGCGCTGGTGTTCGAGGGCTGGACGATGAAGGACGGCGCCGGCGTGCGCCGGGTCGAGGTGCTGCTGGGCGGCGAGCCGGTGGCCGAGGCCATGCTCGGGCTGCCGCGCCCGGACGTGGTGGACTTCTGGCGCGGCTCGACCGACCCGGCGCAGCCCGATCTCGGCTTCCGTGCCGAACTCCCGGCCGGCTCGCTTGCGCCTGGCCGGTACCGTCTGGCGCTGCGCGTGCATGGCGGCGACGGCAGCGTCGAGGTCGTTGGAGCGCGCTGGCTGCGGGTGGACTAGGGCGCGCCGCGCAGGGACTCAGGGCACTGCGAACCCCGCCCGTCGCAGCATTCCCGCCAGCGCGATCAGCGGCAGGCCGATCAGCGCCGTGGGGTCGCGCGATTCGATCGCCTCGAACAGGGTGATGCCCAATCCCTCGCATTTGAAGCTGCCGGCGCAGTCGTAGGGTCGCTCGGTGCGCAGGTAGCGCTCGATCTCGTCCACGTCGAGCGGGCGGAAGCGCACCACTGTCAGGTCGAGGTGGTGCTGGACCTCGTCATCGGTCCCACGCAGCAGGCACAGGCCGGTGTGGAAGCGGACTTCGCGGCCTGCGGTTGCGCGCAGCTGCGCGACCGCGCGGGCATGGTCGCCGGGTTTCCCGAGCGGTCGTCCATCGAGATCGGCGACCTGGTCGGAGCCGATCACCCAGTCCTCGGGGTGGCGTGCGGCGACCGCACGGGCCTTGGCCGCGGCCAGGCGGCGGGCGAGGGCGGCGGGCGGCTCGCCGGGCTGCGGGGCTTCGTCGACCTCGGGGCGCGCCGTCTCGAACGGCAGTCCCAGGCGGCCCAGCAGCTCGCGCCGGTAGGGCGAGGTCGAGGCGAGGATCAATTTCGGCATCGGGGCCTCAGCCGCTCTGGCGGCGCAGCTCGGGCGGCTCGCGACGTGCGGCCTCGAGGGCCGCGTCGGTGGCTTCGGTCAGCTCGGCGCCGGCGCGTTCCAGACGGTCGAGCTCGGCGGTGATGCGTTCGCGGGCGCGGTCCATGGCGGCGCAGGCCTCGTCGAGTTCGCGCTGGCTGGCGTGCCCGCCGTGGCGCTGGATCCACAGCCGGTGCTGGAGCACGTCGCGCAGGGCATCCTGGATGACCTGGTCGCTGTCGAGCGAGGCGCGCGCCACCGCGCCGACATCGTCGGGCACGCGGTCGACCACGCCGCGCATCGCGTTCATGCGTTCGCGGGTGCGGTGCAGCAGGCGCTCCATCGCGTCGGCGCCGTCCAGCAGCCGGCCGAGCGCATTCTGCCGGCGCTGCGCACGCCGGTGCAGCCACAACGCCGCGGCAGCCGCCAGCGCCAGCAGGACCAGGGCTTGGGAGATGTAGCTCACGCGGTTTTCCATCGGCCGCGACGGGATGTCCGCAGTCTGCCCGAGCCGGCCGGGGGCCGCAAACCCGCGTGGCGAAAGGCCTTTTTTGATTGACAGCGGGTCGGTGACGGCTTTACCATTTCGCTCTTATGTCCGCGACCCTGCCCGAAGTGCTGGATGCTTGGCGCATGGTCGCGGCGCGGCGGTGTTTCGAAGGCCGTCTGCCGCTGTCGGCGTTCGCGCGGCTGTGCGGCAGCCTGGAAGTCGTCGAGGGCGACTGCCGGTTCGCGCTGGAGTTCGGACGCGACGCCCTGGGCGTGCGCTTCCTGGAGCTGCAGATCGAAGCCGAGCTTCCCCTCCAGTGCCAGCGCACGCTGGAGCCTTTCCGGCTTCCGGTGCGGGTGACGCAGCGGCTGGGCCTGATCACCGACGAATCGCAGGAGGCGGGCCTGCCGCCGGGCTACGAACCCGTGCTGCTGGACGCCGAAGGCACGCTCCGGCCTGCCGAGCTGATCGAGGATGAGCTGATCCTCGCGGTTCCGGTGGTGCCGGTGAAGCCGGGCACCGAGGCGGTCGAGCGGGTCTTTCCCGCCGGGCAGGCCGAGGACGAGCCCGCCCCCAACCCGTTCGCCGCGCTGGTCGCGCTGAAAAAACACCAGAGTTAGTTCCGGAGATACGCCATGGCAGTCCAGAAGAGCCGCAAGACCCCGTCCCGTCGCGGCATGCGCCGTTCGCACGACGCCCTCACCGCCAAGCAGCTGGCCACCGACCCGACCACGGGCGAGACCCATCTGCGTCACCACGTCACCAAGGACGGCTACTATCGCGGCCGCAAGGTGATCGAGACGGCCGCGCCGGTCGTCGACGAAGAGTAATCGCGCTACAGTCCGGTCACGGCCTCGGGCCGTGCTGCGCGGCGGGCCCGGTCCCGCCGCGTCCGTTTTCGGCCCGGCGGGGCCGGCATCCCAGGAGACGGCATGACGGGACAGATCTACGCCCGCATCGCGGGTACCGGCAGCTACCTGCCGGAGAAGGTGCTGACCAACGACGACCTCGCGCAGTTCGTCGAGACCAGCGACGAGTGGATCCGCGAGCGCACCGGCATCCGCCAGCGCCACATCGCGGCCGAGGGGCAGACCACCGGCGATCTCGCCTACGAAGCGGCCGTGCGCGCCTTGGAGGCGGCCGGCGTGCAGGCCTCCGAGCTCGACCTGATCGTGCTCGGCACGACCACGCCCGACATTGTCTTCCCCTCCACCGCCTGCCTGCTGCAGCACCGGCTGGGTGCCAACGGCTGCGCCGCCTTCGACGTCAATGCCGCCTGTTCGGGCTTCATCTACGCGCTCGGGGTGGCCGAGAAGTTCATCCGCAGCGGCGCCGCGAAGACCGCCCTGGTGGTCGGCGCCGAGACGCTCTCACGCATGCTCGACTGGTCCGACCGCGGCACCTGTGTGCTGTTCGGTGACGGTGCCGGTGCGGTCGTGCTGAAGGCCGACAGCGAGACCGGCGTGCTGTCCACGCACCTGCATGCCGATGGCGGCTACAAGCATCTGCTGTACAACCCGGTCGGCGTCTCCGCCGGCTTCAAGCCGGAGGAGAAGAACGTCGGCGTGCGCGTGCTGATGACCGGCAACGAGGTGTTCAAGGTCGCGGTCAAGACGCTCGATGCGGTGGTCGAGGAAACCCTCGCCGCCAACGATCTCGACAAGCACGCCATCGACTGGCTGATCCCCCACCAGGCCAACCTGCGCATCATCCAGGCCACCGCCAAGCGGCTGGACATGCCGATGGACCGGGTGGTGGTCACCGTGGACCGTCACGGCAACACCTCGGCCGGCTCGGTGCCGCTGGCGCTGGACGAGGCGGTGCGCTCGGGCCGCGTGCAGCGCGGCCAGTTGCTGCTGCTGGAGGCCTTCGGCGGCGGATTCACCTGGGGTTCGGCCCTGATCCGTTACTGATCCCGCGGTCGCCACACACCCAGCAGCTGTCATGAGTGAGCCACGCGTCGAGCGGATCCGCTTCAACGGCCGCGTCGCCTGGCGCAAACGCTACGGCGCGCCGGAGCGGCGGGTGCGGCTGGCGGCCCTGCGCTGGCTGGCGCGCCGGCTGGGCGCCAGCGCGCTGATCGCGCCGCCGCCACAGGATCCCGAGCAGGCCTGTCGCACCGAGCGCGAGATGATCGCGCGCCTCGACGGGCTCGGCGTGCGCGTGCCCGAGGTGCTGGCCGCCGAGCCGACCGAATTGGTGCTCTCCGATCTCGGCCCCACGCTGGCGATCCGCTGCAAGAACGAACCCGACCCGGAGCGCCGCGCATCGCTGATCCGCAGCGGCTTCGCCGCGCTGCGCGAACTGCATGCCCGCGGCGGCTATCTCAGCCAGGCCTTCGCCCGCAACATGGTGATCACGCCCGAAGGCGTCGGCTTCATCGACCTGGAGGAGGATCCGCGCACGACGATGTCGCTGCCGGCGGCGCAGGCGCGCGATGTCCTGCTCTACGTGCAATCGACCGCGCGCTTCCTGGCCGATCGGCCCGAGCGCTACGCCGAGCTGCTGCAGACCCAGGTCGCGACGGAGTCGCCCGGGGTGCGCGAGGAAATTTCCCGCGTTGCCCGGCGCCTGCGCTGGCTCGCCCCGCTGGCTGCGCTCGGCGGTGAACGCGGCCGGGCGCTGGCACAGGCGCTGCGCGCCCTGGCCAGCGTGGGGGCGGTCGTCCTGTGGCTGCTGTTGCTGGGCGAGCAGGCCGATGACGTCGGTGTGGCCCTGATCGATCTGATGTTCTGATCTGACACGGAATCCGCCGAGCGCCGACCGCCGGCGACATGGAGGGTGGGCAGGCGGCTCCTCGCGAATCCCGGATCCACTGTCCCGTTTGCCGTACCCTACGCCCCGGTACAGACGATGGGCGCCGCCCGCCCGTATCATTCCCCGCTTTCCCGACGAGACCCGCGCGTGACGCAACCGAATCTCGCCTTCGTGTTCCCCGGCCAGGGCTCGCAGTCGCCCGGCATGCTGGCCGAACTGGCCGCGCTCCATCCGCAGGTCCGCGACACCTTCGCCGAAGCCTCCGAGGGCGCCGGCGTGGACCTGTGGGAGTTGTCGCAGCCAGGCCACGAGGACCGCCTCAATCAGACCGAATTCACCCAGCCGGCGCTGCTGGCTGCAGGCATCGCCGTCTGGCGCCTGTGGCAGGCGCACGGCGGCCCGATGCCGTCGCGCCTGGCCGGCCACAGCCTGGGCGAGTACACCGCGCTGGTCGCCGCCGGCAGCCTGTCGCTGGCCGACGGTGCCAGACTGGTGCGCGAGCGCGGCCGGCTGATGCAGGCCGCGGTGCCGGCCGGCGTCGGCGCGATGGCCGCGGTGCTCGGCGCCGAGGACGAGGTCGTCGCCGAGGTCTGCACGCAGGTATCGGGCGAGGAGGTGGTCGTCCCGGCCAACTACAACTCGCCCGGCCAGATCGTGATCGGCGGCCATGCCGGCGCCGTCGACCGTGCGATCGCGGCGTTGGCCGAACGCGGCGTGCGCAAGGCGGTCAGGCTGGCGGTGAGCGTGCCCTCGCACACGCCGCTGATGCGCGAGGCGGCCAACCGCCTCGGCGAGGTCATGGCCGGGCTGCGCTGGAGCGCGCCGGCACTGCCGGTGGTGCAGAACGTCGACGCCGAAACGCGCGATTCGGTCGTCGCGATCCGCGACGCGCTGCAGCGCCAGCTCTACCTGCCGGTGCGCTGGACCGAGTGCGTGCAGGCGCTGGTCGCGGGCGGCGCCACGCGCATGGCCGAATGCGGTCCCGGCAAGGTCCTGACCGGTCTGGCCAAGCGCATCGACAAGTCGCTCGACGCCCGCGCGCTCGGCCTGCCCGCCGACTTCGACGCGGCCCTCAACGAATGGAGCAAGGCATGACCCAGCAGCTTCCCCTCACAGGCGAGATCGCCCTGGTCACCGGTGCCAGCCGCGGCATCGGCGCGGCCATCGCCGACGAACTGGCCGCGCTCGGCGCCAGGGTGATCGGCACCGCCACCAGCGATGCCGGCGCGCAGGCGATCGGCGAGCGTCTCGCCGCCCATGGCGGCGTCGGCCGCAGGCTCGACGTGACCGACGGTGCGGCCGTCGAGGCGCTGGTCGACGCGATCGCGTCCGAGTTCGGCGCGGTCAGCATCCTGGTCAACAATGCCGGCATCACCCGCGACCAATTGCTGATGCGGATGAAGGACGAGGACTGGGCGGCGATCATCGACACCAACCTCAGCTCGGTCTACCGCACCTCCAAGGCCGTGCTGCGCGGCATGATGAAGGCGCGCCGCGGCCGCATCGTCAGCATCGCCTCGGTGGTCGGCCTGACCGGCAATCCCGGACAGTCGAACTATGCCGCGGCCAAGGCCGGCATCATCGGCTTCTCGAAGTCGCTGGCGCGCGAGGTGGGCAGCCGCGGCATCACGGTCAATGTCGTCGCACCCGGCTTCATCGACACCGACATGACCCGCGCGCTGCCGGAGTCCGCGCGCGAGGCGCTGACCGCCCAGATCGCGCTGGGCCGGCTCGGCGAGGCGGCCGACATCGCCCGCGCCGTGGCCTTCCTCGTCGGCCCGGGTGGAGCCTACATCACCGGCGAAACCCTGCACGTCAACGGCGGAATGTACATGCCCTGATCCGGCGTTTGCGCCCGGCGCGCGAGCGGAGGAAACTCACCCCTCGACCAGATACGGCCACCGGCACAATCGGCGCGCGCCGGGGCCCGTCGCGAAGCTGTCTTGGCGCGCGGCAATCCACTACAATGCGCCCGTTTATCCCCCTCGGGAGGTCGAAAAACCCATGAGCACCATCGAAGAGCGCGTCAAGAAGATCGTCGTCGAGCAGCTTGGCGTCAAAGAAGAAGAAGTCACCAACAACGCGTCCTTCGTGGACGACCTCGGCGCCGACTCGCTGGACACCGTCGAGCTGGTGATGGCGCTGGAGGAAGAGTTCGAGTGCGAGATTCCCGACGAGGAAGCCGAGAAGATCACCAGCGTCCAGCAGGCGATCGACTACATCAAGGCGCACGTCAAGAGCTGATCGCCGGCGAGCGATCCACGCAGGGGGCCGCCGACGAGCGGCCCCATGCGTTTGTGGGGCGCGTCGAGCGCCCGAACCGCCAGCGCGGCGAGCCCGCGCGCAGCAAAGCGAGGATTACCGGATGAGCCACCGTCGCGTCGTCGTCACCGGCATGGGCATCGTGTCGCCCGTCGGCAATGATCTGGCCAGCGCCTGGGACAACATCGTCAACGGCCGCTCGGGCATCGGCCCGCTCACCCATTTCGACGCCTCCGCCTTCAGCACCCGCATCGCCGGCGAGGTGCGCAACTTCGATCCGACCGCCTGGATGCCGGCGAAGGACGTCAAGAAGATGGACCCCTTCATCCACTACGGTGTCGCCGCCTCGCTGATGGCGATGCAGGACGCCGGGCTGGAAGTCACCGAGGCCAATGCCGAGCGCATCGGCGTGCTGATCGGGTCGGGCATCGGCGGCATCCTCGGCATCGAGGAGCAGACCGCCAAGTACATCGAGGGCGGGCCGCGCAAGATCTCGCCGTTCTACGTGCCCAGCACCATCATCAACATGCTGCCCGGCCAGATCACGCTGATGAAGGGCATCAAGGGGCCGAACTTCTCGGCGGTCTCGGCCTGCGCGACCTCGAACCACTCGATCGGCATGGCGATGCGGATGATCCAGTACGGCGATGCCGACGTGATGATCGCCGGCGGCGCCGAGCGCGGCTCCTCGCCGACCTCGGTGGGCGGCTTCTGTTCGATGAAGGCGATGTCCACCCGCAACGACGAGCCGACCCGCGCCTCGCGGCCGTGGGACAAGGACCGCGACGGCTTCGTGCTCGGCGACGGTGCCGGCATCCTGGTGCTGGAGGAGTACGAGTACGCCAAGGCCCGCGGCGCACGCATCTACTGCGAGCTGGCCGGCTTCGGCGCCAGCTCCGACGCTTTCCACATGACCGCCCCGAGCGAAAGCGGCGAAGGTCCGGCGCGCTGCATGGCGGCGGCGTTCAAGGACGCCGGCATCACCCCCGAGCAGGTCGACTACCTCAACGCCCACGGCACCTCGACGCCCCTCGGCGACGTGGCCGAGACGCTCGCCATCAAGCGTGCGCTCGGCGAGCACGCCTACCGGACCATGGTCAGCTCGACCAAGTCGATGACCGGCCACCTGCTCGGCGCCGCCGGCGGCGTGGAGGCGATCTTCTCGGTCATGGCCATCCATACCGGGGTCATCCCGCCGACGATCAATCTCGACGAGCCGGGCGAGGGCTGCGACCTCGACTACGTGCCCAACGTGGCGCGCGAGAAGCGCATCGACGTGGCGGTGTCCAACGGCTTCGGCTTCGGTGGCACCAACGGCACGCTGGTGTTCAGGCGGCTGTGATGCGGTCACGGGAACCGGGGGCGGGGAATCGCGAATCGTAGGAGCCGCAGGCGGCATTCCTCGATTCCCTGTTCTCGGCGCCAGGCCGTCGCTTCCATGCTGTCGATCCGGCGACTCGCTCCCGACACCGACCTGCTGGCCCTGCACCGGCTCGCGCCGGCGCGCTACCCGCTGCTGCTGGAGAGCGCGGCGACCGGTACGCCACGGGCGCGCTGGGATGTGCTGCTTGCCACCGAAGGCAGGGGGCTTCGGCTCGATGCCGACGGCGTGACGCGCCGGCTCGATGGCGAGGCGGTGACGGACGACTTCCTCGCCGCGCTCGATGCCGACTTCACCCGCGAGCGCGCGACGGGGGGCCAGACGACGTTGCCGTTTCGCGGCGGCTGGGCGCTGTTCCTTGCCTATGAACTGGCCGCGCAGGTCGAGCCGGTGCTGCGCCTGCCGGCCGCGCCGGGGCCGTTGCCGGTCGCGCTGGCCTTGCGCTGCCCGGCGGCCGTGCTGCGCGATCGTGCGCACGGCGAGGTCATCGCTGTCGCCGAGGCGGGCCATGACGGCTGGCTGGATGCGTTCTCCGCCGATGCCACGGCGAGCGCGGCGCTTGCGCCGGTCCCGGCCTTGCCTGGTGCGATCTTGTCAGAGGATCCGCCGGCGCGCTTCATCGACGGCGTGCGCCGCGTCCTCGATTATCTCGCCGCCGGCGATATCTTCCAGGCCAACCTCTCGCGTGCCTGGCGCGCCCGCTTCGACACGGCTCCCGACCCGGCGGCGCTCTACGATCGCCTGCGCCGCGCCAACCCGGCGCCGTTCGCCGGCCTGCTGGCCTGGGACGGTTGGGCGCTGGCCAGCTCTTCACCCGAGCGGCTGGTGTCGGTGAACGGCGGGCGTATCCAGACGCGGCCGATCGCCGGCACCCGGCCGCGGTTTCCCGGCGACGACGACGCGGCGCGCATCCGCGAACTGGTCGGCCACCCCAAGGAGCGTGCCGAACATGTCATGCTCATCGACCTGGAACGCAACGACCTCGGCCGCGTCTGCACGGCGGGCAGCGTCGAGGTCGACGAGCTGATGACGGTGGAGAGCTACGCCCACGTGCACCACATCGTCTCCAACGTGCGTGGCCGCCTGCGGCCCGGCGTGACGCCGGGGCAGGCGATCCGCGCGGTGTTCCCGGGCGGCACCATCACCGGCTGTCCGAAGGTGCGTTGCATGCAGATCATCGCCGAGCTGGAAGGCGAGGGGCGCGGTCCGTACACCGGCGCCCTCGGCTACCTCAACCGCGACGGCGACATGGACCTGAACATCCTGATCCGCAGCGCCTGGCTGGCCGGCGACGCGCTGCAGTTCCGCACCGGCGCCGGCATCGTCATCGACTCCGATCCCGTGCACGAGCTGGACGAGACGCGGGCCAAGGCGCGCGGCCTGCTGCGTGCGCTGGGCATCGCGGAATGAGGCCACGGTGACGGTGCGCATCCTCCGTGGCGGCCGTGCCGTCGATGCGGTCGATCCCGGCGATCGCGGGCTGGCCTACGGCGATGGCGTGTTCGAGACGATCCTCGTCCATCGTGGCCGACCGGTCTGGTGGGAGGCGCATGCCGCGCGGCTGGCGGCCGGTGCCGTGCGGCTCGGCATCCCGCTGCCGGATGCGGCGCTGCTGCGCGCCGAAGCCGATGCGTGCGTCGCCGGCATCGCGCGTGGCGTGCTCAAGCTGATCCTGACCCGTGGCAGCGGTGGTCGCGGTTATTCGCCGCCGGTCGAGCCGGTGCCGACGATGCTGCTGTCGCTGCATGACGCGCCGCCCGCCGTACCGGCCGGCGGACTCGCGCTGCGCTGGTGCGACACGCCACTGGCGGTCCAGCCGCGTCTGGCCGGCATCAAGCATCTGAATCGTCTCGAACAGGTGCTGGCGCGTGGCGAGTGGCGCGATCCGGACATCCACGAAGGTTTGATGTGCGACACGCAAGGATGGGCGGTCTGCGCCACCGCCGCCAATCTGTTCGTGCGTCTCGACGGCCAGTGGTGGACGCCGCCGGTGGACCGCTGCGGCATCGCCGGCGTCTGCCGGAGCTGGCTGATGGCGCATGCCGATGCCGGTGAGCGCGAACTGTCGCCGGACGAGGTCGAGCGCGCCGAGGCGGTTTTTCTCTGCAACAGCGTGCGCGGTATCCTCCCGGTGGCGCGGCTGGGTGCGCGGCGGTGGCCGCCCGATGCCGCCACATCCGCCCTGATCGAGCGGCTGGCCGCCGCGGAGCCCGCCTTCGCGACCGCCGGCCCGGAGACCGTGTGAACGATTCCAAGCTTTCCGCCTTGTTCCGCTTCGTCGGCATCGTCGTCCTCGTGCTGCTGCTGACCGCGGCTTTCGCCGGCTGGCGGCTGTGGAGCGGCTACACCGCCTTCGCCGACCGGCCGCTGGCGGCGGCCGACACGCCGCGCGTGCTCGACATCGAGCGCGGCGACTCGTTCCGCGACGTGCTGCGGCGGTTGCGCGAGGCCGGCGTCGCCGACGGCCGCGACTGGCAGTGGCAGGCGCTGGCCTGGCAGATGGATGTCGCGCGCAGGCTCAAGGTCGGCGAATACGCGATCGATCCCGGCATCACCCCGCGCGGTCTGCTGCGCAAGCTCGAACAGGGGCGGGTGATCCAGTACCGCTTCACGATCGTGGAGGGCTGGAATTTCCGCGAACTGCGGGCGGCATTGGCGGCCGCGACGGCGTTGACGCACACGCTGGATGGACTGTCCGACGCCGAGGTGATGGCCGCGCTCGGCGAACCCGACACCCACCCGGAGGGGCGCTTCCTGCCCGAGACCTACCATTACACCCGCGGCACGCGCGACGTGGATCTGTTGCGGCGTGCGCGGCAGGCGATGGAGCGCACCCTGGCCGAGGTCTGGGCGGGGCGGCAGGAGGGACTGCCGATCGAGACACCCGAGCAGGCCCTGATCCTGGCCTCGTTGATCGAGAAGGAAACCGGCGCCGCCCACGAGCGGCCGGAGATCGCCGGCGTGTTCGTGCGGCGGTTGCGGATCGGCATGCGGCTGCAGACCGATCCCAGCGTGATCTACGGCATGGGCGACAGCTACCAGGGGCGGATCGGCCGGCGCGGGCTGGATACCGACACGCCCTACAACACCTACACCCGCGACGGCCTGCCGCCGACGCCGATCGCCATGCCCGGCCGCGCCGCGCTGGAGGCGGCGGTGAACCCCAAGCCGGGCGACACGCTGTATTTCGTCAGCCGGGGCGACGGCACCCACCACTTCTCGCGTACGCTGGCCGAACACAACCACGCCGTGGCCCGCTACATCCTCGGTCGCGGCAACACTGACAACGGCAGCAACAACGGCAACGACGGCAACGACGGCAACGGAAGGCAATGACCGGAAAGCTCATCACCATCGAAGGCGGCGAGGGCGCCGGCAAATCCACCGTCATCGCCGGTCTGCGCGCCGCGATCGAGGCGCGCGGACACGAGGTGGTGCTGACCCGCGAGCCCGGTGGCACGCCGGTCGGCGAGGCGATCCGCGCGCTGCTGCTCGACCCCGCACACGCGCTCGCCGCCGAGACCGAGCTGCTGCTGATGTTCGCCGCCCGCGCGCAACTGGTGCGCGAGCTGATCCGGCCGGCGCTGGCGCGCGGCGCCTTCGTCGTCAGCGACCGTTTCACCGACGCCAGCTTCGCCTACCAGGGCGGCGGCCGCGGCATCGACATGGGCCGCATCGCCGAGCTGGAGCGTTGGGCGGCGGGCATCAAACCCGACCTGACCTTCCTGCTCGACCTCGGCGTCGAGCAGGGGCTGGCGCGCGCACGCAGCCGCGGCGGCGAGCCCGACCGCATCGAGCGCGAGCACAATGGTTTCTTCGAGCGCGTGCGCGCCGCCTACCGGGCCCGTGCCGCCGCCGAGCCGCAGCGCTTCCGCGTGATCGATGCCGGCCAGCCGGCGGAGGCCGTCGTCGCGGCGGTCCGCGCCGCGCTGGAGGATTGGATGGAGACGCTGGCGTGAGTGTGCTGGCGCCCTGGCAGCAGCGACCGCTGCAGACCGCACTGGCCGCGCTCATGGCTGGCCGGCTCGGCCATGCCCTGCTGCTGGGCGGAGCGGCGCGACTGGGCAAGCGCGCCGTTGCCGATGCGCTGGCCGCGCGCCTGCTCTGCTCCACACCCGGCGCCGACGGTCTGGCCTGCGGACACTGCCGTGGCTGTCGGTTGCTTGCGGCCGGGACGCATCCGGATTTCCTCGGCATCGGCCTGGAGGTCAACGAGAAGACCGACAAGCTGCGCAGCGAGGTCACCATCGACCAGGTGCGCCGGCTCGGCCGGCAGTTCGCGCTGACGCCCCAGCTCGGCGGCGCCCAGGTCGCCGTGCTGGACCCGGCCGACGCGCTCAACACCAGCGCCTGCAACGCGCTGCTCAAGACCCTGGAAGAGCCCATGCCGGGCCGCTACCTGCTGATGGTCAGTGCCCATCCGGCGCGACTGCCCGCCACGATCCGCAGCCGCTGCCAGCGACTGGAGTTCCGTATCCCGGGCCGCGACGAAGCGCGCCAGTGGCTGCTGGCCGCCGGTCATGCGGCGACGCAGGTCGATGCCGCACTGGAGGCCGCGCACGGCCATCCCGGTCTGGCTGCCGACTGGCTGGCCGACGGTTCGCTGGAGCTGCGCCGCAGCGTGCGTGCCGACCTGGCTGCTCTGGCTGCCGGCAAGGCCGGCGCGCTCGACGTGGCTGCGCGCTGGCTGGCCGACGAGCGCGTCGAGCTGCGGCTGAGCTTCGCTGCCGACACCGCCCGCGATCTGTGCGGCCGCCTGGCCGGCGCCGTGCCGATGGGCGAGGCTGCCGCCTTGACCGCCCGCGCCGATTTCACCAAGCTCAGCGCGTGGTTCGATGCCGCCAACCGCACCCGCGATCTGCTGCGGACCACGGTACGCGCCGACCTGACCCTGGCCGGGTTGCTGCGCGACTGGCGGCTGGCCTTTGCCGGAACCTGAGCGCCGTCGCGGCGCAGGAGTGAGACCATGATCGCGGGAGCGGGCGCACGACAGGGCATCCTGTCCCTGGCCATCAAGGACAAGAGCGCGCTGTACAACGCCTACATGCCGTTCGTGAAGGGCGGCGGCATCTTCGTGCCGACCACCAGGCGCTACGCGCTTGGCGACGAGGTGTTCATCCTGCTCACCCTGATGGAAGAGAAGGATCGCCTGCCGGTGGCCGGCAAGGTGGTCTGGATCACTCCCCCGGGCGCCCAGGGCAACCGCACCGCCGGCATCGGCGTGCAGTTCGCCGATACCGCCGAGGGTGAGGCGGTGCGCAACAAGATCGAGACCCTGCTGGCCGGTACGCTGAACGCCGACAAGCCCACCCACACCATGTGATCGCCTGCAAGGGCTCAGGTCACACGCCCGAGCCGCTCGCCCAACCGCACCGGCTGCTCCGGCCGCAGGCCGGCGTCGAGCTCCGCCACGCCGGGCGGCAGCAGCACGATCACCGTCGAGCCGTAGTTGAAGCGCGCCATCTCGGCGAAACGGGCCAGCGTGATGCCGCGGTCGCGCCAGTCCTTGCGGACGGGGCGGCTGGCATAGGGTGGGATCTCCTCGCCGCTCCAGACCGTCTCCACACCGGACACCAGCATCGCGCCCACCATCACCAGGCACATCGGGCCGAAGCCGGTGTCGAAATGGCATACCAGCCGCTCGTTGCGGGCGAACAGGCGCGGGATGGCGCGCACGCCCCAGGGGGCGACGGTGAACAGCCGGCCGGGCACGTGCAGGGTCTCGACCAGCCGCCCGTCCCAAGGCATGTGCACGCGGTGGTAGTCGCGCGGCGACAGGTAGATGGTGGCGAAGCTGCCCTCGGCATACGGTGCGGCGGCGGCCTCGCTGCCGAGCAGTTCGGCGGCGGTGTAATGGTGACCCTTGGCCTGGAAGATCCGCCCGGCCTCGATGCGGCCGGCTTGGCTGATCCTGCCGTCGGCCGGCATCAGCAGCGCGCGCGGGTCGGCGTCGGGAGTGCGTGCGCCCGGCTTGAGT
Source organism: Rehaibacterium terrae (assembly GCF_014202935.1). Lineage (GTDB taxonomy): Bacteria > Pseudomonadota > Gammaproteobacteria > Xanthomonadales > Xanthomonadaceae > Rehaibacterium > Rehaibacterium terrae. The sequence goes on along the minus strand of NZ_JACHHX010000006.1, from coordinate 40,380 downwards.
TCACGGGTGAAGAAGGCATTGAAGTGCGGGTAGCTCGCCGGGTCGGGATTGGCCGCCTCGGCCAGGTTCACGTCGAACTTGCGCACGACCAGGCCGATCAGCCAGTGCTTCCACGGCCGCCAGCGCCAGCGTGCGGCGGCGTAGGCGAGGCGGGAGAGGAGGCGGTGCGGCAGCAGGTATTGCAGCGCGACCTTCGGGCTCATCGGGCGGCCCCGGCCAGCGTGGCCATGTCGTCGCCCAGCTTGGCCGGCGACAGCGGCGGCCGGGCCAGGCCGGCGAAGCGGCCCTGCGGATCGAGCAGGGCGACCTGGGTGCTGTGGTCGACGGTATAGGCTTCGGGGTCGCTGCCGCCGGGCAGTGGCGTCTTCATGAACACCATGCCCAGCGACTTGGCGAAGTGCTCGAGCGTCGGGATGTCGGCGGTCGCCGCCAGTGCGTTCGCGCTGAAATAGCGGGCGTACTCGCCGGCGCGCTCGGGACTGTCGCGCTCGGGGTCGACCGAGACGAACAGGATGCGCGGGCGCGCGTCCTCCGGCAGCGCCGCGCTCCAGCGCTTTTCGGCCTGGCCGAGCTCGGCCAGGGTGGTGGGGCAGACGTCCGGGCAGTGGGTGAAGCCGATGAACACCAGGGTCCAGCGGCCGCGCAGCTGTTCGAGGGTCAGCGGGTTGCCGTCGGCGGCGGTCAGCGAGAACGGCGGGATGTCGCGTGCCTGCGGCAACAGGCGGACGGTTTCCAGCGTCGGGCCGGCATCCGCGCGCGGCCCGGTGAAGGTCTGTGCGGCCCAGAGGCCGAGGCCGGCCGCCAGTGCGGCGACGAGGACGAGAACAGTGGTGCGGTTGAACATGCCGCGTTCGGCCATTTTTCGTAGCGAGGGAGCCGCAAGTATAGCTGCGCGACCGCTATACTCGCGTTCCTTCAGCAGGTTACCACCCGCATGACCGCCGAATCGGCCGCCACCGAGCTGCACACCATCGTCGACTTCATCCGCTACGGCGCCAGCCGCTTCAATGCTGCCGGGCTGACCTTCGGCCACGGCTACGACAATGCGCTGGACGAGGCCACCCAGCTGGTGCTGCACGCCCTGCACCTGCCGCACGACCTCAGTCCGGTCTACGGCCAGGCGCGGCTGACGGCCGAGGAGAAGGCCCGGGTGCTCGGTCTGTTCGCTCGTCGCATCGACGAACGCATCCCGGCCTGCTACCTGACCGGCGAGGCCTGGTTCGCCGGCCTGAGCTTCAAGTCCGATCCGCGTGCACTGGTGCCGCGCTCGCCGATCGCCGAGCTGATCGAGGCCGGCTTCGAGCCCTGGCTGGGCGGGCGCCAGGTGCGGCGCGCGCTGGACATCTGCACCGGCTCGGGCTGCATCGCCATCGCCATGGCGCACTACAACCCGGACTGGCAGGTCGACGGCGTCGACATCAGCGACGAGGCGCTGGCCCTGGCCGCGGAGAACAGGGCGCGGCTGCACGCGGACAACGTGCGCTTGCTCAAGTCCGACCTGCTGTCGGCGCTGGCCGGCGAGGTCTACGACCTGATCGTCAGCAATCCGCCCTATGTCACCCACGCCGAAACCGACGCGCTGCCGCCGGAGTACGCGCACGAGCCCGAACTCGGCCTGCGCGCCGGCGACGACGGTCTGGACCTGGCGCTGAAGATCCTGCGCGATGCCCCGGCGCACCTGAGCGAGCACGGCCTGCTGATCTGCGAGGTCGGCGAGAGCGAACGCGCCCTGGTCGGGCTGTTGCCGGAGGTGCCGTTCGCCTGGGTCGAGTTCAAGGTCGGTCCGATGGGCGTGTTCGTGATCGAGCGCGAGGACCTGCTCGCCCACCATGCGCGCATCAAGGCGCTCGCGGACGCCCGATGAGCGACAACAGCTTCGGCCGTCTGCTGCGCGTCACCACCTTCGGCGAGAGCCACGGGCCGGCGATCGGCTGCGTGATCGACGGCTGCCCGCCGGGACTGGCGCTCGCGGCCGAGGATTTCCGTCGCGACCTCGACCGCCGCGCCAGCGGCCGCTCGCGCCACACCTCGCAGCGGCGCGAGGCCGACGAGGTCGAGATCCTCAGCGGTGTGTACCAGGGCCGTACCACCGGCACGCCGATCGCCCTGCTGGTCCGCAACACCGATGCGCGCAGCAAGGACTACGACCGCATCGCCGACCGGTTCCGCCCCGGTCATGCCGACTACACCTACTGGCAGAAATACGGTATCCGCGACCCGCGCGGGGGTGGGCGCAGCTCGGCGCGTGAGACGACCATGCGGGTGGCGGCCGGGGTGGTCGCGAAGAAATGGCTGGCGGAAAGGTACGGCGTGCGTGTCCGCGGTCACCTCGCCCAGCTCGGTGACCTGGTACCGGACGGTTTCGACTGGGATGCGGTCGAGACCAATCCGTTCTTCTGGCCGCATGCCGCACAGGTGCCGGCGCTGGAGGCCTGCATGGATGCGCTGCGCAAGTCCGGCGACTCGGTCGGCGCGCGCGTGACGGTGGTGGCCGAGGGCGTGCCGCCGGGCTGGGGCGAGCCGGTGTACGGCAAGCTCGACGCCGAGCTTGCCGCCGCGCTGATGTCGATCAATGCCGTCAAGGGCGTGGAGATCGGGGCCGGCTTCGCCTCGGTGACCCAGCGGGGCAGCGAGCACCGCGACGAGATGACGCCGGCAGGCTTCCTGAGCAATCACGCCGGCGGCATCCTCGGCGGCATTTCCACCGGCCAGGCCATCGTCGCCTCGATCGCGTTCAAGCCGACCTCCAGCCTGCGCCTGCCCGGGCGCGGCGTGGACGTTCACGGCCATGCGGTGGAAGTGGTCACCACCGGCCGCCACGACCCCTGTGTCGGCATCCGCGCCACGCCCATCGCCGAGGCGATGGTGGCGCTGGTGCTGATGGATCAGGCGCTGCGCCACCGCGCGCAGTGCGGGGATGTGGGCGAGGTCGTGCCGCGGATTCCGCCGTATCCGGCAGAATGACTCTGTCTGTGTTTCGCGGATGCGGAACTCGGAAATCGGGGCGACGCTCCGCTCTTCGATCGAGTGCGGCCGGACCGCGCGACCGATTCCCGGTTCCCGACTTCCGTTCCTGCCGGCCGGAACCCATCTTCCCCCGACGCGTGAACCTCCAATGAGCAAGACATTCAATGTCGCAGTGGTCGGCGCCACCGGTGCCGTCGGCGAAACCATGCTGAGCATCCTGGCCGAGCGGAAATTCCCGGTCGGCCATCTGGCCGTGCTGGCCAGCGAACGCTCGGCCGGCGAGCAGGTGACGTTCGGTGCGAAGAAACTCACCGTGCAGGATCTGGCCACCTTCGACCCGGCCGGCATCGACATTGCGCTGTTCTCGGCCGGTGGCGCGGTGTCGAAGGCCTATGCGCCGAAGTTCGCCGCCGCCGGCGCGGTGGTGATCGACAACTCCTCGGCCTTCCGCTATGACGACGACGTGCCGCTGGTGGTGGCCGAGGTCAATCCCGAAGCGATGCGAGACCGCCCGCGCGGCATCGTCGCCAACCCCAACTGCTCGACCATGCAGATGCTCGTCGCGTTGGCGCCCATCCATCGCCAGGCGGGCATCGTCCGCATCAACGTCGCCACCTACCAGTCGGTGTCCGGCGCCGGCCGCTCGGCGCTGGAGGAGCTCGGTCGCCAGACCGCGGCGATGCTGAACTTCCAGCAGCACCGGCCGGACCGTTTCCCGGTGCAGATCGCCTTCAACCTGATCCCGCACATCGACGAGTTCATGGACAACGGCTTCACCAAGGAAGAAATGAAGATGGTCTGGGAAACCCGCAAGATCCTCGGCGACGACAGCATCCAGGTGAACCCGACCGCGGTGCGGGTGCCGGTGTTCTACGGGCACTCGGAGGCCGTGCACATCGAGACCCGCGACAAGATCACCGCCGCCGAGGCGCGCGCGCTGCTCGAGCGGGCGCCGGGCGTGGAGGTGGTGGACGAGCGCACGGCCGGCGGTTATCCGACCCCGGTGACCCATGCCGCCGGGACCGATGCGGTCTACGTCGGCCGCATCCGCGAAGATCTCTCGCATCCGCACGGCCTGAACCTGTGGATCGTGGCGGACAACATCCGCAAGGGCGCCGCACTCAACGCCGTGCAGCTGGCCGAGCTCTTGGCCCGGGATGCCGCCTGAGCCTATAGTCCCGTGGACGATTCACGGCCGTCCGCGACAGGCAATGGCCGTCGCAATGCCGATTTCGGGGGAGTAGCCACGTGAGAACCAAGCATCTGCGACTGCCGCTCGCCCTGGCCTTGGCGCTGGGCGCTTCGCATTCCCACGCGCTCGGTCTGGGACAGATCGAGGTCAAGTCCCACCTCAACCAGCCGCTGCAGGCCGAGATCCCGATCATCCAGACGGTGCCGGGCGAGGCCGACAACCTGCTGGTGCGCCTGGCGCCGCCCGACGCGTTCGCCCGCGTCGGTCTGGAGCGGCCGGCCGCACTGGCCGCGAACCTGGAGTTCGCCGTGGGTACCAATGCCCGCGGCGAACGGGTCATCCGGGTGACCACCCGCAACAAGGTCAGCGACCCCTTCGTCACTTTCCTGCTGGAGGTGGACTGGGGGCGTGGCCGTCTGGTGCGCGAGTTCACCGTCCTGCTCGACCCGCCCTACCTGGCCCCGGCCGTGCCGAAGGTGGTGACGCCGGCGACGGTGGCGCCGTCACCGGCCCCGCCTGCCGCCGGCGCGGCTCCATTGCCGGCCCCGGCCCCCGCGCCGGCTGTGCGGGAGCCCGCCGCCGAGCCGTCGCCGCCGGCGCCGGCCGCAGCTCCGGTAGCCCCGGCGCCGGTCGCCGAGTCACGGCCGCCGTCGCCGCCGTCCACGCCTGCGCCTTCGGTGCCTCCCGCCCCGGCACCTGCTCCGGCCGCCGCGCCGGACAGCATCGGCCCGGTGGCCGCCGGCCAGACCTTGTGGGCGATCGCCGAGGCGCACCGCCCGGCTGGCACGTCGGTCAACCAGATGATGCTGGCGATGCTGCGCGCCAATCCGGACGCCTTCATCGACGGCAACATCAACCGTCTCAAGCGTGGCGCGATCCTGCGCATTCCCGGCGCGGGCGAAGTGCAGACGCTCAGTGCCGCCGAGGCGGCGCTGCTGGTGCGCGAGCAGAACGAAGCCTGGCAGCAGGGCCGGCGTGCCCTGCCGCAACCGGCGGAGAGCGTGGCCGCCGCCGCGGCGCCGCGCCGGCCGGCACGCGCGCCGGCCGACGCCCGGCTGGAGATCGTGCCCCCGGTCGGTGATGCGCCGGCGCGCGGCGCGCAGTCCGGCGCCAGCGCCGACGGCGAAGGCACCGCCCTGCGCGCCGAGCTGGGCCAGGCCCGCGAGGAGCTGGCCGCGCGCAGCGCCGAGGTGGCCGAGCTGAAGGCGCGCCTCGACGACCTGGAGCGGATGAGTCGCGACCAGCAGCGCCTGCTGTCGCTCAAGGACAGCGAGCTGGCCGCCCTGCAGCGGCGTCTGGCCGAGCTGGAGGGGCGCGAGCACCAGCCCGCCGCGGCCGACGCGCCGGCCGTCGAGGCGGCCAGCGAGGCGGTGGCCGATGCGGCGGGCGGAGAAACCGGGCCGGAGAGCGCCGAGGCGGTGGCCGCCGCTGGCGAGCCGGCGCCGCCGGCATCGACGCCGGACATGACGCCGCCCGCGCCCGCGCCGGGCCCGACCACGCCGTGGTACCAGCGGCCGTGGGGGCTGGGCGGCATGGCGCTGCTCGCGGTCGGCCTGCTGGCTTGGCTGTTCGGTCGCCGCCGGCAGCCCGCCGAGGCGCCGCCGCGGCGGCACATCGATGTCGGCGCGCTGACGGCCGGCGCGGCCGCGCCACGGGCGACGACGCCAAGGGTCGAGGTCGAGGAACTGGCGGAGACGGAAGCCTTCGACGCCGACGATGGGCAGGCGGAGCGCCAGGACGCGGGACTGGCCGCGTTGGAGTCGGCGGTCGAGTCCGATGCCGGCGACATCGACGCCCATCTCGCCCTGCTGCGCGAGCACCATGCGCGCGGCGACGCGGAGGCTTTCGAGGCGGCTGCGGCGGCGATGCGCGTCCGGCTCGACGACCCGGACGATCCGCGCTGGGACGAGGTCAGGCGGATGGGGCGGGCGCTGTCGCCCGACAGTCCGCTGTTCGCCGAGGAGGGTGACTTCGCCGGATCGCCGGCCGATTCCGACGACTTCATCGAGCGCGACGAGGCGACCGGCGACCTCCTCGCCGAAGGGTCCGGGAGCGGGCCTGCCGAGGACGCGGCGGAAGATCCGTGGAGGGCCGCGTTCGAGGAAGTCGCGGCGGCCCGGAGCGACGCAGCGGAGCCGGAGCCGGCTGAGTCGGTCGTGGACGGAGCGGAGCCGGCGACCGCTGCCGCCGACTTCAGCGGCGAGACCGGCGGCGAGACCGGCGACGAAGGCGAGGGCATCGAGGACGCCGTCGCCACCAAGCTGGAACTGGCCCGCGCCTACCTCGACATCGGCGATGTCGAAGGCGCGCGCGGCATGCTGGAGGAGGTCGCCTTCGAGGGCAACGAGAGGCAGCAGCAGGAGGCCCGCCGCTTGCTGGACGAGATCGGCTGACGGCCGCGGGCCGGCAGCCGGCGACACAGCGGAAGGGCCGGGGCGACCCGGCCCTTCCGGTTTCCGGAGAGACCGACAGCGCCATGCGCATCGCATTGGGAATCGAATACGACGGCACCGGCTTCCAGGGATGGCAGCGGCTCTCGCACGGCGCCTCGCTGCAGGCGGCCGTGGAAGACGCCGTGTCCTTCGTTGCCGACGCGCCAGTCGAGGTGGTCTGCTCGGGTCGTACCGACGCCGGCGTGCACGCGCGCTGCCAGGTCGTGCATTTCGACGCGCCGGTCCGGCGCGATCCGCGCGGCTGGGTGCTGGGCATCACCACGCGCCTGCCGCACTCGATCGTGGTGCTGTGGGCGCGGGAAGTGCCGGACGAATTCCATGCGCGCTACTCCGCCCGGGCGCGCCGTTACCGTTACCGCATCCTCAATCGCCCGGTACGGGCGGCCCTGCAGCGGCAGTTCGTCGCCTGGGAGCGGCTGCCGCTCGATCACGTGGCCATGCACCGCGCCGCCCAGGTGCTGGTCGGCGAGCACGACTTCAGCGCCTTCCGCACCGTGCACTGCCAGGCCAGGCACGCGCGCCGGGACCTGCATGAGATCACGGTTGCCCGCGCGGGCGACGAGGTGGTCATCGAGGTGCAGGCCAACGCCTTCCTGCACCACATGGTGCGCAACATCGTCGGCAGCCTGATCCCGGTCGGTCGTGGCGAGCGGCCTGAATCGTGGATCGCCGAGCTGCTGGCCGGCCGCGACCGCATCGTCGCCGGGCCGACCGCGCCGGCCTCCGGTCTGACCTTTCTCGGGCCGCGCTATCCGCGTCAGTGGGGGCTGCCGGAGGAGGTCTGCCTCTGAGCGCCCAGCCTGGCGGTCGTCACGGGCCGCGCACGGCAGGGGCGTAAGATGGGCGGATCGGAGTGGAACGAACATGCGTACCCGGATCAAATTCTGCGGCCTGACCCGGCCCGGCGATGTCCGGCTGGCCTGCGAGCTGGGCGTGGATGCGGTCGGCCTGGTCTTCGCCGAGGCCAGCCCGCGCCGCCTGACCCTGGAGCAGGCCATGGCCCTGCGCGTGGCGGTGTCGCCGTTCGTCAGCGTGGTCGCGCTGTTCATGGACAATCCGCCGGCCGAGATCGAGCGCGTCGTGCGCACGCTCAAGCCGCAGGTGCTGCAGTTCCACGGTGACGAGCACGAGGTCGAGTGCCGCCGCTGGGGCTTGCCGTTCTTCAAGGTCGTGCCGATGGCCGGCGAAGTGGATGCGCGCGGTCTCGCCGCACGTTACCCTTCCGCCGCAGGTCTGGTTCTGGATGGCCACGCCGCCGGCCAGCCCGGCGGCGGCGGCCGCAGTTTCGACTGGTCCCGGATTCCCGGCGAACTCGCCCGGCCCTGGCTGCTGGCCGGCGGACTGGACGCCGGCAACGTCGGCCGGGCGATCCGCGTCGCACGGCCGTGGGGCGTGGACGTGTCGAGCGGGATCGAGAGCGCGCCGGGTGTCAAGGACGGCGAGAAGATGCGACGTTTCGTGGAAGAGGTCAGGCGTGCAGACGACACTACCGCCGGTTGAGGACTACAGCGCGTTCCCGGATGCGCGCGGACATTTCGGCCCTTACGGCGGCGTCTTCGTCTCCGAGACGCTGATCGAGCCGCTGCGCGAGCTCGATGCCGCCTATCGCCGTTACCGCGACGACCCGGAGTTCCTCGCCGAGCTGCAGCGCGACTACCGTCATTACGTCGGCCGCCCGAGCCCGATCTACGACGCCGAACGGCTGAGCCGTCACGTCGGCGGCGCGCGCATCCTGCTCAAGCGCGAGGATCTCAACCACACCGGCGCGCACAAGATCAACAACACCATCGGCCAGGCGATGCTCGCCAGGCGGATGGGCAAGACCCGCATCATCGCCGAGACCGGCGCCGGCCAGCACGGCGTCGCCAGCGCCACGGTGGCCGCGCGGCTGGGCCTGGAGTGCGTGGTCTACATGGGCGCCACCGACGTCGAGCGGCAGGCGCCGAACGTGTTCCGCATGAAGCTGCTCGGCGCGACGGTCGTGCCGGTGCATTCTGGCAGCAGGACGCTCAAGGACGCGCTCAACGAGGCGATGCGCGACTGGGTCAGCAACGTCCACGACACCTTCTACATCATCGGCACGGTGGCCGGTCCGCACCCGTACCCGATGCTGGTGCGCGACTTCAACGCCGTGGTCGGGCGCGAGGCGCGCGAGCAGATGCTGGCCGAGTACGGCCGTCTGCCGGATGCCGTCACCGCCTGCGTCGGCGGCGGTTCCAACGCGATCGGCATGTTCCATGCCTTCCTCAACGACCGCGGGGTGGCGCTGTACGGCGCCGAAGCGGCAGGCGAGGGCATCACGACCGGCCATCATGCCGCCTCGCTGGCGGCCGGTCGCCCGGGCGTGCTGCACGGCAACCGCACCTACGTGCTCTGCGACGACGACGGGCAGATCGTCGAAACCCACTCGGTCTCGGCCGGCCTGGACTATCCGGGCGTCGGCCCCGAGCACGCCTTCCTCAAGGACACCGGCCGCGCCACCTATGTCGGCATCACCGACGAGGAGGCGATGCAGGCCTTCCACCTGCTCGCCCGCACCGAGGGCATCCTCGCCGCGCTGGAGTCGAGTCACGCCGTCGCCCAGGCGATCAAGCTCGCCCGCGAGCTGCCGAAGGACGCGCTGGTGCTGTGCAACCTGTCCGGGCGCGGCGACAAGGACATCTACACGATCGCGGCGCGCGAAGGCATCGCGCTTTGAGTTCTTGCCACGGATCGACGCGGATGAACACGGATAGAGCCGAAGGATGAATGCATGGACGTACCGACCGGCCCGACATGGCGCAATCCTGGATGCATGATCCAACTGCGTACTCATCCGTGTTCATCCGTGTAGATCCGTGGCAGGAAAAATGACCCGCATCGAATCCCGTTTCGCGCAACTCGCCGCCCATCGCCGCAAGGCGCTGATTCCGTTCATCACCGCCGGCGATCCGTCGCTGGAGGCGACCGTGCCGGTGATGCACGCGCTGGTCGCGGCCGGGGCCGATGTGATCGAGTTGGGCATGCCGTTCTCCGATCCGATGGCCGACGGGCCGGTCATCCAGCGCAGTTCCGAGCGTGCGCTGGCGCGCCGGGCCGGTACCGACTACGTACTCGGTTGCGTGCGCGCCTTCCGCGACACCGATGCCGATACCCCGGTGGTGTTGATGGGCTACCTCAACCCGGTCGAAATGCGCGGCGCCGGGCGCTTCGCCCGCGAAGCCGCGGCGGCCGGTGTGGATGGTGTGCTGCTGGTCGACCTGCCGCCCGAGGAAGCCGGAGACACCCGCGCTGCCTTCAACCGGCACGGCCTGGCGCTGATCGCGCTGGCGTCGCCGACCACCTCGCCGGAGCGGCTGGCGAGGATGGCGCGCGAGGCGCAGGGGTATCTCTACTACGTCAGCTTCGCCGGCGTGACCGGCGCCGACCGGATCGACACCGGCGCGGTGGCCGGTCGGGTGGCCGCACTGCGTGCGCAAGCCGCCGTGCCGGTAGTGGTCGGCTTCGGCGTCAAGGACGCCACCACCGCCGCCGCGCTGGCGCCATGCGCCGACGGCGTGGTGGTCGGCAGCGCACTGGTCGAGCGGCTGGCTGCGGGCGATCCGGCGCAGGCGCCGGCGCGGGCGCGCGACTTCCTCGCCCCCCTGCGGGCCGCGCTCGACGATGTCGCCGCCGGCCGGCTGACGTAAACTGCCGGTTTGGCCGGTCGTGCCGCGCCCTCCGGCGCCGGCGCCCGGATCGAGGACATCGCCATGACATTCGAGCTCTTGAACGAGGCCGCATCGTGAGCTGGCTGCAGAAACTCATGCCGTCGCGCATCCGCACCCAGACCGGTAACAAGCGAGGGGTTCCGGAAGGGCTGTGGGAGAAATGCGAGAAGTGTTCGGCCGTGCTCTACCGGCCGGAGCTGGAGCGCAACCTGGAGGTCTGCCCCAAGTGCGGCCACCACCATTACATCGGCGCGCGTGCGCGGCTGGCCGCCTTCCTCGACGAGGGCAGCGCGACCGAACTCGACGCCGACCTGGCGCCGACCGACCCGCTGAAGTTCCGCGACACCAAGAAGTACCCCGACCGCATCAAGGCCGCGCAGAAGCAGACCGGCGAGAAGGACGCGCTGATCTCGATGGAGGGGCGTCTGAAGGGCATGCCGGTGGTCGCGGCGGCCTTCGAGTTCAAGTACATGGGCGGCTCGATGGGGTCGGTGGTGGGCGAAAAGTTCGCCCGTGCCGCCGAGCGCGCGCTGGCGCTGCGCTGTCCGCTGGTGTGCTTCTCGGCGACCGGCGGCGCGCGCATGCAGGAGAGCCTGTTCTCGCTGATGCAGATGGCCAAGACCGCCGCGGCGCTCGGGCGCATGCGCGCCGCCGGCCTGCCGTTCATCTCGGTGCTGACCCATCCGACCACCGGCGGCGTGTCCGCCAGCCTGGGCATGCTTGGCGACATCAATGTCGGCGAGCCGCAGGCGCTGATCGGCTTCGCCGGCCCGCGGGTGATCCAGCAGACCGTGCGCGAGACGCTGCCGGAGGGGTTCCAGCGCTCGGAGTTCCTGCTGGAGCACGGTGCCATCGACCTGATCGTCGATCGCCGCGAGATGCGCGACAAGCTGGCCGCGCTGCTGGCCATCCTCACCCGCCGGCCGGCGCCGGCCGCTTCTGCGGCCTGATCCGCGACAGCAGGGACGAGACGATTCCATGCGCGAGCGCAAGTATTTCGGCACCGACGGCATCCGTGGCCGGGTCGGCGAGGGCCCGATCTCGGCCGACTTCGTGCTGCGGCTGGGCAACGCGCTCGGTCGCGTGCTGGCCGCCGCCGGTCGCGACCAGCCGGTGGTGGTGATCGGCAAGGACACCCGCATTTCCGGCTACATGTTCGAGTCAGCGCTGGAGGCCGGGCTGGTCGCGGCCGGCGCCAACGTCAGGCTGCTCGGGCCGATGCCGACCCCGGCCGTGGCCTATCTCACGCGTTCGCTGCGGGCCGATGCCGGCATCGTCATCAGCGCCTCGCACAATCCGCATCACGACAACGGCATCAAGTTCTTCTCCGCCCACGGCGAGAAGCTCGACGATGCGACCGAGGCGGCGATCGAGGCCGCGCTCGATGCGCCGTTCGCCACGGTCGCCTCCGAGGCGCTGGGCAAGGCGCTGCGCGTGCCCGATGCCGCCGCACGCTACGCGGAGTTCTGCAAGTCGACCGTGCCCGAGGAGTTCCATCTGCGCGGCCTGAAACTGGCGCTGGACTGCGCGCACGGCGCCACCTACGGTATCGCGCCCCGGCTGTTCGCCGAGCTCGGCGCGGAGGTGAGCGCCATCGGTGCCGCGCCCGACGGGCTCAACATCAACCGTGACGTCGGCTCCACCCACATCCAGGCGCTGTCGCGGCATGTGCTCGACAGCGGCGCCGAACTGGGCATCGCCTTCGACGGCGACGGCGACCGCGTGCAGATGGTCGATCATCTCGGCTCGCCGGTGGATGGCGACGACCTGCTCTACGTACTGGCCATGGACTGGCAGGCCAGTGGACGCCTGCGCGGCCCGGTGGTGGGGACGCTGATGACCAACTTCGGCCTGGAGCAGGCCTTGACCGCCGCCGGCATCGGCCTGGTCCGCGCCAAGGTCGGCGACCGCTACGTGCACCAGCAGCTTCTGGCCCATGACGGCGTGCTCGGCGGCGAGACCTCCGGCCACCTGCTGTGCCTGGATCGCGCCAGCACCGGTGACGGGATCGTCAGCGCGCTGCAGGTGCTGGAAGTCTTGCGCCGCCGTGGCCTGCGCCTTCGCGATGCCTTGCAGGACCTGCGCAAGGTGCCGCAGAAGACGGTCAATGTGCGCGTGGTGCCGGGCACCCGGCCGGTCGATTCGGCCGTCGTGCAGGCCGAGCTCTCCCATGCCCGCGACCGGCTGGCCGGGCAGGGCCGGGTGGTGCTGCGGCCTTCCGGCACCGAGCCGGTGGTGCGGGTCACCGTCGAGGCCGCCGACGAGGCCCTGCTGGAAGAGACCCTGCAGCGGCTGGCGAAGGCCGTGGCGGCAGCGGCCTGATGGCGATCGAGCCAAAATCCCCTTTCCAGAACCAGACTTGCCGCCGGATTTCCGGCGGCTCCGACAGAAGACAGCCCGTGAACACGACCATCCCGACACTCGACATCCGCCGTTTCGACAGTGACCGTCAGGCCTTCGTCGCCGAGCTGGGCGCCGCCTACCGCGAATGGGGCTTCTGCGGCATCCGCGGCCACGGCATCCCGCAGACCCTGATCGACGATGCCTACGACGCCTTTCGGCGTTTCTTCGCGCTGCCGACCGAGACCAAGATGAAGTACCACCTGCCGGGCAGCGGCGGCGCGCGCGGCTATACGCCCTTCGGCGTGGAGACAGCCAAGGACTCGCAGTACCCCGACCTCAAGGAGTTCTGGCACATCGGCCGGGAGATCCCGCGCGATTCGAAGTATGCGTCGGTGATGCCGCCCAATCTGTGGCCCGAGGAAGTGCCTGGTTTCCGCGAATACGGCTACGCGCTGTACGAGGCGCTGGATGCGCTCGGCTCGCGCGTGCTCGCCGCACTGGCCCTGCACATCGGCCTGCCGGAGGATTTTTTCGCCGACAAGACCCAATTCGGCAACTCGATCCTGCGTCCGATCCACTACCCGCCGATCACCACGCCCGACATTCCCAACGTCCGCGCTGGCGCGCACGAGGACATCAACTTCATCACACTGCTGGTCGGCGCCAGCGCCGAGGGGCTGGAAGTGCTCTCGCGCAAGGGCGAGTGGATCCCCTTCACTGCCGATGCCGACACCATCGTGGTCAACATCGGCGACATGCTGCAGCGTCTGACCAACCACGTGTATCCGTCGACCACCCACCGGGTGGTCAACCCGCCCGGCGAGAAGGCGCGCCAGCCGCGCTACTCCACGCCGTTCTTCCTGCACCCGAACCCGGACTTCCTGATCCGGACGCTGCCGCAGTGCGTCTCGGCCGACAATCCGGACCGCTACCCGACGCCGATCACCTCGCACGACTACCTAGAAGAGCGGCTGCGCGAGATCAGGCTCAAGTAAGAGCGGGGACCCGGGGCACGGGGCCGGAGGCCCGGGAATTGCCTGGAGCGGGCGCGGGAGGGACGCGCGAGCCGTCGCACTCGCAGCAGCCGTCATCCCGGCTTGTGCCGGGGTGGCGATGTCTTGATGCGATTCCCCGGCCCCGGCCCCGAGCCCCGGCCCTCATTCTGCGTCCCGAAAATCCTTCGCCCGCGCCGCCACGATCCGGTGCATCAGTGCGTCGGGCAACAGCTTGGCCATCTGCCGGATCAGCTTGTAGCGCCAGCCCGGCACGCACAGCACCCGTCCGGCCTCGACCGCATCCACGCCGGCGCGGGCCACCTGGGCCGCGTCCAGCCACATGCCCGGCGACATCCGCGAGACGCGGTCGCGGGTGCCGGTGACGTCATGGAATTCGGTCAGGGTGAAGCCCGGGCACAGCGCGGTGACGTGTACGCCGCGCGGCCGGCTTTCCTGCGCCAGGGCCTCGCTGAACTTGATCATCCAGGCCTTGCTCGCGCCGTACAGTGTGTGGCCGGCGGAGGCCGGCACCAGGCCCGCCATCGAGGCGACGTTGAGGATGCGGCCATGGCCGGCGGCCTCCATCGACGGCAGGAAGCGGTGGGTCAGCTCGGCGACGGCGGTGAGCATCACCTGCAGGAAGCGCGCATGGGTGTCCCAGTCGGCCGAGAGGTAGCGGCCGGGCACGCCATAGCCGGCATTGTTGACCAGCGTGGCGACGAACAGTCCCCGTCGCTGCGCTTCCGCAAACAGCGCCGAGGGCGTGGCGGGGTCGGCCAGGTCGGCCGCGATGATTTCGACCGGCACCTGCGCGGACAACTCGTCGGCCAGCGCCTGCAGCCGGTCGACGCGGCGCGCGGTCAGTACCAGCGGCCGGCCGCGGCGCGCGTATTCGCGGGCCAGGGCGGCGCCGATGCCGCTGGAGGCGCCGGTGATCAGGGTGTGGCCGGGCGGGGTCGTGGTCATGCGGGAATCTCGTCGCGATCGGGTCGCGACAGCCTCACGGAGCGTCCCGCTTGACGCAAGTCATGCGCCTCGCCTTGGCTGGCCGGAGACGGCCGGCTATCCTTCCGCGCTTTCAGGAAGGAGTCCCCCATGCGTGCACGCATCGTGGCCGGCAACTGGAAACTGCACGGTGACCGTGCCTTCGCCCGCGAATTGCTCGATGCGGTGGTGGCCGGGCCGCGGCCGGCCGGCGTCGAGCTGGTGGTCTGCCCGCCGCTGCCCTATCTGGCCGAGCTGATCGCCGCCTACGGCGGGCGTGGGCTGGCGTTCGGGGCCCAGGACGTGGACGTCAACGAGCAGGGGGCCTACACCGGCGAGGTGTCGGCACGGATGCTGGCCGACATCGGCTGCCGTTACGTGCTGGTGGGCCACTCCGAGCGTCGCCAGTATCATGCCGAGAGCAGTCGCCGGGTGGCCGAGAAGTTCATCGCCGCCAAGCGGGCCGGCCTGATCCCGGTGCTCTGCGTCGGCGAGACCCTGGCGCAGCGCGAGGCAGGGGAGACCGAGCGGATCATCCGCGGGCAGTTCGAGCCGCTGTTCGAACTCGGCGGCGCCGGGGTCCTCGCCGACGCCGTGGTGGCCTACGAGCCGGTGTGGGCGATCGGCACCGGCAGGACCGCGTCCCCGCAGCAGGCGCAGGACGTGCATGCCTTCATCCGTGGCGAAGTCGCGGCGAGGGATGCTAACATTGCCGGCTCGCTGCCCATCCTGTACGGGGGGAGCGTCAAGCCCGCCAACGCCGCCGAGCTGTTCGCCCAGCCGGACGTCGATGGCGGCCTGGTCGGGGGAGCCTCCCTCGTTGCGAACGATTTCCTGGCCATCGCCGCGGCCGCGGCGCCGGCCTGAGCCGATACGACATGTTCATCCAGCTGGCCACCATCCTGTACTTGATCGTCGCCGTGGCGATGGTCGCGCTGATCCTGATGCAGCGCGGCGCCGGTGCGGCCGCGGGCTCCGGCTTCGGTGCCGGCGCCTCGGCCACCGTGTTCGGTGCGCGCGGCGCCTCCAACTTCCTCTCGAAGGCCACCAAGTGGCTCGCGATCGTGTTCTTCGCGCTGAGCCTCGCTATGGCCATGTACGCGACGCGCTCGGTGCGTGGGCCGGCGGCCGAGGATCTGGGTGTGATGGGGCGCGTGCCGGCGGCCGCCACCCCGGCCGAGGTGCCGGCCGCGCCGGCAGTCGGGCCGGCGCAGGCGGAGGTTCCGGCCGCGCCTGTGGAAGAAGAGCCGTCAGAAGACGACACGCAGGACGACACGCAGGACTGATCGGCTGATACAATTTGCAAGGTTCCGCGGCGCGGTTCGCGCAACCGGAACGACACCTGCCCAGGTGGCGGAATTGGTAGACGCACTACCTTGAGGTGGTAGCGACGCAAGTCGTGGGGGTTCGAGTCCCCCCTTGGGCACCAGATTGAACTGACGGCGCGCCGCCCGCCGCACGGGCGGCGCGACGCATGCGCCCCTGTGGCGCGATGTGAGGCGCACGTGCTGGGCGAATACCTGCCGATCCTGCTCTTCCTGTTCGTTTCCACCGTCATCGGTGTGGCCCTGCTGGTGCTGGGCTGGCTGCTCGGCCCGCAGCGCCCGGAGAGCGAGAAGCTCTCCCCCTACGAGTGCGGATTCGAGGCCTTCGAGGACGCGCGCATGCAGTTCGACGTGCGCTACTACCTCGTCGCCATCCTGTTCATCATCTTCGATCTCGAGATCGCGTTCCTGTTCCCGTGGGCGGTGGTGTTCCGCGACATCGGCATGACCGCGATCGTTTCCATGGCCGTGTTCCTCGGCATCCTCGTGATCGGCTTCGTGTACGAGTGGAAGAAGGGCGCGCTGGAATGGGAGTGAAAGAGTTCTTCCATAACCCCGAGCCGATCGGCCGGGTCGACGACATCCTGCGTCCCGAGGGCGACAACCCGCTGCTGGAGCGCGGCTTCGTCACCACCAGTGTCGATGCCCTGGTCAACTGGGCCCGCACCGGCTCGATGTGGCCGATGACCTTCGGTCTGGCCTGTTGCGCCGTCGAGATGATGCACGCCGGCGCCTCGCGCCTGGATCTCGACCGCTACGGGGTCATCTTCCGCCCGTCGCCGCGCCAGTCCGACGTGATGATCGTGGCCGGCACGCTGGTCAACAAGATGGCCCCGGCGCTGCGCAAGGTCTACGACCAGATGCCCGACCCGAAGTGGGTCATCTCGATGGGCAGTTGCGCCAACGGCGGCGGCTATTACCACTATTCCTACGCCGTGGTGCGCGGCTGCGACCGCATCGTGCCCGTGGATGTCTACGTGCCAGGCTGTCCGCCGACCGCCGAGGCGCTGGTCTACGGCATCCTGCAGTTGCAGAAGAAGATCCGCCGCACCAACACGATCGCGCGTTGAGCGCGGCCGCCCACGACACATCCAGGACTGCCCGCCAAGCCCATGGCCGAGCAAGCAACCCCCTTCATCGAGCGCCTGCGCGCACGCTTCGACGGCAAGCTGCTGTCGATCGCGCAGGCGCATGGCGAAACCACCATCGAGGTCGCCCCCGACCACTGGCTCGAAGTGTGTCGCGCGTTGCGCGACGAGCCCGAACTGCGCTTCGAGCAGCTGACCGACCTGTGCGGCGTCGACTACCTCGGCTACGGCCAGGCCGAATGGGACACCACCGACGTGTCCTCCGAGGGCTTCAGTCGCGGCGTCGAGGGCCAGGCGATGGGCCGCTTCACCTGGGCCGAGCGCCCGCGCGGCAAGGGGCCCGACAAGCGCTTCGCCGTCGTCGTCCATCTGCTCTCGATCCACCACAACCGTCGCCTGCGGGTCCGCTGCTTCGCCGCCGACGAGTCGCTGCCGGTGGTGCCCTCGCTGGTCGATGTCTGGCCGGGCGTGAACTGGTTCGAGCGCGAGGCATTCGACCTGTTCGGCATCGTCTTCGAAGGACATCCCGACCTGCGTCGCATCCTGACCGACTACGGTTTCGTCGGTCATCCGTTCCGCAAGGACTTCCCGCTGATCGGCAACGTCGAGGTCCGCTACGACGCCGACAGGAAGCGGGTCGTGTACGAGCCGGTCTCCATCGAGCCGCGCGTGTTGGTGCCGCGCGTGATCCGTCACGATTCGCGTCTGCAGCAGGCCCGGGCCGAGCGGCAGCCGGAAAAGCAGTGAGGGGCCCGGCATGACAGAGGAAATCCGCAGCTACACGATGAATTTCGGTCCCCAGCACCCGGCCGCGCACGGCGTGCTGCGACTGGTGCTGGAGATGGACGGCGAGACCGTGCGCCGCGCCGACCCGCACATCGGCCTGCTGCACCGCGCCACCGAGAAGCTGGCCGAGTCCAAGCCGTTCAACCAGTCGATCGGCTACATGGACCGTCTCGACTACGTCTCGATGATGTGCAACGAGCACGCCTACGTGCGCGCCATCGAGAAGCTGCTGGGCATCGAGCCGCCCGAGCGCGCGCAGTGGATCCGGACCTGCATGGACGAGGTCACGCGCATCCTCAACCACCTGATGTGGATCGGCTCCAACGGCCTGGACCTGGGCGCGATGGCGCTGTTCCTGTACGCCTTCCGCGAGCGCGAGGAGCTGATGGACGTCTACGAGGCGGTGTCGGGTGCGCGCATGCACGCGACCTACTACCGCCCGGGCGGCGTCTATCGTGACCTGCCGGACCGGATGCCGCAGTACAAGGAGTCGCCCTGGCGCAAGGGCAAGGACCTCAAGCGCAGCAACGAGTGGCGCGAAGGCACGCTGCTCGACTTCCTCGACGCCTTCTGCGACGACTTCTTCGGCAAGATCGACGAGTACGAGACCCTGCTGACCGACAACCGCATCTGGAAGCAGCGCACCGTCGGCATCGGCGTGGTGCCGCCGGAGATGGCGCTGGCCTGGGGCATGACCGGCCCGATGCTGCGTGGCTCGGGCATTGCCTGGGACCTGCGCAAGAAGCAGCCCTACGCCAAGTACGCCGAAGTCGACTTCGACATCCCGGTGGGCGTGCAGGGCGACTGCTACGACCGCTATCTGGTACGTGTCGAGGAGATGCGCCAGTCGGCCCGCATCATCAAGCAGTGCGTGGCCTGGCTGCGCGCCAATCCCGGTCCGGTGATGGTGAAGAACTTCAAGGTCGCGCCGCCCTCCCGCGAGGAGATGAAGGACGACATGGAAGCCCTCATCCACCACTTCAAGCTGTTCAGCGAGGGCTATTGCGTGCCGGAAGGCGAGGCCTACGCCGCCGTCGAGGCGCCCAAGGGCGAGTTCGGCGCCTACATCGTCTCCGACGGCGCCAACAAGCCGTTCCGCCTGAAGCTGCGCGCGCCGGGCTTCGCCCATCTGTCGTCGATGGATGCCATCGTGAAGGGTCACATGCTGCCCGACGTGGTCGCCATGATCGGCACCTACGACATCGTTTTCGGAGAGATCGACCGATGAAGGCCACCGGTAATTTCGAGGCCTGCCGGCATGTGGACCCACTGGTCGCACTGAGCGACAGGACCCGCCAGCACATCGACCACTGGGTGGCGAAGTTCCCGCCCGACCGCAAGCGCTCGGCGGTGATCCAGGGCCTGATGGCGGCGCAGGAGCAGAATGGCGGCTGGCTCAGTGACGAGCTGATCGCGGCGGTCGCCAAGTATCTTGGCATCCCGCCGGTGTGGGCCTACGAAGTCGCCACCTTCTACTCGATGTTCGAAACCCGGCCGGTCGGCCGCAACAACGTCGCCATCTGCACCAACATCAGCTGTTGGCTCAACGGCGCCGAGGACATCGTGCGCCACTGCGAGAGCAAGCTCGGCATCAGGCACGGCGAGAGTACGCCGGATGGCCGCATCTACCTCAAGGTCGAGGAAGAGTGCCTGGCCGCCTGCTGCGGCGCGCCGATGATGGTCGTCAACGGGCATTACCACGAGAAGCTCACCCCTGCGAAGGTGGACGAGATTCTCGACGGGCTGGAGTGATTCGAGATGGCGCATCATCAGATTCGCGGTCCTTTCGGTCCGGCTCCGGAGGAGCACAACGTCGTGCGCAACACGCTCCATTTCGAGGAGCCGTGGTCGTACGAGAACTACCTCAAGGTCGGCGGTTATCAGGCCCTGCGCAGGATCCTCACCGAGAAGATTCCGCAGGAGCAGATCATCGACATGGTCAAGCAGTCGGGTCTGCGCGGTCGCGGCGGCGCGGGCTTCCCGACCGGACTGAAATGGAGCTTCATGCCACGCAGCGCGCCGGGGCAGAAGTACATCCTGTGCAACTCCGACGAATCCGAGCCGGGGACCTGCAAGGATCGCGACATCCTGCGCTACAACCCGCATGCGGTGATCGAAGGGATGGCGATCGCCTGCTACGCCACCGGGGCGACCGTGGCCTACAACTACATGCGCGGCGAGTTCCACCATGAGCCGTTCGAGCGCATGGAGCAGGCGCTGAAGGAAGCCTATGCCCACGGCTGGCTGGGCAAGAACGTGCTGGGCAGCGGCGTGGACATCGACATCCACAACGCGCTCGGCGCCGGCGCCTACATCTGCGGCGAGGAAACCGCGCTGATGGAGTCACTGGAGGGCAAGAAGGGTCAGCCGCGCTTCAAGCCGCCGTTCCCGGCCAACTTCGGCCTGTTCGGCCGGCCGACCACGATCAACAACACCGAGACCTACGCCTCGGTGCCGGCCATCATCCGCAACGGTGCCGAGTGGTTCCTGGGCCTGGGCAAGCCCAACAACGGCGGCCCGAAGGTGTTCTCGGTGTCCGGCCACGTCAACAACCCTGGCAACTTCGAGATCCGCCTGGGCACGCCGTTCAGCGAGCTGCTGGCGATGGCCGGCGGTGTGCGCGGCGGTCGCAAGCTCAAGGCGGTGATTCCGGGCGGCTCGTCGATGCCGGTGCTGCCGGGCGAGGTGATGATGGGCTGCACCATGGACTACGACTCGATCCAGAAGGCCGGCTCGGGCCTGGGCTCGGGCGCGGTGATCGTCATGGACGAGACCACCTGCATGGTGCGCGCCTGCCAGCGCATCGCCCGCTTCTACTTCAAGGAGAGCTGCGGTCAGTGCACGCCGTGCCGCGAGGGCACCGGCTGGATGTATCGCATGCTGACCCGCATCGTCGAGCGCCAGGCGACGATGGACGACCTGCACATGCTCAAGGCCGCCGCCGGCCAGATCGAGGGCCACACCATCTGCGCCTTCGGCGAGGCCGCCGCGTGGCCGGTGCAGGGTTTCCTGCGCCACTTCTGGCACGAGTTCGAGTACGCGATCGTCAACAAGCGGTTCCTTGTGGATGACGCCCGCTTGGAGCAGGCAGCATGAGTTTCGTTTTCGGAAGCCGGAAATCGGGAACCGGAAATCGGGGGCGGCGGAAGCTGCGCCAGCCCGGAATTCTTTTCCCATTTTCCGCTTCCCGTTCCCCATTTCCGGAAGAGGCGACCGCATGAGCGCCGCACCGACAAACAATCAGGCCCCCGACCTGGTCAACATCGAAGTCGACGGCGTCGCCCTGCAGGCGCCCAGGGGCTCGATGATCATCCAGGCCGCCGACAAGGCCGGCATTCCGATTCCGCGCTTCTGTTACCACGAGAAGCTGCCGATCGCGGCCAACTGCCGCATGTGCCTGGTCGACGTCGAGAAGATGCCCAAGCCGGCACCGGCCTGTGCCACGCCGGTGATGGAAGGCATGAGGGTCTACACCCAGTCCAAGCGTGCGCTGGACGCCCAGCGCAACGTGATGGAGTTCCTGCTGATCAACCATCCGCTCGACTGCCCGATCTGCGATCAGGGCGGCGAGTGCGAGTTGCAGGACCTGAGCCTGGGCTATGGCCGCTCGGTGTCGCGCTTTTCCGAGCGCAAGCGCGTGGTGGCCGACGAGGATCTGGGGCCGCTGGTCGCCACCGAGATGACCCGCTGCATCCATTGCACCCGCTGTGTCCGCTTCACTGCCGAGATCGCCGGCACCTACGAACTGGGCGGCATGCAGCGCGGCGAGCGGCTGGAGATCGGCACCTACGACGGCAAGCCGCTGGAGAGCGAGCTGTCGGGCAACGTCATCGACGTGTGCCCGGTCGGCGCACTGACCAACAAGGTGTTCCGCTTCCGCGCCCGGCCGTGGGAGCTGATGGCGCGCGAATCGCTGGGCTACCACGACGCGCTCGGTTCGAACCTGTTCCTGCATGTGCGCCGCGGCGAGGTCCTGCGCGTGGTGCCGCGCAACAACGAGGCGGTCAACGAGTGCTGGCTGTCCGACCGTGACCGTTACTCGCACCAGGGCCTGTATGCCGAGGATCGCGTGACCCGTCCGCAGCTCAAGGTCGACGGGCAGTGGCGCGAGGTGGGCTGGGACGAGGCCCTGGCCGCCGCCGCCGCTGCGCTCAAGGCGCAAGGCGGCGACGACCTGGGCGTGCTGGTGCATCCGGCGACCTCCAACGAGGAGGGGGCGCTGTTGAAGGCGATCGCCGATGGCCTGGGTTGCCCCAACCTCGACCACCGCCTGAATTTCACCGACTTTGCCGATGCGCCGGTGGCCGAACCGTTCGGGTTGCCGGTGGCCGAGGTCGAACAGGCCACGGCGGTACTGCTGGTCGGCAGCAACCTCCGCCACGAAATGCCGTTGCTGCACCAGCGCCTGCACAAGGCCGCCAAGCGTGGGGCCAAGGTCTACGCCATCAATCCGGTCGATTTCGAGTTCACCTTCGCACTGGCCGGCAAGCGGGTCGTCGCGCCGTCGCAGCTGCCGGCTGCGCTCAAGGCCGTGGCCGAGGGGCAGGGCGATGACGCCCGCGCGATCCTCGATGCGCTGAAGAACGCCTCCTCGGCGCTCATCGTGCTTGGCGAGATCGCCGAGACGCACCCGCAGGCCAGCCACCTGCGTGACGCCGCACGCCGGCTGGCAGAGGCAACCGGTGCCCGCATCAACCGCATCCCGCTTGGTGCCAATGCGCTGGGGCTGACCCGCCATGGCGTGCTGCCTGGCAGGCTCGACGCCCAGGCCATGCTGGCGCAGCCGCGCCAAGCCTACCTGCTCTACGGCGCCGAGCCGCCGCACGACTTCGCCGACGGCGCGCTGGCGGCCAAGGCGCTGGCCGGCGCCCGGGTCGTTGCCTTCAGCGCCTACGCTCCGGCCTTCATGCGCGACGTGGCCGAGGTGATCCTGCCGATCGGCCTGACGCCCGAGATCGAGGCGACCCTCACCAACGTCGATGGCATCGACCAGTCCACCCGCGCCGGCGGCAAGCTGCCGGGCGAGGCGCGCCCGGGCTGGAAGGTGCTGCGTGCGCTGGGCGAATCGCTTGGCCTGGCGGGCTTCGACTTCGTCGAGCTGGATGCCTTGCGCGACCGGCTCACGGCCACGCCGGCCGCCTGCGGCCAGGGGCTGGCGGTCGTCCATGCCCCCGGCGAGGGACTCGAGCGCATCGCCACCCGTCCGATCTACCGGACCGACGCCGTGCTGCGCCGTGCCACCGCGCTCAACGCGCATCCGCTCACGAAGGGCGCGCGCGTGGTGCTGCACCCCGAGGATGCGCTTTCGCGCGGCCTGTCCACCGGCGCCATCGCCAAGGTCGACGACGGTCGCGGCACCGCGGCGCTGCCGGTGGCCGTTGATGCCGCCGTCGCCAAGGGCGCGGCCTGGATCGAATCCTGCTACGACGCCACGGCGCCGATCGCGCCGCACGGCGTGCTTTCCGTGACGAGGGCCTGAGCGTGATCGAGATCGTCCGCGAGTTCTTCCTCGCCTTCGGCACCTTCGGCTTGCTGGTCTGGACGCTGCTGAAGATCCTGCTCATCAGTGTCCCGATCATCGTTGCCGTTGCCTTCTACACCCTGGCCGAGCGCAAGGTGATCGGCTGGATGCACGTGCGTCACGGCCCGGCCTACGTCGGCGGCATCAACCTGTTCGGCCTGAGGATCGGCCTCATCCAGCCGTTCGCCGACGTGTTCAAGATGCTGTTCAAGGAGCTGATCGTTCCGACCAACGCGCACGGCTTCCTGTACCGGTTGGCGCCGGTGCTGGCGCTGGCCCCGGCGCTCGCAGCCTGGGCGGTGGTGCCGTTCGAGGACGGGCTGGTGCTGGCCGACATCAATGCCGGCCTGCTGTTCCTGCTGGCGATGACCTCGATGGGCGTCTACGGCGTCATCCTCGGTGGCTGGGCGTCCAACTCCAAGTACGCGCTGCTCGGCGCCATGCGTTCGGCCGCGCAGGTGGTCAGCTACGAGATCGCCATGGGCTTCGCCCTGGTCGGCGT
The DNA here is from genome assembly GCF_014202935.1 of Rehaibacterium terrae. GTDB lineage: Bacteria > Pseudomonadota > Gammaproteobacteria > Xanthomonadales > Xanthomonadaceae > Rehaibacterium > Rehaibacterium terrae. The sequence goes on along the minus strand of NZ_JACHHX010000006.1, from coordinate 16,535 downwards.
GCTGGTCGCCGCCGGCACGCTCAACATCAGCGAGATCGTCAACGCGCAGAAGGGCGGGGCCGGGCTGTTCGACTGGTTCTGGCTGCCGCTGCTGCCGTTGTTCGTCATCTATTTCATCTCCGGCGTGGCCGAGACCAACCGCGCACCCTTCGACGTCGCCGAGGGTGAGTCGGAGATCGTCGCCGGCTTCCACGTCGAGTATTCCGGTTCGGCCTTCGCGATCTTCTTCCTGGCCGAATACGCCAACATGATCCTGATCAGCTTCCTGGCGGCCCTGCTGTTCCTGGGCGGCTGGCTGAGCCCGTTCCAGGGCTGGACGGATTCCTTCCTCGGTCAGCCGAGCATCCTGTGGCTGTTCCTGAAGGCCGGTTTCTTCGCCTTCTGCTTCCTGTGGTTCCGCGCCACCTTCCCGCGCTACCGCTACGACCAGATCATGCGCCTGGGCTGGAAGGTCTTCATCCCCATCACCATCGTCTGGATCCTCGTCGCCGCCTGGGCTGCGCACGCGGGCTGGTTCGTCGCGGGCCAGTGAGGTCGAACGAATGAAGCGCGTCATCAACTACCTCAAGAGCCTGCTGCTGCTGGAGCTGCTCCAGGGGCTGTGGCTCACCCTGAAGTACTTCTTCAAGCCGAAGTACACCTTGCATTACCCGTTCGAGAAGTTCCCGCAGTCGCCGCGTTTCCGTGGCCTGCACGCGCTGCGCCGCTACCCGAACGGCGAGGAGCGCTGCATCGCCTGCAAGCTGTGCGAGGCCGTATGCCCGGCGCTGGCCATCACCATCGACTCGGCGCCGCGCGAGGACGGCACCCGCCGTACCACGCGCTACGACATCGACCTGTTCAAGTGCATCTTCTGCGGCTTCTGCGAGGAGAGCTGTCCGGTCGATTCGATCGTCGAGACGCACATCTACGAGTACCACTTCGAGAAGCGCGGCGAGAACATCGTCACCAAGCCGCAATTGCTGGCCATCGGCGACCGCTTCGAGGCCGAGATCGCCGAGCGCAGGGCGCTCGACGCGGCCTACCGCTGAGGACCGGAGAACACGATGGATTTCTCCCTGATCGCCTTTTACGGTTTCGCTGCCGTCACCGTGCTGTCCGCGCTGGCGGTGATCACCGTCAAGAACCCGGTCTACGCCGTGCTCTGCCTGGTGCTGACCTTCTTCTCCACCGCCTGCATCTGGCTGTTGGCCGAGGCCGAGTTCCTCGCCATCGCGCTGGTGCTGGTCTATGTGGGCGCCGTCATGGTGCTGTTCCTGTTCGTGGTGATGATGCTCGACATCAACACCACACCGATGCGCGAAGGCTTCGCCCGCTACCTGCCGGTGGCCGCGCTGGTGGCGGTGATCATGGCGGTCGAGATGATCGCGCTGATCGGCGTACAGCGCTTCGGCCAGAAGATCACTTCGCCGGATCCGGCACTGGCCGCCGGCATGAGCAATACCGAATGGTTGGGCAAGGCGCTGTTCACCGACTACATCCTGCCATTCGAACTGGCCGCCGTGATCCTGACCGTGGCGATCATCGCCGCCATCATGCTCACGCTGCGTCGTCGCAAGGGTACCAAGCACCAGAACCCGGCACGGCAGGTGATGGTGCGTCGTGAGGACCGCGTGCGGCTTGTGAAGATGGCCGCCGAGCGCAAGCAGGAGGACACCCCGTGATCAGCCTGGGCCACTACCTCGCGCTGGGCGCGGTGCTGTTCTGCGTCGCCGTCGCCGGCATCTTCGTCAACCGCAAGAACCTGATCGTGCTGCTGATGGCGATCGAGCTGATGCTGCTCGCCGTCAACATCAACTTCATCGGCTTCTCCCGCTTCCTGGGCGACGTCGACGGCCAGGTCTTCGTGTTCTTCATCCTCACCGTGGCCGCGGCCGAGTCGGCGATCGGCCTGGCGATCCTGGTGGTGCTGTTCCGCAACCGGCGCACGATCAACGTCGCCGAAATCGAATCGATGAAGGGGTAAACCGGTGCTGAGCCAAAACACCCTGCTCGTCATCGCGCTGGCGCCGCTTTTCGGCGCCATCGTCGCAGGCCTGTTCGGCCGGCAGATCGGCCGCGCCGGCGCCCACTGGGTCACCATCCTCGGCGTTGCGGTCAGCTGCGCGCTGTCGGTACAGGTGTTCTACCAGCTTGCATTCGCCGGCGCCGCGCCATTCAACGAGAACATCTACACCTGGTTCGAGATCGGCAGCTATTCCGCGCATGTCGGCTTCATGGTCGACCGTCTGACCGCGATGATGATGGTGGTGGTCACCTTCGTGTCGCTGCTGGTGCACATCTACACCATCGGCTACATGCACGAGGATCCCGGCTACCAGCGCTTCTTCAGCTACATCTCGCTGTTCACCTTCTCGATGCTCATGCTGGTCATGAGCAACAACTTCCTCCAGCTGTTCTTCGGCTGGGAGGCGGTGGGCCTGGTTTCGTACCTGCTGATCGGCTTCTGGTACAAGCGGCCGACGGCGATCTTCGCCAACCTCAAGGCCTTCCTGGTCAACCGTGTCGGTGATTTCGGCTTCCTGCTCGGCATTGCCGGCATCCTGTACTGGTTCGGCACGCTCGACTACGCCACCGTGTTCGCTCGGGCGACCGAGATCGAGCACCTGACGATGGTCGAGCTGATCGGCCGCGACTGGTCGGTGCCGACCTTCATCTGCATCTGTCTTTTCATCGGCGCCATGGGCAAGTCGGCGCAGGTGCCGCTGCACGTGTGGCTGCCGGACTCGATGGAAGGCCCGACCCCGATCTCGGCGCTGATCCACGCCGCCACCATGGTAACCGCCGGCATCTTCATGGTCGCCCGCATGTCGCCGCTGTTCGAGCTGAGCGACACCGCGCTGGCCTTCGTGCTGTTCATCGGCGCCACCACGGCCTTCTTCACCGGCCTGATCGGTATCGTGCAGAACGACATCAAGCGGGTGGTGGCCTATTCGACCCTGTCGCAGCTGGGCTACATGACCGTGGCGCTGGGCGTGTCGGCCTACGCCGGCGCCGTGTACCACCTGATGACCCATGCCTTCTTCAAGGCACTGCTGTTCCTGGCCGCGGGCAGTGTCATCATCGGCATGCATCACGAGCAGGACATGCGCCGCATGGGTGGCCTGCGCAAGTACATGCCGGTCACCTACGCCACCTGCCTGATCGGCACGCTGGCGTTGGTCGGCTTCCCGTTCTTCTCCGGCTACTACTCGAAGGACTCGATCATCGAGGCCGTGAAGGTGGCGATGGGGCGGGGCGGCTGGGTGCAGGCCTATGCCTACTGGGCGGTGCTGCTGGGGGTGTTCGTCACCAGCTTCTACAGCTTCCGCCTGCTGTACCTGACTTTCCACGGCAAGGAGCGCTTCCACGACCGGGTCGGCCAAGACTACGTGGCGCCCGAGGCCGACAGCACCGAGCACGAGCAGGCGCTGGCGCACGCGCATGAGGACCATCATCACGCCCACACGCCGCACGAATCGCCCTGGGTGGTGACCCTGCCGCTGGTGCTGCTGGCGATCCCGTCGATCCTGATCGGCTTCTTCACCGTCGGGCCGATGCTGTTCTCGGATTTCTTCGAGGGTGCGATCTTCGTCCGCGAGGCCAACGACACCCTGGCGGTGGTGGGTCGCGAGCTGTTCCACGGCGCGCTGGCCTTCGGCCTGCATTTCTGGGCCTCGCCCGCGTTCTGGCTGGCTTTCGCCGGTTTCGCCGCAGCCACGTACATTTATCTGTTCAACCCGTCGCTGGCCGACCGGCTGAAGCAAATGTTCGCGCTGCCGTACCGGGTGCTGGAGAACAAGTACGGCTTCGACAGGCTCTGGATCGACGGTTTCGCCAAGGGCGGCGTCAAGTTGGGCGAGGTGTCGTACAAGGCCGGCGACACCGGCCTGATCGACGGCGCCATCGTCAACGGTTCGGCCGCATTGGTCGACCGGGTGGCCGCGGTGGTGCGCCGTGTCCAGTCGGGTTATCTCTACCACTACGCTTTCGCCATGATCCTCGGCCTCATCGTGATGCTGGCCGTGCTGATCCGCGCGCTGAGCTGACAAGAAAGACAAGGAAGCGCCGCAGATGTCCTCCTGGCCCCTGCTCAGTCTGCTGATCTGGCTGCCGATCCTCGGCGGCTTCGCGACCCTGGCGTTCGGCAACGCACGTCCGGCACAGGCGCGCTGGTTCGCGCTCGTCGTCGCGATCGTCACCTTCGCCCTGAGCCTGCCGCTGTACACCGGCTACGACCCGACCGGCGCGGTCATGCAGTTCGTCGAGCGGCGCGAGTGGGTGCCGAGCTACGACATCTGGTACGCGCTCGGCGCCGACGGCATTTCGGTGGCGCTGATCATCCTGACCACGCTGACCTCGGTGCTGGTGCTGATCGGCGCCTGGGGCTCGGTCGAGCAGCGCGTCAGCCAGTACTACGCCGCGTTCCTCATCCTCGAAGGCCTGATGGTGGGCGTGTTCTGCGCCATGGACGCCATCCTGTTCTACGTGTTCTTCGAGGGCATGCTGATTCCGATGTTCATCATCATCGGTGTCTGGGGCGGCCCCAGGCGCGTGTACGCCTCGATCAAGTTCTTCCTGTACACCTTCCTCGGCTCGGTGTTCATGCTGGTCGGCCTGGTGTACCTGTACCTGAAGGGCGGCAGCTTCCAGCTCGCCGACCTGTACGCGCTGCCGCTCAGCGCCACCGAGCAGATGTGGCTGTTCTTCGCCTTCCTGGTGGCGTTCGCGGTCAAGGTGCCGATGTTCCCGGTGCACACCTGGCTGCCCGACGCGCACGTCGAGGCGCCGACCGGCGGCTCGGTGATCCTGGCCGCGATCATGCTCAAGATCGGCGGCTATGGCTTCCTGCGCTTCTCGCTGCCGATCACGCCGGATGCGGGACATGAGTGGGCCTGGCTGGTGATCGCGCTGTCGTTGATCGCGGTGATCTACATCGGTCTGGTCGCGCTCGCGCAGCAGGACATGAAGAAGCTGATCGCCTACTCGTCGATCTCGCACATGGGTTTCGTCACCCTCGGCACCTTCATCGCCTTCGCGCTGGTGCGCGAGCACGGCAACCAGACGGCGGCACAGCTCGGCCTGCAGGGCGCGATGGTGCAGATGATCTCGCACGGCTTCATCTCGGGTGCGCTGTTCTCCTGCGTGGGCGTGCTCTACGACCGCGTGCACAGCCGTCAGATCCGCGACTACGGCGGCGTGGTGAACACGATGCCGTGGTTCGCGACGCTCTTCGTGCTGTTCGCGATGGCCAACTCCGGCCTGCCCGGCACCTCCGGCTTCGTCGGCGAGTTCATGGTCATCCTGGCGGCCTTCCAGCAAAGCCCGTGGCTGGCCTTCGCCGCGGCCTTCACCCTGATCCTCGGCGCGGCCTACACACTGTGGCTGGTCAAGCGGGTGATCTTCGGCGAAGTGGCCAACCAGCACGTCGCCGAGCTGCAGGACATCAACGGACGCGAGGCGCTGGTACTGGTCGTGTTCGCCATCGGTGTGCTGGCGATCGGCCTGTGGCCCAAGCCGCTGACCGACCTGATGGATGCCTCGATCGTCGAGCTGGTGCGTCTGCTCGCCGTCAGCAAGCTGTAAGGACCACGACCCCATGGTGACTTCCGCCGACTTCCTGCTGCTTGCGCCCGAGCTGCTCCTGCTCGGTGCGACCTGCGCCATCCTGTTGCTCGACCTGTTCCTCAGCGACCAGCGCCGCGGCCTGGTGCATTTCCTGGCCATCTTCACCCTGATCGCCACCGGCATCCTGACCTTCCGCCAGGGGGGTGCCGGCGCGCTGCCCGACGCGACCGCCTTCGGCGGCATGTTCATCCGCGACACCGCCAGCGACGTGCTCAAGCTGGTGATCTACGTGGTCACCGGTGCCGCTTTCGTCTACGCCAAGCCGTGGCTGGTCGATCGCGGCCTGTTCAAGGGCGAGTTCTACGTGCTGACGCTGTTCGCGGTGCTCGGCATGATGATCCTGGTCTCGGCCGGCAACCTGATCACCGTCTACCTCGGCCTGGAGTTGCTGGCGCTGAGCTCTTACGCGCTGGTGGCGATGGACCGCGACAACCGCCTGGCGTCCGAGGCGGCGATGAAGTACTTCGTCCTCGGCGCGCTGGCCTCGGGCATGCTGCTGTACGGCATGTCGATGATCTACGGCGCCTCCGGCGGCTCGCTCGACCTCGGTGCCATCTACAGCGCGGCCGCCGCCGACGGCGACAAGACCCTGCTGATGTTCGGTGTGGTGTTCGTGCTGGCCGGCATCGCCTTCAAGTTCGGCGCCGCCCCGTTCCACATGTGGCTGCCGGATGTCTATCAGGGCGCGCCGACCCCGGTCACCCTGTTCATCGGCTCGGCGCCCAAGCTGGCGGCCTTCGGCATGGCGTACCGGCTGCTGGAGGGCGCCGCCGGTCCGCTGGGCGAACAGTGGCAGATCATGGTCGCCTGGCTGGCGGTGCTGTCGTTGGCCACCGGCAACCTGATCGCGCTGATGCAGACCAACCTCAAGCGCATGCTGGCCTATTCGACGATCTCGCACGTCGGCTTCCTGTTCCTGGGCCTGGCCGCGGCCGACGCCCAGGGCTACGCCGCGGCGATGTTCTACGCGATCAGCTATGCGTTGATGTCGGCCGCCGCCTTCGCCTCGATCATCCTGCTCTCGCGCAAGGGCTTCGAAGCCGAGAACATCGCCGATTTCCGCGGCTTGAACGCGCGCAATCCGTGGCACGCGCTGCTGGTGCTGTGCATCATGGCCTCGCTGGCCGGCGTGCCGCCTTTCCTGGGCTTCTGGGCCAAGCTGGCGGTGCTGCGCGCCGCGGTCGAGGCCGGGATGATCTGGCTGGCCATCGTCGGTGTGGTGTTCGCCGTTATCGGCGCGTTCTACTACCTGCGCGTGATCAAGGCGATGTACTTCGACGAGCCCGAGGGTGAGACCGGCCCCGCGCCGGCGGCCGATCCGCACCTGCGCTGGCTGCTGTCGGTCAATGCGCTGCTGCTGCTTGGCCTGGGCTTGGCCTGGAGCCCGGTCATGGTCTGGTGCCAGCGGGCCTTCGGAATCTGATCGTGCCGTCCCCGGGGCCAGAGGCTTGCCAACCACGCGGTGCGTTCCTATAATTGCGGTCTCTGCTGCGGGGTGGAGCAGTCTGGCAGCTCGTCGGGCTCATAACCCGAAGGTCGCAGGTTCAAATCCTGCCCCCGCTACCAGTTTCTGGTAACGAAAGAGCCTCCTCGCGAGGCTCTTTTGCTTACCGGGGCTTGGTGCCGTGATCGCCCGGCCGGGCGCGGCACCCCGGAACCAGGACGTACCGGAAAGGGCCTTGCGGGCCCTTTTTTGTTGGCGGAATCATCCCGCTCGATTGCACAGGAACAGCCGACGTGAGCGACAAGGCGACCGAAATCGTCGAACTGCTGGCCCCCACCGTGACCTCGCTGGGGCTGGAGCTGCTGGGCGCGGAATTCGCGCCGTCGAGCGGCCGCTCGCTGCTGCGTCTGTATATCGACGCGCCCGAGCGGCACGTGACGCTGGACGACTGCGAATCGGTCAGTCGCGAGGTGTCGGCGGTGCTCGACGTTCACGATCCGATCAGCGGTCAGTACACGCTGGAAGTGTCCTCGCCCGGCATCGACCGGCCGCTGTTCACCCCGGCACAGTTCGCCCGTTTCGCCGGAGAGCGGGCCAAAGTGTCGCTGCGTCTGCCCATCGACGGGCGCCGCCGCCTGCAGGGCATCATCGCCCGCGTGGATGGCGACACCATCGTGCTGGTCGCCGACGAGCAGGAATTCGCGCTGCCGCACGGCAATATCGACAAGGCCCGGCTGGTGCCGGACCTGGTCGCGCTCGGTCTGGCGCCGGCCAGGCCCGAGCCGGCGCCAGGCGCCGGTCGTGCGCGGCGCGCCGGAAAGTCTTCCAGGAAATCTTGAGCGGTCCGACCGCATTTGGAGCTATGCCATGAGCAAGGAACTGTTGATGGTGGTGGACGCGGTCGCCAACGAGAAGGGCGTCCCGCGCGAGGTCATCTTCGAGGCGATGGAGGCGGCGCTCGCCTCGGCGGCGAAGAAGCGCTACCACGACCAGGACGTTTTGGTCCGGGTGTCGATCAACCCCAAGGACGGCAGCTACGAGACCTTCCGCCGCTGGGAGGTCGTCCCCGATGACGTGGTGATGGAGTCTCCCGACCGGCAGATCCGTCTGATGGACGCGATCGAGGAGAAGGCGGATGTCCAGGTCGGCGACTTCATCGAGGAGAAGATCGAGAATCCGGAGTTCGGCCGGATCGCTGCCCAGGCTGCCAAGCAGGTAATCGTGCAGCGGGTTCGCGAGGCCGAGCGTGCGCAGGTCGTCGAGGCATGGAAAAACCGCGTCGGCGAGCTGGTCACCGCCATCGTCAAGCGTGTCGAGCGCGGCAACGTCTACGTCGACCTGGGCGGCAACGCCGAAGGCTTCATTCCCAAGGACAAGGCGATTCCGCGCGACGTGCTGCGCCCGGGCGACCGCGTGCGCGGCTACCTGTACGACGTGCGCGCCGAGACCCGCGGCCCGCAGCTGTTCATCTCGCGCGCCGCGCCGGAATTCATGATCGAACTGTTCAAGCTCGAGGTGCCCGAGGTCGGCCAGGGGTTGGTCGAGATCAAGGCCGCCGCCCGCGACCCCGGCGACCGCGCCAAGATCGCGGTGATCGCCCACGACAACCGTACCGATCCGATCGGTGCCTGCATCGGCATGCGCGGCTCGCGCGTGCAGGCGGTGTCGAACGAGCTCAACGGCGAGCGCATCGACATCATCCAGTGGAGCGAGAATCCGGCCCAGTTCGTGATCAACGCGATGGCGCCCGCGGAGGTCCAGTCGATCATCGTCGACGAGGAGAAGCACTCCATGGACATCGCCGTGGCCGAGGACAAGCTCGCCCAGGCGATCGGCAAGGGCGGCCAGAACGTGCGCCTGGCCAGCCGGCTGACCGGCTGGCAGCTCAACGTGATGACCCAGGACCAGGTCACCGCCAAGACGGAGGCCGAGCAGGCCGCCGCCCGCCAGTTGTTCATGGACAAGCTGGAAGTGGACGAGGAAATCGCCGGCATCCTGGTGTCCGAGGGCTTCAGCACCGTCGAGGAGATCGCCTACGTGCCGGTCGGCGAGCTGCTGGCGGTGGAGGGCTTCGACGAGGATATCGTCGAAGAGTTGCGCGCCCGTGCCCGCGACGCGTTGCTGACCGAGGCGCTGGCGGCCGAGGAGGAGCTGGAGGAGCACAAGCCCGACCCCGATCTGCTCGCGCTGGACGGCATGGACGAGGCGACCGCCTACGCCCTGGCCGCGCGCGGGATCGTCACCCGTGACGACCTCGCCGACCTGGCGGTGGACGAGATCCTCGACATCGAAGGCATGGACGAGGAGCGCGCCGCGGCCCTGATCATGGCCGCGCGCCAGCACTGGTTCGAATGAGCCGCGCCGGCATGGCCGGCCAGGCTGTACAATCGCTCGCTTGAGTCGAGCACGCTTGCTTGAACCGGGCGCCCCAGCGGGCGCCCAGACGCCCAGGAACAGGAAGTCACATGTCCGAAGTCACCGTACGTACGCTCGCCAAGCTGGTCGGCACCCCGGTCGAGAAGCTCCTTGAGCAGCTTGCCGAGGCCGGCATGAGCTTCAGCGGGCCGGACCAGTTGGTGACCCCGACCGAGAAGATGAAGCTTCTCGGCTTCCTGCGGCGCACCCACGGCAAGTCCGAAACGGCCGCCGAGGAGGCCGCGCCGAGGCAGATCACGCTCAAGCGCCGCAAGGTGCAGGAGCTGACCGTCGCGGCCGGCAAGAGCAAGACCACGGTGGCCGTCGAGGTTCGCCAGAAGCGCACCTACGTCAAGCGCAGCGTGGTCGAGGAGGCTTCGCCGGTCGACGCCGAGCGCGAGGAAGCGTTGCGCAAGCTCGAGGAATCGCGCCGCCAGCAGGAGGCCGAGGAGGCCGCGCGGCTGGAGGCCGAGCGCAAGCGCGCCGAGGAGGAGGCCCGCCGCCGCGAGGCCGAGGAGGCCGAGCGCCTGGCGCGTGAGGCCGCCGAAGCGCGTCGCACCGACGAGCCCGCCATCGAGGCCCCAGCGCCGGCGCGGACGCCGGCCGCGCCGCCGCGCACGGCCGCGCCGTTGCCCGCGCGCGACGACAAGGCGCACCGCCACAAGGCCGCCCGCGGCCACGGCCACCGCGAAGGCGGCGAGGAGGACGAGGGGCGCGGCCGTTATACCGGCGGGCAGCTGCACCTGTCCGACTCCGAGCGTGCCCGCCGCGGCGCCAGCCGCAAGAAGGGCGGCAAGGCGCGTGGACCGGAGCACGGCCGTCAGGCCTCCGGTCAGCACGGTTTCTCGCGTCCCACCGCGCCGGTGTCGCGCGAGGTCGCCATCGGCGACACCATCGTCGTTGCCGACCTCGCCCAGAAGCTCGCCCTCAAGGGCAGCGAAGTGGTCAAGGCGCTGTTCAAGATGGGCGTGATGGCCACCATCAACCAGACCATCGACCATGACACCGCCGTGCTGGTGGTCGAGGAACTCGGCCACAAGGCCGTGCGCGCCCATGAGGACGACGCCGAGCTGGCGCTGCAGGCGCATGCCGAGGCCGCGCAGGGCACGCCCGAACCGCGGCCGCCGGTGGTCACCATCATGGGTCATGTCGACCACGGCAAGACCTCGCTGCTGGACTACATCCGCCGCACCAAGGTCGCCTCGGGTGAGGCGGGCGGCATCACCCAGCACATCGGCGCCTACCACGTCCAGACGCCCAAGGGTGTCATCAGCTTCCTCGACACGCCGGGCCATGCCGCGTTCACCGCGATGCGCGCGCGCGGTGCCAAGCTCACCGACATCGTCGTGCTGGTGGTCGCCGCCGACGACGGCGTGATGCCGCAGACGGTCGAAGCGATCCAGCATGCCAAGGCCGCCGGCGTGCCGCTGATCGTCGCCATCAACAAGATGGACAAGTCCGACGCCAACCCGGACAACGTCAAGCAGGGGCTCGCCAACCACGATGTCATCCCCGAGGAATGGGGCGGTGACACCCAGTTCGTGCCGGTGTCGGCGAAGACCGGCATGGGCATCGACGCCCTGCTCGACGCGATCTCGGTCCAGGCCGAGGTCATGGAACTGAAGGCCGTGCGCGACGGTCGCGCCACCGGCGTGGTGGTCGAGTCCTCGCTCGACAAGGGCCGCGGTCCGGTCGCCACGGTGCTGGTGCAGTCCGGCACGCTCAAGAAGGGCGACTTCCTGGTCTGCGGCGTGCAGTACGGCCGCGTCCGCGCGCTGTTCGACGAGACCGGCCGGCAAGTCAGCGAGGCCGGGCCGTCGATCCCGGTGGTGGTGCTGGGCCTGTCCGGCGTGCCCGAAGCCGGCGACGACTTCGTCGTGGTCGAGGACGAGCGCCTGGCCAAGGACGTGGCCCAGCAGCGCGAGGCCAAGCGCCGCGAAACGCGCCTGGTCGCCAAGGCCGGCAGCCGGATGGAGGACATCATGGCACAGATGGGCCAGGGCGGGGAGCAGCAGGTCCTCAACCTGGTCGTCAAGGCCGACGTGCAGGGTTCGGTCGAGGCCTTGCGCGACGCGTTGACCAACCTGTCCAACGAGCTGATCCGGATCAACGTGATCGTGGCCGGCGTGGGCGGCATCACCGAGTCCGATGCCACCCTGGCGGCGGCATCGAAGGCGGTGGTGATCGGCTTCAACGTCCGCGCCGACGCCTCGGCGCGCAGGGTCATCGAGGCCAACGGCCTGGACCTGCGCTACTTCTCGATCATCTACGACGTGATCGACCAGGTGAAGCAGGTGGCTTCCGGCCTGCTCGGCGTGGAGGTGCGCGAGGAGATCATCGGTATCGCCGAGGTCCGCGAGGTGTTCCGCAGTTCCAAGTTCGGCGCGGTCGCCGGCTGCATGGTGATCGAGGGCGTGGTCAAGCGGAACAAGCCGATCCGCGTGCTGCGCGACAACACCGTCATCTTCCAGGGCGAGCTGGAGTCGCTGCGTCGCTTCAAGGACAACGTCGACGAAGTGCGCATGGGCACCGAGTGCGGCATTGGCGTCAAGCAGTACAACGACGTCAAGGTCGGCGACCACATCGAGTGCTACGAGCGCATCGAAGTCCAGCGCACGCTGTGATCGCACGGGACTGATGCATTGAGCCGGAAGACCTTCCATCGGACCGACCGGGTATCGGCCCAGCTCCGCCGCGAGCTGGGCCAGCTCGTGCACGAGGCCGTGCGCGAGCACGGGCTGCCGTCGGTGAGCGTGTCCGACGTCGAGGTCACCCGCGATCTGGCGCACGCCAAGGTGTTCGTCACCGCGCTGCAGCCGGAGAAGTCGGCCGAGGCCGTGGCCGCGCTGCGGGAATTGGCACGCGAATTCCGCTTCCGTCTGGGCCGTATGCTGCACATGCGCAGCATTCCGGAGCTGCACTTCCACTACGACGATTCGGTCGATCGCGGCGAGCGCATCGACAATCTGCTGCGCGACCTCGACCGCGGCTGATCCCGTCGCGTGAGCGCAGGACGGGTTGCGTGGGAGCGGGCATGGCCGCGATGAGCCCGGCATGGCACTCCGGTCGCGGTCATGGCCGCTCCCATGCATCGACCGAAGTCACGATCCGCTCCTGCGAATGACCCACCGCCAGCGCACCGTTTTCCGCGACCTCGACGGCATCCTGCTGCTCGACAAGCCGCGTGGCATCAGCTCGAACCAGGCATTGCAGCGCGCGCGCCACCTGCTGCGTGCGGCCAAGGCCGGCCATACCGGCAGCCTGGATCCGCTCGCCACCGGCCTGTTGCCGATCTGTTTTGGCGAGGCCACCAAGCTGGCCGGCCATCTGCTGGGCTCGCGCAAGGCCTACCTGGCGGTGGCCAGGCTGGGTGTCACCACCGACACCGAGGATGCCGAGGGCCAGGTGCTGCGCGAGCGGCCGGTACCGGCGTTCGACGATGCCGCGATCGAGCACGCACTGACACGGCTGCGCGGCCGCATCCGCCAGCGTCCGCCGGTCTATTCGGCGCTCAAGCAGGGCGGCGAGCCGCTGTACGCCAAGGCCCGCCGCGGCGAGCAGGTGACGGTCGGCGAGCGCGAGGTCGAGGTCTTCCGCCTGGAACTGCTCGGTCGCGACGGTGACCGGTTGCGGTTGGAGGTGGAGTGCGGCCCGGGTACTTACATCCGCAGCCTGGTGCGCGACCTGGGCGAGGCCTTGGGCTGCGGCGCCCATATCCTCGAGTTGCGCCGGCTCTGGGTCGATCCGTTCCGGCAACCTGCCATGACCACGCTGGACAGGCTGGAAGCACTGGACGAGGCCGGGCGGGAGGCGCTGCTGTTGCCGGTCGAAGCCGGGCTGGGTGATTGGCGGCGGATCGATCTGGAACCTGAACAGGCGCGTCGGCTGGGACAGGGGCAGACCCTGCGGTTGGCCGAGGGCGCCACGCCGGGCCCGGTCGCCGTGTTCGGCCGGGCGGGCCGTGTGCTGGGCTTGGGCGAGATCGGCCTGGACGGCTGCCTGCGCCCGCAGCGGCTGTTCCGCTGGGCGGCCGAAGCCGCCAAGCCGGGCGTGGCGGACTAGCAGCCTGTTGAAAACGCACGTCCTGTGCGTTTTTCAAGTCGCGAGTCCGGCACATGTCCGGACTCGCTCCCGACAGATCAACCACTTGCAGTGATCGATCTGCGTTGCGAGCCATCCCTGGCTCGCCTGGCAGGCTGTTTTCCAACAGCCTGCTAGCGCCCTTGTTCGCAAAACCCTGTCCGGGCTACAATTTCACGGCTAACCCAGCGATTTTTTCCATCAACGGCGGGCCAGGCGGTGCGTCGCCGCGTAGCGGCGTTCCTGCAGGTCGCGCATCCAACGAGGTAAACATGTCCATCGACACCGGCAAGATCATCGAAGAATTCAAGCGCGCGCCGAACGACACCGGCTCGCCGGAAGTGCAGGTCGCCCTGCTGTCCGCCCGTATCGAGCAGCTGACCGAGCACTTCAAGGTCCACAAGCAGGACCACCACGGCCGTCGCGGCCTGCTCAAGCTGGTCAACCAGCGTCGCCGCCTGCTGAACTACCTCAAGGGCAAGGACGCGGAGCGCTACAAGACCCTGATCGAGCGCCTCGGCATCCGCCGCTGATCCGCATCTCCCCGCGGCGCAGAAATGCGCCGCGGTTTTTTTTGGACCGCGGTTTGGGCCGCGGTCCGGCGGGGGCCGGCAAGGGTGCCGTCCCCGCCTCATCAGACTGAAGGAATGAAAACGTGGCGAAAGTAACCAAGACCTTCCAGTACGGGAACCACCAGGTCACGCTGGAGACGGGCGAGATCGCCCGCCAGGCCAGTGGTGCGGTCATCGTCAAGATGGCCGATACCGTGGTGCTGGTGACCGCGGTGGGCAACAGGACCGTCCGTGAGGGCATGGACTTCTTCCCCCTCACGGTCGACTACCAGGAGAAGTTCTACGCCGGCGGCCGCATCCCCGGCGGCTTCTTCAAGCGCGAGGGCCGCCCGACCGAGCGCGAGACGCTGGTCTCGCGCCTGATCGACCGTCCGATCCGCCCGCTGTTCCCGGAAGAGTTCCGCCATGAGGTGCAGGTCATCGCCACCGTGCTCTCGATGAACCCCGAGGTCAGCGGCGACATCCCGGCGATGATCGGCGCCTCGGCCGCCCTGGCGCTGTCCGGCGTGCCGTTCAAGGGGCCGATCGGTGCTGCCCGCGTCGGCTACGCCAACGGCCAGTACCTGCTCAATCCGACCACCACCGAACTGCAGGGCTCGCAGCTCGACCTGGTCGTCGCCGGCACCGCGAATGCCGTGCTGATGGTCGAGTCCGAGGCCAAGGAGCTGTCCGAAGACGTGATGCTCGGCGCGGTGATGTTCGGTCACCGGCAGATGCAGGCCGTCATCCAGGCCATCAACGAGTTCGCCGCCGAAGTCGGCGTCAAGCACTGGGACTGGCAGCCGCCGGCCAAGAACGAAGCCATGATCGCCGCGCTCCGCGCCGCCGTCGGCAACCGTCTGTCCGAAGCCTTCCAGATCCGCGACAAGCTGCAGCGCCGCGACGCCATCTCGGCGCTGAAGAAGGAGGTCATCGAGTCGCTCAAGGCGCAGGCCGAGGAGAACGGCTGGTCGGCCGGCGAGATGAGCAAGGAGTTCGGTGAGCTCGAGTACCAGACCATGCGCTCCGCGGTGCTCGACACCAAGGTCCGCATCGACGGCCGCGACCTGACCACGATCCGTCCGATCACCGTGCGCACCGGCATACTGCCGCGTGTCCACGGCTCGGCGCTGTTCACCCGTGGCGAGACCCAGGCGCTGGTCACCCTGACGCTCGGTACCGCGCGCGACGGCCAGATCATCGACGCGATCGAGGGTGAATCGAAGGAACACTTCCTGTTCCACTACAACTTCCCGCCGTACTCGGTCGGCGAGGCCGGCCGCATGATGGGCCCGAAGCGCCGCGAGATCGGCCACGGGCGTCTCGCCAAGCGCGGCGTGCAGGCCGTCATGCCGACCATGGAGCAGTTCCCGTACACCATCCGCTGCGTGTCCGAGATCACCGAGTCCAACGGCTCCTCGTCGATGGCCTCGGTGTGTGGCTCCTCGCTGGCGATGATGGATGCGGGCGTGCCGATCAAGGCGCCGGTGGCGGGCATCGCCATGGGTCTGATCAAGGAAGCCGACCGCTTCGTCGTGCTCAGCGACATCCTCGGTGACGAGGACCACCTGGGCGACATGGACTTCAAGGTCGCCGGCACCGCCGAGGGCGTCACCGCCCTGCAGATGGACATCAAGATCGACGGCATCACCGAGGAGATCATGAAGATCGCCCTGGCCCAGGCCAAGGACGGTCGCCTGCACATCCTCGGCGAGATGGCCAAGGCCATCAGCGCGCCGCGCGCCGAGCTGTCCGAGTTCGCCCCGCGCCTGCTGACCATGAAGATCCACCCGGACAAGATCCGCGAGGTCATTGGCAAGGGCGGCTCGACCATCCAGGCGATCACCAAGGAGACCGGCACCCAGATCGACATCCAGGACGACGGCACCATCGTCATCGCCTCGGTCAACCGCGCCGCCGCCGAGGCCGCCAAGTCGCGCATCGAGCAGATCACCTCGGACGTCGAGCCGGGCCGGATCTACGAAGGCAAGGTGGCCAAGCTGATGGACTTCGGCGCCTTCGTGACCATCCTGCCGGGCAAGGACGGCCTGGTGCACGTGTCGCAGATCTCCAACGAGCGCGTCGAGAAGGTGTCCGACAAGCTCAAGGAAGGTGACATCGTCAAGGTCAAGGTGCTGGAAGTCGACAAGCAGGGCCGCATCCGCCTGTCGATGAAGGCCGTGAACGAGGAAGGCGCCGACGCGTAAGCATCGCGGCTTCCGCGGTACACGAAAAAGGCGGGCTTCGGCCCGCCTTTTTCTTCGGTGCGCCCGGCACGGGCGCACTCTTGGAGGTGCAAGTCCTCCCGCGAGCTGGCCACAGCGAGCGAAGCGAAGCGCAACTGCGGAAGGGCGACCGACCGTGGGGAGGAAGCGTGGAGCGAACCTGCGAGCCGATGGACAAGAACCGGACCGAGCGCAGCGAAGGCGCAGCCGCGA
>NZ_JACHHX010000005.1:132226-192335 GCF_014202935.1 Rehaibacterium terrae | reverse complement strand
AGCCCGCCCGCTCTTCCGGGGCCCCTGAGCGGCGGCGGGCGCGCGGAGGAACAGCCCGAAGGGTCGCCGGCAGGGAGGCCGGCGACGTTTGCGCCAGCACACGGATGTGCTGGCCGGCGGGCGCCACAGGGATGTGTGCTCGCGAGGCACCGTCCGAAGCCGCGTCGGGCAAGCAAAGAAAAGTAACCCGGCCGCCGGCAGGCGGACGGAACCCCCGGCCCGAAGGGCCGGCCAGTTAGCGAGATATCCACAGACGCACGAAACCCCAACACAACACACCGGCCAGTTCGCGAGAGACCCACAGGCACGCGAGCCCGGCGGCGCTACGCGCCGTAGGGGCCGAAGACGGGGCATGAAGACAGTGGCTCCAGCACGGCGAACCGACCAACCGAGCGCCCCTCAGGCGATCAAGCCCTGCTCCTTGATGCGGTGGATCTCGTCGCGCAGGCGGGCCGCCTCCTCGAATTCCAGATCCTGAGCGTGCTTGTACATCTGCTGCTCGAGCCGGCGCAGGGTGGCGGAGAGTTCGGCCGGTGACATGCGGGCGTAATCGGCCTTCTCCTCGGCCACCTTGCGGGCCTTGCCACGGCCGCGCGCCTTTTCCTCGCCGGCCTCGGCGCGCGCGCCTTCCATGATGTCGGTCACCGGCCGCACGATGGTCCGGGGCACGATGCCGTGAGCGGCGTTGTATGCGAGCTGCCTTTGTCGACGGCGGTCGGTCTCGTCGATCGCCGCCTGCATCGAGCGCGTGACCGTGTCGGCGTAGAGGATCGCCTTGCCGCGCACGTTGCGCGCGGCGCGGCCGATGGTCTGGATCAGCGAGCCGGTGGAGCGCAGGAAACCCTCCTTGTCGGCGTCGAGGATCGCCACCAGCGACACCTCGGGCATGTCCAGGCCCTCGCGCAGCAGGTTGATGCCGACCAGCACGTCGAAAACGCCGCGGCGCAGGTCGCGGATGATCTCCACGCGCTCGACCGTCTCCACGTCCGAATGCAGGTAGCGCACACGCACGTCGTGCTCGGCCAGGTAGTCGGTGAGGTTTTCGGCCATGCGCTTGGTGAGCGTGGTCACCAGCACGCGGTCGCCGAGCGCGACGCGCTGGCGGATCTCCGACAGCAGGTCATCCACCTGGGTGGCCACCGGACGGATCTCGACCTCGGGATCGACCAGGCCGGTGGGCCGCACCACCAGCTCCACCACCTGCCCCCGCGACTTCTCCAGCTCGTAGGGCCCCGGCGTGGCGGAAACGAAAATGCTGCGCGGCGAGCGGCGCTCCCACTCCTCGAACTTCAGCGGCCGGTTGTCCAGCGCCGAGGGCAGGCGGAAGCCGAACTCCACCAGCGTCTCCTTGCGCGAGCGGTCGCCCTTGTACATGGCGCCGAGCTGGGGAATGGTGACGTGCGACTCGTCCACCACCAGCAACGCGTCCGGCGGCAGGTAGTCGAACAGGCAGGGCGGCGGCTCGCCCGGCATGCGGCCGGTGAGATGGCGCGAATAGTTCTCGATGCCTGAGCAGAAGCCGACCTCGGCCAGCATCTCCAGGTCGTAAGTGGTGCGCTGCTGCAACCGCTGCGCCTCGACCAGCTTGTTGGCCTTGTAGAGCGCCTCCAGCCGCTCGCGCAGCTCGGCCTTGATGGTGTCGATGGCCTCCAGCACCGTGCGCCGCGTGGTCACATAGTGCGACTTGGGATAGATGGTGTAGCGCGGCAGCTTGCGCAGCACCTCGCCGGTGAGCGGGTCGAACAGCGACAGCGCCTCGATCTCGCCGTCGAACAGCTCGATCCGCAGCGCCTCCATCTCGGACTCGGCCGGGTGCACGTCGATGGTCTCGCCGCGCACCCGGTAGGCGCCGCGGCGCAGCTCGAACTCGTTGCGGGTGTACTGCATCTCGGTCAGGCGGCGGATCAGCTCGCGCTGGTCGATGCGCTCGCCACGCACCATGTGCAGCACCATCCGGTGGTACTCGCTGGGGTCGCCCAGGCCGTAGATGGCCGACACCGTGGCCACGATCAGCGCGTCGCGCCGCTCCAGCAGCGCCTTGGTCGCCGACAGCCGCATCTGCTCGATGTGCTCGTTGATGTTGCTGTCCTTCTCGATGTAGGTGTCGGTGGAGGGGATGTAGGCCTCGGGCTGGTAGTAGTCGTAATAGCTGACGAAATACTCCACCGCGTTGTGCGGGAAGAACTGCCGGAACTCGCCATACAGCTGCGCCGCCAGCGTCTTGTTGGGCGCCAGCACCAGGGTCGGCTTCTGCACCGCCGCCACCACGTTGGCGATGGTGTAGGTCTTGCCCGAGCCGGTGACGCCCAGCAGCGTCTGGTGCGCCAGGCCCGACTCGAAGCCTTCGACCAGACGCCGGATCGCCTCCGGCTGATCGCCGGCGGGCTGGTAGGGCGCGACGAGTTCGAAACGGTCGTCCATCGGTCTGTGCAGGCTGCCAAACGGTCAGTATAGACCGCGTCGAGTACGGCACCCGGCCGGACGCACGGCCCGCTGCCGTGGCGTGTCACCCATGCCGGCAAGCCGCGCCCATCCTGCCGGCGCCCTGCGCGGAAGCCGCCATGACGACGATGGGGCACGTCGGGCGCCGCATCACCGCCATGGCCGCTCCCAGCAGCCGCTCCCTCGTCAGCCACCCACGGACAGCCGCGATCGGGACCGCTCCGGAAACCGACAGCCGCAGCGAAAAACTCCTACCCCACGCGCCGACCCGCGCCGATGCCAGCGCGCCCGGCAGCCATACAGCCTGTCCCCAAGCCCACACGGAGGACCGGCCATGCACACCCAGGCCCGCGGACTGACCATGATCGAGCTGCTGATCGCCCTCACCATCGCCGCCATCCTGTTCGGCGTCGCCATCCCGGCCATCGGCGGCGCCTTCGAAGCGGCGCGCAGCCAGGATGCCCGCGCGGCGCTGCTCGGCACCTTCGTCGAAGCGGTGAACAAGGCCACCCTCAGCGGCCAGCGCGCCGTGCTGTGCCCGAGCGCCGACGGCACCGCTTGCCTCGACAGCGCCGACTGGAGCGACGGCTGGATCGCCTTCCTCGACGGCGACGGCAACCGCGAGCGCAGCGCCGACGAGCGCCTGATCCGCCACCAGCCCGCCCTCGGCGGCAAGGTGCGGCTGCGCTCCACCGAAGGCCGCAAGCGCATCGTCTTTCAGGCCCACGGCGGCAACGCCGGCTCCAATGTCACCTTCACCCTCTGCGACGGCCGTGGTCCGGCCAAGGCGCAGACGCTGGTGCTGAACAACCAGGGCCGGATGCGCTACGGCGAACCGAGCGCCGAAGCCATCGCCCGCACCTGCCTGCGCTGAGTGGCTTCGCGGCGGGCAAAGCGCCCCCGGAGTCGCTTGCACGTCGCCCCGGGTGTTGACGTCGCCCGAGCCGCCCGCCATCATATGCGCCCCCGCCCGAATAGCTCAGCCGGTTAGAGCACTTGACTGTTAATCAGGGGGTCGTTGGTTCGAGTCCAACTTCGGGCGCCAGATACTGAAAAGGCCTGCAGAAATGCAGGCCTTTTTTCATGCTCAATCACAGCTCCAGCCGGTAAAGGTGCTGCCCTGGCATACCGCGGTCGCATTCCGCTCGCTCTCGCTGAAGCTGATCGTCACGCTGCTTTCGAGCGGGCTCGACCGGATGCTCGGCAGAGTGACCAAAATCTTCTCTCCCGGCGTGCCCGGGGCGGCCCCTACCTGGGTCACCATGAGCGGCGACACCAGCGCGCCGTCCACCTGCAACCCGGTGAGTGTGTAGGCCACACACTTGGCCTGTCCCTGCCCGATCTTGTCGTTATTGGCAGCCCCCGGGCAGGGGTTGTTGATGTTGCCGCTCGCGGTACGCAGGTAGTTGTAGCCCCCCATCACCAGCTCGACCGCACTGGTCGTCGCGCTGCGGCAGCTGTAGGGGTTGCTGGTGTTCCTAGCCTGACTGGGATCACAGGGTGCACTGGAATCCCTTCCGACTTCCACGCTCGGGTCATCGGACTTGTTGTTGTTGGTCGCCCGGGGGACGCCACTCCAATTCACGGTGAAACGATGCCCGCCGGGCATCGTGGCAAAACCGCGAGAGGGGTTGTTCGGATCTCCGAACAGCACACGGGTCGGGCTGGCCACCTGCAGCCACGAGGAGGAAGATGGAACGGTACCAGCACTGAGCAGGAACAACTGCTCGTCGACCAAGGGCCCATCGCCGTCGAATGGACTGATTGGGGACACCAGTGCCAATGCGGAAGGATACCTGCGCATGGACGCCAGGGCATAGTTCGATTCGAGTCCGAGAGGCGGGACCAGGCCCGTGCTGCTGCCACTCGTCCCCGACCAGACTGCCAGCTCGGTGACGTTGACGGTCGCCATCGGCGAGAATGGAAGCACACACTGGGCACGCCCCGTGTCGTCAGCCGCCGTGCAGCTTTCCTTGGCTTTGTCCAGTCGCGCCAGCGCAGGCGGCTCCAGATAGTCGCGAAGCAGCCCGCGCGCATGCAGCCAGCGTCGGTCACCTGCCTTGATGGGGATATAGTCGGGCTGATTCAGCCCACTGTCAGCCTGGGCGGACTCCCGGTCGAACGTGCTGCGGTCGAAGAACAATGCCTTCACCGCCTGATAGGCGAAATTCAGGTAGGCATTTTTCCCGTACTCGGAGAGCTGCGGGGCAGTCGCTCGGTTATTGTCGGCAGGTGGCACCCCAGACCCCGTAGTTTCCGGATACGTCCGGGTAGCCACGAGAGAGAGATCGTCCAACCGCGGATCCGGTGCCACGCGCCAAAGACCATCCACCCGGATCAGGCGACAGGCCTCGACATAGGTGCCCGATGCAACCCGGTTGCCTTCGGCATCGTAATGGTCATGCGTCGCGGACCAAGGGTTGAACTTCGCCCCATCCACCCCGACTTGGTCACGGTGGTCGCGGCAGCATTCGTTGCACAGCTCACTCTGCTGCACACTCAGACTGGGGCTTGAAACCGGCGTGCCTGCCGGCTTCGGCGATGTGTAGCTGGTGCCATCCCAGTAGGTCGGGCGGAATGCCCTTTCTCTCAGGATGACATTGACATTCGGGCTGTTCCCGCCGGTCGGGAATCCACCTAGCCCGGTCTGACACGTACAGCCCACGAGCGCGGTTTCGATGCGCTTGTTGATGCGCGCGAATCGTGCGTCCCCCAGATTGTCATTGGGGTCATAGGTCAGGACTTCGAAGCGGGTATCCGCCACCAGCGTGTCACGGTCCCGCCCCACAAGCTGTGGCCTCGGATTGGTGGCAGCAGTCTCCTGTCCGTCGCCGAGAGCAATCGGGATCATGCCCTCGGTGACCGGGGAAGGGCGGCGAATGACAGGCTGCTGCGATGAATCCTCCGATGGCTGACGGTCGACCAGGACGGGGCTTGATCCCAGAGCCAGCACACTCATCGCCGTGGAAAGCTGCAGATTGCGAGCGCCGCCGGTTGCATCGGTCCAGGCCAGTTGCATGTCGACCCGTTTGAAATAGGGGCGATCCCCGGGCGCAGCGCCGCTCTGCTCGAAGACCCCCGTAGCCTGGTTGTAGACGAACTGCGTGACCGTCACCGTCTGTTGCGCGCTTGCCAAGCCTGCCGCTGCGACTGCGAGCCGCAGCGGATCATTGGGATCGGCAATGGTCGCGCTGTTCTTGGTCGAGTTCGCCAAGGTGGCTGCACCCGCAAGGCGCAGCCGATCCAGTTCGCCCTGGGCATAGGCCATCATCACCGAGCGCACCTTGGCGTCGGCACTGTTGCGAATGATGGCACTTTGCAGCGCCGCCAAGGCCAGCAGGCCGGTAGCCAGGATGACCACGGCAATCATCGCCTCGATCAGGGTCAGACCGCGCTCCCGCGACCCCATGCTGGCGGCAATGCGTCTCATGGCATGTCCTCAATACCGCAGCCGGTCGGTCCACGAAGCCGGCAGCGAGCTGGTGTTGAAGTTGGACGGGTCATTCACTAGCGCACTCAGCACGTCCCCCTTGTAGACGATTGCGGCATTGCCGCCACCACCCGAAGTAACCTTCCCTTGCACGACCACTGCGCCGTAAACAATGGCGTTGCCGTTGATTCCGAAGTCGGCCGTACCGCCAGTGTTCTTGTCCAGGGTGAGGTTGCCGTTCGGTTCGCGCAGGAACAGCAGCCCGTAGAGGATCAGGCCGTTGACTTGGGTCAGCGCACCATCATGGATCAGCGCCACAGGACCAGTCGGACTGCCGATCTCGATCTGACGAATCCGGCCACATGTATAGCCAGGGAGATCACCGATCGGCTGGCTATGCACCCATACCAGTCCCCGGGTGCTCGGCCCCAAGGCATCGCATTGCGCCTGGTCATCGATGCCGTCACCGATGTGGATCTTGTTCCTGATGTTCAGCAGGAAACAGGTGTCCTCGGGCAGCAGCGCCGTGGTCAGCGCACCGGTGGCAGGATGCGGATAGGTGCAGAGCGAAACGCGCCGGGTCTCGCCGAAATGGCAATCCTTGGCTTCATAGGTACAGGGAGATCCCGGAGGAATCCCGTCACGCTCGATATCGTCCCACGCTCTCTGCCCGAAGACGAAGGCGAACAGATCTTTCGGGAACTCCTCACGCCGGATGTCCAGATTCGGCTCCACCGGGCAGCCCGGGGAGTTCGGGGCATTGTTGTCGATGTCGACGATATCGCTGCCTTGACAGGCCTCGTTACCGGCTTTCGGGAAAGACAACGAGTCATCACCCGGACAACGGCAGGAGTGGCAGATCTCGGTGCCTTGCTCGACTCTTGGCAGGTCCGAACTGTTGCCACTGCCACCCTGGCGCAGGAAAGCATGGAACTGGCAGGTCCGCGGGGTGCCGTTTTTTTCCACCGCCAGTCGGGTCCATACCGACACCGGGCCCTGCGGCAGCTGGGCCGCGACGATACTGAGGGCACCACCGACGGTCACTGTGCCCGAAGCAACGACAGGGGGGGCGTTCGGCCCCATCGCGAACAGATTGAATCCGCCAAATGTCTGGGTGACAGTGGCGCTCGAGCCCTCATTCGTCAGCTGCCCCCTGGAAACGACCGTGATCGCCCAGGTCGGGGAAGCCGAAGCCAAGTCGGTGGCACAGGTGGTCGGAGCACCGGGACCGGCTGGGGGGGCCACGCGGCACAGCACCGCTCCAACCTGCTGGCTCGCATCGAAACCTCCGATGGAAGTGATCGGCGCATCCAGCGGGAGGAGGCGATCCGCCAGAATGGCTCCCGTGGTACCCGGGGCATGATATTTGAACATGGTGCCGCGTCGCGCAGCCGGTACTGCACCGCAAGGAAACTCCGTCTCATTCGGGCCGCAGAGCGTCCACCTCTCGCCATTCAGTACCAGATCCCGTCGCGCATTGAAGAACTCGATACCTTGAGTCAGACCGGCGTCCGCCAATTCCTGTGCCAGCCGGGCCCGCAGGTCATTGCCCGATGTCCGCTGCTCAAACACGCTGACGTTGAGGCCGAGCAGAACAAAGAGCGAAGCCAGAAGGAGCAAGACAATGACAACCAGCAGCACCGTACCGCGAACACGCCGGTTGCTGCGGATAATCCGCTGCGGCAGGTGAACGACAGAAGTGACGGCCATCTCAATTCACCTGTCCGGATCGAACATAGACCGTTTGACGAAATACGCGGGCAACCCCTTCGAGCCCCGGCGGCGGGTCGGCTAGCCGCGCACTGATCTCCATGTCGATCCGCGAGCCACCGACCTGGCGCAGTCGCAGATCCACGACATCAACCTGTGCCGAACTTATTGCCACGCCTCCAGCACAATCGTCACCCGCCGTATTCATCCATACCTGCCCCTGACCATCATTGCGCTGCAGCCGGATGCTGCGCGTCACCAGTCCGCCGGGCGGGTCATCGTAGGCCAGGACGATGCAGTTCCCCGGGTTGCTGGGAGCATTAGTCGAGGCATCCCGTATCTCCAAGAGATCATTGCCGACCGCTGTGCTTGCCTGGGCCACCAGCCCGATCGGATCCGAGACGTATCGGGCTCTTCGCACCTCTCGAACGATCACCTCGGACAATGCGCGGACTTCTTGTGTCAGCCGGGTCACTTGGATGTCCTGTGAATTGGCCCTCGCTATCGAGGCGATGAATGTGATGGTGGCAAGCACCACCAACAAGCCAACCACGATCGCCACCAGCAGCTCGACCAACGAGAGGCCGACGGCGACACGTCGCGACATTCTCCACATGCGCGGCACAAATCCAGAGCCGATCAGCATGTCGGATACCCCGGCATGACCCGCTTGCCTGCGGGAATGCAGGCGCGCGCCTGCCCCAGCGGACTGATCACGATCCTGATCCCGTATCGTCCTGTCGCCGACTGCACTTCGAACTGTGGCGCTGTGCCCAGCACGGCCAGAGCGCCACTCTTGCTGTCATAAGTCAAGGAGGCACCGCGTCCAGAGACGAGTTCGGCCCCTCCCGCATTCTCGAAGGACACGACAAAGGGCTCTCCATCGACGATGCACTGGTTCGGGGCGGCAGCACAGTCGCAGGCCGCGGGAGCCGTCGGGACCAAGGCTCCGGCAGCCATCGGAGCGGCCTGAACGCCGCCGATGCACCACTGCGATCCCGCCCCTGCCAGCCCGAGCGTGATGTTGCGATCATTCTCGACCGCTGACTGGCGCGCCTGCGCCAAGAATGCAAGTGCTTGATCAGCCACGCCACGAAGCTGATAGCGCTCGAAAAATTCACGAAACGAGGGCGCCGCTGCTGCCAGCAGGATGGCCAGCACCGCCAAGGTGACCATGAGCTCCACGAGTGTGAAGCCCCCCGAGGGCTGCCCCGCGGCTCGCATCAGATCCGTCCTTCCTGCCTGTTTGACGCCCACGACTGTAGGAAGCTGCCATGGGCAAGGGCAAGCCATCGCCGACGGACGGCGTCATTCCCGGGGACAAGTGAGCCTCGCGCAGACTTGGCCCGGATGACCCGGTGCTATGATCCGAACCGAACAGTGAGACGGCCGATATGCAACAGACCCGCGGATTCACGCTGATCGAGCTCATGGTCGTGATCGCCATCGTCGCAATTCTGGCGGCCGTCGCGATCCCTGCCTATAACGAACAGGTCCGGAAAGGGCGGCGTGCAGAGGCCTTCCGGTCGGTTGGGCAGCTACAGCTCGACTTGGAGCGCTGGCGCGCTGAAAATCCGAGTTACGCCTGTCCAACCAGTCCCTGCACTACCGCCGGTTACCCTACCCTCCCGCTGTCTGACTACTACACCATTGCCATCAGCTCGGCGACGGCAGGCAACTACACGATCACGGCCACCCCCAAGGGCGTGCAGGCGGGCGACCGCTGCGGCACTCTCACTGCCACTCGGCAGAACAAGCCTGCCTGGGGAACTCCCGCCTGCAATCAGTGATGCTCCTCACGCCATCACCCGATAGCACGGCCGGTACTCGCCGCTGATCTTCATCCGCCGCTGCTCGACGAAGGCGCGCAGCAGCTTGTCCAGGGCGCGCATGATCTCGGGGTCGCCGTGGATCTCGAACGGGCCGCCGGCTTCGATGCGGCGCATGCCCTCCTCCTTGACGTTGCCGGCAACGATGCCGGAGAAGGCGCGGCGCAGGTCGGCGGCGAGCAGGTGGGCGGGCTGGTCGCGGTGCAGGTTGAGACCGGCCATGGCCTCGTGGGTGGGGTCGAAGGGGCGCTGGAATTCCTCGCGCACCTTGAGCGACCAGTTGAAGAAGAAGGCATCCTTGTTGTCGAGGCGGTGCTCGCGGACTTTGTCGACGCCGGCGCGCATGCGGCGGGCGACGGTGGCCGGGTCGTCGACGATGATCTGGTAACGCTTGGCCACATCCTCGCCCAGGGTCAGGCGCAGGAACTGGTCGATCTGTTCGAAATAGGCGGCGGACGACTTCGGGCCGGTGAACACCAGGGGGAACGGCAGGCCGGCGTTGTCCGGGTGCAGCAGGATGCCGAGCAGGTAGAGGATCTCCTCGGCGGTGCCGACGCCGCCGGGGAAGACGATGATGCCGTGGCCGAGCCGGACGAAGGCCTCCAGGCGCTTCTCGATGTCCGGCATGATCACCAGCTGGTTGACGATCGGATTGGGTGACTCGGCGGCGATGATGCCGGGCTCGGTGATGCCGATGTAGCGGTTCTCGAAGCGGCGCTGCTTGGCGTGGGCGATGGTGGCGCCCTTCATCGGCCCCTTCATGGCGCCAGGGCCGCAGCCGGTGCAGATGTCCAGGCCGCGCAGGCCCAGTTCGTAGCCGACCAGCTTGGTGTAGTCGTACTCGTCGCGGGCGATCGAGTGGCCGCCCCAGCAGACGATCAGGTTGGGCTCCAGATTCGGACGCAACACACGAGCATTGCGCAGGATCTCGAAGACGGCGTTGGTCAGTCCTTCCGAGCTCTCCAGATCGAACTTGCCGCTGCACTTGACCTCGATGGCGGTGTAGGCGATGTCGCGCACGACGGAGAACAGTTGCTCGGCGACGCCGCGAATGATCTCGCCATCGACGAAGGCGACGGCCGGCGCGTTGCGCAACTCCAGCTTGATGCCGCGATCCTGCTGCAGCACCTGGATGTCGAAATCGGGGTAACGCTCGAGGGCGGCGCGCGGGTCGTCGGACTGGCTGCCGCTGGTGAGCACGGCCAGGGCGCAGCGGCGCAGCAGGTCGTGCAGGCCGCCGGCGGAGGCGTCGCGCAGGCGGGCGACTTCGTCGCGGGAAAGGATGTCGAGGCCGCCGCGCGGGGAGATGCGGGCGTTGACGGTATCCAGGGTGTCGGCTCGGTTCATCTGTTCTCGTCGCTCGATGGCGTTCGTTTTGTTGGACTGGCCACTGTAGCACCGGCCGGGAGGCGGAGCGCGGCGCGGTGACGGCGTACACCCTTCGAGGGGCGCGCCTGGGGCCACGGTTCGCGGCGGGCGCGGACCGCCCATCGCTGCGACCGGCGGTCGCACGGGCACCGATCGGCGATGGACGCTGTGCGCCCTATCCCGATGTGCGCCATGTGCGCCCGTGCCGGGCGCACATGAAAACGGCCGGGAGCTCGCGCCCCCGGCCGTCAGATGCCACGCAGGCGGATGGATCAGAAGCGGTAGCGGAAACCGATCTGGGCCGACCAGCGGGACTCGCCGCGGTTGTCGCGCAGGACGACGTCGCGGACGTTGGCCTCGTTGAAGGTGTAGCGGTACTTGCCGGTGGCCTGATCGATGCCGGCGAAGCTGACCACACCCTTGCCGAACGGGAAGCCGATCTCCTCGATGCGGCCCCAGTCCTTGTTGATCAGGTTGCCGACGTTCTGGATGTCCAGCCAGATCTCGGCCTTGTGATTGCCGAAGAAGCCCGGGATCTCCTGGCTGATGCGGATGTCGAAGGTGTTGACCCAGGGCGAACGCTCGGAGCCCGGCGTGGCCACGCTGCCGGCGAAACGGGCCAGGCCCGGGTTGCGCCGCATGAAGTCGAAGAACGCCTGCTCCATCGCCGCTCCGCCGGTGAAGATCACATCGCCCGGACCGGCAGGCACGTACAGCAGGTCGTTGACGCGACCGTCGCCATTGGCGTCGTTGAGGAACGACCAGCTGTACGGACGGCCCGAACGCCCTTCGTAGAACAGCGCGAAGGAGGTCTTGTAGCCATCGAACAGGAAGGTCTGGTAGCCCAGGGTGCCGATGAAGCGGTCACGCACCTCGTAGACCGAGCGGGCCGCGATCGGCTCGTTCGGGTTCAGGCGGAAGCTGTTGGCCCAGTTGGAGATCGCCTGCGAGCTGGTCAGCGGGCTGACCTCGGTGGCGTTGGTGTAGGTGTAGGCCAGACTCCAGGACCAGTTCTCGACCACCGGCTTGTTCAGCGACAGGGTCAGCTGCTGGCCTTCGCCCTTGTTGGTCGGGCGCAGCACGGTGACGTCGGTGAACTGACGGTTGCGGTTGCCGCGGGCGTTCGCCGAGCCGGTGTTGAAGCTGCCGTTAGGGGCGGCGAACGGGTTGCCCCAGTACATCAGGCGGCCGTCGCGGGCCTGCAGGCTCGGCCTGCCGAGGTTGAGGTTCTCGTAGTACAGGCCTTCCTTGACGCTGGTGAGCAGCAGCTCGGCCGAGCCGACGATGCCCCACCACGGCAGCTCGTGCTCGATGGCCAGGTTGGCCTTCCACACCGCCGGCTGCTTGAGGTCGCCATCGACCAGGTCGAGCGGGCCGCCCGGGGTCGGGTTGTTGGGATCGACGCGGGTGCCCGGCTGGTTGTCCGGATTCGGGCTGAACACGATGCCGGCGCCGGTGCTGGAGAAGAACTCGCCCAGGGTGATGCCGCCGTTGTTCTGGTACGGGTTGGCCAGCCAGACGTTGGCGGCCGCGCCGGAGAACAGGCCGACGCCGCCGCGCAGCTGGGTCGGACGCTCGCTGTCGAAGGTGTAGTTGAAGCCGACGCGCGGCTGCAGCAGGCCGTTGCCGTCGATGGTGTTGGTGTTGTCGTAGCCGAAGATCGCCGAGGCGGCCGGGTTGGCCGGCGGCGGGGTCGGCACGTTGGGCACGTCGTAGCGCAGGCCGTAGTTCAGGGTCAGGTTGTAGTTGACCGACCAGGTGTCCTGGATGAACAGGGCCAGGTTCTCCAGCTTGATCTGGGCGGCGATCGAGTTGATGTCGCCGTTGATCGGGTAGCGGACGTTGAACTGGCTGGGCGTGCCGTTGCGGAAGGCGTCCAGGCCGACGAACTGGTAGACGCCGAACTGGTCGCGACCGAACAGGTTGTAGGCCTCGTTCTTCTGGTACTCGGCGCCGAACTTGATCTCGTGGTCGCCGAGGAACAGGAAGCCGGCACCGTAGGCGGTGTCGATCTGCGTCTCAAGGATGTTGATGTGGCGGAACTGCTCGGCGCCGAGGTAGATCGAGTCGGCGCCGCTGCACGAGGTGCTGTTGAGGCAGATCTGGATCTGCGGCAGGCGCGAGTTGAGGTCCCACAGCGAGCTGGACTCGGAGCGGCCGATCTTGAACTCGGTCGAGAAACGGTCGCTCCAGTCGCTGAACAGCTGGACCACGGCCGACTCGTAGGTCTTGTTGTTGGTCTGCCAGAAGCTCGACAGCGACAGGCTGCGGGCGCCGATCTGGCGCAGGAACGGCTCGGTCTGCTCGGACTTGTTGTAGCGGAAGTAGGCGCGGTGGTCGTCGTTGATGTTCCAGTCGACTTTGGCGACGATGTCCTCGACCTCGAACTTGAGCTTGCCCGGCAGGGCGAAGTCGCCGGCGTCGAAGCCCCACACGTTCTGGGCGATGTTGCGCACTTCCTGGATCTGCGCGGCGGTGATGCCGGCCGGCAGGTTGGTGGGCGCGCCGAGGGTGCGCTCGAACTTTTCGTAGGTCAGGAAGAAGAACAGCTTGTCCCGGATCAGCGGGCCACCGAAGGTCATGCCGTAGGTCTGCTCTTCCTTCGGCGGGGCGAAGAACGAGCCCGGGATGATGTCGTCGCGCGCCCAGTCGCCGCTGCGGTACAGGCCGTAGACGGTGCCGGAGAAGTCGTTGGTGCCGGATTTGGTCACCGCGTCGACGTTGACGCCGGTGTAGCCGGACAGGCTGACGTCATAGTTGGCCAGCGAGATGTTGAGCGCCTCGATCGCGTCGATCGAGATCGGCTGGCGCGCGGTCACCAGGTTGTTGCTCTCCAGACCGAAACCGTCGTTGACGGTGACGCCGTCGACGCGGATGTTGTTGAAACGGGTGTTCTGGCCGCCCGCGGAGATCTCGGTGCGCTCCTTGTCGGTCTGCGCGATGCGCGGATCCAGACGCATGTAGTCCTGGATGTTGCGGGCGATCGACGGCAGGCGGTCGATGTCCTCGCGCGACACGTTGGTGCCGGTACCCATGCGGTCCGGACCGAAGACGGAATCGATCGCGCTGCCGACGACGGTGATCGCCTCCAGGCTGCTCACCTCGGAACGCAGCTCGAGATTGACCTGCGAGGTCTCGGCCAGCAGGGCGTAGACGTTCTCCTGCGCGGTCGACTGGTAGCCGTCGCGGCTGACGGTGACGGTGTACGGCCCGCCGACGCGCAGGCCGCGTGCGGTGTAACGGCCCTCGGCGTCGGTGGTGGCGCGGCTGATCGTGCCCGACGGGGTGTGCAGGATGGTCACCTGCGCGCCGGCGACCGGCTGACCGTCGTCGCCGACGATGCGGCCGCTGAGGGCGGCGGAGGTGCTCTGCGCGAAGGCGGGAGCGGCGGCCAGCGCGACGGCGAGGCCGAGCGCCAGACGCGACAACCGAACCGTGCTTCGATTCTTCATGGTCTATGCCCTGTCTGATTGCGGAAAGGAAATTCGAGGCGTCCTGTCTGCCGCAGTCCGGAGTGCGCGATACCGGTCGCGCGATGCAGTGATTCCAGTCACTTCCCCGAGCCCGACCCGAGTCCGTACGGCCCGGGAGGGTTAACGCCAGTTTAACAGCATATCGGGGTTTGATGACAGTTCCGTGGCACTCGCGCTGGTCTCGCGCAGGTCAGGCATCCGCGGCAGCCGGCGCCCCGAGGTAGCGGGCCCGCTTGGCCGGCTTGAGCCGGGTGAGGTCGAGGCGGATCAGGCCGTCGACGCAATGGCCGAAGCCGGGGTCGATGCCGAAGTCCAGGAACAGGACGCCGTCCGGCTCGCAAAGCTCGACATATTGCCGATAAAGTGTCGGCAAAACGACACCAAGATCGCTCAATTTCGACTTCAGCGCGATCAGCGCCCGGCCTGCGTCCAGCGTGGCGAAGGCCTCGGCGGCGGCGGTGGCGGTCGCGGCGGCAGGCCGGTAGGGATTGCGGGCACGGGCCAGGCCGGCGCGGTCGCCGAAGCCGTGGCGGTGGGCCTCGACGATCCAGTCGCGCGCGGCCTCCGGCAGGCTGGCCGACAGGCTGACCGGGCCGAACAGGTAGCGCACCTGCGGCCGGCCGCGCAGGTAGGCGCCGATGCCCTGCCAGAGGTAGTCGAGACTGCGGCTGCCCCAGTAGCGCGGCTGGACAAAACTGCGGCCGAGTTCGACGCCCTCGCGCAGAAAGCCTTCCGCGGCCGTGGCGTAGTCGAACAGGCTGGCCGTGTACAGGCCGGCGACGCCGCGCTCGTCGAGCACCTGCGCGCCCTCGGCGATGCGGTAGGCGCCGACGATCTCCAGCGCCTCTTCGTCCCACAGCACGATGTGCCGATACCAGCGGTCGTAGGCGTCGAGGTCGCGCCGGCGGCCGGTGCCCTCGCCCACCTTGCGGAAAGTCAGCTCGCGCAGGCGGCCGATCTCGCGCAGCGCCGGGCAATCCGGCTGCGGGTCGAGCAGCAGGATGCGCTTGCCGTCGCCGGTGCGGCCGAGCGGCTCGGCGATGGCGAGGGCGCGCTTCACCGCCTGCGGGCTCTCCGGATGGGCGATCGCCGACGCGGTGGCGAACCGTGGCGGCTTGCGCTTGGGCAGCCGGTAAACGTGGGCACGCATGCGCTGTGCGAGCCGGTGGTCGCTCAGACCGGTGCCGTCCAGCGCCCGCGCCGGCACCTGCGCGCCCACCGTGAGGCTGAGGCGGGCCTGCCGCGCGGCGAACATCTCGCGCGGCAGCAGCAGGCTGGCCAGCGGCTTGGCCAGCATCGACACGCCGTAGAAGGTGGGCGAGTTGCGGGCATCGATGTGCACCGGCAGCACCGGCGCACCGGACTTGCGGGCGAAGCGGACGAAGCCGGCCGACCAGCGCCCGTCGCGCACGCCCTGCGGTCGCAGCCGGCTGACCTCGCCGGCCGGGAACAGGATCAGCGCCTGCTCGCGCTCCAGCGCGCGGTAGGCTTCGCGCAGCGCATTGCGGCCGCCGCCGAACACGTCGCAAGGCAGCAGCAGCGGCGCCAGCGGCTCCAGCTGCATCAGCATGTCGTTGGCGAGGATCTTCACGTCACGCCGCACCGACCCCACCAGATGCAGCAGGGCCAGGGCATCGACCGCGCCGAGCGGATGGTTGGCGACGATCACCACGCGCCCTTCCACCGGGATGTTCTCGCGATCGGTGTGGGCGACCTGGTAGCACGCCCCCAGTTGATCGAGCGCCCGCTCGACGAAGTCGAAACCCTGCGTGTCGCGCAGGTGGGCCAGCACGTCGTTGATGCGCGCCTCGCAGGTCACGCGCCGCAGCAGGCCGACCACCGGCCGACTGAAGGCACGCCCGCGCCCGGCCGCCAGGCGCGGAAACTTCTCGTAGAACCTCTGTTCGACGCTGATCACGTGGCCGATCCGTCACGGGGACCGGCGTCACGATAGGGGGGCTGTCTGAAAGGCGTGTGACAGGCGGCGGGACCGGGGACCGGGGACCGGGGACCGGGGAAAAGCATCAAAGCATCGCCAGCCCGGCGCAAACCCACGACGGCGGGGGCCGCCGTGGCGGCGATATCCGGCCGGGGCATGCCCGATCGCGGCCCTGGCTCGCCATCGGGCCGGGCTCAGCCGGCGAGGTAGGCCTTCACCCCGTCGAGGAACATCTGCACCGACAGCGCCACCAGCAGCATGCCCATCAGCCGCTCGACGGCGGTGAGCACGCGCATGCCCAGCCAGCGGTACAGCCAGGTGGCGGCGAACAGGATCGCCGCGGTCGCCGCCCAGGCCAGGAACAGCGCCAGGCTCCAGTCGGCGGTGCGCTCGGGGTCGGAATTGGCCATCAGCATCACCGCCGCCATGCCGGACGGGCCGGCAATCAGCGGAATGGCCATCGGCACGATGAACGGCTCGCCTTCGGGCACGTCGCCGAAGATGCCCTCCGGACGCGGGAAGATCATCTTGATGCCGATCAGGAACAGCACGATGCCGCCGGCGATGCTGATCGACTCCTGGCGCAGTTGCATCAGCTGCAGCAGGTACTGACCGGCGAACAGGAACACGAACAGCACGCCCAGCGCGATCAGCAGCTCGCGTGCCAGCACGACCCGCCGCCGCTGCGGCGGCAGCGGCTTGAGCAGGCTCAGGAACACCGGGATGTTGCCCAGTGGGTCGAGGATCAGGAACAGCAGGATCGCGGCGGCGGCCGTGGTCATGCGCGGACTTTCCAGAGCTGGCCGCGCTGGGCCACGCCGGCCGGCGACAGCAGGTGCACCACGGCCGGGGCGTAGGCCGAGGCTTCCGGCCACTGGCCCGGGTCCTCGCCGAAGTAGGCGCGGGCGCGCAGCGGGGTACGCATCGGCGCCGGCTGCAACGCGCTCACCCGCACCGGGCTGTTCTCGAGCTCGACGGCGAGCATCTTCACCAGCCCGGCCAAGCCGTGCTTGGCGATGCCGTAGCCGCCCCAGTAGGCGCGCGACACCCGGTCCAGATCCTCGCCGACGAACACCACCGCGCTGTCTGCGGCCCGCTTGAGCAGCGGCAGGCAGGCTTGCGTCAGCAGCCACGGCGCCAGCAGGTTGACGTGCAGCGCGCGGACGAAGTCCTCCGGCGCGGTCAGCTCCAGCGGCGTGAGCGCCTTGAAGTCGGCGGCGGCGTGGACGATGCCATCGAGCCGGCCCAGCTCGGCGGCGAGCTTGTCGGCCAGCTCGGCGTAGTCGTTGGGGCCGGCGCCTTCCAGGTCGAGCGGATAGATCGCCGGCTCCGGGCCGAGCGCGGCCACGGCATCGTACACGCGGTTGAGTTTGGGCACGCGGCGGCCGAGCAGCACCACGGTGGCGCCAGCCTCGGCGCAGGCGCGGGCGCTGGCCTCGCCGAGCGCGCCATGGGCGCCGGCCACCAGCACCACGCGGCCGGCCAGGGCGCCGGGCCGCGCCGGCGGGACGGCATCGAAGGCCGCGCTCACGCCTCGTCCTTCTGCTTCTGCGCCTCGGCCACCATGCGGTGCAGCTCGCCGCTGTCGAACAGCTCGACGGTGATGTCGCAGCCGCCGATGAGTTCGCCGTTGATGAACAGCTGCGGGAAGGTCGGCCAGTCGGAGTAACGCGGCAGGTTGGCGCGGATCTCCGGGTCCTCCAGCACGTTGACGTGCGCGAAGTCGGCGCCGGCGGCCTTGAGCACCTGCACCGCCCGGCTGGAGAAGCCGCACATCGGGAACTGCGGGGTGCCCTTCATGAACAGGACGATGGGATGGCCTTCGACCAGGGCCTTGATCCGGTCGATCGTGGGGGAGTTGGGCATGGGGGATCCTGCTCGGGGTGATGGTTCGCGCACCTCACCGTCCCGGCACCGGGCCGGCCTGCCGGCGAGGCGATGGGCTAGAATTGTAAGTCCTTCCGCGCTCCCCCGCGCAGCCACCCAGCCAGCACAAGGAGAAGCACCATGGCGATCGAACTGCCCGCCCTGCCCTACGAGAAGAACGCGCTGGAGCCGTACATCTCCGCCGAGACCCTCGAATATCACTACGGCAAGCACCACCAGACCTACGTCACCAACCTCAACAACCAGATCAAGGGCACCGAGTTCGAGAACCTGGATCTGGAAGAGATCGTCCGCAAGTCGCAGGGCGGCATGTTCAACAACGCCGCGCAGGTGTGGAACCACACCTTCTACTGGCACTGCCTGTCCCCGAACGGCGGCGGCGAGCCGACCGGCAAGCTGGCCGAGGCGATCGTCAAGGCGTTCGGCTCCTTCGCCCAGTTCAAGGAGCAGTTCACCCAGACCGCGCTGACCACCTTCGGCTCCGGTTGGGCCTGGCTGGTGCAGCGCCCGGACGGCAGCCTGGCCATCGTCAGCACCTCCAATGCCGCCACCCCGCTCACCGGCGCCGACAAGCCGCTGCTGACCTGCGACGTGTGGGAGCACGCCTACTACATCGACTACCGCAACGCCCGCGCCAAGTACGTCGAGGCGTTCTGGAACCTGGTCAACTGGGACTTCGTCGCCAGTCAGATGGCCTGAGCCACCGGCATCGACGACCCGGCATCGGCCGACCGAGGGCGCACGACGCATGCACGGCGAAGCGGCACCCGCGTCGGGCGCACTCGACCCCCTCGCCGTGCCGGGGTCGACGCGCGCTCCGGCCGCCACCGGCGCCACGGCCCCGCTGCTCGCCGTCGAGCGGGTGTCCTGCAACTACGGCGGACTGCCGGCAGTGCACGAGGTGTCGCTGACGCTGGCGCCCGGCGAGCTGGGCTGCCTGCTCGGCCCCAGCGGCTGCGGCAAGACCACGCTGCTGCGCGCGGTCGCCGGTTTCCATCCGCCGACCGCCGGCCGCATCGCGCTGCGCGGAATCGACGCGACCACGCTGTCGCCGGAGCGGCGCGGCGTGGGCTTCGTGTTCCAGGACCTGGCGCTGTTTCCGCACCTGACCGTGGCCGGGAACGTCGCCTTCGGACTGCACCGGCTGCCGCGCGGCGAACGCGCCGCGCGCGTGGCCGGGGCGCTGGCGCCGCTCGGCCTGGACGGGCTGGCCGACCGCTATCCGCACGAACTCTCCGGTGGCCAGCAGCAGCGCGTGGCGCTGGCCCGCTCGCTGGCGCCACGGCCGGATCTGCTGCTGCTCGACGAGCCCTTCTCCAGCCTCGACGCGCACCTGCGCATCGCCCTGCGCAGCGAGCTGCGCCAGCTGCTCAAGGGCTGGGGCATCGCCGCACTGCTGGTCACCCACGACCAGGACGAGGCCTTCGCCTTCGCCGACACCGTCGGGGTGATGCGCGCCGGCGAGCTGCTGCAGTGGGCACCGGGCTTCGAGGTCTATCACCGTCCGGCCGATCCGTTCGTGGCCGGCTTCGTCGGCGAGGGCCGCTTCATCCGTGGCACCGTGCTCGACCCGCACACCGTCGCCACCGCGCTCGGCCGGCTGCGTACCGGCCGGGCGATGGAGTTCGCCGCCGGCAGCACGGTGCGGGTGCTGATCCGCCCCGACGACCTGCAGCCGGACGGCGCGGACGGGATCGAGGCGCTGGTCGTCTCGGCGGTGTTCCGCGGCGCGGAAACCTTCTACACGCTGCAACTGGATGACGGCGAGCTGGTCAGCGCGCTGTTCCCAAGCCACGTCCAGCACGCGCCGGGCCATCGCCTGCGCATCGGGACCGACATCGAACACGTCGTCGTGTTCGGGCCGGAAGGGACCGAGCGCTGAAGCGCAGGCGCAACGGCAACAACACTCACGGAGTAAAGGAGAAAAGCGGAGAGAGGCGGGAGATCGACATGGTTCCCTGCGTTTTTCTCTTGCCTTTCGCCCCTGCTCCGTGAGTGCTGTTGCCGTTGTTGTTCAAGCTCCGCGCAACCGCGCCAGCACCGGCGCGACCTGGGCCTGACGGCCGAGGGCGGCGGCCGCACGGTCGAGGGCGCCGGCGAGCTCGCCGGCGCCGTCGGCGCGGAAGGTGGCATGGCCGACCTTGCGCCCCTGCCGCGGCGATTTGCCGTAGTCGTGCCAGTGACCGCAGGGTTCGGCCAGCACCGCGGACGCATCGGGCAGTTCGCCGATCCAGTTGAGCATGCAGCTGCTGCCGAGCGGACGGGTGGCCCCCAGCGGCAGGCCGAGCACGGCGCGCAGGTGGTTCTGGAACTGCGAGGTTTCGGCGCCCTCGATGGTCCAGTGGCCGGAGTTGTGCACGCGCGGCGCCATCTCGTTGGCCAGCAGCGTGCCGTCGCAAAGGAACAGCTCGAGCGCGAACACGCCGACGTAATCGAGCGCCTCGGCGACCTTGCGGGCCTGCTCCAGCGCCGCCGCCTGGAGCGCCGGGTCGGCACTGGCCGGCGCCAGACTGGCACTGAGGATGCCATGGTCGTGCCAGTTCTCGGTCAGTGGCCAGGCGCGGAACTCGCCATCCCGGCCACGCACCGCCACCACCGACAGCTCGCGCTGGAACGGCACGAAGGCCTCCAGGATCAGGCCGTGTGCCCGGGCCTGCGCCCCCAGCGCAGCCCAGGCCGTCTCGGCATCGCCCGCAGTCTTCAGGCGGAACTGGCCCTTGCCGTCATAGCCGAGCCGACGGGTCTTGAGGATGCAGGGCGTGCCGACCGCGGCGATGGCGGCGTCGAGCCCCGCGCGCGAATCGACCGCGGCGAAGGCCGGTACCGGAATGCCGAGTTCGCGGAACAGGGTCTTTTCGGCCAGCCGGTCCTGCGCGACGGCGAGCGCGCGCGGACTCGGGAACACGGGCACCCGCTCGGCCAGCCATTGCGCGCTCTCGGCGGGCACGTTCTCGAAGTCGAAGGTGGCCACGTCCACGCGGGTGGCGAACTCGGCCAGCGCGGCCTGGTCGCGGTAGTCGGCGACCAGTTGCGGCACGAACTGGCCGGCGCAGGCGTCCTCGGTGTTGTCCATCACCAGGAAGCGCAGGCCGAGCGGCGCCCCGGAAAGCGCCAGCATGCGGGCCAGCTGCCCGCCGCCGAGGATGCCGACGGTGGTCACAGGCGCGGGTCCGGATGGTCGAGCACGTCGCCGGTCTGCCTGGCGCGGAAGGCCTCCAGCGCGGCGCGGATGGCATCGCGGTCCGCCGCCAGCAGCGCGGCGGCGAACAGGGCGGCGTTGGCGGCGCCGGCGGCGCCGATGGCGAAGGTGGCGACCGGGATGCCGGCCGGCATCTGCACGATCGACAGCAACGAATCCAGACCGTTCAGTGCCTTGCTCTGCACCGGCACGCCGAGCACCGGCACAGGGGTCTTGGCGGCCAGCATGCCCGGCAGATGCGCGGCGCCGCCGGCGCCGGCGATGATCGCGCGCAGCCCGCGCGACGCCGCCGAGGCGGCATAGTCGAACAGCAGGTCGGGAGTGCGGTGCGCCGACACCACCCTGACCTCATGCGGCACGCCGAGCTGCTCCAGGCGCGCGACGGCATGCTGCATCGTTTCCCAGTCGGAGCGGGAGCCCATCACGACCCCGACGAGGGGCGCGGTCACGGAGTGGTCGGCCATGGCGTGCTTTCGCGTCAAAGGCGTATTGTAAGCGCAAGACCAGCCTGACAGAATCGAGCCCGGAGAGCCCAGAAGACAGATCGTGGACCGACGCCTGCTCGACATCCTCTGCTGCCCGGTGACCAGACAACCCCTGGCGCCTCTCTCCGCCCGGCAACTCGAGGCGCTCAACCGCGCCATCGGCGAAGGCCGGGTCGTGCGGGCCGACGGCTCGCCGCAATCCAGTCCCCTCACCGCCGCGCTGATCACGCGCGACCGGCGCACCGTCTACCGTATCGACGACGGCATTCCGGTGCTGCTGGCCGACGAGGGGATAAACACGACCCAGATCACGGATTTCCCGGGATGACGTGGCTTAGGCTCAAGGCTGCCGTCCCGGGACTCGCCCCGGCGACGGCAGCCCTCCGCGTTCGGCCATGACCCTGCCCCCGCTCCCGCCGGACACGACCCGTCACCTCCTCGCAGAGCTGACGAGCTGGCTGCGGGCGCGCCTGAAGGTGTCGGTCAAGACGTTGTTCGACACCCTCGACGACAGCCTGTTCGAGCTGGCCGAGCACAGCACCGTCAGCACCCGTCAGCAGCAGTACTTCGACGGCATGCGCGAATGCCGGCGACGGCGCGACACCATCGAGCGCGACTTCCTCGCCCGTGTCGGCCACCACCCCGCGCCGTCGGCAGGCGAGGCCGCCGAGAGCGACAAGCTCGCGCTGGTCGGTCATGAAGAGCTGGAGGAGGAGCTGGCGCTCACCGGCATGGTGTCCAAGGCCCAGCAGCGCCACAGCGCGGCGCTGTTCGCCCTCAACGAGCGCCTGCGCCACCTGCTGGGACGGCCCGACCTGGACGACGAGAGCAATCCTTTCGGTCCGGCCCGCCTCGCCGAAGCCTTCCGCACCGCCATCTCGGCGCTGGAAGTCAGTCTCGAGGTCAGGTTGATCATCCTCAAGCTGTTCGAGCGCCACCTGCTCGGCAGCCTCGACCCCATCTACGGCGACATCAACCTGCGGCTGGCCGATGCGGGCGTGCTGCCCACGCTGCCGGGCCAGATCAAGCGCGAGCCGCCCAGGCCGTCGCCGCAGAAGCCGGCCGCCGGCGAGGCCGCCGCCGTGCGGAGGGAGAAGGCCGACGGCGACTCCCTGCCGGAGCGCGAACTGCTCGACCGCCTGATCCAGTTGCTGCAATCGCGGCTGCAGGCGGGCGAGCCGGCCGCAGGCGACGCCGAGCCCAGCCTGACCGCACGCCGTGACGGCGTCCCCGCTGGAGATGCCGCCGGCGCCGGGCTGCATCTGGCGGTCGAGCGCGTCGCGCGCCGGCTGGCCGCAGGGGGCGAGTTGCCGCCGCCGCGTCAGCTCGCCGCCCAGCTGCTGGCCGAAGCCCGCTACGGCGGTGGCGCCGCGCCGACCCAGCTGGCCACCGTCGATCTGGTCGGGCGCGTGTTCGACGCGCTGCTGCGCGATCGCCGCGTGCCGCGCGCGCTGCAGCCGCTGATGCAGCGGATGCAGGTGCCCCTCACCCGCGCCGCCATCGACGATCCGAAAGTGCTCGCCCGGCACGATCATCCGGCCCGCCAGCTGGTGGACGTGATCGGCGAGACCATGCTCGGCTGGTGCCGCAGCGCCGATCCCGACGGCCGCCTGCTGGCGCAGATCACCGATGCCATCGACAGTTTCGCCCGTCATGAGGATCTCGCCGCGCAGGCGCGCCTGCTGGAGGAATTGCGCGCCGGGCTCGACGCCCAGCGCCGCCGCGCCGAGCTGGCCGAGCAGCGCGTGGTCGAAGCCACCGCCGGCCGCGAACGGCTCTGGCACGCCCGCCGCCAGGTCCACCAGGCACTCGCCGCGCGGCTGGCGCAAGTGCCGGCGCCGGCCTGGGTGCGCCACCTGCTGACCCGCCCCTGGGCCAACTGTCTGGTGCTGCTCTGGCTGCGCCACGGCGAGGACTCGGCCAACTACCGCGAGGCGATGGGCTTCAGCGAGGCTCTGCTCTGGTGCACCGCCTCCGGCGGCAGCGACGTCGAGCGCCTGCGCCTGCGCGCCCTGCTGCCGGTGCTGGAGGCGCAGCTGCGCCAGGGGCTGGCCACCGTGGCCTACCACGAGACCGAGGTCGAGCAGTTGATCCTCGAACTGCGCGAGTTCATGCGCTGGCGGCTCGGCGAGCGCCCCGCCCCGGACTTCCTCGAACAGGAGCCGCCGGTGGCGCGCAGCCCAGGCGTGGTCGAGACCGATCCCGAGATCGGCGAGGAACAGCCGCTGCCGGGCGAAGTCGACCCGGTCCTGCTCGAGCGCATCCGCTCGGTTCCGCCCGGCACCTGGTTCGAGTTCGGCCCGGCCGACAGCGATCGCAGCGAGCGTGCCAAGCTGAGCTGGGTCAGCCCCTATTCCGGCCGCTGCCTGTTCGTGAACCGCAACGGCATGCGCGTCGCCGACCGCCGGCCGGAAGAGCTGGTGCGCGAGATCGAGAAGGGCCTGACCAGGATGCTGGAAGGCGCCGACATGCTGCAGCGTGCGCTCAGCACCGTGCTCGGACAGTTGCGCGAGGACAGCGCCCAGCCGCAGGAAGAATCCCGCAGCGCGTGACGCGCCGGCCCGTGCCGCGGCGGGCATAATGCGCGGCCATGAGCTCCCTCCCCTCCCCGCCCGAAGAACTCGTCGCCGCCGACGTGGCGCGCGCGCTGGCCGAGGACATCGGCCCCGGCGACGTCACCGCCGATCTGCTGGCCGACACGCCGGCGAGCGCCTACGTCCTGTGCAAGGAAGCGGCGGTCATCGCCGGCCGTCCCTGGTTCGACGCCTGCTTCCGCACGCTCGACCCGCATGTCCGGATCCACTGGCGCGTGGCAGAGGGCGACCGGGTCGAGGCCGGTGACGTGCTCTGCACCCTCGCCGGACGCACCCGCGCGCTGCTCAGCGGCGAACGCTGCGCGCTGAATTTCCTGCAGACACTGTCGGCCACCGCCACCGCCACGGCGGCGTACGTCGCCGCCGTCGCCGGCACCGCGGCGC
The DNA here is from genome assembly GCF_014202935.1 of Rehaibacterium terrae. Taxonomy (GTDB): domain Bacteria; phylum Pseudomonadota; class Gammaproteobacteria; order Xanthomonadales; family Xanthomonadaceae; genus Rehaibacterium; species Rehaibacterium terrae. Next base: position 167,595 of record NZ_JACHHX010000005.1, on the reverse strand, counting down.
GCATCCTCGACACCCGCAAGACCCTGCCCGGGCTGCGCCTGGCGCAGAAGCACGCGGTGCGCGCCGGCGGCGGTCACAACCACCGGCTCGGGCTTTACGACGCGGTGATGATCAAGGAGAACCACATCCACGCCGCCGGCTCGATCGCCGCAGCGGTCGAGGCCGCCCGCCGGGCACACCCCGGCCTGCCGGTGATCGTCGAAGTCGAGGATCTGGACGAACTCCGGCAGGCGATCGACGCCGCGCCCGACCGCATCCTGATCGACGACTTCAGCCTGGACGGCATGCGCGAGGCGGTGCGGATCACTGCCGGGCGGGTGCCGCTGGAGGTCTCGGGCGGCGTCTCGCTGGAACGGGTCCGGGCGATCGCCGGGACCGGCGTGGACTGCATCTCGGTCGGCGCGCTGACCAAGCACGTGCGCGCGATCGACCTTTCCCTCAGGTTCGGCACGCCGCCGGGCGGGACCACGGGGGCGACGGCATGACTGGCCTGCTGCTGGCGATGCTCGGCTTCGCGCTCGCCGCCTTCCTGTGGTCGAACGCGCGCGCCGCCAGCGAGACCGCGCACCGGCTCGGCCGGCAGGCCTGCGAAGCGGCCGGCGTGCAATGGCTCGACCACAGCGTGCATCTGGTCAGGCTGCGCCTGCGCCGCGGCGCCGACGGCCGGCTCGGGGTCGAGCGGCACTACCGTTTCGACTACTCGCGTCACGGCGAGGACCGCCACAGCGGCCGCATCGTGCTGTTCGGCACCAGGCTGGTGGAGCTGATCGGCCCGCTGGCCGCGGCCGACTGACGCCGCGCTACTTCACCACCCGCAGGTGGCCGCGCCTGGGCGCGCCGCCGCCGTCCTCGGGCGGGCCATCCTCCGGCCCCGGCTCGAGCGCCGTCGCCCCACCCTCCTCCGCCGGCAGCATCATGCCCTGTCCGGTCTCCTGCGCGTAGATCGCGTGCACGGCGGCCACCGGCACCAGCACCGGCTGACTGACGCCGGAAAACCGGGCCATGAAGCGGATCTCCTGGTTGCCGAGCTCCAGCTGGGCCACGGCGCGGGGAGCGATGTTGAGCACCACCCGCCCCTCCTGCACCGCCTGCGGCGGCACCTGCACACCCGGATGGGAGGCGTCCACCAGCAGATAGGGCGTCATGCCGTTGTCCCCGATCCACTCGTACATCGCCCGGATCAGGTAGGGCCGGTTGGAGGTCATCCGGTGGGGCTTGTCGCTCATGCGGGCAGCTCGCGCAGCACCTTCTCCTCGGGGGTCAGGCTGCGCATGAAACCCGGGTTGCGGAAGATCCGCATGCCGTAATCCTCGATCGGCTTGGCCTCCTTGGGCAGGGCGATGCCGAGCGCCGGCAGGCGCCAGACGATCGGCGCCATGGCGCAGTCGGCCAGGCTCATTTCGGTATTGAGGAAGAACTTGGAGGCCTTGAACAGCGGCAGCGAGGCCAGCAGCAGCTCCTTGAGCCGCTTGCGGCCGGCCTCGGCCTGGGCCTTGGTGCCATGCTGGATGGCCTGCACGTGGGGCACCCACTCGTGTTCCAGCCGCAGCATCGCCAGCCGCAGTCGCGCCCGCGCCAGCGGATCGACCGGCATCAGCGGCGGGTGCGGGTAACGCTCGTCGAGGAATTCGCTGACCACCGAGGCGGCGTACAGCACCAGATCGCGGTCCACCAGGGTCGGCACCGAGTGGTAGGGATTCAGGTCGACCAGATCCTCGGGAGGGTTGGTCGGGTCTACCGGGATCAATTCATAGCTGACGCCCTTGGCCGCGAGGACCAGCCTGACCCGGTGGCAAACCACGCAGTCGCGGGCGGAAAACAGGGTCAGGGCATTGCGCAGACGTGGGCTTGCGGCCATATGCGGATCTCCCCGGCCGGCGTCCGGCCGGCCGATTTGGCGCCACCAGCCCGGTGCCGGCGGTCCTCGCCGCCCCAAAACCTACCTGAATTCGCGGAAAACCGCGATGGGGCCACCCCTCGTGAACGCGAAGCCCGGCAAAGCCGGGCCTCGCGGATTCCGGGCATCCCGGCGCAGCGGGACATCAGTGCACGTCGCGCCAGTATTCGGTCTTGAGCAGCCAGGCCAGGAAGGTGAACAGCGACAGGAACAGCAGCACCCACACGCCGAGCGACTGCCGCTTGAGGGCGGCCGGCTCGGCCACGTAGGCCAGGAAGGCGCTGATGTCGCGCGCGGCCTGGTCGAACTGCTGCGGGGTCATGCGGCCGGCGGTGGTCAGCTCGAAGCGCTCGACGTGGGAGGAGCCGTCCTTGTTCTGACCGTAGACGGCGCGCTGGATGCCCTGCAGCTCCCAAAGCACGTTCGGCATGCTGGCATTGGCCAGGACGGTGTTGTTCCAGCCGGCCGGGCGGGTTTCGTCGACGTAGAAGGACTTCAGGAAGGTGTAGACCCAGTCCGGGCCGCCGAGCTTGGCGCGGGCCACCAGCGACAGGTCGGGCGGTGCCTTGCCGAACCAGGCCTCGCCGTCGCCCTTGTCCATGGCGATGGTCATGGTCTCGCCGAACTTGCGCTCGGTGAAATTGAGCCAGGTCATGACCTGCTCTTCGGTCAGGCCCAGATCCTCGGCCATGCGCGAAAAACGCTGGAACTCCAGCGAGTGGCAGCCGGCGCAGTAGTTCATGTACAGGGCCGCGCCGCGCTGCAGCGAGGCCCGGTCGCCGATGTTGACGTTGGACGCCTGCAGCTTGACATCGCCGGCGGCGGACGCGGCCAGCGGCAGCAGGGCGAACAGCAAGGCGAGGAGGCGCTTAGTCATGCGAGGGCACCCGTTCCGGAACCGGCTTGGTGGCGTCGATGCGCGACCAGATCGGCATGAAGGCGAAGAAGGCGAAGTAGTACAGGGTGAACAGGCGGGCCATCAGCGTCTGCAGCTCGCTACCGGGCTGCATGCCCAGCCAGCCCAGGCTGACGAAGGCGACGATGAAGATCGCGATCAGCAGCTTGGACACCCAGCCGCGGTAGCGGATCGAGCGCACCGGGCTGCGGTCCAGCCACGGCAGCAGGAACAGGATCATCACCGCCGCGCCCATGATGATCACGCCGAACAGCTTGTCCGGGACGGCGCGCAGCATCGCGTAGAAGGGCGTGAAGTACCACACCGGCTTGATGTGGTCCGGCGTCACCAGCGGGTTGGCCTCGACGAAGTTGTCGTGTTCGAGGAACAGGCCGCCGAAGGTGGGCTCGAAGAAGATGATGAAAGCCATGATGGTGAGGAAGAAGCCCGCACCGAAGATGTCCTTCACGGTGTAGTACGGATGGAACGGGATGCCGTCCAGCGGCTTGCCGTTCGCGTCCTTCACCTTCTTGATGTCGATGCCTTCGGGATTGTTGGAGCCGACCTCGTGCAGCGCGGCCAGGTGCAGCACCACCAGCAGCAGGATCACCAGCGGCAGCGCGATCACGTGCAGGGCGAAGAAGCGGTTGAGGGTGGCGTCGGAGACGAGGTAGTCGCCGCGGATCCACTCGGTCAGCGCCTCGCCGACCCAGGGCACCGCACCGAACAGGTTGATGATCACCTGCGCGCCGTGATAGCTCATCTGGCCCCACGGCAGCACGTAGCCCAGGAAGGCCTCGGCCATCAGGGTCAGGAAGATCAGCATGCCCAGGATCCACACCAGCTCGCGCGGCTTCTGCGAGCTGCCGTAGATCAGGCCGCGGAACATGTGCAGGTAGACGACGATGAAGAACGCCGACGCGCCGGTGGAGTGCATGTAGCGGATCAGCCAGCCCCACTCGACGTCGCGCATGATGTACTCGACCGAGGCGAAAGCCTCGGCGGCGGACGGCTTGTAGTTCATCGTCAGCCAGATGCCGGTGACGATCTGGTTGACCAGCACCAGCAGGGCCAACGAGCCGAAGTAGTACCAGAAGTTGAAGTTCTTCGGAGCGTAGTACTCCGACATGTGCTTCCTGTAGAACGGCAGGAAGCCGGGCGCACGCTGGTTGAACCAGTCGCTGAACCCGCTGACCGCGCGGTCGATCATGTTCGCCATCACGCAGCTCCTTCGTCCACGCCGATCATGACGCGGTTGTCGTCGACGAACCGGTACGGCGGCACCTTGAGGTTGGTCGGCGCCGGCACGCCCTCGTAGACGCGGCCGGCCATGTCGAAGCGCGAGTTGTGGCAGGGGCAGTAGAAGCCGCCCTTCCACTCGGAGTCGAACGGCTGCGCCTGCAGCTCCGGACGGTACAGCGGCACGCAGCCCAGGTGGGTGCACAGGCCGACCAGCACCAGCAGCTCCGGCCGGATCGAGCGGAACTCGTTGCGGGCGTAATCCGGCTGCTGCTCGGTGTTGTCCGAGTTGGGATCGCGCAGCCGCGGATTCTGGCTCGGCAGTGCCGCCAGCTGCTCGGGCGTGCGCCGCACCAGCCAGACCGGCTGGCCGCGCCACTGCACCGTGATGCGCTGGCCGGGCTCGATCTTGCTGATGTCGACCTCGACCGGGGCACCGGCCACCTGCGCGCGCGCGCTGGGCTGCCAGGACTTGATGAACGGAACGGCCGCGAATCCCGCGCCGACCGCGCCGACGACGGCGGTGGTGGCTGTCAGGAAACGGCGGCGGCCTGAGTTGACCCCTTGGTTAGCCATCCGGCTCTCCGCGATAACGACTGAATGTGGCTGAGACAGCGTGACTTGCGGCGCATGCCCCGCCCCGCAAAGACGGGGAAGTTTAACGGATGCCCGAATGCCGGGACAACGCTTGCGCCGGCCATGCGAAAATGCCGCCGGCCCCGACCCGACGCGCCCGCCATGCCGATCGCCCGCTTCCTGCTGCAAGCCGCCGTCGCCGGCCTGGCGCTGGCGTTCCTGGTTTCGCAGCTGACCCCCGGCGCGGCCGCCGGCCTGCGCCGCTGGGCCGGACTGCCGACGCCCGCCGCCGTCACCGGCCCGGCGATGCCCCCGCCGGGTCCGGCCAGCTACGCCGACGCGGTCTCCCGCGCGGCGCCCGCGGTGGTCAACATCTATGCCGACAAGATCGTCACCGAACGCTCGCTGCGCCTGGTACCCGACCCGCTGATGCAGCGTTACTCGACGCTCACCCTCGGCCCGCCGCGGCAGCGGCTGGAACGCTCGCTGGGCTCGGGCGTGCTCGTCAGCGGCGACGGCTACGTGCTGACCAACCACCACGTCATCGCCGGCGCCGGCGACATCCGCATCGTGCTGCAGGACGGCCGGGTGACCCAGGCGCGGGTCGTCGGCTCCGACGGCGATACCGATCTGGCGGTGCTGAAGATCGAGGGCGAGCACCTGCCCGCACTGCCGCTCGACACCCCGGGCCCGCTGCGGGTCGGCGACGTGGTGCTGGCGATCGGCAACCCGTTCGGGCTCGGCCAGACCGTCACCCAGGGCATCGTCTCGGCGCTCGGCCGCAACCAGCTTCACATCGCCACCTACGAGGACTTCATCCAGACCGATGCCGCGATCAACCGTGGCAACTCCGGCGGCGCGCTGGTCAACGCCCGTGGCGAACTGGTCGGCATCAACACCGCCGTGTTCACCCAACGCGTGCCGGACGCCAACGGCATCGGCTTCGCCATCCCGGTCAGCACCGCGCGCATGGTGCTCGACCACATCGTGCGCGAGGGCGGCGTGGTGCGCGGCTGGCTGGGCGCGGAATATTTCGACGGCTCCGGCCGCGTCGCCGGCAGTGCGCACGGGGTCACGATCTCGGCCGTCCACCCGGGCAGCCCGGCCGAGCTGGCCGGGCTGCGCCCGGGCGACGTGCTCACCGAGCTCGACGGCAGCGCCATCGCCGACCCGCTCGAGCTGCGCCGGCGCGAGGCCGACCTGGCGCCGGGCACCCGGGTCGCCCTGGCCGGGATGCGCGCCGGCATCCCCTTCCGCGCCGAACTGACGCTGGCGCGCCGGCCGCCACCGGCCGGGGCCTGAGCACTCCCGGAGCGCTTCCGGCCACCGCCGGCGGACCGGCTCAATACGTCGCGGCCAGCCGGCTGCGATAGCGGTCGAACAGGATCGCCACCCGCTCGACATAGCGCTGGGTCTCGGCGAATGGCGGCACCCCGCCGTAGCGGTCCACCGCGCCCTCGCCGGCGTTGTAGGCGGCGGTCGCCAGCGTTGTGTTGCCGTCGAAGCGGCGCAGCAGCCAGGCCAGGTATTCGACGCCGCCACGGATGTTCTGCGCCGCGTCGAAGGGGTCGGCGACGCCGAAACGCTCGGCGGTGGCCGGAATCAACTGCATCAGCCCCTGTGCGCCCTTGTGCGAGCGGGCATTGGGGTTGAACGCGCTCTCGGCGTGCATCACCGCCCGCACCAGGGCCTCATCGACGCCGAACTCGCTTGCCGCCTTCGCCACCTCGGCGGCGAAGGCGCTGGTGTTGAGCGGCACCGTGCGGAAGTCCACGCCCGGCCGCACGGCGCAGGCGAAACAGGTTTCGACGTAGGTGAACAGCACCTCGACCGGCTCGCCGCGCGGCCGGACGTTGGTGTAGTGCACCACTCCGTCGCGCTCGTACTTGTAGACCGCGCCGCGGGTGACCCGGGCCTGGCCGGAGACGGCGGGCGCGCGCGGCGCCGCATCGCCGGGCACGCTGCGGAAATCCACCCGTGGCGCAGCCGGCGTGCCGCCGCCGCGCGCCGGCGCCGGGGTGTAGCGCTGGATCACCTTGCAGTCCTGCCCCCCGGGGCGGGTGTTGGTATAGCTCAGGCTGCCGTCGGCGGCCTGGCAGCGGTACAGCTCGCCCGCCGCGGCGGACGCGGCCAGCGCGGACAGAAGGACGGCGGCGACTCCCCGGATTCGCATGACGGCAGTTTCCACAGCTCCGGCCGGACTGCCAAGTCCTTTGCGGTCAAACGTTTGGCGCGCCAACCCGCGGCCACTACAATAGCGGTTTGCGGTTTTCGGTACGCCTGCATGGCCGGCAAGCTCTACATCAAGACCCACGGTTGCCAGATGAACGAGTACGACTCGGCCAAGATGGCCGACGTGCTGGCGGCCGAGCACGGCCTGGAATTGACCGAAGACGAGTCCGAGGCCGACGTCATCCTGATCAACACCTGCTCGATCCGCGAGAAGGCGCAGGAGAAGGTGTTCTCCCAGCTCGGCCGCTGGAGGCAGCTCAAGAAGAAGAACGACCGGGTCATCATCGGCGTGGGCGGCTGCGTGGCCAGCCAGGAGGGCGAGGCGATCCTCCAGCGCGCGCCCTTCGTCGACCTGGTGTTCGGTCCGCAGACCCTGCACCGGCTGCCGGCGATGATCGCCGCCAGGCGCGACACCGGCCGGCCGCAGGTGGACATCAGCTTCCCCGAGATCGAAAAGTTCGACCGCCTGCCCGAGCCGCGCGCCGAAGGCCCGACCGCCTTCGTCTCGGTCATGGAGGGCTGCTCGAAGTACTGCACCTTCTGCGTGGTGCCCTACACCCGCGGCGAGGAAGTCTCGCGGCCGTTCGACGACGTGCTGCTGGAAGTCGCCCAGCTCGCCGAGCAGGGGGTGCGCGAGGTCAACCTGCTCGGCCAGAACGTCAACGCCTACCGCGGCCGGATGGCCGACGGCAGCGTCGCCGACCTCGCCCTGCTGATCCGCGCCATCGCCCAGATCGATGGCATCGGCCGCATCCGCTACACCACCTCGCACCCGGTCGAGTTCAGCGACGCGCTGATCGAGGCCCACCGCGACGTGCCGCAGCTCGCCGAGTACCTGCATCTGCCGGTGCAGGCCGGCTCCGACCGCATCCTCGCCGCGATGAAGCGCGGCCACACCGTGCTCGAGTACAAGGCCAAGATCCGCCGCCTGCGCGAGGCGCGGCCGGGCATCTCGATCAGCTCGGACTTCATCGTCGGCTTCCCGGGCGAAACCGAGAAGGACTTCGAGGCGACGATGAAGCTGATCGAGGACATCGGCTTCGACCAGAGCTTCAGCTTCATCTACTCCGCCCGCCCCGGCACACCGGCCGCCAACCTGCCCGACGACACGCCCGAGGCCGAAAAGAAAGCCCGTCTGCAGCGCCTGCAGGCCGCCATCGACGCCAACGCGAAGAAGATCTCCGAGGCCATGGTCGGCAGCGTGCAGCGCGTACTGGTCGAGGGACCGAGCAGGAAGGATCCGAACGAGCTGACCGGGCGCACCGGCAACATGCGCTACGTCAATTTCCCCGGCCATCCCCGCATGATCGGCCAGTTCGTGGACGTGACGATCACCCACGCGCTGTCGAACTCGCTGCGCGGACGGGTCCTCGCCATCGGCGGCTCCGAGGCGGCCTGAGTCCGGCCACGGGTCGACGCGGATGCCCGCGGATGAAGCGCCACCCAGGGAGAAGCTGACCGCCATGGCTTGCATCCACCGCCTCCTTTCAGCGCCATGCGCCGACGGGCCGGCTTCAGGCTCCCCGACCCGCGCCCATCCGTGCCGATCCGTGGCTGACGCGCCATGAGCACCCCGCTCGCCCAGCGCGACTTCGTCCTGGAGCCCGAGGACATCGCGCGCCTGGCCAATCTCGCCGGCCCGTTCGACGAGCACCTGCGGCAGATCGAGCTGCGCATGGGGGTGGAGATCGCCAACCGCGGCAACGTGTTCCGGGTGATCGGCGAGGACCAGGCCGCGCGCGCCGCCGAACGCCTGCTCAAGGCGCTCTACGAGGAGACGGCCAGCGAGACGCTGACCACGCAGCGCGTCCACCTGCGTCTGAACGACGCCAGCATCGACCGCCTCGCCGACACCGCCGGCACGCAGGAGGTGGTCATCAAGGTCAAGCGCGGCAACGTGCGCGGCCGCGGCGCCAACCAGGCGCGCTACCTGCACGCCATCGCCACCCACGACGTCAACTTCGGCATCGGCCCGGCCGGCACCGGCAAGACCTTCCTCGCCGTGGCCAGCGCGGTGGAGGCGCTCAACACCAGCCGCGTGCAGCGCGTGATCCTGGTGCGTCCGGCGGTCGAGGCCGGCGAGAAGCTGGGCTTCCTCCCCGGCGACCTCAGCCAGAAAGTGGACCCCTACCTGCGCCCGCTCTACGACGCGCTGTATGAAATGCTCGGCGTCGAGCGCGTGCTCAAGCTGATCGAGAAGAACGTCATCGAGATCGCACCGCTGGCCTACATGCGCGGCCGCACCCTCAACGACGCCTTCGTGATCCTCGACGAGGCGCAGAACACCACCATCGAGCAGATGAAGATGTTCCTCACCCGGATCGGTTTCGGCTCGACCGCGGTGGTGACCGGCGACCTCACCCAGGTCGATCTGCCGCGCAGCGTCAAATCCGGCCTGCGCGATGCGGTCGAGGTGCTGCGCGACGTCGACGGGATCAGCTTCACCTTCTTCACCGCCCGCGACGTGGTGCGGCATCCGCTGGTACAGCGGATCGTTCGCGCCTACGATGCGCGCGACGGCAAGCCGGAGGACTGACGATGGGCAGGCGGGCGGTACAGCTGGATCTGGGCGTCAGTTACGGACTCGACCGCGCCGGGCTGCCCGCGCCGCAGAGCTTCCGCAAATGGGCCGAAGCCGCGCTCAGCGGCCGTGTGCGCCGCGCCGATCTGGCCATCCGCCTGGTCGGCGAGCGCGAAGGCCGCGCACTCAACCGCCATTACCGTGGCAAGGACTACGCCACCAACGTGCTCAGTTTTCCGGCCGAGCTGCCCGACGGGGTGAGCCTGCCGATCCTCGGCGACATCGTGCTGTGCGCGCCGGTGGTGGCCCGCGAGGCCAGGGAGCACGGCAAACCGCTGGCCGCGCACTACGCCCACCTGACCGTGCACGGCGTGCTGCACCTGCTCGGCATGGATCACGACGACCCGCTCGAAGCCGAGGCAATGGAACAGCTCAAGCGCGAAATCCTCGCCGGGCTGGGCATCGCCGATCCCTATCTGTAACGGCTCGCCGCCCGCGGCCGGGCTGATGTCGACGGCAAGCCGCCACCCGTTCGCGGTAAACTGCCGGCCACCGCCCCTTTCGCGGGCGCCTGTCGAAGATCCATGTCCGAGGACCCCAGTAGTAGCCCGCCGGAGCGCCGCTCCTGGCTCGACCGCCTGAGCGCCGCCTTCTCCGGCGAACCCCGCAGCCGCGAGGACCTGCTCGAGATCCTCCGGGAAGCCCAGGCCAACGGCCTGCTCACCGCCGACACCCTGAAGATGCTGGAAGGCGCGCTGGCCGTGTCCGAACAGCAGGTCGGCGACGTGATGGTGCCACGTGCGCAGATGGTGTCCATTCCCGCCGATGCGCCGCTCTCCGAGGTGCTGCACATCGTGGTCGAGAGCGGCCACTCGCGTTTCCCCGTGCACGGCGAGGACCGCGACGAGATCCTGGGCATCCTGCTCGCCAAGGACCTGCTCAAGGGCCTGGCCGGCGCCAATCCGCCGACCTCGGTGCGCCCGCTGCTGCGGCCGGCGGTACTGATTCCCGAGTCCAAGCGACTGAACGTGCTGCTCAAGGAGTTCCGCCTCTCGCGCAATCACATGGCGATCGTGGTCGACGAATACGGCGGCGTCGCCGGCCTGGTCACCATCGAGGACGTGCTCGAGCAGATCGTCGGCGAGATCGACGACGAGCATGACGAGGCCGAAGGCGAGAACAGCCAGATCGTCGCCCAGACCGACGGCCAGTATGTGGTCGACGCGCTGACGCCGATCGCCGACTTCAACGAGCGCTTCGGTGCCGACTTCCCCGACGACGACTACGACACCGTCGGCGGGCTGGTGACCTCGGCCATCGGCCACCTGCCGGAAGCCGGCGAGGAGCTGACCCTGGGCCGATTCCATTTCCGCGTCGCACGCAGCGACCGCCGCCGCGTGCACAGCTTCGTCGTGAGCCTGCAGGACGATGACTGAGCGCGGCCGCGGCCTGGCCGCCTTGTTCCTGCTGTGGATGTTGCTCGTCGCCGGCGCGGCGGCGGCACCGCGCATCGGCCTGGTGACGATGGAGCCGGGCGAAGAGTACTGGTCGCGCTTCGGCCACAACGCCATCCTGGTCGACGAAGGCGACGGCAACGAGCCCACGCTCTACAACTACGGCTACTTCGACTTCGACGAGCCCGGCTTCCTGCTGCGCTTCCTCAAGGGCGACATGCGCTACCGGCTGGTGGCACTGCCGTTCTCGCAGGACCTGGCCTACTACGCCCGGGCCGGGCGCGGCGTCACGCTGCAGTGGCTGGCGATCGAGGACGCCGCCGCGCGCGACCTGGCCGACTTCCTGGCCTGGAATGCACGCCCCGAGAACGCCGTCTACCGCTACGACTACTTCACCGCCAATTGCTCGACCAAGGTGCGCGATGCGCTCGACGACGCGCTCGGCGGCCTGTTGCAGACGCAGCTCAGCGGTCGCTCGCGCGGGCTGACCTACCGCATGGAATCGCTGCGCCTGGGCATGCCGCTGCCGTGGATGGGCTTCGGAATGCACATCGGCCTCGGCCCCTACGCCGACCGGCCGCTGTCGCGCTGGGAGGAATCCTTCGTGCCGATGCGCCTGCGCGAGGCGGTGCGCGAGGTGCGCCTGCCGGACGGCCGCCCCCTGGTCACTGGCGAGGACACGCTGCTCGTGCACCGCCTGCCGCCGGCCTGGGACGAACCGCCGCAATGGCGCGCCCGCTACGCCCTGCTCGGGCTGACGCTCGCCATCGGTCTGCTCTGGCTGGGCCGGCGCACGCCGCGCGCGCTGGCCGGCATCGCCGCCGGCCTCTGGGCGCTGTGCGGCGTGACCGGTCTCGGCCTGCTGGCGCTGTGGCTGCTGACCGACCACGTCGCCGCCTGGGGGAACGAGAACCTGCTGCTGTTCAACCCGCTGTGCCTGGCCCTGTTGCCGGGCGCGCGGGCACTGTGGCGCGGGCGCGAGCCGGCGAGGAGCTTCCACCGGCTGCTGATGCTGGTGCTGCTCGGCGCCGGCCTGGCGTTGTTCCTGCGCTTCCTCCCGTTCCGGCTGCAGGACAATGCCGACTGGATCGCGCTGATGCTGCCGCTGCACGCCGCCCTCGCCTGGGCGCTGCGGCGCCGCGGCTGAGCTTGCCGGCTCCGGGCGGCACGGTGAAGATGCCGCCATGAGCGCAATCCAGGCAGCCGGCATCGTCAACTGCGTCGCCTATCCGGCCGATGGCAGCCGTCGCGAATTGCCGGTGGCGGGCATCGGCGAGTTCCTCGCCCGGGAGCGGGACGGCTTCGTCTGGGTCGGCCTGTACGAGCCGGACGAGCCGCTGCTGGCGCAGATCCAGGCGGAGTTCGGGCTGCACGAGCTGGCCGTCGAGGACGCCCACCATGCCCACCAGCGGCCCAAGATCGAGGCCTACGGCGACTCGCTGTTCATCGCCCTGCACACCGCGCAACTGGTCGACGGCAGCATCCGCTTCGGCGAAACCCATGTCTTCCTCGGCAAGCGCTACCTGGTGACCGTGCGCCACGGCGCCTCGCTCACCTACGCGCCGGCGCGCGCCCGTTGCGAGCAGCATCCCGAACTGTTGCGGCTGGGGCCAAGCTACGCGCTGTACGCGGTGCTCGACTACGTCGTCGACAACCTGCAGCCGATCGTGCGCGAGTTCCAGGACGAGCTGAACGAACTGGAGCAGGCGATCTTCGCCGAGACCTTCCGCCGCGAAACCATCCAGCGCCTGTACCGGCTCAAGTACGAGCTGACCAAGATGCGGCTGGCGGTGGCGCCGCTGCAGGACATCCTCGGCCAGCTCGTGCACCTGCACCCGACCCTGGTGCGCGAGGAGATGCGCCTGCATTTCCGCGACGTGTTCGATCACGCCCTGCGCGTCAACGAGGCCATCGACACCCTGCGCGAGATGGTGACCGCGGCAATGACGGTCAACCTCTCGCTGGTCACCGTCGGCCAGGGCGAGGTGGTCAAGCGCCTGGCCGGCTGGGCGGCGCTGGTGGCGGTACCGACGCTGATCGCGAGCTGGTACGGCATGAACTTCGAGCACATGCCCGAGCTGGCCGGCGACTACAGCTATTACGTCGTCACCGGCGTCACCGTGCTTTCGGCCGGCCTGCTCTACCGCCTGCTCAAACGGGCGCGCTGGCTGTAGGGGACGCGGGAAGGCGGCAAGAGCCAAAGCACGCACGCCGTGCGTGCCGTTGTTTTCCTTCGCTCACCCCGCCAGCGCCTGCAGCGCCAGGCCGACCAGGTAGGCGCAGTAGGTGCCGAGCACGTAGCCCAGCACTGCCAGCAGCACCCCCACCGGCGCCAGCGCCGGGTGGAAGGCGCTGGCGACCACCGGCGCCGAGGCGGCGCCGCCGATGTTGGCCTCCGAGCCGATGGCGAGGAAGAACAGCGGCGCGCGGATCAGTTTGGCCACGGCGAACATCAGCACGCCGTGGATCAGCAGCCAGACCGCCGCCAGCGCGAACAGGCCCGGCACGTCGCGCAGTGCGCCCAGATCCATGTGCATGCCGATGGTGGCGATCAGCACGTACAGCATCGCCGCGCCGACCTTAGAGGCGCCGGCACCCTCGTAGCGGCGGGCGCGGGTGAAGCTGAGCAGCAGGCCGAAGGTGGTCGCCAGCACCACCACCCAGAAGAAGCGCGAGGTCAGGCTGTAATCCGCCAGGTTCCATTCGGCGGGCAGCGTGGCGATGCCGGCGAGGATCAGGTCGGTCAGCGCATGCGCCAGCCCGGTCGCGCCGAGGGCGATGGCGAGGATCACCATCAGGTCGGGCAGGCTGGCGACCCGGGTATGCTCGGCCTGGTAGGCCTCGACCCGGCGCTTGAGCTCATCGATGGCGCGGGTATCGGCACCGGTCCAGCGGTCGAAGGCGGCCGCGCGCGGCGCCAGGAACAGGATCAGCGCCAGCCACAGGCTCGACACCAGGATGTCGACGGCAACGAACTGGCCGAACACGTTCATGTCGACCTCGAACACCTCGCGCATCGCCGCCTGGTTGGCGCCGCCGCCGATCCAGCTGCCGGCCACCGTGGTCAGCCCGCGCCAGACTTCGCCGGCCACCACCTCCGGCGCCAGCCCGCGCAGGACCAGGAACGCCAGCACCGCACCCAGCATCACCGAGGCGGTGCCGGTCAGGAACATGATCAGCGCCTTCGGCCCCAGCCGCAGGATCGCCCTGATGTCGACCGAGACGGTGAGCAGCACCAGTGCGCTCGGCAGCAGGTAGTCGCGCGCCATCGGGTACAGCCCGGAGGACTCGCCGTCGATCAGCCCGAAGGTGTTGTACAGCGCCGGGATGAAGTAGCACAGCAGCAGCCCCGGCACGATCGCGTAGAAGCGGCGCCAGAACGGTGTCGGACCGGTGCCGGTCCAGAACACCAGACCCAGGGTGACGGCCAGCAGGCCGAGAACGACGGCGTCGTTGGTGATCAAGGGCGTGGATGTCATGGCCGGGCACGCTAGCACGGACCGGCAGGCAAGGGGACGGGGCCATCGCCGACGGAGCGCGGAAGCCGCGATCGGGGCGGCGGCACCAAAGCCGGCCGCTCGCACTTGATCCAAGTCAACCGTCCCCCGACCCCGCGCCCCGAGAATTGCCGCGCAAAGCCATCCGGAGAAATGGGGACATGGCCTCCCAAGCGCTGCAACACGAGACTTACAACGACAAGGTGGTCCGCCAGTTCGCGGTGATGACCCTGGTCTGGGGCATCGTCGGCATGGCGGTCGGCGTGTTCATCGCCGCCCAGCTGTACTGGCCGGCGCTGAATTTCGACATTCCGTGGCTCAGCTACGGCCGCCTGAGGCCGCTGCATACCAATGCGGTGATCTTCGCCTTCGGCGGCTCGGCGCTGTTCGCCACCAGCCTGCATGTGGTGCAGCGCACCAGCCATGCCCGGCTGATCTCGGACAGGCTGGCGTCCTTCGTGTTCTGGGGCTGGCAGCTGGTGATCGTGCTGGCGGCGATCACGCTGCCGCTGGGCATCACCCAGAGCAAGGAGTACGCCGAGCTGGAGTGGCCGATCGACCTGCTGATCACGGCGGTCTGGGTGGCTTACGGCGTGCTGTTCTTCGGCACCATCGCCAAACGCCGGGTCAAGCACATCTACGTGGCCAACTGGTTCTTCGGCGCCTTCATCATCGCGGTGGCGATGCTGCACATCGTCAACAACCTGGCGCTGCCGGTGACGCTGACCAAGTCCTACCAGGTCTACACCGGCGCGGTCGATGCGATGGTGCAGTGGTGGTACGGGCACAACGCGGTGGGCTTCTTCCTGACCGCCGGTTTCCTCGGGATCATGTACTACTACGTGCCCAAGCAGGTCGGCCGCCCGATCTACTCCTACCGCCTGTCGATCGTGCACTTCTGGGCGCTGATCGCGATCTACATGTGGGCCGGCCCGCACCACCTGCAGTACACCGCGCTGCCGGACTGGGCGCAGTCGCTCGGCATGGTGTTCTCGCTGATCCTCCTGGCGCCGAGCTGGGGCGGCATGATCAACGGCATGATGACCCTCTCGGGTGCATGGCACAAACTGCGCACCGATCCGATCATCAAGTTCCTGATCGTCTCGCTGAGCTTCTACGGCATGTCGACCTTCGAGGGGCCGATGATGTCGATCAAGACGGTCAACTCGCTCAGCCACTACACCGACTGGACCATCGGCCACGTGCACTCCGGCGCGCTCGGCTGGGTGGCGATGATCAGCATCGGCGCGCTGTACATGATCTACCCGCGCGTGCTCGGGCTGAAGGAGATGTACAGCACCAGGCTGATCGACATCCACTTCTGGGTGCACACCATCGGCGTGGTCTTCTACATCGCCTCGATGTGGATCGCCGGCGTGATGCAGGGCCTGATGTGGCGCGCCACCAACGCCGACGGGACGCTGACCTACACCTTCGTCGAGTCGCTGGTCGCCACCTATCCCTACTACCTGGTGCGCTTCCTTGGTGGCGTGCTGGTGCTCGGCGGCATGTGCGTGATGGCCTGGAACGTCTGGAAGACCTTCCAGATGGCGCGGGACACCGCCGACTCCCCGCTGGTCGAGCCGGTCGCCGACGCGGCCCATGCCTGAGGAGGACACGGACATGAGTCACGAGAAGATCGAGAAGAATGTCGGCCTGATGGCCATCCTGATCGCGGTGGTGATCTCCTTCGGCGGCCTCGCCGAGATCGTGCCGCTGATGTACCAGGCCGAGGCGGTCAAGCCGTTGCCGGGCGTCAAGCCCTACCCGCCGCTGGAACTGGCCGGACGCGACGTGTACGTGCGCGAGGGCTGCTACAACTGCCACTCGCAGATGATCCGCACCCTGCGCTTCGAGACCGAGCGCTACGGCCACTATTCGCTGGCCGGCGAATCGGTCTACGACCGGCCGTTCCAGTGGGGCTCCAAGCGCACCGGCCCGGATCTGGCCCGTGTCGGCGGCCGCTATTCGGACGACTGGCACCGGGTGCACCTGATCAACCCGCGAGACGTGGTGCCCGAGTCGAACATGCCCGGCTACCCGTGGCTTGAGCGGCGCCAGATCGATGCCGGCGAGGTCGTCGCCAGGATGCGCGTCCTTCGCCGCCTCGGCGACCCCTACACCGACGAGGACATCGATGGCGCGGCGGCCGCCGTGGCCGGCAAGACCGAGATGGACGCACTGATCGCCTACCTGCAGAGCCTGGGCAGGCACGGCCCGCGGACACAGTGAGGAACACGCCATGAACACCGGCATCGTCAATGGGCTGATCACCGCCGTCCTGCTCGCCGCCTTCATCGGCGGCTGGATCTGGGCCTGGAGCAGCAAGCGCAAACCCGATTTCGAGGCGGCCTCCAGGCTGCCCCTTGAAGAAGAAACCAAGGAGTGACCATGAGCGCCTTCTGGTCCTGGTTCATCATCGTCCTGGTCGTAGTCAACATCGCCGGCTGCGTCTGGCTGCTGTGGCTGACCTCCAAGCGCCGCAAGGGCGAGCAACCCGAAGACACCACCGGCCATGTCTGGGACGGCGATCTGCGCGAATACAACAAGCCGCTGCCGAAGTGGTGGATCAACCTGTTCTACCTGACCATCGTCTTCAGCATCGGTTACCTGATCTGGTACCCGGGCCTGGGCAACTTCGCCGGCACCAGCGGCTGGACCTCGGCCGGCGAGCACGACGCCCACGTCGCCGCCGCACAGGAGAAGCTCGCCCCGCTGTTCGCCCGCTTCGAGGGCCGCCCGATCGACGAAATCGCACGCGATCCGGAAGCGATCCGGCTCGGCCAGAGCATCTACGGCAACTTCTGCGCCACCTGCCACGGTTCGGACGCACGCGGCGCCAAGGGCTTCCCGAACCTGGTCGACGGCAACTGGCAGTGGGGCGGCGAGCCGGAAACGATCCTGCAGACCATCCTGCACGGCCGCCAGGCGGTGATGCCGCCGTTCGCCGCCGTGCTCGGCAGCGAGCAGGCAGTCACCGAAGTGGCGGTGTATGTGCAGTCGCTGAGCGGCCAGCGCGTCGATCCGGCGCTGGCCAGCGCCGGCAAGCCGCGCTTCGAGATGGTCTGCGCGGCCTGCCACGGTGTCGAAGGCAAGGGCAACCCAATGCTGGGAGCGCCTGACCTGACCGACAACGTCTGGCTGTACGGCGGCGACTTCGACAGCATCCGCACCGCCATCGTCAACGGCCGCAATGGCCAGATGCCGGCGCACAAGGACATTCTGGGCGAGACCCGCGCCCGTCTGGTCGCCGCCTGGGTGTACGCGCGCAACCAGCCGGCCGAGGCGGGCGCGGCGCAATGAGCCCGCGCGGCGCCGGTTTCGATCACCCACCCCGGCCGCTCGCGCAGCGGCTCGGGGCGATCCTGTGGCCGAGCTTCTTCGCCGCCGGCGTGGCGACGACGGTGTTCTTCGCCTTCGTCGACCCGCTGGCGCTGCGCGACCTGACCTTCCCCGACCTGGAGATCAGCCGCGGCGCCGGCTACACGATCGGCTTCTTCATGTTCTGGCTGTGCACGGTCTCGTCCTCGACCTTCACCTGGATCCTGCTGCGGCCGGCCAGCCGCTACAACCGGCCGCTGCCGCCGGAGCGGGAGTGAGCGACGCATCGATGTCCGCCTGCTGCGCCAACGCTGCTTCCACGCCGCAAGGGTTGGGATGGGGGTGGTGTTGCTCTTCACTTGAAGGTATTCGCGATCTGGCCGGCCCTTCGGGCCGGCTGTTCCGTCCGCCTGCCGGCGGCCGGGTTACTTTTCTTTGCTTGCCCAAAGAAAAGGTAACCAAAAGAAAGGGCACCCCGGATCGGCGCCCTTTGGGCTTCCTGCCCAAAGGGTGCGCGGTCGCGCTGCGGGCGTTTGCGACGGCACATCCTGTGCCGGCGCAAACGTCGCCGGCATCCCTGCCGGCGATCCTTCGGACTTTTCCTCCGCGCGCCCGCCGCCGCTCAGGGGCCCCGGAAGAGCGGGCGGGCTCCTGCCCGCCTGAAAGCAATCTCCGCGAATGCTCGCGGGCATACGACGCATGAGCAAGCGAATTCCCCTGCAGCAGGTGGACGACTCGGGCTCGATGTACGTCTCCGAGGCGAAGATCCACCCACGCGAGGTCAACGGCCGTTTCACCCGCCTGCGCACCGCGGCGGTGTGGTGGCTACTGGGCATGTACTACCTGTTCCCGTGGCTGACCTGGGACGGGCGGCAGGCCGTGCTGTTCGACCTGCCGGCGCGCAAGTTCTACCTCTTCGGGCTCAACTTCTGGCCGCAGGATTTCTTCTTCCTGGCCCTGCTGCTGATCATGGCGGGGCTGAGCCTGTTCTTCTTCACCGCCCTCGCCGGCCGCCTGTGGTGCGGCTACGCCTGCCCGCAGACCGTGTGGACGGAAGTGTTCGTCTGGATCGAGCGTTTCTTCGAGGGTGACCGCCACAAACGCATCAAGCTCGACGCCTCGCCGTGGCACCGCGAAAAAATCCTGCGCCGCGGCGGCAAGCATGTCGCCTGGGTGCTGTTCGCGTTGTGGACCGGCTTCACCTTCGTCGGCTTCTTCACCCCCATCCGTGATCTCGGTGCACGCCTGTACCCGTTCGAGTGGGGCGGCTGGGAAACCTTCTGGGTGCTGTTCTACGCCCTGGCCACCTGGGGCAACGCCGGCTTCCTGCGCGAGCAGGTCTGCAAGTACATGTGCCCCTACGCGCGCTTCCAGAGCGCGATGTTCGACCGCAACACGCTGCTGATCGCCTACGACGAGCGCCGCGGCGAGCCACGTGGCGCACGCAAGCGCGGCAGTCTGGCGAGCGTGCTGGAGCGTGCGCGCGGGCTGCTGCCGCCAGCCGCGGCGCGGGCGGCGCAGGTCCATGCCGCCCATGAGGAAATGGAACGCGGTGGCGCGCGCATCACGACCGGCCTGATCGATTTGCCCGAGGACCAGCGGCCGACCGTCAACAGCCCCGAGGATCTCGGCGACTGCATCGACTGCACGCTCTGCGTGCAGGTCTGCCCGACCGGCATCGACATCCGCAACGGCCTGCAGTACGAGTGCATCGCCTGCGGTGCCTGCATCGATGCCTGCGACGGGGTGATGGACAGGCTTTCCTACCCGCGCGGGCTGATCCGCTACACCACCCAGAACGCCGTCGATGGCAAGCCCAGCCGGATCCTGCGTCCGCGGGTGGTGATCTATGGCGTACTTCTGCTCGCGCTCTTCACTGGCTGGACCTGGGGCGTGCTCAATCGTGCGCCGCTGCAGGTGGACGTGTTGCGCGACCGCAACGCGCTGTACCGCACCGCCGCCGACGGCGCGGTGGAGAACGCCTACACCCTGCGCATCATCAACAAGCAGCCGCGCGCGCACACCTACCGAATCGCCGTCGAGGGCGAGGGGGCGATCACCCTGGTCGGCGCGCCGATCGAAATCCACGCCGCCGCCGAGGAGGTGCTGACCGTGCCGGTCACCCTGCGCGGCGAGCCGAGCCGGGTCGCCGGCCGCCACGACGTGCGCATCGTGGTCGAAAGCCTCGACGACCCCGCGGTGCGCAGCACCCATGACACCCGCTTCTTCGGACCGATGTGAGCCATGAACGCAACCGTTTCCCGTCCCTGGTACCGTGAGCCGATGGTCTGGCTGATGCTCGCCTTTCCGCTGTCGGCCGTGATCGCCGGGCTGTCCACCGTCGCCATCGCCGTGCGCGCCGGCGGCGCCGATGCCGTCCCCGAATCGGTGCGCCGCACCGCGCAGGTGCAGATCGCCGACCTGGCCGCCGACCAGCGCGCGCTCGAGCTCGGCCTCAGCGCCCGGCTCGATCTCGACGCCGACACCGGCGCGGTGCGCGTGACGCTGGAGGGCGATGCCGGCATTCCGGCGCGCCTGCACCTGAGCGCCGTGCACCCGACGGCCGCCGCGGCCGACGAAGCGCTGCCGCTGCTGCGACAGGACGACGCATTCCTCGGCCGCTTCACCGCCGACCGTAGCCACGACTGGAAGCTGGTGCTGACGCCCGAAAGCGGCGACTGGCGGCTGATCGCGCGCCTGCCGGCCGGCGCCACCCGGGCACGCCTGCACCCGGCTCTGACGGACTGAGCCGATGGCGCGCGAAGGCGGCTGCTTCCACTGCGGCGAGCCGCTGCCCGCCGACGCGCCGACGGTCACGCTCGACGGCGCGCCGCGCGCGGTCTGCTGCCATGGCTGCGGCACCGCCGCCGCGTGGATACGCGACGCCGGCCTCGACGACTACTACCGCCTGCGACAGGCCGACGGGCGCCGCGTCGACGCCGAGGCCGACGACTTCGCCGCCTGGGATCGCGCCGACATCCTCGCCGAACACAGCCGCGAGGCGATCGGCGGACGCGAGATCACCGTGCTGGTCGAAGGCATGCGCTGCGCCGCCTGCGCCTGGCTGATCGACCGCGCCCTGCGCCGTGTGGACGGCGTGCGCGACGTGCAGGCCAATGCGGTCACCGGTCGCCTGATCGTCGCCTGGGACCCCGACACCACGCCGCTCTCGCGCGTGCTGCAGGCACTGGCGCGGCTCGGCTACCGCCCGCACCTGGCACCCGGCGAGGCGCTGGAGCGCGAGCGCCGCCGCGAACGGCGCACCCTGCTGATCCGGCTGGGCGTCGCCGGGTTGGGCATGCTGCAGGCGATGATGTTCGCCGAGGCGCTGTATCTGGATTTCGACAACCAGATGCCGGCGGCCACGCGCGACTTCTTCCGCTGGATCGCGTTCCTGCTGGCCACGCCGGTGGTGTTCTACTCGGGCTGGCCGTTCCTTGCCGGCATGGCGCGCGAGCTGCGCCTGCGCCGGCTCGGCATGGACACGCTGGTGGCGACCTCGGTGCTGCTGGCCTACCTCGCCAGCCTCATCGAAACGCTGCGCGGCGGTCCGCACGTCTGGATCGACGCGGCAGTGATGTTCGTGTTCCTGTTGCTGGCCGCGCGCGCCATCGAGGCGCTCGCCCGGCAGCGTGCCAATGCCGCGGTCGACACACTGGCGCGCGCCCGGCCGGCACTGGCCTGGCGGATCGGCGACGACGGCCGCCGCGAGCAGGTGCCGCTGGCCGCGCTGACCGCCGGCGACACCGTCCGGGTCGGCGTCGGCGAGCAAGTACCCACCGACGGCGTGTTGTGCGACGACGGCGAATTCGACGAATCCCTGCTTACCGGCGAATCGCGTCCGGTCGCCAAGCGCGCCGGCGAGCCGGTCTATGCCGGCAGCACCTGCCGCAACGCGCCGGTGCGGATGCGCGTGACCCGCACCGGCCAGGACACCCGCCTGTCGCATCTGGTGCGGCTGGTCGAGCAGGCGCAGGCGCAGCGCCCCAGGCTGGCGCAGGCCGCCGACGCGCTGGCCTCGCGCTTCGTCGTGTCGCTGTTCGCCACCGCCGCGGTCGTGTTCGCGGTGTGGTGGCATCTCGCCCCCGAGCGTGCCTTCGAGGTGATGCTGGCGGTGCTGGTGATCAGCTGCCCCTGCGCACTGTCGCTGGCGATCCCGACCGCGCTCGGCGTCTCGCACGGTGCGCTGGCGCGGATCGGCGTGCTCGCGCTGCGGCCGGACGCCCTCGACACGCTGGCCCGTGCCGACACGCTGGTGCTGGACAAGACCGGCACGCTCACCGAAGGACGCCCCAGCCTGCGCCACGTCGAGACCTTCGCCGGCATGGATGCTGCACAGGCACGCCGCATCGCCGCCGCGCTGGAACGCGATGCCGGCCATCCGCTCGCGCGCGCCTTCGCCGGCGAGGCCGCCCCGGTGGCCGACGAAGTCCGGGCCGCGCCCGGCCAAGGCATCCAGGGACTTGTCGACGGCCGGTGCTACCGTCTCGGTCGCGCCGATTTCGCCGCCAGCCGCTTCGACGACGGCATGATCTGGCTCGGCGACGGCACGCATGCGCTGGCACGCTTCGTGATCGAGGACCGGCCGCGCGCCGATGCCGTCGAGGCGGTGGCGGCGCTGAAGTCGCTCGGCCTGTCGCCAACGGTGCTCAGCGGCGACGGCGTGATCGCGGTCGGCCTGCTGGCCGGTGCGCTCGGCATCCCGCAGCACCATGCCCGGCTGTCGCCCGAGGACAAGCTCGCCTTCGTGCGCAGCCTGCAGGCCGACGGCCATGTGGTGGCCATGGTCGGCGACGGCATCAATGATGCCCCGGTGCTGGCCGGCGCCGACGTCTCGCTGGCGATGGCCGGCGGCGCGCCGCTGGCGCACCGCAGCGCCGACCTGGTGCTGACCGGCGAGTCGCTGCTGCGCCTGCCGCAGACCGTCGCGCTGGCGCGGCGCACGCGCGCGGTGATCCGCCAGAACCTGGCCTGGGCGCTGGCCTACAACATCATCGCCCTGCCCTTCGCCGCGCTCGGCTGGGTGACGCCGTGGCTGGCGGCGCTGGGCATGGCCGGTTCCTCGCTGCTGGTCACCGCCAACGCGCTGCGGCTGGCACGGCTGCCGTTCCCGGCCCGCCCAGAGGCGGGGACAGCAGAGGCGCGTGCCACCGCGGCCGCCGGCGATGCGATGATGGCGCCATGACCATTCTGCTCGTACTCGTCCCGATCAGCCTGCTCCTGCTGGGGGCGGCGGTCTGGGCCTTCATCTGGGCGGTTCGCCGCGGCCAGTTCGACGATCTGGAGACGCCGGGGCTGGACATCCTGGCGGAAGAGCGGGACGAAGGGCGCCAGACGGGAAAGCGGAAGTGAGGGAGCAGGGCGTGCCACCGACCCTGCACGCAAGCGGATCCGCTCCACCTCGTTTCTCACTCCTCTCCACTGTTTCCTGACTCCCCGAATGCCCATCGACTGGCTGACCGTCACCGCCGCCTTCCTCACCGGCCTGCTCGGCGGCGTGCACTGCGTGGCGATGTGCGGCGGCGTCGCTGCCGGCGTGGCGCTGGGCAGCGGCGGCCAGGCGCCGCTGCGCACCGCGGTCGAATCCAACCTCGGCCGCATCCTCGGCTATGCACTGGCCGGCGCGCTGGTGGCCGGCATCGGCGCCGGCGCACTGCGACTGGCACAGGCCGAATCGCTGATGCTGACGATGCGGATGGGCGTGGGCGTGGTGCTGGTGCTGGTCGCGCTGCGCCTGCTCGACCGGCGCGGGCGGCTGGCCTTCCTCGCGCGCCCCGGCGCCGCGCTGTGGACACGGCTGGCGCCGCTGCAGCGCCGCCTGCTGCCGGCCAACACCACACCGCGCCGGGTCACGCTCGGCCTGCTCTGGGGCTGGCTGCCCTGCGGCCTGAGCACCACCCTGCTGTTCGCTGCCTGGCTCAGTGCCGACGCGCTGCAGGGCGGGCTGGTGATGGCGGCCTTCGGCCTCGGCACCTTGCCGACGATGATCCCGCTGACCTGGAGCGGGGCCCGCGCCGCACGCTGGCTGGCCCGGCCGGCGGCCCGGACCGCCGCGGCCACGCTGGTGCTGTCCGCCGGCCTGCTCACGCTGGCCGCGCCGTGGCTGGCGCAGGTGCCGGCCCTGCATGCCTGGCTGGAGGCGCTGGGCTGCCGCACGCTGCCGGGCTGAGTGCCGGCCTCGGCGGATCCCTCAGCGGATCGTGGTGTCGTCCCAGCGACTGGCCTTGCGGCGATCCTTGCCGCTGCGGCGGTTGGTCTTGGTCGGCTCCCAGCGGATTTCCTCGCGCCGGTCCGGCGTCTGCCGCCGCTCCTTGCCGGTGCGCCGCTCCGGCCCGCGGTAACCGCCATCGCCCTGATGCCCGTTCGCCATCTCCCCTCCGACGGCCGCGCCGCCCGGCGGCGGCCGATCCACCTTCCCGCAGCCCGACCCTCAGGTCAAGCGGCAAGCCCGAGACGGTCAGCGCGGCCGCGCCAGCCGCGCCTGCTCGATACGGGCCGCCAGCGCGGGCAGGCCCGCATGGTTGGGTTCGATGCCTTGCGCGGCGCGATATGCGCGCTCGGCCTCGCCGAGCTCGCCGGCGCCCAGGCGCTCCTCGGCCCGGCCGATCCAGCGCTCGGCGAGGCGGCGACGCAACTCGGGCAGGGTCGGCTCGTTGGGGTTCATCGCCACGATGGCTTCGAGGCACTCCCCGGCCTGACTGAGCCGGTTGGCGGCCATGTCGTCCTCGACGCAGCGGCGCGCGCGCGGCACCAGCGCCTCCATGGCGGCGTAGATGCGCTCGTCGTTGGGCGCCAGCGCGCGCGCGTTGCGCAGGATGTCCCAGGCGCTGTCGCCGGGCGGGTCGACGAAGCGCCGCGCGGCGGCGGCGCGCTCGGCCTCCTCCAGCAGACGCAGCACTTGCGGCGACGAGGCCAGCGGGGCCTCCTCGACCGTGGACGCGCGGGCGCGCGCCTGCAGCAGGCGCGCCTCGGCATCGCGGATGGCGGGGTGGCCGGGCGCGATCTCGCGCGCCTCGACCAGCCGCGCCTCGGCGGTCTCGAAGTCGAAATCGGCAGCGGCGCGGACCGCCTGCTGGGCGAGTGCGGCGGCGACCTGTTCCAGCCCCTGGCGGGCGCGGTTGTCCTCGGGCTCGACGGCGAGGATGGCGCGGTAGCCGTCGCGCGCCTCGCTCAATCGGCCCTCGCGGCGGGCGGCGTCGGCGGCGGCCAGGGCTTCGGAGCGGTGCTGGCCCTGCCCGGCCTGGAATTCGCTCAGCCGCGCCTTGAGCGGTGGCAGGTCGAGGTGGGCGGCGTCGATGGCCTCGACGCGCTGGACCAGCATCAGCGCACCGTCCTGGTCGCCGGCGTCGAGGCGCTCGGCGGCCGTGCGCAGCAGGTCGGCGAGCACCGCCTGCAGGCCGGCGCGGGCGATGGCACTGTCTGGCGCGGCGGCCAGTGCCTGCCGGTACAGGGCCAGGGCGCTGTCGGCGCCACCGTCGAGACGGCCGGCGCGGCGCGCGTCGTCGGCGGCGCTCAACAGGCGGCCCAGTTCGCTCTCCTCGGATTCGAGCCGGCGCAGCTCGTTCTCCACCGGCGCCAGCTCGGGCGCAGGCACCGCCAGCGTGCGCGCCAGCGCCAGCATTTCGCGGGCGCCTTCGCGGTCGCCGGCGTCCAGCCGGGCGCGCGCCTGTGCCAGCGCGGCCTGTGCGACCCGACGCAGGCCCTCGCGCGCCTGCGCGTGGTCGGGATTGAGCGCCAGCACGGCGGTATACAGCTCGCGCGCACCACGGCCGTCGGCGGCGCTCAGCCGGCCTTCGGCCAGCGCGACGGCGGCCTCTTCCATCAGTTGCGCATGACGGGTGCTCGGCAGCAGCCGGTCGGCAAGGGACTCGCGGAACAGGTAGACGCCGCCACCCACGCCGACCAGCAGGCCCAGCCCCAGCAGCCACGGCCACAGTGGCCGCGGCGGCGGTGGCGGCGGGCGACGGGGACGAAAGTCGGCGCGGATGGTGTCGGGGTCGGGCGCTTCGGACGGCGGCGGCCCGAAAGTCGGCTCGCGGCGGGAATTCATGCGTGCTCGGCGGTTGGCGTCATCCGTGCAGGATAGCGCGCCGCATTCATCAGGGAAGGTCTGAACAAGTCCATCCTGGACTTGCCCAGACTCGCCGAGTCCGGCGCATGTCCGGACTCGGCTCCGCCGGATCAAGCACTTGCGCGCTTGATCCACGGGCGCGCCATCCTTGGCGCGCGGAACCTCTGAACTTGTTCAGAGGTTCCCTAGGTGCGGCGGGCCTCGTGCACGCCGGGGATGCCATTCAGCTTGCCGAGCAGCTGGCCGAGCTGCTCGAAGTCGGCGACCTTGAGCGTGAAACGCACCTCGGCGATGCCGCGCCCATCGTCGACACGGCTGTGGACGCCGAGCACGTGCGCGCCGCCTTGGGCGATCGCGTTGGTCAGGTCCTTGAGCAGCCACTTGCGGTCGACGCCGCGCACCAGCACGTCGACACTGTAGCTGGCCGCGCCGCGCCGTCCCCACTCCACCGGCAGGATGCGCTCGGGATGACGCGCGGCCAGGCGTCCCAGCGCGGGACAGCCCTCGCGGTGGATGCTGACGCCACGGCCGCGGGTGAGGTAACCGACGATGGCGTCGCCGGCCACCGGCTGGCAGCAGCGCGCCAGCTGCGTGAGCAGGTTGCCCACGCCCTCGACGGTGAAACGGTCGGACGGCCGCGGCGGGCGCGCCCGCGGGCTGACGATGTCCTGCGCCGGCGTCGGCGCGGCGGCCTCGTGCTGCGCCTCGTGCAGGGCGCGCGCGACCTGGCTGGGGCCGACATCGCCCAGCGCCACCGCCACGTAGAGGTCCTCGACCCTGTCGAGGCGGAACTTCGGCAGCACCGCCTGCAGGTCGGCCTGGTGCAGGGCCAGCCGCTTGAGCTCCTTCTCCAGCAGTTCGCGGCCTGCATGCTCGTTGCGGGCGCGGTCGAGCTTGTGGAACCAGCTGCGCACCTTGTCGCGCGAACGCGCGCTGGCGAGAAAGCCGTTGGCCGCCACCAGCCAGTCGCGGCGCGGCTCGGGCACCTTGCCGGTGAGGATCTCGACGCGATCGCCGCTCTTGGGCTGGAAGTTCAGCGGCACGATCCGGCCGTTGACCTTGGCGCCGCGGCAGCGATGCCCGACCTCGGTGTGCACGTGGTAGGCGAAGTCGAGCACGGTGCCGCCGCGCGGCAGGTCGATCACCTCGCCACGCGGGGTGAGCAGGTAGACGCGGTCCTCGATCAGGTCGCTGCGCAGGCCGGCCAGCAGGGCGCTGTCCTCCTCGCCCTCGCGGCCTTCGAGCAGCTTGCGCATCCAGGCGATCTTGCGCTCGAAGCCGGCCGCGGCGCTGCCGCCCTCCTTGTAGCGCCAGTGCGCGGCCACGCCCAGCTCGGCGTGCTGGTGCATCTCGTGGGTGCGGATCTGCACCTCCAGCGTCTTGCCCTGTGGCCCGACCACGGCGGTATGCAGCGAGCGGTAATCGTTGCCCTTGGGCTTGGCGATGTAGTCGTCGAACTCCGACGGAATCGGCGTCCACAGCGAGTGCACCACGCCGAGCGCGGCGTAGCAGGCGGTGATGTCGTCGACCAGGATGCGCACCGCGCGCACGTCGTACAGCTCGCCGAACGGCACGTCCTTGCGCTGCATCTTCTTCCAGATGCTGAAGATGTGCTTGGGCCGGCCGGCCACTTCGGCGGCGATGCCGGCCTCGGCCAGCGCCGCGCGGATGCGTGCCTTGCAGTCCTCGATGAAGGCCTCGCGATCGGCGCGTTTCTCGTCGAGCAGTCTGGCGATGCGCTTGTAGGTGTCCGGCTGCAGGTAGCGGAAGGCCAGATCCTCCAGCTCCCACTTCAGCTGCCAGATGCCGAGCCGGTTGGCGAGCGGGGCATGGATGTCGGCGGTCAGGCGCGCCAGCGCGAGCCGCTGCGGCTCCGGCAGGGTATCGGCATGACGCAGCCTGACCAGCTGGCGGGCGAGCAGGATCAGGATCACCCGCAGGTCGCGGATGATCGCCAGCAGCAACCGGCGCAGGCCCTCGGCATTGCCGGCGGCGCTCTTGCCGCCGTGCAGGCTCCAGACCTGCTCGGCCGCCTGCTGGCCTTCGAGCAGGCCGGACATGCCCGGGAAGACTTCGGCCAGGGCCGCCCCGGCGCGCTCACGCAGCGCCGGCAGGTCGTGCAGGATCGTCGCCGCCAGCACCTCGCCGTCGGCGCCGAGCGGCGCCAACAGCGCCAGGGTTTCGACCAGCTCGGCCTCGGCCTGCGTCGGTGGGCCGTCCTCCGCCCACTGGCGCAATGCCTCGCGCTGCCCGGGCGTCAGTGCGGCAGCGGCAGCGGAAGCCAGCCACTCGGCCAGGGCCGGCATGTCGGGGCGGGAGCGTTTCACGGGCGTCGGGGTGGACCTGTGCGCTAGTTATAGACGTGAGCGTTCGGTTTACACTAGCCCGAAACCGCCTAAGGACTACCCACGATGCGTCGAATCGCCCTGCTTGCCGCCCTTCTCCTGCCTGCCGCGGCCCTGCCGGCGCAGGAATTCTCCTCCCTCGAGGAACGCATGACGGGTGCCGAGTTCAAGGCGGCAGGGCTGGACAAGCTCAGCCCCGAGGAGCTGGCTGCGCTCAATGCCTGGCTGCGGCGCGAACTCGATGCCCATGGTCAGCGTACGGCTGCGCAGGCGACCCAGGGCCTGGCTCCCGAGGTCGACCGCCGTGGCCTCATCGACAGTGGTGCCAGCGCCGGGCCGATCGTTTCGCGCATTCTCGGCGAGTTCCGCGGCTGGGACGGCACCAATACCGTATTCGAGCTGGAGAACGGGCAGGTCTGGCAATCCACCGACCCCGCCGCCCGTCTTGCGGTACGGCTGCATGATCCGGTGGTGCGGATCAGCCCGGGCTTCATGAATGCCTGGTTCCTCTCGGTCGATGGCTACAACGCCCGCGTCCGCGTCAAACGGATCCGCTGAACCATCCGTCGTCACGGCATCAGGGCCATGCCCTGCCATCGGTGGCAGCCAGCACTTCCAGCCGCTTCGCCAGCCGCTTGACCGACACCGGCCCGCGCGTGCCCAGCTCCTGGGCGAACAGCGACACCCGCAGTTCTTCCAGCTCCCAGCGCAATGCCTGCCAGTCCGGCTGCGCCAGCGCGCCGGCGGCGCGCGCGCGCGCCAGCGCGTCGACGAACGGCTTGATCTCCAGCATCCGCGCCTGGTCGCGTGCCGGGTCCAGCTTGGCGCGCTCGGCGCGCAGCATCATCGCCTTGAGGTAGCGCGGGTATTGCGCCAGTGCCTCGGCCGGGGTCTCGCGCAGGAAGCCCGCATGCACCAGGTCGTCGAGCTGGGCGCGCAGGTCGTCGAGGTTGCCGCGCGCCCAGCCCATCAGCGGCGACTCCAGCTTCGGCCGCAGCTCGGCGACCGCGGCGAGGATCGCCTCGGCCAGCTTCAGGCGCTCCATCGCCTCGCCGAACAGGCGCTTGCCGATGTCGTCGCGACGCTGCGCGAACACGGCGCGGTCGCGGATCGACTGCAGGCCATCGGCGAGCAGCGCATCGAGCGCGGCATCGACCAGATCTGCGCGCAGCCGTTCGGTCGATTCGATGGCGGCGTACAGCAGGCCGGTCTTGGGTGAGACCGGCAATTGCTTGCGCGCCTGCCGGATGCGGTCGGCGAGCGCGATCTCCAGCAGCCGGCGGACACCGCGCGGATGCTCGGCATCGGCCTTGGCGCGGTCGGCGAACACGCGCAGCGCAGCGGCCTCGCCGGTATCCACCAGCGCCGGGAACGCCGGCACGCCGGCTTCGCCGGGCACGCTTTCCGGGATCGGCTCGGCCGGGAATTCGCGCAGGCCCTCCGCCGCCAGCCGCTCGCCGGCGCGGGCGGCGAAGGCGTGCTCGGCGCGCTGGCCGAAGCGCTGCCTCAATTCGTCCAGATCGCGCGACTCGGCCAGCAGCTTGCCGTCCTGCGTCACCAGCCGCAGGTTCATGCGCAGGTGCGGCTCCAGCGCGGCCTCGTCGAAGTCACTGGCGGCGACCTCCACGCCGGTCGCCTGCCTCAGGAAGCGCGCCAGCTCGCCGGCGATCGCATCTGCACTCGGCTTCGGGTGGGCCTCACGGAAGGCGCGGGCGAATTCCGGCGCCGGCACGAAGTTGCGCCGCAGCACCTTGGGCAGACCGCGGATCAGCGCCGCGGCCTTGTCCTCGATCAGGCCCGGCACCAGCCATGACAGGCGCGCGGCGTCGACCGCGTTGAGCAGGTGCAGCGGCACGTCCAGTGTCACGCCGTCGTCGGCCGCACCGGGCTCGAAGCGGTAATGCAGCCGCAACCGCGCCTCCCCCAACGGCAGGTACTTCGGGAATCGCTCGGCCTCGCCGCCCTCGCCCGGCAGCAGCTCGGCCAGCGACCACTCCAGCGATTTCTTCTTGTCGACCGGCAGCGTGCGATACCACTTTTCCAGCGCGACCACGCTGTTGACCTCGGCCGGGAGGCGATCCAGATACCACTGCGCCTGCCAGTCTTCGTCGGCAACCAGGCCAGCCCGACGCAGCTTGGCCTCCTCCTCGCGCGCCTTCGCCAGCGTCTGCAGGTTGCGCGGCAGGAAGGCGGCGCGGGTGTTGACCTCGCCGCGCACCAGACCTTCGCGGACGAAGATCTCGCGCGCCTCGACCGGATACAGGCCGCCGTAATGCACCGGCCGCTTCGGCGCCAACACCAGCCCGAACAGGCTGATCTGCTCGAAGCCGACCACCCGCCCCTGCGCGCGCGACCAGTGCGGATCGAAATGTTTTCGCGCCAGCAGATGCGGCAGCTCGGCGATCGCCCAGTCCGGTTCGATTGCGGCGTTCATCAGGCCCCACACCTTCTGGGTGTCGAGAATCGTCGCCGACAGCACCCACGGCGGCGGTTTCGACGCCAGCGCCGAACCGGGAAAGAGCTGGAACTTGCGCCCGCGCGGGCCGTCGTACAAGCCCTTGTCGGCCTTGTGGCCGAGCTGTCCGGGCAGGCCGGCGATCAGGCAGCGGTGCAGCGCGCCATACCCGGCGGGCTCGGCGTTGAGCGCCCACCCCAGCTCGGTGCACAGCAGCAGCAACTGCCGGTGCAGCTCACGCCATTCGCGCATGCGCAGGAAACTCAGGAAGCGTTTGCCGCACCAGTCGCGCAGCCTTGCCTGGGTGAGTTCCTCATGCGCCGCGCGATAGGCGTCCCACAGCTTGAGCACGCCGACGAACTCGCTCCTGGGATCGGCGAATTCGGCATGCGCCTGGTCGGCGGCCTGGCGCGCGTCGGCCGGACGCTCGCGCGGGTCCTGGATGCCGAGGAAGGCGGTGATCACCGTCATCTCGCGCAGTGCCCCATGCTGCGCGGCAGCGATCAGCATCCGCGCCAGCTTGGGGTCGACCGGCAGCCGCGCCATCTGCCGCCCGGTGGGCGTGAGCCGACGGTCCTTGTCCACCGCGCCGAGTTCGGCGAGCTGCTGCCAGCCATCGGCGACGGCGCGTGGATCGGGTGGATCGAGGAAGGGAAAATCCTCCACCCGCCCCAGGCCCAGCGCGAGCATGCGTAGGATCACGCCGGCCAGGCTGGCGCGCAGGATCTCCGGGTCGGTGTAGCGTGGCCGCGACAGAAAGTCCGCCTCGCTGTACAGGCGATAGCACACCCCCGCCGCCACGCGGCCGCAGCGACCCTTGCGCTGGTCGGCGCTGGCCTGCGAGATCGGCTCGATGTGCAGGCGGTCGAGCTTGCCGCGTGGACTGTAGCGCTTGACCCGCGCCAACCCTGGATCGACCACGTAGCGGATCCGCGGCACCGTCAGCGATGTCTCGGCGACGTTGGTCGCCAGCACCAGCCGACGCTTGGGACCGGGGTTGAACACGCGATCCTGATCGCGCGCCGACAGTCGAGCGTACAGCGGCAGCACCTCGGTCTGCCGGTACTTTCGCCGCTCCAGCGCCTGATGCGCATCACGGATCTCACGCTCGCCGGGCAGGAACACCAGCACGTCGCCGTGTGGGTCCTCGCGGGTGATTTCGTCCACGGCGGCGACGATGGCTTCGTTGACGGTGCGCTCGCCGCAGTCCTCGCCCTCGCCTTCCAGCGGCCGGTAACGTGTCTGCACCGGGTAACTGCGCCCCTCGACGCTCACCACCGGCGCATCGCCGAAGTGCCTGGCGAAACGTTCGGTGTCGATGGTCGCCGAGGTGACGATCACCTTCAGGTCGCGACGCTTGCGCAGCAGTTGCTTGAGATAACCGAGCAGGAAGTCGATGTTGAGGCTGCGCTCGTGCGCCTCGTCGACGATGATGGTGTCGTAGGCCGACAGGAAGCGGTCGGACTGGATCTCCGCCAGCAGGATGCCGTCGGTCATGAACTTGATGTGGGTGCGCTCGGAGACCTGCTCGGTGAAGCGCACCTGGTAGCCGACCGCGCCGCCGAACTCCACGCCCAGCTCTTCGGCCACCCGCCGCGCCACCGCGCGGGCGGCGATCCGGCGCGGCTGGGTGCAGCCGATCATGCCGGCGATGCCGCGGCCGGCCGCCAGGCACAGCTTCGGCAGTTGCGTGGTCTTGCCCGAGCCGGTCTCGCCGGCGATCACGACCACCGGATGCTCGCGGATCAGGCGCACGATGGTGTCGGCCTCGCGCGCGACTGGCAGCGATTCGTCCAACGTGGGCCTGGGTGCCGAGGCCGCGCGCTGCGCATACGCAGCCCGCGAGGCGGCCAGCGCGGATTCGAAAGCCGCTTTCGCCTTCCCGTCGCCGGGCGCCTTTTCCCAAGCCGACAGCAGCCGCCGCAGCCGCCCCTGGTCGCGGGACAGCGCGTGGCGGAGGGCGTCGCGGGGGCGGCCGGGCAGTGTCACGGGCGGGGTTTCACGATAGATCGCGGCTATCGATGCGAAAGAGCATCTCCATTTCACATCCACGCGCGGGGGGCGTAGCTTAACCGTATCGGCCCAAACGGAAGGAGCACTATCGATGAAGATCGACATCGGCATCGGCCAGAAGGATCGCAAGAAGATCGCCGACGGGCTGTCGCACCTGCTGGCCGACACCTACACGCTGTACCTGAAGACCCACAACTTCCACTGGAACGTCACCGGTCCGATGTTCAACACACTGCACACCATGTTCGAGACGCAGTACACCGAACTGGCCGTGGCCGTGGACGACATCGCCGAGCGCATCCGCGCGCTGGGCTTCCCCGCCCCGGGCACCTACAGCCAGTACGCCAGGCTGTCCTCGATCAAGGAGGAAGAAGGCGTACCGGACTGGAAGGAGATGGTGAAGCAACTGGTCGAAGGCCACGAGGCGGTGGTGAAGACCGCGCGCAAGGTCTTCCCGACGGCCGAGGCCGCCGGCGACGAACCCACCGCCGACCTGCTGACCCAGCGCATGCAACTGCACGAGAAGACGGCGTGGATGCTGCGCTCGCTGCTGGAGTGAGCACGGCCCGCTGGTGACGGGGGCCGATGGCGGGATGCCGCTCTGCTAACCTGCCGCGCATGTCGCCATCGCCCCTGGACCTCCTTCGCCGCGTGTTCGGCTACGACGCCTTCCGCGGCCCGCAACAGGCCATCGTCGAACATGTCGTCGCCGGCGGCGATGCGCTGGTGCTGATGCCCACCGGCGGCGGCAAGTCGCTGTGCTACCAGATCCCGGCGCTGCTGCGCAACGGCACCGGCATCGTCATCTCGCCGCTGATCGCGCTGATGCAGGACCAGGTCGAGGCCCTGGCTCAGCTTGGCGTGCGCGCGGCCTTTCTCAACTCTTCGCTCGACGCCGCCTCGGCGGCAGCGATTGAACGGCAGTTGCTTGCCGGCGAGCTCGACCTGCTCTATGTCGCCCCCGAGCGCCTGCTGACTCCGCGTTTCCTCGACCTGCTCGGACGCAGCGCGATCGCCCTGTTCGCCATCGACGAGGCGCACTGCGTGTCGCAGTGGGGCCATGACTTCCGGCCCGAATACCGTCAGCTCAACCTGCTGCACGAACGCTGGCCACAGGTGCCGCGCATCGCACTCACCGCCACCGCCGACCCGCCGACCCGGCGCGAGATCGCCGAGCGGCTCGATCTGGAGCAGGCGCGCCACTTCGTCAGCTCCTTCGACCGCCCGAACATCCGCTACCGCGTGGTGCAGAAGGACAACAGCCGCCGCCAGCTGCTGGACTTCCTCGACGGTCATCGCGGCGAAGCAGGCATCGTCTATTGCCTCTCGCGGCGCAAGGTCGAAGAAACCGCCGCCTACCTCGAAGCGCACGGCATTGCCGCCCTGCCCTACCACGCCGGCATGGACGCGGCGAAGCGCGCGGAGCATCAGCGCCGGTTCCTGCGTGAGGACGGCATCGTCATGGTCGCCACCATCGCCTTCGGCATGGGCATCGACAAACCGGATGTGCGCTTCGTCGCGCACATGGACCTGCCCAAGTCGATGGAAGGCTACTACCAGGAAACCGGCCGCGCCGGCCGCGACGGCGCGCCGGCCGAGGCCTGGCTGTGCTACGGGCTGGGCGACGTGGTGATGCTCAAGCAGATGATCGAGTCCTCCGAGGCCGGCGAGGAGCGCAAGCGCGTGGAGCGGCGCAAGCTCGACGCCCTGCTCGGCTACTGCGAATCGACCCGCTGCCGGCGGCAGTTGCTGCTGGCCGGCTTCGGCGAGGACTACCCGCAACCGTGCGGCAACTGCGACAACTGCCTGAGCCCGCCCGACACCTGGGATGCCACCGTTGCCGCGCAGAAAGCCTTGAGCTGCGTCTACCGCAGCGGCCAGCGCTACGGCGTCGCCCACCTGATCGACATCCTGCGCGGCGCCGACCACCCACGCATCCGCGAACTCGGCCACGACCGCCTGAGCACCTTCGGCATCGGCGCCGACCTCGATGCGCGACACTGGCGCAGCATCTTCCGGCAACTGGTCGCCGCCGGGCTGCTGGCCGTGGATGCCGACGGCCACAGTGGCCTGCGTCTGACGCCCGACAGCCGCCCCGTGCTGCGCGGCGAACGCCGCCTGCTCCTGCGCCGCGAGGCGACCCGCCGACGCGAGCGCGAACGGCTGCGCAGCGTCCCCACCGCCGCCAGCGATAGCGCGCTCTCGCCCGCCGATGCCGCCGTGTTCGAACACCTGCGCGAACTGCGCGCCCGGCTGGCGAAGGAACAGAACGTTCCCGCCTACGTGATCTTCCACGACGCCACCCTGCGCGCCATCGCCGAATTCCGCCCGCGCAGCCTGCCCGAACTGGCCAGCATTGCCGGCATTGGCAGCAACAAACTCGCCCGCTACGGCAACCTGGTCCTGGCGGCCCTGGACGAAGCCGAACGCACCCCGGCGTGACCGGCACGCCCAAAACGAATCGGAACGGGAATGGCGGGCCGCGCAGGACCCGAACCTGCGACCAACGGGTTGAGCCAGCCCGCGAGACCGACTGCCGGGAAAGATGGTGGGCCGCGCAGGACTCGAACCTGCGACCCACTGGTTGAGCCAGCCTGCGAGACCGGCTGCCGGGAAAGATGGTGGGCCGCGCAGGACCCGAACCTGCGACCCACTGGTTGAGCCAGCCCGCGAGACCGGCTGCCGGGAAAGATGGTGGGCCGCGCAGGACCCGAACCTGCGACCAACGGGTTGAGCCAGCCTGCGAGACCGACTGCCGGGAAAGATGGTGGGCCGTGTAGGACTCGAACCTGCGACCCACTGGTTGAGCCAGCCTGCGAGACCGACTGCCGGGAAAGATGGTGGGCCGTGTAG
>NZ_JACHHX010000005.1:0-132129 GCF_014202935.1 Rehaibacterium terrae | reverse complement strand
TAGGACTCGAACCTACGACCAACGGGTTGAGCCAGCCTGCGAGACCGACTGCCGGGAAAGATGGTGGGCCGTGTAGGACTCGAACCTACGACCAACGGGTTGAGCCAGCCTGCGAGACCGACTGCCGGGAAAGATGGTGGGCCGTGTAGGACTCGAACCTACGACCAACTGGTTAAAAGCCAGCTGCTCTACCGACTGAGCTAACGGCCCCACGACTGCGAAATTGTATGCCGACCGACCGCGGCGAACACCGCACCCGCGACCAACATGGTTGAGCCAGCTGCTCTACCGACTGAGCTAACGGCCCACGACTGCGAAATTGTATGCCGACCGACCGCGGCGAAGGCCGCACCTGCGACCGGCATGGTTGAGCCAGCGGCTCCACCGACTGAGCCAACGATCCACGAGCCGGGCGCGCAGTTTATGCACCACGACGCCAAGTCTCAAGTTCAGTCGAAGCGGGGAGACTCGGCCCGACCGGCGTAGCGCGTCGGATCGGGCACTCCGGCCGCCGCGAAGCCCTCCGCGCGCAGCCGGCAGGCGTCGCAGTGGCCGCAGGCGCGGCCTTCGCCGTCGGCGCGGTAGCACGACACCGTCGCGGCGAAATCCACGCCCAGCCGCAGCCCCTGCTTGACGATGTCGGCCTTGGACAGCTGGATCAGCGGCGCATGGACGCGGATGCCCGCGCCCTCGACGCCGGCCTTGGTGGCGAGGTTGGCCAGCCGCTCGAAGGCCTCGATGAAGGCCGGTCGGCAGTCGGGATAGCCGGAGTAGTCGACAGCGTTGACACCGCAGAAGATGTCGCTGGCGCCGAGCACTTCCGCCCAGCCAAGCGCGATCGACAGCATGATGGTGTTGCGCGCCGGCACGTAGGTGACCGGAATGCCCGTGCCGCCGGCCTCGGGCACCTCGATGTCGTCGGTCAGCGCCGAGCCGCCGATGCTGCGCAGGTCGACCTGCACGGTCTTGTGCGCCACCGCGCCGAGCTGCCCGGCCACACGCGCGGCAGCGGTGAGTTCGGAGGTGTGGCGCTGGCCGTAGGCCACGCTCAGTGCATGGCAGGCGAAGCCCTGCTCACGGGCGATGGCGAGGGTGACGGCGGAGTCCATGCCACCGGAGACGAGGACGACGGCGTTCTTCACGGGAATCGGGAATCGGGAATCGGGAATCGGGAATCGGGAATCGGGAATCGGGAATCGGGAATCGGGAATCGGGAGGAGCGTAGCGCAGGTTTCAGTGCAGCAGGCAAACGGCGAAGGGCGTGGCGGCAGCGAGTCCCGACATCGCCTTCCAGAGTCGCGGGGCTCCGGCCGACGGCGCCGATTCCCGATTCCCTGTTGCCGGCTTCTCACCGTCCTGGCTCGTCGCCCCAGATCAGCTTGTGCAGCTGCATCTGCATGCGTACCGGCAGGCGGTCGGCGAGGATCCAGTCGGCCAGCTCGCGCGGGTCGATCTGGGTGTGGCTCGGCGAGAACCAGACCACGCATTTTTCGTGCAGCGCCCGCTCGCGGACCACCTCCCGCGCCCACTCGTAGTCGGCGCGGTCGCAGATCACGAACTTGAGCTGGTCATGCGCGGTGAGCCGGTCGAGGTTGTCCCAGCGGTTGCGCTGGACTTCTCCCGACCCCGGGGTCTTGATGTCGACCACCCGGCTGACCCGCGGATCGACCTCGGAAATGTCGATGGCGCCGGAGGTTTCCAGCGAGACCTCGTACCCGGCCTCGCACAGTCGCTGCAGCAGCGCGATGCAGCGCTTCTGCGCCAGCGGCTCGCCGCCGGTCACGCAGACATGACGGACGCCGTGGCGGGCGACTTCGGCCAGGATGGCGTCCAGCTCCCACCAGTCGCCGCCATGGAAGGCGTAGGCGGTATCGCAGTACTGGCAGCGCAGCGGACAGCCGGTGAGGCGGACGAACACGGTCGGCCAGCCGGCATCGCGCGCCTCGCCCTGCAACGAGCAGAAGATCTCGGTGAGGCGCAGCCTCTCGGCAACCGCGGTGCTCATGGAAGGAAGGCGCAAGCCGCCGCGCTTACTGGCGGCGCTCCAGCGCCAGCGCGCGCAGGCGACCCTGGGCCAGTCGCGCGACGGTGGTGTCGGGGTAACGCTCGATCACCCGGTTGAGCGTGGCTTCGGCCTCGGCCCACTGGCGCAGTTCGTACTGGCAGTAGCCGAGCTTGAGCAGCGCGTCGGGCGCCTTGTTGGAGTCGGGAAATTTCTGCAGCAGCGACTGGAAGCTCTCCAGCGCCACGTCGTAGTTCTGGGTGACGTAGTAGCTCTCGCCCAGCCAGTACCAGGCATTGGGGGCATACTCGCCATCGGGGAAGTCCTGGATGAAGCGCTGGAAACGGCGC
Organism: Rehaibacterium terrae; assembly: GCF_014202935.1. GTDB lineage: Bacteria > Pseudomonadota > Gammaproteobacteria > Xanthomonadales > Xanthomonadaceae > Rehaibacterium > Rehaibacterium terrae. The sequence goes on along the minus strand of NZ_JACHHX010000005.1, from coordinate 129,777 downwards.
GCCGATTCGGCGTACTGGCCGTTCTTGAGGGCATCGAAGGCGGCCTCGTAGGCGGCCCGCTCGCTGACCGGATCGGCGGGACGCGCGGGCGCGTCGGCGGGCACCGCAGCCTCCTGCGCCGGGAGCGGGGCTTCGGAAGGGGGCTGTGACGCAGCGGCGACAGCGCCCTGCTCCAGCCGGCCGATGCGGCTGTCGAGGTCGATGTACTGCTCGCGGTTGCGCTGCCTGAGCTGCTCGTTCTCGAACTGCAGTTGCTCCACCTGGCCGCGCAGGGCCTGGATCTCGGCGCGCAGGTCGGTGAGCTGGTTGAGCAGCTCCAGATTCTGCCCGCTGCCCTGCTGGGCCTGCAGCTGCTCCAGCCGGGCGACACGGTCGGCCAGGCTGGTGCGGGTCTGGGCAAGGACCGGGGCGGCGGCCAAGAGGGCCGCCGCCACGATCAGGGCGCGCGTGATGCCGGCGCGGATCATCGGTTACCGGGCGGTGTAGATGATCTCGACGCGACGGTTCTGCGACCAGCAGCTCTCGTTGGACACGGTGCAGACCGGACGCTCCTCGCCGTAGCTGACCACGGTCAGCTGGCTGGCGGAACCGCCGTTGGCCTGCAGGGCCGCGCTCACCGAGTTGCCACGGCGCTCGCCGAGGCCGAGGTTGTACTCGCGGCTGCCGCGCTCGTCGGCATGACCCTCGAGGGTGATGCGGGCGGACGGACGGTCGCGCAGGTACTTGGCGTGGCAGGCCATGATCGCGTTGAACTCCGGCTTGACGTTGTCGCGGTCGAAGTCGAAGTAGACCACGCGCTGGCGCAGGCAGCTGTCGGTGTCCAGGTCGGCCGGGGTGTAGCGGCCGTCGGAAACCGGCGCCGGCTGGGCGGGCGGAGCGGGCGGAGCGGGCGGAGCCGGCTCCTCCTTGACCTTCTTGGCGCAGGCGGCCAGGCCAACGCTCAGAGCGAGGGCAAAAAGCACGCGGGAAGTGGTGTTCATGGGATTTCCTCGGGTTGCGGGTAGCTGTAACTGCTTGTTTGAGATTGGAATCTTAGCCCGTCCTTGAATCAACGCTGCCGGAACGGCGACCAGGCGGGCTCCCGGACGTCACCATCGGCCAGTACCAGACGCTGCCGCACCCGGCCATCGGCCGAAACTGCGAACAGCACGCCTCGCGAACCTTCACGCGCGGCGTAAAGGATCATCGAGCCATTTGGAGCGAAGCTGGGGGACTCGTCGAGGTTGCCCGGCGAGAGGGTCTGCCAGCGCCCGCTACCCCCCAAGCTGCGGTCCAGAACCGCAATACGATAAACATTCCCGGCCCCCTGCGCCACGGCGAGCTTCTTGCCGTCGAAACTGACGCTGGCGCGGGCGTTGTACTCCCCCTGGAAGGTGACCCGGGTGGCCTCGCCGCCGCCGGCCGGCACCTGGTAGATCTGCGGCTTGCCGCCGCGGTCGGAGGTGAAATAGATGCTCTGCCCGTCCGGCGCCCACACCGGCTCGGTGTCGATCGCCCAGTGGTTGGTGATCTGGGTGAGCTGGCGAGTGGCCAGGTCCATCACGTAGATCTCGGGGTTCCCGGTGCGCGACAGGGTCAACGCCAGGCGGGTGCCGTCCGGCGAGAAGCTGGGCGCGCCGTTGATGCCGCGGAAGCTGGCCACCACCTCGCGGGCACCGGTGGCGATCTCCTGGATGTAGATCGAGGAATTGCCGCGCTCGAAGCTGACGTAGGCCAGGCGGCGGCCGTCCGGACTCCAGGCCGGCGACAGCAGCGGCTCGCGCGAGCGCACCACGGTCTGCGGGTTGTAGCCGTCGGCGTCGGCGACCATCAGCGCGTACTGGATGTTCTGGCCGACGCCGGTGGCGGTGACGTAGGCGATGCGGGTCCAGAAGGCGCCGCGGATGCCGAGGATCTTCTCGTAGATGTGGTCGGCGATCTGGTGCGCCACGTCGCGCATGCCCTGGGCGCGGCCGGCCAGCGCCAGGCCGAGCAGGCGTTCCTGCCTGGCGACGTCGAACAGCTCGAACTCGGCGCGGTAGCCGCCGTCGGGGTTGTCCAGGATGCGGCCGACGACGATGAAGTCCTGCTTGAGCAGACGCCAGGTGGCGAAGTTGATCTCCGGCCCGCGCAGCGGCTTCTCGACGATGTCCTGCTCGGGCAGGGCGCGGAACTGGCCGGAGCGGTTGAGGTCGGCGCGGATCACGGCGGCCACGTCGGTGTCCGGCGCGGCCGAGGTGCCGAGGTACTCGAACGGGACGATGGTGATCGGCAGCGCCGCGGCGGCGCCGCCGACGATGTCGATCTCCAGCGCCTGCCCGCGAACCGGGCCCATCGGCAGGAACAGGACCAGCAGCAGGGCGAAGAGCTTGTTCATCGTCATCGCGATCAACCCTCGGGGGCTCGGAAAGTGAAGCGGAGTTCGCGCCGGAACACCGACTCGAAGCCGGCGTAGGGCAGCGGCTGGGCACGCAGCACGGCGGCTTCCACCGAGCGACGCCCCAGTTCGTCGTATGGACAGGAGGGATCGACGTTGGCGCTGATCACCTCCCCGCCCGGGATCTGCACGATGCGGATCACACAGGGCACACCAGGGCGGATTGTCTCCGGTCTGATCCAGTTGCGTTCGACTGCTTGCTGAATGGCGAGCTGATAGCGGCCCAGCAGGCTGTCGTCGGTGCCGCCGGTCCCCGCCCGCGGGGCGCCGCTGTCGGCCGGAGCGGTGCGATCCTCGCTCCGGGCCGTGGCCAGCTGACGGTCACGCAGCTGCTCCAGGCGCTGCTGCTCCATCCGGCTCTGGCGCTCGGCGGCCTCGCGCTGGCGGCGGATCTCGGCGAGCTGCTTCTCGCGCTCCTCGGCCTGGCGGCGCAGGCGCTCGCGGCGCTCGGCCTCCTCCTGCTGGCGCTGGCGCTCGGTCAGGTCGATCTGCTCCTGGCGGCGGCGCTCCTCCTGCTCGCGACGCTGACGCTCCTCGGCCTGCTGCTGGGCCAGCCGGGCGGCGCGCTCCTGGTCGCGGGTGTCCGGGCGCGGCGGCGGGGTCTGCGGGGCTGGCTGCGGGGGCGTTTCGGCCTGCTGCGGGCGCGGCTCGGGACGCGGCTGCGGTGGCGGTGCCGCCGGCTCGGGCTGCGCCGGCGCCGGGCGCGGCGGCTCGGGACGCGCGGCCGGCGGACGCGGCTGCGGGCGCAGCCCGAGCGCGTCCGGATCGGTGACCAGCACCGCCTCGATCGGCTCGCCGGCCACTGAAATGGGGGCCGTGCTGCGCGTCCACCACAGGCCGCCGGCCATCACCAGGATGCACAGCAGGTGGAAGCCGAGCGAGTAGAGCAGCGCGCGGATTTTGTCGCCGGTGCTTTCCATCGGATCGGAATCAGCGCCTGGGCTGGTCCGGCGGCGCGGTCATCATGCCGATCTTCGGCACGCCGGCGCGCTGCAGCAGGGCCATGCCCTGCATCACTACGCCGTAATCGACACGATGGTCGCCGGCGATGAACACCGGCGCGGTCGGGTTCTGGCGCATGAAGGCGGCCACCTTGGCCTCCAGCGCCTCCGGGGTGATCTCCTCCGAAGGCGCGCCCTGCAGGGTCAGGTAGTAGCGGCCGTCGGCGGTGATCTCGACCACCACCGGGTCCTTCTTCTCCTGGTCGAGCGGTTTGGCATCGGCCTGCGGCAGCTCGATCTCCACGCCCAGATTGAGCAGCGGCGCGGTCACCATGAAGATGATCAGCAGCACGAGCATCACGTCGATGTAGGGCACGACGTTGATCTCGTTCTTGAGCTTGCGGCGATGGCGGGTACGGAAGGCGGACATGGCGGCGCTCCGGCTCGGCCCTCGTGGTCAATTACGACCACGGGGCGGCGGTGGGGTTCTCAATCGTCCAGGTGCGCCTGGCGCTGCAGGATCGAGCTGAACTCCTCGGCGAAGGCCTCGTAGCGCGCGTTGATCCGGTCGACCTTGGTGGCGTAGCGGTTGTAGGCCCAGACCGCCGGGATGGCGGCGAACAGGCCCATCGCGGTGGCGATCAGCGCCTCGGAGATGCCCGGCGCGACGGTGGCGATGGTCGCCTCCTTGACGTTGGCCAGGCCCTGGAAGGAGATCATGATGCCCCAGACGGTGCCGAACAGGCCGACGTAGGGCGCGATCGAGCCGACGTTGGCCAGGAACTCCAGGTTGTGCTCGAGCTCGCCGACCTCGCGCGAGAGCTGGGCGCGCATGGCGCGCTGGGCACCCTCGAGCTGGGTGCGGGCGTCCACGCCGCGCTTCTGGCGCAGGCGGGCGAATTCGCTGAAGCCGGCTTCGAAGATCGCCTCCAGCCCCCTCACGCTGCGGTTGCGGTCGCTGGCCTCGCGGTAGAGCTGGTTGAGGTCGATCCCCGACCAGAAGCGCTCCTCGAAGGCCTCGGCCTCGTCGGCGGCGTCGTTGAGCGACTTGTGCTTGCGGAAGATGATCGTCCAGGAGGCGACCGAGCCGAAAGCCAGCAGCAGCATGACGGCCTTGACCGGCAGGCTGGCGTGCATGATCAGCTGCCAGTAGTCGAGCTCGCCGCCGAGCGGCACGGCGGCCGCGGTGGCACCGGGGGCGACGGCCTCGACCGCCGGGGCGGCCAGGGCGGCCAGCAGGGGAATCAGTTCGTTCATCCGCTCTCACTCCGGAAGCATCAATGCCGCGCGCACTGCCTCCGGCAGCGGACGCGGACGGAAATCGGAAGCCGCCAGGCAGGCGACGCGCACCTCGGCGGTGAGCAGCGTCTCCCCGTCGCGCACGATCGCCTGCCGTAACACCAGACTCGCCCGCCGGCATTCAGCCAGCTCCACGCTGACCGCCAGCTGATCGTCCAGCCGCGCCGGCCTGAGGAAGTCGAGCCTCATCGCCCGCACCGCGAACACCCGGTCCGCGTCCTCCCGCAGCGCCTGCTGGCCCACGCCGAGCGACCGCAGCCATTCGGTGCGGGCGCGCTCGAGGAAGCACAGGTAGCTGGCGTGGTAGACCACGCCGCCGGCGTCGGTATCTTCCCAGTAAACCCGGGTGGGCCAGATGAACGGGAATTCAACGCCCCCCGGCCGCCGTGCGTCGGCGCCTGCGCCGCCTCCGGTCACGGGCCGTCCCCGGCGAACAGGTCGGCCCCGGCCGGACTGCGCGGCGGCGGGTTCAGGCCCAGGTGCCGCCAGGCCTTGGCGGTGACCATGCGGCCGCGGGCGGTGCGCATCAGGAACCCCTGCTGGATCAGGTAGGGCTCGAGTACGTCCTCGATGGTCCCGCGATCCTCGCCGATGGCGGCGGCCAGCGACTCCACCCCGACCGGGCCGCCGTCGAAGCTCTCGATCATGGTGCGCAGCAGGCGGCGGTCGAGGTCGTCGAAGCCCTCGGCGTCGACCTTCACCATCCGCATCGCGTCCTGCGCGACCTCGAGGGTGATCACGCCGCTGGCCTTGACCTGGGCGAAGTCGCGGGCCCGGCGCAGCAGCCGGTTGGCGATGCGCGGCGTGCCGCGCGAGCGGCGCGCGATCTCGGCCGCACCTTCGGGTTCGCAGGCGATGCCGAGGATCTTCGCCGAGCGGCGCACGATCCGGGTCAGCTCCTCGGGCGTGTAGAACTCCAGCCGCTGGACGATGCCGAAGCGGTCGCGCAGCGGGCTGGTCAGCAGGCCGGCGCGGGTGGTGGCACCGATCAGCGTGAACGGCGGCAGGTCGAGCTTGATCGAGCGCGCGGCCGGGCCCTCGCCGATCATGATGTCGATCTGGTAGTCCTCCATTGCCGGGTAGAGGATCTCCTCGACCACCGGCGACAGGCGGTGGATCTCGTCGACGAACAGCACATCGTGCGGCTGCAGGTTGGTCAGCAGCGCGGCCAGGTCGCCGGGGCGCTCGATCACCGGCCCCGAGGTCTGCCGCAGGTTGACGCCCAGCTCGTTGGCGATGACGTGCGAGAGTGTCGTCTTGCCGAGGCCGGGCGGCCCGAAGATCAGCACGTGATCCATCGCCTCGCCGCGGCGCCTGGCGGCCTCGATGTAGACCTTCAGCTGCTCGCGCACCGGCTGCTGGCCGAGGTATTCGTCGAGCATGCGCGGGCGGATCGACGCCTCCAGCCGGGCTTCGTCGAGGGTTTCTTCGGGGGAAACGAGGCGGTCGGTCATTGCAGCCGGGAATCGGGAACGGCGAATCGGGAATCGTCAGAGCGGGCGCTCGACCCGTTCAGGCACACGCATGGCATCGCAGTGTAGAGCCTGCGCCTTCCCGCCGCAGCATCGCCGGTCGCGCTGCCGACTCCCGGCACTCAGGTCCGCAACGCGGACTTGAGCGCCTTGCGGATGATGGCCTCGGCGCTGTCGCCGTCTGCTTTCGCCTTCTCGGCCATGCGGGCGGCCTCGGCCGGCTTGTAGCCGAGCTGCTGCAGGGCGACGACGGCCTCGGCGAGCGGGTCGGCCGGCGCCGCGCCGCCCTTCCCCGCCAGCACCGCCGCCGCACCGGCGCCGAAATCGGCGGCGCGGTCGCGCAACTCGACCACCATGCGTTCGGCGGTCTTCTTGCCGATCCCGGGGATGCGGGTGAGCGCGGCGACGTCGCCGGCCTGCACCAGCCGGGCGAACTCCTCGACGCTCACGCCCGAGAGTACGGCGAGCGCGATCCTGGCGCCGATGCCGCTGACCTTCTGCAGGTCGCGGAACAGCCGCCGCTCGGACTCCTTGAGGAAGCCGTACAGCGCCACCGAGTCCTCCTTCTGCGCGTAGTGGGTGTACAGCGACACCTCGCGCCCGACCTCGGGCAGGTCGTAGAAGGTGCTCATCGGTGCTTCCAGCTCGTAGCCGACGCCATGCACGTCGACCACCAGCCACGGCGGCTGCTTGTGGATGAGGATCCCCTTGAGTCGTCCGATCATGCTGCGGCTCCTGTGGCGGCCGGCAGAGTGTAGCGGCCCACCCTGCTCCTGCAGTGCTCAGCGGCGACGCCGCAGCAGCGTGGAGGCCAGCACCCCGGTGCGCTCGGCCAGGGTGCGCGAATGGGCGTGGGTGATCGCCACCGCCAGCGCGTCGGCGGCGTCGGGCTGCAGTTTCTGCTTCAGGCCCAGCAGCACGCCGACCATGTGCTGCACCTGGGTCTTGTCGGCCACGCCGCGACCGACCACGGCATTCTTGACCTGCATCGGCGCGTATTCGTGTACGGGCAGCTCGCGCGCCACCACGGCGCAGATCGCCGCGCCGCGCGCCTGGCCGAGCTTGAGCGCCGAGTCCGGGTTCTTCGCCACGAATACCCGCTCGATGGCGATTTCCTGCGGCCGGTAGCGCTCGATGAGGGCGCCGAGCCGGTCGAAGATCGCCTTGAGCCGACGCGGAAAATCGTCGTCGCCGCCGACGGTCAGCGCCTCGTGGTGCACATGCGTGCAACGCCCGGTCGCATCGGCGTCGACGATGCCGATGCCGGTGCGCACCGAGCCGGGGTCGACACCCAGGATCCGGACCATCTACGCCTCCGCCATCTTCATGCCGAATGCCGACCGCCCTGAGCGCAGGGCGCAGGGCGCCCGGAGTCGAAGGGTGCCGAGGATGCGGGTCATCGACGGGACGGGCAGCGGAAACCGGGAACCGGTAGCCGGTAACCGGAAAGAGCAGCCGCGCGGCAGCCGCAAGCCGCCCTCCGGTTACCGGCTACCGGTTCCCGGTTTCCGCTTCTCGAATCACCCATACGCATCCGCCCCAAGCTCGGCATTCGAATAGACCGACTGCACGTCGTCCATGTCCTCCAGCCAGTCGAGCAGCCTGGCGACCTGCTGGGCGGTTTCGCCGGTCACGGCGATGTCGTTGTCGGCGCGCATGGTCACCTCGGCCTCGTCGGGCGGCAGGCCGGCGGCCGTCATCGCCTGCTTCACGGCCTCGAAGTTCTCCGGCGCGCACAGCACCTCGATCGAGCCGTCGTCCGGGTGCACCACGATGTCGTCGGCACCGGCCACGATGGCGGCCTCGGTCACCCGGTCCTCATCGGCACCGGGCGCGTAGCTGAGCACGCCGAGCTTGCGGAACATGAAGGCTACCGAGCCGTCGGTGCCGAGGTTGCCGCCGAACTTGCTGAAGGCATGGCGCACGTCGGCGACGGTGCGGTTGCGGTTGTCGGTCATGGTCTCGACGATCACCGCCACCCCGCCCGGGGCATAGCCCTCGAAGCGGATCTCCTCGTAGCTCACGCCTTCCAGCTCGCCGGTGGCCTTCTTGATGGCGCGCTCGATGTTGTCCTTGGGCATGTTGACCGAAAGCGCCCTGTCGATCGCCAGCCGCAGGCGCGGGTTGGCGGCCGGGTCGCCGCCGCCGGTGCGCGCGGCGACGGTGATCTCGCGGATCACCTTGGTGAAGATCTTGCCGCGCTTGGCGTCCTGCGCGTTCTTGCGATGCTGGATGTTGGCCCACTTGGAATGACCGGCCATGGCGTTGCAACGTCCTCGGGACAGCGGGGTGGAAACCGCAGGATTATAGCGGGCCGGGCCGGCTCAGCCGGGCGGCGGACCGAAGCGGCCCTCGCGCAGGAACGCCGCCGCCAGCCGCGCCGCTGCCGGCGCGAGCAGCAGACCGGTGTGGTTGCAACGGATCGTCCGATGGTCGGACAGCCCCGGAATGCGGGTCTCGGCGACGGCGACCGTGCCGTCGTGCGGGCCGTCGAAACGGCCGAGCACCCGCCCCATGCCCCAGGCCAGCGACCCGGCGACCACGCCGACCTCGGCCCGCCCCTCCCAGCAGCCGATGCCCTCGACGATCAGCCGCTGGCCGGCGCCGAGCGCTCGCGCCAGCCGCGGCAGCCGTGTGCTTGCGCGCGCCGCCGCGCGGCTGCCGGCCAGCGGCGAGCCCAGGCAGACCACCCGCCGCACCGGCAGCCCGGGATGGCGGCGCAGCGTCTCCAGCGCGATCAGTCCGCCCAGGCTGTGTCCGACCAGATGCGGCGCGCCGCCGTGCTCGGCCAGGCGCGCGGCGAGGCGGGCGATGGCCGGCTCCGGGCCGCCGCGCACACTCGGATAATCGAAGATTTCCGGCGCGAAGCCGGCCCGCGCCAACCGCCGTGCCAGCGGCCACAGCGCGAAGCCGCGCAGCCACAGACCGTGCAGGAGGATGACCGGCTCGCCCATGCCGCCATCCTGCCGCAGACCGGGGCGTCGCAGCGCGCCGCCAGCCCGCCGTCAGCCCTTGGGCACCGGGCGGATGTGCAGCTCGGCCAGCTGCTCGTCCGGGATCGGCGACGGCGCGCCGGTCATCGGGCACTGCGCGGTGGTGGTCTTGGGGAAGGCGATCACGTCGCGGATCGAATCGGTGCCGGCCATCAGCGCGGCGATGCGGTCGATGCCGAAGGCGATGCCGCCGTGCGGCGGCGCGCCGTAGCGCAGCGCGTCGAGCAGGAAGCCGAACTTGGCCTCGGCCTCCTCGGCGCCGATGCCGAGCAGGTCGAACACCGCGCTCTGCATGTCCGGGCGATGGATGCGGATCGAGCCGCCGCCGATCTCGTTGCCGTTGAGCACCATGTCGTAGCCGCGCGAGACGGCGGTGCGTGCGTTGGCCTTGAGCTCGGCGATATCGTCCACCGCCGGCGCGGTGAACGGGTGGTGCAGGGCCACGTAGCGCGCCTGCTCCTCGTCCCACTCGAACATCGGGAAGTCGGTGACCCACAACGGCCGCCAGGCGTGCTCGACGCGACCCAGGTCGGCGCCGAGCTTGAGCCGCAGCGCGCCCATGAAATCGCACACCACCTTGTACGGGCCGGCGCCGAAGAACAGCAGGTCGCCGCTTCGCGCCCCCGTCGCCGCCAGCAGCGCGGACAGCGTGGCGTCGTCGAGGAACTTGGCGATCGGCGAGTTGATGCCCTCGCGGCCCTTGGCGAGGTCGTCGACGCGGATCCACGCCAGCCCCTTGGCGCCGAACTTGGCGACATGGGCGGCGCACTCGTCGATCTGCTTGCGCGAGAAGCTGGCGCCGCCCGGCGCGCGCAGCGCGGCGACACGGCCGTCGACGTGGTCGGCCCAGTCGGCGAACACCTTGAACCCGCAGCCCTTCACCTGTTCGGCGACATCGACCAGTTCCAGGTCGATGCGCAGGTCGGGCTTGTCCGAGCCGAAGCGGCGCATGGCCTCGGCATAGGTCATGCGCGGGAAGGGATCCTCGAGCTGGACGCCGATCACCTCGCGGAACACCTCGCGGATCATCGTCTCGACGGTGTCCTGCACGTCACGCTCACTGACCCAGGCGAACTCCATGTCGAGCTGGGTGAACTCGAGCTGGCGGTCGGCGCGCAATGCCTCGTCGCGGAAGCAGCGGGCGATCTGGTAGTAGCGGTCGAAGCCGGCCACCATCAGGATCTGCTTGAACAGCTGCGGCGACTGCGGCAGCGCGTAGAACTCGCCCGGATGCAGGCGCGCCGGCACCAGGAAGTCGCGCGCCCCCTCGGGCGTGGCCTTGGTCAGGATCGGCGTCTCGATGTCCTGGAAACCGCGCGCGTCGAGCCAGCGGCGCAGCGCCTGCACCAGCCGGATGCGGGTGCGCATCATGCGCTGCATCTCGGGACGGCGCAGGTCGAGATAGCGGTACTTCAGGCGGATTTCCTCGCCCGGATTCTCATGAGCGTGGAACGGCAGCGGCGCGGCCTTGTTGAGCACCTCGATGGTCTCGGCCACGACCTCGACCCGGCCCGAGCGCAGGCGGTCGTTGACGCTGTGGCGGGCGCGCACGGTGCCGGTGACGCGCAGACAGTCCTCGTAGCCCACCTCGGCGGCGACCGCATAGGCCGGGTTGTCCGGCTCGGCGACGATCTGGACGATGCCCTCGTGGTCGCGCAGGTCGATGAAGCAGACGCCGCCGAGGTTGCGGGCGACATCGGCCCAGCCGCACAGGGTCACGGTCCGGCCGATCAGGGTCTCGTCGACGAGACCGCAGTAGTGGGTGCGCATGGAAGCTCCTGGGCCGCGCGCGACGCCGGCCGGGCAAGGGGGAAATCGGGCCGCAAATGGTAGGGCCGCGCGGCGAAGCCCGCAAACCGCGCCGCCGAAACGGCGAGGCCCGCCGGATGGCGGGCCTCGGGAAGCGACGCAGGACACCGCGTCACTCGATCTCGGGATGGCCCCACGGCGTCGGCGGCGTCGGCACCGGCGTGGTCAGGTCGAACTCGACGCGGAAGATGCGCCCCGGCCGGTACAGCTCGTAGACGAACTGCTCGCCGGGGCGGATCTCCATCGCCCAGGTGTTGGTCACCGACACGGACAGACCCTCGCGCTCGAACATCTGCCTGGAGTACTCGTCGACCGGGAACTCCTGGCGGACCTCGGTGCCGGGCTCGGCGGTGTCGCCGCCGTACAGGGTCACCGCGTCCTCGCTGCCGTCCTCGTGGCGATGGTCGTGCTTCAGGCGCAGGCCAGTGTCGGTGCGGGTCAGCACCCAGGTGCGCGAATGGTCGTCGCCGACGTGGAAGGGGATCTTGATCTCGCGCTCGCTGCACTCGCGCACGTGCATCACCAGCGGCTTGCCGGCGAAGGGGTCGTTCTCCGCCTGCGGCTCGTTGGCGGCGATGCGGCCGGCGAAGGCCTGCCCGCAGTGCTGGGCGATGCGGGCCAGGAAGGCGTCGGCGGGCGCGACCTCGGCGGTCACCGGCCCGGTGGACTCGATGGCCGGCGCGGCGGTCTGCGGATCGGAACGCTCCCCGCCGCAGGCGGCGAGAAGGACGGCGGTGGCGAGCAGGCTCGCGGTGCGGGTGGGCGTATTCATGGCACCCGCGACCCTACCCCGACCGACCGACCGGGGCAAGCCCGCTCAGCCCGCCGTGGCGGCGGCCGGCTTGCTTTCGGCGGGTTTGCTCTCGGCAGGCTTGCTCTCGGCCTTGGGCGCGCTGTCGCCCTTGTCGGCCAGATTGCGCTTGCGGTCGCCGTCCTTCTTGAAGTCGGTCTCATACCAGCCCGAACCGGCCAGCCGGAAGACCGGGGCGGTCACCTGACGGCGCACCTCCGGCGCGCCGCAGGACGGGCAATCGGTCGGGTCGGGATCGGAAAGCTTCTGCAGGCGCTCGAAGTCGTGACCGCAGCTGCCGCATTCAAAGGCGTAGATGGGCATGGTGCACCTGGAATGACGAAGGCCTACCGGGCCGGTGCGCGGATTGTGGGGACTGCCGTCGCGATTTCAAGCGCCTGCCTCCAGCTGAACGGACACCGACGGGGCCGTGCACGCCCGCTGGCGTGGCCGCGGCCGCCGCATACACTGCGCCGGTCACCGATGGAGAACGACGATGTCGCGCAGCAATGGATCGACCCTGAGCTTCCCCGCCGCCCTGCTGATCGCGCTCGGCCTGGCCGCCGGCGGCTGGCTGGCCGCGCAGGGGCTGGCCAAGTTCCGCACCGCCGACCGCTACGTGACGGTCAAGGGCCTGGCCGAGCGCCACGTCGAAGCCGATCTGGTGGTCTGGCCGCTGCCGCACGCGGTGGTCGGCAACGACCTGGCCCAGGTGCAGGCGGCACTGGACGCCAACACCGCCGCGATCCGCCGCTTCTTCACCGACGCCGGCTTCGGCGAGGAGGAGATCGTCGTCTCGCCGCCACGGCTGGAGGACCGGGCCGCCTACGCCTGGGGCGAGCAGCAGCCGCGCGAGCGCTACCGCTACAGCAACACCGTCACCCTGCGCACCGCACGGGTGGGCGAGGCGCTGGGGGCGCTGCGCCGCACCGGCGAGCTGGTCGCCAGCGGCGTGCTGCTGGCCGAGGGTGGCTTCCCGCAGTTCGAATACACGCGGCTCAACGACATCAAGCCGGCATTGATCGCCGAGGCCACGGCGAACGCCCGCGCTTCGGCCGAGCAGTTCGCGCAGGACGCCAAAGCCAAGGTCGGCGGCATCCGCAGCGCCAACCAGGGCCAGATCGACATCAGCGACCGCGATCAGGGCTCGCCGCAGGTGAAGAAGATCCGCGTGGTGACGACGGTGGAGTACTTCCTGGTCGACTGACGTCGGAGCACCGGCATCCGCTCGCGGCGGCTGCCGCGGCCACGCGCTAGCCTGCCTCCAGCGCCTCGTACAGCGCCAGCCACTCCGCTTCGAGCGCGTCGCGCTCGCGGGTCAGCTCGGCTTGCCGGCGGCCGAGCTGCGCGGCCTCGCTGCTGTCGACGGCATACAGCGCCGGGTCGGCAAGCCTGGCCTCGACCTCGGCGCAGGCCGCCTGGAGCGCGGCGAGCTTTTCCTCCAGCTGCTTGAGCTTGCGCCGCTGCGCGCCATCCTCGCGGCGCGGCGGCGCGGGCTGCGCCTTCGGTCTGGCCGCCTTATCGGCCTTGCTGCCGCCGCGCTGCTCGGCATTGTGCGCCCGCAGCCAGGCAGCGTACTCGTCGAGGTCGCCGTCGAACTCCTCGACACGTCCGTCGGCCACCCGCCAGAAGGTGTCGCAGACCAGGCCGATCAAATGCCGGTCGTGCGACACCAGCACGATGGCGCCGGGGAAGTCGCTCAATGCCTCGGCCAGGGCCTCGCGCATGTCCAGGTCGAGGTGGTTGGTCGGCTCGTCGAGCAGCAGCACGTTGGGACGGCGCCAGGCGATCAGCGCCAGCGCCAGGCGCGCGCGCTCGCCGCCGGAGAAGCCGTCGATGCACTCGAAGGCGCGGTCGCCGGGGAAGTTCCAGCGGCCGAGGAAGTTGCGGAACTCCTGCGTCGGCGTGTCCGGCGAGAGTTCGCGCAGGTGGTCGATCGGGCTGGCGCCCGCGCGCAGGCTCTCCACGGTGTGCTGGGCGAAGTAGCCGATCACCATGTCGCCATGGGCGACGCGCTCGCCCGCCAGCGGCGGCAGCGTGCCCACCAGCGTCTTCACCAGCGTGGACTTGCCGGCGCCATTGGGGCCCAGCAGGCCGATGCGGTCGCCGGCCTCCAGCCCGAAGCGCACGCCGTGCAGGATCACCACATCGCCGCGCTCGGTGTGCTCGTGCTCGACCGGCAGAGCCTCGTCGCCGTGTTCGTCGGCGATGGCGGCGCGGTAGCCGGCCTCGACATCGTTCAGCCGGATCAGCGAGAACGGCATCTTCGCCGGCGCCTGGAATCCGATGTGCAGTGCGCGCTCGGCGCGCACCGCCTCGGTGCCGGCCAGCTTGGCCAGGCGCTTGATCCGCGACTGCGCCTGCCGGGCCTTGCTGGCCTTGGCCTTGAAGCGGTCGATGAAGGCCTGCAGATGGGCGCGCTCGGCCTGTTCCTTCTCGAAGGCGATCTGCTGCTGGCGCAGGTGCTCGGCGCGCTGGCGCTCGAAGCTGGTGTAGTCGCCGACGTACAGCTTCGCCCGGCCGTCATGCAGGTGCAGGGTGTGGGTACTGACGCCGTCGAGGAACTCGCGGTCGTGCGAGATGATCAGCAGCGTGCCCGGATACTTCAGCAGCCACTGCTCCAGCCACAGCACGGCGTCGAGGTCGAGGTGGTTGGTGGGCTCGTCGAGCAGCAGCAGGTCCGAGGGCGTCATCAGCGCCCGCGCCAGGTTCAGGCGCACGCGCCAGCCGCCGGAGAACTCCGACACCGGCTTGCCGTGGGTCTCGGGCGGAAAGCCCAGGCCGTGCAACAGGCGGCCGGCCCGGGCGCTGGCGTCGTAGCCGCCCAGTTCCTCCAGCCGATGATGCGCCTCGGCCACGGCCTCCCAGTCCTCGCGCGCCATCGCCTCGCTTTCGGCACGGATCGCGGCGTGCACCGCGGCATCGCCGGAGAGCACGAAGTCGATGGCGGCATCCGGCAGCGACGGCGTCTCCTGCGCGACGCTGGCGATGCGCACCTTCTGCGGCAGCTCGATATCGCCGCGGTCCGGCTCCACCTGGCCCATCAGCGCGGCGAACAGGCTGGACTTGCCGCAGCCGTTGCGGCCGACCACGCCGACACGCCAGCCCGCGTGCAGTGCCAGGTCGACATCGGACAACAGCAGGCGCTCGCCGCGGCGCAGCGCGAAATTGCGGAAAGAGATCATCGGCGGATTATCGCATCCAGGCCCGGAGCGGGCCGTGATGCCGCCGGCGACCCGGCCGGACGCTTGTCCAGCCGGATCGCCGGCCGCTGTCCGCCGCGTGGATCAGGGAGTGCCCTCGGGCCTGGCGCCGCCGAGGAACTCGGCCAGCCAGGCCTGCTTCTCGCCGTACCAGTGGATCGAGTTGTTGTGCTTGAGGATCCAATGGTTCTCGTCCGGGTAGTGGACGAAGCGGCTGCGCACGCCGCGGTTCTGCAGGGTGTTGAACAGCTCCACGCCGTGGTTGATCGGCACGCGGTAGTCGATCTCGCCGTGGATCACCAGGGTGGGCGTGTCGAAGTTGCCGGCGGCGTAGTGTGGCGAAGTGGCCTCGAAACGCGAGCGATCCTCCCAGAACTCGCCGTGACGGTTCCTGGATGCGCCGAAGTCGGCGGCGTACTGGCCGTACAGGTTGTACACGGCGGCATGGGCGACGATGGTCTTGAACGGATGCTCGCGCCCGAGCAGCAGCGAGGCCAGATAGCCGCCGTAGCTGGCGCCGCCGGCGGCCATGCGCTCGGCGTCGATGTACGGCTGCGCCGCCAGCCACTGCGCGGCCTTGATGGTGTCGGCGTACGGCAGGGTCGCCCAGTCGGCGGTGATCGAGTCGGCGAATTCCTGGCCGAAACCGCTGGAGCCGTGGAAGTTGTGCCAGGCGGTCACATAGCCCCAGCCGGAGAACACCTGCGCGTTCCAGCGCCAGTGGAAGCCATCGGTGATGGCGTTGTGCGGGCCGCCGTGCAGCAGCAGGTACAGCGGGTACTGCCGGCTGCGGTCGAAGCCGGGCGGGTAGTTGATCCACATCTGGATCGGCACACCGTTGGCGCCCTCGTAGGTGACGCTCTCGTAGCTGCCGAAATCGATCGTCGCCAGCAGTTCGTCGTTGAAGGCCGACAGCTTGCCGACGCGGCCGTCGCGCGGATCGACCGACACCAGGGTCGGTGGCTGCACGAAACTCTCGTTCAGCGCCACCAGCACGCGGCCGTCGCGCGACAGCGCCGGCGCGGTGAAGCTGGTGGCGGCGGTGATGGCCGTGATCCGACCGCCAGGGACATCGATGCGATACAGCCGGTTGGTGCCGGCGTCGTCGACGCTGACCACCACGCTGCGGCCGTCGCCGGCCCAGACCGGGTTGGAGACACTGCGGTCGAAGTCCGCGGTCAGCGCGCGCACCTGGCCGCTGCGGCGGTCGATCAGGTGCAGCACGGCGCGGTCGGCGTAGAAGCCGGGGATCGACTGCTTCGACCAGGCCAGCCAGCGCCCGTCCGGACTGTAGCGCGGCCCGAAGTCCGGCGCCGGGTTGTCGGCGGTGAGGTTGCGCGGCTCGCCGCCATCCAGCGGCAGCACGAACAGGTCGGGGTTCGGGCGCACGCCGGTGGGGTCGGTGTTCATCACCAGCGCGATCTCGCGGCCGTCCGGGCTGATGTCGTAATGACCGAGGCCGGGGTCCTGGTCGGGCAGCTTCACGCCACGGCCGAGGGTGATGGCCTGCGCCTCGCCGCCCTCGGCGGCGACGCGGAACAGGTGGTTCTCGCGGTCGTCCAGCCAGCGGTCCCAGTGCCGTACCGGGGCGCGGTCCCAGGCGCGGCCGGACACTTTCGAGTCCTTGCGCTCCTTCAGCCGCCTGCCCTGCGCCTCCCAGCCATCGAGTTCGGCCCAGACCCGGCTGATGAAGGCGAGGCTGCGACCATCCGGGAACCAGCGCACCGCCGAGACCCCGGTCGGCACGCGGGTCAGCCGCTGCGCCTCGCCACCGGCCAGCGGCAGCACGTAAATCTGGTTGGCCTCGTCGTCGCCGCGGCGCGACTCGAACGCGATCCGGGTGCCGTCCGGGGACCACACCGGGTTGCTGCTGTTGATGCCTTCGGCGGTGAGCGGGCGCCAGCTGCCGTCGCGCCGGTCGTGCAACCACAGGCGGCTGCTGGGCTGATCCTTGGCGCGGTCGTTGGTGACGACCGCCACGACGGCGTGGCGTCCGTCCGGGGACAGCGCCGGCGGACCCAGCCGCTTGAGCTCCCACATCGTCTCGGCGGTGAGCGGACGCTTTTCCTGCGCCTGCACAGGGACCGAGGCCAGCGCCGGCGCGAACAGCACCAGCGCGAGAATCGAAGCACGCAACATCTGGTCACTCCTGACAGGCGAACGGGCAGTGCCCGAGCCTAGCCGCCCGGCGCGGCCGCTGCCACGCCCCGGAAGTCACGCCCCGACCGCCGCTGCCACGGTCTGGGCATGGCGACTGGCCAGCACGATCGTGGCGTAGTGGATGTCGACGATGTCCTCGACCTCGTTTGCATAGCCACCCGCCATGCTCACCGACAGCGGCAGGCCGTGGCGGCGGCAGCGCTCGAACAGGAAGCGGTCGCGCTCGGCCAGCCCCGGCTTGCTCAGTGCGAGAAATCCGAGCCGGTCGCCGGCATAGGGATCGGCGCCGGCCAGATACAGCACCGCGTCCGGCCGCGCCCGGTCGATCGCCAGCGGGAGATGGCGTGCCAGCGCCTCCAGATACTCGTCATCGCCGGTACCGTCGGGCAGCGCCACGTCGAGGTCGGAGGGTGGCTTCACCGCCGGATAATTGCGCGCGGCGTGGATCGAGAAGGTGAAGATGCTGTCGTCGCCGGCACAGATGGCGGCGGTGCCGTCGCCCTGATGCACGTCGAGGTCGACGACCAGCAGCCGCCGCGCCAGCCCCAGGTGCTGCACGTGGCGTGCCGCCACCACCGTGTCGTTGAAGATGCAGTAACCGCCGCCGCGCGCGTGCGCGGCGTGATGGGTGCCGCCGGCGAGATTGACGGCGACGCCATCGCCCTCCAGCGCCGCACGCAGCGCGCCCATCGTCGCGCCCACGGAGCGGCGCGAACGCTCGATGGTCTGCGTGCTCCACGGAAAGCCCACCCGCCGCATGTCGGCCTCGACCGCCTCGCCGGCGCTCATCCGCTGGATGTAATCGGGGCAATGGGCGCGCGCCAGCTCCTCGTCGCTGGCGGCGGCCGGCTCGACCAGCTCGATGCCGAGCCGGCCGGCATCGGCGGCCACGCGCTCGTACAGCCGGCGGTACTTGGCCATCGGAAAGCGATGGTTCGCCGGCAGCGGCAGCACGAAATGGTGGCAGTAGAAAGCCTTCATCGGGCGGGATTATCCGCGCCACGGAGGCGGGGCGCTATGACGGTAAGCTTCGCCGTGGCTTGCGGTCTGGCCATCCTCTCCACGGAGCGGGTCAGGCTTGCCATAGAATGGCTGCTGGTTTCCCGGAGTCCATGATGAGCACCACTGCCCCTGCCCTGCCAGCTTCGGTCCAGGCCGAAGCCGAGCAGGCCGAACGCTTGGCCCAGCAAGGCCAGACCGCCGCCGCCGCCAGGCTCTACGAGCGGGTTCTGGCAGTCGTGCCGGACTATTCGCGCGCGCTCAGCTTCTTCGCCATGCAAGCCTATCTCGCCGGCGACCTCCCACGCGCCCGCGACTGGATCGAGCGCGCCAGCCGCGGACAACCGCGAGTGGCGCTGATCGAGGCCAACCGGGCCCTGATCCTGCGCGCCATGGGCGATGCCGACGGCGCCCTGGCGGCCTTCGAGGCGGCCCTGGCCCTGGATCCGGACTTCGTCCCGGCACGACTGGATGCCGCCGCGCTGCTGGAGGCGATGGGCCGACGCCGGGACGCCAATGCCCACTACCGCGCCGCACTGGCACGGCTGCCGCCGGCCGAAGCTCTCCCGCCAGCGCTGCGCGAGCGCGTCGAACACGCACAGCGCGCCTTGGCCGAGGAGGAGCAGGAGCTGGAGCGCTGGCTGCAGGCGCGACTCGCGCCACTGCAGTCGCAGCTGGACGAGGAGTCCCGGGCCCGCTTCGATGAGTGCTACCAGATCCTGCGCGGACGCCAGAAGCCGATGCTTCCGCGGCCCGGCTTCATGTATTTCCCGAAGCTGCCGCCGCTGACCTTCTACCCGCGGCAGCAGTTTCCCTGGGCAGAGCAGATCGAGGCCGCCACCGACGCCATCCGCGCCGAGCTGCAATCCGTGCTCGCCGAACATGACGAGCGCTTCATGCCCTACGTGCAGAAGCACGACGTTGCGCCCGGCTCGGTCTGGGAACCGCTCAACTTCCGGCACGACTGGGATGTGTTCTTTCTCTACAACCAGGGTGAGCGCGTCGAGAAACACTGCCAGGCCTGCCCGGCCACGGTCGCCGCCCTCGATGCCCTGCCGCTGGTGCGGATCCCGGGCCGTGGCCCGACCGCGTTCTTCTCGCGCCTGCGCCCTGGCACCCACATTCCGCCGCACCATGGCGCGACCAATACCCGCCTGATCGTGCACCTGCCGCTGATCGTGCCGCCTGGCTGCGGGTTCCGGGTCGGCAACGACGTGCGCGAATGGCGTCCGGGCGAGCTGCTGATATTCGATGACACCATCGAGCACGAGGCCTGGAATCACGGTGACCAGACCCGCGTGGTGCTGATCTTCGACATCTGGAATCCATTCCTCACCGAGGCCGAGCGCGAACTGGTCACCGCGGTGACCGCCGCGATGGCCGAGTACTACCCGGACCGGCAGCATGTGACCGACCCATGACCAAGCCATCTCCCGGCCGCGCGCGCCCGCTGGCGATGGCGGCCTCGGCTCAGGCCTCGGCCAGCGCCCGGATCATCGGTGCCAGCTGCGTCTGGTAGAGCTTCCAGACCTCACCGCGGTCGGTACGGATGCCATCACGCACCATTTCGCTGCTCGCGGTGGCGACGGCATCGCCACGACGCTCCACCGCCAGCATCCCCGGCTCGTAGTCCAGCCCGCAGAAGCGCGCCACGGCGCCGTCGTGATTGCCCTCGAACGAGCTGCTGCAGGAATGCAGTGCACCGCTGGACCAGTAGCGGGGCCAGACCGCCCGACGTTCCGGATGCGGGAGGTTCGGGCCGGAGGTCTTGCATGCGCCGAGCATGGTGCCCGCGCCGGGGCGCTTGCGCCACATGCTGTAGACTTGCGCCATGAGCACACCAGCCCCCAGGCCGCCCGCGGTCTCCCCCGGCCACGACCCCGCTACCGCTCCGCGCTTGCGGCGCCTTCTGCAACGCGCCGAAACCTACCGCGCCAGCGGGCAGCTGGCCGACGCCATCGCCAACTACGAAGCCTGCACCGCCATCGTTCCGGACCACGTCCCCGCCCTGCTCGGACTGGCCGAACTGCACCTCGAAGCGGGTGCCCACAACCCGGCCCGGGAGGCCGCGCTGCGCGCGCTCTCCGGGCACATGGACAGCCCGCGTACCGTGCTGCGCCTGATGGAGACGCTCAATGTACTGAGCGAATCAACGCTCATGGTCCAGATTGCGGCCCAGTTGCCACCGCCGTTGTGGGATTCGGCCCAATCGCTGGCCCAGATGGCCTACCAGCTCAGCCTGATCGGCGCCCACGATCTGGCACGCGAGTTCGCCCGCGCCGGCGTGGCGCGGGATCCGAACCATCCGCCCAGCCTCTACGTCCATGCCACGCTGGACGTCTTTTTCGGCGATATCGAATCGGCCGCCGAACACGCCGAGCGCTGCATCGCGATCCTGCCGGGCGACCCTGGCTCGCACTGGCTGCTGTCGCGCCTGCGTCAACCCGATGCCGGCCGCCGCATCGACCGGATCCGGCGCGAGCTGGCGCGCGCACCGGACGCCGAAGCCACCGCCTACCTAGCCTATGCGCTGCACAACGAACTGCACGATCAGCGCGACTACGCGGCCGCTTGGGACGCACTGGTACTGGGCTGCCGCGCCAAACGTTCCACCCTCGACTACAGCATCGAAGCGGCCGGCCGTCTGTTCGACGCGCTCATGACCTGGTCAGAGGAGGACCTGGCTGTCCGCGACGGCTGGGAGGAGGGCCCCTTCGATCCGGTCTTCGTGATCGGCCTGCACCGCTCGGGCACGACCCTGGCCGAGCGTATCCTCGGCGGGCACAGCCTGATCCGGGCCGGGGGCGAAACCTATGACCTGCGCGCCCAGCTCCGCCGCGCCAGCGGGCGGCATTTCCAGGGCGAACTCGACCCGGCGGTGGTCGAGGCCCGCTCCGGGTTCGACTATCGCGCCATCGGCGAGGGCTACATCACCGGGATGCGCTGGCGCGGCGCCGGCAAGCCCTTGGTCACCGACAAGCTGCCCAGCAACTACTACAACGTGGGCTTCATTGCCCGCGCCCTGCCCCGGGCCCGCTTCATCCACCTGCGGCGGGATCCGGTGGACGTGGGCCTCTCCAGCCTGCGCACCCTGTTCTCGCATGCCTGCCCCTACTCCTACGACCAGCTCGAATTCGTCGCGCACTACCGCCGCTACCAGGCCCTGATGCAGCATTGGCGCGATCTGCTGGGCGATCGCATCCTGGACGTGGATTACGACGATCTGGTGCAGAACCCCGAAGCCACCAGCGCTGCCATGGCGCGCTTCTGCGGCGTGGCCTACGAGCCCGGCATGCTCGCCATCGAAGCCCGCAAGGACGCCGTTTCCACCGCCAGCAGTGTGATGATGCGCGACGGCATCCGGCGCGACCGCGGCCGGATCTGGCAGGCCTACGAGCGGCAACTGTCGCCGATGATCGAAGCCGTGGCCGCCGGCTGACCCGGTCGCAGGTCGCCGGTGCCATTGGCCGCCTTCAGCCGATCGGAATCTTCGCCGGCTGCGCCCCCTCCAGCTTGAAGCGGGCGTTGAAGGCCAGCGTGATGCGGATTCTCACGCCGGGGAACCTCGAAGAACTACCTTCCAGGGGGGGCGAGTCGGGAACGCCGCGCATGTCCGGACTCGCCTGCGCTGATCAGGCACTTGCGTGCTCGATCTCGAGCAAGCCACCCCTGGCTTGCGGGCACCGCGACGCTTTGCGAGGGACCTACCGGCTGCGGATGCTCGCGTCCTCATCCTGGTGGTGGCAGAAGGTATACGACGAGCACTGGATGGTGAGCCGGCACGGCCACCGCAGCCCGGCACAGGTGCGCCGGGATCACCACGCCGCGGTGCAGCGCATGGCGGCGTGAATTACGCCCTCAGGCGTGTCCAGGAAATCGGGAGCGGTTCACCCAAGGGCGCGACGTGTCAGTTGCCGGAGGCGATCCTTCAATCGCTCCAGCGCCTTCGGTGCCACCTTCCGCTTCACCCCAGCGTTCGGCAGGCGCCCAAAGGCATAGCCCAGGAACGACCGCTCGAGCACGCTGGCCACCGCACTCTTGCTCTCGTTGATCCGCAACCGCAGTTGCGCTTCGCTTCGCTCGCTGTGGCCAGCTCGCGGGAGGACTTGCACCTCCAAGAGTGCGCCCGTGCCGGGCGCACCAAAAAGGAGGGGCCCCGGAGGGCCCCTCGCAAAACCGCCTGACCGCGAGCCTTAGAAGCTCTGGGTGTAGCGGATGTACGGCACGCGGCCGTAGCCGTCGTACAGGGCGAAGCGGAAGCCGCGGCCGGTCGGGTCGAACGGATCCTGCACCGGGTCCTTGTCGGCGACGTTCTGCACGCCAAGGGTGATGCGGCCGTTCCACGGCGCGCTCCAGGTCGCCTGCAGGTCGTGGGTGGTCCACGACGGCAGACGGTGCGAGTAGCCGTAGTCGTTCAGGCCCAGCTGGGCACGACGGCCGGCCACCGACAGCTGACCATGGACGTAGTTGAGGTTCCAGGCGAAGGTGAAGTCGCCGATGGTCCACTGGTTGGCCAGGGTGGCGCGGTTTTTCGGCAGACCCTCGCGACCGATCTGATCCTCACCATCGACCTTGTAGCTGCGCACATGGCTGACCTGGAACTGGTTGCGCAGCGCGCCCCAGTTGCCGAAGTCGAAGTTGGTGCGCAGGTTCAGGTCCAGACCGTTGGTCTCGATGGTGCCGAGGTTGGCGTAGCCGGTCTGGCCGACGATGATCTCGCCCTGCGGGCCGAACTCGACGCCCAGGCCCAGGGCCGGGTTCGGCACCGCGGTGCCGGTCGGGAACCTGCTCAGGCCCGACGGGCAGTTGGTGCCGGTGCCCTCCAGGCAGCTGACGATGGTGCCGATGCCGATGAAGGCGACGCGGTCCTCGACCTTGATGTTGTAGTAGTCGAGGGTCAGGTTGAGCCAGTCGGTGGCATCCCAGGCAAAGCCCATCGAGTACTGCTCGGACTGCTCGGACTCCAGGTTCGGGTTGGCGATCTGGTAGGTCGTGACCTGGGTCGAGCAGGTCGGCGGCTGGCCGAAGGCCAAGCAGGTCGGGGCATGCGTGATCGTGGCGGCCGAGAACGAGGGCTGCGCGGCCAGGATGTCCAGCGACGGGGCACGGAAGCCCTGGCCGTAGGAAGCACGGACAGTCAGCGCCTCCAGCGGCTGCCAGCGCACCGAGACCTTCGGCGAGGTGTCGCTGCCGTAGTCGCTGTACTTGTCGTAACGGCCGGCCAGGGACACCTCGAGGTTGCTCAGGAACGGCAACAGCACCTCGAAGTAGGCCGCCTTGACGTCACGGCTGCCGGCCGCCGAGTTGCCCGCCGAGCCGACGATCTGGCCGGACTCCGACAGCGAGTCGTACAGGTCGGCGTAGTCCTCCTTGCGGTACTCGGCGCCGACCGCCATGCCGGCGGTGCCGCCGCTGAGCTCGAACAGGTCGAAGTTGGCGTTGCCGTACACCTCCTGCAGCTTGGTGGTGCTCTCGCGATTGATGGTCGCGATCATCGAGTTGAGGACGCTGCGCGGATTGCCGAACGGGTCGTAGATGTTGTAGCGGCCATCGGCGATGAACTGCTGCGCGATCGCGCCGACCACGTAGTTGCGGCCGAGGTCGATGTACTTGTACTCGCTCTGACGCGCGCCGAAGTCGACGTCGACATCGCCGATCCGGCCCTCGAAGCCGACCAGCAGGTCGTAGACGTTCGAGTCGATGAAGGTATCGCGATTGCCGAGGGCGGCGAAGCGGTGCCGCAGGAACACCGGACGGTTCGGGTCATAGCCGGCGTTCGGGAAGCGCACCGCCGGGTGGTTCGGCGAGCCGACCGGGATGAACGGCTGGCCACCCGGCCACGGCGAGGACGGCACCGGCGCGTAACGACCGAACGACTTGACGCGGCTCACGCTCGCGTTCATGTAGGTCGACCAGTCGTCGTTGATCATGTACTCGGCGCGGGTGAACAGCGACTGGTTGCGGATCTCGGCCTCGTCGGCGGCGACGAAGGTGAAGTCGTAGAAGCAGCGGGTGGAAGCCCCCGAGCCACCGACCGAGAAGCCCGGGCCACCGCAGCCGCCCGGCGGCACCGAACCGTTGTTCGGGTTGGCCAGGAAGCCGCCCGGCAGCCAGCCGTACAGGCTGCCCGGAGCCGGGTTGGCGACCATGAAGTTGTTCGAGAAGGTCGACACACCACCGGCCGACCACTCGCGGTCACGCTGCCAGACGATGCCACGGGTGTTGTAGGAGGCACCGGCCATGATCCGGCCGCGGTCGCCGGCGGCACCGAAGATCACCGAGCCCTGCTCGGTCTCGCCGCCCGGACGCTTCGGGTTGGAGACGCCGGCGGTGAACTCGGCACCGCTGAAATCCTTGCGGGTGATGATGTTGACCACGCCGCCGATGGCGTCGGTGCCGTAGATCGCCGAAGCGCCGTCGGAGAGGATCTCGATGCGCTCGACCGCCGCCAGCGGGATCGAGTTCAGATCCTGCGCCGAACCGACGTTCGGGGCGATCGGGGCGCGACGGCCGTCGATCAGGATCAGGGTCCGGCCCTCACCGAGGCCGCGCAGGCTGATGCCGGCGAAGGACTGCGCCGACGAGCCCGACTGCGGACGGAAGGAACCGAAAGAGTTGAAGGTGGTGTTGCGCAGGAAATCCGCGACCGAGACCTCGCCCGACAGCTCGAGCTGCTGACGGTCGATCACGGTGACGGGCAGGGCGCCCTCGACATCGGCACGCTTGATGCGCGAACCGGTGACCTCGATGCGGTCGAGGGTGGCCGCCTGCTCCTGGGCCACGGCGGCCCCCATCGCGGCGGCAGACGCGGCGCCGGCCAGCAACGCAAGGCGGATCGCGCTGGGCAGCTGCTTGATGTTTGTCATCTTGTCTCTCTCCAACGTCGGAATGACTCGTTTGGAAGTTCGGAAGAAGCCGGATTTCCGGTAGATCGGGCAACCTCGGCCGAGCGAGGATAACGCAAATTTCACGCCGTGGGAAACCCTCACCATACTGGCTAGTATGGTGCGGCCGATCCACGACCGGCTGCCGCCTTCGCAGGCGGCGTACCGGGAATCGGCAGGCGCCTGCGTTCCGCAGGAGGACCGCAAACAGGGACACGCCACGGCCCACGAGCGACCGCATGCCGGAGCCGCTGCAGGCCGTGGGCGGGCTCCACCCGGACATGCGGTTCAGCCCAGGTCGCGGGAGATGCTCGCCTGCTCGTCCCGAAGCGCCGGGGGCAGGCGGGCGCCGAAGCTTTCTTTCAGGGCATTCCCGGATCGAGGCCATCGCCTGGCCCGGCCCGGCCTGCGCGGTCGGCGGCCACGCGCTCGTACAGCCGCCGGTACTTGGCCATCGGAAAGCGATGGCCCGCCGGCAACGGCAGCACGAAATGGTGGCAGTGGAAAGCCTTCATCGGGCGGGATTATCGGCCCGCGCGATGTGAAGGGGCCGGCATGACCGGCCCCTTGCGTGCAGGCGGGGCGCGCGGGCCGCCCTCAGCCCGCCAGCGCCCTGGCGATGCGCGACTGCTCGGCCTTGAGTGCGGCGGGCATGCGCGCGCCGAAGCTCTCCAGGTATTCGCCGATCGACTCGATCTCCTCGCACCAGCCCTCACGATCCAGCGAGAGCAGCTCGGCCAACGCGGCGGGCGCGAGGTCGAGGCCGTCGGTGTTGAGATCCTGCGGCCGCGGCAGGTAGCCGATCGGCGTCTCCACCGCCCCGGCCTGGCCGCCGACGCGCCGGATCATCCACTCCAGCACGCGCAGGTTGTCGCCGAAGCCGGGCCACAGGAACTTGCCATCGGCGCCCTTGCGGAACCAGTTGACATGGAAGATCTTCGGCAGCTTCGCGCCGGGCCGGTCGAAGCTCAGCCAGTGGGCGAAGTAGTCGGCGAAGTTGTAGCCGCAGAACGGCTTCATCGCCATCGAGTCGCGGCGCAGCACGCCGACCGCGCCGGTGGCGGCGGCGGTGGTTTCCGAGCCCATCGCCGCGCCGACCAGCACGCCGTGGGTCCAGTCGCGCGCCTGGAACACCAGCGGCACCAGCGAGGCGCGGCGGCCGCCGAACACGATCGCGCTGATCGGCACGCCCTGCGGATCCTCGGCCCTGGGCGACCAGCTCGGGCACTGTCTGGCACTGACCGTGAAGCGCGCGTTCGGATGCGCCGCCGGCCCGTTGGCCGGGTCGTAATCGCGGCCCTGCCAGTCCTTGGCCGGGGTGCCGGGCAGGCCCTCCCACCACGGCCGGTTGTCGGCGGTGAGGCCGACGTTGGTGAAGATGGCGTCGCGATCGAGCATCGCCATCGCATTGGGATTGGTGGCGGCGCTGGTGCCGGGGGCGACACCGAAGAAGCCGGCCTCGGGGTTGATCGCCCACAGCCGGCCGTCGGGACCGGGCTGCATCCAGCAGATGTCGTCGCCGACGGTCCACACCTTCCATCCGTCCTTCCGGTAGCCCTCGGGCGGGATCAGCATGGCGAGGTTGGTCTTGCCGCAGGCGCTGGGGAAGGCGGCGGCGAGGTAGTGCGTCTGCCCTTCCGGATTTTCGATGCCCACGATCAGCATGTGCTCGGCCAACCAGCCTTCCTGGCGCGCCTGCCAGCTGGCGATGCGCAGCGCGTGGCACTTCTTGCCGAGCAGGGCGTTGCCGCCGTAGCCGGAGCCGTAGGACTTGATCGTCAGCTCCTCGGGGAAGTGCATGATGAAGCGGCGCTCGGGGTCGAGCTCGCCGATCGAGTGCAGCCCCTTCACGAAGGTTCCCTCGCGCTCGATGCGCGCCTGCGCCGCTGCGCCCATGCGGGTCATGATGCGCATGTTGGCGACCACGTACGGGCTGTCGGTGATCTCGACGCCGCAGCGGGAGAGCGGCGAATCGATCGGACCCATGCAGTACGGGATCACGTACATCGTGCGGCCCTGCATGCAGCCGGCGAACAGGCCGTCGATCTTCGCGTGCGCCTCGGCCGGCGCCATCCAGTGGTTGTTCGGGCCGGCGTCCTCGCGTTCGCGCGTGCAGACGAAGGTCAGATGCTCGACGCGCGCCACGTCGCTGGGGTGCGAACGGTGCAGGTAGCAGCGCGGGTGGGTGTCGGGGTTGAGCGGCAGCAGGTCGCCGCCGGCGAGCATGCGCTCGACCAGCATGGCGTGCTCGGCCTCGGAGCCGTCGCACCAATGGATACTGGCCGGCCGGGTCAGGCGGGCGACCTCATCGACCCATCGGTTCAGGGCGGCTAGCGAACTGGACATGCAGCAGGACTCCCGGGCCCACGGCCTCGATCTGGAATGGAAAGGATGGGTGCCGGACCGGCGACGCAGCGCGCTCATCCCCCGGGGATCAGCGTCGCCATCACGTGCTCGACATAGGCCTCGAACTCGTCGTGGTGCAGGCGCGGCTGCTGCAACTGCAACGAGAGCTGGAGGAAGCCGACGTAGGCGGCATAGGTCAGACGCGCGCGATGTTGCGCATCGGTACGGCTCAGGCCGGCCTGGCGGAAGCTGGCGGCGAGGTAGTCGAGCCGGCGCTTGGAGACGCGCTCCATCACCGGCTTGACCACCGGATGGTCGAGCGCCTTGAGCAGCTCGGAATAGATGACGTGCGGCTTGACCTCGTGGGCGACCAGCCGGAACAGCGCACGCAGCCGCTCGCGCGGATCGGAGACGGCCTCGAGCTTGCCGAACACGGCCTCCTGCTCGAACGCCTCCCAGCGCTCCAGTGCGGCGTGCAGCAGCGCGTCGCGCGAGGGGAAATGCCAGTAGAAGCTGCCCTTGGTAACGCCCAGGCGACGCGCCAGCGGCTCGACCGCGACGGCGGCCACGCCCTGCTCGGCAACCAGGTCGAGTGCGGCCTGCGCCCAGTCGTCCGCGCTCAGGCGGGAGGGGCGGTCGAGCTTGCGCGCGGGTGCGGTCATGACGGGAGTTTAACCGCAGCGTCATCGGACGGAAAGTGGAGAAATTCCAGCGGGCGTTTGAAATCCCTTTCCAGTCAAATGGATGCACCATACGCAGGCACCATACGCAGGCGAATTGACAGCGCCCGCGCGCACGACAATACTTGTGCGTATGGTCGATTGCGTCCGCGATTCAGCCCCCGACACCCTGGCGGCAGGGGATTTCATCCTGCCCGGCGGCGATGGCCTGCCGCTCGCCTGCAGCCGTTACGGCACGGGCGCGGGCGGCCGGGTCGTGTTCGCCCACGGCTTCGGCCAGACACGCCTGGCCTGGTCACGAACGGCGCGACGGCTGGGCGCCGCGGGCTACACCGGCCTCGCCTATGACGCCCGCGGTCACGGCGACAGCGGTCGCAACCCGATCGACCGGCGCTATGACGGCGAGCAGTTCCTCGCCGATCTCGGCGCGGTGAGCGCCGCGGCCGGCGAGCGCCCCGTGCTGGTCGGCGCCTCGATGGGCGGACTGATCGGCCTGTGGGCCGAGTCGCTGCAGCCGCGCTTCGCGGCGCTGGTGCTGGTGGACATCACCCCGCGCTGGGAAAACGCCGGGCTGGAGCGCATCCTCGGCTTCATGAGTGCCCATCCGGACGGCTTCGATTCGCTGGAGCATGCGGCGGACGCGATCGCCGCCCACCTGCCGCACCGCCGTGAGCGCAAACCGCCGCAGCAACTGCGCGCGCTGCTGCGCGAAGGCGTCGACGGCCGCTGGCGCTGGCACTGGGATCCGCGCCTGCTCGACGAGTTCGCCCGCGACAGCGGACGCTATCAGAGCGCACTGCTGGAGGCGGTGCAGAACATCGCCGCGCCGGTGCTGCTGGTCAGCGGCGGACGCAGCGACCTGGTTTCCGAGGCCACGGCCGGGGAATTCCTCGATCATGTCCCGCATGCCGAACATGTCCGTCTGCCGCGCGCCACGCACATGGTCGCCGGCGACGACAACGACACTTTCACCGATACCATTCTCGATTTCCTCACCCGCCGCGTTCCCCCCGCATCCATCCCGGGAGTCCACCGATGAGCACCCTCCTGCCCTTCCTCGCCCTGCTGCTCGCGGGCGCCGTCGCCGCCTATCACCGGCTCCCGCTGGTGATCTGGGCGGCGTTGTCGGCCACGCTGCTGGTCGCCGCCGCGCTTCTCGGCGCCGGGACGGTCGCCACCGTCATCGCCGCGCTGCTGCTGGCGCTGGTGGCCGTGCCGCTGCTGATCCCGTCGTTCCGCCTCCGCCGCATCACCGCGCCACTGCTGGCCTTCTACACGAAGATCCTGCCGCCGCTCTCGGACACCGAACGCACCGCGCTGGAAGCCGGCACGGTCGGCTTCGAGGGCGAGCTGTTCTCCGGCAAGCCGGACTGGCAGCAGCTGCTGTCGCAACCCAAGCCCGAGCTCACCGCCGAAGAACAGGCCTTCCTCGACGGCCCGGTCGAGGAGGTCTGCCGGATGACCAATGACTGGGAGATCACCCACGAGCGCGCCGACCTGCCGCCGGAGATCTGGGATTACCTCAAGAAGCACCGCTTCTTCGGCATGATCATCCCGAAGGAATACGGCGGCCTGGGCTTCTCGGCACTGGCACACCACAAGGTGATCCAGAAGCTGGCCTCGATCTCCAGCACGCTCTCGTCCACCGTCGGCGTGCCCAACTCGCTCGGCCCGGCCGAGCTGCTGCTGCACTACGGCACCGAGGAGCAGAAGCGGCACTACCTGCCGCGCCTGGCCGACGGCCGCGAGATCCCGTGCTTCGCGCTCACCGGCCCCACCGCCGGTTCGGACGCCACCTCGATCCCCGACTACGGCATCGTCACCACCGGCAAGTGGGGCGGCGCCGAGGTGGTGGGCGTGAAGCTCACCTTCGACAAGCGCTACATCACGCTCGCCCCGGTCGCCACCGTCATCGGCCTGGCCTTCCGCCTGTACGACCCGGACGGGCTGCTCGGCGGCGACAAGGACCGCGGCATCACCCTGGCCCTGATCCCGCGCGACACCCCGGGCCTGGAGATCGGCCGTCGCCACATGCCGCTCAACTGCATGTTCCAGAACGGCCCGGTGCGCGGCCGCGAGGTGTTCCTGCCGCTGTCGCAGCTGATCGGCGGCGAGGATTACATCGGCCACGGCTGGCGGATGCTGGTCGAGTGTCTGTCGGTCGGCCGCGCCATCACCCTGCCCTCGACCGCCTCCGGTGGCAGCAAACTCGGCGCCGTGGTCACCGGCGCCTATGCCCGCATCCGCAAGCAGTTCGGGCTTTCGATCGGCCGTTTCGAAGGCGTGGAGGAGGCGCTGGCACGCATCGCCGGTCACGCCTACGCCGCCAGTGCGCTGGCGCAGGCCACCGCCGCCGCGGTCGACCGCGGCGAGAAGCCGGCCGTGCCCTCGGCCATCGCCAAGTACCACGCCACCGAGCTGGGACGCCAGGTCGCTATCGATGCGATGGACATCCACGGCGGCAAGGGCATCGTGCTGGGGCCACGCAACTATCTCGGCCGCAGCTGGCAGGCGGCGCCGATCCCGATCACCGTGGAAGGCGCCAACATCCTCACCCGCTCGATGATGATCTTCGGCCAGGGCGCGATCCGCTGCCATCCGTGGGTGCTCAAGGAAATGCAGGCGGCGCAGCATCCCGATCCGCAGACGCGGCTGGTCGAATTCGACCGCAACCTGTTCGGCCACATCGGCTTCGCCATCTCCAACGCGGTGCGCAGCCTCTGGTTCGGCCTGACCGCCGCACGCATCGGCTCGGCGCCGGGCGACGCCTACACGCGGCCGTTCTACCGCCGGCTCAACCGCTACTCGGCGAACCTGGCGCTGGTCGCCGACACCTCGATGCTGCTGCTCGGCGGCAAGCTCAAGTTCAAGGAAAAGCTCTCGGCGCGGCTCGGTGACGTGCTCAGCCAGTTGTACATCGCCAGCGCCATGCTCAAGCGCTTCGAGGACGAGGGCCGCCCGGTCTCGGACCGGCCGCTGCTGTCCTGGGCCATGTACGACGCCATCTACAAGATCGAGAAGGCCCTCTCCGGTGCGCTGCGCAACTTCCCGATCCGCCCGGTCGGCTGGCTGCTGTGGCTGCTGGTCTTCCCCTGGGGCCGGCGCGCGCAGGAGCCGTCCGACCGCCTCGGCCACCGCGCCGCCTCGCTGCTGATGTCGCCCGGTGACGCCCGCGACCGGCTCGCCCGCGGCGTGTTCCTCACGCCCTGCGCCAACAATCCGGCCGGCCGCATCGATGCCGCCCTGCCGAAGGTGATCCTGGCCGAGCCGGTGGAGCGCAAATTCCTCAAGTTCGTGAAGTCCGCCGAATGCACGGCGCTGGACTTCGACGGGCAACTCGCCCAGGCCGTCGAACGCGGGCATCTGACCGCGGCCGAGAAGGAACAGCTCAAGGAGCTGCATGCGCTGACCTGGGACGCCATCACCGTCGACGACTTCGACCCGGCGGACCTGGAGTCTGCCGCGCTCTATCGAAAGCGCCGGATCGAGAAGGCCGCCTGAGCCCTTGCCGATGCTCGGGGTGCGCAATGTCCACGCGCGCACATTGCGCGCGTCGGCGGCTGCGGTCGGCGCACTGATCGACACCCTGGCTTCGGACGATGACCGCCTGTGGCCGCGCGACCGCTGGCCGGCGATGCGGCTGGATCGGGCGCTGGCGATCGGTGCGCGCGGCGGCCACGGCCCGGTGCGCTACCGCGTCGAGGACTACCGGCCGGGACAGTGCGTGCGCTTCGCCTTCGAGGCGCCGCGCGGCTTCCACGGCTGGCATGGCTTCCACCTCGAAGCCGGGGACGGACACACGCGGCTGGTGCATGTACTGGAGATGCGCATCGCCGGGCCGGCGCTGCTGAGCTGGCCGCTGCTGTTCCGCCCGCTGCACGACGCCCTGCTCGAAGACGCGCTCGATCGCGCCGCGCTCGCGCTCGGCGATGCGCCCGAACGCCAACCCTGGTCGCCGTGGGTGCGTCTGCTGCGTGCCCTGCTGCGCCCCCGACGCCAATCGCGACGGAACGAACGATGAAAGAGCCCGCCCTGCTCCGCCTCCACCGCCGCATCACCCGCTGGCCCGCCGGCACTTGGCTGTTCAGCCGCGCGGTGTGCTTCCGCGCGCCCTACTTCGCCAGCATCTCACCGCGCATCACTGTGCTGGAGCCTGGCCGCTGCGAGGTGCGCATCGCCGACCGCCGCCGCGTGCACAACCACATCGGCACGGTGCACGCCATCGCCCTGTGCAACATGGCCGAACTGGCTGCCGGGCTGATGACCGACGTGACCATCCCCACGACGATGCGGTGGATTCCGAAAGGCATGCAGGTCGAATACCTGAAGAAGGCGGTCGGCCCGATGCGCGCGGTCGCCACGCCGCTGGAAGCGCCGCGCGAAGCGGCGGAAGGCTACGAGCTGCCGGTGGAGGTCGTCGTGACCGACCGCGGCGGCGAGACCGTCTTCACCGCCCGCATCCGCATGTGGGTATCGCCGCGGCGCTGAAACCACGTCTGCGCCGGAGCAGGGCACGACACCCGCCGCTGCCGCCCAGCTCCAACAGCACACCGGTGTCGTCGATGACGCGCGGGAGGGCGGACATCCCTGCCTCCGGGACTCCATCGCGGGGTGGTCGGCGATCGATCAGGTGGCCAGCGGCCGCGTCGCCGGATCCGACGCGCTGCCGAGTCGCGCCTGCTCGCGCACCACCCACCAGGCGCCGGCGCCGAGTCCGGCGGCGACCAGCACGCCGAAGCCGAACACCACGTTCGAGCCGAACGCGGCCAGGAACTTGTGCAGCCAGACGAAGATCAGATCGCCGCCGCGGTAGACCACGGTGTCGATCGCCGCCTTGGCCTTGTAGCGCGACTCGCGATCGACGCGGGTGTAGATGGTCTCGCGTGCCGGCTTGGCCAGCGAGAACTCGCCGGCCCGCAACACCACCTGCACCACCGCCACCAGCATCGGCAGCGGCGATGCCGTGAGCGCGGCGAAGCCGATCAGGATCGCGCCGGCCGGGATCAGCAGCAGCGGCGCCACCCCATAGCGGGTCAGCAGCGCACGGGTGACGAACAATTGCACGACGATGGTGAGCGTGTTGATCGCCAGGTCGATGCCCGCGTAGTAGGCCGTGCGCGCCTCGGCGTCGGCGAAGAAGGTGCGGGCGATGCGCGCCTGTTCGTTGTAGATCAGCGTGCCGACGCCGACGCCGAACAGCATCAGCAGCGCCAGCGCGCGCAGCAGCGGCTCGCGCCAGACCCGCTTCAGGCCGGCCAGGACCTCGCCGCCAATGGCCTGCTCGCCGCCGCGGATGCCGCGCTCCAGCTCGCGCCGCCGCGCCCACGGCCCCAGGCGCAGGATGCACACCACGCACAGCGTGAGCAGCCCGGCCGACACCAGCAACAGGTTGGCCACGCCCAGCTCGTTGACCAGTTGCCGGGTCAGCAGCGGCCCGACGAAGCCGCCCACGGTGCCGCCGGCGGCGATGTAGCCGTACAGGCGCTTGGCCTCGTGGTTGCTGAAGATGTCCGACATGAAACTCCAGAACACCGTGACCGCGAACAGGTTGAACACGGCGACCCAGATGAAGAACACCGCCCCACGTCCGGGAATGGCGCTGTCGAAGGCCAGATAGAAGCCGAGCAGGCAGGCGATGAAGAACAGGTACACCACCGGCAGGAACACCCGCCGCGGGAAACGGCTGACCAGCGCGCCGTACACCGGCTGCAGCAGCAGCATGCTGATGAAGGTGCCGGTGAACAGCAGTTGCAGGGTCAACTCGCCCAGCGCCACGCCGCGCGCCGCGGCCCACTCGATCATGCCGCGCGGGAACACCGCCTCGATGTCCGAGGACGCACCGAGCGCGTCACGCACCGGCCGCAGCACGTAATAGCCGGTGAGCAGGCAGAAGAAATAGGTGAACGCCCACAGCAGCGGCGGAAACTCGCTCAATGCACCGCGGAATCGCCGCAGACGGTCGAACGGAGAGCGGGTGGCGTCGCGCGTGGCCATCTGGCTGGCGTCGGGGGAGGCGCGCGCACGGTAACCGATGGACGCCGTCACCGCCACCCCGCCGCTCGCGGGAAACGATGCCCCACCGACCGAGCATTTGCTCTAGCCCCCGGACCTAGCCTCGATCCACCAACGCCACGGTCATCCTCGTGTACGACTACATCATCGTCGGTGCCGGCTCCGCCGGCTGCGTGCTGGCCAACCGGCTGTCGGAAGATCCCGATGTCCGCGTGCTGCTGCTGGAAGCCGGCCCGCGCGACTGGCACCCGTTCGTGCACATGCCCGCCGGTCTGGCCAAGCTGGTCGGCAAGAAGGGCGTGAACTGGGATTACAGCACCGCGCCCGAGCCGCATCTGGACGGCCGCATGCTGTGGTGGCCGCGCGGCAAGGTGCTGGGTGGCTCCAGCTCGATCAACGCCATGTGCTACATCCGCGGCCATGCCCGCGACTACGACGAGTGGGCGGCGCTGGGTGCGGTCGGCTGGGACTGGCGCAGCGTGCTGCCCTACTTCCGCCGCGCCGAGACCAACAGCCGCGGCGCCGACGCATTCCACGGCGACAGCGGCCCACTGCACGTCTCCGACCTGAAGTACACCAACGAACTCTCGGGCGTGTTCATCGAAGCCGCGCGCCAGGCCGGCTTCGCCCTCAACCGCGATTTCAACGGCGAGCGTCAGGAAGGCTTCGGCTGGTACCAGGTGACGCAGAAGGACGGCGCGCGCTGTTCCACCGCCGTGGCCTACCTGCGCCCGGCGCGCGGCCGCCGCAACCTCACCGTGGTCACCCGGGCGCAGGCGCAGAAGGTGTTGTTCGACCAGGGCCGCGCCAACGCCGTGCTCTACACCGCCGGCGGCCGCGCCTTCTGCGAGGGCGCCGACCGCGAGGTCATCCTGTGCGGCGGTGCGATCAACTCGCCGCAGCTGCTGATGCTCTCCGGCCTCGGCCCGGCGGCGGAACTGCGCCGGCACGGCATCGAGGTGCTCGCCGACCTGCCCGGCGTCGGCGACAACCTGCAGGATCACCTGGATATCTGCACCCTGCAGCGCAGCCTGCGGCCGGTCACCTACGACCGGCTCAGCGACCTCTCGGTGGCGCTGCGCTACTACCTCGGCCGCGGCGGCCCGGGCACCAGCAACATCGCCGAGGCCGGCGGCTTCGCGCGCTCGTCGCTGGCCGAGGACGAGCGCCCGGACCTGCAGTTCCACTTCGTCCCCGCCCAGCTCGACGACCACGGCCGCCACCGCCTGCCCGGCGACGGCTATACCGTGCACGCCTGCGCGCTGCGGCCGCGCAGCCGTGGCCGGCTGCGTCTGGCCTCGGCCAACCCGTTCGACAAGCCGCGCATCGAGGCCAATTACCTGAGCGACCCGGACGGCCACGACCTCAAGGTGATGCTGGAAGGTCTGCGGCTGTCGCGCGCGATCCTCGCCCAGCCGGCCTTCGCGCCATACCGCGGCGAGGAGATCCTGCCCGGCGACGACGTCCGCGCCGAAGCCGACCTGGTCGCCTTCATCCGCCGCAAGGCCGAGACCATCTACCACCCGGTCGGCACCTGCCGCATGGGCACGGACGAAACCGCGGTGGTCGATCCGCAGTTGCGCGTGCGCGGCGTGACCGGCCTGCGCGTGGTCGACGCCTCGGTGATGCCGAAACTGATCGGCGGCAACACCAATGCGCCGGTGGTGATGATCGCCGAGCGCGCCGCCGACCTGATCCGCGGCGAGGCCTGAGTCGGCCACAGCGTCACGGCGTGTTCCGCTCCGCCACGCGGCGGGCTACATTCGCCGCATGCCCGTCGGAATCCTGCTGATCACCCACGAGGGCGTCGGCGACGCCCTGCTTGCCACCGCCACCCGCCTGCTCGGCCGCCTGCCGTTGCGCGCCGAGGCTTTCCATGTGCCCTTCGATGCCGACCTCGACGCGCTGCTGCCGGCGGCCAGCGCCGCGCTGCGCCGGGTCGACGAGGGCGAGGGCGTGCTGGTGCTCACCGACCTGTACGGCGCCTCGCCGAGCAATCTCGCCGCCCGCCTGGCTCATCTGGGCACGCCGGTGCGCCGGGTGTCCGGCCTCGGCCTGCCCATGCTGATGCGCGCGCTGAACTACGCCGATCAGCCGCTCGACGAACTGGCCCGCACCGCCGCCGCCGGTGCCCGCAACGGAGTGCACGCCGACGATGCTTGAGCGGCAGATCACCGTCGTCAACCGCCTCGGCCTGCACGCGCGCGCCGCCGCCAAGCTGGTGCAGCTGCTGTCCTCGTATCGCAGCCGCGCCTTTCTCGCCAGCAACGACCGCGAGGTCAACGCCAAGAGCATCATGGGCGTGCTGCTGCTGGCCGCCGGCCAGGGCAGCGTGGTCACGCTGCGTCTGGACGGCGAGGACGAGGAACAGGCAATGGCCGCCGCCGTCGATCTGTTCGAGCGCCGCTTCGACGAGGGCGAGTGATGGAGGCCGCGCATGCGTAACGAGATCCGTGGACAGGGCGCCTCGCGCGGACTGGCGCTCGGCCGCGCCCGCGTGCGCGAACCGCATGCACTGGAGATCGAGGAGGAGCTGGTCGCGGCCGAGGACGTGCCGCATGAACTGGCCCGGCTGCACGACGCGCTGCGCGCCGCCCGCGAGGAGCTGCACGGCCTGCGCGAGCAGTTGCAGGGCGCGCTGGCGCAAGAACTCGGCGATTTCCTCGACCTGCACGCCATGCTGCTCGACGATCCCGAGCTGGCCGAGGGACTGGAAGACCTGATCCGCACCGGCCGCTACTCCGCCGACTACGCGCTCAAGCTGCAGCGCGACCGGCTGGCGGCGGTCTTCGAGCACATGGACGACCCTTACTTCCGCAGCCGGCGCGAGGACCTCGATCACGTCATCGGCCGCGTCCACGCCGCCCTGCACCGTCGCCAGGACGATCGCGCCAGCGGCTTCTCCGGCGAGGTGCTGGTCACCGACACGGTGGCCCCCTCGGAGCTGGCTCAGCTCAAGGAACAGGGCGTGGTCGCCGTGGTCACCGCCACCGGCAGCGCGCTCTCGCACAGCGCCATCCTCGCCCGTAGCCTGCACCTGCCGCTGGTGGTCGGCGCGCACGAGGCGCTCAGCCGGATCAACGACGGCGATGCGCTGCTGGTCGATGGCGGCAGCGGCGAGGTGATCGTCGAGCCCGATGCCGCCGACCTGCGCGACTATCACGCCCGCCGTGCCGCCTTCGAGCGCGAACAGCGCCAGCTCGCCAGGCTGCGGCACAAGCCCACCCGCACGCGCGACGGCGTGGACATCCGCCTGTTCGCGAACGCCGAGTCGCGCGAGGACGTGAGCGAAGCGCACGGCCTGGGCGCGGCCGGCATCGGCCTGTACCGCACCGAGTTCCTGTTCCTGCAGCGCGACGGGCTGCCCGACGAGGACGAACAGTTCCGCGCTTACCGCGACCTGGTGCTGGGCATGAACGGACGCCCGGTCACCATCCGCACCCTCGACCTGGGCGCCGACAAGGCCGACCGCACCGGCCTGGTGCTGGGCGTGGAACCCAACCCGGCGCTCGGCCTGCGCGGTGTGCGCCTGTCGCTGGCGCGACGGGCTGTCTTCGAGACCCAGCTTCGGGCGATCCTGCGTGCCAGCGCCTGGGGACCGGTACGGATCCTGGTGCCGATGATCAGCTGCCGCGAGGAAGTGGCCGCCGTGCGCGCGCTGGTCCACGCCCTGACCGAGCGCCTGCGCGACGAGGGCCATGCCGTGGCCGGACAGGTCGCGCTCGGCGCCATGATCGAAGTGCCGGCGGCCGCAATCGCCCTGCCCTGCTTCATCGACCTGCTCGACTTCGCCTCGATCGGCACCAACGACCTGGTGCAGTACCTGCTCGCCGCCGACCGCAACAACGAGGCGCTCGGCGAGCTGTATTCGCCGCTGCACCCGGCAGTGATCCGGCTGCTGCACCAGGTGCTGAAACTGGGACGTGAGCGCGCCGTGCCGGTGGCCGTGTGCGGCGAAATGGCCGGCGACCCGGCCTATACCCGCCTGCTGCTCGCGCTGGGCCTGACCGACTTCAGCCTGCACCCGGGCACGCTGCTGGAGGTACGCCGGATAATCCGCGACTGCGACCTCAAGGCCCTGCGCCGGCGCGCCGGACCGCTGCTGCGCGCAGTCGACCGCGACGGCATCGGCCGCTGGCTGGACCGCGCCTGAGCTACCGCCCCGGCGCGGGCAATCGTCACTCGTCGCAGGTTTCCGGTCCGGCGCGCAGTGTCGCCAGCACCTCGTCGCGGTCGCGGTCGATCAGCACCAGCCATACGCCGCGCCGCACCCACTCTTCGGTCCAGGCGCTGCCGCGGGGCTGGTTGCTGCGCGCGAACACCGCGCCGTGGCGGTCGCCGACACGGATCTCCAGCCTGACCCGGTCACGCCCTTCCACCGACCAGTCGACCCGACCGCGATAGACGGTTTCCGGGTGGCAGTCGCGCGCCGCCGAAGGCGTGAGCGTGAAGCTGACGCCGGGCTGGGCGAACGGACGACCCGGCAGCGCCGACGGTTCCGAACCGCAGGCGGGCAGCAGCAGCGCGAGCAGGACGACGGGGAGGATGCGCATGGGAACGATCCGACGTGGCATGACGGCAGCTTAGCGGTGGACCTGCGGGCGCGACCAGTGCGCCCGATGCACAAACGCCAGCGGGCCGGAGCAATAATACACGCCACTCGCAGGGGAGCTTGGCATGGCCGAGGCCATCCGTTACGACAAGACCGCGCGCCAGCTCAAGCTGCTCTCACAGGCCCTCGACTCCGGCCGCCTCGGCCCGGTGCGCCGGCTGGTCAACACGCTGACGCCGGCCGAAATCGGCAACCTGCTCGAATCGCTGCCGCCAGGCAAGCGCGAAATCGTCTGGGGCCTGGTCGACCCGGAGGACGACGGCGAGGTGCTGGTGCACGTCGGCGAGGAAGTGCGCGAGAGCCTGCTCGCCGAGATGGACCCCGACGAGATCGTCGCCGCGGTCGAGGACCTGGACATCGACGACCTCGCCGACCTGGTCGAGGACCTGCCCGACACGGTCATCGACGAGGTGCTCAAGTCGATGGACCGCGAGAACCGCGAGCGGCTGGAGCAGGTGCTGTCCTACCCCGAGGACAGCGCCGGCCGCCTGATGAACCCGGACGTCATCACCGTGCGCGCCGACGTGACGGTGGACGTGGTGCTGCGCTACCTGCGCCTGCGCGGCGAGATCCCCGAGCACACCGACCACCTGTTCGTGGTCAGCCGCCGCCACCAGTACCTGGGCCGGCTGTCGCTGGCCGCGCTGCTCACCCACGAGCCGTCCACGCCGATCAACGAGCTAATCGACGAGCAGCCGGCGATCAAGGTCGATGCCAGCGCCGACGAGGTGGCCAGGGACTTCTCCGACCACGACTGGGTGTCCGCCCCGGTGGTGGACGAGAACAACATCCTGCTCGGCCGCATCACCGTCGACGACGTGGTCGACATCATCCGCGGCCAGGCCGAGCACCAGGTGCTGGGCATGGCTGGCCTGGACGAGGACGAGGACATGTTCAGCCCGGTGCCGCGCGCGGTGAAGCGCCGCGCCACCTGGCTGGGCATCAACCTGATCACCGCCTTCCTCGCCGCCAGCGTGATCGGCCGCTTCGAGGGCACGCTGGAGAAGATCGTCGCGCTGGCCGTGCTGATGCCGATCGTCGCCAGCATGGGCGGCAACGCCGGCACCCAGGTGCTCACCCTGATGGTGCGCGGCCTGGCGCTGGGCCAGGTCGGCGCCACCAACTTCCGCGTACTGATGCGCAAGGAACTGATGGTCGCCCTGCTCAACGGCGCGATCTGGGGCTCGGTGGTCGGGTTGGCCGCCTGGCTGTGGTTCGGCGACCCGAGGATCTCGCTGGTGATCGGCGCCGCGCTCACCATCAACCTGTTCGCCGCCGCGCTGGCCGGCGTGCTGGTGCCGCTCACCCTCAAGCGCATGAACATCGACCCGGCCCTGGCCGGCGGCGTCATCCTCACCACCGTCACCGACGTGATCGGCTTCCTGAGCTTCCTGGGCCTCGGCACCATCGTGCTGCTGCGCTGAGCCCGGACAAACACGCGCGACCATCGCTCAGCGCATGCGGGCGTGCCGATGCAGGTCCGCTCGTCCGAGCCTGCGTCGGCATGGATCGCCGGCTCGCTTCCCCACGTCGACGCTCCACCAGGATCTCACCGGCTTGCTGCGCCTTCGGCTCCCGTCGCCCGGGCCTCTGGTGCATGACGCTGCCAAGAGACATGGCACTCGACTCTCTCCCGCGCTCGCCCGCTGCGCGGGTACGCCTTCGCTACGCTCGGCGCGGGCCTACTCCAGGCGCACGCGCACCGTGCCGGAGAACGACTCCAGGCGCACGTCGCCGTCGCCGTCCCCCAGCCGCGCCTCCAGGCTCGAACCCGGCCCGTGGCGCGGGCGCTTGACTTCACCGACCTCCGAGCGGATGTCGCCACTGAAAGTGGACACCGACAGTCGCGCCGAGCTGTCGCGCGGCAGGATCAGATCGATTCCGCCACTGAGTGTTTCGGCGCCGATGCGGGCATCGCGCGCCAGCCTGTCGACCTTCAGCCGCAGACTGCCGGAGACGGTGCTGGCATCGAGGCGGCGGACCTCGCCCGCGCTGACCGCGATGCTGCCCGACACCGTTTCCACCGTGATGCGCCCGCCAGGACTGCCTTGCAGCGTGACCGTGCCGCTGACCGTCCCGGCAGTGACGCTGGAGCCCTCCAGCTGCAGGTCCAGGCTGCCGCTGACCGCATTGAACTCGGCCTCCTCCGGCGCGCCTTCGGCACGGATCTTGCCGCTGACCGTCTTGGCTTCGAGCCGGCGGCCGCGCACGCCCTCGATGTCGATGTCGGCGCTGACGCCCTGCGCGACCACCTCGGCGCGTACCGGCACGCGGACCTCGATGTTGCTCGGCCCGCCGCGATCGCTGCCGCCCCACCAGTTGAACAGACCGCCGCGCGACTGCGGATAGATCACGCGGATGCTCAGGCTGCCGGCACCGCCGTCGATGGCCAGTCGCTCCACGCCCTCGCCCAGCGAGCCACTCACGCGCACCTCGTTGCGGTCCCAGGTACGCACCAGGATGCGGCCCTTGAGGTTGTCGATCGCCACGCGTCCGTCCGCGGCCAGCGGCCGCGACTCGTCGATCGGGGTCGCGGCCGTGGCCGGGGCGACGGCCAGGCTCAGCAGCAGGATCAGCGGGATGGTGGTCTTCATCGGGCGCTCCTCGGAAGATCGATTCGAAGATTCGTGGCGGGAAGGGGCGGGAAACCGGGCCTCAGCTCATGGCGTACTGGGTCAGGGCCAGGCGGCGGGCGTAGGTGCGCCGGAGCTGGCCGAGCAGGAAGACGGCCTCCGGGTCGGCGGCCAGCGCCGTGCGGATGCGCGCCGCGCTGCGGTCGAGCTGGTCCAGCGCCGGCCTGAGCTCCTCCGGCAGCGGCACGTCGCCGAGCTGAGCCAACGCCGCCTGGTACTCGATCACGATCGCGTCGGCCTGGCGATTGATCGCATCGGCGAAACTCGGTGCCGCCGCCCCGGGCGCCCGCTCCCAGTAAGCGGCGACGAACAGGCCGACCGCCAGCACGGCCACCGCCGCCGTCGCCAGCCCCGGCAGCCGCCAGCGCGACACCCGCGATGCCGGCGTGAGCCCCTGCGGCCCGAGTTGCGCGGCGATGCCTGGCCACAGGTCGCGCCCCGGCTCGCGCTCACGCGGAAGCTGGCGCAGCTGCCAGCGCAGCTCGCTGTCGTTGCGGATGTCGTTGCGGATGTCGTGGCTCATGCCTCACCTCCGAGCCGCATGCGCAGCAGGCCGCGCGCGCGATGCAATTGTGCTTTCGAACTGCCGACCGCCATGCCCAGCTCGGTGGCGATCTCCTCGTGTTTCCAGCCTTCCACGTCGTGCAGTACCAGCACCGCCCGTGCCCGCGGGGGCAGCGTGGCGATCGCACGCTCCAGATCCATCGCCAGTGCGGTGCGGTGACCGGCGCTGTCGCCGCTGTGGTGATGCTCCAGCGCCGAGTCGTCGGTTTCGCGGTCCTCGCCGCCGCTGCGGGCGCGCAGCTCCATCAGCGCGGTGTTGACCGCCAGCCGGTGCAGCCAGGTCGAGAACGCGCTCTCGAACCGGAACTTCGGCAGCGCCTGCCAGGCGCGCACGAAGGCCTCCTGGGTCAGATCCTCGGCCCGCGCCTCCTGCCCGCCGCAGATCCGCCAGACCACACCGAACACGCGCCGCGCATGGCGCCGGTACAGCACCTCGAACGCGCCGATGTCGCCATCCGAGGCGGCCCGCACCAGCGCGTGGTCGTCGTCCTCGACCGGGAGTGCGGACGCGTCAGGGGCAGGATCGGGCTGCACGGCGAGAGTCAGCATACCGCCTTGGATGCACGTGGCTGCCACCGGGTTTAACCCCGTCCCGCGCGCTGCCGCCGGTCATGCAATGCGACCTGCCGCCCCCTCCCCGCTCGTGCGGGGAGGGGCATGAAAACGCGGCCCGGCTCAGGCTTTGTGGAAGACCAGCGCCCCGCCCGCGGCCTCGACGCGCACCGTATCGCCCTGGCCGAACTCGCCGGCGAGGATCTTCTGCGCCAGCGGGTTCTCCAGCTGCTGCTGGATCGCGCGCTTGAGCGGGCGGGCACCGTAGACCGGGTCGAAGCCGACGTTGCCGAGCAGGTCCAGGGCCGAATCGTCGATCTCGAGCTTGATCTGGCGCTCGGCCAGCCGCTTGCTCAGATATCCGGTCTGGATGCGGGCGATCTCGCGGATCTGCTCCTTGCCCAGCGGGTGGAAGACCACGATCTCGTCCAG
Source organism: Rehaibacterium terrae (assembly GCF_014202935.1). Taxonomy (GTDB): domain Bacteria; phylum Pseudomonadota; class Gammaproteobacteria; order Xanthomonadales; family Xanthomonadaceae; genus Rehaibacterium; species Rehaibacterium terrae. The sequence goes on along the minus strand of NZ_JACHHX010000005.1, from coordinate 86,980 downwards.
CCGGTTGATGAACTCGGGGCGGAAGTGCGCCTGCACCACGCCCATCACCGCGGCCTTCATCTCGACGTAGCGGCTCTCGCCCTCGCCGGCCATCTCCTGGATGTACTGCGAGCCGAGGTTGGAGGTCATCACGATCACGGTGTTGCGGAAGTCGACCGTGCGGCCCTGGCCGTCGGTGAGGCGGCCGTCGTCGAGCACCTGCAGCAGCACGTTGAAGACGTCCGGATGCGCCTTCTCGACCTCGTCGAGCAGGATCACGCTGTAAGGCCGCCGTCGCACCGCCTCGGTGAGATAACCGCCCTCCTCGTAGCCGACGTAGCCCGGGGGCGCGCCGATCAGGCGGGCCACGGAGTGCTTCTCCATGAACTCGCTCATGTCGATGCGCACCATCGCCTCGTCGGTGTCGAACAGGAAGTTCGCCAGCGCCTTGCACAGCTCGGTCTTGCCGACGCCGGTGGGGCCGAGGAACAGGAAGCTGCCGTTCGGCCGGTTGGGATCGGACAACCCGGCGCGCGAGCGGCGGATCGCATCGGACACCGCGCGCACCGCCTCCTCCTGCCCCACGACCCGCTGTCGCAGGGCCTCCTCCATCTTCAGCAGCTTCTCGCGCTCGCCTTCGAGCATCTTGCTGACCGGGATGCCGGTCCAGCGCGAGACGACCTCGGCGATCTCCTCGGCGGTGACCTTGTCCTGGAGCAGGCGGAAGCCGCGGGTCTCGGCCTCCTGCGCGGCCTTCAGCTGGCGCTCCAGCTCCGGCAGCCTGCCGTACTGGATCTCGCTGGCGCGCGCCAGGTCCTGACGGCGGTGCGCGGCGTCGAGCTCGATCTTGAGCTGCTCGATCTGCTCCTTGATCTTCGTGGCGCCGGTGAGGGTGGCCTTCTCGGCTTTCCAGATTTCCTCCAGGTCGGAGAACTCGCGCTCGAGCTTGGCGATCTCGGCTTCGAGATCGGCCAGGCGCTGCTTGGACTCGGCGTCCTTCTCCTTCTTCAGCGCCTCGCGCTGGATCTTGAGCTGGATCAGCCGCCGCTCCATGCGGTCCATCTCCTCGGGCTTGGAGTCGATCTCCATGCGGATGCGGCTGGCCGCCTCGTCCATCAGGTCGATCGCCTTGTCGGGCAGCTGGCGGTCGGTGATGTAGCGGTGGCTGAGCGTGGCGGCGGCGACGATCGCCGGATCGGTGATCTCGACGCCGTGGTGCACCGCGTAGCGTTCCTTCAGGCCGCGCAGGATGGCGATGGTGTCCTCCACGCTCGGCTCGCCGACGAACACTTTCTGGAAGCGGCGCTCCAGCGCGGCGTCCTTCTCGATGTACTTGCGGTACTCGTCGAGCGTGGTGGCGCCGATGCAGTGCAGCTCGCCGCGGGCCAGCGCCGGCTTGAGCATGTTGCCGGCGTCCATGGCGCCTTCGGCCTTGCCGGCGCCGACCATGGTGTGCAGCTCGTCGATGAACAGGATCACCTGGCCTTCCTGCTTGGACAGGTCGTTGAGCACGGCCTTGAGTCGCTCCTCGAACTCGCCGCGGAACTTGGCGCCGGCGATCAGCGCGCCCATGTCCAGCGCCAGCACACGCTTGCCGCGCAGGCCCTCGGGCACCTCGCCGTTGACGATGCGCTGGGCCAGGCCTTCCACGATGGCGGTCTTGCCCACGCCCGGCTCGCCGATCAGCACCGGGTTGTTCTTGGTGCGCCGCTGCAGCACCTGGATCACCCGGCGGATCTCCTCGTCGCGGCCGATCACCGGGTCGAGCTTGCCGCTCTCGGCGCGGGCGGTGAGGTCGACGGTGTACTTCTCCAGCGCCTGGCGCTGGTCCTCGGCCGACTCGCTCTGCACCTTCTCGCCGCCGCGGACTTTCTCGATGGCCGCCTCCAGCCGCGCCCTGTCGGCGCCGGCGGCCGCGAGCGCGCGGCCCACCTCGCGCTTGTCGTCCAGGCAGGCGAGCACGAACAGCTCCGAGGCGATGTAGGCATCGCCGCGCTGCTGGGCCAGCTTGTCGGTGAGGTTGAGCAGGCGGGCGAGGTCGTTGGAGACGGTGACGTTGCCTTCCTGCCCGGCCACCTTCGGCAGCTTTTCGAGGCTCTCGCCGAGCCGCTCCCGGAGCAGCGGCACGTTGACGCCGGCCTGGCCGAGCAGCGGGCGCGTGCTGCCGCCCTGCTGGTCGAGCAACGCCACCAGCAGGTGCACGGGTTCGATCAGGTTGTGGTCACGGCCGACCGCCAACGACTGTGCGTCGGCGATGGCCTGCTGGAAACGCGAGGTGAGCTTGTCCATCCGCATGGCGATGTCCTTGAGGCATGGGGCCGCGACAGGCGGCCGATGCCCCCGTTATGCGGGCGGACGGGGTCGAATCAAGGTGGCCGGTGGCCCGGAGTGCGCTGCGGCAGCGGCCGAGGCCGCTCTGCAGAGCCCAAGACACTACAGTTTGGCGAGCTCGGCCTGCGCCTCGGCGTTCTTGGGGTCGAGTTCGAGGGCGGTCCGGTAGGCCGTGCGCGCCTCATCCTTGCGCCCGGCCTTGGCGTGGATCATGCCGATGCGGAAATGCGCGCCGGCCGGCCGCGGCAGGCTCTCGTCGAGCGGCAGGGCGAGATAGCGCTGCAGCGCGGCCAGCCCCTCGTCCAGCCGCTGGCCGGAAAGCGCGGCGGTGCGGCCGAAGTAGAACAAGGCGAACGGATCGTCGGGCTGCTCGCTCAGCATCGACTCGTACAGGGCGAAGGCCTCGCTCCAGCGCCCGGCGCGTTGGTAGGCGATGCCGAGCGTGAGCCGTGCGTTGCGGTAGGCCGGTTCGGCCGCGAGCGCGGCCTCGTACTCGCGCAGGGCCTCGGCGGGCTTCTTCTCCGCTTCCAGGATGAATGCCCGCGCCATGTGCCCGCGCGCCGGGTTGCGACGCATCAGTTCGGCCGCTTCGGCGGCCGCCTTCTCGGCGCTGCCGCCGGCCACGCCCGGCGCGGCCGCGTAATACTGCACCAGCGCCAGCCGCGCGTCGTGATGGTCGGGGTCGAGCTCGACCGCCTTCTGGAAGCCGCCGCGGATCTTGCCGGCGATCGACAGCCTGCCCAGCATCCCGACCTCGTTCACCCGGCCGACGTAGGCCTCGCCGAGCCGGTAGTGCGCCTCGGCCATCGTCGGCGCCAGCGCGACCGCTTGCTCCAGCGTCTTCACCGCCGCCTCGAACTGGCGCGCGCGCGCCTGCGCGCGGCCGAGCAGCACCAGCGCGGCGGGATCACGGGGACTGGCCTTGGCCAGGGCTTCGATCGCCGCCCGCGCGTCGGGCTGGCGCGCCTCGAACTTCGCCCGCGCCGAATCCACCGTTTCGGCGGATACCGCCCCCACCATGCACAGGCCGACCAGCACACCCACCAGCACGCTCGCTCGCATCGCACGACTCACAGGCAAGGCCCCGGCGGGGCGGTGGCGGGAGCTTTGCGCAGCAAGGCTGAACGCCGGCTGGCGGATCGCTGCGCCCACCCGCGCTCAGCCGGCGAGCCAGATCAGGCTGGCCTGGCGGCCGGTGCGCCGGTCGCGGCGGTGCGAGAAGAACCGCGCGGGCTCGGAGATCGTGCACAGCCCGCCACCGTGGACGCGGGTCACGCCGGCCACCGTCAACCGCTGCCGCGCCAACGCGTACAGGTCGCACAGCCAATGACCGGGACGGGTCGCGACGAAGCCGGCGCGCGCGGCGGGATCGTGGGCGAGGAAGGCGTCGCGCACCTCGTCGCCGACTTCGTAGGCCTGCGGCCCCGCCGCCGGCCCGAGCCAGGCCAGCAGGCGCGACGGCGGCGTGGCCATCGCGGCGACGGTCGCCTCCAATACGCCAGCACACAGCCCGCGCCAGCCGGCATGCGCGGCGCCGACCTCGCTGCCGTCGTCGGCGCACAGCAGCACCGGCAGGCAATCGGCGGTGAGGATGGCGAGCACCACGCCCGGATCGGTGGTGACGGCGGCGTCGGCTTCGGGCTCGCAGTCGGCATCGGCAGCCACGGCCGGAGCGACGGCAGAGGCGGCCCGGGAGCCGGCGGAGACACGGTCGCGACTTCCGCCGCTCCTGCCGATGTGCACGGCCGTGCCGTGCACCTGCCGCAGCCACAGCGGCTCGGCCGGCAGGCCGGCCAGCCCGAGCAGCGCGCGCCGGTTGGCGTGCACGGCGGCGGGCTCGTCGCCGCAGCGCAGGCCGAGGTTGAAATGGTCGAACGGCGGCGTCGACACGCCGGCCCCATGACGCAAGGTCACCGCAGCCCGGACGGCGGCCGGGGCGGGCCAGTCCGGGCGCAGCAGCGGGCTCACGGCTTCGCAGCCGAGGTGTCGGCACGCAGCAGGTCGAGCAGGGCGAGCATGTCGGCCGGGATCGGCGCCTGGCAGCGGACCGTCTCGCCGCTGGCCGGGTGCTCGAACTCCAGCCGCTCGGCATGCAGCGCCTGACGCCGGAAACCGCGCAGCATCTCGGCCAGCTCGGGCGTGGCGCCCTTGGGCAGGCTCAGGCGCGCGTACAGCGGGTCGCCCACGATCGGATGCCGGACATGCGCCATGTGCACACGGATCTGGTGGGTGCGACCGGTTTCCAGCCGGCACTCGACCAGGGTATGGGCGCGGAAGCGTTCGCGGACACGGTAATGGGTGATCGCCGGGCGACCGTTCCCGACCACGGCCATGCGCACGCGGTCGGTCGGGTGGCGGCCGATCGGCGCATCGACGGTGCCGCCGGCCACCATCGGGCCCATCACCACCGCCACGTACTGGCGATGCACCTCGCGCCCGGAAAGCTGCTCGACCAGCGCCGCATGGGCGCGCAGGGTGCGCGCCACCACCATCACGCCGGAAGTGTCCTTGTCCAGCCGATGCACCAGACCGGCGCGCGGCAGCTCGGCCAGTTTCGGGTCGCGATGCAGCAGCGCGTTCACCAGCGTGCCGCGCGGATTGCCGGCCCCCGGATGCACCACCAGCCCGGCCGGCTTGTCGATCACCAGCACCTCGTCGTCCTCGTGCAGGACGGCGAGCGGAATCTCCTCCGGCTCGGCGCGGGTCTCGACCGCGAGTGCGACCGCCAGCGTGACCGGCTCACCGCCGCGCACCGGATCGCGCGGCTTGACCCGGCGGCCGTCCAGCAGCGCGTCGCCGGACTTGATCCACTCGCTCAGCCGCGAGCGCGAGAAGTCCGGAAAGATCTCGGCCAGCACCTGGTCGAAACGGCGTCCGGCCAGGGCTGTCGGCACCACCGCTTCGAGCAGTTCGGTCGCGTCTTCGTCGGGAGGGGAGGCGTTCATTCGGGGTTCGGTCTCGCGGGCGCGCCCGGCGCGGGCTTTGGGCTATTATCGCCGTCTCTGCGCCCTTCGCGCCCTGGACCACCAACGCAATGACCCGATTCGCCGGCCTGCTGCGCCTCGCCATCCTGATCGTGCTCGCCCTCGCCGTGGTCGGTTGCGGCCGTTCCGGCAAGCGGGCCGACCCCCTCGAAACCCTGCCGGTCGAAGCGATGTACGCCGAAGGCAAGCGCGCCCTGCAACGCGGCAACCACAGCCGTGCGGAGCAGTACTACCAGCGCCTGGTCGCCCGCTTCCCCTACGGGCCCTATGCCGAACAGGCGCAGCTCGAGCTGGCCTACGCGCAGTACAAGGCCAACAAGCCGGACGATGCGACCTCCACGATCAACCGCTTCATCCGTACCTATCCCACCCACGAGCACATCGATTACGCCTACTACCTGAAGGGCCTGATCAACTTCAACCGCGAGAACCTGTTCCTGGAACGCTATCTGCGCCTGGACACCTCGCTGCGCGACCAGGGGGCGGTGCGCCAGAGCTTCAACGACTTCGCCGAACTGATCCGCCGCTTCCCCGAGAGCCGCTACGCGCCGGACGCGCGCCAGCGCATGGTGTACCTGCGCAACCACCTGGCCCGCCACGAGCTCAACGTCGGGCTGTACTACCTGCGTCGCGGCGCCCACGTCGCCGCCGCCAACCGCGGCCAGTTCATCATCGAGAACTACCCGCAGAGCGGCTACCAGGGCGACGCCCTGGCGCTGATGGGCGAGGCCTACACCCGACTGGGCGAGGACGAATTGGCCGCCGACACCCGCCGCGTGCTGCAGCTCAACCAACCGGACCATCCCTGGCTGGCCGGCAACTGGCCGCGGGAACGCAACCTGCTGCGTCAGCTCAACCCCTTCGCGGGCGAGCGCTGAGCGACCGTCACCGGATGCGAAAACGCCGCCCGAGGGCGGCGTTTTTCGTCTGCGGCGCAGGGCACGACAGGATCATTCCACCGGGCGCACCCTCAACACGCCCTGCTCGACCGCCTCGACCCGGACCCGCGCGCCGGCCGGCAGGTCCGGGCCGCTCACGGTCCAGAAGGCGTCGCCGACCTTGACCCGGCCGCGGCCATCGACGATCGGCCGCTCCAGTGGCAGCACGCGGCCGATCAGCTGTTCGGCGCGGCGGTTGAGGTGCGGCTGGTCGGTGGCACGTACCGGGCGGACCTTCTTCAACCGCCAGGCGATCCCCACCGACACCAGCGACAGCAGCGAGAAGGCGATCCACTGCGCGGTCACCGACAGCTCGGGCAGCAGCAGGTGCAACACCGCCACGCCGAGCGCGGCGAAGCCCAGCCAGAGCATGAAGATGCCGGGGATCAGCGCCTCCAGCGCGAACAGCGCCAGCGCGAATGCCCACCAGAACCAGTCCGACAGGCCATCCATGCTCAGCCACCCTGCGTGAACGGATTGCCCGGCCGCGCCGGCGGCGTCGGCTTGCCACCACCCGGCCTGTCGCCCTGCACGGCCTTCGTCAGCTCGACGATGCCTGCCAGCGAACCGAGCACGCCGGTGGTCTCCATCGGCAGCAGCAGGGTCTTCTGGTTCGGCGAACTGGCGAAATCCTTCAGCGCCTCGACATACTTCTGGGCGACGAAGTAGTTGATCGCCTGCACATCGCCCTGGGCAATGGCGGTGCTGACCATCTCGGTCGCCCGGGCCTCGGCCTGCGCCAGCCGCTCGCGCGCCTCGGCGTCCTTGAAGGCGGCTTCACGACGGCCCTCGGCCTCCAGGATCGCCGCCTGCTTCTCGCCCTCGGCGCGCAGGATCTCGGCCGCACGCTGGCCTTCGGCCTCCAGGATGTTGGCGCGCTTCTCGCGCTCGGCCTTCATCTGCCGCGCCATCGCATCGACCAGGTCCCGCGGCGGCTGGATGTCCTTGATCTCGATGCGGTTGACCTTCACGCCCCAGGGGTGGGTGGCCTCGTCCACCACCGCCAGCAGCTTGGCATTGATCTCGTCGCGCTTGCTCAGCGACTCATCCAGGTCCATCGAGCCGAGCACGGTGCGGATGTTGGTCATGGTCAGATTGAGGATGGCGATCTCCAGCTGCGCCACCTCATAGGCCGCCTTGGCCGCTTCCAGCACCTGATAGAAGACCACGCCATCGACCTTCACCACCGCGTTGTCCTTGGTGATGACGTCCTGCGAGGGCACGTCGAGCACCTGCTCCATCATGTTCAGCTTGCGGCCGATGCTCTCCACCCAGGGGATGGTGAAGCCCAGGCCCGGCGTCAGCGTGCGGTCGTAGCGGCCGAAGCGTTCGACGGTCCATTCGTAGCCCTGCGGCACCACCCGCACACCCTTGAACAGGGTGATGACGGCGAAGGCCAGAAGAACGAGGCTGAAGATCTCCATGTCGCGATTCCTTGTGACGGGGTCGCCGGATCATAGCCGAGCGACTGCCCTGCCCGTCACGCCGGCCGCCGCCGGCGGCGACCGCAAGCCGGGTGATCCAGGTCAAGGAAATGTATTGCGAATCATTCTCGTTTTCACTAGGATTCGCCCCGACGTTCCACCTCCCACGATCCCCGATAGCCACAGAGAACAAGAACATGCGCGCCCCGATCCGCACGCTTCTCCCCTGCGCCCTGTCCCTGGCCGTCCTGCAGGCCCTGCACCCCGCCCATGCCGAGCCGCTGGCCGCCCGCCTCGACCGCCTCACCGTGGTCGGCAGCGTCGAGCAGGCGCAGGAAACCGCCGGCTCCGCCCACTACATCGACAGCCAGCAGTTGGAGAAGCACAACTACCGCGACGTCAACCGCGTGCTGCGCGAAGTGCCCGGCGTGTATCTGGTCGAGGAAGAGGGCTACGGCCTGCGTCCCAACATCGGCATCCGCGGCTCCGGCACCGACCGCAACAACCGCATCACGGTGATGGAGGACGGCGTGCTGATCGCGCCGGCGCCCTACGCCGCGCCGGCCGCCTACTACTTCCCGACCATGGCGCGGATGAGCGCGGTCGAGGTGCGCAAGGGTTCGTCCTCGGTCAAGGCCGGCCCGCGCACCACCGGCGGCGTGATCAACCTGCTCTCCACTCCGATCCCGACCGGCCCGGCCGGCCTGGTCGACCTCAGCTACGGCCGCGACAACACCCTGCTCGGTCACACCTGGGCCGGCACCAGCCAGGAGCGCTTCGGCTTCCTGGTCGAGGGCGTGTACCAGCGCAGCGACGGCTTCAAGCGCCTGGACGGCGGCGGCGACACCGGCTACCGGCTCGACGACGTGCTGGCCAAGGTCCGCGTCAACTCCGACAGCAACGCCGCGCGCTACCAGGAGCTGGAACTCAAGGTCTCGCGCACCACCCAGGACAGCGACGAAACCTACCTCGGCCTGACCGACGCCGACTTCCGCGCCATGCCGAACCGCCGCTACGCCGCCTCGCAGCTGGACAACATCGCCACCACCCACGAGCTGGCGCAGGTCAACCACTTCATCGAGCTGGCGGACAACGTGGACCTCACCACGGTCGCCTACCGCACCGAGTTCGCGCGCAACTGGTACAAGCTCAACGACGTGCGCAACAGCGCCGACACCGGCTGGGTCAGCCTCGCCAACATCCTCGCCAACCCGGCCACCTTCGCCGACCAGTACGCCTGGCTGACCGGCGCCACCAGCCCGGACGGTGCGCTGCGCCTGCGCAACAACAACCGCAAGTACTACGCGCAGGGCATCCAGTCGGTGCTGGGCTGGAAGTTCGCCGGCACCGCCGAACACAACGTCGAATTCGGCCTGCGCTGGCACCGGGACGAGGAGGACCGCTTCCAGGACGACGACCGCTACCGCATGCAGGACGGCCGTCTGGTGCTGACCTCCGACGGCGCCCCGGGCACGCAGGACAACCGCGTCGCCTCCGCCGAAGCCTTCTCGGCCTACGTGCAGGACGAGATCCGCTACGGCCGGTGGATCATCACCCCGGGCGTGCGCTTCGAGCGCATCCGGCTCACCCGCGAGGATTTCGCGCTGACCACCAACGGCCGCGACGCCGGTCCGACCCGCGTGCTGCGCGACACCGTCGACGCCTTCATTCCCGGCCTGGGCGTGACCTGGCTGCTCAGCGACGACCTCACCGTGTTCGGCAGCCTGCACCGCGGCTACAACCCGCCGGCGCCGGGCACCGGCGTCGACGCCGAGGAGAGCGTCAACGGCGAGTTCGGCCTGCGCTACGCCAGCAACGGCCTGCGCGGCGAACTGCTCGGCTTCTGGAACGAGTACGACAACCTGATCGGCACCTGCACCGCCTCCACCGGCGGCGGCTGCAACATCGGCGACCAGTTCGACGGCGGCAAGGCGCGCATCCGCGGCATCGAGGCCAACCTCGGCTACCGCTTCCGCGCCGGCGCGCTGAACATTCCGGTGTCGGCCGCCTACACCTTCACCCGCGCCGAGTTCCGCAACGCCTTCACCTCCAGCTTCGGCGAATGGGGCACCGTGGCCAGCGGCGACCGCCTGCCCTACCTGCCCGAGCACCTGTTCAATGCCCAGGCCGGCATCGAGGGCGAGCGCTGGCGGATCAACCTGGCCGCCAACTACATCGACGACATGCGTACCCGCGCCGGCCAGGGCACCCCCGCCGCCGGCCAGCGAACCGATGCGGCCTGGGTGTTCGACCTCTCGGCCGGCTGGCAGCTCACCGACAACGCCGAGCTGTACGCCCGGGTCGAGAACCTGTTCGACGAGACCTACATCGTCTCCCGGCGCCCGTCCGGCGCCCGCCCGGGCCAGCCGCGCACCGGCTTCGTCGGCATGCGCTACCGGTTCTGACCGCTCTCTCCCCCGTCAGGGACGACACGAGGGCCGGGTGGCGACACCCGGCCTTCTTTTTTGGCGGGACCCGGCTCCACCTGCGACCCTTCCCCGCGCAGGCGCATCCTATGGCTCGTGAGCGCCCCGACCGCCTTCGCCATCGACGTGCCCGACAGCCTGCTGGCCCGCGCCAGACGCGGTGACGGCAAGGCGTTCGAGCAGCTCTACCGCTGGTTCGAGCGGCCGGTGTTCACGCTGGCGCTGCGCATGCTCGGTGACCGCGAGGAGGCGATGGAGGTGTTGCAGGACGCGATGCTCAAGGTGTTCAGCCGCCTCGGCGAGTTCCGCGGCGAGTCGCCGTTCTGGGGCTGGCTGCGGCAGGTGGCGGTGAACGAGGCGCTGATGCGGCTGCGCAAGCGCGACCGCCTGCGGTTCACCGACGATCCGCCCGAGCCGGAGCTCGAACCCGGTGAGCAGCTGCTGCCGCCTTCGGCTACCGACGCGGCCACGCTGGTGCGCGCGCTGGCGCAGTTGCCCGACGTCACCCGCAGCGTGATCTGGCTGTACCACGCCGAAGGCTACACCCACGACGAGATCGCCGCGCAGATGGGCCGCTCGGTGAGCTTCTCCAAGTCGCAGCTGGCGCGCGGCACCCGCCGCCTGCGCGAGCTGCTGCGCCTGCACGAACAGGAGGTCAGCCGTGCCTGACGACATCCGTCCTTCCCGCCCCGAGGGCATCGACCTGGGCCATGCCCTCCGCGCGCTGCCGGCCGAGGCGCCCGAGCGCAGCACCTGGCCGGCGATCGCCGCCCGGCTGCCGCGGCGCGCGCCGCGCCGCCTGCCTTGGCTCGCCGCCGCGGCGGCCGTGCTCGCGCTCGCCTTGGCCTTGCCGCTGCTGCACACGCCGACGCCGTCCGGGCCCGCCGCCCCGGATGCCGACACGCTGGCGCTGGATGCGCTCTACGACGAGTCGGCACGTCTGGAGGCGCTGCTGCTGGTCGCCGCCGACGACAGTGTGGCCAGCGCCAGCGTCGCCACCCTGGGCGCGGCGCTGCACGACCGGCTCGCCGCGATCGACGATGCCCTCGCCGACCCGGCCCTCGACGCCAGCCTGCGTCTGCCGTTGTGGCGGCAACGCGTAGCAGTGCTGCGCGAGCTGGCCGGCCTGGAAACCTCCCGCCAATGGCTCGCCTCGCAGGGCGAGCGCTACGACGGCGCCCTGGTCGTCGCCTATTGATTCTGCAAGGAGAACCCCGATGAAGCTTCGTCCCCTTCCGTTGCTGCTGGCGCTCGCCCTGGCACCCGCCGGCGCCTTCGCCCAGCCGGCGCAGCCCGACCCCGAACGCGCCGAGGAGGCGCGCAAGGAAATGGAGGCGCTGCGCCGGCAGATGGCCGAACTGGGCCGCCGCATGGCCGAGCTGTCGCGCGAGTCCGGCAATCTGCACGACCAGATCGTCACCCGCATCGAGACGCGCCGCGAAGCGATGCAGCGGCCGGTGATCGGCGTCATCCTCGGCAGCGATGCGAACGGCGCGGTGCAGTTGCGCGGCGTCACGCCCGAGGGCCCGGCCGCCCGCGCCGGGCTGCGCGCGGGCGACGTGCTGCTGGGCATCGACGGCAAGGCGATCACCGGCACGACCGCCGAGGAGCGCCTGGAAAGCGCCCGCAAGCTGCTCGGCGACCTGACCGAGGGCCAGGAAGTCAGGCTCGCCTACCAGCGCGACGGCCAGCGCGCCGAGACCACCGTGAAGGCCGAGAAGAGCACGCGCGTGATGGTGTTCGGTGGCAGCGGCGAGTTCCGCCTCCCCGGCGCGAACGGATTCAGCATCGTGGTGCCCGGCATCGACATGGAGATCGGCCGCATCGCCCCGTTCGCCGGCTGCCCCACGGACGAGGACTGCGCGCTGCCGCTGCTGTCGCAGGCCTTCCGCTGGCGCGGCCTGAATCTGGCGAGCGTGGACGCCCAGCTCGGCCGTTACTTCGGCACCGACCGCGGCGTGCTGGTGCTGCGCGGGCCGGAGGACTTCCCGGCACTGCAGTCGGGCGACGTGATCCTGAAGATCGACGGCATGGACGTGAACTCGCCGCGCGAAGCGATGCGCGAGCTGCAGGAGAAGCAGCCGGGCGACCTGGTGCTGATCGAGCTGCTGCGCGACCGCCGCCCGCAGACGGTGGAGATCACCGCACCGGAGACGTCGCGGGCCTTCCAGTGGATGATGCCGCCGCTGCCGCCAGCGCCGCCGGCACCGCCCGCTCCACCCAAGCCCCCGAAGCCCCCGCAGGCCGCGGCGCCTGACGCCCCCGGCATGCACGGCATCGTCGCGACGATCGTGCTGGCCGAGGCCGGCGGCCCCGAGCGGTCCACCGAACGCCGGCACGGACACATCGCGATCCACTGAGCGCCGGCCCTGCCGGACGATCCCCGCAGGCGCCAGGCAAGCCGCCCCGGGGGACCACGCATCTGCCGGTCGCGACCGCCGTCGCCGCCGTGACGCGGACCTGGGTCCGCGTCGCGGTCACCGGCCCGGGTTCGGCCCGTCGCGGCCGGGCATGGCGCGAACGTGGCGCGCCTCAGCGCCGGCCCAGGCGGGTATCCGGCAACGGCTCAACGTAACGCGAGAACAGGGCGTCGATCTCGGCGTCGGCCACCGTCTCGCCACGCTCGACGCGCGCGGCCTGCGCGAACAAGCCCTCGATCATCGGCATGCCGTCCACCGCCATGTTCAGACGCAGTCCGCCGGCGGCTGCCGCCGCATCCCAATGCCTGCGCACCCGTGCCCAGTAGCCGGCGGTGGCCTGCCAGTAGCGCCGCGCCGGTGAAAAGTCGTGGTCGGCGATACGCCGGTAGTCGTTGAAGCCGAACTCGCGCACCAGCACGGCCTCGGTGCTGCCGTCGGCGGCGCGGCGCACCTTGCTGTTGTCCTGCTCGTGGGTCCAGCCGTCCGGCGTGACGGTGTGGCGGTTTTCGACGTTGAGCGCGTTGTAGTCCCCGCGCACGGTGTATTCGCGTCGCGGCAGCGGCCGCCAGGTCCGGTCGGAGGTCCAGGTGGCGTTGCCGTAGCGATGATTCCAGCGCCCGGTGCCGCAGTAACGCGGCGCGTCGCTGACCTCGTACACGCACTGTGTCCACGCACCCCGCGTCAGCTCGGGTGCGAGCGGCCGGCGCCGCCAGGTCTGGTCGGCGGCGAATTCCAGCCGCTCGCGCGCCTGCCAGTGCCAGTCCTGCCGCCAGTGCTTGGTGACGTGGCCGCCGGGCGAGACCAGCAGGTGCTGCAGCACGATCCGGTCGCCGCTGTCCTCGACCAGCACGACCCACTCGTAGGCGCCGCTGCGTTTCGGGGCGGCGCGCGCGTAGCCCGGCTGCAGCACCACCGTCTCGTCGAAGGCGAAGCTCACCCGGTACTCGCCGAGCATGGCGAGGATGGCCTGGCGGTCGGCCTCGGGCGCTGCGGCGGGCGTCGGCGCCATGGGCGCGGCAGGCGCGACGGCATGGCGTGCAGCGTCCGTGGCACAGCCGGTGGCGACGACGGCCAGCACCGCGAACAGGAGCGGAACGGATCGTGGCAAGTGCAGGTACATGGGTTGAATGACTCCGTCAGTGGTGGAGACCGAGCCGGCCACAGGCGCGGCAGCAGGCGTCGGCATGGGAATCGAAACGGGCGTGGCTGCGCTGCGCGAGGCGGTGGGCGGCGTGCACACTGACCGGCGAGATCCGCGCCACCGGCTCCAGCGCCAGCACCGGCAGACCGGCCGCCACGCCGAAGCGGAACCGGCGCAGGCCGGCGCGCCAGTCCTCGCCGCGCCAGCGCCGCGCCAGCCGCGTCAGCAGGCGTTCGCACCAGCCGCCGACCGCGTTCCGGCACGCCGGCAGCCCGGCCAGTAGCCGCTCCCAGGCGAGGAAGTCGCTGTCCGGGAGCAGGCACAGGCCGAAACCGGGGCGCCCCTCGTCATCGAGGAACCACAGCCCCTCCAACGGCCCGTCGCTGTCCAGGCTGACCACCGGCTCCAGCCGCTCGGCGCTGAGCAGACCGAGCAGCTCGCGCTGCCAGGGCAAGGGCGCATCGCCCCGCAACACGCCCTGCTGCGGGCTGCGCTCGCCGGCGTACAGGCAGAGCACGGCGCCGAGCGCCGCCAGCGACTGGCACAGCCTTGGCCAGTCGAGCGGCGCGGCGGGGGCGGAGGGCGGCGGGCGCATGACGCTCACCAGTCGACGTGGACGCTGAAGGCCAGGGTGCGGCCGGGCGCGGTGTAGCGGTCGGCGTTGCCGCTGTCGGCCGCCAGCAGCGGCAGCGCGCCGGCCTCGAAGTGCTTGCGGTCGAACAGGTTGAACAGGCCGGCGTTGAGCCGCAGCCCCTCGGCGAGGTCGATGTCGACCAGCCAGTCGAACACCGCGTGGCCGGGCGCGGCGAAGGCCGGCGCGCCGGCGACCGTCGGCAGGCGGTCGTGTCGGCGCACGAAGCGGCCGACCAACTCGTGGTCGATGCGCACGCCGTCGCGGCGCAGGCCGAGCACCAGGCTGGGCGGATCGACCGAAGCCAGCGGCGTGCCGGCGATCTCGTCCTCGCCACGCTGCCAGGCGGCCGCGGCGCGCAGTTCCCAGGGCGCCAGCGCCGCCGCGAAGGTCCGCAGTGCCAGCCCGCCCTTGAATTCGACGCCCTCGATCCTGGCGCGGCCGATGTTCTGCGACTGGAACACGAGCAGGCCGGTCTGCGGGTCGCGGCCGAGCGGGCGCAGCGACTCGATGAAGTCGCGGTAGCGGTTGTGGAACAGCGACAGGCTCAGCCAGCCGGCCTCGCCGCCGGCGCGCAGGCCGAGCTCGAAACCGTCGCTGGTTTCCGGCCGGAGGTCGGGATTGGGCAGCGCGGTGTAGCCGAACTGCAGGTTGGTGAAGCCGAGGTTGACGTCGCTGTACGGCGGCGCGCGGAAACCACGCGCCCAGTGGCCGAACAGCGACCAGCGGTCGTCGAGCTTCCACACCGCGCCGAACTTGGGTGACAGCCGCGTCTCGCGGACCGCGGTCGGCACGATGCCCGGATTGCGCGCGGCGAACAGCGGATCGTCCTTGGGCGACAGCTCGAAGCGGTCCACCCGCAGGCCCGGCACCAGCAGCCAGCGGCCGTCCGCCAGCGCGATCTCGTCCTGCGCGAAGGCCGCCAGTGCGGTGACGGTCGACAGCGGGAAGTCGCGCACCGGGAAGGTGTCCGGCGAGATCACGTTGGTCACGCTGCCATTGGGCAGGATCGCGCGGCCGTCGCGCTTCTGCGCCAGCCGCCGGCGCTCGAACTCGACGCCGTAGCTCAGGTAATGCGCCGCCGCACCGGTCGCGAAGCCCTTGAAGGCGATGAACTCGCCGCCGTAGGCGCGCTGGTCGAAGTCGAACCGCCGCTCGCGGCGGGTGACCGGTCCCGGCTGGCCGGCGACCACGCTGGCGCGGCGCTCGAAGGTGTCCTGGGTGGTTTCCGAATCCTGCCGGTACAGCTGCCAGCGGAAGGCGTCGGCCCAGCCGGCCTCGACCGCGTCGTGCGCGTGGTCGAACGCGACCCGCGCGCGCGTCTGGCGGTCGTCGCCGTCCAGCGACAGCACCCGCACCGGCGCGCCGAAGCCGGCGACCGGGCCGAGGCCGCTGCGCACGTCGGTCTGCACCTGCGACTCGCCGGCATCGACGCTGAGCCGGAAGCGCTGGTCGGCGTCGGGCGCGAAACCCAGTTTGGCGAGCAGAGCGAGGCCGCGGTAGTCCTGCGGATTGGGCCGCGTGCGCGCGCTGCCGTCGCTGCCGTCATCGCCGCGATTGCGGGTCTCGCGGCCCTGGCGATGGCTCAGCGCCAGCAGGCCCGACCAGCGCTCGCCGGCGAAGGCAGTGGTGGCGCCGGCGAACAGGCCGCGGTCGCCGCTGTCGTAGCCGGCCTTGAAGCCGACGTGGCGGTCGCGGCCGGCGCGCAACAGGTCTTCCGGATCCTTGCTGGTGAACACCACCACGCCGCCGAGCGCGTCCGAGCCGTACAGGGCCGAGCCCGGGCCGCGCAGGATCTCCACCCGCTTGAGCAGGTCCAGATCGACCGCGTCGCGCGAGGCGTTGGCGAAGCTGCCGATGGCGAAGCTCTCCGGCACCGGCGCGCCGTCGATCTCGATCCGTACCCGGTTGCCGTCCAGGCCGCGGATGCGGAAACCGCCGAGGCCGAAACGGCCGAACGAGGAGGTCACCGACACGCCCGGCTCGTAGCGCACCAGGCCGCGGATGTCGCGCACCAGTTCCGCGTCCATGCGCTCGCGCTCGATCACGATCGGCGCGGCCGGCACGCCGCCGACCGCGCGCGCGCTCAGCGTGGCGCTGACGGTGATGCGCTCGAGCTCATGGACGTTGGCGGCAGCGACGGCGCCGGGCTGTTCGGGAACGGCGGAATCCTGCGCGGCGGCCGGCAGGGCCAGCCACAGGGCGAGGGCAAGCGGATGGAATCGCATCGGTACTCCAGCGGCGTCTTTCGTCGAGATCGAAAGGCGGCGGGCTGGAGCCGGCGAGAGAGGAACCGGCGGGGCTGGCGGCCTGGGAAATTTTCGCGGCGCGGCGCGCACGCTCGTCTTCGTGGGCGCGGCTTCAGCCGCGGCCGGGGAAGCGGAAAACGGGTGAAGAGGAGTGAGGGAAGCGCCAGGCGTCGACACGCCGATGCTTTCCCTGGTTTCTCACTCCTCTTCACTCACTTCTCTTCACTCACTTTCACTCACTCCCCCGCAATCCGTAGTCGCGGCTGAAGCCGCCCCTACCGATCGGCAAGCCCACGATGCGGGCACCCGCCCGCACCGCGGTCACTTGGTCAGGATCAGCTTGTCGTTGCGGGTGTGGCGCAGGCGATAGGTCTGCTCGCCGTGGCGGATGACGACCTCGCGCGCCCCACGCAGCAGCTCCAGGCTGCTCAGCTCGCGCTCGCGGGACGGCAAGGCCGGCCGCTCGGACGCAGCGCGCATCGAACCGGCATGGGGTGTTTCGTATACCTGCATGGATCCGCCCTCCGTGATGGACGGATCAAATGATAATGGTTCTCATTCGCATGTCAACGGGTCAGCACCAGCCCGAGGTGATCGGGTAGCGCCGCTCGCGGCCGAAGGCGCGGCGGGAGACCTTCGGGCCCGGTGCCGACTGGCGGCGCTTCCACTCGCTGAGCTTGACCAGCCGCGCGACCCGCTCGACGGTGGCGGCGTCGAAGCCCTGCGCGACGATCTCCTCGCGCGAGCGCTCCTCGTCGACATAGGCGTGCAGGATGGCGTCGAGCAACTCGTAGGGCGGCAGCGAGTCCTGGTCGGTCTGGTGCTCGCGCAGCTCGGCCGAGGGCGCGCGGGCGATCACCGCCTCGGGGATCGCCGGCGAGATGGCGTTGCGCCAGCGGCTGAGCGCGTAGACCTCGGTCTTGTACAGGTCCTTGAGCGGCGCGAAGCCGCCGCACATGTCGCCGTAGATGGTGGCGTAGCCGACCGCGTACTCGCTCTTGTTGCCGGTGGTCAGCAGCAGGTGGCCGAACTTGTTGCTCAGCGCCATCAGCAGCGCACCGCGGCAGCGCGACTGCAGGTTTTCCTCGGTGAGGTCGGGCGCGCGGCCGGCGAACAGCGGGCCCAGTGCGGCGAGGAAGCCCTGGAACGGCGCCTCGATCGGCAGCGTCTCCAGCCGCACGCCGAGCGCGGCGGCCTGCTCGGCGGCGAGGTCGTTGCTGAGGTCGGAGGTGTAGCGCGACGGCAGCCGCACGGCGGTGACGTGGTCGGCGCCGAGCGCATCCACCGCCATCACCAGGGTCAGCGCCGAGTCGATGCCGCCGGACAGGCCGAGCAGCACCGACTGGAAGCCGTTCTTGCGCACGTAGTCGCGGATGCCGGTGACCACGGCGCGGTAGGCCAGCGACTCGCGGCTCTCGTCCTGCTCCTCGGGCCACAGCGTGCGGTGGAAGCGGCGCGCGCCGGGGTGGTAGTCGGCCACCAGCCAGTGCGGCGCGAACGCCTGCGCGGAGGGATGCACGCTGCCGTCGGCATCGACCAGGCAGGCGCCGCCGTCGAACACCAGCTCGTCCTGGCCGCCGATCAGGTTGAGGTAGGCGATGGCCGCACCGGCCTCGCGCGCGCGGCGCTCCAGCAGCGCGTCGCGCTCGGCCGCCTTGTCGCGCTCGAACGGCGAGGCGTTCGGCACCACCACCAGCTCGGCGCCGGCGGCGGCGGTCTGCGCCAGCGGGTCGGCATGCCAGAGGTCCTCGCAGATCACCAGCCCCAGCGGCACGCCCTTCACCTCGAACACGCAGGGGCTGGCACCGCCGCGGGCGAAGTAGCGGCGCTCGTCGAACACCGCGTAGTTCGGCAGTTCGCGTTTGCGGTAGGTGTGCTCGATGCGGCCCGCGCGCAGCACGCTGGCGGCGTTGTAGACCACCGCGCCGGCCGCCTGCGGGTGGCCGACCACGGCCACGATGCCGCGCGCCGCCGCGGCGATCTCGTCCAGCGCCTCCTCGCAGGCGGCGAGGAAGCTCGGCCGCAGCAGCAGGTCCTCGGGCGGGTAGCCGCAGACCGCCAGCTCCGGGAACAGCACCAGATCGGCGCCGTGGCGGTCGCGCGCCTCGGCGATGGCCTCGACGATGCGGCGGGTGTTGCCGGCGACGTCGCCGACGGGAAAGTCGAACTGGGCGAGGGCGAGGCGCAGGGCTTGGTCCATCCGCGCATTATGCGGGCCGGGCGCGCCGGACAGGAGGTGCGGCGGGGCCGGCTCGGCTATAATCCCGCCGCTTTCCTCGACTTCGGGGAGTAGCCCACCCGCCGCGGCGGGGTCGCGCATCAACACACTTGGCGGCAGCCATGGTGCGCGAGGCCGGTCCTCATGGACCGCCCGGGCAAGACCGAAGGCGGGCGTCGCGCCGACCCGGGCCGGGCCGCGCGATGCCGGCCTTCGTGTCGTCCGCGCCCGGCCCCGGAGTCAACATGTCGCTGACCGCCCTGTCCGTTTCCACCCTCGCGGTGGCCGTCGCCGAGATCGGCGACAAGACCCAGCTGCTCGCCCTGGTGCTGGCCGCGCGCTACCGCCGGCCGTGGCCAATCGTCGCCGGCATCCTCGTCGCCACCCTCGCCAACCATGCGCTCGCCGCCTGGGCCGGCGCCTGGGTCGCCACCGCGCTGCCGGAGACACTGGTGCGCTCGGCGGTGGTCGCCTCCTTCCTGCTGGTCGCCGGCTGGGCGCTGATCCCCGACAAACTCGACGAGTCCGAGGCCAGGACGCCGCGCCACGGCGCCTTCATCGCCACCCTGATCGCCTTCTTCCTGGTCGAGATCGGCGACAAGACCCAGGTCGCCACCGTGGTGCTGGCGGCGCGCTACGAGCCGTTGTGGCAGGTGATCGCCGGCACCACCCTCGGCATGCTGCTGGCCAACGCGCCGGTGGTGGCGCTGGGGGCAGGATTCGCTCACCGCCTGCCGCTGAAGCACGCGCGCTGGGCCGCCGCGGCGATCTTCGCCGCGCTGGCGCTGTGGGTGGCGCTGCGGGGGCTGGGCTGATCCGGCCGCCCGGGCACGGGTATGCTGGACACCTTCGGGGGAAGGCTGCCACGCGGCGATGAGCACACTGGGGACTACCGTCAGGGATCTGCAGCGCTCGCTGTTCGAGCGCCCGGACGATCTCATGCTCGACATCGGTGCCGGCGGCGAGCTGCTGCTGGCGCGGCTGCGTGCGGCGATCTCGCTGCTGCTGTTCCTGCTGCCGCTGCTCAACTGGCTCACCGACGGCACCCTGCAGGAGACCCTGGCCGGGCTGACCGGCGTGATTCTCGCCAACGTCCTGGCCCAGGCCTGGCTGGCGCTGGCCAAGCACCGCCGCCGCTACCGCTGGCTGCCGTTCGTCACCAGCGCCTCGGACCTGGGCATGGTCACCCTGGTGCTGGTGCTGCTGCTGCGGATCGATCCGGCCGGCGCGCTCAACAGCATGGTGGTGTTCGCCATCTACCTGCTGGTGATCTTCGTCACCGCGCTGCGCAACGACGGCCGGGTGACCCTGTTCGCCGGCGCGCTGGCGCTGCTGCAGTACGGCGGGCTGGTGCTGTGGACCTTTCTCTCGCAGCCGCCGGACACGCTGCTGTTCTCGCCCGAGTACGGCACCGCCTCGGTGAGCAATCAGGCTCAGCGCGTCGTGCTGCTGGTGGCGACCACGCTGATCACCGCGGTGATCGTCTACCGCATGCAGCGGCTGGTGGCGATGTCCGGCATCGACGGCCTGACCGGCCTGCCCAACCGCGCCCTGCTCGTCCATCGCGTGCCGCAGATGCTGGAGGATGCGCGCGAGGAGGGCGCGCCCATCACGCTGGCGCTGATCGACCTGGACCACTTCAAGCGCATCAACGACGAGCTCGGCCATCTCGCCGGCGACCGCGCGCTGCGCCACGCCGTGCGGTGCCTGCGCGAACCGGCCGAACCGGGCGAGATGATGATCCGCATCGGCGGCGAGCAGTTCGTGCTGCTGCTGCGCCACCCGATGGGCACGGCCTGGGAGCGCGTCGAGGCACTGCGCCGGCGGCTGGCCGACACGCCCTTCGTGCCGGAGGCCGGCGAGGCCCACCGCAGCATGACCTTCAGCGCCGGCCTGGCCAGCTTCCCGCAGGACGGTGCCGATGTCTCCAGCCTGATGCGCCAGGCCGACCTGCGCCTGCGCGCCGCCAAGCGGCTGGGCCGCAACCGCACCGTCGCCCGCGACGAACCGGCCTGAGCCGGGCGGTCCCGGCGCCGCCGCGGCGCGTATTGCCGCCCCCCCGCCCCTGCTCTACCCTGCCCCGACCTTTCCGCCGTCACGCCCGGAACCCCGCATGCTCGACATCCTCTTCGGCCTGCTCGGCCTGACCACCCTGCTGGCCATCGCCTGGCTGTTCTCCGACAACCGGCGCGCGGTCGACTGGCGGCTGGTCGCCACCGGCGTGGGCCTGCAACTGGCGTTCGCCTGCTTCGTGCTGCTCACGCCCTGGGGCGCAGGCGCGTTCGGGGCCCTGAGCTCGGGCTTCGTCAAGCTGCTCGGCTTCACCCAGCAGGGCGCGGCCTTCATCTTCGGGGACTTCGCGCGCTCGGAGAAGGTCGGCTTCGTGTTCGCCTTCCAGGTGCTGCCGACGATCATCTTCTTCGCTGCCTTCATGAGCGTGCTGTACCACCTGGGCGTGATGCAGGCGATCGTCAAGGGCATGGCCTGGGTGATCACCAAGGTGATGAAGGTCTCCGGCGCCGAGACGCTGAGCGTGTGCGCCAACGCCTTCATCGGCCAGACCGAGGCGCCGCTGGTGGTCAAGCCGTACATCGCGAAGATGACCCCGTCCGAGCTGCTCACGCTGATGGTCGGCGGCATGGCGACCATCGCCGGCGGCGTGCTCGGCGCCTACGTGCTGATGCTCGGTGGTCCCGATCCGGCCGCGCAGGCCGAGTACGCCAAGCACCTGATCACCGCCAGCATCATGGCCGCGCCGGCCACGCTGGTGATCGCCAAGATCCTCGCCCCCGAGACCGGCGAGCCGCTCACCCGCGGCCAGGTCCGGATCGAGGTCGAGCAGAACACCGCCAACGTCATCGACGCCGCCGCCGCCGGCGCCGCCGACGGCCTGCGGCTGGCGCTGAACGTCGGCGCCATGCTGCTGGCCTTCATCGCCCTGATCGCGCTGCTCGACGCGCCGATCGCCTGGCTGGGCGAGATCAGCGGCATCAATGCCGCGCTCGGCCGCGAGCTCAACCTGTCCACCCTGTTCGGCTTCGTGCTGGCGCCGATCGCCTGGATCATCGGCGTGCCGTGGTCGGACGCGGTCACGGTCGGCGGCCTGATCGGCACCAAGGTGGTGCTCAACGAATTCGTCGCCTACGTGCAGCTGGCCGAGATCCAGGCCAGCCTCAGCGACAAGTCCCGGCTGATCGCCACCTATGCGCTGTGCGGTTTCGCCAACTTCAGCTCGATCGCGATCCAGCTCGGCGGCATCGGAGGCATCGCGCCGGAGCGGCGCAGCGACCTGGCCCGCTTCGGCCTCAAGGCCGTGCTCGGCGGCACCCTGGCCACCTTCATGACCGCCACCATCGCCGGCGTGCTGACCAGCTACGTGGGCTGAGCATGAGCGCGCAGGTCGCCGTCGTCGGCTCGTACAACCAGGACCACGTCTGGGTCGCCGACCGCCTGCCCGCGCCGGGCGAGACCCGCCTCGGCCGCTACCACACCGGCCCCGGCGGCAAGGGCTTCAACCAGGCGGTGGCCGCCGCCCGGCTCGGCGCGCAGACGCTGTTCATCGGTGCGCTCGGCGAGGATCCCGCCGGCGAGCACGCCATGGACCTGGCCCGCGAGTACCACCTCGCCATGCGCGTGCAGCGACCGCCCGGCGAAGCCACCGGCAGCGCCGCCGTGATCGTCGACGGCCAGGGCCGCAACCAGATCGTGGTCGCGCCCGGCGCCAATGCGGTGCTGTCCGAACGCTTCGTGCGCGGCCAGGCCGAGCAGTTGCGCGCGGCGCACGTGGTGCTGACGCAGCTGGAAGTGAACACCGCCGCCGTCGAGACCGCACTGGCGCTGGCCCGCAGCGCCGGCCGCATCACCATCCTCAATCCTGCCCCGGTCGATGCCGGCGTGAGCGCCATCGCGCTGTCCGACACCGACATCCTCACCCCCAACGAAACCGAATTCGCCGCCGTGCTCGCCGCCCAGCGCGGTGGACCTGTCGCCGGCGAAGGCGTCGCCACGCTCGGCGACGACGAACTGCACGCGCTGTGCCGCAGGCTCGGCGTCCCGACCGTGGTGGTGACGCTGGGCGCGCGCGGCTGCTTCGTCTCGCATGCCGACGGCCAGCTGCGCGGCGACGAGGCGACGCACTACCGCATCGCCGGCGAAGCGGTCGAGGCCATCGACACCACCGGCGCCGGCGACGCCTTCAACGGTGCCCTGGCCGCCGCCCTGGCGCTGCACCCCGGGCGCCCGTTCGCCGACGCCGTGCGCCTCGCCAACCGCTACGCCGCCCTCTCCACCGAACGCCCCGGCGCGGCGCTGGCGATGCCGACCCGGGCGGAGTTCCAGGCGCGTTACGGCGGCTGAGACGGCACGAGCGGCGGGCCCAGACCGCGGTCGCCCGGCGCGTACAATGCGCGCCATGCGCATCGCCCCCCACGTCATCGATCCGCCGCTGGCGCTCGCCCCGATGGCAGGCGTCACCGACAAGCCGTTCCGGATGCTGTGCAAGCGTCTGGGCGCGGGGCTGTGCGTGTCGGAGATGACCACATCCGATCCGCGCTTCTGGCAGACCGCCAAATCGCGGCACCGCATGGACCACGAAGGCGAGCCCGAGCCGGTCAGCGTGCAGATCGCCGGCACCGTGCCCGAGATCATGGCCGAAGCGGCGCGCCACAACGTCGCCCACGGCGCGCAGATCATCGACATCAACATGGGCTGCCCGGCCAAGAAGGTCTGCAATGCCTGGGCCGGCTCGGCGCTGATGCGCGACGAGGCGCTGGTGGCGCGCATCCTGACGGCGGTGGTGAAGGCGGTGGAGGTGCCGGTCACGCTCAAGATCCGCACCGGCTGGGCCGCCGATCAGCGCAACGCGCCGGCCATCGCCCGCATCGCGCAGGACTGCGGCATCGCCGCGCTCGCCATCCATGGCCGCACCCGCGACCAGCACTACACCGGCCAGGCCGAGTACGACACCATCGCCGAGATCAAGGCGGCGCTGTCCATCCCGGTGCTGGCCAACGGCGACATCGACTCGCCGCAGAAGGCCGCCTTCGTGCTGCGCCACACCGGCTGCGACGCGGTGATGGTCGGCCGCGCCGCACAGGGGCGACCGTGGATCTTCCGCGAGATCGCGCACTATCTGGCCACCGGCGAGCAATTGCCGCCACCGTCACTGGCCGAAGTGCGCGATATCCTGCTCGGCCACCTGCAAGCCCTGCACGCCTTCTACGGTGAGCCATCGGGCGTGCGCATCGCCCGCAAGCACCTGGGCTGGTATGCCAGGGACCGCCCGGAAAATTCCGCCTTCCGTGCCGTGGTCAACCGCGCCGAGAGCGCCGACGAGCAACTGCGCCTGACTCGCGACTATTTCGACGCGCTGATCGCCGGCGTGACGCCGCACCTGCCCGCAGCGGCCTGATGACGCGGCGCGAACGCCGCCTGCGCGACACTGGCGCGTCCCGGAATCTGCGACCGGCCGGGGGCAGCATCGAAAAAAGTTCCGGGCCGACGCCGCCATGACCGCCCACACCGACCCGCTCGCCGCCTTCCATCCCGCCGTCGCCGACTGGTTCGGCGCGACCTTCGGCGCGCCGACGCCGGCGCAGGCGCGGGCCTGGCCGGCGATCGCGTCGGGCCGGCACGCGCTGATCGCCGCGCCCACCGGCTCGGGCAAGACGCTGGCGGCCTTCCTCGCCGCCATCGACGCGCTGGTGCGGCGCGGGCTGGCCGGCCCCGGCGACGGCGACCTGTTCGGCCACGCCCTGCCCGACCGCACCTTCGTGGTCTACGTCTCGCCGCTCAAGGCGCTGTCGAACGACGTGCGGATCAACCTCGAGGGCCCGCTGGCCGGCATTCGCGCCGCGCTGGCCGAGCGCGGATTGCCGGAGGTCGAGATCCGCACCATGGTGCGCACCGGCGACACCCCGCCGGGCGAGCGCACGGCGATGCGCAAGCGCCCGCCGCACATCGTGGTCACCACGCCCGAATCGCTGTACGTGCTGCTCGGCTCGGCGTCCGGCCGGCAGATGCTGGCGAGCACCGAAAGCGTGATCGTGGACGAAATCCACGCCCTCGCCGGCAACAAGCGCGGCGCGCACCTGGCACTGTCGCTGGAACGGCTGGAGGCGCTGTGCGGGCGGCGGCTGGTGCGGATCGGGCTGTCGGCGACGCAGAAGCCGATCGAGGAGGTGGCGCGCTATCTGGTGGGGGCGCGGACGCTCGCACACCACCCCCACCCCAACCCTCCCCCTGAGGGGGAGGGAGTCAAGAGCGCGTCTCCCCCTGAGGGGGAGGGAGTCAAGAGCGCGTCTCTCCCTGAGGGGGAGGGAGTCAAGAGCACGTCTCTCCCTGAGGGGGAGGGAGTCAAGAGCGGGGCTCCCGCTGGGGATGAGGGAGTCGAGTGCGTGTCTCTCCCCGTGCGCGATGGAACGGAAAGCCTCGCTTCCGCTCTAAAGCCCTCCCCCTCAGGGGGAGGGTTGGGTGGGGGTGGTGTCGAACCCGACGCCCCTTCCGGCTGCGAGATCGTCGATGTCGGCTACACCCGCCGCCGCGACCTCGCCGTCGAAGTGCCGCCGGCGCCGCTGGAAGCGGTGATGTCGGGCGAGGTCTGGGCGAGCGTGTACGACCGCCTCGCCGCGCTGGCCGGCGAGCACCGCACCACCCTGGTGTTCGTCAACACCCGCCGCATGGCCGAGCGCACCGCGATGCACCTCACCGAGCGGCTCGGCAAGGAGGCGGTCGCCGCCCACCACGGCAGTCTCTCGCGCGAGATCCGCCTCGACGCCGAGCAGCGGCTCAAGCGCGGCGAGCTGAAGGTGCTGGTCGCCACCGCCTCGCTGGAACTGGGCATCGACATCGGCGAGGTCGAGCTGGTCTGCCAGCTCGGTTCGCCGCGCGCCATCGCCGCCTTCCTGCAGCGCATCGGCCGCTCCGGCCACAGCGTCGGCGGCACGCCGAAGGGGCGCATCTTTCCGCTCTCGCGCGACGACCTGGCCGAATGCGTCGCCCTGCTCGACGCGGTGCGCCGCGGCGAGCTGGACACACTGCGCGTCGAGCGGCTGGCGCTCGACGTGCTCGCCCAGCAGATCGTCGCCGAGGTCGCCAGCCGCGACTGGCACGAGGACGACCTCTACCAAACGCTGCGCCGCGCCTGGCCGTACGCCGCGCTGACCCGCGAGCAGTACGGCGAGGTGGTGCGCATGCTCGCCGAGGGCTACAGCCCCCGGCGCGGCCCGCGCGCGGCGCACCTGCACCGCGACGCCGTGCACGGCATGCTGCGCGCCCGTCGTGGCGCGCGGCTGACCGCGCTCACCTCCGGCGGCGCCATCCCCGACACCGCCGACTACGACGTGGTGCTGGAGCCGCAGTCGCAGGTCATCGGCAGCGTGCACGAGGACTTCGCGGTCGAGAGCATGGCCGGCGACGTGTTCCAGCTCGGCAACGCCTCCTACCGCATCCTGCGCGTCGAGCGCGGCAAGCTGCGGGTCGAGGACGCGCAGGGCCTGCCGCCGAGCATTCCGTTCTGGCTCGGCGAGGCGCCGGGCCGCAGCGACGAGCTCTCGTTCGCGTTGTCGCGGCTGCGCGCGGAGATCGCCGCGCGGCTGCATGGCGGCGGCCTGGACATCGCCCGACACTGGCTCGTGCACGAGGTCGGCATCGCCCCCGCCGCCGCCCGGCAACTGGTCGATTACTACGCCGCCGCCGACGCCGCGCTGGGCGTGCTGCCCACGCAGCAGACCCTGGCGATGGAGCGCTTCTTCGACGAATCCGGCGGCACCCAGCTCATCATCCATTCGCCCTACGGCGTGCGCGTCAACCGCGCGTGGGGGCTGGCGCTGCGCAAGCGCTTCTGCCGCAGCTTCAACTTCGAGCTGCAGGCGGCGGCCACCGACGACGCCATCATCCTTTCGCTCTCGACCAGCCACAGCTTCCCGCTCGCCGACGTGGTGAAGTTCCTGCACGCCAACAGCGTGCGTGACGTGCTGGTGCAGGCGCTGCTGGACGCGCCGATGTTCCCGCTGCGCTGGCGCTGGAATGCCACCACCGCGCTGGCGCTGCCGCGCTTTTCCGGCGGCCGGCGCGTGCCACCGCAGATCCAGCGCATGCGTTCGGAGGATCTGCTGGCCACCGTGTTCCCGGATCAGGTCGCCTGCCTGGAGAACATCGTCGGCGAGCGGCAGATTCCCGACCACCCGCTGGTCGCGCAGACCCTGCACGACTGCCTGCACGAGGCGATGGACATCGATGCGCTGGAGGCGCTGTTGCGGCGCATCGACGCCGGCGAGGTGGCGGTCGTCTGCCGCGACCTCACCGAGCCCTCGCCGCTGGCGGCGGAAATCCTCGGCGCCCGCCCCTACGCCTTCCTCGACGACGCCCCGCTGGAGGAGCGCCGCACCCAGGCCGTGCAGAGCCGGCGCTGGGCCGACCCCGAATCGGCCGAGGATCTGGGCCGCCTCGACCCCGGCGCGATCGCGGCGGTGCGCGAGGAGGCCTGGCCCGAGGCCCGCAACGCCGAGGAACTGCACGAGGCGCTGCTGGGCATCGGCTGGCTCACCGCCGAGGAGGCCGCGCGCGGCCCCGGCTGGGAGAAGTGGCTGGCCGAACTCGCCGCCGCGCGGCGCGCGACACGGCTGAGCCCCGCTCCCGCCGGGCGCGGGGTTGGGGCGAGGGTTCGCCGGCCCGCGAACGCCACCACCTCGTCACCCCCTCACACCGACCCTGTCCCGGCGGGAGCGGGAGGAAAGCACGACCTGTGGATCGCCGCCGAACGCCTGCCGCAATTCCTCGCCATCCATCCACGGGCGGCGTGGCAACCGCGCATCGACGCCCCGGCCGAGTACGCGCGGGTCGAATGGACCGCCGAGGACGCCCTGCCCGAACTGCTGCGCGCCCGCCTCACCGGCCTGGGGCCGGTCACGGCCGCCGATCTGGCCGCCTCGATCAGCCTGCCGGTCGCCGACATCGAGCTCGCCCTGCGGCGGCTGGAGCGCGACGGCTACGCCCTGCGCGGCCGCTTCACCCCGGGCGCATCGCCCGCGGGCGCTGATGCGGAAAGTCCGGCCATGGCTGGCCGGACTGCTGCGGAGGGCTCCGCGCCCGAGTGGTGCGAGCGTCACCTGCTCGCGCGCATCCACCGCTACACGCTCGGCCGGCTGCGGCGCGAGATCGAACCGGTGGCGCCGCGCGACTTCATGCGCTTCGTGTTCGAGTGGCAGCGCGTCGCGCCGGGCACGCAGGCGGCCGGCCCGGACGCGCTGGCCGCCGTGCTCGGCCAGCTCGAAGGCTACGAGGCCGCGGCCGGCGCCTGGGAGAGCGAACTGCTACCGCTGCGCGTGGCCGACTACGAGATCGGCTGGCTGGACGAGCTGAGCATGACCGGCCGCGTGGCCTGGACGCGCCTGCGCGCCGCCGCCGGCCACACCGCCGGCACACCGCGCACCGGCAGCGGCCCGGTGCGCGCCACGCCGATCGTGCTGCTGCCGCGCAAGGCGATGCCGCGCTGGACCGCACTCGTCGCCGAACAGGCCGACGGCCTGCCGCTGTCCTCGCGCGCCCGCCGCGTGGCCGACTGGCTGCGCGAGCACGGCGCCTCGTTCTTCGACGAACTGATGGACGGCACCCGCCTGCTGCAGGCCGAGCTGGAGGACGCGCTCGGCGAACTCGTTAGCGCCGGGCAGGTCAACGCCGACGGTTTCGCCGGCCTGCGCGCGCTGCTGGTGCCGTCGAGCGAACGCGACGGCAAACGCCGCAAGCGCGGCCGCCGGCCGGCGCTGTTCGGCATCGCCGACGCCGGCCGCTGGTCGCTGCTGCGGCGCGCGCCGCCCGCCACCGCTGCCGACGCGCGGCAACGGCAGCGGGACGAGGCCGAATCGCTGGAATACATCGTGCGCGTGCTGCTGCGCCGCTACGGCGTGCTCGCCTGGCAACTGCTGCAACGCGAAGCCGACTGGCTGCCACCGTGGCGCGACCTGCGCCGCGCCTGCCAACGCATGGAAGCGCGCGGCGAGCTGCGCGGCGGGCGCTTCATCGCCGGCCTGTCCGGCGAGCAGTTCGCCCTGCCCGAGGCCATCGGCCTGCTGCGCCGCGTGCGCCAGCGCGAACCGGACGGCACCCTGGTCTGCGTCTGCGGCGTCGACCCGCTCAACCTCTCGGGCATCGTCGTCGCCGGCCCGAAGCTGCCGTCGCTGGCCGGCGCGCGCGTGCTCTACCGCGACGGCATGCCGGTCGCCACCCTGGTCGGCGGCGAATTCGCAACCCACGTACCGATGGACGAAGGCGAGGCCTGGGTGGCGAAAAAGGAGCTGCTGCGCGACCATGCCGCGCACCTGCCCGCCGCCGCAGGTCAAGCCGATACACATTGAACGCTGCGGACACCTCACCCCGCGCGACAATCCGCACATTGAGCGCGCCGGAGCACGCCATGACCGACTCCTCCACCGCCACCGACTTCCCCTACATCCACGGCTTCTCGCCGACCGAGCAGGCGCGGCTGGTCAAGCAGGCGCGCATCGCCGAACAGACCATCTACCGCCACATCGACTTCGACGGCGTGCGCCGCCTGCTCGAAGTCGGCTGCGGCGTCGGCGCGCAGACCGAGATCCTGCTGCGCCGCTTCCCCGACCTGCACGTGACCGGCGTGGATCTGTCCGACGCCCAGCTCGAAGCCGCCGCACACAATCTCGCCCGGCACCCCTGGTGCGCCGAGCGCTACACGCTGACGAAGGCCGACGCCACCGATCTGCCGTTCGAGCCACGCAGCTTCGACGGCGCCTTCCTGTGCTGGGTGCTGGAACACGTGCCGCAGCCGGCGCGGGTGCTCAACGAGGTGCGCCGCGTGCTGATGCCGGGCGCGCCGGTATACGTCACCGAGGTGATGAACTCCTCGTTCTTCCTCGACCCCTATTCGCCCAACCTGCTGCGCTACTGGATGGCCTTCAACGACCACCAGTACGACAGCGGCGGCGATCCGTTCGTCGGTGCCAAGCTCGGCAACCTGCTGCTGGCCGGCGGCTTCCGCGACGTCGCCACCGAAATCAAGACCTTCCACTACGACAACCGCCAACCGGACCGGCGCAAGGCGATGATCGCGTTCTGGGAGGAACTGCTGCTGTCCGGCGCCGACCAGCTCATCGCCGCCGGCAAGGTCGACCAGGCCACCGTCGAGGGCATGCGCGCCGAGCTGCACCAGGTGCAGAACGACCCGGACGCGGTGTTCTTCTTCGCCTTCGTGCAGGCGCGGGCGACGGTGTATTGAGGTTGGGGCCGGGAACCGGGAACCGGGAACCGGGAAAACATCGCAACCCGCAAGCTTTTCGGCTACCGGCTACCGGTTACCGACTCTTCCGGCTGCGCCCAGATCCGCCGCCACAGCACATCCAGCGCGCGCCGCTCGCTCCACGGCCAGCGCTGCTGCTCGGGAACGATTTCCTGCCAGTGCGGGTTGCCGCCCTCGGCCACCGCGAAGCGGAAGGTGTAGTCCGGTTCGGCGCCCATGCGCAGATCGCTGAGCACCAGCTTGCCGTCACGCACCTCGGCCTTCATGAAGCCGTGGTTGAACCAGGTCAGCCGGCGCACGGCGGGGAAATGGGCGACCTCGGCCAGCGCCCGGGTGTCGCTCGGGTAATGGCGGAAGCGCATCGGCCCGCGATCGGCCACCAGCGAGCGCTCGCCCTCGACGAAGCCATCCGGCGTCATCGCCACCACCCGCCACAGCAGGGTGTTGAACGGCATCGGCACCGAGAAGCGCGGTGCGTCCGCCAGGCCCAGCGCCGCCAGCGACCGCGCCGCCTCGCGCTCGACCAGCGCCTTGGCGACCAGCGACCAGCCCAGGTAAACGGTGCTGAGCACCACCCCGGCCAGCAGCCAGGTCCGCGCCGCCGGCCGCGCGCCGAGCCAGCATGCCACGATCACGCCGAGCAGCAGCCACAGCGTGTAGCCGAGGTCGATGATGAACAGGCTCGACCACATCGTCGGCCGCAGCGGCAGCGGCCAGAGCAGTTGCGTGCCGTAGACGGTGAAGGCATCGAGCAGCGGATGGGTCAGCAATGCCAGCTGGATCGCCAGCAGCCACGCCCGCGGCGCCTCACGCACCGGCGCCCACACCCGTTTCAGCCACAGCCACAGCAGCCAGCCCAGCGGTGCGAGGACGAGCAACGAGTGCGACGGCCCGCGATGCCAGGTCATGTTGGTCACCGGATCGACGCCGAGCAGGGCCAACGGGATCACGTCGAGGTCGGGCAGCGTGCCGAGCGCCGCGCCCGCCAACAGGGCACGGCGGCGGTGGGCGGCGGGGACGGCGAGCGCGGCGACCGAGGCGCCGAGGACGATCTGGGTCAGTGAATCCATGCCGTGATGGTAGCGGCCCCGGACGGCACCGCCGAGCAACACCGGCTTAACCGGGGCGGATGCATACTCCCGCGACTGCGTGTATCATTTGCCGCCCACGAAATCCTTTCATCCGAATCAAAGGATATAACCCCACGATGAGCAGCTACCTCTTCACCTCCGAATCGGTGTCCGAAGGCCATCCGGACAAGGTCGCCGACCAGATCTCCGACGCCGTGCTCGACGCCATCCTGGCGCAGGACAAGCGCGCGCGTGTGGCCTGTGAAACCATGGTGAAGACGGGCGTGGCCATCGTCGCCGGCGAGATCACCACCTCGGCCTGGGTCGACCTCGAAGACCTGGTGCGCCGGGTGATCCTGGACATCGGCTACGACAGCTCCGACGTCGGTTTCGACGGCGCCACCTGCGGCGTGCTCAACCTGATCGGCAAGCAGTCGCCCGACATCAACCAGGGCGTGGACCGCAAGAAGCCCGAGGAACAGGGCGCCGGCGACCAGGGCCTGATGTTCGGCTATGCCACCAACGAGACCCCGACCTTCATGCCGGCGGCGATCCACCTCTCGCACCGTCTGGTCGAGCAGCAGGCCAAGGTGCGCAAGGCGAAGAAGTCGCCGCTGCCGTGGCTGCGCCCGGACGCCAAGTCGCAGGTCACCCTGCGCTACGAGGACGGCAAGGCCGTCGCCATCGACGCGGTCGTGCTCTCCACTCAGCACGATCCCGGCATCAAGCAGAAGGACCTGATCGAGGCGGTGCGCGAGCACATCCTCAAGCCGGTGCTGCCCGAAAAGTGGCTGCACAAGGGCACCCGCTACCACATCAACCCGACCGGCAAGTTCGTCATCGGCGGGCCCGTGGGCGACTGCGGCCTGACCGGACGCAAGATCATCGTCGACACCTACGGCGGCTGGGCCCGTCACGGCGGCGGCGCGTTCTCCGGCAAGGACCCGTCCAAGGTCGACCGCTCGGCCGCCTATGCCGCGCGCTACGTCGCCAAGAACGTGGTCGCCGCCGGCCTGGCCGACCGCTGCGAGGTGCAGGTGAGCTACGCCATCGGCGTGGCCGAGCCGACCTCGATCTCGGTCACCACCTTCGGCACCGGCAAGATCCCCGACGCACAGATCGAGAAGCTCATCCGCAAGCACTTCGACCTGCGCCCGTACGGCATCATCAAGATGCTCGACCTGGTGCACCCGATGTACCAGGCCACCGCCGCCTACGGCCACTTCGGCCGCAAGCCGTATGAGGTCGCCCTGCCGAACGGCGAAAAGTTCACCGCCTTCTCCTGGGAGAAGACCGACCGCGCCGACGCCCTGCGCGCCGACGCCAAGCTCAAGAAGTAATCCCGCAACACGGCGGGAGGCGCGATGCCTCCCGCCGCGCCTTCGCCGAGGGGCGCTGCGACCGTGCGCAAGGCACGGCCAGGCTCGGCGGGGACGAAGATTCAACGGCGCCCGTTGCCGCCGCGCATCACGCGCATCGCGTCCGCACTGTCCCGCGGGCCCGCCAACGAACGGAGCACACGCCATGAACGCAGTCGTCAAAGATCCCTCCTTCACCGATTACAAGGTCCGCGACATCGCGCTGGCCGAACTCGGCCGCAAGCGCATCCGCATGGCCGAGGAGGAAATGCCCGGCCTGATGCAGATCCGTGCCAAGTACGCACCGCTCAAGCCACTGGCCGGCGTGCGCCTGTCCGGCTCGTTGCACATGACCAAGGAAACGGCGGTCCTCATCGAGACCCTGGTCGCGCTCGGCGCCTCGGTGCGCTGGGCGAGCTGCAACATCTTCTCGACCCAGGACGACGCCGCCGCCGCCATCGCCGCCGCCGGCATCCCGGTGTTCGCCTGGAAGGGCGAGACGCTGGAGGAATACTGGCAGTGCACCCTGGACATGCTCACCCACCCCGGCATGAAAGGCCCGGAGCTGATCGTCGATGACGGCGGCGACGCCACCCTGCTGATCCACAAGGGCGTGGACATGGAGAACGGCGACGACTGGGTCGACCAGCCCGGCGCCAACCACGAGGAGCAGGTGATCAAGGATCTGCTCAAGCGCACGCGTACCGAGCGCCCGGGCTTCTGGAAGACTGTGGCGAAGGACTGGAAGGGCGTCTCCGAGGAGACCACCACCGGCGTGCACCGTCTGTACCAGCTGGCCGAGCAGGGCAAGCTGCTGGTGCCGGCGATCAACGTCAACGACTCGGTCACCAAGAGCAAGTTCGACAACCTCTACGGCTGCCGCGAATCGCTGGCCGACGGCATCAAGCGCGCCACCGACCTGATGATCGCCGGCAAGGTCGCGGTGGTCTGCGGCTACGGCGACGTCGGCAAGGGCTCGGCGCACTCGCTTCGCGGCTTCGGCGCGCGCGTGATCGTCACCGAGATCGACCCGATCAACGCACTGCAGGCGGCGATGGAGGGCTTCGAGGTCAAGACCGTCGAGGACGTGCTGCACGAGGCCGACATCTTCGTCACCACCACCGGCAACAAGGACGTGATCACCCTCGAGCACATGCGCGGGATGAAGAACAACGCGCTGGTCTGCAACATCGGCCACTTCGACAACGAGATCCAGGTCGACCGCCTCAACGCCGAGGTCGCCGCCGGCCGTGCCAGCCGCGAGACCATCAAGCCGCAGGTGGACCGCTACACCTTCAGGGACAGCGGCCGCTCGCTCTACCTGCTGGCCGAGGGCCGGCTGGTGAACCTGGGCTGCGCCCACGGCCACCCGTCGTTCGTGATGTCCAACTCGTTCTCCAACCAGACCCTGGCGCAGATCGACCTGTGGCAGAACCGGGACAAGTACGAGAAGACCGTCTACCGCCTGCCCAAGAAGCTCGACGAGGAAGTCGCCCGCCTGCACCTGGAGCAGATCGGCGTCAAGCTCACCCGCCTCACCCCCGAGCAGGCCGCCTACATCGGCGTGCCGGTGGATGGGCCGTACAAGCCCGAGCATTACCGTTACTGATCGACCCGATGGGCGGCCACTGGCCGCCCATCGCGCTTTGAAACCAACGAAGCCTGAGTGCCATGGATGCGAATGCACTGATCGACCGCCTGTTCGCCCTCTCTTCGCAGATCCGCTACGTCGCCGTGCGCGCGGCGGACGGCGTGACGATGCGCGAGCGCGCCGGCATCGCCGACGCCAGCGCGAGCGAGAGCGACCGCTACGAAGAACTGCTTGTGAACCCGACCCTGCTCACGCTGGTCCGCCAGCGCGGCGACATCGACTGCGGCGGCATGCGCTACGTGCTGATCCGTTACGGCCGCTTCTTCCAGTTCGTCCGCCCTCTCCGCGACGGCCACGTTTCCGTCGCGATCGAAGCCGATGCCGACGTGCTGGCACTGGCCGGCGACCTCGACGCCCTCCTCGACGCACCGCTGTAAGCAGCGTGGACCTCTCGCCGATTACTTTTATTTCATCCGGATAAAGCGATATGTTTCGGTCACGCCACCGCGACGCCGCACGATGACGCCGATCAGCTTCGAATTCTTCCCCCCCAAGACCGACGAACAGCGCGAACAGCTCGACCGCACCGCCGGGAAACTGCGGCGGCACGACCCGAGCTTCGTCTCGGTGACCTTCGGCGCCGGCGGCTCGACGCTGAGCTACACGCCGGAAACGGTGCGCCGCCTGCGTGAGCGATTCGTCCTGGATGCCGCCCCGCACGTGAGCTGCATGGGCGGCAGCCGCGAGGAGATCCGCAAGCTGCTCAAGCTCTACCGCGCCCTCGGCTGCCGCCGCATCCTGGCGCTGCGTGGCGACCTGCCCTCGGGCATGGCGCGCAGCGGCGACTTCCGCTTCGCCGCCGAGCTGGTCGAGTTCATCCGCGCCGAGCACGGCGACTGGTTCCGCATCGAGGTGGCCTGCTATCCGGAGATGCACCCGCAGGCCGAGGATGCCTTCGCCGACCTGCGCCACTTCAAGGCCAAGATGGATGCCGGCGCCGACGCCGCCATCACCCAGTACTTCTACAACGCCGACGCCTACTTCCGCTTCGTCGAGGCAGCGCGCGCCATCGGCGTGACCCAGCCGATCGTGCCCGGCATCATGCCGATCTCCAACTTCGGCCAGATCCGGCGCTTCTCGGAGCAATGCGGCGCCGAGATCCCGCGCTGGTTCCTCAAGCGCATGCAGGCCTACGGCGACGACGTGGACAGCATCCGCGACTTCGCCGCCGACTTCGTCGCCGACCTGTGCCGGCGCCTGGTCGACGGCGGCGCGCCGGAACTGCACTTCTACACCCTCAATCTCGCCCGGCCCACCCAGGCGGTGCTCGCGCGCCTGGGCTGACCGGCGGGCGGCTTCGGGCTAGGCTGGCGCCATGCCCGGGCTCCTGCCGCCGCTGCTCGCGCTCGCGCTCATGCTGCCGGCCACGCCGGCCTCGACGCAGCACCGCCTGAACCGTTGCCTCGGCGCCGACGGCGTCACGATCTACACCGACCGCGCCTGCGCGGATCTCGGCGCGCGCGAGCGCGGCGCGCCGGCGACGCCCGAAGCGCGTGAGGACCCGCTACCAGGCTGCGCCACGACCCCTGCCGAACTGCACGCACGCCTGCGCCTGGCCATCGACGCCGGCGACGTCAATGCGCTGGCCGCGCTGTATCACTGGCCCGGCACCACGCAGCACACCGCCCGCGCGGTGATGGCCGAGCTCGAACGCCTCGCCGCGCAGCCGCTGACGGAACTGGTCGCCGAGCCCGGGCCGGTACCGCCCGTCGCGAGGACCGGGCCCGACCCACCGCCACCGGTTGCGCTGATACTCCAGCAACCCGCCGGCGTCACCCGCTTCGCCGTCGCGCGGCATGCCGGGTGCTGGTGGCTTCGCCACTGAGCGGCGGGCAAGCCTGACCGGAGCGGCCTGGGCGGAGACGTGCGGGTGCGGTCGCGATCCTGGCGTGGACGGCCCGGGCCGCCTTGGCGACCCCACACCTGCCGGCTTGCGCCGGAAGGGCGATGCTTCGATGCTCTGTCCCGGGCTTTGCCCTTCGGCCTGCACGCCGACCCGCACCCCGTTGTCTGTCCGCCGCCCTCCCGACCGGAGCCGCCATGAGTCCTGCCTATCCTCCCTTCATCTGGCACAACGGCGCGATCAAGCCCTGGGCCGAGGCCACCGTGCACGTGATGGCGCACGCGCTGCACTACGGCTCGTCGGTGTTCGAGGGCATCCGCTGCTACGACACGCCGAGCGGGCCGGCGATCTTCCGCCTTACCGACCACATGAAGCGGCTGCGGCTGTCGGCCAAGGTCTACGACATCGCGATGCCGTACACGGTCGAGCAGCTCAAGGCGGCCAGCCGCGAGGTGATCCGCGCCAACGGACTGCGCAACGCCTACCTGCGGCCGATCGCGTTCCGTGGCCTGGGCGGCTTCGGCCTCGGCGCCGACTGCCCGACCGAGGTCGCGGTGGCCGCTTGGGAATGGGGCCCCTACCTCGGCGCCGGCGTGCTGGAAACCGGCATCGATGCCTGCGTGTCGAGCTGGCAGCGCCCGGCGCCGAACACGATCCCGACCGGCGCCAAGGCCGGCGGCAACTACCTGTCCGGCCAACTGATCGCGCGCGAGGCCCGCCGGCTCGGCTTCGGCGAGGGAATCGCCCTCACCGTCGACGGCCTGCTCAGCGAGGGCGCCGGCGAGAACCTGTTCCTGGTCCTGGACGGCCGGCTGCATACCCCGCCGGTCCGCGCCGGCATCCTGCCCGGGATCACCCGCGACACGCTGATCACCCTGGCCCGCAGCGATGGCATCGAGGTGATCGAGTGCGGACTGCCGCGTGAGACTCTGTACTTCGCCGACGAGGTCTTCCTGTGCGGCACCGCCGCCGAGATCACGCCGGTGCGCGCGGTCGATGGCCGGCCGGTCGGCGAAGGCCGCCCCGGCCCGCTCACCCGCCGCCTGCAGGCGCTGTTCTTCGGTCTGTTCGACGGCCGCAGCGAGGACCGCTGGGGCTGGCTGGAGCCGGCCTGAGCCGCCCCGGCCTCAGGCGCCGTCCGGCGACCTGGAGACCTGGAACACCAGCGTCGCCACCGCACCGGTACGGTCCTGGCGCGGCGCGATGCCGACCTGCCAGCCGTAGAGGGTGCAGAGCCGGCTGACGATCGACAGGCCGATGCCGCCGCCCTTGGTGTTGCCCGCCGCCGAGCCGCGGTAGCCGCGCTCGAACAGACGCGCGGCGTCCTCGGCCGAGAGCCCCGGGCCGGTGTCTTCGATCTCGATCCGGTCGGCCGCGACGCGGACCACCACCTCGCCTTCGGCGGTGTACCGGCAGGCGTTGCCGAGCAGGTTGCCCAGGGCCACCGACACCACCGCCTCGGGCGCGTCGATCGTGGCCTCGCGGTCGCCTTCCACGCGGATCGCCACCGGCTTGCCGGCAAGCTGGATGCGGTTGGCCTCGGCCAGCTGTTCGGCGAGCTGGAACAGGTTGGTGCGGCCGCTGCCGCGCTCGTTGCGCGAGAGCATCAGCAGCGCGGTGATCAGGTGGGTGCACTGCTGCTCGGCACGGGCGATGCGTTCGAGCCGCTCGCGCATCTTCGGTGCCAGGTCCGGGTTGGACAGCATCAGCTCGGTGGCGCCGCGGATCACCGCCAGCGGCGTGCGCAGCTCGTGGCTGACGTCGGCGTTGAACTCGCGGTCGCGCTGGACCCGCTCGGTCAGCCGCTCGGCGTACTCGTCGAGCGCGGCGGCCAGCTCGCCGACCTCGTCGTCGGCGAAACGCGGGGCGAGCTTCTCCGGCATCTCGCTGCCGCGGTAGGCGCGGATGCGCGAGACCAGATCGGTCACCGGCCGCATCACCCGCGACGACAGCCACAGCCCGAAGGCCAGCGCCACCGCCGAGAACAGCACGATCGACACCGCCAGGGTGACGTAGAGCTGCTGCTGGTCGAGCGTGCGGCTGCCGTAGCCGTAACGGACGAACACCACCATGTCGTCGTAGCGCTCGACCGCCAGCTTGAAGTGGCCGGCGCGGCCGGGCACCAGCGGGTCCTTGTAGTCGTAGACGCCGGTGGGCAGGTCGCGCCACTCGAACGGAATGCGCGGGCTGTCGGGGCGGAACACCGACATCTCGATGCCCTGCGCGCTGAGCTCGTAGGGCGCGTTCGGGTCGGGATTCTCGCGCTTGAACTCGGCGAAGTTCTGCGCCTCGCGGCGCAGCCAGGACTCGACCAGCTCGTCCTCCATCTCGGCGCGCAGGAACAGCACCGACGCGGCGAACAAGGCCGTCAGGCCGAAGCCCAACAGCAGGAAGGAGACGATGATGCGGCTGCGCAGCCTATGCCGATACTGCATCGGGGTCGGCAATGCGGTAGCCGATGCCGTGACGGGTGTGGATCAGCGGCTTCTCGAACGGCTTGTCGACCGCGGCGCGCAGACCATGGATGTGCACGCGCAGGCTGTCCGAGTCGGGCAGCTCCTCGCCCCACACGCGGGTTTCCAGATCCTGGCGCGTGACCACCGCGGGCGAGGCCTCCATCAGCGCCTGCAGGATCTTGAGCGCGGTCGGATTGAGCTGCAGCAGCTTGCCCTGGCGGCGTACTTCCAGCGTGTCGAGGTTGTACTCGAGATCGGCCACGTGCAGCACGCGCGGCTGGGCCGCCTTGCCGCGGCGGGCGAGCACGTTCAGCCGCGCCTCGACCTCCTGCAGCGCGAAGGGCTTGATCAGGTAGTCGTCGGCGCCGGATTCGAAGCCCTCGAGCTTCTGGTCGAGCGAGTCGCGGGCGGTGAGCATCAGCACCGGGGTCTGCTTGCGCGCGTCCTCGCGCAGCTTGCGGCAGAGTTCCAGGCCATCCATGCCCGGCAGGTTGAGGTCGAGCACGATGGCGTCGAAGTCGTTGACCACGGCCAAGTGCAGGCCGGTGACGCCGTCGGCGGCGAAATCCACCGTATGGCCGCGATCTTCGAGGTAATCGCCCAGGTTGGCGGCGATGTCGCGGTTGTCCTCGATCACCAGGATGCGCATGCGGCGATGGCTCGAAGGGAGATGGGGGGATTCTGCCAGAGCCGCAGGCCGCGGCACAAAGCGGCACAAAGACGGGCGCACAAAGAAAAACGGCCCGGGGAGGCGTGATTGGGGAACGCTCCTCACCCGGGCCGAAAGCTACTGCCCCGATTACCGTAGTCTGTCGGCGCCGAACCTGGGATCTAGGAGGGTCGAACAGAACTCACAGCCCGCGCAGGTTACGCAGCGACCACTTAAAACCCCGTTAAACCCGGTGCATGCTTTCGTTAAGGAACCTCTGATCAATTCAGAGGTTCCGCCGGCCAGGGATGGCCGGCCCGCGGATCAAGCACGCAAGTGCTTGATTCGTCGTAGCCGCGTCCGGACATGCGCCGGACGCGGCGTGGGCTGGCAAGTCCAGGATGGACTCGTTCAGGCCTTCCTTGACCGGGCGATGCCGGAACCGGAGTTCAGCGGGGCGCCTTCTGCCGCTTCACCCGATAGGCCACGTAGTCGATGATGGCCCCGGCCACGTCCAGTCCGGTGGCGCCCTCGATGCCCTCCAGGCCGGGCGAGGAATTGACCTCCAACACCAGCGGACCGCGCCGGGAGCGGATCAGGTCGACGCCGGCCACGTTCAGGCCCATCGCCTTGGCGGCCCGAACGGCCGTTTCCGTCTCGTCCTGACTGAGACTCACCGCACTGGCGCTGCCACCGCGATGCAGGTTGGAGCGGAATTCGCCCTTCTTCGCCTTGCGCCGCATCGCCGCCACCACCTTGCCGCCGACCACGAAGCAGCGCAGGTCGGCCCCCTTGGCCTCGCCGATGAACTCCTGCACGAGGAAGTTCGCGTACAGGCCGCTGAAGGCCTCGATCACGCTGCGCGAGGCGCTGAGCCGCTCGGCCAGGATCACGCCGTTGCCCTGGGTGCCCTCGTTGAGCTTGATGACGTGCGGCGGGGGCCCGAGCATCCGCAGCAGGTCGGCGATGTCGTCCGGGTTGTCACCGAACACCGTCGCCGGCAGACCGATGCCCGCCTTGGCCAGGAGCTGGTGCGCACGCAGCTTGTCGCGGGCGCGCAGGATGGCGTCGGAAGAGTTGGGCGTGTAGCTGCCCATCATCTCGAACTGGCGCAGCACCGCCGTGCCGTAAAAGGTCACCGAGGCGCCGATGCGCGGGATCACCGCATCGTAGTCGGCCAGTTCGCGGCCCCTGTAATGCATCTGGAAGCCGTCCGGCGCGATGCGCAGGTAGCAGCGCAGCGGGTCGAGCACGCGCACGCTGTGGCCGCGCCCGCGCGCGGCCTCGACCAGGCGCTGGGTGGAGTACAGGGTGGCGTTGCGGGAGAGGATGGCGAGTTTCACACCGGATCACCGGAGGGGCGGAGGATCGCCCTGCAGGAAGGAATGCGCCGCATCGACCAGGAAGCGCCGGGCGAGCGCGGTACGGCCGAGCAGCATGGGAAACAGCATGTTGCGCCGGTTGGTCAGGTTGATTTCGATCTCGTAATCCGCGCCCGCCAGCGCCAGCCGGGTGCGGATGAAGATGCGCCGGGTGGTGTGGCCGCCCGAATCGGTCACCGGCCGGCGGTCCGCGACCGGAGCCTCGGCGCTGGCCTCGGGCGCACCGTCGACGCCGGTGTCGATGGAAAAACGCACCCACTCGGTGCCGTCACGCTCGAAGGTCGCCAGCCTGTCCACGTGCAGCGAGGACGAGCGCGCGCCGGTGTCGACCTTGGCGCGGATCGCCGCGATGCCCAGCGCCGGCAGCGCGACCCACTCGCGCCAGCCCAGCACGATCAATCCCGTCCCTGCGCCTGCGGCCATGTCAGCCCCGTGCCTGCGCCAACGAAAAACGGCGACCCCACCGGGTCGCCGTCGCATCTGGAGCGGGTGATGGGAATCGAACCCACGTTCACAGCTTGGGAAGCTGTTGTCTTACCATTAGACGACACCCGCGATGCGGCGATTATGCCCAGCGGGCCAGGGGCCGCGCAACGCGGCGCAGCACCGGCAGGAACCCCATGCAGATCGTCCTCAACGGCCAGGCGCGCGAATGGCCCGCCGCCCCCACCATCGCCGAACTGCTGGCCAGCGAAGGCCTGGCCGAGCGCCGCGTCGCGGTCGAGGTCAACCGCGAGATCGTCCCGCGCAGCCGCCACGCCGAGCACCGCCTCGCCGACGGCGACCGGGTGGAGATCGTGCACGCCATCGGCGGCGGGTGAGGCGGCCTGGCAGGGGCGCCGGCAGAAAGCGCACGGCACCACACGAAAAAAACCCCGGCGACTGGCGTCGCCGGGGCTGGGGGCACACGTGGTCACGTGCGCAAAGTCAACAGGATGTCATTCGTCGCAGTGGCCGGGGCCGGTGATGCCGTTGTTCCAGGCGTCGAGCACGCCGGCGGCCGCGATGATCTGGTTGCGCAGCGCGCTGTTGCCGCGCAGCGCGCCGATCTGGGCAGGCGTATTGCTGCTCAACACCGAGGTCGCGAAGTTGTACGCGGCCAGCTGGTCGCCCGAGAGTATCGCCGGGTTGCTCAGGTTGAGCGTGTTCAACGTGGCCGCGATGTAGGCGTGCGCCAGGATGTAGTAGGCGTTGCCACCCGTCGGCGGCGTCCACAGCACCTGGTACCAGGTCTGGCCGGACAGGAAGAATGGCGTGTCCTCGCCGATCAGCGCCCAGGTGGCGTCGTACGGCGCCGGCCCGTAGACCGAGTGCGTCTTCCAGTAGCCTGGGGTGAGCGTGCAACCGGTCTGGCACAGGCTCGGCACGGAGACGTCGATGTCCGCCTGGCTGGACACCCACTCGTCGTCGCTGTCCTTGCTGAACAGGATGACGATGTTGGGCACGGTCCACAGGCAATTCTCTTCGTCCCTCACCGCGTAGTCGTCGACATCGTTGGCGCTGACGCTGTACAGGCTCACCACGAAGGAGCTGGCCGCACAGACGTTGGCGTCGATCACGTCGCCCACCAGGTCGTTGTTGAAGTAATCCACGACCTCGACGCAGGCGTTGGTGGTGCCGTCCAGCGCGAAGGTGAAGTTCGCCGTCGCCGGGCCGATGGCCTGCGTGCCGCAGTTGCTGGCCACACCCTGATCGTTGTAGCACTTCACGTTGCGCGTCACGGTGGCGGCGTTCTGGCCGCTCAGCGCCGGCACGGTGTCGCTCTGGTACTCGTAGCTGCAGGTCCGGGTGAAGATGCCCGCGTCGAGCACCGGGTCGCCGCAGTTCACGCTCGGATTCACCGTCGCGCCGCCCAGGAAGGTGATCACGTCGCTCGGCGGCAGCAGCAGATCCGGGCCCGCACCGCCATGCTGCGCCTGCGGCCAGCTGATGACGATGTTGCCGGTGATCCGGTAGTTGTCGTCGAAGTCGATGAACGGCTCGACCTCCACCAGGTACTCGACGCCCAGGGTCTGGCTGTTGCCCAGCGTGACCAGGCTCTTCTCGCACTTGTACTTGCCGTCGTGGTCGCCGCCCTCGATCAGCTCGCAGGTGTCGGCGTACTCGGCATCCAGCTCGGCGAACTTGGCGGCCGAGATGAGCACGAACTTGTCGGCCTCCCAGCGGTAGGTGCGGTCGAACTTGGCATCGGCGGTCTTCTCGATGCTGACCTCGCGGCAGTAGATGTCGACGTGCGCGCTGTCGCTGACCTCGTCGCCGCTGTCGTTGGCGGTACCGGTCGCGGTGTTGGTCACGCGGCGGTCGCCTGCGTCGCAGGTGTAGGTCGCGTTCGCCGAGACTTCGCTGCCGGCCGGGGCATTGGCCACGTGGTTCAGCGCCGGCAGATCCGGATCGACGACGTTCAGCTGCTCGTCGATCTCGATGTCCGGGCTGGCATTGAACGTGTACTCGGCCGTGTCGCTCGCGCCCAGGACGCCGCTCGGGAAGTTGAACTCGACCACCGCCTCGTTCGCGGCACGACGGACGTCGGCCAGGTTGGCGATATCGGCCTCGGTCAGCTCCAGTGCGAACGAACAGCTGAAGATCTGCGTGCCCGAGATGCTGAGCTGGTCGCAGCCGCTGTGCGCGGCGGCGAACTTCTGGTCGAGCGCCGACCCGCCGGTGGTGTCCAGCGTGGCCACGACGTTGTCGGCGGCGTCGTACAGGGTCAGCACGTCGGCGAAGGCCGCGAAGCTCTGCACCTGGCTGGGC
The DNA here is from genome assembly GCF_014202935.1 of Rehaibacterium terrae. Taxonomy (GTDB): domain Bacteria; phylum Pseudomonadota; class Gammaproteobacteria; order Xanthomonadales; family Xanthomonadaceae; genus Rehaibacterium; species Rehaibacterium terrae. The sequence goes on along the minus strand of NZ_JACHHX010000005.1, from coordinate 43,813 downwards.
GTGGTGCTGTCGGTCACCACGATGGTGCCGCTCAGGCGATAGGTCACCGCCGCCTCGGCGCTGGTCGTGATGGTGTACTTGACCTGGTGGCTGTCGCCGACGAACAGGTCGAGCACGTTCGGACTGACCGTCTTCTCGAGCTCCCAGGTCCACTCGCGCTCCCATTCGCCGCTCATCTGCTTGTCGGCGACGATGTTGGGCTCGAGTTCCTCACCGAGACAGAACTCGATGTGGCTGACGCCAGCGTACTGTCCGTTCGGGTTCACCGGCGCATGCAGCCCGGTGTCGCCCAGGCTGGCCGCCGGCGGGTTGTAGACGTAGAGGTTGGCGTTGGGGCCGCCCTTGACGATCACCGCGTCCATGCCGAGCGTCGAGGTCCAGTCGAAGGTCTGGCCCGACGAGGTGCTGACGTAGGTGATGGTGAGAGTGTGGCTGGTGCCCGGGATGGTGTAGGTGCCGGCCGGTGGCGGCTCGGGCTGGGGCTTGAAGCCGATCCCGAAGCCCTGGCTGGGGCAGTTGGGATTGCCGGCCACGAGAATGGGATCCACATGGGTGGCGTACGCGCTGCCCGTGCCCAGTGCGAACACGGCCAATGCGGCCGCCAGCGCCCCATGGGTCAGTTTGGGAAGTTTCATGGTCTCAGGACTCCTTACGCGGAGTCCGGGTGCGTGGTTTGTGCCGCCCCGGAACCCCTGTTCCACGCTCGGCAGCCCGGCCATCCCCCCCGGGGGTCGGGGAGCATCCGTCGGCTTTGCGGCCCCGGCTCACGCCGGGTGTGCTCTTGACGAGACCTAATCCGAGACGCGCGCGTCTCCGGCGGATTCGGGAGCCGGGCTGTCCTGGGAACAGGGGGACATCGGATTCCAGGACCCTTGGCTTTGCGGCCCCGGCTCGCGCCGGGTGTGCCTTGTCGACCGCGCGGGGACGCCGCGCCACCTTGGTGAGGGTTCAGGCAGCCCGGCCGTCGGGATCGCTCCCGGCCCGTGGCTTTGCGCGGCCGTTGCGGCCTTGCCCTTTGTCGGAACCACCCGCTTCAGGTAGACGCGAATACAACGCCAGCCCGGCCATCGCCACAAGCGCGGGATCGTCCGTTGCCGACGAACGGCGCGTGGGCAGCGGATGGGCGGCGCTGGTACCATGGACGCCTGCCCCGCGCTGCACAAACATGAATCAGAACGCCCCGCACGACCCGCTGGTGATCGCCGGCAAGACTTACCGTTCTCGCCTGCTCACCGGCACCGGCAAGTTCAAGGATTTCGAGGAAACCCGCCTGGCCACCGAGGCCGCCGGCGCCGAGATCGTCACCGTCGCCATCCGCCGCACCAACATCGGCCAGGACAAGGACCAGCCCAGCCTGCTCGACGTCCTGCCGCCGTCGAAATACACCCTGCTGCCCAATACCGCCGGCTGCTACAGCGCCGAGGACGCGGTGCGCACCTGCCGGCTGGCGCGCGAGCTGCTCGACGGCCATGCGCTGGTGAAGCTGGAGGTGCTGGGCGACCCCAAGACCCTGTTCCCGGACGTGGTGCAGACGCTCAAGGCCGCCGAGACGCTGGTGGCCGAGGGTTTCCAGGTGATGGTCTACACCTCGGACGATCCGATCGTCGCCAAGCGGCTGGAAGAGATCGGCTGTGTGGCAGTGATGCCGCTGGCCGCGCCGATCGGTTCGGGCCTGGGCATCCAGAACAAGTGGAACCTGCTGGAGATCGTCGAGAACGCCAAGGTGCCGATCCTGGTCGACGCCGGCGTCGGCACCGCTTCGGACGCCGCCATCGCGATGGAGCTGGGCTGCGACGGCGTGCTGATGAACACCGCCATCGCCGGGGCGAAGCACCCGGTGCTGATGGCGAGCGCGATGAAGAAGGCGGTCGAGGCCGGCCGCGAGGCCTTCCTCGCCGGCCGCATTCCGCGCAAGCGCCACGCCAGCGCCTCGTCGCCGCTCGACGGCACCTTCTTCTGAGGCGGACGACACGGATGTCCGCCGACGAGTCCAGCACCCCGCCCGACGGCCCGAAGAAGCCCTTCACCGGCGAACCCGGCCGCCGCCAGGTACGCAGCTTCGTGCTGCGCCAGGGTCGGCTGACCGGGGCGCAGGAGCGCGCCTTCGCGACGCACTGGTCGCGCTACGGGCTCGACTACACCGGCCGGCCGCGCGACTTCGACGCCGTCTTCGGCCGCCACGCCGAGCGGGTGCTGGAAATCGGCTTCGGCAACGGCGAGGCGCTGCGCCATGCCGCCGAGCACGAGCCGGCGCGCGACTTCATCGGCGTCGAGGTGCACCGCCCCGGCGTGGGCCGCCTGCTCAACGCGCTGGCCGAAGCCGACCTGCACAACGTGCGCGTGTACTGCCACGACGCGGTCGAGGTGCTCGGCCAGGAGATCGCGCCCGGCAGCCTCGACGAGATCCGCATTTATTTCCCCGACCCGTGGCACAAGAAGCGCCACCACAAGCGCCGGCTGATTCAGCCCGGGTTCGCCGCGCTGCTGGCAGAACGGCTGCGTCCGGGCGGGCTGTTGCACCTGGCGACCGACTGGGCCGACTATGCCCGGCACATGTGGGAGGTGCTCGACGCCGAGCCGCGCCTGCGCAACCGGGCCGGCCCGGGCGGCCACCTGCCGCGGCCGCCGTGGCGTCCGCAGACCCACTTCGAGGCGCGCGGGCTGCGGCTGGGCCACGGGGTGTGGGATCTGCTCTACGACCGCATCTGACGCAACCGAACCGGGGGAGGCACGCGCGGCAACGCCATGGAGATCGGCCTGGACATCGGCCCCGCCGGCCTGGCGCTCACCACCGAGATGATGCTGGTGCTCGGGCTGGTGGGCTTCACCATGGTGATGTTCATGGTGGAGAAGCTGCGGCCCGACGTCACCGCGCTGATCGTCCTGGTCGCCCTCGGCCTGCTCGGCCTGGTCCCGGCCGACCAGCTGTTCGACGGCTTCGCCGGCAACGCGGTCATCTCGGTGATCGCCACGATGATCCTGGGCGCCGGCCTGGACCGCACCGGCGCGCTCAACCGCCTGGCGGTGTGGCTGCTGCGCGTGTCCCGGGGCATGGAGGAGCGGCTGATCCTGCTCACCTCCGCGATTGCCGGCGGCGTCTCCTCGGTGATGCAGAACCCCTCCGCGGCGGCGCTGTTCCTGCCGGTCGCCTCACGCCTGTCGGCGCGCACCGGCATCGCCCTGTCGCGCCTGCTGCTGCCGATCGGCGTGGCGATCGTGATGGGCGGCAGCCTGACCATGGTCGGCAACTCGCCGTTGATCATGCTCAACGACCTGTTGCTCTCGGCCAACCGCAACCTGCCGCCGGGCGTGGCCACGTTGCAGCCGTTCACCATGTTCGCGCCGATCCCGATCGGCCTCGCCCTGCTGCTGCTCGGCCTGCTGTTCTTCCGCCTGGTCGGCCGCAAGTGGCTGGTCGGCGAGGACAAGAACGTCACCCCGGCACGCACCGAGAGCTACTTCGCCCAGGCCTACGGCATCGAGGGCGATGTGTTCGAGCTCACCGTCACCTCCGAGAGCCCGCTGGTCGGCATGTCGGTGGGCGAGGCCGAGGCACAGAAGGGCGCGCCACTGTTCCTGGCGATCAAGAGCGGCAACGAGTCGCGGCTGGCGCCGCCGGCCGACACCATGATCTGGGTCGGCAGCGTGCTCGGCGTGATGGGCACCCGCGAGCAAATCAACGACTACGCGCAGAACAACCTGCTGCGCGTGTCGCCACGGCTGCGCCACTTCGGCGACCTGTTCAACCCCAGCCGCGCCGGCATCTCCGAGGCGGTGGTGCCGCCGACCTCGCGCTATATCGGCAAGACCCAGGCCGAGCTGCAGTTGCGCAAGCGGTTCGGCCTGAGCCTGCTGGCGATCAACCGCGACGGCCAGGTCTGGCGCGAAGACATCCGCCACATGCCGATCAAGGCCGGCGACATGCTGGTCTTCCACAGCATCTGGCAGGACCTGGCCGCCGCCGCCGAGAGCCGCGACTTCGTCGTGGTCACCGACTACCCCAAGGAGGAGCAGCGACCGCACAAGCTCTGGCACGCGCTGCTGGTGTTCGCCGTGGCGCTCGGCCTGGCGCTGTCGGCCGAGCTGCCGGTGCCGGTGGCGCTGATGACCGGCGCGGTCGGCATGCTGGTGCTGGGCGTGCTGAACATGGACGAGGCCTACAGCGCGATCAACTGGAAGACCGTCTTCCTGATGGCCTCGCTGATTCCGCTCGGCTGGGCGATGGACGCCACCGGCACCGCGGCCTGGGTGTCGCAGCAGGTGCTCACCCGGCTGGGCGGCGACTGGCCGATCTGGGTGCTGGAGGCCGCGGTCGGTCTGCTCACCACGCTGTTCGCACTGGTCATCACCCATGTCGGCGCCACCGTGGTGATGGTGCCGATGGCGATCAACTTCGCCATCGCGGTCGGCGGCAATCCGACCGTGTTCGCGCTGATCGTCGCGCTGTCGGCATCGAACAACTTCCTCAGCGCCTCCAACCCGGTGCTGTCGGTGATCGCCGGCCCGGCCGGCTACCGGCCGCGCGACCTGCTGCGGGTCGGCCTGCCGTTGACCCTGCTCTACCTGGCGGTGGTGCTGCTGGTGGTCAATCTGATGTTCTGAAACGCCGGGCCTGGCCTGCGCCGCGATGTGGCGCGGACACCCTGCCAGCAGGACCTGGGCCGGGTTTACCGCGCATGCGGCTCGGCCAGCCAGATCTGGCCGTCGCGCACCTCGACCGCGACCGCGCGCAGCGACTGGCCGCGACAAGGCCCGGCCACGCACTCGCCGCTCATCCGCTCGAAGGTCGCGCCATGGGCGGCGCAGACCAGCCGCCCCTTGTCGATCAGGAAGCGCCCCGGCGCCCAGTCCAGCCGGCGGCCGGCATGCGGGCAGATGTTGAGGAAGGCCGCCACCTGCATCCCCTCGCGGACCAGGATCAGCGACTCGGGCACGCCCTGCACCTCGGCCTCGACTTCGGTCGCGCCGCCGTCCGGAATCTGATCGATGGCGCTTAACGAAGTTCTCACGACTGCCTCGTCATCACTCTGTAGCATTCGGGGTCCGCGCGACGCCCCACCCGGGGCGCGCCATTGTCCCACAGCCGGTCAGCCGCCATGTCGCGATTCCAATCCACCTGGACCCGCTTCGAGTTCCGCAAGCCCCGCCACCCGCTGCTGCGCGTGTTCCTGGGGCTGGTGGGCGTCGGCGTGCTGGCGCTGCTGGTGGTCGGCGGACTGTTCCTCGGGCTGGCGATGCTGGCCGCCGCCGCGCTCTGGCGCATCGGCGGGGCCCTGTTCCGCCGCAGCCGTCCGGCCGCCGCCGAGGGTGGCGTGATCGACGGCGAGTACACCGTCGTCCGCAAGCACCACCCGCCGCTGGCCTCGCGCTGAGCCGTCGTCCTGCCGCGGTCGCGCTCGCCTCGACCGGTCGCCGCCCCGGGCGCCCCCGCCCGTCCCGCCCTGCCGTCCCGCCCTGACGGATGAGCCGCTACCTCTTTCCCGCCCCCGCCATCCCCAGCCTTGCCGTGCGCGGCACCGCCGCACGCTTTCCGGTGCACCGCATCTACTGCGTGGGCCGCAATTTCGCCGAGCATGCGAAGGAGATGGGCGCCAGCGTGGAGCGCGGCACGCCCACCTTCTTCATGAAACCGGCCGATGCGGTGGTGCCCGGCGGCGGCGACATGCCCTTCCCGCGCGGCACTGCCGACCTGCACCACGAGGTGGAACTGGTGGTCGCGCTGGGCCGCGACGCCGACGGCGAGGTACCGCTCGCGTCCGCGCTCGACTTGGTGTTCGGCTACGGCGTCGGCCTGGATCTGACCCGCCGCGACCTGCAAGCTATCGCCAAGGACAAGCGCCTGCCCTGGGACACCGCCAAGGGCTTCGACCGCTCCGCGCCGGTGAGCGAGATCGTGCCGGCAACCGAGGCCGGCGCAATCGCACAGCGGCGGCTGTGGTTGGAGGTCAACGGCGAGCTGCGCCAGCAGGCGACGCTGGACCGGATGGTGTTCGGCGTGGCCGAGGTGATCCAGGCGCTGTCGACGCTGTACGACCTCAAGGCCGGCGATCTCGTCTTCATGGGCACCCCGGCCGGCGTCGCCGCGCTGCGGCCGGGCGACCGCTTCCGCGCCGGCATCGACGGGCTGGTCGAGTTCGCCGGCGGCTTCGCCGCCTGAGGCTTGCGCAGACGGCATAAGCCGTGCCCCGGAAGACCCCGCGGCGGCCGGTCGCGTCTCACCCCCTCCCGCAGCGAGCATCGTCACGCCGCGTGCCGGCCATGTAGATTGCCGCCCACGGGCAACCCGGCCCGGATCCGAGAGGGGAGCACCATGAGCCTGATGAAGGAGTTCAAGGAATTCGCCATGCGCGGCAACGTGGTCGACCTGGCGGTCGGCATCGTGATCGGCGCCGCGTTCGGCAAGATCGTCTCGTCGCTGGTGGACGGCCTGTTGATGCCGCTGATCGGCCTGCTGGTCGGCGGCGTGCACTTCGGCGACCTCGCCATCACCCTGCGCGAGGGCGTGGATGGCGGCGAGCCGGTGCTGCTGCGCTACGGCGCCTTCCTGCAGACGGTGATCGACTTCGTGATCATCGCCTTCGCCATTTTCGTGGTGGTGAAGGTCATGAACCGCCTCAAGCGCAAGGAGGAAGCCACGCCCGCGCCGCCGCCCGAGCCCAGCGCCGAGGTCAGGCTGCTCACCGAGATCCGCGACGCGCTCAAGTCGCGCTGAGCGGGCCAGGCCCGTCCGGCATTGTCCCGGCGCTGGCCCGGAGTGTGTCTTTCGTCACCGGTCCCGGCCCGCAGGCATGGGCTACACTCGCGAACGCCGGCAGATGCCGGCGTTCGTTTTTCCAGGAGCTCGTCGATGCTGCGCATGCTTGGCCTGGCCTTGGTCCTCACTGCCGCCACCGCCGCGGCGGACACGCCCACCCGCATCCCCGAGCGCGCCATCCCGATCGCCGAGGCGCTGCGCGACAGGGCGCTGGCCGGCACGCCGGCCTTCGACATCGTCGAGGACCTGACCACCACCGTCGGCCCGCGCCTGCCCGGCAGCCAGGCCGATGCCCGCGCGGTGGCCTGGGCGGTCGCGAAGTTCAAGGCGCTGGGTTTCGACCGGGTCTGGACCGAGCCGGTGACCATCCCGGTCTGGCGGCGTGGTCACGCGCGCGCCGAGGTGGTCGGCGCCTTCGCCCAGCCGCTGGTGATCACCGCCCTGGGCGGCAGCGTGGGCACCGACGGCGCGCTGGAAGCGGAGATCGCCGAGTTCCCCACCCTGCAGGCGCTGCGCGAGGCGCCCGAGGGCAGCCTGGCAGGCAAGATCGCCTTCATCAGCAACCGCATGGAACGCTTCATCGACGGCAGCGGCTACGGCCCGGCGGTGGTCGCGCGCAGCAACGGCGCGGTGGAAGCGGCCCGGCTCGGCGCCAAGGCCATCGTCATCCGCTCGATCGGCACCAACTCGGCGCGCTTCCCGCACACCGGCAACATGCGCTACGTGGACGACGTACCGAAGATCCCGGCCGCCGCCCTGTCCAACCCCGACGCCGACCAGTTGCTGCGCCTGCTCGCGCGCGGCCAGCCGGTCAGGCTGCGGCTGGACTTCGAGGCCGGCACGATCGGCGAACACACCACCCACAACGTGATCGGCGAGATCACCGGACGCGAGCGCCCCGACGAGGTGGTGGTGATCGGCGCCCACCTGGACTCCTGGGACCTCGGCACCGGCGCGCTCGACGACGGCGCCGGTATCGCCATCACCATGGCCGCCGGCGCGCTGATCGGCCAGCTCGACAAGACGCAGCGGCCGCGTCGCAGCGTGCGGGTGATCGCCTGGGGCGCCGAGGAGATCGGCCTGCTCGGCGCCTACGCCTACGCCGCCCGCCATGCCGACGCGATCACCCGGCACCTGATCGGCGCCGAGAGCGATTTCGGGGCCGGGCGCATCTACGCCCTGCGCGCCGGTGTCAAGGACTCGGCCTGGGACGCGATCGAGCGCATCGGCCAGGTACTGGCGCCGCTGGGCATCGTCACCGAGCGCGGCGTCGGCGGCCCGGGCCCGGACATCATCCCGCTGGCGCAGCGCGGCATGGCCTGGGCGCAGCTCGCCCAGGACGGCAGCGACTACTTCGACTACCACCACACCCCGGACGACACCCTCGACAAGATCGACCCCGAGGCGCTCGACCAGCAGGTCGCCGCCTACGCCGCCTTCGCCTACCTGGCGGCGGAGGCCGAGGGCGATTTCGGCAGCGCGCCGCGCGAGGCCGTGCAAAACCGTTGACCGGGGCACGCCCCACCGCACCAGCCTCCGCGCCAAGTTCGTGCGACGCGCCGAGGGCCGGGCGGGCTGGCGGGCGGCGGGCCGTTCTCCGACGGCCAGCTAGTCCAGCACGCGCGACTGCAGGGTCTTCGACGGGGCGCCGATCGCGTCCTCGGCGGCACGGCGCAGATCCTCCAGCGTCGGCCGGCGGATCTTCATCAGCGCCTGCACGACGTCGTCGAGGTCGCGCTCGCCCCCGCTGCGCTCGCGGATCTCGGCGTCGAGCTCGGCAAACAGCGTTACCGCACGCGCCGTCACCGGGCCGTGCGAGCGTACGCCACGCAGCGTCCTCACGCTGCGGCCGTGGTTGCGCATCCACTCCAGACCACGCTGGTAACGCGCCTCGCTGATCAGCGCCGAGCGGTACAGCAGGCTCAGCGAGTAGTACTCGGCGATGCCCTCGGCGATCCACGGCTCGTGGGTGCCCTGGATGCGTGTGATGACGTGCACCAGCTCGTGCATCAGGGTGCTGGTGCCGTTCTCGCTGATCAGCGGGCGGGCGGCATGCATGTACAGCGAGCGCGGCCCGGACAGGCCGCCGCGCCACATGGGGTCGCCGGCACCGACGATGAGTATCTTGCTCGGCAGCTTGCCGAACGCGGCCTGCAGCTCGGGATAGCTGACGTGCACCATCGCCAGCACCTCGTTGCGCCGCATCGCCTCGCCGCGCGGCGCGGCGACCGCGACCTCCATGCCGTCCAGCTGCTCGCGGCGGATGCCGATGTCGCCGGCGATCATCCAGCCGGTCGGCCGGTCGAAACGGCGCTCGGGGTTGACGATGACGTAGCTCTTGCCGTCGCTGGCCAGTTTCCACGGCGTGTCGACGCTCCAGCCTTCGGGCAGCTTGAAGCGCAACCTCGCCCGCGAATCGGCGCCCGGCGTGGTGCGCACCACCGCGGAGGGAATCAGGTGATCGCCGCGCACGATCGTCCAGTGCTCGGTGATGCGCGCGTCGTAACCGCCACCGCGGCGGCGCTTGTCGATGCGGTAGCGGTAACGCAGCTCACCGCCCGTGGCCGGCGGATCCCACAGCAGGCGGTCGCCATCGCGCTCGACCGTGCCGTCGCCCTCGATCTGCGTGTAGCGCCTCGGGTCCATGCGGAAGTCGAAGCTGTTGGCCATTCCCGTGCCCGGGCGCACGCTGATCGTCACCGCCGCGACCTTCTCCGCGGGCAGGAACTCGACCAGATAGTCGACGTCGTAGCTGCTGCGCTTGGCGGCCAGTGCCGGCAGGGCGAGCAGCAGCAGGACGCAGGCGATCAGGATGCGTTCACGCATCGGCCGGACTTGGGTCGTTGAAAGGACGGACATGATGCCCGGGCGCGGGTGAACTTGCGACAACTGGCGGCATCAGCGCCGATGGGCTGCGCAGGGCGGCGATCCTGCAGCGACCCGGTCGGCGCGTGGTGCCGGCTGCCCTGCCTTGCCTGGCCGGGTCCGTTGCTCCTGCTGCTACCGATCCAGCGGGTACGGCTGGCGGTGTCGGCGCCACCATTCGCCGAGGAACACCGCCGTGGCGGCGGCGACGTTGAGGCTCTCGACCGCACCGGTGCCGGGAATGCCCAGCCGCTGTGCACAGGCCGCGGCCAGCGCCGGATCGACGCCCTCGCCTTCGGCACCCATCACCAGCACCAGCCGCGCCGGCAGTTCGGCGGCGTAGAGCGGCGTGCCGTCGCGCACCACCGTGGCGGCCAGCGCGAAGCCGGCCGCGGCGAGCCGCTGCAACGCCTCGCGCATCGCCGGCAGGCGCACCAGCGGCACCGCCTCGGCGCCGCCCTCGGCCACCCGTGCGGCGGCGCCGGAAAGCCCCAGTCCGCTGCCGTGCGGCAGCAGCACGCCAGCCACGCCGAAGTGGGCCGCCGAGCGCAGGATCGCGCCGAGGTTGTGCGGATTGCCAACGCCGTCCAGCCACAACGCCAGCACCGGGCCTTCGAGCGGCAAGCCGCGCAGCCAGGCCTCCAGCGTCGGCTCCTCGCGGCGCAACGCGTCGAACACCACGCCTTCGTGGTGGCTGCTGCCGGCCAGCCGCGCCAGATCCTCGTCGGCCACCACGCGGTAGCCGATGCGCTGTTTCACGCACCAGGCCAGCACCGGCTTGAGCGCGCCGATGCGCGATTCGCTCAGCCACAGCTTGCGCAGGTCCTGCGGGCGGCGGGCGAACAGGGCCAGACAGGCATTGAGCCCGTACAGGCGCACTTCCGACGCGCGCCGCACGGGTGGGCGGGCGCGGTCGCGCTCAGGCGTGCGCGCGGCCATCGACGTCCCGGGTGTTTTCGTCCATCTGCGCGATCTTGCGTGCCAAGGCGTCCGGCGAACGGGTGTAGCGCGCCAGCAGCGCGTAGAACGCCGGCACCACGAACAGCGACAACAGCGTGGAGAAGGCGACGCCAAATACCACCACCACGCCGATCGCGGCGCGGCTGTTGGAACCCGGGCCAGTGGCCATCACCAGCGGAATGGCGCCGGCGATGGTGGCGATCGAGGTCATCAGGATCGGTCGCAGGCGCACCTCGGCCGCATCCAGGATCGCCTCGCGCACGCTGCGGCCGGCATCGCGGCGCTGGTTGGCGAATTCGACGATCAGGATGCCGTTCTTGGCCGCCAGGCCGACCAGCATGACGATGCCGATCTGGCTGAACAGGTTGAGCGTGTTGCCGGTCACCGCCAGGCCGATCAGGGCGCCGAGCACGGCCAGCGGTACGGTCAGCATGATCACGAACGGATGGATGAAGCTCTCGAACTGTGCCGCCAGCACCAGGTACACCACCAGCAGCGCCATCGCGAAGGTGAACAGCACCGCGCTGCCGGACTGGATGTATTCGCGCGACTCGCCCTTGTAGTCGAGCACGGCGGTTTCCGGCAGCTCTTCCTCGGCGACCTTCTGGATCCAGTCCAGCGCCGCACCCAGGGTGTAGCCCGGCGCGATGCCGGCGCTGAGCGTGATCGCACGCAGGCGATTGAAGCGGTTGAGCGTGCCAGGCTCGGCCACCTCGCTCAGCGTGACCACGCTGGCCAGCGGCACCAGCTGGCCGCCGCGGGCGCGCACGTAGAGGTTGTTGAGGTCGGCCGGCTCGGTGCGGTCCTGCAGGCGGGCCTGCAGGATCACGTCGTACTCCTCGCCGTCCTGCACGAAGGTAGTGACGCGGCGCGAGCCCATCATGGTCTCCAGGGTGCGGCCGATGTCGCCGACCGACACCCCGAGATCGGCGGCGCGCTCGCGGTCGATCTGCACGCGCAGCTGCGGGCGGGTCTCCTTGTAGTCGGAGTCGGCGCCGAACAGGCCGGGGTTCTCCTCCATCCGCGCCAGCAGGCGGTCGCGCCACTCGACCAGTTCCTCGTAGTTGGCACCCCCCAGCACCACCTGGAACGGCTGGCCGCCGCTGCGCACCAGGCCGGAGCGGACCGTCGGACGCGCCACCACGCCGGGCAGGTCGGCGAGGTCGGCGCGCACCATCTCGACCAGCTCGGCGGTGGAGATGCTGCGCTGGTTCCACGGCTTGAGCAGCACGATGGCCTGGCCGGTGTGCATCTCCTCGCTGGCGCCGAAGCCGCCGGGCACGCGGGTGTTGACGCGGTCCACCGGCCCGTCCTCACCGGCGTAGGCCAGCAGCCGGCGCTCGACCTGCTCCATCTGCTGCACGGTGTAATCGAAACCCGCGCCCTCGGGGCCGACGATCATGGCGAAGAAGGCGCCACGGTCCTCGGGCGGGGCCAGCTCGCGCGGCACCAGGTTGAGCATCAGCCCGCTGGCGGCGAGGGTGGCCAGCAGAACGCCGGTGAACAGCAGCGGGCGGCCGACCACGCGCGCGAGCAGGCGACGGTAGGCGGCGGCCAGCGCCTGCAGGCGGCGGTCCACCCAGCCGTTGAAGCCGGTCGGCCGGGCCTGGTGCGGGCGCACCAGCCGCGAGCACATCATCGGCGTCAGGCTGAGCGCGACGAAGGCGGAGATGGCGATGGCGCCGGCCATCACCACCGCCAGTTCGCGGAACAGGCGGCCGTTGTTGCCTTCCAGGAAGGCCACCGGCAGGAACACCGCCACCAGCACGGCGGTGGTGGCGATCACCGCGAAGGCGACCTGGCGGGTGCCACGCATGGCGGCGACCTCCTTCGGCTCGCCCAGGTCGGCGCGGCGCTGGCAGTTCTCCAGCACCACGATGGCGTCGTCCACCACCAGGCCGATGCACAGCACCAGCGCCAGCAGGGTGAGCAGGTTGATCGAGAAGCCGAAGGCGTACAGCGCGATGAAGGCCGAGACCAGGCACACCGGCACCGTCACCGCCGGCACCAGCGCGGCGCGGGCGCTGCCCAGGAACAGCCAGATCACCGCCAGCACCAGCACCATCGCCTCGATCAGGGTCTTGTAGACGCGGTCCACGGCGACGTCGATGAACACAGTGGAGTCGAAGGCGACCGTGAGGTTCATGCCCTCGGGCAGCACCCGCTGCAGCCGCTCGACCTCGTCCTTGACCGCGCGGGCCACCTCCAGGCTGTTGGAAGTGGAGGTCTTGACCACGCCCAGGCCGATCTGCGGCAGGCCGTTGCCGCGGAAGTAGGCGCGGCGGTCGGCCGACTCCAGCTCGACCTGCGCCACCTCGCCCAGCCGCACCACGTGGCCGTCGGCGCCCTTGGTCAGGGCGAGCTGGCGGAACTCCTCGGCCGAGGCGTAGCCGCGCTCCATGCGCAGCAGGAAGTCGCGGGTCTCGGACTCGATCGAACCGGCGGGCAGCTCGATGTTCTCCCGCCGCAATGCCGCCTCGACGTCGGCCACGGTCAGGCCGCGCGCCGCCAGCGCCTGGCGGTCGAGCCAGATGCGCATCGCGTAGCGCTGCTCGCCACCGACGCGCACCTGGGCGACGCCGTCGATCGAGGACAGCCGGTCGACGATGTAGCGACGCGCGTAGTCGGTCAGCGCCAGCGAGTCCATCGTCGGCGAATTGAGGTTGAGCCAGAGGATGACCTCGGCGTCGCCGGAGACCTTGGCCACCTGCGGCGGGTCGGCTTCGTCGGGCAGGCGCGAGAGCACGCGGCTGACGGCATCGCGCACGTCGTTGGTGGCGCTCTCGATGTCGCGGTTGAGGCTGAACTCCAGGGTGAGGCTGGCGCGGCCGTTGCGGCTGCGCGACTCCAGCGTCTGCATGCCCTCGATGCCGCTGACCGCGTCTTCCAGCACCTGGGTGATGCGGCTCTCGACCACCGCCGCCGAGGCGCCAGGGTAGTTCACGTCCACCGAGACGATCGGCGGGTCGATGTTGGGCAGCTCGCGCAACGGCAGGCGGGTGAAGCTGAGCACGCCCAGCACCACCAGCAGCAGGCTCACCACGGTCGCGAAGACCGGGCGGCGGATCGACAGGTCGGACAGTCTCATCGGCTCAGCCTCCGCTGGCGAGACTGCCGTCGCTGCCGGCGCCGGCCTCGACCACGCGCACCCCCGGGCGCAGCTTGACCGTGCCCTCGACCACGATGCGGTCGCCGGCCGACAGCCCCTCGACGATCTCGACCTCGCCGCGACGGCGCACGCCGGTGGTCACCGGCACTTGCGCCACGCGGTTCTCGGCGTCGACGCGGTACACGTAGGCCTGCCGGCCGACCTGCACCAGCGCCAGCTCCGGCACCACCAAGGCCTCGCGCGGCGGCTGCGCCACGTTCACGGTCAGCAGCATGCCGGGCCGCAGCTTGCGTTCGGGATTGGGCAGCTCGGCGCGCACGGTGATGGCGCGGGTGACCGGGTCGACGCGCGAGTCCAGCGAGCGCACCACGCCGCGGAACTCCACCCCCGGCCAGGCCACGCTGGCGGCGGTCACTTCCTGCCCCGGCGTGAGCACCGACAGGTAGCTCTCGGGCACCGAGAAGTCGAGCTTGATCACCGAAATGTCGTCGAGCGTGGTGATCGGCGCGCCCGGCGTGAGCAGGCTGCCGGGGCTGACCTGGCGCAGGCCGAGCACGCCGTCGAACGGCGCGGTGATGACGCGGTCGGACAACCGGGCGCGGATCGCGTCCATGCGCGCGCGCGCGGCATCGCGGGTGGCGCGCAGGGTATCGAGCTGGCTGGCCGGGATCAGCTGGCGGGCAGCCAGTTCCTCGCCGCGCCTGAGCTGCTGCTCGGCCTCGCGGTAGGCGGCGCGCGCCTCTTCCAGCCCGGCCAGTTCGACCCGGCCGGACAGGTCCACCAGCACATGGCCGGCCTCGACGTAGTCGCCGCTGTCGAAGTTCACCCGCTCGACCGTCTCGTTGACCTTGGCGGTGATCACCACCGATTCGTTGGCGCGGGCGGTGCCCAGCGCTTCCAGGGTGTCGCGCCACTGCACCGGCGCGACCACCGTGGTGACCACGGTCAGCCCGGCGCCCGGGCCGCGGCCGTTGCCGTTGCCGCCACCGCAGGCGATCAGGAACAGGGCGAGGGAGAAGAGCGCGGCGAGGCGCGTGGCGGTATTGCGCATGATGGGGAGGCTTTCCTTGCGTGATCCGGGCTAGACCGCGCGGCGGTGGTCAGGTTCCCGGCGGATCGGCCAATGTGCGGTGCGATCCGTCGCAGAACGGCTGGCTGGCCGTGTGCTTGCAGCCGCAAAACCACAGCCATTCGCGCCGTTCGGCCACGTATCGCACCGGGTGGAACGCCGTACCGCGGTGACTTCCGTCGCAGAACGGCTGATTGGCACTGCGGCCGCAGGCGCACCACCAGTAGGTCCGTCCGGCCTCGACCTTCACGGCGAACGGAGCGGATCGGAGCGGGCGCGACTCGGTCATGGTGGCCACTCGCGGGGTCGGGACCCGATTTTAACCCCGTCCCCCCGGGCAGGCGGCGTGAAGACGCCGCGTCGGCGGGGCGGCGGCTCAGCCCTGCGGGATGCCGCGCATGTCGGGCAGCTTGTGGGCCACGCCCTTGTGGCAGTCGATGCAGGTCTTCTGGCCGCCTTCCAGCCAGCGCGCGTGCACCTGGGCGGCGCGCGGCGACTGGCGGGTGAAGTCCATGTACTCGAAGTTGTGGCAGTTGCGGCATTCCAGCGAGTCGTTGGCCTTGAGCCTGGCCCACTCGTGCATGGCCAGCTCCAGTCGCTTGTCGAGGAACTTCTCGCGGGTGTCGATGGTGCCGAAGATCTTGCCCCAGACTTCCTTGGAGGCCTGCATCTTGCGGGCGATCTTGTGGGTCCAGTCGTGCGGCACGTGGCAGTCCGGGCAGGTGGCGCGCACGCCCGAGCGGTTGGTGTAGTGGATGGTGCTTTTCAGCTCCTCGAACACGTTGTCGCGCATCTCGTGGCAGGAGACGCAGAACTTCTCGGTGTTGGTGATCTCCAGCGCGGTGTTGAAGCCGCCCCAGAAGACGATGCCGGCGAGGAAGCCGCCCAGCGTGAGGAAGCCGAGGCTGAAGTGGACGCTGGGCGAGCGCAGCGTCTCCCAGCCGGCGCGCAGGGCGTCGCGGAAGCGTTCGAACATGGCGTCAGTCCCCCCGCCGGGTGGCGATCACGGTGTCGACGTCGATGAAATCGTTGCCGATCAGCAGCCGCGCATCGGTCTGCACCACATGGCATTGGGTGCAGAACCAGCGCCGCGCCGAGATCTGCGCCAGCACCTGACCGTCGCGGTCCATGAAATGGGTGATGCTGACCATCGGCGCCTGGAAGCGCTCGGCGCCGGCGCGCGAATGGCAGACCATGCAGCGATTGGAGTTGATGTCAAGCTGGTAGCCGTCGATGCTGTGCGGGATGGTCGGCGGCTGCTCGGGCCAGCCGCGCGCGCGGCGCAGGTCGATGTTCTCGACCCGCGCCATCGGCGCCGCCGGCGGCTCGGTGTCGAGCGGCGCGCCGCGGCGCAGAGCGTCGATCGACTGGTAGGGGCGCTCGGGCGGGGCCGGCGCGTCGGCCTCCGGGTCCTGGGCGAAGGCGGCAGCGGCCAGCAGCACGGCGGCGGCGAGCGGCAAGGCGCAATGCGGTCGAAGCAGCATCGGTCTCCCTCCCTCAGGCCCGCGCGATGCGGCAGGCGCATTTCTTGAAATCGGTCTGCCGCGAGATCGGGTCGTTGGCATCGATCAACAGCTTGTTGACCAGCACGCTGGCATCGAACCAGGGCACGAACACCATCCCGCGTGGCGGCCGGTTGCGTCCGCGCGTCTCCACGCGGGCGACGATCTCGCCGCGCCGCGACTGGATCCGCGCCTCGTCGCCGCGGCGCAGGCCGCGCGCGGCGGCATCGTCGGGGTGCATGAACACCGGTGCCTGCGGGAAGCTGCGGTACAGCTCGGGCACGCGCATGGTCATCGAGCCCGAATGCCAGTGCTCGAGCACGCGGCCGGTGACCAGCCACAGGTCGAACTCGGCGTCGGGTGACTCGTGCGGCGGCTCGTAGGGCAGCGCCCAGATCACCGCCTTGCCGTCGGCGTTGCCGTAGAACCTCCAGCCCTCGCCTTCCTTCACGTACGGATCGCTGCCCTCGCGGTAGCGCCACAGCGTCTCCTTGCCGCCCACCACCGGCCAGCGCAGACCGCGCACGCGGTGGTAGGTGTCGAAGTCGGCGAAATCCTTGCCTTTGCCGCGGCCGAAGCGGGCGTATTCCTCGAACAGGCCCTTCTGCACGTAGAAGCCGAAGGCGCGCGACTCGTCGTTGTCGTAGCCTGCCGCGATGTCGCTCAACGGAAAGGCATCGACCTGGCCGTTGCGGAACAGCACCTCGAACAGGGTCTTGCCGCGATAGTCCGGATGGGCGGCGAGCAGTTCCTCCGGCCAGCACTCGTCGGTGGTGAAGCGCTTGGAGAACTCCATCAGCTGCCACAGGTCCGAGCGCGCCTCGCCGGGCGCCTTCACCAACTGGTGCCAGAACTGGGTGCGGCGCTCGGCATTGCCGTAGGCGCCTTCCTTTTCCACCCACATCGCGGCCGGCAGGATCAGATCGGCAGCCTGTGCGGTGACGGTCGGATAGGCCTCGGACACAACGATGAAGTTGTCCGGGTTGCGGTAGCCCGGCAGCCCCTCCTCATTGATGTTCGCCGCCGCCTGCAGGTTGTTGTTGACCATCACCCAGTAGGCGTTGAGGCGGCCGTCGCGAAGCGCGCGGTTCTGCTCGACGGCGTGCAGGCCGGGTTTTTCCTGGAGGGTGCCGGGGGGCAACTTCCAGATGTCCTCGGCCTTCCTGCGGTGCTCGGGGTTGGTCACCACCATGTCGGCCGGCAGCCGGTGCGAGAAGGTGCCGACCTCGCGCGCGGTGCCGCAGGCCGATGGCTGGCCGGTGAGCGAGAACGGGCTGTTGCCGGGCGTGGCGATCTTCCCGGTCAGCAGGTGCAGGTTGTAGACCATGTTGTTGGCCCACACGCCGCGCGTGTGCTGGTTGAAGCCCATGGTCCAGAAGCTCGTCACTTTCGTCTTCGGGTCAGCGTACAGCTCGGCGAGCTGCTGCAGCCAACCGCGGTCGACGCCGGTCATGCGTACCGTGTGTTCCAGCGTGTAAGGCCGCACGAAGGCGGCGAACTCCTCAAACCCGATCGGTTGGCCGCCGCCCGGGTCGGCGGCGTTCTTCGCCGCCTGTTGCAGCGGATGCCCGGGACGCAGGCCGTAGCCGATGTCGTCGTTGCCGCGCATGAAGCGGGTATGCCGGTCGACGAAGTCGCGGTTGACCCGGCCGGCCTGGATGATGTGGTTGGCGATGTAGTTGAGGATGACCAGATCGGTCTGCGGCTTGAAGACGATCGGGAGGTCGGCCAGGTCGAAGCTGCGGTGCTCGAAGGTGGACAGCACCGCCACCTTGACGTGCGGATGCGAGAGCCGGCGGTCGGCCACCCGTGTCCACAGGATCGGGTGCATCTCGGCCATGTTCGAACCCCACAGCACGAAGGCGTCGGCGTGCTCGATGTCGTCGTACACGCCCATCGGCTCGTCCATCCCGAAGGTGCGCATGAAGCCCATCACCGCCGAAGCCATGCAGTGGCGTGCGTTGGGGTCGATGTTGTTGCTGCGGAAACCTGCCTTGAACAGCTTGTTGGCGGCGTAGCCCTCCCAGATCGTCCACTGACCGGAGCCGAACATGCCGACCGCTTCCGGCCCCTTCTCCCTGAGCACGCGCTTGAACTGCGCGGCCATCACGTCGAAGGCCTCGTCCCAGCCGACCGGCTCGAACTCGCCGTTCTTGTCGTAGACGCCGTTCTTCTTGCGCAGCAGCGGGCGGGTCAGACGGTCGCTGCCGTACATGATCTTGGAGAGGAAATAGCCCTTGACGCAGTTCAGGCCGCGGTTGACCTCGGCGTGAATGTCGCCGTGGGTGGCGACCACGCGACCGTCCTTGACCGCGACGTTGATGCCGCAGCCGGTGCCGCAGAAACGGCACGGCGCCTTGTCCCACTTCATCTCGGTGGCGGGACGCTCCAGCAGCACGTTCTGCGCCGCGGCGGGCAGGCCGATGCCGGCCGCCGCGGCGGCGGTGGCGACGGCAGACTGGCGGATGAAGTCACGGCGCGTGGTCATCGGCGATCTCCCTGATCAAGGCTTCGCACGGTTCGGCGTGGTGGTAGACCAGGCTCACGCCGATCACGCCATCGAGCGCGCGCAGCACCTCGACGCGATCGAGCAGCGCGGTCTCGCTGTCGCCCTCGCACAGCAGCACACTGCGCCCGTCCCCGCGCAGCGCCAGCTCGATGCCAGAGAGGCGGGCGAGCGCGGCGTCGAGCGCCGCGGCGGCCTCCGGGCGGTGGTGGACGACGAAACTGGCGATGTGCAACAGTGCGCTCATGCAGCCTCTCCGTGCCGGTCGCGCAAAGCGATCGCGCCAGGCGGGCAGACCCGCAGACAGGCGCCGCAGCCGGTGCACAGCGCGGCATCGAGCACCGGCCGCGCCACCGCGCCCAGCGGCGGGAAGCGGATCGCATGTTCTGGGCAGGCGTCACGGCAGCCCTCGCAGACGATGCCCTGGCGAGCCAGACAGGTGTCGGCGATGCCGGCGACCCAGTGCCACGGGATGTGGACTCGGGTCAGGTCGAGTGCGCGCGGCTCGCACACCACCACGCACTCCTGGCAGAAGGTGCACTCGCCGGCGGAGAAATCGACCGTCGGATAGCCGCCGTCGCCGAGCTTCAGGATGCGCTCGGGACAGGCGCGGACGCATTCGGCGCAGCGCGTGCAGGCATCCAGGAAGCCGCCTTCCGCCAGCGCCCACGGCGGCCGCACCGTCGGCGCCGGGCGCGGCCGGCCGCGCAGGAAGGCACGACGCGAGGGGTCGGGGACGGCCGGCGTGGGCATATTCACACCCCGGGTGGGCCGGTGAAGATCTGCCAGATCCAGACCACGAATCCGTAGCCCGAGACGATCCCCACCGCCAGCAGCGGGAACAGCACCACAGTCAGGAACACGAACACCCACAGTTCCCGGCGGCGCCGGTTGACGTCAGGCGGCGTGGCGGACACGTCGTCTCCTTCAGCGGAGGACTGGTCGGTGCCGGCGTGGACGGCGACGGGTTTCGAGGATAGCCCCGACACGCATGGCAGGCCAATCTTGCGGCGCAGCAAATCGTACGACCCGTCTCGCGGCATTGGTGGAGAAGAACGCATGCGCCGGCGACGCAGTCGTGTCCATACCCTGGGCGTATCATCCACGCGTGCGTATCGAAGTGGTCGAGGGCGACATCACCCGGCTGACGGTCGACGCGATCGTCAACGCCGCCAACGAGCGGATGCTGGGCGGTGGCGGCGTCGACGGCGCGATCCATCGCGCGGCGGGGCCGGGTTTGCTCGAAGCTTGCCGCGCGGTGCCGGAAGTGCGGCCCGGCGTGCGCTGTCCCACCGGACAGGCACGCATCACCGGCGGCCATCGGCTACCGGCGCGATACGTGATCCACACCGTCGGCCCGGTGTGGCATGGCGGCGCGTCGGGCGAACCCGAGCTGCTCGCCGCCTGCTACCACGAATCGCTGCGGCTGGCCGAGGCGCACGGCATCGGCTCGATCGCGTTCCCGGCGATCAGCTGCGGCGTGTACGGCTATCCGCCCGAGTTGGCCGTGCAGGTCGCGGTGCATGCGGTCCGCGACTGGCTGGCGACGCATGCGCTCCCGGAGCGCGTGCTGTTCTGCTGCTTCGGCGCCGGGATGGCGCAGGTGTATCGCACGGCGCTGCAGGCGCGGTAAGCCCGCCACGGAAGCCGCAGGCAACGCTCTTTGCAGGAACGACCTCGTCGCCTGCCGAGGCTGACGGCTTCAGCAGCGACCGGGGAGGCGAGAAGTGCGTGAAGAGGAATGAGTGAAGAGGAGTGGGAAACGAGGGGATGCGCCGGCGTCTCGAAGCCATGCTCCTCTCTCACTTCTCGCTCCTCTTCACTCACTCCTCCGCTCTCCCGGGTCACGGCAGGAGCCGCTGCGCCGCGGGACAACGGCTCCCGCACCGAAGCGTGGCTTCGTTCGTTCCGTGACACCTGCCGCGAACCGGAAAAACGAACGCCGGCCCGAGGCCGGCGTCCGTCGTTGCAGCGTTGGCTCGGGCGGCGCTTACGCGGCCTTCGTCCACTGGCCCAGGGCGGCCAGGCCGTTTTCCCTGGCGCGCTGGGCGACGGTCTTCTGCGCGGCGGCGTAGTTGCCGGCCATGTCCTTGGCCCACAGCTTCAGCGCGGCCGACTGCATGGCGCGGCCGTAGGAGAAGCTCAGCGGCCACGGGTGCGGCCCCATGCGGTTCATCGCGTCCAGGTGGGCGGTGGCCTCCTCGTCGGACTGGCCGCCGGAGAGGAACACGATGCCCGGCAGCACCGCCGGCACGCTGGACTTCAGGCAGCGCACGGTGGCGGCGGCGACTTCCTCGACGCTGGCCTTCTCGGCGCAGTCCTTGCCCGGCAGCACCATCGAGGCCTTGAGGATGGTGCCCTCGAGCATCACGTCGAAGTCGTACAGGGCGCCGAACAGCGAGCGCAGCACCACCTCGGTGACCTCGTAGCAGGTCTCGATGTCATGGCTGCCGTCCATCAGCACTTCCGGCTCGACCATCGGCACCAGGCCGTTCTCCTGGCACAGCGAGGCGTAGCGCGCCAACGCGTGGCTGTTGGCCTCGATGCAGGTGCCGGTGGGGATGTCGTCGCCGATGTTGATCACCGCGCGCCACTTGGCGAAGCGGGCACCCAGCGCGTAGTACTCCTTGAGGCGGTCGCGCAGGCCGTCCAGGCCCTCGGTCACGACCTCGCCCGGGCACCCGGCCAGCGGGAAGGTGCCCTTGTCGACCTTGATGCCCGGGATGATGCCGTTCTTCATCATCACCTGGGTGAAGGGCACGCCGTCGCGGGTCTTCTGGCGGATGGTCTCGTCGTAGAGGATCGCGCCGGAGATGTGCTCGCCCAGGCCCGGCGTGGTCAGCAGCATCTCGCGGTAGGCGCGGCGGTTTTCCTCGGTGCACTCCAGCCCGACCGCATCGAAGCGCTTGCGGATGGTGTTGGTGGATTCGTCGATGGCGATGATGCCCTTGCCGGGGGCGACCATGGCGCGGGCGGTCTCTTCCAGCTGCTCGATGCTCATGAGGGGATCCGTTGTGCGGTGTGGGAAGGTAAGCCCGGCATTATAGGTCGCTGAGCAGCCGGGGTCATTTCCTCCGTCCGCGGCGCCCCCGGCCGTGACACCGCTCAGAGATCGCCCAGCCCGACCGCCACGCCGCCCTCGCCCACTTCCAGCAGACGCAGCGTGTTGGTGGCGCCCTTGGACTCCATGCTGTCGCCGCTGGTCACCACGACCCGGTCGCCGACCGCCAGCAGACCGAGCGCGAAGAGCTCGCGCACGGCGTTGCCGGCCGCCTCGCGCGAGGACAGGCCGCGGCTGTCGAAGGCCACCGGGTAGACGTCGCGCATCAGCGCCATCTGCCGGCGCGCCGCGGCGTGCCGCGACAGGCCGTAGATCGGCACGTTGGAACGGAAACGCGACAGGTAGCGGGCGGTGCCGCCGGACTCGGTCAGGGCGACGATGCCGCGCACGTCGATGTGCTCGGTCAGGAACATGGTCGCCATCGCGATGGCCTGGTCGGCGCGCGCCAGGCCGCGCGGGGCGGCCTCGAAATCGGTGTCGTGGTCGAACTGGCGCTCGGCGCCGAGGCAGATGCGCACCATCGCCTCCACCGCCTTGACCGGGTAGCTGCCCGAGGCGGTCTCGGCCGACAGCATCACCGCGTCGGTGCCGTCGATCACCGCGTTGGCGACGTCGAGCACCTCGGCCCGGGTCGGGATCGGGTTGTCCACCATCGACTGCAGCATCTGGGTGGCGGTGATCACCACGCGGTTGCGCTCCAGCGCCTCGCGGATGATCTTCTTCTGCAGGCCGGGCAGCTCAGCGTCGCCGATCTCCACCCCCAGGTCGCCGCGCGCCACCATCACCGCGTCGGCGGCGTCGACGATCTCGCGCAGGTTCGCGATCGCCTCGGCGCGCTCGATCTTGGCCACCAGGTGCGGCCGGCCGCCGGCCTCGGCGGCGAGGCGGCGGGTTTCGTGGATGTCCTCGGCCGAGCGGCAGAAGGAGACGGCGAGAAAGTCCACCTCCAGCCCCACCGCGACGCGGATGTGTTCGCGGTCGGCATCGGTGAGCGCGCCCAGCGACAGGCCGCCACCGAGGCGGTTGAGGCCCTTGCGGTCGGACAGCACGCCGTCGGTGAGCACGGTGGTGCGGATGGTGTCGCCCTCGACCGCCTCCACCCGCAGCGCGACCAGGCCATCGTCGAGCAGCAGGGTGTCGCCTGCGCGCACGTCGTCGACCAGACCAAGGTAGCTCACGCCGACGCTGCGCGTATCGCCGGGCGGCGCGTCGGCACGGCAGACCAGGTCGAAACGTTGGCCGGCACGGAGCTCGGCACGGCCGGTGGCGAACTTCTCGATGCGGATCTTCGGTCCCTGCAGGTCGGCCAGCACGCCGACTTCCAGGCCGAGCTTCCCGGCGGCCTCACGGACGCTGCGCACGCGCGCGGCGTGCTGCTCGGACGTGCCGTGGGAGAAGTTCAGGCGCACGACGTTCACGCCGGCGCGGAGCAGCTCTTCGATGCGGCCCGGCGTGTCGGTGGCGGGGCCGAGGGTGGCGAGGATCTTGGTGCGGCGCAAAGGGGCTGTCATGGCATGTCCCGTGTTCAACCCGGACACGCTAGCACGACGCCGCGACGCGACGCACCGCGCTGCATTCGTATGCCGGCATGGCGAGCGGCACGGAAAAGGCCGCCCGGAGGCGGCCCTGTCCTTTGCCGGGACGCCGTGGCGGAGGCCACGGCCCGGGGCTCAGCCCTTCAGTCGCGCGGCAATGGCGCTGCCGAGGTCGCCGGGCGACTTGACCGTGGTGACCCCGGCCTTCTCCAGCGCGGCGAACTTGCCTTCCGCCGTGCCCTTGCCGCCGGAGGCGATCGCGCCGGCATGGCCCATGCGCTTGCCCGGAGGCGCCGAGGCGCCGGCGATGAAGCCGACCACCGGCTTGGTGACGTGCTCGGCGATGAACTCGGCGGCCTCTTCCTCGGCGCTGCCGCCGATCTCGCCGACCAGGATGATGCCCTCGGTCTGCGGATCGTCCTGGAACAGGCGCAGGGCGTCGATGAAGTTCATGCCCTGGATCGGGTCGCCGCCGATGCCGATGCAGGTCGACTGGCCCAGGCCCGCATCGGTGGTCTGCTTGACGGCTTCGTAAGTCAGCGTGCCCGAGCGCGAGACGATGCCGACCTTGCCCGGCTGGTGGATGTGGCCCGGCATGATGCCGATCTTGCACTCGCCCGGGGTGATGATGCCCGGGCAGTTCGGGCCGATCAGGGTCACGTCGCCATAGCCGGCCAGGGTGTTCTTGACCCGCAGCATGTCCAGCACCGGGATGCCCTCGGTGATGCAGACGATCACGTGGATGCCGGCGTCGGCGGCCTCGAGGATCGCGTCGGCGGCGAACGGCGGCGGCACGTAGATGACCGAGGCGTCGGCGCCGGTCTCGGCGACCGCATCGACGACGGTGTTGAACACCGGCAGGCCGATGTGCTGCGTGCCGCCCTTGCCGGGGGTGACGCCGCCGACGACCTTGGTGCCGTATTCGAGCATCTGCTCGGCGTGGAAGGTGCCCTGCTGGCCGGTGAAGCCCTGGACGATGACCTTCGTGTTCTTGTTGACCAATACGCTCATTGGGATTTCCTGGTTTTCGTGGCCCGGATGGAGCGAAAGCGGAATCCGGGGCAATCGCGTGGCATGTCGCTCCCGGATCCTGGCGCCATGCGCCTGCATCCGGCCACGTCGGGCTGGCTTGTGTCAGGCGGCCGCGGCGACGGCCTTCTTCGCACCGTCGTTGATGTCGTCGGCGGGCTGGATGGCCAGGCCGGAGTTCTTGAGGATCTCCTTGCCCTTCTCCACGTTGGTGCCTTCCAGGCGCACGATCACCGGCACCTTCACGCCCACTTCCTTGACCGCCGCGACGATGCCCTCGGCGATCATGTCGCAGCGGACGATGCCGCCGAAGATGTTGACGAAGATCGCCTTCACCTTGTCGCTGGACAGGATCAGCTTGAACGCCTCGGTGACGCGTTCCTTGGTGGCGCCGCCGCCGACGTCGAGGAAGTTGGCCGGCTCGCCGCCGTGGAGCTTGATGACGTCCATGGTCGCCATCGCCAGTCCCGCGCCGTTGACCATGCAGCCGATGGTGCCGTCCATGGTCACGTAATTGAGGTTGTGCTGGCTGGCCAGCACCTCGGTCTCGTCCTCCTGGCGGATGTCGCGCATCGCCACCAGCCTGGGCTGGCGGAAGTCGGCGTTGTCGTCGGAGTTGATCTTGCCGTCGAGGGCGACCAGATCACCGCTCTTGACGATGGCCAGCGGGTTGAGCTCGACCAGCGAGAGGTCGCGCTCGTTGAACAGCCTGAACAGACCCAGCATGATCTTGGTCAGCTGGTTGACCTGCTTGGGGTTCAGGCCCATCGCGAAGCCGACCTGGCGGCACTGGTAGGGCTGCAGGCCCTGCACGTAGTTGACCGTGACGACGTGGATGGCGTCGGGATTCTCCTCGGCCACCTTCTCGATCTCGACGCCGCCCTCGGCGGAGACGATGAAGGTGATGGCCTTGGCGGAACGGTCCACCAGCACCGACAGGTACAGCTCCTTGGCGATGTCGTTGGCCTCGGTGACCAGCACCGTGTCCACCGGCAGCGCGCGGCCGGCCGTCTGGTAGGTTTCCATCCGGGTGCCGAGCATGGCGCCGGCGGCCTCCTTCACCGCGTCCAGCGACTTGCACAGCTTGACGCCGCCGGCCTTGCCGCGGCCGCCGGCATGGATCTGCGCCTTGACCACCCAGAAGTCGCCGCCGAGGGCCTTGGCGGCATCGACCGCCTCCTCGGCAGTGCGGGCGATGCGCCCGGCGGGGACGGGAATGCCGTATTCGGCAAACAGTTCCTTGGCCTGATACTCGTGAAAGTTCATGCGACACCTGATGACAGGGGGGGACGGCGCGGAACACGCGCCGGAGCGGGCCGCCGGGACCGCGGGGGCCGGGGCAGGCCGCGTATTTTGGCGGATGGGGGGCCGTGAAGCAAAAAAGACCGGAGCGGCGGTGCAGGGACGCCGGAAACCGGGGAGGGCCTGCCCGGCCCGCGCCGCCCTATACTGCCCCCAGCCCCAGGAGGAGCCTCGTGGCCGAGCGCAGGTATCGATCCAACGATGTCGGCAACGGCGGCGACCACAGCGGCGAGTCCGCCCTCCGCCGCGAGCTGTATTTCTTCACCCTCTACCGCATCCTCGAGGCCGGCATCCTCGCCTTCCTCGCCTTCAGCCCGTTCGGCGCCGCCTTCACCGAGCTGCGCCACCCGCTGCTGGCGCAGACCGCCGCCGTCGTCTACCTGCTGCTGTCCAGCGCCCTGCTGCTGGCCGGGCGTGTGCCGCGCTTCGACCTGCGCCGGCAGGTGATGGCCGGCCTCGGCCTGGACCTGGTCGCGGCCGCCATCGCGCTCAACAGCCTGACCGGACTGGAAGCCGGGGTGTCGCTGCTGCTGCTGTTCAACATCGGCGCCGGCGCGCTGCTGCTGCCGCTGCGCGCCGGGCTGGGCTTCGCGGTCGCCGCCGCCGCGATGGTCATGGGCGAGTACGTGCTCTCCGGCTTTCAGCAGACCAACGCCCGCCCGGCAGCCGAGCCGGTGATGTTCGCGGTCACCTACCTGGCCACCGCCGTCTTCACCCACCTGCTCGGCCGGCAGATGCGCGCCACCCAGGAACTGGCCGAGCAGCGCGGCGCCGAAGTGGCCAACCTCGCCGAGATCAACGAACTGATCATCCGCCGCATGCGCACCGGCCTGCTGGTGGTGGACGGCGACAACCAGGTGCGCCTGTTCAACGAGGCCGCCTGGCACCTGCTCGGCAGCCCGAGCCCGGACAAGCGCCGGCTCGGCGACATCGCGCCCGAGCTGTCACGCCGGCTGTGGCACTGGCAGCACGACAAACCGGTGAGCATGGAGCCGGTGGCGCTGGCCGAGGACGTGCCCGAGGTGATCCCGCGCTTCACCCGCCTGTCGGCCAGCGAGGATCTGGTATTGATCTTCCTGGAGGACACCACGCTGTACTCGCGCCGCGCCGAGGAGCTCACCCTGACCACGCTGGGCCGTCTCTCGGCCAGCATCGCCCACGAGATCCGCAATCCGCTGGCCGCCATCAGCTACGCGGCCCAGCTGCTGGAGGAATGCGAGTCGCTGCCCGAACCGGACCGCCGGCTGGTCGAGATCATCAACGCCCAATGCCAGCGGATGAACGGCATCATCCAGAACGTGCTCAGCATCGCCCGCCGCGAGCGCGCCCAGCCCGAGGCGCTGGACCTGCCGCCCTGGCTGCGCCGTTTCGCCGACGACTACCGCATCAGCCATCCGCTGGAGAACGACGAGATCGCCGTGGTCTGCGCGCAGCCGCGCATCCACGCCATGGTCGACCCGAGCCATCTGCAGCAGGTGCTCACCATCCTGGTCCACAACGCGCTGACCTACGGGCGGCTGCCCGGCGAGGCGGCCAGGGTCACCCTGGCGGTGCGCGCCGACGAGCGCGGCGTGCCGATCGTCGAGGTGATCGACCGCGGCCCCGGCATCCCGCCCAAGGTGGCCGAGGCGATCTTCGATCCGTTCTTCACCACCAACCCCCACGGCACCGGACTCGGGCTGTACATCGCCCGCCAGCTGTGCGAGGCCAACCAGGCCATACTCAGCCACCACGGCGTGCCCGGCAGCGGCAGCTGTTTCCGCATCACCCTGCCGCGCGTGCACGTGCTGGTCGGATCCGCCAGCGCGGACTGAGAGCATGCTCTGCCAGCACTGCCCGCTCCGCCCCCGAGAGTCGTTCCCTGCTGCTAAGGATCCTGCCTGGCGCCCTTCCTCGGGCTCACAGTGGCGGCAGTCCTTGAACCGTCGCCTGGGCGTACCGTTGCGGCCGCGGGCAGCGGTCAGCACTCGGTCCCCGCCGCGGCAACGATGCGGCCGTCGAGCATCTGCACCCGGCGCTGGGCGAAAGCGGCATGCCGGCTGTCGTGGGTGACCATGCAGATGGTCGTGCCGGCGCGGTGCAGTTCGCCCAGCAGCTGCATCACCGCCTCGCCGTTTTCCGAATCCAGGTTGCCGGTCGGCTCGTCGGCCAGCAGCAGCGAGGGCTCTCCGACCAAGGCGCGCGCGATCGCCACGCGCTGCTGCTGGCCGCCGGAGAGCTGCGCCGGATAGTGCCGGGTGCGATGCGCCATGCCGACCCGCTCCAGCACCTGCTGCGCGCGTTGGCGACGCTCGCTGCGCCCCAGGCCACGGCGGTAGCTCAGCGGCAGTTCGACGTTCTCCAGCACGGACAGGTCGGCGATGAGATTGAAGGACTGAAAGATGAACCCGATCTCGCGATTGCGCAGCCGTGCGCGTTCGGCCGCCGCCAGCTCGTTCACCGGAACGCCGTTGAGCCGATACTGACCGCTGCTCGGCACGTCCAGCAGGCCGAGCACCGAGAGCAGGGTCGATTTGCCGCAGCCCGACGGCCCGGCGATGGCGACGAACTCGCCCCGGCCGATCGAAAGATCGACCCCGCGCAGGGCATGCGTCTCCAGATCCTCGGTGAAGAACACCTTGCCGACCTGCTTAAGCTGCAGCAGCGGCCCGGCGTTCGCCGGGGTCGGGACATCACTCGATACGGATGCGCTCATGTTCATTCCATGGGGTGGTATCGGACAGCAGTACCCGGTCGCCGGCCTCGAGCCCGGCCAGCACCTCGATCTTGCCGAGCGAGGCGCGCCCCAGGCGCACCCGCACGCGCTCGGCGATGCCGCGCGCCTCATCGACCCGGAACAGCGGCACCTCCGCGCCTTCCTGGCCATAGGCCGGCCGCCCCACGTACAGCACATCGCTCAGGCGCTCGATCTCGATCACCCCATCGACCGACAAATCCGGACGGGCGCCTGACGGCAAGGGGGCTTCGAAGGCGACATCGACCTGGACCGCCCCGTTGCTCACCGCCGGGTCGATGCGCAGGATGCGGCCCTCGACCTCGGTGCCGCGCAGATCGATTCGCACCCGTTGATCCAGTGCCACCTCGCCGATCTGGGTCTCCGGCACCCGCAGCACCGCGATCAGTTGATCCGGCCGCGACACCCGCAGCAGGTTGCTGCCGGCGCTCACCTGCTGACCTTCCTCCACCGCGATCTGCTGCAGCACGCCGTCGATGCCGGCACGCACCTGGAGCGCCGCCACCTGCTGCCGGCGCAGCTCGGCGGTGCCGGCGGTCTGCTGCAACCGCGCCCGCTCCGCCTCGAGCTGCGCCCGCAGCGTGCGCTCGAAGTTGGCGATGCGCTGCCGCTCCAGCTCGACCCGCCGCTGCCACTGCTCGGCAGCCAGCGCGCTGCGTTGCGCCTGGATGCGCGACAGGATGCCGCTTTCGGCGAGTTGCCGCTCGGCCTCGGCCTGCAGCCGCGCCGATTCATACTCGCTCTGGGCCCGTTCCAGCTCGGCGCGATGATCGATGAGCTGGGCGCCCAAGCTGATCTCGCGGGCGACCAGCTCGGCCTCGGCCGCCTTGAGCGCGGCTTCCGCTGCCAGCTGTTGCTCGATCAGCTCGGGATTGACCAGCTCCAGCACCACGGTGTCGGCACTCACCCGCGCGCCGGGACGGACCAGGATCCGCTCCACCCTGCCTGCGGTCTCGGCCGCGATCCAGCGCAGTTCGCGCGGCTGCAGCGATCCCGGGGCGCGCACCTCGCGCACCAGCTCGCCGCGCTGCACGGTGTCGAGCCAGGCCTCGGCCCGGGGAACGCGCGGCATGGCCGGCTGCATCCCGGCCACGATCATGACCAGCAGCAGCAGCACGGCCCCGGCCACGCCGAGTTGCAGGCGACGACGAAGGCGGGCTTTGCGTTGCAGATCGGGGCGCTGGATGTCCATGACTTTAAGTTCGTAGTGCCTGAAGGGACGGCAAACCTGCAGGCGTCGCCGTCCGTGACGGCAGCGCGGACCCGAAAGTTTGACAAAAAAAAGTCAGCTTGCGCGCCGCCCGCCGAGGGCAAGCGGTGGCGTCACGGGGCTGGCTTGGGCACTGCCGTCGAATCCAATCACAACGATCAAAGGAAGGTCAGGCACGAATCGGCGACTATTGCTGCGTCGGAAATTTCTGCTACTTCCGGCCGGCCGAGCAGGAACGCTGACCCACCCCGGCCCGCCATGACCGCCGGGGGCCGGATCCCGGCCCCCGGCTTGGCTCGACGCCGCGGCCATGGATAATCCCGTGCCGGATCGAGTCGCCCCCCGTAACTCCTTCCAACGCTGCCACGACACCCGACACGCGATGCGCCAGACCCACACCCTGTACGCCCGCCTCGTTCTCGTCCTGCTTCTCGGCCTGCTCGGCCTGCCCCTTGCCCATGCCGCGGAACCCTGGCGGGTCCCGATGGATTGGGGCAATGCGCTGATCGCCGCCACGGACAGCCACTCCTCCATCAGTCCCGATGGCCGCCGTGCGATCGCCGCCCCGACCGTACTCGTCTATGCCGGCGACGGCCGGCTGCTGAGCGCCCATGGCAAGCCGATCCAGGACCTGTTCGCCGAAGCGCCGCCGCTGTCCGACCTGCTCGGCGAGCGTGGCATCGAGGTGCGGGACTACTCGCGCCCGAAGCTGCTGGCACAGATCGAGGCGCTGACCGGAAACAGGCCCGAATTGGACGAGGGCAGGCCGACCGTGGTGCTGCTCTACCCTCCCATGGCCAAAGCCTTCTGCCCCCCCTGCGCCACCGCCGCGGCGCGGATGGCCGAGCGGCTGCAGGCGTTTGAGGTCGAGGCCGAAATTCTCGAAGTCGAGCTGGAATACGGATCCTGAGCCGGCAGCCCCAGGCGACATCCATCCCATCCCTGATGCGACGCCCCCTTGCGCTTCGGCTGGCCGGCCTGAGCACCCGGCTGTGCTTCGTGCTCGGCCTGCTCGGGCTGGTCCTGGCCGCGGCCCTGCAGCAGGCGATCCAGCGCCCGGTGCCGCCCGGCACCAACCCGCCCAGCGCACTGGCGGCGCTGGAGATCCGGTGGCGCCCACCCTCACCGCTGCAGAACGACGGCCGCTCCCGCGCCCTGCTGGATGCCCTGTTCCAGGACAATCCGCTGGCCGCGCGCGCCATCGGCAGCGTCGGCGCGCGGATCGACCTCCGCCACGGCGAGCACGCCGTGTCCCAGGCCCTCGCCGCACTGGTCAGCGGCCCCTACTTCCAGCTCTTGGGGGTGCGGCCACAGGTCGGCGAGCTGTTTCAGGCGCCGGACTTCGGCACTACCCGCGCAGCGCGGCGCGAGATCGTGCTCAGCCATGCGCTCTGGCAACGGCTCGGCGCGCCGCCGATCGGCAGCACGCTGATCTCCGACGGCTTCGCCCGCGGCACGGACCGTGCTGCGCTGAACCTGCGACTGATCGGCGTCACCGCCCCCGGCTTCGTCGGCGCCCGGCTCGGCGTCGAGGAGCAAGCCTGGCTGGCATGGCCGGACTGGCCCGACATCCTGCTGCCGGCCGACCAGGAGGCCAGCCATGCGCTGTCACGGGCCCAGAGCTTCGTGGCGATCGCCGTCGGCGACGACACCCTGACGGCGCTCCAGGACCGGCTCAATGCCGATGCGGCGCGGCGCGGCCTGTGGCATGCCCGTCAGGGACTGGTGCAGCTGGCCCACGGCGCCAGTCTGGACCCGCGCGCACGGCAACGGCTCAGTGCCATGGTGGCCGCGCTGCAGCTGGGCAGCAGCCTGCTGGCGGTGCTGGTGGTCTGCGCCTATCTGCTCGATCGCTGGCTGCACTGGTCACGGCGGCGCCCGGAACTGGCGCTGCGGCGCTGTCTGGGCGAATCGCCCGCCTTCACCCTGCGGCGCGTCCTGGTGGAAGGCGGCCGCGAGCTGACGCTCTGGGTGGCGATCACGGCCGCCGCCGCCGCCCTGTTGCTGGCGCGCAGCGACCTGTGGCTGGGCTCCCTGCTGCAGGACGCCGGGCTCACCCCGGCCCTGCTGCTGCACTCGCTGCTCAAGCAGGGCGGAATCGTGCTGCTCCTGCTGCTGGTCCTGCTGCTGCTGCCGCTTTTGGGAGCGCCCTCGCTGTGGCGCCGGGACCTGCCCCGCAACCGGCTGCCCGGCAGCGAGCGGCGCCTGCGCGCGCTGGTGATCGTGGCGGCGCTGCTGCTGATCGCGCAAATCATGGCGGCTGCGCTGGCCGGTCATTGGCAGATCAGCCACTGGGCCCGGGTCGGCCTGGGCTTCGATCTCGGTGAGGCCCAGATCCTGGAGTACCGGACCGAATCGAATCGTGCCGGTCTGGAACGCCGCCTGTCCCAGCAAAGCGCCGACACCGAGATCGCGGCGCTACTGGCGGCCTTGTCGCCCGGCATCAATCCGGACCAGGTGGTGTTGGCCTCGTCCTCGCCCCTGAGTGTCGGCCGCATCATCAACCTGGAGCGCGGCAACGCGCCGGACGCCCTCAGCCGAGGTCTGCATCCGGTCGTGTTGAACGCCGTCTCCGACAACTACTTCCGCCGCCTGGGCATCCGTCTGCTGCATGGCCACGGCTTCCAGACCCAGGCCGACCGCGATGATGGCGTGATCGTCAACCGCAGCCAGGCGCGGCAACTGTTCGGGCGCGAACAGGTCGTGGGCGAGCGCATCACGCTGGCCGATGCCAGCTTTCCCGGCGTGTCCAAATCGTTCCGCATCCTTGGGGTCGTTGACGACGCGCATTACCTGGATCCGCGGCATGGCCCGATTCCGGTGGTCTATCTGCCCTTGCAGCGGGTGAGCGATCTGATGGCCGTGATGGTCTTCGGCGCCGGCCAGGCCGAGCTCGGGCAACGGCTGACGGCCGCGCTGCAAACGGTGGCGCCGGACTGGCAGATCCGCCCCCAGGGCGGCCTGCGCTCGGAACTGGAACGGGCACTGTCCGAGCAGCGCCTGCGCCGGCAGGCGCTGTATGCGGTGCTGCTGCTGGCGCTGCCCCTGGCGGCGCTGGTGCTGCTCAACGCCGGCTCGCACCTGCTGCTCGAATACCGTCGCGACATCGCGGTGATGCGGGCACTCGGCGCCGGCCGCCTGCGCATCGTCCGCGACCTGGCCCGACGCCACCTGGGCCGCAGCCTGCTGCTGGCCCCCGTGCTGGCCGCCGCACTGATCCCGCCCCTGCTGGGCCGGCTCTGGCCTGACCTGCCCTGGCCGCAACTGCTGGGCATCACGACCATCGCCGCAGCGATCGTCATGGGGT
This sequence comes from Rehaibacterium terrae, assembly GCF_014202935.1. Taxonomy (GTDB): domain Bacteria; phylum Pseudomonadota; class Gammaproteobacteria; order Xanthomonadales; family Xanthomonadaceae; genus Rehaibacterium; species Rehaibacterium terrae. The sequence continues at coordinate 10,870 of NZ_JACHHX010000005.1, read as the reverse complement.
TCGCACTGCTGTTGCTGGCGCTGCTGGCGACCAGCCTGGACGACCACGAGCTGACGCTGGCGTTGAAGGCCGACGCCTGAAGCGACAGCCGCATGGTGCATCGTGGACGAAGTGGGGCTGGGCTCGACCCCTGGCCTGCTGCGACCCGGCAGCGTTCGAATCGCTGCCGGCTGGGAGCGGAGCGAAGGTGCAGGCCGGGGTCGCACCGCACTCGGGGCGGCATGCGCCGGCATGTCTTGGCCGCCTGCATGGCTTGAGCTAAGGTGAGCGGCGGTCCCTCCTTTCCGGAACGGCATGGGCAATCTGCGCAGCGCACTGGTCGTGGACGATGAGCGGGACATCCGCGAACTGCTCGTGCTCACGCTGGGCCGCATGGGCCTTCGGGTCGACACCGCCGCCGATCTCGCCAGTGCCCGTGCGCTGCTCGCCCAGGATCGTTACGACCTGTGCCTGACCGACATGCGCCTGCCCGACGGCAACGGCCAGGAACTGGTCGAGCACATCGCCGGCCGCTACCCGGACACGCCGGTGGCGATGATCACCGCCTTCGGCAGCGTCGAGGCCGCGGTGAGCGCGCTCAAGGCCGGCGCCTTCGATTTCGTCACCAAGCCGGTCGACCTGGCCGTGCTGCGCCGGCTGGTTCAGCACGCCCTGCAGCTCAACGAGCAGCGCCGCGTGGCCGCGCCATCGGCGCAGCGGCTGATCGGCGACTCGCCGGTCATGCAGCAGCTGCGCCTGACCATCGCCAAGCTCGCCCGCAGCCAGGCGCCGATCTACATCAGCGGCGAATCCGGCGTCGGCAAGGAGCTGGTGGCCCGGCTGATCCACGAGCAGGGCCCGCGCGCCGGCGGCCCCTTCGTTCCGGTGAACTGCGGCGCGATCCCCACCGAACTGATGGAGAGCGAGTTCTTCGGCCACAAGAAGGGCAGCTTCACCGGCGCCCATGCCGACAGCGGGGGGCTGTTCCAGGCCGCGCAGGGGGGCACCCTGTTCCTCGACGAGGTCGCCGAACTGCCGCTGCACATGCAGGTCAAGCTGCTGCGCGTGATCCAGGAGAAATCGGTGCGCCCGGTCGGGGCCGCGACCGAGGTGCCGGTGGACGTGCGCATCCTCTCGGCCACCCACAAGAACCTCGCCGCGCTGGTCGAGCAGGGCAAGTTCCGCCACGACCTGTACTACCGCATCAACGTCATCGAGCTGCCGGTGCCGCCACTGCGCCGCCGCGGCGAGGACATCCCGGCCCTGGCCGGACACATCCTGCGCCGGCTGACCGAGGCGCTCGGCCAGGCCGTGCCCACGCTGAGCGACGACGCCCTCGACGCGCTGCGCCGCTATCCCTTCCCCGGCAACGTGCGCGAACTGGAGAACATCCTCGAACGCGCCGTGGCTCTGTGCGACGGCAATCGCATCACCGCCGCCGACCTGCACCTGCCGGAAACGCCGCCGCAGCCCGGCGGCGAGCAGGGCGGGCCGGTCGCCGCCCCGCGTCCGGTGGTCGAACCGGCGAGGCTGCCGGCCGACAGCGCCCCGCTACCGGACGCGCTGGAACAGATCGAGCGCGAGGCGATCATCAAGGCGCTCGAAGCCAACCGCTACAACAAGACCAAGACCGCCGCGCACCTGGGCATCACCTTCCGCGCGCTGCGCTACAAGCTCAAGAAGCTGGACATCGACTGAGAGCCTGTGAAAAAAATCGCCCGCCTACTGCGACCGCCTCCGGCCGCCCGTGGCGGCGGCCCGCCACGTGAAATTCTGAGTCATTGGGTTCACCCAACTCCCCAGAATTTCACGCAGCGGACCTTGCCACGAACGCCCGGCGACGGTCTCGCGACGGCGGGCGAATTTTTCACAGGCTCCGAGCCCGCGCCGCGGCTTTCTCCGCAGCAGCGGCTTCAGTCGCGACCGGATACCCGCGAACGGCAACAGCGTTCGGCCGCGGACAAGACTTTGACCTGGCTCCATCCGCGCTTGTCCGCACAGATCCGTGGCTGAATCTCCGCTGCTGCATTCCGGTCGCGGCTTGCGCCGTCAGCCTGCCGCCCAGACACGCAGGAAATGGCGGATGCCGTCGAAGTTGCGCGTGCGCGGCACGTAGTCACCGTAGCGCGTCTCCAGCAGTGTCACAGCGTCGGCGTCGCCCAGCCCCAGCGCACCGAGCTGGGCGATCACCAGCATCTGTTCGCGCACCTCCACCGGCAGCCGCGCGTCGCGCGACTCCAGCACCGCCACCGCGGCATCGAACATCGCCGCCGGTGCGCGCCGGGCGGCGGCGGACCAGGCGGCCATCAGTTCGCCGATCAGGCGCGGCTGACCTTCCGCCAGCCAGCGTGGTTCGACCCAACTGGCGGCATGATCGGCCGCCGGCAGCAGCCCGAGCGTGAGCTTGGCGATGGCAGCCGCATCCGCGCTCCATGCCCCGAGCCCGTCCTCGTCCAGCGGCCGCGCCGACTGCGCAAGCAGGCGCTGGACCGTCTGCGCCTGCAGCGGCAGGCGTTCGCGCAGCCAACCGCTGGTCTCGCCGCCTTCCAGGATCGCGGTGACCTCGGCGGCGATGCGATGCGCATAGGCGAAACGGCTCGGCTCGACCTGGCTCACGCCTTCGGCGCGTGCCGGCGGCACCCGACCATCGAGCAGGTCCAGCACCGGCAGGCCGTTGTCCACCAGGTACTGCAGGAATTCCGAACGGCTGCCGAGGAAGCGCGTGCGCGGCGCGTCCAGCGCCACCACCGGATGGAAGTCCGAATGCCCGGCGCCGCCCATCAGCCGCGAGAAGGTCGCCAGCACGCGTGGCCCGCCGATCCGTCGCAGGCGATAGTCGGCCTCGCCGGCCAGCCCGACCCGCGCCAGCTCCTCGCGCAAGGGCGCATGGTCGAGCCGCCCGAGGTCGAGCGCCGCCACGCCGCCGTCGCGCCGGGCGACCAGCAGCAGATCGTAGTCGTTGGTCAGGTAGACCTCGGCCTGCGGAAAGCGCGTGAGCAGCGCCGTCACCATCCGCGCCAGCAGCGCATCGTCGATCTCGTACGACTGCAACCACTGCACCAGCACGCCCTGTTCGGCCAGATGCCGGTGAAGCAGCGCGTAGAACTCCTCGGTGAACAGGTGCGCGACCCCGCTCACCCACGGGTTGGAGGGCTCGGAGACGATGGCGTCGTAGCGCCGCCGTCCGGCGACGAAATGCGTGCGGGCGTCGTCGATGCGCAGCACCGAACGCGGATCGTCGTAGGCCCGCGCGACCCGTGCGCCGAACACGCGCGCGCCCTCCACCATCGCCCGCTCGATCTCGATCGATTCGACACGCACGGGCAAGGGGCTGCCCAGCAGGGTGTGCGTGGTCAGACCCGAACCCCAGCCGATCACCGCCACCTCGCGCGGCGCCGGATGCAGGGCCAGCGGCAGCGCGCCGGCCATCAGCATGGTGATCTCGTCCGGCATCGGCGCGTCCTCCAGCCGCAGCATCAGGCTGGCATCGGGCTTGCCGTTGGTGGCGATCATCGCCGCGCCGGAAGGGTACACCGCCACCGCCACCGTCGCGGTCTTGCCGTCGCGCAGGTAGGCCACCCGCGCCTCGGCGTCGGCGCGCGCCTGGCCGGTGCGGAACACGCCCGACAACTGCGCCAGCGGGTCGGGACGGCCGAGCGTGAAGGCGATGGCGAGCGCGGCCAGGACCGCCAGCGTCGGGCGCAGCAGCCGCACGGGGCCGGCGATGCGCAGCAGCACCAGCCCCAGCCCCGCGTCCACCAGCGCCGCCAAGACCAGCGCGCCATGCAGGCCAAGCCACGGCACCAGCAGGTGCACGCAGGCGAACACACCGACGATCGCGCCCAGCGTATTGGCCGCGTACACCCGCCCGATCGCCGCTTCGCCGATGCCGCGGCGCAGCAGCGCCAGGGTGAACAACGGCAGGGTCATGCCGGCGAAAAACGCCGCCGGGAACATCACCGCCAGCGCGATCGCCGCGCTGCCGAGGTTGAACAGCGCATAGCCACCGTCATCGCGCGGCAGCGCGCCGACCAGCCAGCCGACCCAGACGAAGCTCTGCGCGAATACCGGTGTGGACAGCAAGGCCGCCACGCCCATCGCCACCTGCGCGATGCCCGCATAACGCAATGCATCGGCGATCCGTCCGCCGTGGCCGCGCACCCACCACGCCCCGCAGGCCAGGCCGAGGATGAACGCGGCCAGCATCAATTCGAACGCGTGCAGCGTGGTGCCCAGCGCCTGATGCAGCAGGCGCACCCAGACGATCTCGTAGACGAACGAGGCGGCACCGGAGAGGGCGGTGGCCCACAGCACCAGCCGCGAAAGCGCTGCCGCCGACGGCTGCCCATTTGCCGCCGGCGAAGGGGCGAGGGGACGGGGTCCGGAGCGCGCACTGTCCGCATCGCCGTCTGGATCGCACTGGTCACGGCTTGCGCCGCCCCCGCGCGTAGCGGCGCGGCGCAGCGACCATGCCAGCAGCGCCGCGCCCGCCGCGACAGCGAGGTTCAGCCCGCCGGCGACCTGCACCGCGCCGGGCATGCCGATCCGCGGCAACAACACAAAGGTCGCCGCCAGCGCGCCCAGCGCCGCGCCCAGGCTGTTGGCGAAATACAGGCCGCCCAGCACCCGTCCGGCCTGCGCCGGCGCCAGCCGCAACCAGCCGGCACTGAGCAGCGGGAAAGTCGCGCCGAGCAGCACGCACTGCGGCAGGATCAGCGCCGTCGCGCTGAGCCACTGCCAGGCCGTCACCCCACCGCCGGACAGCGCCGGCAGCACGGTGTGCTGCGAGAACGCGGTGTAGCCCAGAAACAGCGGATGGAAGCCCAGCCCGGCGACGCCGATGACCGCCTCGACCACCGCATAGGCCAGCACCAGATCGCGCCAGCGCCCGCCCCAGCGGCTGGCCAGCCAGGCGCCCAGCGCCATGCCGCCCATGAAGATCGCCAGCACCAGTGTCTGCGCATGGGCGGCGTGGCCCAGCGTCAGCCCCAGGTAGTGCGACCAGATCGACTGGTAGATCAGCCCGGCGACGCCGGAGACGACGAACAGTCCCAGCAGGGCCGGGCCGGCGCCGGCCCGCGTCATGCCCGTTCCGTGTGAGGAGACCGGCGCAGCATACCCGTCACCGCCTCCGGCCCCCGCAGGCGCGCGGCAGGCCGCGACCGGACAAGCCAAGGCATTGCCGCTCGCGGCTCACGCCGCGCCTGCCGCACTCAGCCGCGCGCCTCGAGGGCGGCGACCGCGGGCAGCTTCTTGCCCTCGCAGAATTCGAGGAAGGCGCCGCCGCCGGTGGAGATGTAGGAGATGCCGTCGGCCACGCCGTACTTGTCCACCGCCGCCAGGGTGTCGCCACCGCCGGCGATGGAGAACGCGCCGGATTCGGCGATGGCATGCGCCAGCGTCTCGGTGCCCTTGCCGAAGGCGTCGAACTCGAACACGCCGACCGGGCCGTTCCACACCACGGTGCCGGCGGCGCGGATCATCTGCGCATAGCGCTGCGCGGTCTGCGGGCCGATGTCGAGGATCAGGTCGTCGGGGCCGACCTCCTCGACCTGCTTCACCGTCGCCGGCGCGCTGGCGCTGAATTCCGGCGCCACCACCACGTCGGACGGGATCGGGATGTCGGCGCCGCGCGCCCGGGCGTCGGCCAGGATCTGCCGCGCGGTCTCGACCAGGTCGGCCTCGTACAGCGACTTGCCGACCGGATGACCGGCCGCGGCGATGAAGGTGTTGGCGATGCCGCCGCCGACGATCAGCTGGTCCACCTTCGACAGCAGGCTCGACAGCAGCTCCAGCTTGGTCGAGACCTTGGCCCCACCGACGATCGCGATCAGCGGCCGCGCCGGGTTCTCAAGCGCCTTGGCCAGCGCGTCCAGTTCGGCCATCAGCAGCGGGCCGCCACAGGCGATGGCGGCGAAGCGGATCACGCCATGGGTGGATGCCTGCGCGCGATGCGCGGTGCCGAAGGCGTCCATCACGAACACGTCGCACAGCGCGGCGTACTTCCGCGCCAGCGCTTCGTCGTCCTTGCCCTCGCCGACGTTCATGCGGCAGTTCTCCAGCAGCACGAGCTGGCCGGGCGCCACCTCCACGCCGTCGAGGTAATCGCGCAGCAGCGGCACCTCGCGGCCGAGCAGCTCGCCCAGCCGCCGCGCCACCGGCGCCAGCGAGTCCTCGGCGCTCCACTGGCCCTCCTTCGGCCGCCCCAGGTGCGACATCACCATCACCGCCGCGCCCTGCTCCAGCGCGGCCTTCAGCGTCGGGATCGAGGCGAGGATGCGCTGGTCGGACGTCACCCGGCCGTCCTTCACCGGCACGTTCAGGTCCTGGCGGATCAGCACGCGCTTGCCGGAAAGGTCGAGGTCGGTCATGCGGAGGATGCTCATCACGGACTCCTGCGGCGGATGCGGTGGGAAGGGAGGCCGCGCATTGTCCGGGTACACCACGCCGCTTTCAAATCCGACGGCGACACGCATGCGGCGGTGACCTCAAGCGGCGCCGGCGATCCGGTTGCGGCCCTCGCGCTTGGCCCGGTACAGCGCCTGGTCGGCGGCGGCGATCAGCGCTTCGGCTCCCCTCTCGTCGCCGGGCCCCCGGCTGGCATAGCCGACGCTCACCGTGACCCGACCGGACGGCGAGTCAGGATGCGGCATCGCCGCCGTCTCGACGGCACGGCGGACCTGCTCCGCCACCCGCGCGGCGGCGGCGCTGTCACGGTCCGGCAACAGCAGCACGAACTCCTCGCCGCCGCTGCGGCCGAGCTCGGCGCGCTCGCGCCGGGCGAGGTCGCGCAGGATCGCCGCCACCGCCCGCAGGCACTGGTCGCCCTCGGGGTGGCCGAGGCTGTCGTTGTAGAACTTGAAGTAGTCGATATCGATCACCAGCGCCGCCAGCGGCATGCCGCGCTCCAGCGCCTGTGCCCACAGGCGGTCCAGCGCCAGCCGGTAGCCGCGGTAGTTGCCGACCCCGGTCAGGGCATCGGTCAGGCTGTCCTCGCGCAGCGCGTCCACGGCGAGCCGCAGCTCCTCGGTGCGGCGGGCGATTTCCTGCTCGCGCTCGGCGACGACCCGCTCCAGCTGCTCGCGCAGCCGCTTCTGCACCGCCAGCGCCTGATTGACGTCGCGGAAGGCGCGGCCGAGCCGGTCGATCAGGTGATTGAAGGCTTCGGCCAGCTCGGCCAGCTCGCGCGGCGCGCCGGCCAGCCGGATCGGCTGCGGGTCGGCGTGGAAGGCGAACAGCCGCAGGCGGGCGATCACTTCGCGCAGCGGATCGACGAAGCGCCGCGCCACCCGCGCCGACACCCACCACACCGCCACCACGGCGAGCAGCGCCGGTAGCAGCAGTTTGAACAGATCGAGCAGCAGTTCGCCGCGCAGCCTCGCCTCCGGCACGATCACGGCGATGCGCCAGCCCAGGGGCGTGACCGTCGCCACCAGCAGCCCGCTGGCACCATCCGCGTACAGGCCGGCGAGACGGTGCAGGGTCCGCCCGTCGGCCTGCTCCAGCACGGTTCGCAGACGGTCCGGCGGCAGGCGGTCCAGCGGCGCGAACGGCAGTCCGGCGCTGGCATGCACCACCTGGCCGGCGCCATCGAGCAGCAACAGCGCGAGGTCGCCGCGCGCCATCAGCCCGGTACGGATCCGCACCACGTCGTCGCTGAGCATGGAGCCCTCGACGACACCGGCCATGCGGCCCTCGGCATCGAACAGCGGCGCGCTGACCGCGACGATCGGCTCGTTGCCATGTCCGCGCCCGCGAAACACATCGGAGACGTACGGGCGACCGTGGCGCATCGGCTCGCTGAAGTAGGCGCGGTCGGCCACGTTCTGCCGCGAACCTGCAGGCAGCGCCGGCACGCTGGCCAGCACATCGCCGCGGGCGTCGGCCACCAGCATCGTCACGAAGGCCGGGAAGCGCGTCCGCACCTCGCCGAGGTAGCGCGGCCAGTCCGACTCCACCGGCGCCAGGGCCCCCAGCACCGCCACCGCCGCCAGATGATGCTGCAGCGTGTCGTCGACATGCTCGGCGCTCAGTTCGGCGACCATCGCCAGGGTCCCGGCCATGGCGGCCAACCGCAGCTGGTAGTGGGTCCACAGCAGGTGGACGCCGGAAAGCAGGACCGCCAGCAGGCCGATCAGCAAGAGGCCGCGACGGGCCCGCGCGGCCAGCGAGGCCGTGAGCCTGGTTGCACCGGCCTCGCCCCCGCTCACGGTTTCGCCTCTGCCATACGACCTCCCCTGCGATGCCGGACTCCCGGAAAGGACCACCGGAAACCGGACGCATGGTCGCCGCGATACACCGCGTACCCGCGTCCTGGATGGTTCGCCCGGAATTGATGCGTGTCAAGGCGCCCGGCCAAGGCCGCCGCCAGACTGCGCCCCATGAACACGATTCCGCCCTTCGACGCCGAGCTGCTGCGCCGCTATGACCGGCCCGGCCCGCGCTACACCTCCTACCCGACCGCGCCGCAGTTCGGACTGGATTTCGGCGAGGCCGAGTTCCGCACCTGCGCCCAGCGCAGCAACGAGGACCCGATCCCGCGCCGGCTCTCGCTGTACCTGCACATCCCCTACTGCCACAGCCCGTGCTTCTACTGCGGCTGCAACCGCGTGATCACCCGCGACACCGCCAAGGGCGAGGCCTACCTGCTGCGGCTGCTGCGCGAGGTCGAGCGCGTCGCGCCGCTGTTCGACCGCGACCGCGACGTGATCCAGCTGCACCTGGGCGGCGGCACGCCCAATTTCCTCAGCCCCGGCCAGCTCGGCGACCTGATGCACTGTCTGGCGCGGCAGTTCCACCTGTCCGGCTCCGCGCAGCGCGATTTCTCGATCGAGCTGGATCCGCGCCATGTCGATGCCGACGGCATCGCCGCGCTGGCGAAGCTCGGCTTCAACCGCGCCAGCCTCGGCGTGCAGGATTTCGACCCCGAGGTTCAGAAAGCGGTCAACCGCATCCAGAGCGTCGAGGAAACCCAGGCGGTGGTGGACGCCTGCCGCGCGCATGGCTTCCGCTCGGTCAACATCGACCTGATCTACGGCCTGCCCAAGCAGACCCGCGAGGGCTTCGCCCGCACCCTGGACACCGTCATCGCCATGCGTCCGGACCGTCTGGCGGTGTACAGCTACGCGCACCTGCCCGAGCTGTTCAAGCCGCAGCGGCAGATCGACGCCGAGCTGCTGCCCTCGCCCGAGGACAAGCTCGGCCTGCTGCAGCTCGCGATCGAGAAGCTTTCGGCTGCCGGCTACCGCTACATCGGCATGGACCACTTCGCGCTGCCCGAGGACGACCTGTCGATCGCCCAGCAACGTGGCGGCCTGCAACGCAACTTCATGGGCTACACCACCCATGCCGACACCGACCTGATCGGCATGGGCGTGAGCGCGATCAGCGCCATCGGCGACTGCTTCAGCCAGAACCACCGCGACCTGCCAAGCTGGGAGGCCGCGCTCGACGCCGGCCACCTGCCGGTCTGGCGTGGCCTGCGGCTGAACTCCGACGATCTGCTGCGCGCCGACGTGATCCAGCAGCTGATGTGCCAGGGGCGCATCGACAAGGCGCTGACCGAGGATCGCCACAACATCGATTTCAATATCTATTTCGCCGAAGCCCTGGCCCAGCTCGAACCGCTGGTGGCCGACGGCCTGGTCGCGATCGGTCCGCGCTACATCGACGCCACCTCGCGCGGCCGCCTGCTGCTGCGTATCATCGCGATGTGTTTCGACAGGTACCTGCAGCGGCCGCAGGCACAGCCCGCCCGCTATTCCCGGGCGATCTGAGCCGGCGCCCCACGGCCGAGCGATGAACGAACTCAAGCGACCCGCGCCCGCTCGCGTGAACCCGCGCGTGAGCCCGCGCCCGAACCCGATCGCCGACGACGGCGACGAGTTCCGCTTCTGCAGCACCTGCGCGTTCTCGGCGGTGTGCCTGGCGCAGGGCTACGACAAGAGCGCCCTGCGCGAGCTGCACTGCCTGGTCGAACACGTCGGCCCGTTCCACGACGGCGAGCACGTGTTCCGCGAGGGCGAGCCGTTCAACGCGATCGCGGCCGTGCGCGCCGGCACGGTCAAGACCTACGTCACCGATCCGGCCGGCCGCGAGCAGGTGCTGGGCTTCTTCCTGCCCGGCGAGGTGATCGGCCTGAACGCCATCCACCAGGCCAAGTACCCCTGCAACGCGGTGGCGCTGGACACGGTCACGCTCTGCCGCTTCTCGTTCCCGATGATGGCGACGCTGGCCCAGCGCATGCCCGGCCTGCAGACCCTGCTGTTCCGCCTGCTCAGCCAGGACATCGGCAAGGCCGCCCTGCTGGCCGGCGACTACAGCGCCGACGAGCGCATGGCCGCGTTCCTGATCACCTTCTCGCGCCGCTACGCCGTGCGCGGCTTCTCGCCGACCCGTTTCGCGCTGACCATGGCGCGCACCGACATCGCCAACTACCTGCGGCTGGCGGCCGAGACGGTCAGCCGCGTGTTCCGCCGTTTCCAGGACGAAGGCCTGATCCGCGTCGATCGGCGCGAGGTCGAGATCCTCGACCTGGCCGCGCTGGAAGAACGCGCCCGCTGCGTGCTGCGCGAATAGCCTCTGCGGCGTGCGGGTTTGTCGCGACCTGCCGGCGCTGCGCGTCGGGTGTTCCGTGCGTCTGCGGCTTCATCTGGCTGGCCTTTCAGGCGGGAGTTCCGCCTGCCTGCGGGTTTGTCGCGATTTGGCCGGCGCTGCGCGCCGGGGTTTCGTGCGCTTGCGGCTTCTCGCGATCTGGCCGGCGCTACGCGCCGGATGTTCCGTCCGCCTGCCGGCGGCCGGGTCACTTTCTCTTGCTTGCCCAAGAGAAAGTGACCAAAGAGAAGGGCACCCCAGGTGCTCGCGCCCTCCGAACATCCTGTTCGGAGGGTTC
>NZ_JACHHX010000004.1:181750-215103 GCF_014202935.1 Rehaibacterium terrae | reverse complement strand
CAGCGCCTCCTGGAAGGCCTGCCACTGCGTCTCGTCGAGCACGAACTGGCGACGATCCGCCAAAGTCTGCGCGGCCGCCGTCACGCCCGCGTCGAGCAGGAACTCGCTGACGTTCTTGTGGCAGGCGCGTGCGGCTTCCTGCAGCAGTTGCTTGACCGGCGCGCTGGCGCGGACGTCAATGCGTTCGGTCTTGGAAAGATTCAGGGTGCTCATGGCGCCCCTCCGGACTGATCTTGGATGCCCTTATTGTAGGCGTCCGGACATTGTCCTGACAAGTTGTGTCCTTCTCCATCCAGTGCCGCAATCCAACCGCTCGATTCGTCCGTGCGTAACGCATTGATTTGTAATGGCCGTGTTCGCGGCCTTTGCGGACTTCGGGCGTGTCCGGGGGAGCCAGGCCGGAGAGAAAAATGGCCGGGAGAGAGAGGAAGGTGGCCCTGGACGGGCCATGAGCTGACCAGCGAAGTCCGCAGGCATCCGCAGGAATCCCCGCGAACACGCGGGAGCCAGCACGATCCGGCAAGAAAAAACCCCAACCGAGAACGGTTGGGGTTTCGTTATTGGTGGAGGTGGGGGGAGTTGAACCCCCGTCCGAGAGCCCTACGTCTCCGGCCCTACATGCTTAGCTCACCGTTGGGTCTCGTCCTGCGGCAGCACGGTGTGCGAAGCGCGCCGAAGAACCAGCCTGTTCTGGGTTGACCGATGGCTGACAGGCAACCACCATCGGCGATCCCGTGATGATGACCCTACATCCACGAGCACGGGCACAAGTGGGTTCGGGGCTAGGCCTTAGGCGGCCAGAGCGTAGTTGTCGTCGTTGGCAACTATGAGTTTGCCGCTGGATTAACGAGGAAAGCTGCCCCCTCGGCATGCGCCGGTCGATTTCGTGACCCCCGTCGAAGCCAGGACACCCCCGGGGGAAATCGTCCGTCGAGGGCAAGTGTAGGGGCGCGGTGGGGCGTTCACAAGGCGGACGCGGTGGATGCGTCGCCGGGGGTTCAGGTGGGGCGCGATGGTTCGACGGCGGGGGTGCCTGGTCATTGCGGGGGCAGAGCGGGGTCGGCATCCCGGATTCGGCTTCGCTTGATCCGGGCTGCGGGGCGGTGCAAGGCGCTGGATTCCCGCTTCCGCGGGAATGACGGCTCTGAACTGCTCTCCCGAGTCCCGAGCCCCGAGTCCCGCCCTCAAGCGTCGGGGTTGTGCTTTCGCATCACCCGCGCCTTTTCGCGCTGCCAGTCGCGTTCCTTGCTGGCGGCGCGCTTGTCGTGGGCCTGCTTGCCCTTGGCCAGCGCCAGTTCGAGCTTGATCTTGTTGCGCTTCCAGTACATCGCCGTCGGGATGAGGGTATAGCCCTCGCGCTCGACCTTGCCGACCAGCTTGTCGATCTCGTGCTTGTGCATCAGCAGCTTGCGGGTGCGGCGGTCGTCGGCGACGACGTGGGTGGATGCGGTGATCAGCGGGGTGATCCGGGCGCCGAACAGGTACAGCTCGCCGCCGCGCACGATGGCGTAGCTCTCGCCGATGTTGGCGCGGCCGGCGCGGATGGCCTTGACCTCCCAGCCTTGCAGGGCGAGGCCGGCCTCGTGGCGCTCGATCAGGTGGTACTCGTGGCGGGCGCGCTTGTTGAGCGCGATGGTGCCGCCGCTTTCGGTATCCTTCTTGTTCTTGTCTTTCTTCGACATGTGCGTTCCTTATCGACGGCCATTGTCGCGCATGCGCGGCGGGCGGGCGAGGGGCGCGGTACGGAACCCCGATGACGACGATCCAGCGCAGCGCCCTGGTGCGGCAACCGGCCGAGCGGATGTTCGACCTGGTCAACGACGTGGCTGGCTACCCGGCGCGTTTCCGCTGGTGCGAGGCGGCCGATGTGATCGAGGCCACGGACGCGCACATGGTGGCGCGGCTGGCGCTGAGGCTGGGCGGGTTGCGCACGGCCTTCACCACCCGCAACACCCTGCAGCGGCCGGAGCGGATCGAGTTGGCGCTGGTGGAGGGTCCGTTCCGCAGGCTGTCGGGGGTGTGGACCTTCCAGTCGCTGGGTGAGGGCGCCTGCCGGGTAGGGCTGCTGCTCGACTTCGAGCTGGCCGGCAAGCTGATGGGCTCGGCGCTGGCGATGGGTTTCCAGGGCCTGGCGGACAAGCTGGTGGACGAGTTCTGCCGTGAGGCGCAGCGCGATGGCTGAGGGCGCGATCCGGGTCGAGGTGATCTATGCGCTGCCGGAGCGGCATTGGTCGGCACAGGTCGCATTGGCCGAAGGCGCGACGGTGGAGCAGGCCATCGCGGCGTCGGGACTGGCCGCCCAGGTGCCCGGGCTGGTGGTCGATCCGAAGCGGCTGGCGATCTACGGCAGGCCGGTGATGCCGCAGACGCTGCTGCGCGACGGCGACCGGGTGGAGATCCTGCGGCCGCTGCTGGCCGATCCGAAAGAGGTCCGTCGCCAGCGTGTGGAGCGCGAGCGGCACGGTGGCGGCTGAGAGGGGAGGGTGCGAGTCGGGGCCCCCTCCCCCTCAGGCGGGCCGGGAACGGTTCTGGCACGAGTCTGGCGGGCGGGTGCCGGTCCACTGGACCGACTCCGACTCCGGCCCCAGCGGAGACATGGAAAGGGCCGAGCCGCCCCGGGAGTCCTGGCGTGCCCGTGCCGGGGGTAAGGGAGGCACCGGCCTCAGGACTGGATGAAGTGCGCGGGGCGCGTGTTTTACTCAGGCGCTGTCGAATTTCACGAAGCCCGGGGGTGATCGGTGTGCTCGCCGCTGTCGGTGGTCTCGGGGGCTTCTTCTCCGGCCTCATCTTCCTCGCCCGTCGCATCGGGCGCGGCCTGTTCGATGTCTTCCGAGTCTTCCGGGGCCGCGTCGTGATCCGCAGGCCACGGCGGGACCGGTGTGTCGCAGACGACGCGGGTCTGGCGCAGGGCCTCGGCCAGGTCGTGCGGCACATGCTCGGCATAGCGCGCGATCCAGTCGCACTGCTCCTCGCGCTGCCGGAGCAGGGCGTCGCGCACTGCCCGGGTGTCGTGGGCGTCGAGCCGGTCGATCAGCGCGGTGGCGGTGTGCACCGTCTCGAAGCTGCGCTGCCAGAGGGTCTGGTCCTTGGCGATGAAATGCACCCAGCCGATCGCGGCGAAGCCGGTCATGCCGGCCAGCAGCAGCCAGGGCAGGGCACGGATGGCGAGCTGCCGCAGGCGCATGGGTCAGCGGCGGCGGCGGTCGCGGTCGCGCTCGCGCGGCAGGTTGCCGAACTTGCGCATCTCGGCGGCGAGCTCCTCGTCGCGCTTGGCGAAGTATTCGCCCTCCCAGCGCGCCAGCGTGTCGCCTTCGAAATGGAGCGTGAAGTTCTTGATCTGGGTCCGTCCGGCACGGCCGGTACGCTCGCTGGCGATGTAGTCCCAGCGGTCGGCGTGGAACGGGTCGGCCACCGAGGGTGAACCGAGCAGCAGCAGTACCTGGCGCTTGGTCAGTCCGGGCTGGAGCTGCTCGACATTGCGGGTGTCGAGCAGGTTGCCCTGATAGATCGGCTGCCTGTAGGTGATGCCGCAGCCGGCCGTGAGGGCCGCCACGACCAGTACCGTCCACGTCTTCAGCATGGGATGCGTTGCCAGGTGGGGAAACGCCCGGATGATACACTAGCGCCGATGCCGGCAAGGCGCGCCGGCATGCCGCGTTCACCTCAGGTTGGAGCTGCCATGGAATCCCAGGATCTGCGCAAGGCTGGACTCAAGGTCACCCATCCGCGCATGCGCATCCTCGAGATCCTCGAGAATTCGAGTCCACGGCACAAGACCGCCGAGGACATCTACCGCGAACTGATCGAGCAGGGTGAGGACATCGGCCTGGCCACCGTTTACCGCGTGCTGACGCAGTTCGAGGCGGCCGGGCTGGTGATGAAGCACAACTTCGAGGGCGGTCAGGCGGTCTACGAGCTGGATCGCGGCAAGCACCACGACCACATGGTCTGCGTGGAAACCGGCAAGGTGATCGAGTTCGTCAGCGAGGAGATCGAGCGCCTGCAGCACCAGATCGCCGAGAAGCACGGCTACGTGATCGAGGACCACAGCCTGGTGCTGTACGTGCGGCCGAAGAAGAAGTGACCGCGGACCCGATCCGCAGGGACGGCCTCAGGCGGCCTGGCCGCGCTCCAGCATCTGCCTGGCATGGGCACGGGTTTCGCGGGTGATCTCCACGCCGCCGAGCATGCGCGCCAGTTCCTCGATGCGTGCGGCCTGGTCGAGCGCGGCCACGGCGCTGTGCGTGGCGCCGTCGGAGACGTCCTTGCTGACGCGGTAATGGCGGTGGGCCAGGGCGGCGACCTGCGGCAGGTGGGTGACGCACAGCACCTGCCGTTTGGCGCCCAGCGCGCGCAGCTTGCGGCCGACCACTTCGGCCACGCCGCCGCCGATGCCACTATCGACTTCGTCGAAGACCATGGTCGGCACGCTGTCCAGGCCGAGCGCGGCGACCTCGATGGCGAGGCTGATGCGGGAGAGTTCACCGCCCGAGGCCACCTTGCGCAGCGGGCGCGGGGGTTGGCCGGGATTGGCGGAGACGAGGAATTCGACGCGCTCCAGGCCCTGCGGATCGGGCGAGCCGGTGTCGGCCGGTTCCAGTTCTGCGACGAAGCGGCCGCCGCGCATGCCCAGCTCGTCCATCAAGGCGCTGACGGCGTCAGCGAGTGCGGCGGCGGTTTCGACGCGCAGCGCGGAGAGCGATTGCGCAGCGCGATGCCAGTCGGCAGCCAGCCTGCTCTGCTCGCGCGCCAGCCGCTCGGCCTGTTCGCCGGCGCCGCGCAGGGATTCGAGCTCGGCGGCGAGTTCGTCGCGACGGGTCGCCAGCCCGCCCAGCGGCACACGATGCTTGCGGGCCAGGTCGTGCAGGCGGGCGAGACGGGCTTCCAGCTCTTGCAGCCGCTCGGGGTCGATGTCGAGGCTGTCGCGCACGCGCTCGAGCGCGGCCACGGCCTCGTCGAGCTGGATGGCGACCGAATCGAGCAGGCCGTCGACCTCACGCAAGCGTGGCTCGTCGTCGAGCAGGCGGGCCAGCTCCGAGCGCACCTGGCGCAGCGTGCCATCGAGCGAGAAGCCCTCGTCGCCCGACAACCGCGCCAGCGCCGACTCGCAGCCCCGGATCAGGCCGGCGGCATTGGCCTGGCGTTTGTGGGCGGCGAGCAGGGCGTCGATGTCCTCGGCGGCGAGGGCTTCGTCGCCGAGTTCGGTCAGCTGGTGTTCGAGGTAGGTGATACGGTCGGCGACATCGCCGCTGGCGGACAGCGCTTGCAGTCGGCGGGCGACCGCCGACCACTCCCCGGCCAGCCGGCGCACCTCGTCCGCCTGCGCCTGGTGGCCGCCGAAGGCATCGAGCAGGGCCAGCTGGTGGGCGCGCGAAAGCAGTGCCTGGTGTTCGTGCTGGCCGTGGATCTCGACCAGCCGCTCGCCCAGTTCGCCGAGCTGGGCCAGGGTGGCCGGGCGGCCGTTGATCCAGGCCCGCGAGCCGCCGTCGGCGCGGATCACCCGGCGGATCTGGCAGCCGTCGCCCTCGTCCAGCTCGGCCTCGCGCAGCCAGGCGCGGGCTTCGGGCGCATCGACCAGATCGAACTCGGCGCTCAACTCGGCGCGCTCGGCGCCATGACGCACCATGCCGGCATCGGCACGGGCGCCGGTGAGCAGCAGCAGGGCGTCGACCATCAACGACTTGCCGGCGCCGGTCTCGCCCGAGACCACGGTCAGGCCGGGGCCGTAGGCCACGTCGGCCTCGCTGACGACGGCGAAGTCCTTGAGATACAGGCTGGTGAGCATGGCGGGGGTCGCGAAGGCGGCGAAACCCTAGCACGCGGCGGTTGCAGCGTGAACCGGGGGCATGGGAAGGGACGGTGGATAGGCGTGGGGCGCGGAACCCGGGCTGCGTTTCCCGTCACGGCAGCCGCCACGGCCCTTGTCCCCTTTTCCGGTTTCCGTCCCACTTGCACCCGCGCCCCGCCGGCCTTATCTATCGACAAACCGCCCGAAGAGCCTGCATGAACACGCCGTACCCCACCCTCGACCCGCGCGCGCGCCGCCTGCTGCGGACGCTGATCTCCCAGTACATCCGCGAGGGCGAGCCGGTGGGGTCGCGCACCCTGGCCAAGCGCTCGGGGCTGGACGTGAGTCCGGCGACCATCCGCAACATCATGGCGGACCTGGAGGACATCGGCCTGGTCGCCGCGCCGCACACCTCGGCCGGCCGGGTCCCGACCGCGCAGGGCTACCGGGTGTTCGTCGACAGCCTGCTGCAGGTGCAACCGCTGGAAGCGGACGAGATCGCCCGCCTGCGCGCCAACCTGCCGGCCGGCGCCGGCACCCAGACGCTGCTGTCGAACGTGTCCGAGCTGCTCTCGGCGATGACCCACTTCGTCGGCGTGGTGACGGTGCCGCGGCGCGAGCAGTTCGCCTTCCGGCACATCGACTTCGTCGCCCTGGACGGTCAGCGGGTACTGGTGATCCTGGTGTTCACCGACAACGAGGTGCAGAACCGGATCATCCATACCCGCCGCCCGTACAGTCCCTCGGAGCTGGAGCAGACCGCCAACTACCTCAACGCCCACTTTGCCGGCCGCCCGCTGTCGGAGATCCGCAACACCCTGCTGCGCGAGATCCGCGATGCCCATCAGGCGATGGAGCAGGCACTTGCCAATGCCGCCGACCTGGCCGAGCAGGCGCTCGACCCGGGCAGCGAAGACGTGCTGGTGGCCGGACAGACCCGGCTGATGGGCGTGCAGGATCTGTCCGATCTGGATCGCCTGCGTGAACTGTTCGAAGCCTTCGCCCGCAAACGCGAGATCCTGCAGTTGCTGGAGGGCTGCATCCAGGCCCAGGGCGTGCGCATCTTCATCGGTGAGGAGACCGGCCTGGCCCCGCTCGACGGCTGCACGGTGATCACCTCGCCCTATCGCGGTCCGCAGGGGCAGGTGCTGGGTGTGCTGGGCGTGATCGGTCCCACCCGCATGGCCTATGAGCGCGTCATCCCCATGGTGCAGGCCACTGCCGACGTGCTCGGTGCCGCCTTGAATCCCGCCGCGCCGACCCAATAACCGGGGTGACCCCGGGGCCGCGCCGGCCGTCCGCGCCGGCGCGCAACGACATCAGGAAGGGAGCATGCACAACACCGACACCGCACGCGACACCGCCGCGTCCGTGGACACCACCGGCATGGAAAACACCGACAACCTGGCCGAGGCGCTGGCCGCGGCCCGCGAAGAGTTGGCCCGTTTGCGCGACGAGCGTCTGCGCGAGCGCGCCGAGCTGGACAACCAGCGCAAGCGGATGAGCCGCGAGCTGGAGCAGTCGGTCCGCTTCGCCAACGAGCGTCTCCTGAGCGATCTGCTGCAGGTGCTCGACAGCCTGGAGGCCGGGCTGTCCGCGCCGGGCGCCGATGCCGGCAAGTTGCGCGAAGGGATCGAACTCACCCTGCGTCAGCTGGAAAAGGTGACCGCCGACAACGGTCTGGTCGCCGTCGACCCGGTCGGCCAGCCTTTCGATCCCGAGTGTCACCAGGCCATGAGCATGGTGCCAGCCGACGGACAAGCGCCGGGCACGGTGGTGCAGGTCTACCAGAAGGGCTACCTGCTCAACGGCCGGCTGCTGCGGCCGGCGCTGGTGCTGGTGGCCAAAGACAGCGAAGGCTAGGACCTTCCGCTTGCAGGGCCTTGAACTGACAGCGGCGACCCCTACATAGCCGACAGAAGCGGCGTGGCCGCAAAAGACATCATCGGGAGCACACCATCATGGGCAAGATCATCGGTATCGACCTGGGCACGACCAATTCGTGCGTCGCGGTCATGGAAGGCGGCCAGGTCAAGGTCATCGAGAACGCCGAGGGCGATCGCACCACGCCCTCCATCGTCGCCTTCACCAAGGACGGCGAGGTGCTGGTCGGCGCGCCGGCCAAGCGCCAGGCCGTCACCAATCCGAAGAATACCTTCTACGCGGTCAAGCGCCTGATCGGCCGCAAGTTCAACGACGCCGAGGTGAAGAAGGACATCGACCTGGTGCCGTACAAGATCGTCGAGCACAGCAACGGCGACGCCTGGGTCGAGACTGCCGAGGGCAAGCGCATGGCGCCGCCCGAGATCTCCGCGCGCGTGCTGGAGAAGATGAAGAAGACCGCCGAGGACTACCTGGGCGAGAAGGTCACCGAGGCGGTCATCACCGTCCCGGCCTACTTCAACGACTCCCAGCGTCAGGCGACCAAGGACGCCGGCCGCATCGCCGGCCTCGAGGTCAAGCGCATCATCAACGAGCCGACCGCGGCCGCGCTGGCCTACGGCCTGGACAAGAAGGGCGGCGACCGCAAGATCGCCGTCTACGACTTGGGCGGCGGCACCTTCGACATCTCGATTATCGAGATTGCCGAGGTCGACGGCGAGAAGCAGTTCGAGGTGCTCGCCACCAACGGTGACACCTTCCTGGGCGGCGAGGACTTCGACAAGCGCGTCATCGACTACCTGGTCGAGGAATTCAAGAAGGACCAGGGCATCGACCTGCGCAACGATCCGCTCGCGCTGCAGCGCCTGAAGGACGCGGCCGAGCGCGCCAAGATCGAGCTGTCCAGCGCCCAGCAGACGGAGGTGAACCTGCCTTACATCACTGCCGACGCTTCCGGCCCGAAGCACCTGAACATCAGGCTTACCCGCGCCAAGCTGGAAGCGCTGGTGGACGATCTGATCAAGCGCACCATCGAGCCGTGCCGCATCGCGCTCAACGATGCCGGCCTGCGCGCTTCCGACATCACCGAGGTGATCCTGGTCGGTGGCCAGACCCGCATGCCCAAGGTGCAGCAGGCGGTGGCAGAGTTCTTCGGCAAGGAGCCGCGCAAGGACGTCAACCCGGACGAGGCGGTCGCCATCGGCGCCGCGGTGCAGGGCGGCGTGCTGGCCGGCACCGTCAAGGACGTGCTGCTGCTCGACGTGACTCCGTTGAGCCTCGGCATCGAGACCCTCGGTGGCGTGTTCACCAAGCTGATCGAGAAGAACACCACCATCCCGACCAAGGCCTCGCAGATCTTCTCGACCGCCGAGGACAACCAGACCGCCGTCACCGTGCACGTGCTGCAGGGCGAGCGCGAACAGGCCAAGTACAACAAGTCGCTGGCCAAGTTCGATCTGACCGGCATCGAGCCGGCGCCGCGCGGCATGCCGCAGGTCGAGGTCACCTTCGACATCGACGCCAACGGCATCCTGCACGTCTCGGCCAAGGACAAGAAGACCGGCAAGGAGCAGCGCATCGAGATCAAGGCCGGCTCCGGTCTGTCCGAGGAGGAGATCCAGCGCATGGTCCGCGATGCCGAGGCGCACCGCGAGGAGGACCGGAAGTTCCACGAGCTGGTGCAGGCCCGCAACAAGGCCGACGCGCTGATCCACACCGTCCGCACCGCCATCAAGGATCACGGTGGCAAAGTGCCGGGCGAGACCATGGCCAGCGTCGAGTCGGCGCTCGCCGACCTGGAAACCGCGATGAAGGGCGACGACAAGGCCCAGATCGAGGCCAGGAGCGCGGCGCTGGAGCAGACCGCGCAGTCGCTGTTCGCCGCCGCCGCGGCGGCCGGGCAGCAGGGTGGCTCGGCCGATGCCGGTCCGCAGGCCAAGTCCGACGACGTGGTGGATGCCGAGTTCACCGAGGTCAGGGACGACGACAAGAAGTGAGCGGCCTGGCGATGAGCGGTGAGCGATGGGCATCCCGGTGCCCATCGCTCTCGTGTTTGCCGCTCACCGCTCACCGCTGACGGCTCGCTACCGATGAGCAAGCGCGACTACTACGAAGTCCTCGGCGTCGGCCGCGGCGCCAGCGACGATGAGCTGAAGAGGGCCTATCGCCGGTTGGCGATGAAGTTCCATCCGGACCGTAATCCGGGCAGCAAGGCGGCCGAGGAAAGCTTCAAGGAGGCCAAGGAGGCCTACGAGGTGCTGTCCGATCCGGCCAAGCGCCGGATGTACGACCAGCACGGCCATGCCGCCTTCGAGGCCGGCATGGGGCATGGTCCCGGGGGGGCGGGCTATGCCGATGTCGGCGACATCTTCGGCGACATCTTCGGCGACATCTTCGGTGGCGGCCGAAGCCGCGGCCCCAGCCGCGGCGCCGACCTGCGCTTCGTGCTCGAGCTGGACCTGGAAGAGGCCGTCTCCGGCGTCCAGAAGCAGATCGAGGTGCCGACCCTGGTCGCCTGCAAACCCTGTGGCGGCAGCGGCTCGGCCGACGGCAGGACCCACACCTGTCCGACCTGCCGTGGCCATGGCAGGGTGCGCCTGCAGCAGGGCATCTTTTCGATCCAGCAGACCTGCCCGCACTGCGGCGGTCGCGGCCAGGTGATCAGCAATCCCTGCCGAAGCTGCCACGGCAACGGCCGGATCGAGGACGAGAAGACGCTGTCGGTGAAAATTCCCGCAGGGGTCGACAACGGCGACCGCATCCGCCTTGCCGGAGAGGGCGAGGCCGGCCCGGCTGGCGCGCCGGCGGGCGACCTGTACATCGAGATACGTGTCCGCGAACACCCCATCTTCCGGCGCGACGGCGACGACCTGTACTGCGAGGTGCCGCTGCGTTTCTCGCAGGCCGCGCTGGGCGCCACGCTGACCGTGCCCACGCTCGACGGCGAGGCGGAGGTCCGCGTGCCGCCCGAGACCCAGACCGGCAAGCTGTTCCGCCTGCGCGGCAAGGGCGTGCGTTCGGTCCGCAGCAGCACCACCGGCGACCTGATCTGCAAGGTGGTGGTGGAAACGCCGGTCAATCTCACTGCCGAGCAGCGCCGCCTGCTGGAAGAATTCGAGGCCACTTTCGAAGGCGAGCGGGCGAGCCGCCATTCGCCCAGGTCCAGTTCGTTCCTCGATGGCGTCAAGTCGTTCTGGGAGCGCATGACCTCCTGAGCGGCGCCGCGTTGGCGGCCGGCCGCGGCTGTCTGCTATGGTCCGGGGACGCATCCCCGGGACAGGCCCGCAGACGCGGGCGGCGAAGGGGTGGGGTGGCGCCCATGGATCAGAGCGTCCCGGGTGGCGCCGGGCGAGCGTCCCGGAGCGACCCCACACAACACGTGACGCTCTCCGACCTGCCCGAGGCGGCGTTCCTGCTGGGCGAGGGGGGCGAACTGCTGGCCTGCAACGCATTGGCGCGCCATCTGCTGGGTCTGCCCGGCGATGCCAGCCAGACCGGGGCCGCCACGGCACTGGCCTCGCTGGGCGGGCTGGCCGCGGCGATCGAGCGGGCCCGCATGGCCGACAGCCTGCCCGTCAGGATCGGGCTGGAACCCCTGCCCGGCCGGCTGGTGGAACTGTCGATCGCAGCCGCAGGTCCGCCCGGGACCTGGATCGCACTGGCCCGGGAGGGCAGCGGCCAGCAACATGTCGAGCAGCGCCTGCAACGCCGGCTCGCCTTCGAGCAATTGGTGACCTCGGCGTCGGCTTCGCTGATCCGGGCCGAGCCGGACCAGCTCGATGCCGCCGTGAACGACGCGCTTGGCGCGCTCGGGCGGTTCTTCGGCATCGATCGGGCCTACGTCTTCCTCATCGACTACGAGGCGCAGACCCAGAGCAACACGCACGAATGGGTGGCCGAGGGCGTCAGCCGCGAGTCGCACAACCTGCAGGGGCTCCCGCTCGACGTGTTTCCCTGGCTGTTTTCGCTGCTCCAGCGCGATGAGGCGATGTGCCTCGATCGCGTCGCCGACCTGCCGCCCGACGCCGTCAGCGAGCGCCGCGAGTTCGAGCGTGAGGGCATCCAGTCGGTCCTGGTGGTGCCCATGTGGCACGGCCAGCGGCTGCGTGGCTTCGTCGGCTTCGACGCGGTGCGGCAGGCGGTGACATGGGACTCGGACTGCCTGGTCGCGTTGCGGCTGCTGGCGCAGATGCTGGCCGGCGTGCTGGAGGCCCACAAGCTGGCGCAGAGGCTCAGGGCGCTGGCCTTCCACGATTACCTCACCGGACTGCCCAACCGCGTGCTGATGGAGGATCGCCTGGAAGTCGCCTTGCAGCGAATCCAGCGCAAACCGCGCAGTCTGTGGCTGGCCATGGTCGACCTCGACGGCTTCAAACAGGTCAACGACACCTGGGGGCACGCGGCGGGCGACGAGGTGCTCAGGGTCGTCGCGCGACGCCTGCAGTCGGTGCTGCGCCAGGGCGATACGGTCGCCCGGCTCGGCGGCGACGAGTTCGTGCTGATCATCGAGGACGAGGACGAACAATCCGCGCACCAGATCGGCTCGCGTCTGCTGGCTGCCTTCGATGCGCCCGTGCCGGTCGCTGGCGAGACGGTCAGGATCGGCCTCAGCATCGGTCTGGCGCGTGCGGTCGCCGGTCGCGACCGCCCCGGCGAACTGATGCGTCGGGCCGATGCCGCCATGTATCGCGCCAAGTCCGCCGGCAAGAACGGTTGGGCCGTCGACTCCCCGGTGTCATGAAGGCTTTTCTCCGCCGCCACGCGCGCCGCTTTCCCCGCACCCTTGCGTGTCGGGGCGGCGCCGGCTAGCGTGCCGCGGATGACCGACCGAACCCTCCGTGTTCTCATCCATGGCGCGTCCGGCCGCATGGGCCGGGCGCTGCTGCGTCTGCTTGCCGGCGACCCGCGCTTCGTTCTCGCCGCCGCCGTGACTTCGCGACCGCGCGAGGATCTGGGCGTGCACCCGGTATTCGTCGCCGCCGAACTGGCCGAGGTGCCGGATTTCGACGTCGCGATCGACTTCAGCCTGCCGGCGGGGTTCGACGCCATCCTCGACCTCTGCCTGCGGCGTGGCCGTCCGCTGGTATCGGGAACGACCGGCCTGGAGGCGCCGCAGCGCGCCGCCCTGGATGCCGCCGCCACGCGCATCGCGGTGCTGTCGGCCGCCAACTTCAGTCTCGGCGTCGCGGTGCTGGCCGAGCTGGTGCGTCGCGCCGCCGCGGCGCTGCCGACGTGGGACTGCAACATCGTCGAGGTCCACCACGTCCACAAGCAGGACGCGCCCTCGGGCACGGCGCTGCACCTGGGACAGGCGGTGGCCGACGGGCGGGGCCGGGCGCCGCATTACGCCTCGCTGCGCGCCGGCGACATCGTCGGCGAGCACATGGTGCAGTTCGCCGGCCAGGGCGAGCGGCTGGAGCTGATCCACCGCGCCACCGACCGCGACATCTTCGCCCGCGGCGCGCTGGAAACTTCTTTGCGGCTGGCCGGCCGGCCGCCGGGTCGTTACGCCGTCGCCGACCTGCTCTTCGGCACCGGCGGGCGCTGAACCCGACTTGCGAGACTGGCGCGAAGCAGCCGGCACGGATAGAATTCCCGCTCGCCTGATACCCCGCTACCGCCCGCACGGGCCGGCCCTGGATGCCGCGTCCGCGGGTCTTCGCACATCCAGTGCAGACCTCCGCGAGGCGCGGCCCCCACCCAAGGCGAGACCTTACGTGACCCATCCCGCACTCCTGGCCCTCGAAGACGGCACCGTGTTCGAGGGCGTTTCCGCAGGCGCGCCCGGCCTGAGCGTCGGCGAAGTGGTGTTCAACACCGCCATGACCGGCTACCAGGAGATCCTGACCGATCCCTCCTACGCCCGGCAGCTCGTCACTCTCACGTATCCGCACATCGGCAACACCGGCTGCAACCCGGAGGACGACGAATCCGGCGAGGTCTTCGCGGCTGGCCTGATCGTGCGCGACGTGCCGCGCCGGCCGAGCAACTGGCGCAGCCGGGTCGCGCTCCCGGCCTGGTTGGCCGAGCGCGGCGTGGTCGCCATCGCCGGCATCGACACCCGCAGACTGACACGCCTGCTGCGCGACCGCGGAGCGCAGAGCGGTGCGCTGATGGCTGGCCCGGCGGTCGATGCCGAGCGGGCCATCGAGGCCGCCCGCAAGTTCCCCGGCCTCAAGGGCATGGATCTGGCCAAGGTGGTCAGCACCACCCGCCGCTACACCTGGGACGAGGGCCAGCTCGACCTCGACCGCGGCGAGTTCGTCCGTGCCGATGCGCGCTTCCGCGTGGTCGCCTACGACTTCGGCGTCAAGCGCAACATCCTGCGCATGCTGGCCGAGCGCGGCTGCGCGATCACCGTGGTGCCGGCGCAGACGCCGGCCAGCGAGGTGCTCGCCCTGCAACCCGATGGCGTGTTCCTGTCCAACGGCCCCGGCGACCCGGAGCCCTGCGACTACGCCATCGCCGCCATCCGCGAGATCCTGGCCAGGCGCATCCCGATCTTCGGCATCTGTCTCGGCCACCAGTTGCTCGGCCTGGCCGTCGGCGCGCGCACGATGAAGATGAAGTTCGGCCATCACGGCGCCAACCACCCGGTGATCGACCTGGATTCGGGCCGGGTGATGATCACCAGCCAGAACCACGGCTTCGCCATCGACGAATCGACCCTGCCGGCCAACGTGCGCGTCACCCACCGCTCGCTGTTCGACGGCTCCAACCAGGGCATCGCGCTCACCGACGCGCCGGCCTTCAGCTTCCAGGGGCATCCGGAAGCCAGCCCCGGCCCGCACGACGTGGCGTCACTGTTCGACCGCTTCGTGGCCTTGCTGCGGCGGGCCTGACCACTTGCAGAGGAGGGAAACCCATGTTCAGGGCCATGATTGCACTCGTCGCCGCGCTCGGCCTGATCTCACCAGTCACGGCAGTTGCATCGGCGACAGTGCCATCGACGCCGCAGGTTCCGGCGGCGGACTTCTTCCGTCATGCCGAATTCACCAACGTCACGCTCTCGCCGGATGGGCGCCACATTGCCGTCACCGTCCCGGAGGGCGATCGCACCCTGCTGGCCGTACTGCGGGTGGCCGACAAGCAGATCGTCGGCAAATGGGACTATGGCTCGAACCGGCACATCGAGAACGTGTTCTGGGTCAATGATGAGCGCATCCTGTTCCGCGCCTCCATCAAGCTCGGCAGTCTCGATTACCGGGTCATGCCAGGCGACATGTATGCCTCCAACATCGACGGCACGCAGCGCATCGACATCCCCAACGGCAACTACTACCAGATCCTGGACCGGGTGCGGGACGAGCCGGGCATGGTCTGGGTGCAGCGTTCGATCAACAATGCTTTCCTGTTCAAGCTCGACAGCCGTACCGGCCGCACCATCACGGTAGCCAGTGCGCCGCTGGACCAAGGGTCTTTCGTGCTCGATCACGAGGGCAACGTGCGCTATGTGGTCGGCATGATGAAAGACCGCCGTATCCGCACGCTGCGCCGGGAGGAGGACGCCTGGACCCTGGTGCATGAAACCCGCGAAGGCGGCGGGCAGCGCAGGCCGCTCGGCTTCCATGCCGACAATCGCCGGGTTTACTTCGCCGTCAGTGACCGCGGCGAGCCGGAGCGGATCATGCTGTTCGATCCGGAGAGCGGTGAGGAGACCGTGCTTTCCCACGACGAGGTCGCTTCGCCGGACGGGTTCGTGACCAGTGGGGATGGCCGGCACCTGTTGGCGGTGCGCTACCAGCCGCACCGGCCGGTGTACGACATCCTCGAAGAAAACCATCCCGAAGCACGCACCCTCACCAGGCTGATATCGGCCTTCCCGGATCATGCTGTGGAGTTCCGCAATCTCTCTGCGGACGGCAACCTGGTGCTGTTCCGGACCTACAGCGATGTCGATCCGGGAGCCTACTACCTGTTCGACCGTCAGGCCGGCAAGGCCACCTTCCTGCTGGCCAATCGCAGCTGGATCCGCCCCGAGCAGATGGCGCGGATGCGGCCAGTGCGCTTCACCGCGCGCGACGGGCTGGAGATCAATGCCTATCTGACCGTGCCCAATCAGGTCGAGCCGAAAAATCTGCCGCTGGTGATGCTGGTCCACGGCGGACCCCATGGGCCTCGCGATGTCTGGGGTTTCGATCCGGAAGCACAGTTCCTTGCCAGCCGTGGCTACGCCGTGCTGCAGGTCAACTATCGTGGTTCCGGAGGCTACGGTCAGGCATTCATGGCCAAGGGCTTCAAGCGCTGGGGTCGTGAGATGCAGGACGACCTGACCGACGCGGTGAACTGGATCACCGGTTTGGGTATCGCCGACCCCGGACGGATCTGCATCTACGGAGCGAGCTACGGAGGCTATGCCGCGCTGATGAGCGTGGTGCGGGAACCCGAGCTCTATCGTTGCGCGATCGGCTACGTCGGCGTCTACAGCTTGCCAATGATGTTCCAGCGCGGAGATATCCCGCAGTCGGCTTCCGGACGCAACTACCTGCGCCGGGTGCTGCCCGCTGACCGCGCCGAACAGCAGGCCCAGTCCCCGGCCTTCAATGTCGAGCGCATCAAGGTGCCGGTCATGCTCGTTCACGGCGCCCGCGACCAGCGTGTGCCGATCGAGCAGATGCAGTTCCTGATCTCTCAGATGGAAAAGTCCGGCCGCTCACCCGAAAAGGTCATCGTCCAGCGTAGAGAAGGGCATGGCTTCTACGATCTCGACAACCGTGTCGAGCTCTACACCGAGCTGCAGGCCTTTCTTGATCGTCATATCGGACCGTCGCGCGAAGCGGCCGTTGCACCATGAGCTGCCGGGGAGCCAGTCTTTTTCCGCTGCCGCGCTCCGGCCGCCCGTGACTGGCCCCTGACCAGGACATCACCTGCCGCGCCACTGGCCCGATCCCGTTTCCAGTCGACCTCCCGCCGCTGAGCCACTTCACGATGCCCAAACGCACCGACATCCAGACCATCCTCGTCATCGGCGCCGGCCCGATCGTGATCGGCCAGGCCTGCGAGTTCGACTATTCCGGCGCGCAGGCGTGCAAGGCCCTGAAGGCCGAGGGTTACCGCGTCGTGCTGGTGAACTCCAACCCGGCGACGATCATGACCGACCCGGAAACGGCCGATGCGGTCTACATCGAGCCGATCAACTGGCAGACGGTCGAGAAGATCATCGCCAAGGAAAAACCCGACGCGCTGCTGCCGACCATGGGCGGCCAGACCGCGCTCAACTGCGCGCTCGACCTGGCCGACCACGGCGTGCTGGACAAGTACGGCGTCGAGCTGATCGGCGCCTCGCGCGAGGCCATCCGCATGGCCGAGGACCGCGAGCTGTTCCGCGTCGCCATGCAGGAGATCGGGCTGGAGTGCCCGCGTGCCGAGATCGCGCGCAGCTTCGAGCAGGCGCTGGAGATCCAGTCCAGGGTCGGCTTCCCGACCATCATCCGTCCGAGCTTCACTCTTGGCGGCTCCGGCGGCGGCATCGCCTACAACCGCGAGGAGTTCGAGGAGATCGTCAAGCGCGGCCTCGAGCTGTCGCCGGTGCATGAGGTGCTGGTCGAGGAATCCGTGCTCGGCTGGAAGGAATACGAGATGGAGGTGGTCCGCGACAAGGCGGACAACTGCATCATCGTCTGCTCGATCGAGAATTTCGACCCGATGGGCGTGCACACCGGTGACTCGATCACCGTCGCCCCGGCGCAGACGCTCACCGACAAGGAATACCAGCGCCTGCGCGACGCATCGATCGCCGTGCTGCGCAAGATCGGCGTCGACACCGGTGGATCCAACGTGCAGTTCGGCATCAACGCGCACAACGGGCGCGTGGTGGTCATCGAGATGAACCCGCGCGTGTCGCGCTCCTCGGCGCTGGCGTCCAAGGCCACTGGGTTTCCGATCGCCAAGGTCGCGGCCAAGCTCGCCGTCGGCTACACCCTCGACGAGCTGCGCAACGAGATTACCGGCGGTGCCACGCCGGCGAGCTTCGAGCCGGCCATCGACTACGTGGTCACCAAGATCCCGCGTTTCGCGTTCGAGAAGTTCCCGGCCGCCGATTCGCGCCTGACCACGCAGATGAAGTCGGTGGGCGAGGTGATGGCGATCGGTCGCACCTTCCAGGAGTCGATGCAGAAGGCCCTGCGCGGTCTGGAGACAGGAAAGGTCGGCCTGGATCCGACCGGCCTGGACCTGTCCAGTGAGGACGGCCTGGTGGCGCTGCGCCGCGAGATCAAGGAGGCCGGTCCCGAGCGCATCTTCTACCTCGCCGACGCCTTCCGCGCCGGCATGACGGTGGAGGAGGTGCACGCGCTGAGCTTCGTCGATCCCTGGTTCCTCGACCAGATCGAGGAACTGGTGGAGATCGAGCGTGAAGTCGCCCAGCGCGGCCTCGCCGGCCTGGACAAGGCCTTCGTGCGCACGCTCAAGCGCAAGGGCTTTTCCGACGCGCGCCTGGCGCAGCTGTGCGGCACCGACGAGCAGGCGGTGCGCGCACTGCGCCACGCCTTCGGCATCCGCCCGGTCTACAAGCGGGTGGATTCGTGCGCGGCCGAGTTCGCCACCAGCACCGCGTACATGTATTCGACCTACGAGGACGAGTGCGAGGCCGCGCCCAGCGACCGGCAGAAGATCGTCGTGCTCGGCGGCGGCCCCAACCGCATCGGCCAGGGCATCGAGTTCGACTACTGCTGCGTGCACGCCGCGCTGGCACTGCGCGAGGACGGGTTCGAGACCATCATGGTCAACTGCAACCCGGAAACCGTCTCCACCGACTACGACACCTCCGACCGTCTGTACTTCGAGCCGCTGACGTTCGAGGACGTGATGGAGATCATCGAGCTGGAGAAGCCCAGGGGCGTGATCGTGCAGTACGGCGGCCAGACCCCGCTCAAGCTGGCGCGCGCGCTGGAAGCCGCCGGGGCGCCGATCATCGGTACCTCGCCGGATTCGATCGACCTGGCCGAGGACCGCGAGCGCTTCCAGAAGATGATCCGCAAGCTCGGCCTCACCCAGCCGCCCAACCGCACCGCCCGCAACCCGGACGAGGCGCTGGCGCTGGCGCGCGAGATCGGCTACCCGCTGGTCGTCCGCCCGAGCTACGTGCTTGGCGGGCGGGCGATGGAGATCGTCTATTCCGACGCCGACCTGTCGCGCTACATCCGCGACGCGGTGAAGGTGTCGAACGATTCGCCGGTACTGCTCGACCGCTTCCTCGACAACGCCGTCGAGGTCGATGTCGACGTGGTGGCGGATGCCGAAGGCAACGTGCTGATCGGCGGCATCATGGAGCACATCGAGGAGGCTGGCGTGCATTCCGGCGACTCGTCCTGCTCGCTGCCGCCGTATTCGCTGGGTGCGGACGTGCAGGACCGGCTGCGCGAGCAGGTGACCATGATGGCGCGTGAGCTCAAGGTCGTCGGCCTGATGAACACCCAGTTCGCCATCCAGATCGACGAGTCCGGCAAGGAGGAGATCTTCGTGCTGGAAGTGAATCCGCGCGCCTCGCGCACGGTGCCGTTCGTCTCCAAGGCCACGGGACGGCCACTGGCCAAGATCGCCGCGCGCTGCATGGTCGGCAAGTCGCTGGCCGCGCAGGGCGCCACCCGCGAGATCGTGCCGTCCTACCATTCGGTGAAGGAGGCGATCTTCCCGTTCGCCAAGTTCCAGAACGTCGACCCGATCCTGGGCCCGGAGATGCGTTCCACCGGCGAGGTGATGGGCGTCGGCCGCGGCTTCGGTGCGGCCTTCGCGCGCGCCCAGGAGGCGGCCAGCATCAGGGCGCCGGCGGTCGGCAAGGCCTTCCTGTCGGTGCGTGATCCGGACAAGCGGCGCCTGCTGCCGGTGGCGCAGGCACTGGTCGAGCGCGGTTTCAGTCTGGTCGCCACCGCCGGCACCGCCGCCTTCCTGCGCGAGCACGGTCTGGCCTGCGAGCAGGTCAACAAGGTGATCGAGGGGCGCCCGCACATCGTCGACCTGATCAAGAACGGCGAGATCGTCTACATCGTCAACACCACCGAAGGCCGCCAGGCCATCGCCGACTCGTTCTCGATCCGCCGTGAGGCACTACAGCAGCGGGTGACGTACTCGACGACGATCGCCGGCGCCCGCGCGCTGATCCACTCGTTGGACTACCGCGGCCAGGGCGAGGTCTGGTCGCTGCAGGAGCTGCACAGGGAGTTGAAGGCATGAGGTATCCGCTGACCATGCGCGGCGCACAACGCCTGCGCGAAGAACTGGAACGGCTCAAGTCGGTGGAGCGGCCGCGGGTGATCGAGGCGATCGCCGAGGCGCGCGCGCACGGTGATCTCAAGGAGAACGCCGAGTACCACGCCGCGCGCGAGCAGCAGGGCTTCATCGAGGGGCGGATCCTGGAGCTGGAGGGCACGCTCTCGCACGCCCAGATCATCGACCTGAGCAAGCTCAACGCCGGCAGCCGCATCGTCTTCGGCGCGACCGTCGATCTCGCCGATACCGAGACCGGCGAGGAGGTGACCTACCAGATCGTCGGCGACCTGGAAGCCGACATCAAGGAAGGCTTGATCTCGATTTCCTCACCGGTGGCGCGCGCGCTGATCGGCAAGCATGAGGGCGACAGCGTGACCATCCAGGCGCCGGGCGGCATCCGCGAGTACGAGATCGTGGGCGTGCGTTACGAGGGTTGAAAACCGGGGCTCGGGCAAAGAGCATCAAAGAGCATCGAGGCGGCGCCCTCTCCGTGCCAGCCAGAAAAACAGTGTCGTGGCTCCGGAGGCCGGGGCGATGCCGGCCCCGGTGCCCGCCGGGATGACTGGCCCGACCGCTCCGAAGGCGCCACAGGAACCCCAAGCGATGTCCGCACTCACGCTGCTCCTGCCGCCCCGCAGTCGCTTCGACGGCCAGCCGCTGCCGGCCGGGCTGGGCAAGGCGCTCGGGCGGGGCGACCGGCTGCCGGATGGGCAGGGCGGCTGGCGGGCGCAGTTGCAGCGCCACATCGGGGTGTTGCCGCGCGGCTGGCCAGTGGCGGCGGTCACGCGGCAGCTCGATGCCGGCGATGCGGCGCTCAATGCCTGGCTTCGCGCCGATCCGGCACACGTGCGCGCCGACATCGGCACCGGACGCATGCTCGCCTGCGGCGATCTCGACCTGAGCCTGGAGGAGGCGCAGGACTTCCTGCGTCCACTCATGCCGCTGTTCGGTGATGCCGGCTATCCGATCTCGGCGCCGGTGCCCGACCGCTGGTACCTGATGCTGCCGCGCGAGGCGCGGCTGCCGCCTTTCGCCGAGCCGGAAGACGTGCTCGGCGACGACCTCTGCGATCACCTGCCGGCGGGCGACGGCGGCCGACGCTGGCGCGCATTGCTCAACGAGGCGCAGGTCATCCTCCACAACCATCCGCGCAATGCCGGGCGGGTCGCTGCCGGCAAGCTGCCGGTCAACAGCCTGTGGTTCTGGGGCGGTGGCGTGCTGCCGGACCATGTGGAACTCGCGGCCACCGCCGTGTTCACCCGCGAAGCGCAACTGGCCGGCTTTGCGCGGCTGGCCGGCGTCAGGGCAGCCGCGCTGCCGGCGGCCTTCGCCGCGCTGGCCGACGTGGCCGGCGATGTGGCCGGTGAGGTGCTGGTCGATCTGCGCGGCCAGCGCGATCTCGCCGCGCTCGAGCGCGACTGGCTGGCGCCGGCGCAGCGTGCGCTCGGCAAGGCGGTGTCCGAACTCGTGCTCGACTTCGCCGACGGTGCCGCCTGGCGGTTGACGGGCGGGCAGCGCTGGCGCATCTGGCGCCGGCCGGCGACATTGGCCGGATGATCCCCGCGCCGCGCATCCGCCGCCGCGAGGTCCCCGCCCACGGCCCGTGGCCGGGTCACGTGCCGCCCGTGCTGCAACGCATCTACGCCGCCCGTGGCGTGACCTCGCCCGAGCAGGCCGAACTGCGGCTCGCCCGCCTGCTCGCGCCGGAACTGCTCGGCGGCATCGACCGCGCGGCCGAGCTGCTGATGGCGGCGATCCGCGAGAACCGCCACATCGTCGTGGCCGGCGACTTCGACTGCGACGGCGCCACCGGCACGGCGGTGGCGGTGCGCGGTCTGCGGCTGCTCGGCGCGCGCCGGGTGTCGTTCCGCGTGCCGCACCGGATCGAACACGGCTATGGCCTGTCTCCGGCGCTGGTCGAGGCGATCGCGCCGACTGCGCCGGACCTGCTGCTGACGGTGGACAGCGGCATCGCCTGCCTGGCCGGCGTGGCGGCGGCCAAGGCGCGCGGCTGGCAAGTGCTGGTGACCGATCATCACCTGCCCGGGCCGCGGCTGCCCGCGGCCGATGCGATCGTGAACCCGAACCTGGAGGGTGACGCCTTCCCGAGCAAGGCGCTGGCCGGCGTCGGCGTGGTGTTCTACCTGCTGCTGGCCACCCGCCGGTGCATGCGCGAGGCCGGCCTGTTCGCCGGCGGCGAACCCGATCTGTCCGCCTTGCTCGATCTGGTCGCCGTCGGCACGGTCGCCGACCTGGTGCCGCTGGACTACAACAACCGCCTGCTGGTGTCGGCCGGCCTCAAGCGACTGCGGCAGGGGCAGTGCCAGCCCGGACTGCGTGCGCTGGCCGAGGTGTCGCAGCGACGGCTGGACCGGCTCACCGCCAGCGACATCGGCTTCGCACTGGCCCCGCGCATCAACGCCGCCGGCCGGCTGGAGGACATGGGGCTGGGCATCGAATGCCTGCTCAGCGACGATCCGGCCCGCGCCCGCCACCTGGCCGAGGTGCTGGACGGCATCAACGCCGAGCGCAAGGGCCTGCAACAGCAGATGGTGGACGAGGCCGATGCTCTGGTCGCCCGCTGGCCGGCGCCGGATGGCGCGCTGCCGCCGGTGCTGAGCCTGTTCGACGCCGGCTGGCATCCTGGCGTGGTCGGGCTGGTCGCCTCGCGGCTGAAGGACCGGCTGCACCGGCCGGTGGTGGCGTTCGCGCCGGCCGACGAGGGCAGCGACCTGCTGCGTGGCTCGGCGCGCTCGATTCCCGGCCTGCACATCCGCGATGCACTGGCCGCGGTCGATGCCCGCCACCCGGGGCTGATCGGCAAGTTCGGCGGCCATGCCATGGCGGCGGGGCTGAGCCTGCCGCGAACCGGGCTGGATGCGTTCCGCAGCGCATTGGAGGCGCAGGTCCGTGCCAGTCTCGACGAGGCATTGCTGTTGCGCGAGATCGCCAGCGACGGCCCGCTCGCCGGCGACGAGTTCGGCCGCGAATTGGCCGAGGCCCTGCGGCTGGCCGGGCCGTGGGGGCAGGGTTTCCCCGAGCCGGTATTCGACAACGACTTCGAACTGCTCGACTTCCGCGTATTGGGCGAGCGCCACCTGAAGCTGACCGTGCTGGCCGAGGGCCGCCGCGAGCCCCTGCAGGCGATCCACTTTGGCGGCTGGACGGGCACACCGCCGCCGGGCCGGCTGCGGCTGGCCTATCAGCTGGAGCTGGACGACTTCCGTGGCCGGCGTGACATCCAGTTGCTCGTCCGTCACCTCGAACCCGTCGCGTAGGCAGCGCGAGCCGCGAGCGGACCGGATCCATCATGGTGCTTGCGGTCGCGGCGGGCGCCGCTGCTGCAGCAGCCCGCCGGTGTTTGCTATGCTGCGCGGTCTTTCCGCACCGCACCATCACGGACCGAAGAACTCATGATCGAGCTCAATCCCGTCCGTCAGCGCATCGCCGACCTGCGCAGTCGGCTGGATGCGCTGAGGGGGTATCTTTGACTTCGATGGCAAGGTCGAGCGCCTCGAAGAAGTGAACCGGGAACTCGAAGACCCGAGCATCTGGAACGAGCCCGAACGGGCCCAGGCGCTGGGTCGCGAGCGATCCATGCTCGACAAGATCGTCGGCGGCATCCGCAGCCTCACCGAGGGGCTGGCCGGCGCCGACGAACTGCTCGAACTGGCCGAGGCCGAGAACGACGAGGAAACCGCGCAGGCGGTGGTCGACGATGTCGAGCGCTATGCCCGTGATGTCGAGAAGCTGGAATTCCAGCGCATGTTCTCCGGCAAGATGGACAGCGCCAACGCCTTCGTCGACATCCAGGCCGGCGCCGGTGGCACCGAGGCCCAGGACTGGGCCGAGATGCTGCTGCGCATGTACCTGCGCTGGTGCGAGTCACGCGGCTGGAAGACCGAGCTGCTCGAAGTCAGCGGCGGCGAAGTCGCCGGCATCAAGTCGGCCACCTTCCGCGTCGAGGGCGAGTACGCCTACGGCTGGCTCAAGACCGAGACCGGCGTGCACCGGCTGGTACGCAAGTCGCCGTTCGATTCCGACAACCGCCGCCACACCTCGTTCACTTCGGTGTTCGTCTCACCCGAGGTCGATGACGACATCGACATCGAGATCAACCCGGCCGACCTCAAGATCGACGTGTACCGCTCGTCCGGTGCCGGCGGTCAGCACGTCAACAAGACCGAGTCGGCGGTGCGCATCACCCATGTGCCCAGCGGCATCGTGGTGGCCTGCCAGACCGAACGCAGCCAGCACGCCAACCGCGACCGTGCCATGAAGATGCTGGCAGCCAAGCTCTACGAGCTGGAGATGCAGAAGCGCAACGCCGAAAAGGACGCGCTGGAGGCCAGCAAGTCCGACATCGGCTGGGGCAGCCAGATCCGCAACTATGTGCTGGACCAGTCCCGCATCAAGGACCTGCGCACCGGCATCGAGCGCAGCGACACCCAGAAAGTGCTCGACGGCGATCTCGACGAGTTCGTCGAAGCCAGTCTGAAGGCCGGCCTGGAGGCCGGCGCGAAACGCATCGACGCCTGACCATGCCCTGCGGGAGCGGCTTCAGCCGTGACCGGCTGCGTCGCCGGTCACCGGATTGCGGCTGAACCGCCCCTGCCATCGGATCGACTCTATCGGACCGACACCGGATGAACGACAAGCCCGAACACTCGCCCAGCGACGAGAACTTCCTGATCGCCGAGCGCCGCGCCAAGCTCAAGGCGCTGCGCGAGCAGGGCGTCGCCTTCCCCAACGACTTCAAGCGTGTCGACTACGCAGCCGACCTGCAGGCCGAGTTCGTCGACCGTGATCGCTGGACCGCCGACGCACTCGCCGCCAGCGGCCGCCGCGTGCAACTGGCCGGCCGCATGATGGCCAAGCGGGTGATGGGCAAGGCCAGCTTCGTCCAGATCCAGGACATGAGCGGGCGGATCCAGCTGTATCTGACCGCCGATGCCCTGGGCGACACCTATGCCGCGTTCAAGACCTGGGATGTGGGCGACATCGTCGGCGTGACCGGCACACTCACCCGTACCCGCACCGGCGAGTTGTCGGTGCAGGCCGACACGCTGCGTCTGCTGACCAAGTCGCTGCGTCCGTTGCCGGACAAGTTCCACGGCCTGGCCGACGTCGAGCAGCGCTATCGCCAGCGCTATGTCGACCTGATCATGTCGCCGGAGTCGCGCGAGGTGTTCATCCGGCGCTCGCGAATCATCCGTGCGATTCGGGACTGGCTGGACGCACGCCGGTTCATGGAAGTCGAGACGCCGATGATGCAGTACATCCCCGGCGGCGCCACCGCGCGGCCGTTCGTGACGCATCACAACGCGCTCGATCTGGACCTGTATCTGCGCGTCGCGCCGGAGCTGTACCTGAAGCGTCTGGTGGTGGGCGGTTTCGAGCGCGTCTACGAGATCAACCGCAACTTCCGCAACGAGGGCGTGTCGACCCGGCACAACCCCGAGTTCACCATGCTCGAACTGTACGAGGCCTACGCCACCTACATCGAGATCATGGATCTGACCGAGCACCTGATCCGCGACGTGGCCATGCAGGTGCTGGGCACCACGCGGCTCGTCTGGGAAGGTGTCACCATCGACCTTGGACCGGCGTTCCGGCGCTGGCGGATGGACGAGGCGGTGCGCCATCACAACCCGGAGATTTCCGAGGCCGACTGCCGCGACCGCGGGGCGCTGGCGCGCCATTGCGAACGACTCGGCATTCCGGTCGGGAAGGACTGGGGCTGGGGAAAGCTGTTGCTGGAGATTTTCGAGAAGACCGTCGAGGCCGGGCTGGAGCAGCCGACCTTCATCACCCATTACCCGGTCGAGGTCAGCCCGCTGGCGCGCGAGAGCGACAGCGAGAAGGGCATCACCGACCGCTTCGAGCTGTTCATCAACGGCAAGGAAATCGCCAACGGTTTCTCCGAACTCAACGACGCCGAGGACCAGGCCCAGCGCTTTCTCGCCCAGGTGGCGGCGAAGGAGGGCGGCGACGACGAGGCGATGCACTACGACGCCGACTACATCCGCGCGCTCGAATACGGGATGGCGCCGACCGGCGGCCTGGGCATCGGTATCGACCGGCTGGTGATGCTGTTCACCGACAGCGCCTCGATTCGCGACGTGCTGCTGTTCCCCTACATGCGGCCGGAGAGCTGAGGCGGAACATCGGAAACCGGAAACCGGGAATCGGGAATCGGGAATCGGAAAAGCGCAGGGCAACATGGGCCCGGCTCGGGTCGGGATGACGATGTCTCGATGCGCTTTCCCGAGTCCCGAAACGACCATCTTTATTCCGCCCGGGCTGCGGGAGTAAGCTGCCGATGCCGCGATGGGCGGCGCCGATGGCCCGTGTGCCGGAGTCCCGCGTGCATGTCCTGATCGTCGACGACCAGCCTTCCCAGCGGAAGATGCACCGGACCCTGATCGAGGACATCAGTCCGGAGATCACCGTGGCCGACTTCAGTGATCCGGTCGAGGCCCTGCTGTGGTCGCAGCACAATCCCACCGACCTGCTGCTGCTCGACTACCGCATGCCGAAGATGGACGGACTGGAGTTCGCCCGCCGCTTCCGCCGCCCGCTGACCCAGCGCGACGTGCCGATCGTGCTGGTGACGGTGGTCGGCGACGAGCCGATCCGCCAGGCGGCGCTGGAAGCCGGCGTGATCGACTTCCTGGTCAAGCCGGTGCGCCCGCGCGAATTGCGCCAGCGCTGCCGCAATCTGCTGGAGCTGCGCCAGCGCCAGCAGACGCTGCAGGGCAGGGCGCGCACCCTCGAACGCCAGCTGCTCAGCAGCATGCACGAGATCGAGGAGCGCGAGCGCGAGATCCTGGCGCGGCTCGCCAAGGCCACCGAGTTCCGCGACGGCGGGAATACCGGGCACCTGGAGCGGATCTCGCGCTACGCCGGCCTGATCGCCGAGGCCATGCGCCTGCCCGACGACGAGGTGCGGATGATCGAGCTGACGGCACCACTGCACGACATCGGGCAGATCGGCATCCCCGACGCCATCCTGCTCAAGCCCGGCAAGCTCACCCGTGAAGAATTCGCCGTGGTCATGCGGCATCCGACACTCGGCTACGAGATCCTCAAGGACAGCAGCAGCCGTTTCGTGCAGACCGGCGCGATCATCGCGCTGCACCACCACGAGCGCTGGGACGGCAGCGGCTATCCGGACGGGCTGGCCGGCGAGGCGATTCCGGTCGCGGCCCGCATCGTCGCCGTCGCCGACGTGCTCGACGCCATGAGCACCCCACGCCCGTATCGGGATGCGCACAGCCTGGAGGACACGCTGGAGCACCTGCGCAGCGAGGCCGGCCGCCTGTACGATCCGCTGGTGGTCGAGGCCCTGCTCCGCCGGCAGTCGCAACTCGCCGAGATCCGGGCCAGCTTCCCGCCAGGACCGGCGCGCGGCGAGTGAAGAGTGAAGCACGGGGACGGGGCCGGCGCAGCCATGCCTTCGCGAATCGCCGAGCTCGCCAAGCGCTTCCGCAACAGGCCGGACAGTGAGCATGCCCAGGCGCTGGTGCGCCTGGTCATCGCCTTCCTGATCCTGTCCTATCTGGTCGCGCTGGGCATCGGCAACGGCTTCGCCGATCCGCAGGATCGCGCCGTCATCGTCATCATCCTGGCCGAGACCCTGCTCGGGCTCGGTATCGTGATCGGCATCGCCCTGCGTCCCGGCGTGTCGCACGCCCGCCGCATCGTCGGCATCGTCGCCGACAACGCCACGCTGGCAGCACTGATGAGCATCGGCGGCGCAACGCTGGCGCCGCTGTACGTGATCTCGCTCTGGGTCGCCATCGGCAATGGCCTGCGCTACGGCACCGCATATCTGTTCGGTGCGGTCGGCGTGGCGGTGGCCGGCTTTCTTTACGTGATCCTGGTCACCCCGTACTGGCAGGCCAATCCGCATCTGGCCTGGGGCCTGCTGATCGGTCTGATCGCCATCCCCGGCTATCTGGTTAGCTTGCTGCGCAGCCTGCGTGCGGCGATCGAGGAGGCGCGGCGGGCCAACGAGGCGAAGAGCCGCTTCCTCGCCAACATGAGTCATGAGTTCCGCTCACCGCTGAACGGCATCATCGGCATGGCCGAGTTGCTGTCTTCGACCCGGCTCAATCCCGAGCAGCGCGAGTGCGCCGAGGTGATCCAGACCTCGGCGCAGACTCTGCTGCTGCTGGTCGAGGACGTGCTCGACATTTCGGCCATCGAGGCCGGCAAGCTGCGCCGTCAGGATGCCGACTTCAACCTGCGCGACCTCACCCGGCGCCTGCGCACCATGCTGCAGCCGCAGGCGACCGCCAAAGGGCTCGAGTTCCAGGTCCGTGTCGCGGAGGATGTGCCGGCAATGCTGCACGGTGATGCCGGTCACCTCACCCAGATCCTGCTCAACCTGCTACACAACGCGGTGAAATTCACTCCGGAGGGCAGCGTGCGCCTCGATGTCGAGCGCATTTCCACCGACCCCGGCGAAGTTCGGCTTCGCATGACGGTCAGCGATACCGGCATCGGTATCG
Source organism: Rehaibacterium terrae (assembly GCF_014202935.1). Taxonomy (GTDB): domain Bacteria; phylum Pseudomonadota; class Gammaproteobacteria; order Xanthomonadales; family Xanthomonadaceae; genus Rehaibacterium; species Rehaibacterium terrae. Next base: position 186,711 of record NZ_JACHHX010000004.1, on the reverse strand, counting down.
CGCCGGAGGATCGGGCACGGATCTTCCAGCCGTTCGAGCAGGTCGACAGCGGGATCACCCGCCGCTATGGCGGTACCGGTCTTGGCACGGCCATCGCCAAGACACTGACCGAGCTGCTCGGCGGACGTATCGGGGTCGACGAAAACCCGGGTGGCGGCAGTGTGTTCCGGGTGGAAATCCCGTTCGGCCACGCACGTGGCGGCAACGCGCCCGCAGAAACCCAGACCGAGGACAAGATCGTCTCCTTCGATGATCCGTTCGTCCGCCACCGCGCGCGCGTGCGCCCGCTGCGTATCCTGGTCGCCGACGACCAGGCCGCCAATCGGCTGGTGCTCGAGCGCCTGCTCAACCGCGCCGGGCACTCCTGTCTGGTCGCCGGGAATGGCGAGGAGGCCCTCGACCGCATCCTGGACAGCTCGCCGGATGCGGTCATCCTCGACCTGCACATGCCCGGCATCAGCGGATTCGACGTCATCAAGCAGGCGCGCGTCATGCAGGCGGGCAGGCCGCGTACGCCGATCATCGTGCTCAGTGCCGACGCCACCGTGGACGCCGTTCAGCAGGCCGAGGCCGCCGGCGCCTTCGCTTTCCTGACCAAGCCGGTCGTCGTGTCGCGGCTGCTGGAAGCCTTGGCCGAGATCGCGGCCGGCAGCGGCGAGCAGGTGCCGATGCTGCCGGCAACGGCGAATGCGCCGGCGCTGCGCCCGGATGTCCTGATCGAGTTGGCCGGCATGGGGCTGGGGGCAGGATTCCTGCACGACTTCGTCGACCAGTGCCTGCGCGATGCCGCGCGCTGCCTGACCGACATCGAGCGCGCCGGCAACGGCGCGCACTGGGACGGGATGCGCGAGGCAGGCCACGCGCTCAAGGGTATCGCCGAGAACCTCGGTGCCCAGGCCCTGGTCGAGCGCAGCACGGAGATCATGCGCTGCAGTGATTCCGTGCTCGCGTCCGAGTGGCGACGGCGCCTGTCCGGGCTCGACACCCTGCTGGAAGTGACCGCCGACCTGGCCCGGCGCGAGGCCGAGCGGCTCTCCGGGGTGTGTTCCCCGGAGAGCCAGCCCGGCAACGAGTCGCGCTGAGCCTCAGCCGGTCTGGCGCAGCATGCGCGGCGCCGTCGTGTTCCGGCGCAGCTGCGCACGCACCAGCCGCTCCATGGTCTGCAGGGCGCGGTCGTTCAGCCGCATCGCCGCGTCCACCCAGCCGGTGGTCACGGCCAGCAGTTCGTCGAGGCTGACCGGACGGCAAGTCTCGCGCACCTGGTTCATCGAGCGCAGCGCGTTGCCGATGCGACGGTGCTTGCGGATCAGTTCGCGCGCGGCATTCAGACCTTCGCCGCGTGGCACCAGCAGGTCGACCACCCCCATCCGGCACAGCTCCTCGGCGGAGTAGACGCGGCCGTCCAGCATCATCCGCTCGGCCTGCACCGGCGTCACCCGGCGGCTGAGGAAGGTGTAGGCGCCCATGCCCGGGAACAGGTCGAACAGCACCTCCGGAAAGCCCATGCCCGTGCCTTCCTCGGCGATGATGGTGTGGCAGCACAGGGCCGCCTCGAATCCGCCGCCGAGGGCGTCGCCCTGCACGACGGCCACGCTGTGGACGCGGTCGCCGGCAAGCCGGGCGAAGGCGAACGCCACCTCGACGCACAGCCGCGCGTAGTCCAGCAGGCGGGCGCGATTGCCGCTGCGGATCAACTGGACGAACAGGTCGAGGTCGCCGCCGAGGTTGAACACGTCGGCGTCCGAGGCCAGGACCAGATGGTGGACGCCCGGCATCTCCGGGTGATCGTCCAGTTGCGCCGCGATGCGCTGCTGGCACTGGCGCAGCGAATGCAGCAGGGTGGTGGAGAAGCAGGGACGGTAAGCTTCGCCGCTGCCCGGGGTGGCGTGATGCATGTACAACCAGTCCGCTCCGGCTTCGCCCTCATGGCGGACCAGGGGTATGGGGTGGTTGCGGTCGATGGAATGCAGGTTCATGGTGCGCTCCTGTGGACAACGGTGGGAGGGTTGTCGCCTGGAGGCGCGTTGGCGTGGACTCTGCGCACAGGCGCCGTTCGAGTCTACACCCCTGAAACGCAAGCCGTTTTTTCCGCCCGGCATGGCCATCCGAACCACACCGGCGGGCGCCGCGCTTGACCTGTCACGGGGAACGTGGGTGAACTGTGGCCATGCCTGCCAGCGCATCCGCGTGCGAGGAACGCCATGGCCAGCCAGCACACCCGTCCGGGAGTCCGCAAGTCGCGCAGCACGCTCAAGGCGGGACTGCGCATCAGCACGCCGGTGAAGGACTGGGAGAGCGAAGTGCTGGACATCTCCCTGAGCGGCATGCGGGTCGAACGCCCGGTGGGCTTCGATCTGGGCGTGGGACAGCGCGTGGAGGCGGAACTGCGTCCGGAGCGATCCACGCCCGCTGTACTGCGCGCGCGCGTGGTGCGCGTCGGCGACGGCGACGTCGCGCTGCGCTTCGACGTCGTCAGCCCGCCGCTGGAAGCGGAACTGCGTGAACTGATCGGGCGCTTCGGTCGGCTGCGCGACGACTTCGACTGAGCGGCGCGGGCCGGGAAGGACTCCCCGGCACCGGGCCTCAGGCCGCCTGGCTTTCGGTCTTGGCCGAGTCGCGCAATTCGCGGCGCAGGATCTTGCCCACGTTCGACTTGGGCAGTTCGCTGCGGAACTCGACGTATTTGGGCTGCTTGTAGCCGGTCAGGTTCTCGCGGCAGTAGGCCTTCACCTGATCGGCGGTGAGCGCGGGATCCTTCTTCACGATCACCACCTTGACCGCTTCGCCGGCCTTGTCGTCGGGTACGCCGACGGCCGCGACTTCGAGCACGCCCGGCATCTGCGCGATCACGTCCTCGATCTCGTTCGGATACACGTTGAAGCCGGAGACGAGAATCATGTCCTTCTTGCGGTCGACGATGTAGAAGTAGCCCTTCTCGTCCATCCTCGCCATGTCGCCGGTATGCAGCCAGCCGTCCTGGTCGATCGCCTTGGCGGTTTCCTCCGGGCGATTCCAGTACCCGGCCATGACCTGCGGGCCGCGGATGCACAGCTCGCCGACCTCGCCGACAGGCAGCATCCGGCCGTCGTCGTCCTTGATGCAGGCCTCGGTGGATGGGATGGGGAGGCCGATCGAACCGTTGTACTCGTCCAGATCCATCGGGTTGATGCACGCCGCGGGCGAAGTCTCGGTCAGGCCGTAGGCCTCGACCAGGGTGACGCCGGTGACCTTTTTCCAGCGTTCTGCCACCACGCGCTGCACGGCCATGCCGCCGCCGAGCGTCAGATGCAGGCGCGAGAAGTCGCACTTGTCGAAGCCGGGTGTGTTGAGCAGTCCGTTGAACAGCGTGTTCACGCCGGTGATGGCGGTGAAGCGGATGCCCTGCAGCGTCTTCACGAAGCCGGGCATGTCGCGCGGGTTGGTGATCAGGTGGTTCAGGCCGCCGAACTTCATGAACACCAGGCAGTTCGCGGTCAGGGCGAAGATGTGGTAGAGCGGCAGGGCGGTGATGATCTCCTCCTTGCCCGGCTCGACCCCGGCGCCCAGCCACGCCGAGGCTTGCTGCATGTTGGCGACCAGGTTGCGGTGCGTCAGCATCGCGCCCTTTGCCACGCCAGTCGTGCCCCCGGTGTACTGCAGGAAGGCGATGTCCGACGGCTCGATATCGACCGCCGGCAGGCGGTGCTTCGCGCCGAGCTGGAGCGTCTGGGCGAAGCGCTGGGCGCCGGGCAGCGCGAAGTCGGGCACCGCCTTCTTGATGTACTTGAGCACGAAGTTGACCAGCGGGCCCTTGGGGAAGCCCAGAAGATCACCGACGCCGGTGGTGATCACCTGTTTTACCTGGGTTTCCGCGAGCACCTGCTCGACGACGTGCGCGAAGTTGTCGAGCACGACGATGGCCGCGGCACCGGAGTCGACCAGCTGGTGCTTGAGCTCGCGTGCGGTGTACATCGGGTTGGTATTGACCACCGTCAGGCCGGCGCGCAAGACGCCGAAGATGGCGATCGGATACTGCAGGATGTTCGGCATCATCAGGGCGACGCGATCGCCCTTCTTGAGCTTGAGCTCGTGGATCAGGTAGGCGGCGAAATCGGCGCTCATGCGATCGAGGTCGCCGTAGGTGATGCACCGCCCCATGTTGGCGAAGGCGGGCCTGTCGCGATAGCGTGCGCAGGCCTCCTCGAACACCGCCACGATCGAGCGGTACGCGTCGACATCCACCTCCGCCGGCACCCCGGGCGGATAACTGCTCAGCCAGGGCCGATCCGTGCTCATGCCTGTTCCCTCCGTCTCCCGTTGGTCGTACCGCGTGGCGCATGGTGCCCGCGGTCTCGTCTTCTCCGTACTTCACCGGATTGGACCACAGCCCCCCAGTGCCGGCAAGGCAGCCCGGGCCTGTGTGCTGCTGCTGTGCGCGCTGCTCCCGGCAGCGTGCGCGAAGAGCGAGCCGGAGGCCGTGCTGCGGGAAACCGTTGCTGCGATGCAGCAGGCCGTCGAGTCGCGCGACATCGTCGCGCTGATGCGGCCGGTGGCCGAGGACTTCGTCGGCAGCGGCGGACTGGACCGCGATGGCCTGCAGCGGCTGGCGCGCCTGCAGTTTCTGCGTCACGCCAGTATCGGGGTGCACCTGGGGCCGCTCAATGTCGAGCTCTTCGGAGATCGGGCGCGGGTGCGCTTCACGGTCGTGCTGACCGGCGGGGCTGGCGGCCTGTTGCCCGAAACCGGGCAGCTCTACGACGTCGACACCGGCTGGCGGCTGGACGGGGACCGATGGCGCTTGGTCAGCGCGGTCTGGCAGGCGAAATTGTGACGCGGCGGCAGGAGCCGCGACCCGGAAGCGGGGAGTGAGTGGGGAGGAGTGAGAAGTGAGCGAAGAGCGGCTTCGACGAACCGATGCTCTCTCCCGCTTCTTGCGTTTGCGAACCACCGGTTCGCGCGCCGCCGAGCGCCCGAGCGCTGTG
>NZ_JACHHX010000004.1:0-181652 GCF_014202935.1 Rehaibacterium terrae | reverse complement strand
TGCGCGAGGGCCGGGCTTCCGCCCGGTCCGTACTCGCTCACGCGGCTTTTGCCGACGCGAGTTGGCGAAGCACGTAGTGCAGGATGCCGCCGTGGTGGGCGAGGCGGCGCGTTTGCGAACCACCGGTTCGCGCGCCGCCGAGCGCCCGAGCGCTGTGCGCGAGGGCCGGGCTTCCGCCCGGTCCGTACTCGCTCACGCGGCTTTTGCCGACGCGAGTTGGCGAAGCACGTAGTGCAGGATGCCGCCGTGGCGGAAGTATTCGATTTCCTTCGGCGTCAGCAGCAGCACTTTCACGCCGAACTCGATCCGCTTGCCATCCCCATCCCGCTCGGCAACGACCCGGGCCGTTTTCGCCGCACCGTCGTCCAGGCCTTCGATCGAGAACAGCTCGTCGCCCTTCAGGCCGAGGCTCTGCGCGTTCTCGCCCTCCATGAACTGCAACGGCAGCACGCCCATGCCGACCAGATTGGAGCGGTGGATGCGCTCGAAGCTCTCGGCGATCACCGCCTTCACGCCGAGCAGCATCGTGCCCTTGGCCGCCCAGTCGCGCGAGGAGCCGGTGCCGTATTCCTTGCCGGCGATGACGACCAGCGGCACGCCCTCGGCCTTGTACTTCATCGCCGCGTCGTAGATGGGCATTTCCTCGCGGGACGGGAAGTGCAGGGTATGGCCACCCTCCTTGCCGCCGAGCATCAGGTTGCGGATGCGGATGTTGGCGAAAGTGCCGCGCACCATCACCTCATGGTTGCCGCGCCGGCTGCCGTAGGAGTTGAAGTCGGCCGGCTGCACCCCGTGTTCGATCAGGTAGCGGCCCGCGGGCGAATCCTTCTTGATGTTGCCGGCCGGCGAGATGTGGTCGGTGGTGATCGAGTCGCCGAACAGGCCGAGCACCCGGGCCCCGTGGATGTCCTGGATGCGGCCGACCTGCATGGTCATGCCTTCGAAGTAGGGCGGGTGCTTGATGTAGGTGGAGCGCTCGTCCCAGGCATAGCTCTCGCCCTCAGGCGACTCGATGCGGTTCCAGTGGCTGTCGCCCTTGAACACGTCGGCGTAGTTCCTGGCGAACAGCTCGGGGCCGACGGTGCGGGCGATGGTGTCGCCGATTTCGCGATTGCTCGGCCAGATGTCCTTCAGATAGACCTCGTTGCCGTCCCGGTCCCTGCCGAGCGGTTCGCGGGTCAGGTCGATGTCGGAGGTGCCGGCGATGGCATAGGCGACCACCAGCGGCGGCGAGGCCAGGTAGTTCATCTTGACCTCGGGATGCACCCGCCCCTCGAAGTTGCGGTTGCCAGACAGGACCGAAGCGACCACCAGGTCGCCCTCGGCGATGGCGGCACTGACCGCCGGCGGCAAGGGGCCGGAATTGCCGATGCAGGTGGTGCAGCCGTAGCCGACCAGATGAAAGCCGAGCGCCTCCAGATCGTCCAGCACGCCAGCCTTGCGCAGGTAGTCGGTGACGACCAGCGAACCGGGGGCCAACGAGGTCTTGACCCACGGTTTGACGCGGAGCCCGCGCTCGACGGCATTGCGCGCGAGCAGGCCGGCGCCGAGCATCACGGCCGGGTTGGAGGTGTTGGTGCAGGAGGTGATCGCCGCGATCACCACCGCGCCGTCGCGCAGTTCGACCGTCTCGTCACCGAGCTGCAGTCGGGCCACGCCCTTGCCGTGCACGTTGCCGACCGCCGCGCCGCCACCGCCCTCGGCGATCAGCCGCGATTCCTCGCCGCCCTTGTTGTCGCGGGCGGCGGTGAGCGGGGCCAGATTCTCGCGGAAGTTCTGCTTGGCCCCGGACAGCAGCACGCGGTCCTGCGGCCGCTTCGGTCCGGCCAGGGAAGGTTGCACGTCGCCGAGGTCGAGCGTCAGCACCGCGCTGTAGTCGGCGACCCGGGAACTGCGCCACAGGCCCTGGGCCTTGGCGTAGGCCTCGACCAGCGCGATCTGTTCTTCGCTGCGACCGGACAGGCGCAGGTAGCCCAGCGCCTCGTCATCAATGGGGAAGATGCCGCAGGTGGCGCCGTATTCGGGCGCCATGTTGGCGATGGTGGCGCGGTCGGCCAGCGGCAGATGGTCGAGCCCGTCGCCGAAGAATTCGACGAACTTTCCGACCACGCCGTGCTGGCGCAGCATCTGGGTGACGGTAAGCACCAGGTCGGTGGCGGTGGCGCCCTCGGGCAGCCGGCCGGTGAGCCTGAAGCCGACCACCTGCGGGATCAGCATCGAGCTTGGCTGGCCCAGCATCGCGGCCTCGGCCTCGATGCCGCCGACGCCCCAGCCCAGCACGCCGAGGCCGTTGATCATCGTGGTGTGCGAGTCGGTGCCGAACACCGTGTCGGGGAAGGCCTGCAACTCGCCATCGACCTCGCGGGTCATCACCACGCGCGCCAGGTACTCGAGATTGACCTGGTGGACGATACCGGTGCGCGGCGGCACCACCCTGAAATTGTCGAAGGCCTTCTGGCCCCAGCGCAGGAAGCTGTAGCGCTCACGGTTGCGCTCGAACTCGATCCTGGCATTGAGGTCCAGCGCCTCCGGCTTGCCGAACACGTCGACCTGCACCGAGTGATCGATCACCAGTTCGGACGGGATCAGCGGATTGATCCGCTTGGGATCGCCGCCGAGCCGTTTCACCGCATCGCGCATCGCGGCCAGGTCGACCACGCAGGGCACGCCGGTGAAGTCCTGCAGCACCACCCGGGCCGGCATGAAAGCGATCTCGGTGTCCGGCTCCTTGTGTGCATCCCAGGTGGCGACCGCTTCGATGGACTCCCGGGTGACGCTGATCCCGTCCTCGTGGCGCAGCAGGTTCTCCAGCAGGATCTTCAGCGAATAGGGCAGGCGCTCGAGGTCGAAGCGTTTCCCCAGTTTGGCCAGACTGCGGATGGCGTAGGTCTTGCCGTTGACCTCCAGCGTGTCGCGGGTGGCGAAGGAATCGCTCATGGGGGGACTCTCCTTGGACTGGCGGCGGGCGCGGAGGCCCATTGTGGCGCGGATTTCGGTCAAACGTAGGTATGGGGGCTGGGGTATGAAAACAAAAGTATGCAATAATCATGCATACCGAAGCCCAGGGCCGCCCCCATGGAAGCCACCGTCGCCGAACGCGGTCAGATCACCCTGCCCAAGCCCGTGCGTGATGCGCTGGGCCTGACCAAAGGCACGATCCTCAAGGTGGAGCTGGAGGGCAGCCGCATCGTCCTGCGCAAGTCGGTGGACGATGCGGTGTCCCGCGCCCGCGGCCGTTTCAAGCTCGACGGTTTCGAATCCACCGACGAGGCCATGCGCGCCGTCCGCGGTCGAGCGCCCGGCGATCCGCTGAAGTCGTGACGGCGCCACCGTGATCGCCATCGACTCCCCCGTCCTGATCGACCTGCTGGCCGACGGCCCGCATGCCGATGCCACCGAGGCCTGCCTGCGCCAGTGCCTGAGCGCCGGGCCGGTGGTGGTCTGCGACGTGGCGCTGGCCGAAGTCTGCGCTGCGCTGCAGGACGGCGCCGAGGCGCTGGGAGTGCTGGAGGAGATGAGCATCCGCTTCAGTCCTCTGGAGGCCAAGTCGGCCTTGCGCGCCGGCGAGATGCAGCGGCGTTTCCGCCAGCGCGGGGGCGGGGCCAGGGCGGTGCCGGACTTCCTGATCGGCGCCCACGCGTTGCTGCAGTGCAACGGCCTGATCACCCGTGACGACGCGTTTTTCCGCAGCTATTTCAAGGGGCTCAAGCTGATCGTACCGTCGGCCTGAGTCCATTCCCCATTCCCCCAGGTACGCCCGTCCTTCCGGAGTTCTTGCAGATGCTCGCAGCCTATCGCCAACACGTCGCCGAACGCGCCGCCCTCGGCATCCCACCGCTGCCGCTCACCGCGCAGCAGACCGCCGAGGTCATCGAGCTGCTGAAGAATCCGCCGGCCGGCGAGGAGCAGTTCCTGCTCGACCTGATCACGAACCGTGTCCCGGCCGGCGTGGATGATGCCGCCAAGGTCAAGGCGTCGTACCTGGCCGCTGTCGCTTTCGGGACCGAAAGCTGCCCGCTCATCACGCGCGAACGCGCCACCGAACTGCTCGGCACCATGCTGGGCGGTTACAACATCCATCCGCTGGTCGAACTGCTCGACGACGCTGCGCTCGGTGCCATCGCCGCCAATGCGCTCAAGCACACCCTGCTGATGTTCGACGCCTTCCACGACGTCAAGGACAAGGCCGACAAGGGCAATGTCCACGCCCAGGCCGTGCTCCAGAGCTGGGCCGAGGCCGAATGGTTCACCAGCCGGCCGGAGGTGCCCGAGTCGCTGACCGTCACCGTGTTCAAGGTGCCGGGCGAGACCAATACCGACGACCTGTCGCCGGCGCCGGACGCCACCACCCGCCCGGACATTCCGCTGCACGCCCTGGCGATGCTCAAGAACAGGCGCGAGGGCGCGCCCTTCGAGCCGGAGGAGGACGGCAAGCGTGGCCCGATCCGGCTCATCCGGCAGCTGAAGGAGAAGGGGCATCCGGTCGCCTACGTCGGCGACGTGGTCGGCACCGGCTCCTCGCGCAAGTCGGCGACCAACAGCGTGCTGTGGTGGACCGGTGAGGACATCCCCTTCATCCCCAACAAGCGTTTCGGCGGCGTGTGCCTGGGCGGCAAGATCGCGCCGATCTTCTACAACACCATGGAAGACGCCGGCGCGCTGCCGATCGAGCTGGACGTGTCGCAGATGCAGATGGGCGACGTGATCGAGCTGCGGCCTTACGAGGGCAAGGCACTGAAGGACGGCAAGGTGATCGCCGAGTTCAAGCTCAAGTCCGAGGTGCTGCTGGACGAGGTCCGCGCCGGTGGCCGCATCCCGCTGATCATCGGCCGCGGCCTCACCGCCAAGGCGCGCGAGGCCCTGGGCCTGCCGCCGTCGACGCTGTTCCGCCTGCCGCAGAACCCGGTCGATACCGGCAAGGGCTACACGCTGGCGCAGAAGATGGTCGGCCGCGCCTGCGGGCTGCCGGAGGGCAAGGGCATCCGCCCGGGCACCTACTGCGAGCCGAAGATGACCTCGGTGGGTTCGCAGGACACCACCGGCCCGATGACCCGCGACGAGCTCAAGGACCTGGCCTGCCTCGGCTTCTCGGCCGACCTGGTGATGCAGAGCTTCTGCCACACCGCCGCGTATCCCAAGCCGGTGGACGTGAAGACCCACCACACCCTGCCGGAGTTCATTTCCACCCGTGGCGGCATCTCGCTGCGTCCGGGTGACGGCGTGATCCACTCCTGGCTCAACCGCATGCTGCTGCCCGACACCGTCGGCACCGGCGGCGATTCGCACACGCGCTTCCCCATCGGCATCTCGTTCCCCGCCGGCTCGGGTCTGGTCGCGTTCGCCGCCGCCACCGGCGTGATGCCGCTGGACATGCCCGAGTCGGTGCTGGTGCGCTTCAAGGGCAAGTTGCAGCCGGGCGTGACCCTGCGCGACCTGGTCAACGCGATCCCGTTGTACGCGATCAGGCAGGGCCTGCTGACCGTCGCCAAGCAGGGCAAGAAGAACATCTTCTCCGGCCGCATCCTGGAGATCGAGGGACTGCCGGACCTCAAGGTCGAGCAGGCCTTCGAGCTGTCCGACGCCTCCGCCGAGCGCTCGGCGGCCGGCTGCACCGTGCGCCTCAACAAGGAGCCGGTCATCGAGTACCTCAACAGCAACATCACGCTGCTCAAGTGGATGATCGCGCAGGGCTACAAGGACGCCCGCTCGCTGGCCCGCCGCATCGCCAAGATGGAGGAATGGCTGGCCAATCCGCAGCTGCTCGAACCCGATGCCGATGCCGAGTACGCCGCCGTGATCGAGATCGACATGGACGAGATCGTCGAGCCGATCGTCGCCTGTCCCAACGATCCGGACGATGTGAAGACGCTTTCCGAGGTCGCCGGCGCCAAGATCGACGAGGTCTTCATCGGTTCGTGCATGACCAACATCGGCCACTTCCGCGCCGCTGCCAAGCTGCTGGAAGGCAAGCGCGACATCCCGACCCGCCTGTGGGTCGCACCGCCGACCAAGATGGACGCCTCGGAGCTGACCAAGGAGGGCCACTACGGCACGTTCGGTACGGCGGGCGCGCGCATGGAGATGCCGGGCTGCTCGCTGTGCATGGGTAACCAGGCGCAGGCGCGCGAGGGCGCGACCGTGTTCTCGACCTCGACCCGCAACTTCCCCAACCGCCTGGGCCGCAATACCAGCGTGTACCTGGGCTCGGCGGAACTGGCGGCGATCTGCTCGCGCCTGGGCCGCATCCCGACCCGCGAGGAGTACCTGGCCGACGTGGGCGTGATCAATGCCAACGGCGACAGGATCTACCGTTACATGAACTTCGACCAGATCGAGGACTACAAGGCGGTGGCTGACACCGTGACGGTCTGATCCGCTCGGCAAACCACGAAAAACCCGGCCTCGCGCCGGGTTTTTCGTTCCTGATCCGGTACGGGAACGGCTCCTGCAGAAGGGATTCAGCGCAACAGCGAGCGCGCCGTCTCGGCCATGGCCCGGCGGCGCAGGAACAGATCCCAGTAGCTGCCGCCGACCTGACGCCACAGCACTGCCGCGCGCACCGCGGCCAGCAGTACGGCGCGGATCTCGGCCACCACGGTCGGCTCGCCGAGGTAGGTCGGGTTGCCCTGCACCAGTACCCGCGGGCGCACCTGGCTGATGGTGCTCGCGTACAGTTCGCCGAGGCGGCTGAGCACGGTCGGATGGGTCGGACCCCAATGGCTGCGCTGGCGGGCGATGTCGTCGATGCCGCGACCGATCGCCGCCATCAAGGCACGGTTGCGGCTGACCCGGCGCTCCAGATGCAGCACAGTGGCAGCCATGCGCGTGAGCGCGGGGTCGCGGCCGCTGCCCCCGTCGATCTGTTCGACCAGCAGGCGCAGGCCGGGCCAGAGGTTGGCGGTGCCGCCGTAGACGGCTTCGGTGCTGTCGGCGTCGATGCGGAACACACTCTCGATCACCGCTTCCAGCGGGCGCGACTCGGCTTCGCCGTTGTTGGCGATCTGGCGGACGATCTTCAGCGATTGCAGCAGGCCGGCGAGGGCGAGGACACGGTCTTTCATCGGGGACTGGGCAGGGCGTGGTTCAGGCGGCGCGCTCGCGGAGCTGGCGCTCCAGCGGGGCGTCGGTGGATTCGATCACGGCGCCGCCGAGGCATTCCTCGCCGGCATAGAGGACGACCGATTGGCCGGGCGTCACCGCGCGTTGCGGTGCGTCGAAACGGACCGCCAGCCGGCCGTCGTCGCCGACGCGCACGGTACACGGCTCGTCGGCCTGACGGTAGCGGGTCTTGGCGGTGCACTCGAAGCGGGTGGCGGGCGGGGCGCCGGCGACCCAGTGCGCCGGCTCGGACATCAGCGTGCTCGAGTGCAGCCAGGGGCTGTCGCTGCCCTGGTCGACGTAGAGCACGTTGGCCGCCACGTCCTTGCCCACCACGTACCAGGGCGCGGCCGGCCGCCCGCGCACGCCGCCGATCTGCAGGCCCTCGCGCTGGCCCAGGGTGTAGTAGAAGACGCCCTCGTGCTCGCCGACGCGCTGCCCCTCGACCGTGCGGATCTCGCCGCGCCGGGCCGGCAGGTACTGGGCCAGAAAACCGCGGAAGTCGCGCTCGCCGATGAAACAGATGCCGGTGGAGTCCTTCTTGGCATGGGTCGGCAGGGCGGCCTCGCGCGCCAGCCGGCGCACCTCGGCCTTGGGCAGGTGGCCGATCGGGAACTCGGTGGCGGCCAGTTGGGCCTGCCCGAGCTGGTGCAGGAAGTAGCTCTGGTCCTTGCCGGCATCCACCCCGCGCAGCAGCCGCCAGCGGCCGCCGTGGCGGTCGACGCGGGCGTAGTGCCCGGTGGCGATGCGTTCGGCGCCGAGTGCGCGGGCCTCGTCCAGGAAGGTCTTGAACTTGATCTCGCGGTTGCACAGCACGTCCGGGTTGGGCGTGCGGCCGGCACGGTATTCGGCCAGGAAGTGCTCGAACACGCCGGCCCAGTACTCCTTCGCGAAATTGCGGGAGAAAAAGGGGATGCCCAGTCGGCCGCAGACGGCGACCGCGTCACGGCGGTCGTCCTCGGCGCGGCAATCGCCCGAGCCGTCGTCCTCCCAGTTCTGCATGAACAGGCCGGCCACGTCGCGCCCGGCACGCACCAGCAGCAGGGCGGCCACGGACGAGTCCACGCCGCCGGAGACACCGACGATGATCCGGCCGCCGCTCATGCCAGTTGGGTGACCGTGTCCAGCGGCCGGCGCTGGCCGGCCAGGTAGTCGGCCACCACCCGCCAGACCAGCGGACTGCGGTGGCGGTCGGCACAGGCGTGCAGTTCGGCCGGGGTCAGCCAGAGCGGGCGCAGGATGCCGGCGTCGAGCGGGCGCCCCGGGTGGTGCGCGAGCGGCCGGGCCGCGAAGGCGAAGCGCAGGTAATGGCGGCCGCCGCTGCCGTCCGGCGCCACCGGGGCCTTCCACTGGTAGGCGCCGACGAAGGCGGTCAGCTCGACGTCCCAGCCGGTTTCTTCCAGCGTCTCGCGCAGGGCGGCATGTGCCAGCGACTCCTCCGGCTCCAGGTGGCCGGCGGGCTGGTTGATGACCCGCTCGCCGCGCACCTCCTCCTCGACCACCAGGAAGCGCCCCTCGTGCAGGACCAGGGTGGCGACCGTGACGTCGGGCTGCCAGAAGCCGTTGCTGTCGAGCTCGTTCGAATGCACGTCAGGATTCATCCTCGCTGCCGGTGAGCTCGCGCTCCGGCGCATCGGCAGTGTGCGCGGCGAACCCGATCGGGTCGATCGGCCGCTCGCCCGGAGCGTCGGCGTCGAGCCTGGCCACGAAGAGGCCGACACGGCCGCCATGCATGGCCTGGTTGCCGTGCTCCAGCCTCCGCCGGGCGGCACGACCGGGGGTACCCGGCCCCTCGGCCCGGCCGCCCGGCGGGAGGATCCCGCGGGGAGATGCAGTGGGTCCCGGGTCTCGACGGTCCAGCGCATGAAAACCACCCGACTGGACTCGCCGCCCAGCGTGCAGAGCGACCCCAAGTCGCGGCCGGGGTGGCCGGTGGCGTAGCACGGACCGGCGGCACCCAGGCGGGCGCGAACCGCCGGGGTGGCTTCGGGGCCCGCGCCGGCGGCCGGCGGCCGGGCCAGTGCGCGGGTCGGCCGCAACGGCCAGGAGCAGGCCCGTGACGACCCGGATTGCGTTATCTCTCATCAGGCGACGCTGCGTGCTGGGCGAACCGGGGGGATTCTGGGCCGAAAGGCGGTGCCGCGTCCATGACGGACGGCAGTCACGACGGTCTCACGGCGCGGTCTTATACTGTCGGCATGGCGAACGAGAAACATCCGGAACAGGAACACCAGCACGGTTTGGCGGTCGAAACCGCGAGGCCGGAGGTCATCCGCCCGCCGCTGTACCAGGTCGTGCTCCTCAACGACGACTACACCCCCATGGATTTCGTCGTCGAGGTGCTGCAGATCTTTTTCGGGATGAACCGCGAGAAAGCCACCCAGGTCATGCTTCACGTCCACACTCGAGGCAAGGGAGTGTGCGGCGTGTTCACCCGCGAGGTGGCCGAGACCAAGGTCACCCAGGTGAACGAATTCTCGCGACAGCACCAGCACCCGTTGCTGTGCACGATGGAAAAGGCGTAGACCGTCCCCATATCGGGTCCAACGTCCGGAGGCAGTCATGTTCAGCAAGGACCTCGAGTACACCATCGGCCAGTGCTACAAGCAGGCCCGCGAAGCCCGTCACGAGTTCATGACGGTCGAGCACTTGCTGCTGGCCCTGCTGGACAACCCGTCCGCCGCCGCCGTGCTGCGCGCCTGCGGCGCCGACGCCACGCGGCTGGCCAACGACCTCCGGCAGGTGATTGCCGAGACGGTACCGATGCTGTCCAGCGACGACTCGCGCGACACCCAGCCGACGCTGGGCTTCCAGCGCGTGCTGCAGCGCGCCGTCTACCACGTGCAGTCCTCCGGCAAGAAGGAGGTCACCGGCGCCAACGTGCTGGTGGCGATCTTCGGCGAGAAGGACTCTCATGCCGTCTATTTCCTGCACCAGCAGGAAATCACCCGGCTCGACGTGGTCAACTACATCTCGCACGGCGTCGCCAAGGTCGGCGACATGCCGACGCTCAAGCCGGAAACCGAGACTCCGCGCGACCCGGACAGCGAGGGTGGCGACGGCCGTGGCAATCCGCTGAGCGAATATGCCAGAAACCTCAACGAGCTGGCCCGGCAGGGCAAGATCGATCCGCTGATCGGCCGCGACGAGGAGATCGAGCGCACCATCCAGGTGCTGTGCCGCCGGCGCAAGAACAATCCGCTCTACGTCGGCGAGGCCGGCGTCGGCAAGACCGCGCTGGCCGAGGGGCTGGCCAAGCGCATCGTCGACGGCGAGGTGCCGGCGGTGCTGGAGGATGCGGTGATCTACGCGCTCGATCTGGGCGCCCTGGTGGCCGGCACCAAGTACCGCGGCGACTTCGAGAAGCGTCTGAAGGCGGTGATCGCGCAGCTGCGCAAGGAGCCAGGCGCGATCCTGTTCATCGACGAGATCCACACCATCATCGGAGCCGGCAGCGCATCGGGCGGCACCATGGACGCCTCCAACCTGATCAAGCCGGTGCTGGCGTCCGGCGAGCTGCGTTGCATCGGCTCGACCACCTTCCAGGAATACCGCGGCGTGTTCGAGAAAGACCGCGCACTGGCCCGCCGCTTCCAGAAGATCGACGTCGCCGAGCCTTCGGTCGCCGATGCGGTCGCCATCCTGGAGGGGCTCAAGAGCCGATTCGAGCAGCATCATTCGGTCGAGTACACGCCCGGCGCGCTGCGCGCGGCGGTGGACCTGTCGGTCAAGCACATCGGCGACCGCCTGCTGCCGGACAAGGCCATCGACGTCATCGACGAGGCCGGTGCCCGTCAGCGTCTGCTGCCAGAGGCCGAGCGCACGGGGGTGGTCGATGTGCCCGAGATCGAGTTCATCGTCGCGCGCATGGCACGCATTCCGCCCAAGCAGGTGTCGGCCTCCGACAAGGACGTGCTGCAGAACCTCGAACGCAACCTGAAGATGGTGATCTTCGGCCAGGATCCGGCGATCGAGACACTGACCTCGGCGATCAAGATGGCCCGCTCCGGCCTGGGCAATCCGGACAAGCCGATCGGCAACTTCCTGTTCGCCGGCCCCACCGGCGTCGGCAAGACCGAGGTCACCCGCCAGCTCGCGCTGCAGCTCGGCATCGAGCTGGTGCGCTTCGACATGTCCGAGTACATGGAGGCGCATTCGGTGAGCCGCCTGATCGGCGCACCGCCGGGCTACGTCGGCTTCGACCAGGGTGGCCTGCTGACCGAGAAGATCGTCAAGACGCCGCACTGCGTGCTGCTGCTGGACGAGATCGAGAAAGCCCACCCGGACGTCTACAACATCCTGTTGCAGATCATGGACCGCGGCACGTTGACCGACACCAACGGCCGCGAGGCGAACTTCCGCAACGTGATCCTGGTGATGACCACCAACGCCGGCGCAGCGCAGGCATCCCGGCGTACCATCGGCTTCGTCGAGCAGAACCACGCGCCGGACGCGATGGAGACGATCCGTCGCACCTTCACGCCGGAATTCCGCAATCGTCTGGACGCCATCGTGCAGTTCCAGTCGCTCGGCATGGAGCACGTGCTGCGCGTGGTGGACAAGTTCATCATCGAGCTGGAGACCCAGCTGCACGACAAGCACGTCACCCTGTCGGCCACGGCCGAGGCACGGCGCTGGCTGGCCGAGCACGGCTTCGACCCGCAGATGGGCGCGCGGCCGATGGCGCGGGTCATCCAGGAGAAGATCAAGCGGCCGTTGGCCGACGAACTGCTGTTCGGCAAGCTGGTCGGCGGTGGTCGCGTCAGCGTGGATGTGCGCGACGGCGAGCTGGTGGTGGAAAGCTTCCCCGAGCCAGAGCGCCTGCTGCCCGCAACCGTGTAGACGCGCCCGCTGCGGCATGGAGCGCGCGAACGAAAACGGCGGCCCGAGGCCGCCGTTTTGCGTTCCGATCCCGCCGTCACTTCATGCGGTAGGTGATGCGCCCCTTGGTGAGGTCGTAGGGTGTCATTTCCACCTTCACCTTGTCGCCGGTGAGGATGCGGATGTAGTTCTTGCGCATGCGCCCGGAGATGTGGGCGGTGATGACGTGGCCGTTCTCGAGCTTCACGCGGAACATGGTGTTCGGCAGCGCTTCGAGCACCACGCCCTCGAACTCGATGGTATCGTCCTTGGACATGCCTTCTCTGTGGTTGGCTGGCGGCTGGGCCGCGCGGGAAAGGCGGGCATTCTGCCACGCCAGCCGCCGGCGGGCAAAAGGGTGGGGCGGAGGGTGCCGGTTCGGATCCGTCACGATCCGCTGGCCGTCCCGGCCAGTACCGATACCGGCAGGACACCGACGCGGTCGCGCCATGGGGCGGGCTCCGCCGCTCCGGCGCAGAGCCGGTCGATCTCGGCCAGGAAGCGTGCGCGCGGCATGCGCTGCGCGCCCAGCGTCAGCAGATGCGGACTCTCGACCTGGGCGTCGATCAGCGGCCAGCCCCAGCCGTGGAGGAGGTGCGCCAGCCCGGCCAGCGCCGCCTTCGAGCCGCCCGATTCGGCGCTGAACATGCTCTCGCCGAAGAACATCCGGCCGATGGCGACGCCGTAAATGCCACCGACCAGCCGCTCGCCGTCGTACACCTCCACCGAATGAGCGTGACCGAGCCGATGCAGTGCGGCATAGGCCGCGCGCATCGCCGGCGTGATCCAGGTGCCGTGCTGGCCGCGACGCGGCGATGCGGCGCAGGCGGCGATCACGGCGTCGAACGCGGTGTCGGCGCGGATCTGCCAGCCGCTGCGGCGCAGCGTGCGGCGGAAGCGCGAGGACAGGCGCACGCCGTCGGTGCGGAACACCAGTCGCGGGTCCGGACTCCACCACAAGATCGGCTCGCCGGCCGAGTACCAGGGAAAGATGCCGTGCCGGTAAGCGTTGAGCAGTCGGCGAGGATGCAGGTCGCCCCCCATCGCCAGCAGCCCGTCCGGCTGCCGCAGCGCGCAAGCGGCCGGTGGGAAGGGCGCGTGCGGATCAGGCGACAGCAGCGGGATGCGCAGGGTCATCGCGGAACGGAGTGTGCTGCATCGCGGCGGCGAGGTAATCCCGTGTCGCCGCACGCTCCCGTCGGCACCAGCCGGCCAGCGCTTCGGCGAAGGCCGGATCGGGTACGAAGTGCCGGCTGCGGGTCAGGGTCGGCAGAAAGCCACGGGCGATCTTGTGCTCGCCCTGCGCGCCCGGCTCGAAGCATGACAGCCCTTCGCGCAGGCAGTACTCGATGCCCTGGTAGTAGCAGGTCTCGAAATGCAGGCCGGGCAGGTCGATGTCGCTGCCCCAGTAACGGCCATACAGGGTGTCGCCGCCGCGCAGGCACAGCGCGCCGGCCACGATGGCGCCGTGGCGCTCGGCGAGGATCAGCACCAGCGCATGCGGCATGGCCCGCGCCAGGTGGCGGAAGAACTCCAGCGTCAGGGCCGGGGAGTTGCCCTTTGCCATGAAGGTGCGGCAGTAGAAAGCGTGCATCGCGGCCAGGTCCGCTTCACTGGCCTGGTCGCCGTGGACGATGCGAAAGCCGATGCCGGCACGCGCCACTGCGGCGCGTTCGGCGCGGATGTTCTTGCGGCGTTTGTGGGTGAGCGCGGCGAGGAAGTCGTCGAAGTCGTGCCAGCGCGGCGCACCATCTCCAATCGGGCGACGCCAGTGGAACTGCACGTCCAGCCGTGCCAACCAATCTGCCGGGACATCGCGGTCTTCCGTTTCGGGCAGGAAATTGACATGCAGCGAGGACAGCCCGCGTCGGCGGGTTTCCTCCGCCATGGCCTCGCACAGCCGGCGTTGCGCATCGGCGTCGACGGCCAGCAGGCGCGGCCCGGTCACCGGGGTGTACGGCACCGCCACCAGCCATTTCGGGTAGTAGCCGATTCCGTGGCGATGCCAGGCATTGGCCCAGGCATGGTCGAACACGAATTCGCCGTGCGAGTTGCCCTTGAGATAGGCCGGCGCCGCGGCCAGCAGCCGGGCGCCGTCCCACAACGCCGCATGCCGCGGCGACCAGCCCCAGCGCGGGCGCAGGCAGCCGGTGGCCTCGAGCCCGTGCAGGAAGGCGTGCGAGACGAAGGGATTGCGCCCATCGTGCAGCGCATCCCACGCGGCGGCGGGAATCTCCTCGAGCGAAGCGTGGAGGCGAAGCGTGGCCATGCACCCATTGTAGAAGCGGCGTGAGCCGTCGATCGCGACTCCCGCCGTCAGCCTACGGTAGACGACCGCGCCGTTCCCGCAGGAGCGTCAGCCTTCGCTGTCGAGGAACCGCTCCGCATCCAGCGCCGCCATGCAGCCGAAGCCGGCCGAGGTGACCGCCTGCCGGTAGACCTGGTCGGCCACGTCGCCGGCGGCGAACACGCCCGCGACCGAGGTCTGGGTGGCCATGCCTTCCAGCCCGCTGCGGATCTTCAGGTAGCCGTTCTTCATCTCGAGCTGTCCCTCGAACAGGCTGGTATTCGGCGTGTGGCCGATGGCGACGAAGAAGCCCTGCACGGCGATCTCGCGGGTGCTGTCGTCCTTCGTCGAGCGGATGCGCATGCCGGTGACGCCACTGTCATCGCCGAGCACCTCGTCGACGGTGTGGTCCCAGATGATTTCGATCTTGCCGGTCTGGGCCTTGGCGAACAGCTTGTCCTGCATGATCTTCTCGGCGCGCAGCTTGTCGCGGCGATGCACCAGATAGACCTTGCGGGCGATGTTGGAGAGATACAGTGCCTCCTCGACCGCCGTATTGCCGCCGCCGATCACGGCCACGTCCTGGTCGCGGAAGAAGAACCCATCGCAGGTCGCACAGGCGGACACGCCCTTGCCCATGAATTTCCGCTCCGATTCCAGGCCCAGATACTTGGCGGTGGCGCCGGTGGCGATGATCAGCGCGTCGCAGGTGTATTCCCCGCTGTCACCCTTGAGGCGGAACGGGCGGCGCGACAGATCGGCGCTGTGGATGTGGTCGAAGACGATCTCGGTCTCGAAGCGCTCGGCGTGCGCCTGCATGCGCGCCATCAAGTCCGGGCCGAGCAGGCCATGCGGATCGCCCGGCCAGTTGTCCACCTCGGTGGTGGTCATCAGCTGACCGCCTTGCTGGATGCCGGTGACCAGCACTGGCTTGAGGTTGGCGCGCGCCGCGTAGATCGCCGCGGTGTAGCCGGCGGGGCCGGAGCCGAGGATCAGCAGGCGGGCGTGGCGGGGCGTGGTGGGGGAGGCGCTCATGTATAATCCTCGCCGCTCTCGCGGCCTGAAAATCGTTCGCGGCAGGCGACCGGAACACCACCGGGCGCCCCTTCAGGAAATCCGTAGGGATGCGACGCGATCGCGTCGCCCGGCGGAAGGATGGAGGCGACCGCGCAAGGATTCAAGCCGCGTCGGAGGGATGGCCGGCGCAATGCCGGCTTTGTGCTTTGTATCGAGGACAGTCCATGCGTATCGGTATCCCCCGCGAAACCAAAACCCTCGAAGGCCGCGTCGCGCTCGTGCCCGCCGCTGCCGGTGATCTCGTCCGCCGCGGCCACGAGGTCTGGATCGAAACCCAGGCCGGCGTGAAGAGTGGTTTCTCCGACGAGGCTTACGCCGCGCTCGGCGTGAAGATCGCGCCGGACGCCGCCGCCCTGTACGAGAAGGGCGAGCTGATCGTGAAGGTGAAGGAGCCCATCGCGGGCGACCTCGAGCACCTGCGCAAGGACCACCTGCTGTTCTGCTACCTGCATTTGGCTGCCGAACCGGCGCTGACCAGGAAGCTGCTCGACATCGGCCTGACCGGCGTCGCCTTCGAGACGGTCGAGCTGGACAACGGCGACCTGCCGCTGCTGGCACCGATGTCGATCATTGCCGGCCGCATCGCGGTGCAGGTCGGTACCCACCTGCTGCACATGCCGATGGGAGGCAAGGGCAAACTGCTCGGCGGCCTGCCCTCGACCGAGCGCGGCAAGGTGGTGGTGTTCGGCGCCGGCGCGGCCGGCGCCAACTCGGCCGAACTGGCCGCGTCGGGCGGCGCGAACGTCGTGGTGTTCGAAAAGCGCCAGGATCGCATGGCCCAGATGATGGCCATGGGCGCCAACATCACCGCCCTGTACCCGTACGAGGACGTGGTCGCGCGCGAGGTCGCCTCGGCCGACCTCGTGATCGGCGCGGTGCTGGTCACCGGCGCCAAGGCGCCGCACGTGGTCACCCGCGAGATGATCCGCGGCATGGCCCCGGGCAGCGTGCTGGTCGACATCTCGGTCGACCAGGGCGGCTGTTTCGAGACCACCCGCCCGACCACCTGGGCCGACCCCACCTATCTGGAAGAGGGCGTCACCCATTTTGCCGTCACCAACATGCCCGGCGCGGTGCCGCAGACCTCCTCGCAGGCGATCTGCGCGGCGATCCTGCCCTGGGTGCAGAAGCTGGCCAGTGGCGACTGGCGCGACAACCCGGCGCTGGTGCGGGGTATCAACGTCGAGGGCGGCAAGCTGGTCCATCCGGCGCTGCAGGGCATGGCGCTCTGAGCGTCACGCCTTTCCCGGCGGGAGTGGCCTGAGCCGCAACGTGGGCCATGCAGGCGCCCGACCGCGGCCCGCGTGCCGCCCCGCCGGCATATGGCAGCGCTACTCATCCATCCGGTCGTGCCGTATATTCAACGACTAACCGGTAATTCCTGAGGCCGATTCTCACGGTGGCTCGCAGCGCGGCAGACCGGATCAAGAACCAGGGCCGGGGTGGGCACCGCCTCGGCCTATGGCGCGAGCTTGCCCTGGTGGCGATCGCGCCGCTGGTGCTGTACCTGCTGGCCAGCCTGTTCAGCTACAGCCCGGAGGATCCGGGCTGGTCGCGTTCTGGCAGCGTCACCGGCGAGCTGCACAATTTCGGCGGCGCCACCGGCGCGTGGCTGGCCGACCTGGCTTTCTATCTCTTCGGCTATGCCGCCTACGCCCTGCCGGTCGTGCTGGCGGCGATCGCCTGGGTGGCGCTGTACGGCCGAGACGATGCGACCGACGCCGGGCTGACACCGGCGCTGCGCCTGATCGGTCTGGTCGGCTTCGTGGTCGCCGCCTCCGGCCTGCTCTGGCTGCAGTGGGGCGGGGCTCCTTCGCTGCCGGCCGATGCCGGCGGCATCCTCGGCCAGAGTGTCGGCAACTCGCTGCTCAAGGCCTTCGGCCCGCTCGGCGGCAACCTGTTCCTGCTGACCCTGTTCCTGGTCGCAATCACGCTGGCCACCGGCCTGTCCTGGCTGGCGCTGATGGACCGGATCGGACAGGGCGTGCTGGCGCTGGCGAGACTGGTCGGTGAGCGCGTGCGCGAGGCCCAGGACTGGCGTGCCGCGCGCGCCGCGCGCGAGGAGCGCGGCGAGGTACGCAAGATCGAGGCCGTGCGCCGCGCCCGTCGCGAGCCGGTCAGGATCGAGCCGCCGCCGGCGCCGGTGATCGAGAAGAGCGAGCGCGCCAAGCGTGAACAGCAGATCCCGCTGTTCAACATCGACCCCGAGGGCGGTCTGCCGCCACTGGCTCTGCTCGACGATCCCAAGCCGCAGCCCAAGGGCTACTCCGAGGAGACGCTGGAGGCACTGTCGCGGCAGATCGAGTTCAAGCTCCGCGATTTCCGCATCGAGGCGCAGGTGGTCGGCGCCTATCCGGGACCGGTGATCACCCGCTTCGAGCTCGAACCTGCACCGGGCGTGAAGGGCAGCCAGATCAGCTCGCTGGACAAGGACATCGCCCGCGGCCTGAGCGTGAAGTCGGTACGTGTGGTCGACGTGATCCCCGGCAAGTCGGTGATCGGCATGGAGATCCCGAACGTCCACCGGGAGATGATCTATCTCTCCGAGATCCTGCGCTCCAAGGAATACGACAAGGCCGCCAGCCCGCTGACACTGGCGTTGGGCAAGGACATCGCCGGCCGGCCGACCGTGGCCGACCTGGCGCGCATGCCGCACCTGCTGGTGGCCGGCACCACCGGCTCGGGCAAGTCGGTGGCCGTCAACGCCATGGTGCTGAGCCTGCTGTACAAGGCCACCGCCAAGGAAGTGCGGATGCTGATGATCGACCCGAAGATGCTGGAGCTGTCGGTCTACCAGGGCATCCCGCACCTGATCGCGCCGGTCGTCACCGACATGAAGGAGGCCGCCAACGGCCTGCGCTGGTGCGTGGCCGAGATGGAGCGCCGCTACAAGCTGATGGCCGCGGTCGGCGTGCGCAACCTGTCGGGCTTCAACAAGAAGGTGCGCGAGGCCGAGGACGCCGGCCAGCCGCTGATGGACCCGCTGTTCCGGCCCAACCCGGAGCTGGGCGAGGCACCGCGCCCGCTCGAACCGCTGCCCTACATCGTCGTGTTCATCGACGAATTCGCCGACATGATGATGATCGTCGGCAAGAAGGTCGAAGAACTCATTGCCCGCCTGGCGCAGAAGGCCCGCGCTGCCGGCATCCACCTGATCCTCGCCACCCAGCGGCCGTCGGTGGACGTCATCACCGGCCTGATCAAGGCCAACATCCCGACCCGCATCGCCTTCCAGGTGTCGAGCAAGATCGACTCGCGCACCATCCTCGACCAGTCCGGTGCCGAAACCCTGCTCGGCCACGGCGACATGCTCTACCTGCCGCCCGGCACCGCCATGCCCGAGCGCGTCCACGGCGCCTTCGTCAGCGACGAGGAGGTGCACCGCGTGGTCGAGCACCTCAAGTCGCATGGCGGCGGCCCGGACTACCTCGAAGGCGTGCTGGAAGACACTCAGACGATGGGGGAGGGCATCGCCGTGGGGCCGACCGGGCTGCCCGAACCGATGATCGGCGGCGACGAGTCCGACCCGCTCTACGACGAGGCGGTGAAGATCGTCACCGAAACCCGTCGCGCCTCGATCTCGGGCGTGCAGCGCCGCCTCAAGATCGGCTACAACCGTGCCGCCCGGCTGATCGAGGCCATGGAGCAGGCCGGGATTGTCTCGCCACCGGAGCACAATGGCGACCGCACGGTGATCGCGCCGCCGCCTCCGCGGGATTGATTACCGGGACGGACGCCCGCATCTGAACGGTACCCAGGCGACCGTGCCTTTCCTGTCCGACGTAACCATGCTCGCCACCGACCTGCGCCGCCTGACGCTCCCCGAGCCGCCACCCTCGCTCGACCCCGCCGCCCGCGATGCCGCCCGCGCGCGTTTCGTGCGCCGTCTGCGCGAGGAGAATGCGGTTCTCGTCGCGCACTACTACACCGACCCCGAAATCCAGCAGCTCGCCGACGAGACCGGTGGCTGCGTCGCCGACTCGCTGGAGATGGCGCGCTTCGGCAAACAGCACCCGGCCACCACCCTGGTCGTCGCCGGGGTGCGCTTCATGGGCGAGACCGCCAAGATCCTCAGCCCGGACAAGCGCGTGCTGATGCCGAGCACCGAGGCCACCTGCTCGCTCGACCTGAGCTGTCCGCCAGACCAGTTCGCCGCTTTCTGCGACGCCCACCCGGATCGCACCGTGGTCGTCTATGCCAACACCTCGGCAGCGGTGAAGGCGCGTGCCGACTGGGTCGTCACCTCGTCGATCGCGGTGGATGTGGTCGCCCATCTGCACGCCCGCGGCGAGAAGATCCTGTGGGCGCCCGACCGCCACCTCGGCCGTTACGTGCGCGAACGCACCGGCGCCGACATGGTCGCCTGGGAGGGCGCCTGCATCGTCCACGACGAGTTCCGCCACCGCGCGCTGGCGATGCTCAAGGCGAGCTTCCCGGACGCCGCCATCCTGGTGCATCCCGAGTCGCCGGAGGACGTCGTCGCCATGGCCGATGTGGTCGGCTCCACTTCGCAACTGATCCGTGCCTGCGTCGAACTGCCGCACCCGCGGGTGATCGTCGCCACCGACCGCGGCATCTTCCACAAGATGAAGCAGGCCGCACCGCACAAGGATCTGATCATCGCCCCCACCGGCGGCGACAGCGCCACCTGTCGTGCCTGCGCCACCTGCCCGTGGATGAAACTCAACGCGTTGGGCGCGTTGGCCGAGGTATTCGACAGCCCGGCCAATGAGATTCATGTGCCTGCCGACGTTTCGCGACGCGCCCTGCGCTCGCTCGACCGGATGCTGGCGTTTTCCGCCGGACGCGCCCCGGTGCGCAACGCCGCCGCCTGCGAAACCGCGCTGAACTGACCATGGCTGGACACGGCCGTTTTTCCGGCCGCGTTCAGCCGCCGCCGCCGACACTGCTTGCACGATCTTTCCCCAGGCCCCAAGCCATGACCGCGATCCTCCGCCTGCTCGCCGCTGCCGCCGCGCTCCTCGCGCCGCCCGTCCTGGCCGCCGATGCCGCTGCCCGATTCGATGCCTTCACCAGCGGGTTGCAGGGCCTGGACGGCCGCTTCGTGCAGCGCGTGTTCGACGCCAACGGCCAGCTCAACGAAGTGTCCAGCGGCCGCGTCGCGCTCAAGGCGCCGCGCCAGTTCCGCTGGGAATACGAGCGCCCATACCCGCAACTGATCGTCGCCGACGGCGACCACGTCTGGATCTTCGATCCGGACCTCGAGCAGGTCACCGTCCGCAACCAGAGCCATGAGGAGCAGGGCAGCCCACTGGCCGCGCTGATCGATCCGGGCGAACTGCATCGCCAGTTCGACATCGCCGAGGGCGGCGAAAAAGACGGCCTGGACTGGCTGGTGCTGACGCCGAAGAAAGCCGAGGACGCCCAGTTCGCTTCCGCCCGGCTCGGCTTCGACAGCGACGGCCTCAAGCGCATGTCGCTGGAGGATGCGCTCGGCCAGCGCACCGAGGTCGTGTTCGAGCAGTGGCGTCGCAACCCGGATTTCGCCGCCGGCCACTTCCGCTTCGTCCCGCCGGCCGGCGTGGATGTGATCGGCGAGGTGGGCGAGGGGGCACAGGCGTTTCCCATCGAGGATTGATCGATCCTGGAGTCGGGAGTCGGCAACCTCCCGATTTCCAGAACACCGCTAGAATGCAGTGGTGCGCAAGTCCAAAGCCGCCGCCGCTCAAGCGCTGTTCCAGCCTCCTGCCGGTCTCAAGCCGCTTGCCGAGCGGATGCGTCCGCGTGATCTCGACGAGATGGTCGGCCAGCGTCGCCTGCTGGGGAAGGGCAGTGCACTGCGCCGTGCGATCGAGTCCGGCCACGTCCACTCGATGATCCTGTGGGGGCCGCCCGGCTGTGGCAAGACCACGCTCGCCCTGCTGCTCGCGCGTTACGCCAAGGCCGAATTCCGCGCCATCTCCGCCGTATTGTCCGGGCTCGCCGATGTGCGTCAGGTGCTGGCCGAGGCCGAGGAGCGCTTCGTCGCCGGCCAGCGCACGGTGCTGTTCGTCGACGAGGTGCACCGTTTCAACAAGGCCCAGCAGGACGCCTTCCTGCCGCACATCGAGCTAGGCCGCATCCTGTTCGTCGGCGCCACCACCGAAAACCCCAGCTTCGAGCTGAACTCGGCGCTGCTCTCGCGATGCCGCGTACACGTGATGGAGGCGGTGTCGGTCGACGATATCATCGATGCATTGCAGCGCGCGCTGGCCGACAAGGAGCGCGGCCTCGGCGGACGCGGCCTGCAGGCCGCCGACGAACAACTGCGCCTGATCGCGCAGGCCGCCGATGGCGACGTGCGGCGCGGCCTGACCCTGCTCGAGATCGCCGCCGAACTGGCCGAAGGCGAGGGCGGTGCGATCACCGATGCCACCCTGGCGCAGGTGCTGGCCGACCGCACCCGTCGCTTCGACAAGGGTGGCGAGCAGTTCTACGACCAGATTTCGGCGCTGCACAAGTCGGTGCGCAGCTCCAACCCCGACGCCGCGCTGTACTGGCTGTGCCGGATGCTCGACGGCGGCTGCGATCCGCACTACCTCGCGCGCCGGCTGACCCGCATGGCGGTCGAGGACATCGGCCTCGCCGACCCGCGCGCCCTGCAGATGGCGACCCAGGCCTGGGACGCCTACGACCGCCTCGGCAGCCCGGAGGGCGAACTGGCGCTGGCGCAGCTGACGATCTACCTGGCCAGCACCGCCAAGAGCAACGCCGCCTACGTCGCCTACCACACCGCCCGCGCCGAGGTGCGCGAAACCGGCACGCTGGAGGTGCCGATGCACCTGCGCAATGCGCCGACGAGACTGATGAGGCAGCTCGGCTACGGGCAGGGCTACCAGTACGATCACGAGGTCGAGGGTGGGGTGGCCCTCGACCAGTCCTGTTTCCCCGAGGTCATGGGCGAACGGATCTACTACCGGCCTGTCTCGCGCGGCCTGGAAATCCGCCTCAAGGAAAAACTGGACAGACTGCGTGCCGCGCGCAATTCTGCTAAAAAGCCGTAGAAGTCATTCGTAAACATATGAAAAATAACCCACATTTCGATAAGCGATGCTGACCTCATGGTGGTCACAGCTGGCAGTGGTCATGGCCGGTGGTGCGATCGGCGCCGCCGGCCGCTTCTGGCTGGGCGGCCTGTTGCTGCGTCATCTGGGCAACGGCTTCCCCTGGGGCACACTGGCCGTCAATCTGGCTGGTAGCTTCTTCGCCGGCTTCCTTGCGACGTGGCTCGAAGGTCGCGGTCCACAAGCACTGTACTGGCGCGCTTTTCTGATTGTCGGCGTGCTCGGCGCGCTGACCACATACTCGGCCTTGATGATCGAATGCCTGCTCTACAGCCGCTCGCAGCGCACCGGGCTGATGCTGATCTACCTGGCGGTGACATTGGCGGGCGGCCTGACCCTGGTCTGGCTCGGGGCCCGGCTCGGGCACTGGACCACGGCGGACTGAGTCGGCGATCGGCCGTGCGAGGCCGCGCGCCGGGCGGCACGGAAGCGATCGGCGGCCACGTAGTGGACGCGCGGGCGCTGGGCGCGGGTGCCGGCGCGAGCTCCTGCATTTCGCATAATGTATATTATGTCAAATTGACATTGCCCCCGGGGTAGCCCCGAAACTTCCCTTGCCTGTGGTGGTCTTCCCGTGCCCGCCGCCCTGTCCCTCGGGCCAACGCAAGGATCCGGACGCTTGTTCTTTCGTCTGCTGCTCGCGCTGTCGCTGCTGTTCAATGGTTGGCCGATGGCCATGCCGACGCTGCATGCCGCGCCGCATGCGGATGGGGCGGGCGTGAGCCCGCCGCTGATCAGGCCCTGTCACGCGCAAGCCGACCAATCACGCCCGGCCGATGCCGTAATGGCCGAGGCGACCCAGGCCGATACAGGCGGGCCTGTCTCTGACGGTTGTTGCAGTGTGGGCGGCTGCGCTTGCCCCTGCATGCACTCCAGCGCGGTGCCGCCCGCGGCGATGCGTGCGCTCCCACCGCAAAGGCCGGCCATGACCTGCGCCACGATGGGCCGGACGTCCGGCAGCTGGCGCGAGATGCCGGCGATCCGCCCGCCGATCGCCTGAGCCGTGCGGGCGCCGCCGGGCGCCGATGTCAGCCACATCGCCGGCCCGTCCGGGCCGTCAGGAGATCCCATGACCGATTCCCTCCGCCGGGGCGCGCCCCTGGCTCTCGTGCTTTCCCTGCTGGCCGGCTGCGCCAGCCTGCCCCCTGATCGGGGCAAACAGGATGTCGATGCCCTGCTGGACGCCCGCGGCGTGCCGGTGGCGACTGCCCACTCGGACTCGTCAGCCGAGATCGATCGCGCGGTTTCGTCCCTACTGGCCGAGCCGCTACAGCCGGACGACGCGCTGCGGGTGGCCCTGCTGCGCAGCCCGAAGCTGCGGCGTGAATACGCGCGCCTCGGCCTGGCCTGGGCCGAGGTGTTCGAAGCCACCCGTCTGCCGAATCCCGGGTTCGGCTTTTCGCGCCAGCGTGACGAGCACGGCGGACTCAAGATCACCCGCTCGCTGTCGCTGGACCTGGCCGATCTGATGCTGCTGCCGAGTCGCAGCCGCTTGGCGCTGGCGGACTTCGAACGCGAACGGCTGAAGATCGCCGCCACGATCCTGTCTGTCGCCAGTCAGGTGGAGGCGAGCTGGTATCGCTATGTCGGTGCCCGCCAGGTGGCGGACATGCGCGCTGCCGTAGCCCGGGCGGCCGAGCTGTCGGCCGAGCTGGCCGGACGTTTCCATGCCGCCGGCAACATCAGCGAACTGCAACTGCGGCAGGAACAGGCGGTGGCCAGCCAGGCGCGGATCGTCGCCGCCCGTGCCGCGGCGCGTGCGCTGCAGCGGCGCGCCGAGCTCAATGCCGCGATGGGTTTGTCCGGCCGCGAGGCCCAGGCCTGGCAAGCCAGCGAACGCCTGCCGCTCCCGGTCGACGAGGAGGACGAGATCGAGGTGCTGCTGGCGCTGGCGCGCGAACATCGTCTGGATCTGCTGGCGGCACAGCGGGAGGCGGCCGTGCTGGGTGATGCCGAGGCGGTGGTCCGGCGCTGGCGCTGGCTGGGCGGTGCGCAGATCGGTTTCGAGCAGGAGCAGGAAACCGGCGGCGGGCGTTTGCAGGGCCCGGAAATCGGCATCGAGCTGCCACTGTTTCACCAGGGGCAGGGGCGCATCGCCCGTGCCGAGGCGCTACGTGCGCGCAGCCAGGCCGCGCTCGCCCAACTCGAGCTGGAGATCGAGGGCGAGATCCGCGCAGGCGCCGAGCGCGTCCGCGCGATGAAGGCGGTGGCCGAAGCCTACCGCGCCGCGCTGGTGCCCCAGCGCGAAGCGATCGTGGCGCGACAGCAGGAACGTTTCAATTTCATGTTGATCGGCGCCTTTGAGCTGATTCAGGCCAAGCGCGAGGAGTACGACGCCTATCAGGGCTACCTGGAGGCGATCCGCGACTACTGGCTGGCCCGTGCCGCCCTGGCCCGTGCCGTCGGTGCGCGTTTGCCGAGCGAATCGCGGGTTGGCGGGCTGACGCCTTCGGTCGAAGACCTCCTCGCGCCGTCGGACAAGGCGATGGACCACGGCAGCCACGGAAACCATGACGATCGCGACGGCCACCGCCAACACGACGGCCATGAAGGTCACGACCGTCACGACGGCCAGGCCGCACCGCCCGGCGAGGACGAAGACCATCACCACCACCATCTCGGCCATGACGGCCATCACGGAGGCCAGCGATGAAAGTTTCCCGACGCAATCTTCTGTTCGGCGCCGGCTCCGCCCTGCTCGCCCAGGCGGTTTCGGCCCTGCGCCCGGCCCATGCCATGCGCGGCGAGCATGACCAGCACTCCCCCGCCCCGCCGCGCGCCCCGCGCGACGGCCGTTACACGCCGGTGCGCACGCCCAACGGCTGGACGCTGCCGTACCGGATGAACGATGGCGTCAAGGAGTTCCATCTCGTGGCCGAGGAGATCGAGCACGAGTTCGCCCCCGGCTCCAAGGCCAAGTGCTGGGGCTACAACGGCACCACGCCCGGGCCGACCATCGAGGCAGTCGAGGGCGATCGGGTACGCATCTATGTCACCAATCGCCTGCCCGAGCCGACCAGCGTGCACTGGCACGGCCTGCTGCTGCCGAGCGGCATGGACGGAGTGGGCGGCCTGACCCAGCCGCATATCCAGCCGGGCGAGACCTACGTCTACGAGTTCACGCTGGTGCAGCACGGCACCCACATGTACCACCCGCATGCCGACGAAATGGTGCAGATGGCGATGGGCATGATGGGTTTCTTCATCATCCACCCCAAGGACGGCGAGCCCGAGCGCATCGACCGCGACTACGCCATCCTGCTGCACAACTGGGCGCTGCATCCGGGCACCTATCGGCCGGATCCGTCGGTGATGCAGGACTTCGATCTGTGGACCTTCAACAGCAAGGTGTTCCCGGCCACCGAACCGCTGGTGGCGCGTACCGGCGAGCGCGTGCGCGTGCGCATCGGCAACCTGTCGATGTGGAACCACCCGATCCACATGCACGGCGTGCAGTTCCTTGTCACCGGCGGCGACGGCGGGCGCTGGAAGCGCGAACTGTGGCGGCCGGAAGTGACCGAGATCGTCGGCGTCGGCCAGACCCGCGACCTGGAGTTCGTCGCCGTGGCCGGCGACTGGGCCTTCCACTGCCACATGGCACATCACACGATGAATGCGATGGGCCATGAGATTCCCAATCCGCTGGGTGTGAAGCAGCGCGATCTCGAGGCCGAGATCCGCAAGATCCTGCCCGGCTACATGGCGATGGGCGAGCACGGCATGGCCGAGCACCAGGACCACACCGACAGCGGCCACATGCAGGGACCGGAGAACACCCTGCCGATGATGATGGGCAACGGCCCGTTCGGGAACATCGAAATGGGGGGCATGTTCACCGTCATCAAGGTGCGCGACGACCTGGCGCCCGGTGACTTCCGCGATCCGGGCTGGTACCGCCACCCGCCCGGCACGGTGGCGCGCCGCGTCAGCGGCGATCCGGACTTCGGCAGCCCGACCCGTCGCGGCACGCCCGCCACGCCGAGCACCGATACGCTGCCGACGCCCAAGCGCGGCGGACATGAAGGCCACCATTGAACAGCGCGCATGGCCCCTCTCCCACCAAGAGAGGGGTTGGGGTGAGGGGCCGGCGGAACTGCTCGGGAGCAGATCGCATCGCCGGATCAGCACTCGCGAATGATTTCCGCAGCACGCACGCTCCGAAGTCGCTGGATTCCCGCTTTCGCGGGAATGACGATGGGAACTGAGTAACTATCGGGATACAGGAGAAAACGCAGTGAAACGTCTATTCATCGCCCTGCTCGCGCTCACGGCGCTGCTCGTCCTCGGCGTCGCCACGTTTGCGATGTCCGGTCTCTACGATGTCGCCGCCGACGTGCCGCATACGCGGCCGGTGGCGGTCCTGCTCGACACCCTGCGCGAGCGTTCGATCGCCCGACGCGCCGCCGGCATTGCGGTGCCGACCGATCTCGACGATGCCGAACGCGTGCGCCGCGGCGCCGGCAACTACGACGCGATGTGCGTCGGCTGTCACCTGCGACCGGGCCTAGACGGCACCGAGCTCAGCCGTGGCCTCTACCCTGCCCCGCCGAACCTGGCGCAGCGCGCGATCGATTCGCCCGCTGCTGCGTTCTGGGTCGTCAAGCACGGCATCAAGGCCTCGGGCATGCCCGCCTGGGGTCACGGCATGGGCGACGAGTACATCTGGGATCTGGTCGCCTTCCTGCAGGCGCTGCCGGCAATGGATGCCGATGGCTACCGCACGATCGTTGCGGCGAGCGATGGCCATGCGCATGGTGGCGGTGAGGATCACGACCACGGCGACGGACATGGCCACGATCACGGCGAGCACGATCATGGCGAGGAGGGTCACGGCGAGGAGGATGCCGGAGAGCATGGCCACGGTGCGCCCGCGACCGCTGAGGGCACGGTTCACGTTCATGCTGACGGAAGCCGCCATGTCCATGCTGCACCGGCGGAATCGGCGCCGCTGCGCGTCGCCCGCGAGTTCCGTGCCGCGCTCGCGCGTGGCGACGAGGCCACCGTGCAGACGCTGCTCGCTCCCGATGTGCTGATCTTCGAGGGCGGCGGCGTGGAACGCTCGCGCGAGGAGTACGCTTCGCACCACATGAGGGGCGACATGTCCTTCCTCAAGAGCGCCCACTACACCCTGTTGCGTCAAAGCGGCGATGCGGCCGACGACATCGCCTGGGTGGCCGGCGAGGCTGAGATCGAAGGCGCTGGCCGCAAAGGGCCGGTACGGATGCGCAGCACCGAAACCCTCGTGCTGCGGCGCACCGGCGATGACTGGCGTATCGTCCATATCCACTGGTCCGACCGACCACTGACGGACTGAGCGGAGGAGTTTCGACATGAACCTTGCGCATCGACTCCTGCCCACTCTCGCCCTCTTGTTGCCGCTGGGTCTCGCGGCCTGCGTCCAGGAGCCTGCGACTGACACCGCCGCGGCACCCGAGGCCGTCGCCGCTCCCGCGCCTTCGATCCAGGCGGCCTCGGCGCTGCCACGGCTGATCGTCCACAAGACCCCGTGGTGCGGCTGCTGCACCGCCTGGGCCGAGCAGGCCGAGGCGGCCGGCTTCGCCGTCGAGCTGCGCGACGCCGAGGATCTGAACCCGATCAAGCACGCGCTCGGCGTGCCCGCCTCACAGGCTTCCTGCCATACCGCCGAGGTCGAGGGCTACTTCGTCGAGGGGCATGTGCCCTTCGAGGACATCAAGCGCCTGCTTGCCGAGCGCCCGGCGGCACGCGGCATCGCCGTGCCGGGCATGCCGCTCGGCTCGCCGGGGATGGAGGCCGGCGTGCGCCACAGCTACAACGTCAACCTCGTCGCCGAAGATGGCTCGATCAGCGAATACGCGCATCATCCTGGTGATGCGCACTGAGGGGCCGTGAATGCACGGTCTCTCGGGCGGCCGATCCGGATCGAACTTGATGCAGATCAAGCGGATCGACCGCCTCGCCTCCTAATCTGCGCGTGATACTGGAGAGGATTATCGCCGTGAGCCTTCGAACCGTCCTGTGCCGTCGCATCGCCGTCCTGGCGCTGCTGGCCATGGTGTTCAACCAGGCCGCGTTCGCCGCGCACCTGTGCATGGAGGCGGCGCTGCAGTCGCGATCCGGCGCCGTCGCCGGAACGATGGCGGACGCGGCGACGCATGCCGACTGCGAGCGTGTCGCGGCCGGCACGCGGCAGGCGATGGACGCATGGTGCGCCGCCCACTGCGCGCACGAGACCGACAGCAACCAGCAGGCCAAGCTGCTTGGCGTACCTGCCCTGCCCCCCGCCCGCCTGCCGGTCTTCGACTGGCATCTGGCGACCGCACTCCCGTCGGGCACGCCGCCCGTCATCGACGACTCGCCGCCCATTGAGCGACGACTCGCCGTTTTCGTCTCGCTGCTGATCTAGCGGCACACACGTCATGCCGGCTCCGGCCGGCCCCGCCCGACGGCATCGCCGCATCGCTTCATGCGCGCGTCCGCCGTTGGCCGCATCACGCCATGTGTGTGCCGAACCATGCTTGCCACCCTTTTCACTCCCGCCGTTCGCGGTCTGCTCGCGCTGTGCCTGTTGGCCATGCCATGGCAGGCAATCCGCGCGCAATCCCCACTGCCGGCCACCGGCGATGCCTTGGCCGGCGACCTGCCCGCGCTGCTCGCCTATGCCGACCGACACAGTCCGCTGCTGGCCGGCGTTGGCGCCGAAACCGCCGCCGCGCGTGCGCGCATCGACAGCGCCGGCGCGCTGGACGATCCGATGCTGCGCATCGAACTCGACGATGTCGTCGGCGGTGGCCTGCGGCTGTCGCCCGCGCAGGTCAGAGGCACCCGCTACGCGCTGATGCAGGGCATCCCCTGGCACGGCAAGCGCGCCCTGCGACGGGATATCGCGAGCGCCGATGCCGAGCGCAGCGAAGCCGGCTTCCGCCGCACACGCTCGGCGCTGCATCGCGAAATCCGCATCGCCCACGCCGGCTGGGTCGAGGCTTTGGCGCGCCTGCGCGTGCTCGACGACATCGAGTCGATCCTGCGCGACGCCGAAGTGGTGGCGCGCACCCGCTACGCGGCCGGGCTGGTGCCGCAGGGCGATGTCCTGCGTGCGCAACTGGCGCTGACCGGCATCGCCGGCGAGCGACTCGAACTGGCCGCCCGCATCGATGCGGCCGAGGCGCGCCTGAACGGCCTGGTCGGCCGGCACGCCGGTGGCGCGCTGCTGGCACCGGATGACGCAGCGCCCGAAGCGCTGCCGGCACTCGACATGGCGGCACGCCGGCTCGTCGAGCGTGCGCCTGAGATCGAAGCCGCCGCCGCATTGGAGCGCGCGGCGTCCAGCCGCGATGCACTGGTACGACGCGAGCGCTGGCCCGACCTGCGGGTCGGGCTGATGGCCATGCAGCGCAGCAGCCGGATCGACGAATGGGGCCTGATGCTCGAACTCGACCTGCCGCTACGCCAGGCACGCCGGCGCGCGGACGAAGCCGAGAGTGCGGCCATGCGCGATGCCGCCCATGCCCTGCGTGAGGACGCGGTGGCACGGGCGCTGGCCGGCCTGCGCGAGGCGCACGCAGCGGCCAGCGGCGCGCGGGCGCGTGCCGAGCTGTTCGCCGGCACGCTTGAAGTGCAGGCCGAGCTGACCCTGGCCGCGAGCCTCGCCGCCTATCGCACGGGCGCGACGAACTTCCTCGACGTGATCGACGCCGCGCTGCAACTCCAGCGCGCCCGCAACGAACGCTTCGCCGCCGACGCGGACTACCGCCGCCGGCTCGCCGAGCTCCTCGACTTCCTGGGAGAAGCCTGATGCACCGCGCCATGGTTTTCTGGACGATGTTGGCCGCCGCGCTGGCCCTTGCACTGGGCGTGGCCATCGGCCGCCTCTCGGCACCGGCACATGCGCCGGCCGAAGCCGCGCGCGTGGAGGGTGAGCGCCGGGTGCTCTACTACCGCAACCCGATGGGTCTGCCCGACACCTCGCCGGTGCCGAAGAAGGACCCGATGGGCATGGACTACATCCCCGTCCACGAGGGCGAGGAAGACGACGCGGCGCAGGGCGGCATCGCCATCTCGCCCGAACGCATCCAGACCCTCGGCGTGCGCACCGAGTCCGCCGTTCTCGCCCCCTGGCAACGCAGCGTGCGCGCGGTCGGCCGGTTCGAAGCGGCCGAACCGGGGCTGGCGACGGTGACTACCAAGTTCGAAGGCTGGATCGAGCGGCTGCACGTCAACGCCGTCGGCCAGCGGGTGCGCGCCGGCGAGCCGCTGATGGCGGTGTACAGCCCCGAACTGGTGTCGGCGCAGCGCGAGTACCTGGTGGCGCTGGATGCGCGGCGCCGTCTCGCTGAGGCCGACCCGGACGCGCGGCACGGTGCGGAGGCGCTGCTCGATGCGGCCCGCCAGCGGCTACGCAACTGGGACATCCCGGCCGCGGCGATCGCACGGCTGGAACGCACCGGCGAGGTTCGGCGCACGCTGGTGTTGCCCGCGCCAGTCGATGGCGTCGTCCTGCAGCGCATGGCCACCCTGGGCATGCGGACCATGCCGGGCGAGCGGCTGTTCGAACTCGCCGATCTGTCCGAGCTGTGGTTGATGATCGACGTGTTCGAGCAGGATCTGGACGCCGCCGTGCCCGGCGCCGGGGTGGCGATCGAAGTCGCCGCCGAGCCGGGACAGCCGCGCGATGGCCGGATCGACTTCGTCTACCCGGTGCTCGACGAGGACACCCGCACCACCCGCGTGCGCGTGCGCGTCGATAACGCCGATGGGCGACTGCGCCCGGGCATGTTCGCCACCGCGACGCTGCAGGCCGGCGATGATGCGCCGACGCTGTCGGTGCCCGACTCGGCAGTGCTCGACACTGGCCTGCGCCAGCTTGTGATCGTTGCGCGGGGGAGTGGCCGCTTCGAACCGCGCGAGGTGCGTGCGGGCCGGCGCGCCGAGGGCCGCATCGAGATCCTCGACGGCTTGGCGCACGACGAGCGCGTGGTGACGCGGGCCAACTTCCTGATCGACGCCGAGAGCAACCTGCGCGCCGCCGTGACCGGTCTTGCGCCGGGCCACGCTGCCGGTGATCGACATGACGGGCATGATGGGCACGGCATGCCCCCTGCCCCGCCGGCATCCGGCCGCGATCCGCACGAAGGCCATCAAGGCCACGATGGCCACGACGCCAGCGGCGATGACGACAATGACGATGATGGCGGCGATGGCGAAGATCATCCCGCGCACCACCATGCGCACGGCCACGGGGAGCACTGACCATGCTCGACCGTCTCATCGTCTGGTCGATCAACCACGTCCTCCTGGTGCTGATGGCGACGGTGCTGGTCGTCGGCGCCGGCATCTGGGCAGTGTCGCGCACGCCGCTCGACGCCATCCCCGACCTCTCCGACATCCAGGTCATCGTCTACACCGAACTGCCCGGCCAGGCACCGCAGGTGGTGGAGGACCAGGTCACCTACCCGCTCGCCACCGCCATGCTGGCCGTGCCGAAGGCGAAGGCGGTGCGCGGCTTTTCGTTCTTCGGCGCCTCCTATGTCTACGTCATCTTCGAGGACGGCACCGACCTGTACTGGGCGCGCTCGCGCGTGCTCGAGTACCTGGGCGGCGTCGCCGGCCGCCTGCCCGCCGGTGCCAATCCCGGCCTCGGGCCGGACGCGACCTCAGTAGGCTGGGTCTACCAGTACGTGCTGCGTTCGGATCGCCACGACCTGGACGAACTGCGCGCCATCCAGGACTGGTACCTGCGCTATCAGCTCACGGCGACCGAGGGCGTGGCCGAGGTCGCCACGGTCGGCGGCTTCGTCCGCCAGTACCAGGTGGCGGTCGATCCGCAGCGGCTGCAGGCTTACGGCCTGACCGCCGGCGACGTGGCCGGCGTCGTCCGCGAAAGCAACATCGACGTGGGCGGACGCAGCCTCGAGCTGACCGAGACCGAGTACATGATCCGCGGGCGCGGCTACCTGCGCGGCATCGAGGACATCGAGCTGCTGGTGGTGAAGGCCGTCGGCGGCGTGCCGGTGCTGGTGCGCGACGTGGCCCGCGTCGAGCTGGTCGCCGACGAGCGCCGTGGCCTGGCCGACTACAACGGCGAGGGCGAGGCGGTGGGCGGCATCGTCACCGCGCGCTACGGCGCTAATGCGCTGGAGGTCATCCATAACGTCAAGCGCCGGCTCGACGAGATCGCGCCCGGCCTGCCCGAGGGCGTGCGCATCGAGGCCGTTTACGACCGCTCCGCTCTGATCCACCGTGCCATCGACAACCTCACCGTCAAGCTGGTGCAGGAATTCATCGTCGTCGCACTGGTCTGCCTGCTGTTCCTGCTGCACGTGCGCAGCGCGCTGGTGGCGATCCTGATGCTGCCGATCGGGGTACTGATGGCCTTCATCGCCATGCGCTGGCTCGGCGTCGGCGCCAACATCATGAGCCTGGGCGGCATCGCGATCGCCATCGGCGCGATGGTCGACGCGGCGATCGTCATGGTCGAGAACGCGCACAAGCACATGGAGCGCGACGCCGGCCGCAAACCGCGCCGCCAGATCATCCTCGATGCCTGTCGCGAGGTCGGGCCGGCGCTGTTCTTCAGCCTGCTGATCATCACCGTGTCGTTCCTGCCGGTGTTCGCGCTGGAGGGCCAGGAGGGACGGCTGTTCGCGCCGCTGGCCTGGACCAAGACGCTGGCGATGGCCGCCGCCGCGCTGCTGTCGGTGACGCTGGTGCCGGTGCTGATGCTGCTGTTCGTGCGCGGCCGGGTCGTTTCCGAATCCGCCAATCCGGTGAACCGGCTGCTGATCCGTGCCTATCGTCCGTTGATCGACGTGGTGCTGCGCTTTCCGCGGGCGGTGATCGGCCTGTCGCTGGCGGCGCTGGCGCTCACGCTGGTGCCGGCCGGGCGGCTCGGCAGCGAGTTCATGCCGACCCTCGACGAAGGCACGCTGTTCTACATGCCGGTCACTCTGCCCGGCCTGTCGGTGACCAAGGCCGGCGAACTGCTGCAATTGCAGAACCGGCTGATCCGCACGGTGCCCGAGGTCGAAAGCGTGTTCGGCAAGGCTGGCCGGGCCAACACGGCGACAGATCCAGCGCCGATGGAGATGTTCGAGACGGTCGTCAATCTCAAGCCGCGCGACCAGTGGCGTCCCGGCATGACACCCGAGCGACTGATCGAGGAGCTCGATCGCGCGGTCAGCCTGCCGGGCCTGTCCAACGCCTGGACGATGCCGATCAAGGCGCGCATCGACATGC
The DNA here is from genome assembly GCF_014202935.1 of Rehaibacterium terrae. Classification (GTDB taxonomy): domain Bacteria; phylum Pseudomonadota; class Gammaproteobacteria; order Xanthomonadales; family Xanthomonadaceae; genus Rehaibacterium; species Rehaibacterium terrae. The sequence continues at coordinate 148,052 of NZ_JACHHX010000004.1, read as the reverse complement.
TCTCCACCGGCATCCGCACGCCCATCGGCATCAAGGTGTTCGGCCCCGATCTGGACGGCATCGAGCGGCTGGCACGACAGGTTGAGGCGGCAGTCCGGAGCGTGCCGGGGACGACCAGCGTCTTCGCCGAGCGCGTGACCGGCGGCTACTACCTGACCATCGAGCCGGACCGGCTGGCGCTCGCCCGCCATGGCGTGCCGGTCGGGGCGTTGCAGGAAACCATCGCCACCGCGCTCGGCGGCGAACGGGTGACCACCACGGTCGAAGGGCGCGAACGCTACGGCGTGATCATCCGCTACCCGCGCGAGCTGCGCGACGATCCCGACAAGATCGCCCGGCTCGTGCTGGTGCCGGCGGCCGGTGACCGGCTGATACCGCTCGGCCAGCTCGCCGAGGTCCGCATCGAACAGGGGCCGCCGATGATCCGCACCGAGAACGCCCTGCTCTCGACCTATATCTACGTCGACATGCGCGGGCGCGACATCGGCGGCTATGTCGCCGACGCACAGCGCACCGTGCGGGAACAGGTGACGTTCGAGCCCGGCCATTACCTCGCCTGGAGCGGCCAGTTCGAGTACATGGAGCGCGCCAAGGCTCGTCTCGCCGTTCTCGTGCCGTTGACGCTGCTGCTGATCTTCGTGCTGCTGTACATGAACTTCGGCCGCCTGGCCGAGACCCTGATCGTGATGCTGTCGGTGCCGTTCGCCCTGATCGGCGGCATCTGGCTGATATGGGCGCTCGACTACCACCTGAGCGTCGCGGTGGCGGTCGGCTTCATCGCCCTGGCCGGCGTGGCGGCCGAAACCGGCGTGGTCATGTTGATCTATCTCGACCATGCGCTGCGCGACACGATCGCACGCTGCCGCGATGATGGCCGCGCGCCGACGCTGGCGGACCTGCATGCCGCCATCGTCCACGGCGCGGTCGAGCGGCTGCGTCCGAAGATGATGACGGCGCTGACCATCATCGTCGGCCTGCTGCCGATCATGTGGGGCACCGGCACCGGCTCGGACGTGATGCGCCGCATCGCCGCGCCGATGATCGGTGGCATGGTGTCCTCACTGGCGCTCATTCTGCTGGTCATCCCGGCGATCTACCTGCTGGTCAAGCGGCGCGGATTCCGGAGCGAGCAGGCGAATGGGTAATCGGCAATCGACGAGGCAAGGCCGCCATGCGACACGACCACTCACATCATGCGGCGAATGACGGCGCGCACGACCGGCATGCCGGCCACAGCGTGGCGATGTTCCGCGATCGCTTCTGGATCGCGCTCGCGCTGACGGTTCCGACCATGCTCTGGTCGGAGATGATCCAGCACTGGTTCGGCTACCGCGCGCCGGTCTTCCCCGGCTCCTCCTACCTCCCCGCCCTGTTCGGCAGCGCGGTCTACTGCTACGGCGGCTGGCCGTTCCTGCAAGGGGCTGTTCGGGAGCTGCGCAACCATCATGCCCGGCATGATGACGCTGATCGCGCTCGCGATCAGCGTCGCCTTCGGCTTCAGTCTCGCCGTGACGCTGGGGGCGCTGAGCATCGACCTGTGGTGGGGACTGGCGACGCTGGTGACGATCATGCTCCTGGGCCACTGGATCGAGATGCAGTCGATCGGCCAGGCGCAAGGCGCGCTCGAGGCGCTCGCCGGCTTGCTGCCCGACAAAGCGGTTCGGCTCAGGGCCGATGGCGAGAGCGAGAATGTGCCGGTAACGGCGCTCAGCGCGGGCGATCTGCTGCTGATCCGGCCCGGTGCCGGCATTCCGGCCGACGGCATCGTGTGCGAGGACCGGAGTACGGTCAACGAATCGATGATCATCGGCGAGTCGCGGCCAGTCGCGCGCGGACGACGCCGTGATCGCCGGCACGCTCAACGGTCAGGGTTCGCTCCGCGTGCGTGTGGCGCGCGTCGGCGAAGGCACCGCACTGGCCGGGATCATGCGTCTGGTGGCCCAGGCTCAGCAGTCCCGCTCCCGGGCGCAGGCTCTCGCCGACCGAGCCGCCCGCCTGCTCACCTATACGGCGATCGCGGCCGCCACGATCACGGCCCTGATCTGGGCCATGTTCGGCGCGCCATGGAACTACACCATCGAGCGGGTCGTCACGGTGCTGGTGATCGCCTGCCCGCACGCATTGGGGCTGGCCGTTCCGCTGGTCGTCGCCATCTCCACCACGCTGGGCGTCCGCCACGGGCTGCTGGTCCGCGACCGTCGCGGGCTGGAAGAGGCGCGACGGCTCGATATCGTCGTCTTCGACAAAACCGGCACGCTGACACTGGGGGAACACAGGGTGGTCGACATCGCCACCGTCGCCGGCTCCGCGGCGGACGCCGCGCTGGCGCTCGCCGCCGCCGCCGAGCGCGATGCCGAGCATCCGATCGCGCGTGCGCTCCACCTTAGCGCGACCGACAGGAAGCTCGACCTCCCCGTCGCACGGGAGTTCCAGGCGATTCCGGGTCGCGGCGTGAGCGCCGTGATCGATGGCCGGACGGTCGAAGTCGGTGGCCCGGCGCTGCTGCGCGCGAAGCGGCTGGACGTTCCCGGTGCGTTGCGCAGCGCCGAGGCGCGGGCGGCCGAAGCCGGCCGCACGGTCGTCTACCTCATCGACGATGGCGAAGTCGGCGCGCTGTTCGCGATCGCGGACGCCGTGCGACCGGAGTCCCGCGAGGCGATTCGCCGGCTGCACGCCGCCGGCATCGAAGTGGCCATGTTGACGGGCGATGCCCGGGCCGTCGCGGACAGCGTCGCCCGCGAACTCCGGATCGACACCGTGTTTGCCGAAGTGCTTCCGGAAGACAAGGCCGCAGTGATCGAGAAACTGCAGGCCCAGGGCAAGCGGATAGCGATGGTCGGCGACGGCGTGAACGATGCTCCGGCGCTGGTGACCGCGGACGTCGGCATCGCCATCGGCGCTGGTACCGATGTCGCCGTCGAGGCCGGCGATATCGTGCTCGTCCGTTCCGATCCGCGCGATGTCCCTGCGATCATCGCACTGAGTCGCGCGACCTACCGCAAGATGATCCAGAACCTGTGGTGGGCCGCCGGCTACAACCTCCTGGCCATCCCCCTCGCCGCCGGGGCGCTGGCGGCGTGGGGCGTGCTGCTGGCCCCGGCGGTAGGCGCCGTGCTGATGTCCGCCAGCACTGTCGTCGTCGCCCTGAATGCCCAGTTGTTGCGACGGACGCCGATGGAGTCGATCTGATGCGGACAACAGTGTCTTGGCACGGCCGGGCGATCCTGGCCAATGGCTGGGCGACATTCGAAGGCAGGACCGGCGACAACCGGCCGCACGCCCACCACGCCCTGCAGTTGGCCGTCGGCATGGACGGCGAGGTCGGCATCCGGATTGCCGATGACGAAGTGCGCGCGCCCGGCCTGCTGATCGGCGCCGATGTCGTCCATGTGCTCCTGCCCACGGCTGGCCGGCTGCGGCTGCTGTTCGTCGACCGCGAGTCGCAGGCCGGGCGTAGGCTGAGTGCCGGCTGCCGGCGGGGATTCCGCGTCCTCGACGCGCGCACCTGCGCCATCCTGCGCGCCCTGTGGCCGGCCGATGACAACCCCGACGCCCTGCAGCCGCTGCTGTCGGCGCTGGCCTGTCCGGTGTGCCCGCCGCGTGCGCACAGTGACAGCGCGGCGCTCGCGCGCGTGCGTGCGCTGGTCGACGCCCTCCCCCATCGCGAACGTCTGGATCTGCCGCAGGCCGCGCTGGCGGCCGAAGCGGCGCTTTCGCCGAGCCGTTTCGCGCACCTGTTCCGCGGCATGACCGGCCTGCCGCTGCGGCCGTGGCTGCGTTGGCTGCGCCTGCAGCGAGCTCTGCGCCTGGCGGCCACGGGGCGGAGCCTGACCGAGGCAGCGCATGCCGCCGGTTTCGCCGACGCCGCGCATCTGACCCGTACCGTGCGCCGCCATTTCGGCATCGCGCCTTCGACCCTCGTGAGCCTGCTCGCCCGGCGTTGAACGCATCCCGCGTGCGGACATTCAGTCGCTACGTTCAATCGCGTGGGCCGGCCCGCCGGCACAGTGGCGGTGTTGTCAACTCCACAGCTCCGCCATGCTCGCCAGCCTTATCCGTCATACAGCCTATCCGCTGGTGCTTGGCGGCAGCGCCGCCGCGATCCTGCTGTTCGTCGAACGCGCCGCAATACCGTGCCCCGGCATGGCTGCGGTCACGCTGATCGGCATCGCGGCCGTTGCCCTGCTGGAGCGTTGGCAACCGTATCAGCGCGACTGGCTGCGCGACCACACCGACGGCCTGACCGACGCCATCCACCTCGTCGTCAACCTGGGCCTGCTGTGGGCCACGGCCAGTCTGCTGCACGTCCTGCGCGACACGCTCCCTGCCCTTGCCCTGTGGCCGGCCCGATGGCCGATATGGAGCCAGGTACTGCTCGCCGGTCTGATCGTGGACGCCGGCCTGTACGCCATGCACCGCCTCAGTCATCGCGTCGAATGGCTGTGGCGGCTGCACGCCCCGCATCACAGCGCCGAGCGACTGTACTGGATGAACGGCGAACGCCGGCACCCGTTGAGTGCGGTCTGCCTGGCCGGACCGGGCATAGCCATCGCGGTCGCCCTCGGCGCGCCGCCATTGGCGATCAGCGCCTGGCTGAGCCTGCTCGCTGTGCACCTCGCCTTCCAGCATGCCAACTTGGACTACACCGTCGGCCCGCTTCGCCATGTGCTGGGCGTCGCCGAGATCCATCGCTGGCACCACAAACGCGAGTACGAGAACGCACAGGTGAACTTCGGCGAATTCTGGATGCTGTGGGACAAGCTGTTCGGCAGTTTCCACGATCGCCCGAACGGCATCGCCGCCGGCGAAGTCGGTCTGCGCGACCGCAGCTTTCCCCGCGATTACGCCGGGCAATTGCTGTGGCCGTTCCGCCCCCGCTCGGGCCTGCGCGAAGGGGAGCCCGCAGATGTCTGAGTTCGCGCGCCGGCTCCTGCGCCGCCTCGGCATCGCCATCGTCACGCGCCGGACTGCGCTGCGCATGCTCATCGCCATCGGCGGCGGCGCTATCGTGTTGGACGGATTCTTCGGCGAGCGCAGCTTGCAGCATCTGCTGATAGGCCATACGGCCCTCGGTCTGGTGCTGTTCGTCGCGCTGCTCGTCGTCGAAGCCGCCCGGCCGCCGAGGCGCGGAGCGCGACCCTGACAGGCCGGTCTTCTCGCCGGTCCACGCCGGCACGGGCTTCGCGCAGCGCGTGGAGAAACAGAAACGGGTGGCGGCAGCCGTTCCCTGGCCGTCGCCACCCGCTGGAGCTGAGAGATGCCCCCGGGAATGCACGACCCATCTCCGTGGCCGGCGTCCCCGCTCCCGAAATCGCCCGCATTCCGGAGGCGTGGAAAGCGTGCCAGCGGCGATGTCTGGCGTCCCTGGGAAGATGCCGCGTCGTGGGGTAGGAAATTTCCTACCCCGGAGTACCGGCAACAAAAAACCCGGCCGGAGCCGGGTTCTTGTCGAATTGCCATCGCCATGCTTGCGATGGCGTCCCCACGGGGATTCGAACCCCGGTCGCCACCGTGAAAGGGTGGTGTCCTAGGCCTCTAGACGATGGGGACGGGATTTTGGTGGAGCCAGCCGGGATCGAACCGGCGACCTCTACAATGCCATTGTAGCGCTCTCCCAGCTGAGCTATGGCCCCACGCGCTGGAAAGACGAACAGCATAGCGGCGGTCAAAAAACTCGTCAAGCACCCCGCGTGCGATCCATGCCGTCAGGCGTAAGCGAGCAGGTCCGCATCGTCCTCGGGCGCGGCGGCCGCCAGTGTGCCGACGCTGTGCCCCTGCCCGGCCAGGTATTCCAGCCACTTGTTGAGGAAGGCGTTCATCCGCAGCCGGTGGTTGATCATGAGGCGCGAGGACGGGCGCAGCCCGAGCACGTCTTGCCAGTGCCGACCGACATAACAATGCGTGACTTCCGCCTGGCGCGCATCGCGGTAGAGACGGACATAGGCCGAAGGATCGGGCTGTCCGGTCAGCGGGTCGCGCAAGGCATAGGTCAGGCGTAGCTCGACGGTGTACGGATGCCGTTCGATCACGTCGAGCTGGAGGTCGAGTCCATCGCCGATGCTGGACACATAGCGGCCCCGCTCGAGGCGATCGGGATCGAACAGGCGCGTCAAACGCAGATGGTTCTCGCCGTACAGCCCCATCAACCAGGCGAAGCGGCTGAGGCGGGGCAGCTCGATGCGGTCGGCGACGGCGGACATGTGCGGATGCTAGGCCAGCAGCCGGCGCGCGCGCAACGCGGCAGACACGCCGCCGTCAGGTTATGGTGGGCATCGGCATCCCACTCGGCCGTCAGAACATGTGGCGGTGGATACCGAGCGATGCCAGCACCTTGCTGGCGATCTCCTCGATGGAGGTGTGCGTCGTGCTCAGCGCGGGGATGCCTTCCTGCCGGAACAACCGCTCGGCGGCGGCGACCTCGCGCCGGCATTGTTCGAGCGTGGCGTAGCGCGAATCTGGCTTGCGCTCCTGGCGGATCTGCTGCAGGCGCACCGGGTCGATGGTCAGGCCGAACAGCTTCTTGCGATGCGGCCGCAGCCGCTTCGGCAGTTCGCTTTCCTCCAGATCGTCCGGCGTCAGCGGATAGTTGGCGGCTCGCACGCCGTAGTGCAGGGCCATGTACAGGCAGGTGGGCGTCTTGCCCGAGCGTGACACGCCGACCAGGATCAGATCGGCGTCGTCGTAGTGCACGTCGATGCCGTCGTCGTGGCTGAGTGCGTAATTGGTGGCGTCGATGCGCCGTTCATAGGCGGCGAAATCCACCATGCCGTGAGCGTGGCCGACACGCGGCTGCCGTTTGACCCCGAGGATCTTCTCCAGCGGCTGGATGAAGGGGGTGAAGACGTCGAGCATGAGCGCCCCGCTTTCCGCCAGCGCCTCGATCAGCTGGCTGTCGACGACCGTGTTGACGATGATCGGCTGCTTGCCGACCCGCTCGCCCGCCTCGCGGATGGTCCGGGCCGCGGCACGCGCCTTGTCGAGCGAGTCGACGAAGGGGATCCGGCGCGTGTCGAACTCCACACCCTCGAACTGCGTCAGCAGGCTGTGGCCGATGGTTTCGGCGGTGATGCCGGTGCCGTCCGACACGTAGAAAACCGGGCGCATGTGGCTGATTCCTCCAGGGCAGCGGCGGCGCAATCCGCCGCCGACACATGAAATATCCGCAAAATCAAGCTTGTATGCGATTTCGCCGCGCCGCATCATACGCGTTTCCGGCGGCGCCCCGCGCCCGGACCGCCCTTTCCCCTCCAGGAGAATGACGTTGAACGCGAACGTCCTGTGGCTGCACGAGCTGCGTTTGTCCGACCTCGCCCAGGTCGGCGGCAAGAACTCCTCGCTCGGCGAGATGATCGGCAACCTGAGCCAGCTCGGCGTCTCCGTGCCTGGCGGCTTCGCCACCACGGCGCACGCCTTCCGCGAGTTCATCGCGTTCAATGATCTTTCCCAGCGCATCTTCGATCGCCTGGCGAAGCTCGACGTCGAGGACGTCGACGCACTGGTGCAGGCCGGCGCCGAGATCCGCGGCTGGGTGATCGACGCACCGCTGCAGCCCGCCCTCGACCGGGACATTCGCGAGGCCTACCGCAGGCTCTGCGCCGAGGCGGGTGGCGGGAACGTCTCGGTGGCCGTGCGCTCCTCCGCCACGGCCGAGGATCTGCCCGATGCCAGCTTCGCCGGCCAGCAGGAAACCTTCCTCAATGTCGTCGGCGAGGACGAGGTGATGCACAAGGTCAAGGAGGTCTTCGCCAGCCTCTACAACGACCGCGCCATCGCCTACCGCGTGCACCATGGCTTCAAGCACGAGGACGTTTTCCTCTCCGCCGGCATCCAGTTGATGGTGCGCTCGGATGTCGGCGCCTCCGGCGTGCTGTTCACGCTCGACACCGAGTCCGGCTTCCGCGACGTGGTGTTCATCACCGCCAGCTACGGCCTCGGCGAGAACGTCGTGCAGGGCGCAGTCAACCCGGACGAGTTCTACGTCTACAAGCCGACACTGCGTCAGGGGCGTCCGGCGATCCTGCGCCGCCAGCTCGGCAGCAAGCACATCCGCATGGTCTATTCGGACCAGCCGGGCGAGCGCGTGCGCAACGAGGACACGCCGGCCGGGCTGCGCGCAAAGTTCTCGATCACCGACGAGGACGTCCACGAGTTGGCGAAGCAGGCGCTGGTGATCGAGGAGCACTATGGCCGTCCGATGGACATCGAGTGGGGCAAGGACGGCCTGACCGGCAAGCTCTACATTCTGCAGGCGCGCCCGGAGACGGTGAAGTCGCGCGGCAAAGCCACGCAGATCGAGCGCTATCACCTGTCCAGCCGCGGCCCGGTGCTGAGCGAGGGCCGCGCCATCGGCCACAAGATCGGCAGCGGCGTGGCGCGGGTGATCCGCTCGGTGGCCGAGATGAACAAGGTGCAGCCGGGCGACGTGCTGATTGCCGACATGACCGACCCCGACTGGGAGCCGGTGATGAAGCGAGCCGCCGCCATCGTCACCAACCGCGGCGGCCGCACCTGCCATGCGGCGATCATCGCCCGCGAACTCGGCGTGCCGGCCGTGGTCGGCTGCGGCGACGCGCTGGAGAAGATCCCCGACGGCACCGAGGTCACGGTGTCCTGCGCCGAGGGCGACACCGGCTACATCTACGAGGGCAAGCTCGACTTCGAGGTGGCCACCACCGACCTGGAAAACATGCCCCCTGCCCCGCTCAAGATCATGATGAACGTGGGCAATCCCGAGCGCGCCTTCGACTTCGCCCAGCTGCCGCACCAGGGCATCGGCCTGGCGCGGCTGGAGTTCATCATCGCCCGCCAGATCGGTGTGCACCCGCGTGCGCTGCTGGAGTACGACCGGCAGCCTGCCGATGTCCGCGCCCAGATCGACCCGCTGATCGCCGGCTACGCCGACCCGGTGAGCTTCTACGTCGACCGTCTGGCCGAAGGCATCGCCACGCTAACCGCGGCCTTCGCGCCGCATGCGGTGATCGTGCGCCTGTCGGACTTCAAGTCGAACGAGTACGCCAACCTGATCGGCGGCAAGCAGTACGAGCCGCACGAAGAGAACCCGATGATCGGCTTCCGTGGCGCCTCGCGTTATGTGCATCCGGAGTTCCGCGACTGCTTCGCGCTGGAATGTCGCGCGGTGAAGAAGGTCCGCGACGAGATGGGCCTGACCAACTGCTGGGTCATGATCCCGTTCGTGCGCACGCTGGAGGAAGGCCGCGCGGTGATCGAAACGCTGGAAGCCAATGGCCTCAAGCGCGGCGAGAACGGCCTGAAGATCATCATGATGTGCGAGCTGCCATCGAACGCGCTGTTGGCCGAGGAGTTCCTGGAGATCTTCGACGGCTTCTCGATCGGCTCGAACGACCTGACCCAGCTCACGCTCGGCCTGGACCGCGATTCGGGCATCGTCGCCCACCTGTTCGACGAGCGGAACCCGGCGGTCAAGAAGCTGCTGTCGATGGCGATCCAGGCCGCCCGCGCCAAGGGCAAGTATGTCGGCATCTGCGGCCAGGGGCCGTCCGACCATCCGGATCTCGCCGAGTGGCTGATGCGGGAGGGCATCGAGTCGGTGTCGCTCAATCCCGACACCGTGATCGACACCTGGCTGCGGCTGGCCAAGCTCAAAGCCAGCTGATTCTCACCCTGCGCTAACTCCTGGCACGCTACCTTGGTGTGACTGCAAGGCCCCATCCGATGGGGCCTTGTCGTTCCGATGCCGCCTGTCCGCGAACCGGAGGAAGTCATGAAGACACTGACCCAGGCCACGCTGGCCGTCAACTGGATCGATCTGCTCCTGGTGTGGGGCTTGCGCCTGTTTGGCGCCCTGCTGATCGTCCTGCTCGGACTGTGGTTGGCCCGTCGGATGTCGAAGACGGTCGGCCGGTTGCTCGGCCGCACCTCGGTCGACCCGATCCTGCGCAGTTTCTTCGCCAACCTGGCCTATGCCGCCATCCTGATTCTGGTCATCGTGACCGCGCTGGATGCGGTCGGTGTGCCACCCACCTCACTGCTGGCGGTGGTCGGCGCCGCCGGCTTGGCGATCGGCCTGGCGATGCGCGATTCGCTGTCCAACATCGCCGCCGGGGTGATGCTGATCGTGCTGCGGCCGTTCCGTGCCGGCGATGTGGTCAAGCTGGCCGGTACCGATGGCGTGGTCGAGCAGGTTCGGCTGTTTCAGACCGTGATCCGCACTTTCGACAACCACGAGGTGATCCTGCCCAATGCCCAGATCGCCGCCGTGCCGATCATCAACTTCACCGCCCGCGAACAGCGCCGCATCGACATCCCGGTCGGCATCGGCTACGACGATGACGTGCGCGAGGCGCGCCGCGTGTTGCTGGCGATCGCCGCCGGACACGGGAAGGTGCTGACCGAACCGGCTGCCGACGTGGTGGTCACTGGGCTGGGCGACAACAGCGTCAACCTGGCCTTGCGCGCCTGGGTGCGCACGCCGGACTTCGCACCGACCCGCAGCGACCTGCTGGAGGCCGTGCACCGCGGACTGGGTGAAGCCGGCATCACCATTCCCTACCCGCAGCGCGACGTGCACCTGCACCTGCCGGATGCGATCGGGCAGGCAATCGGGCGGGTCAGCCAGCAGGCGGAGTGAGCGGCCTCTGCCGGTCGCGTGCGTCGACGCTCACTCCAGGCCGCCAAGCCGCCCCATGAAACGACGGTAATACCGCAACTCCGCGACCGAATCGCGGATGTCGCTCAGGGCGGTGTGTGCGGAGTCCTTGCTGAAGCCCTTGCCGACATCGGGAGCCCAGCGCCGGGCCAGCTCCTTGACCGTGCTCACATCGAGATTGCGGTAATGGAAGTAACGCTCCAGCCGCGGCATCAGACGATAGAGGAAACGGCGATCCTGGCAGATCGAGTTGCCGCACATCGGCGATTTGCCGGCCGGCACCCAGCGGGTCAGGAAGTCCAGCGTCAGCGCCTCGGCGCGCGCCAGATCGATGTCACTCTCCAGCACCCGCGCCCACAGGCCGGAACGGCTGTGCTGGTTGCGGTTCCACTCGTCCATCGCCTGCAGACGTCCGACCGGATGGTGGATCGCCAGCACCGGACCCTCGGCGAGCACGTTGAGCTCCTTGTCGGTGACCACGGTGGCGATCTCCAGGATGGAATCGGTGTCCGGGTCCAACCCGGTCATCTCCAGGTCGATCCAGATCAGGTGCTCTTCGTTGGGAAGGTTCGGTTGGCTCATGTGCTCGCCGGACACGGGAAAGGTCGGCATGATACTTCAGCCCGCCCTGCCCCCGGATGAGGCCTCGCCATGCCGCTGACCGACCCCCTCGGCCACTACCAGATCCTCACCGCCATGCTGGCCCCCGCCCTGCTGATGGCGGCGACCGGGTCGCTGCTGATCTCGGCCAACAACCGGCTGGCGCGGGTGGTGGACCGGTTGCGGGCGCTGGTGACCGACTGGGCGCGCTCCGAACCCGGGCAGCAGGCAGTGCTGGAGCCGCAGATCGCCCGCCATCGCCGGCGCAGCTATCACGTCCTGCGCGCCTGCGTGCTGTTCTACGTCGCATTGGGTTCGTTCGTCGGCACCAGCCTGGCGCTGGCGGTCGACGCCTTCACCGGTTTCGCGCTCGGCGAGTTGCCGACCGGCCTGGCCGTGTTCGGCACATTCTGCCTGCTCGCCGGCAGCCTGTTCATGGGGCTGGAGGTCAGCCTGGCGGTGCGCAGTCTCGACGACGAGCTGGATCATCAGCTCGGGCGCAGGAGTGATTCAGGGAGGGCCTGAGCAAGTCCATCCCGGACTTGCCCGGCCGCTGCGTGCCAACCATGGGCGCGGCGACGCTGGCTCGATCAGCGTCGCCTCAACCCGCCGCCTTGCCGCGCTTGCGGCGGAAATAGCCGGTCAGGCGTGCAGCGGCTTCCTCCGCCAGCAAACCGCCCTGCACCTGCACGCGATGGTTGTGGCGCGGATCGGCCAGCAGGTCGAAGACACTGCCGCAGGCACCGGTCTTGGGATCGCCGGTGGCGTAGACCACGCGGGCTATGCGTGCGTGCACCATCGCCATCGCGCACATCGCGCACGGCTCCAGCGTCACATACAGCGTGGTGCCGAGCAGGCGATGGTTGCCCAGGCGCAGGCCGGCCTGGCGCATGGCGACGATCTCGGCATGCGCGGTCGGGTCGTGCTCGGTGATGTTGCGGTTCCAGCCCTCGGCAAGCAGCGTGCCGTCGGCGCCGACCAGCACCGCACCCACCGGCACCTCGTCGTCCTCGGCCTCGGCGCGGTCGGCCAGCGCCAGGGCGTGGCGCATCCAGCGCTCATCGGACGCATCGATGGAGTCCGGAATCGTCATCTCAGGCTCAGCTTCGTTCAATGCCGGTGCTGCCAGACCGGCCGCGGATCGCCCGGCCCGCGAGCCCATGGCTCGCGGGCAGGCCGGCTACTCCCACTCGATGGTCGCGGGCGGCTTGCCGCTGATGTCATAAACAACGCGAGAAATTCCTCGCAACTCATTGATTATTCGGCGCGATACAAGATCAAGAAACTCGTAGGGCAGATGCGCCCAGTGGGCGGTCATGAAGTCGATGGTCTCGACCGCGCGCAGCGCGATGACCCACTCGTAGGCGCGGGCGTCGCCGACCACGCCGACCGACTTGACCGGCAGGAACACCGCGAAGGCCTGGCTGACCTTGTCGTACAGCCCGTGCCGGCGCAGCTCCTCGATGAAGATGTGGTCGGCGCGGGCCAGCAGCTCGGCGTATTCGGGCCTGACCTCGCCGAGGATGCGCACGCCCAGGCCCGGGCCGGGGAACGGGTGGCGGTAGACCATGTGGTGCGGCAGGCCCAGCTCGACGCCGACCCGGCGCACCTCGTCCTTGAACAGCTCGCGCAGCGGCTCGACCAGGCCGAGCTTCATGTGCTCGGGCAGGCCGCCGACGTTGTGATGGCTCTTGATGACGTGGGCCTTGCCGGTCTTGCTGCCGGCCGACTCGATCACGTCCGGGTAGATGGTGCCTTGCGCCAGCCACTTCACGTTTTCGATCTTGGCCGCCTCTTCCTCGAAGACCTCGATGAACAGCCGACCGATGATCTTGCGCTTGGCCTCGGGGTCGCTGTGGCCTTCCAGCGCGGCGAAGAAGCGCTCGCGGGCATCGACGCGGATCACCTTCACACCCATGTGCTCGGCGAACATCGCCATCACCTGGTCGCCTTCCTGCCAACGCAGCAGGCCGGTATCGACGAACACGCAGGTCAGCTTGTCGCCGATCGCGCGGTGCAGCAGTGCCGCCACGACGGAAGAATCGACGCCCCCGGACAGGCCGAGCAGCACGTGATCGTCGCCGACCTGCTCGCGCACGCGGGCGATCTGGTCCTCGATGATGTTGGCTGCGGTCCACAGCATCCGGCAGCCGCAGATTTCGTGCACGAAACGCTTGAGCAGCGCTCCGCCCTGCCTGGTGTGGGTGACTTCCGGATGGAACTGCACGCCATACCAGCGCCGCTCCTCGTCGGCCATCGCCACGATCGGCACCGACGGCGTGCGCGCGGTCACCTTGAAGCCCGGCGGCACCGCGCTGACGCGGTCGCCATGGCTCATCCAGACGTCCAATCGCGGCGGCGAGCCGGCATGGTCCTTGAAGCCGTCGAGCAGCGCGCAGGGCGAGATCACCTCGACCTCGGCGTAGCCGAACTCGCGTTCCACAGCGGCCTCGGTCTTGCCGCCGAGCTGCGCGGCCAGGGTCTGCATGCCGTAGCAGATGCCCAGGATCGGCACGCCCAGCTCGAAGACCTCCCGCGGCGCCTTGGGCGCATCCGGTGCCGTGGTGGACTCCGGTCCGCCGGAGAGGATGATGCCCTTGGCACCGAAGGCCACGATCTCGGCCGGGTCGTGATCCCAGGCCCAGATTTCGCAGTACACGCCGATCTCGCGGATGCGGCGGGCGATCAGCTGGGTGTACTGCGCGCCAAAATCGAGGATGAGGATCTTGTCGCTGTGGATGTCGGTCATTGACGGCAACCGGTAACGAGTAACCGGGAACCGGAAGGCGTTCCCGAGGGATTGGCTTGCATTCCGGTTACCGATTGCCGGTTACCGGTTTCCGACTACCACTCAGCTCATGCGGTAGTTCGGCGGCTCCTTGGTGATCTGCACGTCGTGGACGTGCGCCTCGCGGGTGCCGGCATTGGTGACGCGGACGAAGCTGGGCTTGCTGCGCATCTCCTCGATGCTGGCGCAGCCCACGTAGCCCATCGAGGCGCGGATGCCGCCGACCAGTTGGTGGACGATGTTGCGCAGCGGGCCGCGGTAGGGCACACGGCCCTCGATGCCCTCGGGGACGAGCTTGTCGGCGTCGGAGGCGTCCTGGAAGTAGCGGTCCTTGCTGCCCTTCTCCATCGCGCCCAGGCTCCCCATGCCGCGGTAGCTCTTGTAACTGCGGCCCTGGAACAGTTCGACCTCGCCGGGGGCCTCTTCGGTGCCGGCGAACAGGCCGCCGATCATCACGCACGAAGCGCCGGCGGCCAGTGCCTTGCCGATGTCGCCGGAGTAGCGGATGCCGCCGTCGGCGATCAGCGGGATGCGGTCCTGCAGCGCGTTGGCGACCATGCCGATGGCGGTGATCTGCGGCACGCCCACGCCGGCGACGATCCGGGTGGTGCAGATCGAACCCGGGCCGACGCCGACCTTCACCGCGTCCGCACCGGCATCCATCAGCGCCAGCGCGGCCTCACCGGTGACGATGTTGCCGCCGATGACCTGCAGGTTCGGAAAGTTCTTCTTGACCCAGGCCACGCGGTCGAGCACGCCCTGCGAGTGGCCGTGCGCGGTGTCGACCACCACCACGTCCACGCCGGCCTCGACCAGCGCGGCGACCCGCTCCTCGGTATCGCCACCGACACCCACCGCGGCACCGACCAGCAATTGCTCGTCGGCATCCTTGGCGGCGTTGGGGTTGTCGCGCGCCTTCTGGATGTCCTTGACGGTGATCAGCCCGCGCAGGCGGAAGGCCTCGTCGACCACCAGCACCTTCTCGATGCGGTGCTTGTGCATGAGCTGCAGCACCTCATCGTCGCTGGCGCCCTCGCGCACGGTCACCAGACGATCCTTCTTGGTCATGATGTGGCGGACCGGGTCGTCGAGCTTCCTCTCGAAGCGCATGTCGCGGCTGGTGACGATGCCGACCAGTTGGTCGCCGTCCACCACCGGCACGCCGGAGATGTTGCGCGCCCGGGTGAGCTTGAGCACCTCGCCGATGGTGGTTTCCGGGCCGACGGTGAACGGCTCGCGGATCACGCCGGCCTCGAAGTTCTTCACCTGCAGCACTTCGGCCGCCTGCTGCGCGACCGACATGTTCTTGTGGATGATGCCGATGCCCCCGAGCTGGGCCATGGCGATGGCCAGGCGGGCCTCGGTGACCGTGTCCATGGCGGCCGAGACGATCGGCAGATTGAGGCGGAGGCCGCGGGTCAGCCGGGTCGACAGGCTGACGTCCCTGGGCAGGACGGTGGAGTGCGCGGGAACGAGGGAGACGTCGTCGAAGGTGAGTGCTTCGGCCTGGATGCGCAGCATGGAGCGGCTCCGGGGGAATGAAGCGGCCCATTATACCCTGCCGGGCGGGACTCGATCTCAGTCCGCCGCCTCGGCCGCCTCCAGCGTGTTCTGCATCAGCGTGGCGACGGTCATCGGGCCGACGCCGCCGGGCACCGGGGTGATCCAGCTCGCCCGTTTGGCCGCCTCGGCGAAACCGACGTCGCCGCACAGGCGGCCATCCTCCAGCCGGTTGATGCCGACGTCGATCACCACCGCGCCCGGCTTCACCCACTCGCCCGGAATCAGGTTGGGCCGCCCCACCGCCACCACCAGGATGTCGGCCTGGCGTACCTGCGTCTCCAAGACGTCGCGCGGGGTGAACTTGTGGCAGCAGATCGTGGTGCAGCCGGCGATCAGCAGCTCCAGCGCCATCGGCCGGCCGACGTGGTTGGAGACGCCCACGATCGTCGCGGTCTGTCCGCGCACCGGGCGGTCGGTGTAACCCAGCAGCGTGGTGATGCCGCGCGGCGTGCACGGGCGCAGCCCGAACTGACGCAAGGCCAGATGGCCGACATTCTCGGGATGGAAGCCGTCGACATCCTTGCGCGGATCGATGCGCAGGATCAGCGAGGAGGCATCGCGGCGGTCGGGTAGCGGCAGTTGCAGCAGGATGCCGTGCACTTCGGGATCGGCGTTGAGCTTGTCGATCAGCGCGGCGAGATCCGCATCGCTGGTGCTCGCAGGCAGGTCATAGTCGATGGCGCGGATGCCCACCTTCTCGGCGGCGCGGCGCTTGTTGCGCACGTATACCTGCGAGGCCGGATCGGCGCCGACCAGGATCACCGCCAGCCCCGGTCGCGGCTTGCCGGCCGCCACCCGCGCCTGCACGCGCCCCGCCAGGTGGACGAGGAGTTCATCGGCGATGCGCTTGCCGTCGAGGATGCGTGCGGTCATGGGCCAGGCCCCGCTGGTAAAGTGCGGGATTATCCCCGATGCAGCGAGGAGACCGCCACATGAGCGACACCGTGTCCCCGGTGGTCGAGTACGAGGCCGCCGCCTTCCGGCGCCTGCTGGAACACCTGCGCCGGCGCAGCGACGTGCAGAACATCGACCTGATGATCCTCGCCGGCTTCTGCCGCAACTGCCTGGCCGACTGGTACCGCGAGGCGGCGGAGGCCGCGGGCGCGACGATGAGCCGGGAGCAGGCGCGCGAAGCGATCTACGGCATGCCATTCGCCGAGTGGAAGGCGAAATACCAGCGCGAGGCGACGCCGGAGCAGCTCGCCGCCTTCGAGGCGTCGCAAAAGAAGCATGGCTGAGATCGCGCCGTTTTTCGCCGCGATTCCGGCGCCGGTCGCGATCGGGCAGCGAAACGCATGCAGCGCGCGAGGCGCGGCGTGCGCGTCTCAGCCGGCCGCGCAGAACCGCTGGTAGTCGATATAGCCCGGGAACGGCTTGCCGGCAGCGCACACCGGACAGTCCGGGTCGGGCGACAGCCGCGTTTCGCGGAAGCGCATCGCCAGCGCGTCGAAGTGCAGCAGACGGCCGATCAGCGGCTCGCCGAACCCGAGGACCAGCTTGATCGCTTCGTTGGCCTGCAGCAGGCCAATGATGCCCGGCAGTACGCCGAGCACGCCGGCTTCGGCGCAGTTGGGCGCGAACTCGGGCGGCGGCGGCTCCGGGAACAGGCAGCGGTAGCACGGCGCCCTGCCGCGCTGGCGACCGGCGTCGAACACGCTCACCTGGCCTTCGAAGCGATGCACCGCACCGTACACCAGCGGCTTGCCCAGCTTCACGCAGGCATCCGACAGCAGGTAGCGCACGGCGAAATTGTCGGCGCCGTCGATCACCACGTCGGCATCGCCGATCAGGCGCTCGACGTTGGCGGCGGTGATGCGCTCGGCCAGCGGCTCGACGCGCACCCGCGGGTTCAGCGCGGCCAGCGTGGCGCGAGCGGACTGCACCTTGGGCAGGCCGACACGGTCATCGGTATGCAAGATCTGCCGCTGCAGGTTGCTGCGGTCGACCACGTCGTCGTCGGCCAACCGCAAGGTGCCGATGCCGGCAGCGGCGAGGTAGAACGCCGCCGGTGACCCCAGCCCGCCGGCGCCGACCAGGGCCACACGCGCCGCTTCCAGCCTGCGCTGTCCGGCCTCGCCGACCTCCGGGAGCAGCAGGTGGCGCGAGTAGCGCTGATAGAAATCGGTGTCGCCTTCCGGTCGCGACACCGGCAGGTTTTCCTCGACCCAGCGCGCGAAGCCGCCTGCCACCGAAGCCACCCGGGCATAGCCCCGCCTGGCCAGGCACTCGGCCGCGAGCAGCGAACGACGGCCGGAGGCGCAGATCAGCAGCACCTCCATCGCCGGCCGCGCCACATGCAGCCCGGGCTCCGCCTCGAGCGTGGCGCGCGGCACACGCAGGGCTCCCTCCGGGTAGCCGAGCGCGCATTCGTGCGTCTCGCGCACGTCGATCAGCAACGCACCGGCACGCTGCCGTGCCAGGGCCTCGCTGGGGGAGATCTGCGGAATGGTGGGCGCGCTCATGCGGCGATTATCGCTCTGCGGCCGGTCGAGTTCAGCGCGCGCCGAACTCGCCGTAGGGCAGCACGTGCACGAGCGCGCCCGCTTCGAGCGTCAGCGGCCCCTCGGGCAACACGATCAGCGCGTTCGCCTGCGCCGCCGCACGCAGCCGATGTGAGCCGGTCGCCGGGTCGGGATGGACGCGAAGCCCTCCGTGTTCATCGACCTCCAGGCGACCACGCCGGAATTCCAGCCGGCCATGCGGCTTGTCGACCGGGGCTGCAAGACGGGCCCGCCATGTCGCCCGCGCCTCGCTGCGTCCCTGCATCGCATCGAGCAGGGTCAGTGCAAGGGTGAGATAGGTCGCCAGCACCGACACCGGATTGCCGGGCAGGCCCAGCACCGGCGTGCCATCCAGACGACCGAACAGCACCGGCATGCCGGGCTTGATGCGCACCTTCCAGAACACGACCTCACCGTGCTGCGCGAGCACCGCGGGCAGCAGGTCCTTCTCGCCGGCCGACACGCCGCCGCAGGTCAGGACCAGATCGGCGCTGCGCGCGGCCGCGCGCAGGCGCTCGGTCACGGCGGCGCGATCGTCCGGCAAGTGCTGCGGGGCGGCCTGGATGCCTTCGCGCGCGAGCAGTGCCTGCAACATCGGCCCGTTGCTGTCGTGAATCTCGCCCGGACGTAGCGGCTCGCCGGCGGGACGCAATTCGTCGCCGCTGCTGAAGACCGCGACGCGCGGCCGACGGCGCAACGGCACCCGGCTGAAGCCGAGCGCGGCGAGCATGCCGAGGCGGACCGGTGTCACGACCTGCCCTGCATGCAGGACCACCTCTCCCCGGCGCACGTCCTCGCCGCGCCGGCGCACGTGCGTGCCGGGCGTGAGGGCGCACGCCGCGATCACCCGGCCATCGGCCAGCCGCGCCTCCTCCTTGATCAGCACACTGTCGGCGCCGGCCGGGAGCGGCGCCCCGGTGGTGATGCGCACGCACTCTCCGGGGCCGACCGCCAGATCGCGGGCGGGTCCGGCGTACTGCTCGCCGACCAGTCGCAGGGCCGACACCCCGTCCGCACGCAGGTCGGCGGCACGG
Source organism: Rehaibacterium terrae (assembly GCF_014202935.1). Lineage (GTDB taxonomy): Bacteria > Pseudomonadota > Gammaproteobacteria > Xanthomonadales > Xanthomonadaceae > Rehaibacterium > Rehaibacterium terrae. The sequence goes on along the minus strand of NZ_JACHHX010000004.1, from coordinate 128,939 downwards.
ACGGCGAAACCGTCCATGGCGGCATTGTCGAAGGGCTGCAGGTCGATCGGCGCGGTCACGTCCTCGGCCAGCACGCCGCCGAGCGCCTGCGCGAGCGGGATCGCCTCGGCGGGCACGGGTGTGGCCGCGTCGCGCAGCAGCGACAGCGCCTCGTCGAAGCCGATCCGGCCGATGTGGCTGCCGTTCATGACTGAATGCCGTGGCGGGCCAGATCCTCGGGGGTGTTCAGGTTGCCGAAGCGCAGCCCCGCGAAATCGACCCGGACCAGGCCGAGCCCCGCCTGCACACGGTGCACGGCGTAATCGCCGCCTGCCAGCGCCTGCGCGACCGCCGTCCGGCAGGCGGCGACGCGCCAGAGCGCAGCCAGCGGCTGCGGGCCGTCGTCATCGCGGGCGTAGGCGCCGGCCGCGTCGGCGCAGGCCGCACGCAGGCGCGCCGGCAGGTCTGGCGGCGGGTGCAGCAGATCGACCGGCACGGTCAGCAGCCAGGGCGTCGGACAGGCGGCGAGTAGCGCATCGATGCCGGCCAGCGGTCCCGGCCGGGTCGCAACACGGTCGGACACGGCAGGCAGGCCTGCCGCGGCGTAACGCTCCAGGTCCCGATTTGCGCTGATCCACGTGGACGACACCTGACCGGCGAATGCGCGCACGAGTCGCTGCACCAGCGGCTCATCGGCGAGTCTCAGCCAAGCCTTGTCGCGCCCGTGCAGGCGGGTGGCGGCGCCACCGGCGATGATGCCGAGGGTCAGCTCAGCCGGCGCGATCACTTGCGCTTGACGTGCCGCATCAGGCGGCGCTTGCGCTGGATCTGCCGCTCGGTCAGCTCGTTCTTCTTGCCCTCGTAGGGATTGCTGCCCTCGCGGAACTCGAAGCGGATCGGCGTGCCGACCAGCTTGAAGCGCTTGCGGAAGAAGTTCTCCAGGTAGCGCCGATAGCTGTCGGGCAACGAACGCAACCGCGTGCCATGCACGATGAATACCGGCGGATTGGAGCCGCCCGGGTGGGCGTAGCGCATCTTCGCCGCATGACCGCGCACTGCCGGCGGCGGGAAGCTGTCGTAGGCGATTTCCAGCGCCTTGGTCACTTCCGATGTGGTGAATTCGCGCGTCGCCGAGGCATGGGCGCGATGGATGGCGCGGAACAGCTCCTTCAGGCCCGAGCCGTGCTTGGCGGAGATGAACACCACCTCGGCCCACTCCACGAAGGCGAGCTTGCGGCTCAGCAGCGCCTGCACCTGCTCGCGCTGATACGTGCTCAGCCCGTCCCACTTGTTGACCGCGACCACGAGCGCGCGGCCGGATTCGAGCACATGACCGAGCACGGTGGCGTCCTGGTCGGTGACACCCTCGCTGGCGTCGAGCATGACCACCGCGACCTCGCACACGGCGATGGACTGCAGGGTCTTGATGACGCTGAACTTCTCGATCGCCTCCTCGACCCTGGACTTGCGGCGGATGCCGGCGGTGTCGATCAGCCGGTACTTGCGGCCATCGCGCTCCAGGTCCACCGCGATCGAGTCGCGGGTGGTGCCCGGCACGTCCGAGGCGATCATCCGTTCCTCGCCGAGCAGGCGATTGACCAGAGTGGACTTGCCCACATTGGGGCGGCCGACGAAGGCGATGGCGATGCGCTCGGGATCGTGCTCGAGCACGGCGGCGTCGCCATCTTCCGGCAGACGCGCCAGCACCTCGTCGAGCAGGTCGTCCAGGCCCTGCCGGTGCGCGGCCGAGACCGGCAGCACCACCGGCAGGCCGAAACGGGCGAAATCGGCCAAGGCGGCGTCCTCATCGACGCCGTCGATCTTGTTGATCACCAGCAGGACCGGCTTGGCGGTCCTGCGCAACCAGCCGAGGATGTCCTGGTCCAGCCCGGACGGCCCCTCGCGGCCGTCGACCACGAACAGCACCAGGTCGGCCTCCTCGGCGCCGGCCCGCGCCTGCTGCGCGGTCAGCCCGGCCAGCCCTTCGTCCTCGCCGGCGATGCCGCCGGTATCGACGAGGACGAACTCGCGGCCCTCGATCAGCCGGCACACCCCGTAATGACGGTCGCGGGTGACGCCTGGCTGGTCGTGCACCAGCGCGTCGCGGGTGCGCGTGAGCGCGTTGAACAGCGTGGACTTGCCGACGTTCGGGCGCCCGACCAGCGCAACCAGGGGAAGCATGGCGGGAACTCCGGGTACGGGCTCACGGACCGCCGAGGCGGTAGGCGGCCAGTTCGCCGTAGGTATCGATCGCCACGAGGATGCCCTCCGGCGAAACCTGCGGCGTGGCGCGGATCGGCTCCTTGCCCAGGCGGACGCGGGCCGCCAGCTCGCCGTTGCCGAGCCGCAGCCAGTGCAGATAGCCCTGGAGGTCGCCCACCACGGCGTAGTCGCCCTGCACCGCCGGCGTGGTCAGCCAGCGGTGCGCCAACGCCTCCTGTCGCCACAGTGCGCTGCTGCTGTTGCGGTCGATCGCCCAGACGCTGCCGGCCTTGTCTGCGACGACCAGGCGGTCGCCGAGCAGGGCCAGCCCCGCGTAGCTGCCGGTGTCGCGGGTCCACAGCGGGCGGCCGTTGGCGGCGTCCATCGCCAGCATCTGGCCCTTGAAGCTGATCGCGAAGACCTCGCTCAGGCCGACCTGCAGATCGCCATCGACGTCGGCCATGCGTTCCAGCTCGCTGCGCCCGTCCGGTTCGGCGACCACCTGCTCCCAGACGCGCAGGCCGTCCTGGACACGCAGGGCGACCACGGTGCCGTCGTCGTAACCCAGGTACACCAGTCCCTGACCGAGGACCGGCGAGGCATTGCCGCGCACGGTCAGCGCCGGGATGCCGCGATCGAAGACCCAGCGCCGCGCGCCCTCGCCGAGGTCGAGCCCGAAAACCCGGCCATCGTTGCTGCGCACCACCGCCATGCCATGGGCAAGAAGCGGGCGTGAAATCACCTCGGAGGACACGCGGGTACGCCAACGCTCGGCACCGCTGTCGGCATCGAGCGCGAGCACGTCGCCGTCGAGACTGCCGACCACGACGAAACCGCCGGCAGCGCCGGGGCCGCCGGAGAGCCGCATGCCGGTCTCACTGCGCCACAACTCGCGTCCGCTCTCCAGATCCAGGGCCACGACCCGGCCCTGCAGGGTGGCGGCATAGACGCGCCCCTCCACGACCGCAGGGGCCTGGCGGATCCAGAGCCGGCGCTCGCCCTTGCCGAGCCGGAGGGACCACAGCTTGTCGACACCGACGCTGGGCGCGAAGTCGGTCAGCTCCGCCGGCGCATCGACATTGTCCTTGCTGGACGAGCCGAACCACTTGCCGACACGGGTACCGCAACCGGCCAGCAGGGCGGCGCAGACGAAGAGGACGATCAGGCGACGCATCATGCTCACGACTCCGCCGACCCGGCCGCAGCCGCCAGATCGTCATGTTTCATCTGTACGATCGGACGCGCCGGCGCGGCGGCGTCCATGCGCGTCAGGGCTTCCTGGTAGGCCGCCAGCGCTTCGCCGGCACGCCCCAGGGCGAGATGGGCATCGCCGCGCAGTTCATGCGCCAGCGCCGCATAGGCGTCGCCCACGCGCGCCAGACGGGTCAGGGCCTGCTCATGGCGGCCCAGGGCGATCTCCAGACGGGCGCTGCGCAATTGCAGGAGCTCGTTCAGGGCCGGGTCGGGACTCTTTCCGCTGGCAGCCTCGAGCGTGGCCAGGGCGGCCTCGTTCTCGCCGGCCGTCGCCTGCGCCTCGGCCAGACGCAATGCAGCCAGGACCGCGTACGGTGTATCCGCATAGCCTTGGGCCAGCGTGCCGGCGAGCGCCTGGACGGTGTCGCGCTCGCCGCGTTCGGCGGCCTCGACCAGTGCCTCGTAGTGGGTGGCCGCGGTGAGTCGGTGCTCGACCCGGCTGCCCTGCCACCACTGCCAGCCGAAGATCATGGCCACACCGAGCGCGACGCCGGTGACGATGGTGCTGCCGTTCTGCCGCAGCCAGTTGCGGACGCGTTCGCCCTGTTCGAGTTCGTCTAGTTCGCTCATGAGCCTCAGGGCCCGGACGGGTCATCCGGGCATCGCAAGGAGAAATTTGGAAGAGTCGCCGGAATCAGCCGCCGACGGGCGCCAGCGTGCCGTCGGAGGATACCGTAAACCGTGCGACGTTGGCCCGGCGGTAGGCGCTGAAGTCGACCTTCCTGCCTGCCTGCCGGACTTCGACCGCCTCGGCATTGCCCAGCGTGATGCGAGCCACCTGACCGGGGGCATAACGGCGCTCGCTGCCGGGGCCCAGCAAGGCCTGTTCGAGGCGGGTGCCGTCGGCGGCGAAGATCTCGACCCAGCTCGGACCGTTGAAGCTGAGCACCAGCCAGTCCGGCGCAACCTCGGTCGGCGCGTCCGCGGCGGACTCGTCCGCCGCCGCCGGCTTTGCGTAGAACGGCGCCAGCGAGGCCACGACCGGGTGGTCGGCCTCCCCCCGCTGACGTGCCGGAGCAGATTCGCCGTCCGGAATCAGCGCAGCGATGTCGGTCAGCGGCGCCTGCCCTCCTGGCGGCACGTCCAGGGGGCTGAGGTTGACGCGGGCGATCTCGGGCGCCTCCTGCGTCGCATACCAGATCACCGGCAGCACGATCGCGCCGGTCAGCACGACGTAGACGGCACGGCGGGCCAGCCGGTCGGTCAAGCGCTGCAGACGCGTGCTGGGCGCCATCGCCACCAGCGGTGGCGGCGCGCTGCGGCTCTGGCGGCAGGCGTCGTCGACGATGTCCGGAGCCAGCCCGAGCAGGCGGGCGTAGGCGGTGCAGTGGCCGCGGACGTAGATCGCCGCGCCGAGCGCACTGTAGTCGTCGCGCTCGATGGCCTCGACCACGGCCACGGGAATCTTCAGCCTTGCGGCCGCCGCCTCGACGCTCAGCCCTTGGGCCGCACGGGCCTCACGGAAGCGCGAGCCGGGCGAGCGGGAGGCGTTCTCGTTGTCTGCGCTTGGGTCCGGGGTCATGGCGTCCTGGGAGAATCAGGCGAGGTCGGGCGGTAATCGGGAAACTCGGCGCGCAAACGTGCACGATAACGGTTTGCGGCGGCGTTGTCGCCCAGTCCGTCCTCGATGCGCGCGGCCAGCTCCAACGCGCCGGGGTCCGGCGGACCGCCCGCGAGCCGGCGCTGGGAGAAGGCCCGCGCCCGCAGCAGGTCACCCCTGGCGTAGCTCAGGACGGTGAGCTGGTGCAGGCTGTCCAGGTGACCCGGGTCGATCTCCAGCACACGCCGGAAGAACTCCTCGGCCTGGTCGAGACGACCGGCGAGCAAGGCACAGTTGCCGGCGTTGGCGAGCGCGGCCACAGGCGTGCGGTAGAAGGGATCGTCGAGCGCGCGGACGAACCACTCCCCGGCTTCGGCCGGGCGGCCGTTGCGACACAGCCAGGCACCGTAGTTGTTGAGGATGGCGCCGCGTTCGGGAGCCAGACGGACCGAGCGGCCGTAGTGCTCTTCGGCCAGCGCGGCGCGGCCGATCCGTTCGTACAGCACGCCGAGCAGGCTGTGCGCGTCGGCGGAGCGCGGATCGTGACGCAGGGCCTCCTGCAGGCGCTGCAGGGCGATCTCGTGCATGCCCTGCTCCAGATACTGCTGGCCCATCGCGACATTCTGCATGGCCAGGCGTGCGCGCTCGTCGCTGGCACCTGGACGAGCTCCGCCGCCGGCGCAGCCGGCCAGCAGCGCCGCCAGCGCCAGCATCGACAGGTCACGCAGCCTCATGCGAGAGCCCTTCCCGTTCGAGTTTCTTGCGGAACTCGGCTTGCCGGCGGGTGCGATCCATGACCTGCCCCTTCAACTGGCCGCATGCGGCATCGATGTCGTCGCCACGGGTGCGGCGGACCATGGTGAGCACTCCGGCGTCGAGCAGGATCTTCTGGAAGGCGCGGATGGTCGCCTCGTCGCTGCGTTCGAAGCGCGTGCCGGGGAAGGGGTTGAACGGAATCAGGTTGACCTTGGCCGCGTCCGCGTACTGCACTTCGTTGCAGAACCTTCGCATCAGTCGAGCCAGCTCGCGTGCGGTGGCCGGGTCGTCGTTCACGCCCTTCATCAGGGTGTATTCGAAGGTGATGGACTCGCCCTTCCGTCGCTGGCGCAGGTAGCGGACGCAGGCGGCCATCAGCTCGGCGATCGGATACTTCCTGTTCAGCGGCACCAGCTGGGTGCGCAGCTCGTCGTTGGGCGCGTGCAGCGATACCGCCAGCGCGACGTCGCTCTCCGCGCCGAGCCGGTCGATCATCGGCACCAGGCCGGCGGTGGACAGCGTGACGCGCTTGTTGGCCAGGCCGAAACCGAGATCGTCACGCATCAGGCTCATCGCCCGCACGACGTTGTCGAAATTCAGCAGCGGCTCGCCCATGCCCATCATCACCACATTGGTGAGCTTGCGGTGGACGTGGGCCCGGTTGCCAAGGTGCCTGGAGGCCACCCAGACCTGACCGATGATCTCGGCGGTCGAGAGGTTGCGGTTGAAGCCCTGGGTCGCGGTGGAGCAGAACTGGCAGTTCAGGCCGCAGCCGACCTGGCTGGACACGCACAGCGTGCCGCGGCCCTTGTCGGGGATGAACACGGTCTCGATGGCATTGCCCGCGTCCATCCCGAGCAGCCACTTGTGGGTGCCGTCCGCCGAGGGCTTGTCGAACTGCACGCTCGGCGGGCGGATCTCGGCGTGGGTTTCGAGCTTGGCGCGCAGCGCCTTGCCCACGTCGGTCATCTGCGAAAAGTCGGTGACGTGCTGGTGGTAGATCCACTTCATCACCTGGTGGGCGCGGAAGCGCTTCTCGCCAAGGGTCTCGGCGAAGAAGCGCTCCAGCCCCGCGCGATCGAGGTCGAGCAGATTGGTCCTGGCGGCGGCCTCGGTCACGGCATCACGACTCAGCGCGGGCAAAGCTCGGTGGCGGCGAAGAAGTAGGCGATCTCGATCGCCGCGTTCTCCGGGCTGTCCGAACCGTGCACGGCGTTGGCGTCGATCGACTCGGCGAAGTCGGCGCGGATGGTGCCCGGCGCGGCCTCCTTCGGGTTGGTGGCGCCCATCAGCTCGCGGTTCCTGGCCACGGCGTTCTCGCCTTCCAGCACCTGGATCATCACCGGGCCGGAGGTCATGAACTCGACCAGCGCATTGAAGAACGGGCGCTCGCGGTGCACGGCGTAGAAGCCCTCGGCCTCCTTGCGGGTGAGGTGCTTCATCTTGGCGGCGACGATCCTGAGGCCGGCCTTTTCGAAGCGGGTGTAGATTTCGCCGATGACGTTCTTGGCGACGGCATCGGGCTTGATGATGGAAATGGTGCGCTCCAGCGCCATGGGGACTCCGTAGGGGACGTGGGAAAACCTTGGCCGGGGACGGCCACGCTAACACAAAACCCGCGAAAATCGCGGGCTTAGATGGAACTCCAGCCGCAAATTCTACCCGATTCCGCCGGCTGGCGAACAGCGCCCGATGACAGGCGGTTGACCTTCCGCCGGTTCGGAGTCAGTATCTGAAACGTGCGTTTCAATCACACCATTCAAACGAGTCTGCCGTGACCGCCACGACCCACTTCAACACCAAGGAACGCATCCTCGGCGCGGCCGAGGAGCTGTTCGCCCAGTTCGGTTTCGCCGGCACCTCGCTGCGCCAGGTGACCAGCCGTGCCGACGTCAACATCGCCGCCGTCAACTACCACTTCGGCAGCAAGGAGAACCTGGTCAACGAGGTGTTCCGGCGCCGGCTGGACGAGTTGAGCGAGAACCGGCTCAAGGCCCTGAAGGCCGCACTGACCGAGTCGCCCGGCTCGCTGGAAGCGATCCTGGCCGCGTTCATCGAGCCGGCACTGGCGCTGACCCTCGACCGCCACGGCGGCTCGGCCTTCGTCCGCGTGCTGGCCCGCGCCTACGCGGAGAAAAACGACCGCCTGCGCAAGTTCCTCTCCGACAACTACGGCCATGTGCTGCGCGACTTCGCCAAGGCCATCGCCGCCTGCCTGCCGGGCCTGGGCAAGGAGGAGCTGTACTGGCGGCTGGACTTCACCGCCGGTGCGCTGACCTATGCCATGGCCGACTTCGGCCTGATCAAGCGCCCGGCCGGGGTCAGCGAACAGCAGCACTGCGAGCGTGCGGCGCGCGAACTGATCCGCTTCGCCGCGGCCGGCCTGCGCGCCGTGTAAGCCTTCCACATCCGACGGGCCGGTCGGTGCCGGCCCGCCCTCTCCTTCAACCGGAATCCAACCATGCCGAAACTCCAGATCCGCAAGGTGGCCGTGCTCGGCGCCGGCGTCATGGGTGCACAGATCGCCGCCCACCTGACCAATGCCGGCGTGCCGACGATCCTGTTCGACCTGCCCGCGAAAGAGGGCACCCCCAACGCCATCGTCGAGAAGGCCATCGCCAACCTCGGCAAGCTCTCCCCCGCTCCGCTGGCCAGCAAGGCACTGGCGGCGGAAATCACCCCGGCCAACTACGACCAGCACCTGCCCCTGCTCGCAGGTTGCGACCTGGTCATCGAGGCCATCGCCGAACGGATGGACTGGAAGCGTGACCTGTACGCCAAGATCGCGCCGCACATCGCGCCGCATGCGGTGGTCGCCTCCAACACCTCCGGCCTTTCGATCAACACCATGGCCGATGCCCTGCCCGACGCGGTGCGCACACGCTTCTGCGGCGTGCACTTCTTCAACCCGCCGCGCTACATGCACCTGGCCGAGCTGATCCCCTGCCGGCACACCGATCGCGCGGTACTGGAGGGGCTGGAAACCTTCCTCACCACCACCTTGGGCAAGGGCGTGATCTATGCCCGCGACACGCCCAACTTCATCGGCAACCGGATCGGCGTGTTCTCGATCCTGGCGACGATGCACCACACCGCGCAGTTCGGCCTGGGCTTCGACGAGGTCGATGCGCTGACCGGTCCGCTGGTCGGCCGGCCCAAGTCGGCCACCTACCGCACCGCCGACGTGGTCGGCCTGGACACCATGGCGCACGTCATCAAGACCATGGCCGACACCCTGCCTGACGACCCCTGGCACCATTACTTCAAGACGCCCGAGTGGCTGTCGGCGCTGATCGCCAAGGGCGCGCTCGGCCAGAAGGCCGGTGCCGGCATCTTCCGCAAGGTCGGCAAGGAGATCCAGGTCGTCGACCTGGCGAAGCAGGATTACCGTCCGTCAGGGGCCGAGGTTGCTCCCGAGGTGGCCGAGATCCTCAAGCTGAAGAACCCGGTCGAGAAGTTTGCCCGCCTGCGCGCCTGCGGGCACCGACAAGCGCAGTTCCTGTGGGCCTGCTTCCGCGACCTGTTCCATTACAGCGCCTTCCATCTGGCCGACATCGCCGACACCGCCCGCGATGTCGACCTGGCGATCCGCTGGGGCTACGGCTGGCAGCAGGGGCCGTTCGAAACCTGGCAGGCGGCGGGCTGGCGCGAGGTGGCCGGCTGGATCGCCGAGGACATCGCCACCGGCAAGGCGATGAGCGATGCCGCCCTCCCCGCCTGGGTGAGCGATGGCCGCGCCGGCGTGCATGGTCCGGACGGCAGCTACAGCCCCTCGGCGAACGCCGCCAAGCCGCGCTCCACGCTCGCCGTCTATGCGCGCCAGCGCTTCCCCGACCCGGTGCTCGGCGAGCGCTTTGCCCCGGGCGAGACGGTGTTCGAGACCGATGCCCTGCGCCTGTGGCACGACGGCGACGGCATTGCCGTGGCCAGCTTCAAGACCAAGATGAACACCGTCTCCGACGGCGTGCTCGAAGGCCTGCAACAGGCCATCGACGTGGCCGAGCGGGACTTCGACGGCCTGGTGATCTGGCAACCGCGCGAGCCGTTCTCGGCCGGCGCCGACCTCGCCGGTGCGCTCGCCTTGCTGCAGGCCGGCAAGCTGGCCGAGTTCGAGGCGATGGTCGCCAACTTCCAGGCCACCAGCCAGCGCATCAAGTACTCGCTGGTGCCGGTGGTGGCTGCCGTGCGCGGCCTGGCGCTCGGCGGCGGCTGCGAGTTCCAGATGCATGCGGCGCGTACGGTCGCCTCGCTGGAAAGCTACATCGGCCTGGTCGAAGCCGGCGTCGGCCTGCTGCCGGCCGGCGGCGGCCTGAAGGAAATCGCCCAGCGCGCCGCCGCCGCGGCCGGCACGGGCGGCGACGTGTTCGCCGCGCTCAAGCCGTACTTCGAAACCATCGCCATGGGCAAGGTGTCCGGCTCGGCGATCGAGGCCAAGGAGCTCCGACTGCTGCGCGATGGCGACGTGGTCGTGTTCCATCCGCATGAGCTGCTGTACGTCGCCAAGGCCCAGGCGCGTGCGCTGGCCGAGAGCGGTTACCGGCCGCCGCTGCCCGGCCGCCGCATCGCGGTGGCTGGCGATGTCGGCATCGCCACCTTCAGGATGATGCTGGTGAACATGCTCGAAGGCCGCTTCATCTCCGAGCATGACTACGAAATCGCCAGCCGCATCGCCACCGTGCTGTGCGGCGGCGAGGTCGATCGCGGCACACTGGTGGACGAGGACTGGCTGCTGCGGCTGGAGCGCGAGCATTTCGTCGCCCTGGCGCAGATGCCAAAGACCCAGGAGCGCATCGCGCACATGCTGAAGACGGGCAAGCCGTTGAGGAATTGAGCGATGGGAACCGGTAGCCGGTAACCGGCCACCGGCAAGCCCGCATCCCGAAATTTTCCGGCTGGCGACTGCCGGCTGCCGGTACCGACCCAAGGACGTTCCAATGAGCAAGCAGATTCAAGAGGCCTACATCGTCGCCGCTACCCGCACGCCGGTCGGCAAGGCGCCGCGCGGCGTGTTCCGCAACACCCGTCCCGACGAGATGCTGGCGCACGTGCTGCGCGCCGTGGTTGCACAGGCGCCCGGCATCGACGTCGGCCGTATCGAGGACGTGATCATCGGCTGCGCCATGCCCGAGGCCGAGCAGGGCATGAACGTGGCCCGGATCGGTGTGCTGCTGGCCGGACTGCCACACACCGTCCCGGCACAGACCATCAACCGCTTCTGCTCCTCGGGCCTGCAAGCGGTGGCGATGGCCGCCGACCGGATCCGGCTGGGTGAGGCCGACCTGGTCATTGCCGGCGGCACCGAGTCTATGTCGATGGTGCCGATGATGGGCAACAAGGTCGCCCTCAGCCCTCAGGTGTTCGCCCGGGACGAGAACGTCGCCATCGCCTATGGCATGGGCATCACCGCCGAGAAGGTCGCCGAGGAATGGAAAGTGAGCCGCGAGGATCAGGACGCCTTCGCCCTCGCCTCGCACCGCAAGGCGCTGGCCGCCATCGATGCCGGCGAGTTTCGCGCCGAGATCACCCCATACCAGGTGATCTCGCACCAGCCCGATCTCGACGGCGGTGCCGTCCGCGTCCGTGAGCTGCTGGTCGAGCACGACGAAGGCCCGCGCGCCGACACCAGCGCCGAAGGGCTGGCGAAGCTGCGCCCGGTGTTTCGCAATGGCGGCAGCGTGACCGCAGGCAACAGCTCGCAGATGTCCGACGGCGCCGGCGCGGTGCTGCTGGCCTCCGAACAGGCGATCAAGGACTACGGCCTGACGCCGCTGGCGCGTTTCGTCGGTTTCTCGGTGGCCGGCGTGCGTCCGGAAGTGATGGGCATCGGCCCGATCGCGGCGATTCCCAAGGTGCTCCGGCAGGCGGGCCTGTCGAAAGATCGGCTCGACTGGATCGAGCTGAACGAAGCTTTCGCCGCGCAGGCGCTGGCCGTGATCCGCGACTGCGAGCTGGATCCGGCCCGCGTGAACCCGCTCGGGGGCGCCATCGCGCTCGGGCACCCGCTCGGAGCGACCGGCGCGATCCGCACCGCCACCCTGGTCCACGGCCTGCGCCGGCGCGGCCTGAAGTACGGCATGGTCACCATGTGCATCGGCACCGGCATGGGCGCGGCGGGCCTGTTCGAAGCGGTGTAACGGGGAAGCAAAGACACTCACGGAGTCAGCGGAGAGAAGCAGGAGGATACGGAGGACATCCCATTGATCCACTCCGCGTCCTCCGCTCTTCTCTCCTTGCTCCGTGCGTGCTGTTGCCTTCTCGGATCAGGATAACCGGGTACCGTTCGGCACCGGGCGTTCGACGGTGGTGATGACGACACCCTCGTCGGTCGGGAAGCCGGTCAGCAGAAATTCGGAGACGAACGGGCCGACCTGCTTGGGCGGGAGATTGATCACGCCGACGATCTGCCGGCCGACCAGATCCTCGGGTCGGTACAGCGCCTTGACCTGCGCGCTGGTCTTCTTGATGCCGTGCGGGCCGAAATCGACCCACAGTTTCCAGGCCGGCTTGCGGGCCTCGGGAAAGTCCTCCACACGCAACACGGTGCCGGCGGCGATGAGGACGCGCTCGAAATCCTGCCAGGTGATGGTCTCGCTCATGCCGGCAGTGTGCCGCAACGGCCTTGGCCATGGCTTGACCGGGGCGCCAATTCACCCCGCCGCTCGCTCGCGCCAATCCTTCCACGCGTCGCGGAACTGCTGCCACCAGTAGGTGAGCTGGGCGCCGACCAGACCCACGGGCTTCAGGGCCGAGACCAGTCCGTAGTCGGCAAAATCCCGCCAGCGCTCATCGCCCTCGGCGATCGCGGCGGCCAGCAGCTCGCCGGCGAAGGTGGTCGGCGCCACACCATGCCCGCCGAAGGCCTGCGCCAGCCACAGGCCAGGTTCGATCTCGCCGATCTGCGGCATCTGGTGACGGGCGTAGCTCATCAACCCCGACCAGGCGTAATCGATGCGCACGCCATCGAGCTGCGGGAACACCTTGAGCATGTCGCGGTACAGCAGCCGCTTCACCGCATCGGGCGGGCGATCGAGGATGGAGATGCGCCCACCCCACAGCAGCCGTGTGTCGGGCAAGAGGCGGTAGTAGTCGAAGGCGAAGCGGGTGTCGTACACGGCGGCATCGGTGCGGATCACCTCGCGCATGCGCGTGCCGAGGGGCTCGGTCACCATCACGTAGGTCGCGATCGGCATCACGCCGGCATCCACGCGCCGGCGCAGGCTGGCCAGGTAGCCGCCGCAGGCCAGCACCACCTGTCTGGCGCGAACCTCGCCTCCGGCGGTGCGCACGCACCAACCGGCGCCATCACGCGTCAAGCCGAGCGCGGGCGAGCGCTCGTGGATCGCCACGCCGCGCTCGGATGCGGCCCGGGCCAGGCCGAGGGCGTAGTTGAGCGGATGGATATGCATCGCCTCGCGTTCCCGGAGGGCGTCGCCGTAGCGCCGCGTGAGCAGAAGAGCACGCAGTTCCGCCTGCGGCACCCAGTCCCAGTGCACGCCGTAATGCTCGGCCAGCAGGCGCTGACGCGCGCGCAGCACGTCGGCATCGCGGAACCAGTTCGCCCAGAGCACGCCGGAAGGCGTCGGATCGCAGGCGATCCGATACCGCGCGCAGCGGTCGCGGATCAGCGCGACCGCATCCAGGGTGCCGCGATGCAGTCGCCGTGCCCGTTCCGGTCCGAGCTCGCGCAGCAGCGCGGCCTCGCCGCGAGAAAACCCAGCGAAGACGAAGCCCCCGTTGCGGCCGGAGGCGCCATGGGCGATCCGCTCCGATTCCAGCAGTGTGATGCCGCGATACCCGCGCTCGGCCAGTCCAAGCGCGGTATTCAACCCGGCGAACCCGGCGCCGACGATGCACACCTCGGCATCGGTCCGCCCCATCAAGGCCGGCCACTCGACCATGCCGATGGCCGATGCGCGGTAGTAGTTGGTATTCCCGATGGCCATGCGCTGGTCCGGTTCTCCCCGCTAGGATGTTAGGAAAGGTCTGGACAAGTCCATCCTGGACTTGTCAGCCCACGCCGCGTCCGGCGCATGTCCGGACGCGGCTTCGACGTATCAGGCACTGGCGTGCTTGATTCGCGAGCCGGCCAGTCCAGTGGAGCGCATATGCAGGTGCATCGGGCCGACCCGACCTATCGTCGTCGCATGCTGGCCTTGCTGGCACTCAGTGCCGTGGCCGGGGCGGCTCTGCTCGGGGGACTGCAATACTGGCTGTCGCACCCAGGCGAGGATGCCTTGCATCCGCTGACCACCCTGCAATGGCTTTACATCGTCTTCCTCGGCGCCGTGATCGCCCTGGTGCTGCCCTTGGCCTTGCTTGGCCTGTGGCTGCTGCGTTACGCCGATGCCATCGAGAGGGAGCGACGTTACCCGTTACCCGGCGAGCGCACCGCGCGCGATGTCGCTGTGCGTGAAGGCCAACAGGCCACCGCGATCGCGCGACGGCTGCGCGGGTTGGGAGCATTGCTCTGGGTCTTGGGCGCCATCCTGATCGGCTGGTGCGCCTGGACGGGCTGGCATCTGGGCTGAGGCTCAGGGCTCGTCGCGTACGCCCAGCTCGTGCAGCGCGGCATGCATCGCGCGACGTGCAGGCTCGCTCAGTTTCTCGTGATCGAGCGCGAAGCGGATGGTCGCTTCGATCAGGCCGATATGGCTGCCGCAGTCGAAGCGAGTGCCCTGGAAGTGGTACGCAAGCACGCGCTGCTCCTCAAGCAGGGCGGCGATCGCATCGGTGAGCTGGATTTCACCCCCCCGACCCGGCGGCGTGCTCTCGATCAGATCGAAGACACGCGGCGTCAGGATGTAGCGCCCCACCACGGCCAGATTGCTCGGGGCTGCCTCCGGCGGCGGCTTCTCGACGATCGCGGAGATGCGTGCCTGCCGACCCTCGAACGGCTCGGTCGCGACGATGCCGTAGCTGCCGCTCTGTTCGCGCGGCACTTCCTGCACGGCGATCACGCTGGCGGAAGTCCCGGCGGCCACCTCGGCCATCTGGCGCAGGGCGCCGGGGCCACGGTTCCAGATCAGGTCGTCGGGCAACAGCACCGCGAAGGGCTCATCGCCGACGACCGCCCTGGCGCAGAGCACCGCATGGCCAAGTCCGAGCGCTTCGGCCTGGGTGACGAAGATCGCACGGACATGTGACGGCAGCACACTCCTGACCACGTCGAGCAGCTCGGTCTTGCCGGCCTTCTCGAGTTTCTGCTCCAACTCGTAAGCCTTGTCGAAGTAATCCGCCACCGCGTGCTTGTAGCGGTTGGTGATGAAGACCAGCGTGTCGCAGCCGGCTTCGATGGCCTCGTCCACGGCATATTGGATCAGCGGCCGGTCGACGATCGGCAGCATCTCCTTGGGAACGGTCTTGGTGGCGGGAAGAAAACGGGTGCCCAGTCCGGCGACCGGGAAAACGGCTTTGCGCAGTCTGAAACTCACGTACCCTTGCCCTTTTGCAGTGGAATCACCTCGGCTTTGCCCGGCACCGACGGTTTGGCGAACTCGGGCACGAACTCGGGCACGACGCTGTGCAGGATGCGCATCAGGCGACCCTCGTCGTAGCGTTGCACGGCCTCGCGGGCGATGCGCAGCCCGGTCAACACCGCGACATTGTCGATCTCGCGCGGCTCGGCCTGCAGGATCTTGCTGTGCGCGGTGGGCTGGTAGCGCTCGGCGGGGTGGAACAACACCTCGTGGAGCTTCTCGCCCGGCCGCAGTCCCGTGTAGACGATGTGGATGTCCCGGCCGGGCTGTTTGCCGGCAAGTCGGATCATCTGCTCGGCGAGTTGCCGGATCAGCACCGGCCGCCCCATGTCGAGCGTGTAGATCGCCTCGTGCGGGCCGATCGCCGACGCCTGCAGGATCAGTTGACAGGCTTCGGGAATGGTCATGAAGTACCGCGTCACCTCCGGATGGGTGACGGTGACCGGGCCGCCGCGCCGGATCTGCTCCCGGAACAGCGGCACCACGCTGCCGGCCGAATCGAGCACATTGCCGAAACGCACCGTCACGAAGCGGGTGGACGTGTCCTCGGCGAGCGCATGGCACACCATCTCCGCAAAGCGCTTGCTGGCGCCGAGCACGTTGGCCGGGTTCACCGCCTTGTCGGTGGAGATCAGCACGAAGGTGCCGACTCCGGCCTCACGGCAGGCGCGTGCGACGACTTCGGTGGCGAGGACGTTGTTGCGCACCGCTTCGCGCACCTGCCCCTCCAGCAGCGGTACCTGCTTGTAGGCCGCGGCATGGAAGACCGCCTCCGGCTTGCCGAGCTCGAGCGCGCGCGCACAGACCGCCGGGTCGCCGCAGTCGCCGAGCACCGCGCGCACCGTCAGCGCCGGAAAATCACGGCGCAGTTCGCTCTCGATCGAAACCAGCGCGAACTCGTTGAGCTCGATCAGCGTCAGGCTGCCGACCCCCAGCCGCGCACACTGACGGCACAACTCGGCGCCGATCGAGCCACCGGCACCGGTCACCAGCACCGAACGCCCGCCCAGCCAGTCGCGCATGGCCCGCCAGTCCGGCGATACCGGATCGCGGCCGAGCAGATCCTCGATCGCCACTTCCTTCAGCTCGCCGGGCGCCACCCGTCCTTCCAGCACATCCTGCAGGCGCGGGATGGTGCGGAACGGCAGCCCGCTCTGCTCACAGAGCGCGACGATACGCTGCATTTCCTCCGGACTGGCGGTGGGCACGGCGATGACCAGCAGGCCGGCCGCGACCTCGCGACTGATTTCGGCAATGCGATCCAGCCCCCCCAGAACCGGCACCCCCTGGACCTTGGCGCCGTGCAGGGCGCGATCGTCGTCGAGAAAACCGACCGGGTGGTAGCGATGGTCGCGTCGCAGGTCGCGCACCAGCGCCTCGCCGGCGCGCCCGGCGCCCAGCACCAGTACACGGGTGCTGGGCTGGCTGCGGCCGACTGCCTGGCGGCTGTCCTTCCAGAGCCGGTACAGCATCCGCGGGGTGCCCAGCAGCACCATCAGCACCAGCGGGTAAAGCACCAGGACCGACCGTGGCACCGGCAGTTCGAAACGGTTGAACAGCACCAGGCCGAGGGCGATGGCGAACACACCCAGCACGCCGGCGCGCAGGATGTTCCACAGGTCGGGCAGGCTGGCGAAACGCCACAGACCGCGGTACAGGCCGACCCGCCAGAACACCAGTCCCTGCGCGGCGACGACGATCAGGACCTCGGTCGAGAACCAGGGGATGTCGGGCTGGATCTCCGCCATGCTGTAGCGGATGCGTTGCAGTCCGACCCAGCACAGCACGACCATGCCCAGGTCGTGCAGCACCACCAGCAAGCGTGGCAACCAGCCGGCGAAGCGATATCCCAAGCGCATCATGCCCTGCTCTCCCTGGCCATTCGCAACAAGCGGCAGCGCCCGCCGCACCACGCCGCCACACCGACGGCGAGAAACGCGCATGCCGGCGCCACGGCCCCATCGGGGAACAGGGACGGGCCGGCGAGACAAACCGTCGCGGCGGCCGCCGTCCAGCATGCATACGCGATGGTGACCGGAGGATGACCGAAGCCGCGGCGCACGGCCCACTGGTACAGGTGCTCGCGATGCGGCCGCCACCAACGCTTGCCCTGCAGGATGCGCTTGGCGAGGGTCAGGCCGGCATCGATCAGGAACGCCGACACCAGCACCGGCGCATAGAACCAGTCCATGGCGCCGCGCGTGATGGAAACCAGCATCAGGGCCGCCACCGCGAAACCGAGCGCGCCGCTGCCGACATCGCCGAGAAAGATGCGCGCCCGCGGAAAGTTGAACGGCAGGAAAGCCGCGGCGGCCGCGAACAGATAGAGAGCGAGGATCGCCCGGGCATCGATGCCGGCGCCGCCGATCGCCACCAGCGCGACCGCGACCAGGGCCGCCTGACTTGCCGCCAGGCCATCGATTCCGTCCATGAAATTCCAGATGTTCACCAGCGTCATCACGCCGATCACCGTTGCGAGCATCCCAGCCCAGTCTCCGGGCGTCCCGGGCCAGCCGGAGAACCCTGTGGCCAAGCTTAGCCCCGCGAGGGCGTGCACTGCCAGTCGCGGCAGGATCGGCAACGGGCGATGGTCGTCCAGCCAACCGATACCCGCCACGGCCAGAAGGCCGGCCCCGAAGCCCAGCCACAACCCGCGCTCTTCCGGCGCCATGAACCACAGCCCCGCCAAGCCGCACATCAACGCGACGACGATGCCGACCCCGCCGCCACGCGGGGTCGGGACGGCGTGGCTCCGCCGCGCACCGGGCTGGTCGAGCAGCGCCATCCGTCGGGCATAGCCAAGCGCCAGCGCCGTGGCCAGCGACGAAACCGCCGCCACCAGCAGCGTCGAGCCCAGCAGCACGGCCGGCGGGAATGTCTGGCTCATTCTGCGGCCAGGCTGTGCACGGGCTTGACCGCGCCCCAGCTCTTGCAGCTCGGACACTGCCAGTGATGCGCGCGGGCCCCGAAACCGCAACGGTTGCAGCGATAGGCCGGGGTCCGCATCAGCATCTGTTCGGTGACCTGCTTGAGCGAGTTCAGTGTGCTCGATCCGTCGGACATGCCTTCCGCCAGGCTGAGCTCGATCAAGGCGGCCTGTCCGCGGATGGAAGGCTTTCGTTTGAGCTGGTCGGTGAGGAAGGCGATGGCTGCCTCGCGCCCCTCCTCGCGTTCGATCAGCTTGGCGAGCGAGAGGATCGGCGAGACCCCTGGATAGCGCTCGGCCATCTCGGCCAGGAACGCGCGCGCGCGCGCGGTTTCGCCGCGCCG
Organism: Rehaibacterium terrae; assembly: GCF_014202935.1. Classification (GTDB taxonomy): domain Bacteria; phylum Pseudomonadota; class Gammaproteobacteria; order Xanthomonadales; family Xanthomonadaceae; genus Rehaibacterium; species Rehaibacterium terrae. The sequence continues at coordinate 110,462 of NZ_JACHHX010000004.1, read as the reverse complement.
CTCGTAACAGGCCAGCAGCGGCTTCAGGATCTCGGGCAGGTACTCGGCGTCGTGACGCGCCACCCGCTCGAAGGCGCGGATCGCGGCCTGGTCGTTGCCGGCCGCCAGCTCCAGCCGGCCCTCGAGGATCCCGGCGCGGACCGAATCGGGTTCGGCCGCGAAGGCATCGGCCAGATGCGACCGCGCCCGCCCGTCATCGCCGTCCAGCCGCGCCTGCTCGGCCAGCTCGCAATGGAAATGCGCGATCAGCGACCCCATCGGCTCGCCGGTCACCTCCTGGTAGCGCCGCGCATGCTCGATCGCCTTCGGCCAGTCGCGCTCGGCCTGGTATATCGAGATCAAATGCCTGAGCGCCTGCGGCATGGAAACGTCCAGCCGCACCAGATCGCTGAACAGGGTTTCGGCACGGTCGAACAGACCGGCGCGCATGTAGTCTTCGCCCAGTTCGAAGATGGCCTGGGTACGGTGCTCGTCGCTCAGCCCGGCCCGCGCGATCAGTCCCTGGTGCAGCCGGATGGCGCGCTCGACCTCGCCCCGGCGACGGAACAGGTGGCCAAGCGCCAGCTGGGTCTCGACCGTGTTGCTGTCGACCTCGGCGATCTGCAGGAACAGCTCGATGGCCTTGTCCGGCTGCTCGTTGAGCAGGTAGTTCAGGCCGCGAAAATAGGTCGTCGACAGCCGGCTCACGCGCTGTCCGGTCTGCCGGACGCTGCCGCGCCGGCCCGCGAGCCAGCCGGTCGCTGCGGCCACGGGCAGCAACATGAAGAGCCAGTAGAGTTCGCTCACGGCTGTTCGACGGCCGGCGGTGCAGGCGGCTCGGACTGCCGCTGCCGCTGCAGCCTGCGCAGCCGGCGACCGAGCGGCCAGGCGACCGTCGCCGCGACCGCCAGCCCGCCCAGCAGGGTGCCGGCCAGCAGCGCCAGCAGCAGCGCGACCCCGAGGCTGCTGCCCCAGGTCAGGAAATGGAAATCGATGATGACAGGCGCCGGGTTGAGCGCACTGAACAGCACGCCGGACAGGACGAAAAGGATGGCGATCAGGCCCTGGAACAGGCGCATGGGCGGAGCCTCATGGGGTCGTACCCCGAAAGCTTAGCCGAAAGACCGGAGCTCAGGCGCCGGTCGCGGCAGGCACCACGCCGTTGACGCGCTCGCGCAGCTCCTTGCCTGGCTTGAAATGCGGGACGTGCTTGCCCGGGAGCGCGACCGACTCGCCGGTCTTGGGATTGCGACCGATGCGCGGCGGCCGGTAGTGCAGCGAGAAGCTGCCGAAGCCGCGGATCTCGATGCGCTCGCCGTGGGCCAACGCGCCGCTCATGAGCTCCAGCAGGGTCTTGACGGCCAGATCGACGTCGTCCGCCTTCAGATGGGCTTGCCGGCGTGCGAGGACTTCGATCAGTTCGGACTTGGTCATGGGCGGAGGATCGGCAGGCTGGAATGGCGGAGTCGAAAGCGGGGTCCGGGCCGTCCCGGACCCCGCCCGCATCGCTTACTCGGACTTGTTCAGCTGCTCGCGGAGCAGCGCGCCGAGCTTGGTGGTGCCGCCGGAGGCGTTCTGGTAGTCCTCCAGCACCTCGCGCATCTCGGCCTCGTCCTTGGCACGGATCGAGAGCTGCAGGGTGCGGCCCTTGCGATCCATGCCGATGAACTTGGCCTCGATCCTGTCGCCGACCTTCAGGTGCTGGGTCGCGTCCTCGACCCGCTCCTTGGCGATGTCGGAGGCACGCACATAGCCCTCGATGCCGTCGGCAAGCTCGATGGTGGCACCCTTGGCGTCGACTTCCTTCACGGTGCCGGAGACCAGCGAGCCCTTCGGGTGGGCGGCCATGAACTGGCCGAACGGGTCCTGCTCGAGCTGCTTGATGCCCAGCGAGATGCGCTCGCGCTCGGGGTCCACCGCCAGCACCACCGCCTCGACCGTGTCGCCCTTCTTGAAGTTGCGGACCACGTCCTCGCCGGTGGCGTTCCAGGAGATGTCGGACAGATGCACCAGACCGTCGATGCCGCCTTCCAGCCCCACGAAGATGCCGAAGTCGGTGATCGACTTGATCTGGCCGGTCACCTTGTCGCCCTTCTTGTGCATCGCCGAGAAGGCTTCCCACGGGTTCGGCTGGCACTGCTTCATGCCCAGCGAGATGCGGCGACGCTCCTCGTCGACGTCCAGCACCATCACCTCGACCTCGTCGCCGACCTGGACGACCTTGGACGGGTTGACGTTCTTGTTGGTCCAGTCCATCTCGGAGACGTGCACCAGACCCTCGACGCCCGGCTCGATCTCGACGAACGCGCCGTAGTCGGTGACGTTGGAGACCTTGCCGAACACGCGGCTGGTGGCCGGATAACGGCGGGCGATGTTGTCCCACGGATCCTCGCCCAGCTGCTTGAGCCCCAGGCTGACGCGGTTGCGCTCGCGGTCGTACTTGAGCACGCGCACATCCAGTTCCTGGCCGACCTCGACCACCTCGGACGGGTGGCGCACGCGCTTCCACGCCATGTCGGTGATGTGCAGCAGGCCGTCGATGCCGCCGAGGTCGACGAACGCACCGTAGTCGGTGAGGTTCTTGACCACGCCCTTGATGATCGCGCCTTCCTGCAGGCGCTCCAGCAGCTTCTCGCGCTCCTCGGAGAACTCGCTCTCGACGACGGCGCGGCGGGAAACCACCACGTTGTTGCGCTTGCGGTCGAGCTTGATGAGCTTGAACTCCAGCTCCTTGCCCTCGAGGTAGACCGGGTCGCGGACCGGGCGCACGTCGACCAGCGAGCCCGGCAGGAACGCGCGGACGTCCTTGATGTCGACGGTGAAGCCGCCCTTGACCTTGCCGCTGATGCGGCCGGTGATGGTCTCGTTGTTCTCGAGCGCCTTCTCCAGCTCGTCCCACACCATCGCACGCTTGGCCTTCTCGCGCGAGAGCACGGTCTCGCCGAAGCCGTTCTCGAGGTATTCCAGGGCGACCTTCACTTCGTCGCCGACGTTGACTTCGATCTCGCCCTGATCGTTACGGAACTGCTCGATCGGGATGATGCCCTCGGACTTCAGGCCAGCATTGATGACGACGACGTCGCTGCGGACCTCGACCACGGTGCCGGTGACGATGGCGCCGGGCTTGAGCTTCGCGATCGCGGTCTGGCTCTGTTCGAACAGTTCTGCAAAGGATTCGGTCATTGTTTGGTTACTCGGTTGAACACTCGGGCCGGTTGCATCCGCGGCCCACCCTTGTGTGCGGTGCCTGCGCACCTGTCTGGATAGGAAATACCCGGGCATCTGACCCGGGGCCGTCCTGCCGGCGGAAACGCGCACGCCCGAGCCGGCCGGAGGCCGGGCCGGATCGTTGCCGTGGCGGTGGGCCGGGCGGGCCTAGCTGCCCCGGAGCGTATCCGGCAACAGCGACAGCACGCGCTCGACGACCTCCTCGACCGGAATGCCGGTGGTGTCGATGAGAACGGCGTCTTCGGCCGGCCTCAACGGCGCCACCGTACGCTGGGCGTCACGGGCATCGCGGGCGAGAATCTCGCGCAGCAGACTGTCAAGGTTAACCGAAACCCCTTTATCCTTCAACTGCTTATAGCGCCGTGCCGCACGCTCCTCGGCGCTGGCGGTCAGGAACACCTTGTATGGAGCATCGGGAAAGATCACTGTCCCCATGTCGCGCCCGTCGGCGACCAGGCCAGGCGGACGCCGGAAGCCGCGCTGCCGCTCGCGCAGCGCCGCCCGCACTTCCGGAACCGCGGCGATGGCCGACGCCGCCGCGCCGGCGGTCTCGGTGCGCAGTTCGTCGGTGACATCGACGCCGTTGACCAGGATCCTCGGCTCGCGCTCGCCGTCCTCGCGGAAGGCGATGTCGGTATCGAAAGCGCAACGCACCAGTGAAGGGTGATCGGAGAAGTCCACGTCGGCCCAGCTGGCGGCCAGTCCGACCGCGCGGTACAGCGCACCGGAATCCAGATAGTGCCACCCCAGCCGCGCGGCGACCGCCCGGCTGATCGTGCCCTTGCCTGAGCCCGAAGGGCCATCGATGGTCAGCACGGGAACGGGATCGGTCATGGCATGGGTCCGCAGCGATGGGCGGCAGCGATTCTAGCCCGTGCTGCCCGGGCTTCAGGAAAAAGTCGGCAAACCCTTGAGCGCCCGCGGGAAAATGTATTATGATCTTGTGCTTTCCGCCGAGGGTTTACCCATGAAAGTCCTGTCTTCCCTGAAGTCGGCGAAGACCCGTCACCGCGACTGCAAGGTCGTCCGCCGCCGCGGCAAGGTCTTCGTGATCTGCAAGTCGAACCCGCGTTTCAAGGCCCGCCAGCGCTGAGCCGGCGAGCCCGGCCGCGACCGCGGCCGGAAACGACGAACAAGGGCCGCGCAAGCGGCCCTTGGCCGTTTCAGGGTGTCGACACCCGCGCGCATGACGGCACAACCCCGCTTCTGATAAAACGTCGTCGACAACCGGAACGCGGGAGAACTCCGATGCGCATCAGGCTGCTTCCCCTTCTTCTCGCCCTCGCACCGCTCGCCTCGGCCGCGGCCTCCGAACAGACCACGATCAGGAGCGATGTCCTGCTCATCGAGCGCGTCCAGGCAAGTGCCGCCCTGCAACTGCCCACACGCGGCATGAGCATGAGCCAGGTCGAGGCCCGTTTCGGCACACCCGCACAGAAGATGGAGCCGCGTGGCGGGCAGAAGCCCCAGTGGCCGGTCATCCACCGCTGGAACTACCCGCAGTTCACCGTCTACTTCGAGCGTGACCGGGTCATCAATGCCGTCGCCAACAAGGCGACGCCCGAGGAGATCGGACCCAAACCGGTCCGCTGAACGGATCATCCCATGGCACTACGATTCCCCGCGGAGTGGGAGCCCCAATCCGCGATCCTGCTGGCTTGGCCGCACGAAGGCACCGACTGGGCCGACCGGCTGGACAGCGTCGAGAAGACCTACGTGGCCCTGACGGCGGCGATCGCCGCCCACCAGACCGCCGTGGTCTGCGTCGCCGACGAACCCCTGCAGCGTCGCGCCCGCATCGCGCTCGAGCGCGGCGGCGTGCGGCTGGACCGGGTACGCTTCGTGCAGGCCAGCTACGACGACACCTGGCTGCGCGACTCCGGGCCGATCACGCTCGTGGGTCCGGACGGTTTCCGCCTGCTCGACTTCCGCTTCACCGGCTGGGGCGGCAAATTCGAGGCCGCGCGCGACGACCGTCTGGTCGAGCAGCTCGAAGCCGCCGGTCTGTTCCGCAATGCCACCCGCCAGCGCATCGACTTCGCCCTGGAGGGCGGCGGCATCGAAACCGATGGCGCCGGCACCCTGCTGACCACCTGGCGCTGCATGCACGAACGCCACCCGCACGCCAGCCGTGACGGCCTGTCCCATACGCTCGCCCACCACCTGCACCAGAACCGGGTGCTGTGGCTGGATCACGGCCATCTCGAGGGCGACGACACCGATGCGCACATCGACACGCTGGCACGGTTCGCCGCGCCCGACGCCATCGTCTATCAGGGCTGCGACGATCCGGACGACAGCCATTACCCGGAGTTGCAGGCGATGGCCGCCGAGCTGGCCGCGCTGCGCACCCGGCACGGCCACCCCTACCGGCTGTTCGCGTTGCCGTGGGCCCGGCCCATCATCGACGAAGGCCGCCGCCTCGCCGCGTCCTATGCCAATTTCCTGATCATCAACGGCGCCGTGCTGATGCCGGCCTACGGCGACCCGGCCGATGCGGGTGCGGCGGCCGTGATGGCGCGGGCATTCCCCGACCGCAAGATCGTGCAGGTGCCCTGCCGGCCGCTGATCTGGCAGAACGGCAGCCTGCACTGCGTCACCATGCAGCTGCCGATCGGGCTGCTGGCCTGAAAGCCGGGAATCGGGAGTCGCGAGAGCAACACCCCGACCTCATTCCTCCAAAAGCGGGAATCCAGTGTCCCTCGCGCCCGGACAAGGCACTGCGCCCGGCGTTGGTGCGGACGACGATACCCAGGGCTCGCGCGCTTTCCGCTTCCAGGCCTCTCGCCTGTCGCCTGCAGGCGCGCCCTACTACAATGGCCCCTTTCCGGATTCGCTGACCGATGAAGAAGACCACCCTGCCCGTCGCACTCGTCCAGGAACGCAACCACGGCGATGCCGAAGCCAACCTGGCCGTGATCGAGCAGCGCGTGGCCGAGGCCGCCGAGCGCGGCGCCCGGCTGGTGCTGCTGCAGGAGCTGCACAACGGCCCGTACTTCTGCCAGCACGAGAGCGTGGACGAATTCGACCGCGCGGAACCCATCCCGGGCCCGAGCAGCGAGCGCCTCGGCGCGCTGGCGAAACGGCACGGCGTGGTGATCGTCGGCTCGCTGTTCGAGCGCCGCGCGCCAGGCCTCTACCACAACACCGCCGTGGTGCTGGAGCGCGACGGCCGGCTGGTCGGCAAGTACCGCAAGATGCACATCCCCGACGACCCCGGCTTCTACGAGAAGTTCTACTTCACGCCCGGCGACCTCGGCTTCGAGCCGGTCGACACCTCGGTCGGCCGGCTCGGCGTGCTGGTGTGCTGGGACCAGTGGTATCCGGAAGCCGCACGGCTGATGGCCCTGGCCGGCGCCGAACTGCTGCTCTACCCCACCGCCATCGGCTGGGATCCGGCCGAGGACGAGGACGAGAACGCGCGCCAGCGCCAGGCCTGGATCCTCAGCCATCGCGGCCACGCGGTCGCCAACGGCTTGCCGGTGCTCAGCTGCAATCGCGTCGGCCACGAACCCTCCCCGCTGGGCGCGGCCGGCATCCGCTTCTGGGGTTCGAGCCATGTGCTCGGTCCGCAGGGCGAGTTCCTCGCCGAGGCCGGCACCGATGCGCCGGAAATCCTGATGGCCGAGGTCGATCTCGGGCGCAGCGAGTCGGTGCGCCGCATCTGGCCGTTCCTGCGCGACCGCCGCATCGACGCCTACGGCGACCTGCTCAAGCGCTACCGCGACTGACTCCCGCCCCATGAGCGAAACCCATCACGCCGTCGACGCGCTGCACGGCCAGCCCTGCGTCGAAGTCGAGCGCGACGGCGTGCATTACACGCTGCTCGGCACCGCTCACGTTTCCCGTGCCAGCGTGGAAGCGGCCGAGGCACTGCTCGCCGGCGGTGACTTCGACGCGGTCGCGGTCGAGCTCGACCCGCAGCGCCACCGCGTACTCACCGAGCCCGACACCCTGCGCAACCTAGACCTGTTCCGCATACTGAAGGAAGGCAAGACCGGCCTGGTCGCCGCCAACCTGGCACTGGCCGCCTACCAGCGCCGGCTCGCCGAACAGCTCGGGGTCGAACCTGGTGCCGAGCTGAAGGCCGCCGCGGACGGCGCCAGAAAGGCCGGCCTCCCGCTCCACCTGATCGACCGCGATGTCGGCCTCACGCTCAAGCGCGCCTGGCACGGCCTGGGCTTCTGGGGCCGCAGCAAGCTGATCGCCGGCCTGGCCGCCAGCCTGCTCACCGACGAGAAGGTCGAGGAGCAGGAGATCGAGCGGCTCAAGCAGGGCGACCTGCTCGAAAGCAGCTTCGGCGAGTTCGCCGCCGCCAGCCCGCCGGTCTACCGCGCCCTGATCGCCGAGCGTGACCGCTACATGGCGGCCCGGTTGCGCGAAGACGCCGTCTCGGCGCCGGGCCGACGGGTGCTGGTGGTGGTCGGCGCCGGCCACCTCAAGGGCCTGTCCGAGCAGTTGCGCACGGAAACGGCCGAGGCGCATGCCGTGCGCGCCGAGCTGGAGCAGGTGCCCAGCGGCAGCAAGGTGCCCTGGTTCACCTTGTTCCTGACCGTCTTCCTGCTAGGCGGCTTCGCCTGGGGCTTCTCGCAGGGAGCCGAGGTCGGCGGCGGGATGGTGCTCGGCTGGGTGCTGGCCACCGGCACCCTCGGTGCCATCGGCTGTGCACTCGCCGGCGGCCATCCACTGAGCATCGCCGGCGCCTTCCTGTCCTCGCCGATCACCCCGCTCCACCCCGCCCTCGCCTCCGGCACGGTCAGCGCCGCCATCGAGGCCTGGATGCGCAAGCCGACCTACGTCGACTTCCTCAACCTGCGCGACGACACCGCCCACTGGCGCGGCTGGTGGCGCAACCGTGTCGCCAGGGTGATGGTCAATTTCTTCCTGACCAGCCTGGGGACCGCCATCGGCGTATGGACCGGCGGCGCACATCTGCTCGGCCAAATGCTGGGCTGAGGCGCCCGGCGCATCGCAGCGGCCGTGGAGAACATCCGTGCGCCCACTGCGGCGCCCAGGACCGCCACTACTCTGCCGCCCGCGCGCGCAACGGCGCCCTCGCCGCGGCGCGGCGGACGATGTCGTAAGTCCACTCACGCAGGTCGTCGAGCAGGGCGTAGACGGTCGGCAGGAAGGCCAGGCTGACCAGCGTGGAGAAGATCAGGCCGCCGACGATGGCCCGCGCCATCGGGTAGTAGGGCGGGCCGTCGCCGCCGATCTGTGTCCCTCCCAGGCACAGCGGGATCATGCCCAGAATGGTGGTGCCCATCGTCATCAGGATCGGGCGCAGGCGCTCGCGCCCGCCCGCCACCAGCGCCTCGGTACGGCTCAGGCCCTCGCGTCGCAACGCATTGATGTGCTCGACCATCACGATGCCGTTGTTCACCACCACGCCCATCAGCACCAGGATGCCGATCGAGGCCATGATCGAAAACGTGGTTCCGGTCAGCCAGAACAGCCAGAACACACCCAGCACCGAGAACAGCACGCCGCTCACGATCGCCAACGGGAACAGCAGCGACTCGAACAACGCCGCCATCACGATCACGATCATCAGCAACGCCAGCAGCGTGTTGAACATCATCCGCTGCCCCGCCTCGTCGTTGCGCTGGAAGTCGCCGCCGAAGCTCCAGCGATAACCCGGCGGCATCGCTACCGTGGCCAGGGCCGACTCCATCGTCTTGCGCGCATCCTGTGCCGTTACGCCCTCGGCAAGGTTGGCCCGGATGCGCACGCTGGTCTGCCGGCTCTCACGGGTGATCTGGCTCGGACTGCGGCGCACCTGCACGTCGACCAGCGCCAGCAACGGCACGCTGGTACCGTCCGCCCGCTGCAAGTTGTAATTGCTCAGGTCGTCGACCTGTTTGGCATCGGCGTTGTCGAAGCGCACCCACATCGGCACCTCGCGCCCGCCGTGACGGAATTCGCGCAGCGGCGAGCCGCGCAGGGCGATGCCAATGTAGTTCGCGACCTCCTGCGCAGTGAACCCGTACAGCGCCGCGCGGTCGCGATTCACGCTGACCGACACCTCGCTGCTCGCATCGCCCGACTCGGTGCGGACGTCCCGCAGCTCAGGGCGCGCGGAAAGCACACGGACCACATCGTTCGAAATCTCGCGCAGCGTCTCCGAGGAATCGCCGAACAATGAAAGCACCAGCCCCTCACTGTTGCCGCCGCCCTGGTCCCCCTGGATGCCGACGGTCGCGGTGGCGAGCTTCGGCATGTCCTTGCGGATCTGGTCGATGATCTCGGCCGGCGGCCGCAGGCCAGCCCCTTCCGTATGCAACGAGACATTGATGCCGCCCCAGCCACGCTCCGAGAACCAGCTGTAGATCTGCCGGATCTGGTAGCGCTCTCGGTTCTCGTCGAGGAAGTTCTCGATCTTCGCCACTTCCCTGGACATCTGTTCCAGCGGATAGGACCCCTTCCACTGGAAGTACATGCTGAACTCCGGCCGCGCTTCGGACGGAAACATGTCCTTCTTGGTCTGCGCGACCGGAATGAAGCTCAGCGACACGATCAGGAAGATGCCGAACAGGCTCCAGCCACGGTTGGCTAGCGTCCAGCGCAGCATCTGACCGTAACTGTCCTGCATGCGCTTGATCAGGCCGCGTGCCGACTGCACCTGCGGCGGCGCCTTGATCCGCGCCGAGAGCATGGGAATCAGGCTGACCGCCATCAGCCACGAGGCCAGCAGCGCCACGGTGATGGTGATCGCGACCTCGCCCATGAACAGGCTGATCTCGTTGCGCTCGCCGAACAGGTTGGGAATGAAGACGATGATGCTGGTCAGCGTGCCGGCGCTGATCGCCAGCTGCACCGAGCGGGTGCCCTCGATCGCGCACTTCCAGGGGTTGTCGGGATATTTCTCGCGGTACTGATAGATGCTTTCGGTCACCACCACCGCATTGTCCACCAGCATGCCGACGCCGAGCAGCAGACCCATCATCGAGATGATGTTCAGACTGACGCCGAAGAAATACATCGCCCCAAGCGTCATGACGAAGCAGACCGGGATCGCCAGCGCCACCATCAGCGTCGATGCCCAGTGGCGCAGGAAGAAGAACAGCACGAGTATCGACAGCAGCGAGCCGAGCAGGCCGGCTTTGGCCAGCTCCGACAACGAACTGGTCACGCCATCGGCCTGATCCTGGATCACGTTGAACTGGATGCCTTCGAATTCGGGCAGCTCGGCGATACGGTAGGTTTCGGCCAGGACCGTGCGTCCGACATCGACCAGATTGGCCTGGCGCTCCTTGAACACATCGATGCCGACCGCCGGTCGGCCATCGAGCCGGCGGCCGTAGTCCAACCGGCTGGGCTTGAGCCGCACGGTGGCGACATCCGCCAGGCGTGTACCGCGCGGCGAGATGACCAGCTCGCGCACATCCTGCAGATCGGTCAGCTCGCCGATCGGCTGCACCCGCAGGCGCCGGGTGCCCTCGTCGATCTGGCCGGCAGAGAGCGAGAAGTTGGCAGCCTGAAGCCGCTGCGCCAGCTCGTTCAGGCCGATGCCGTGGGCGCTGAGGCGATCGGGCGAGATCGCGATCTCGACCTCGGGCGGCGCGACGCCGGAGATGTCGACGCGTGCGACGCCGGGCAGGCGTTCCAGCCGGCGCTTGACCTGCGTATCGAGCAGGTCCCAGCTCGTGGTGAGGTCACGATCACTGGCAAAACGGATGCGCAGCACCGGCGTGTCGGTACTGGAGAACTTCAGCACGAAGTAGCGCTGCAGGTCGTCGGGCAGTTCGTCGCGGATCGCGTCCAGCCGCTCGCGCGCCTCCGAAGCCACCACCTCGACATCGCGGCCCCAGCTGAACTGCATCTCGATGCCGGCGCCGTCGGCACGCGAGGTCGATCGCATCCGTTTGATGCCGGAAAGCGTCGAAAGCACTTCTTCGGCGGGCCGGGTAATCGTGCGCTCGACCTCTTCAGGCGTCGAGCCGGGATAAGGGAAGTCGACGAAGATGAAGGGCGCATCGAACTCGGGGAAGAAGGCCAGCGGCAACCGGAACGCGGCGATCAGGCCGATCGCGATCATCGAAACGAAGAACATCGTTGCCGTGACCGGCCTGCGGAGGCTCAGCTCCGCCAGGCTCCAGCGTTTCTGGCCATTCATGCCGTGGCCTCCCCGGTGCCGTCGCCCGCCGACAGCGGCCTGTTCCTGGCGGCGTAGGCCTCATCGGTCTTGCGGTCGAGCAGGTCGTACATGACCGGGATGACCACCAGCGTCAGCAGGGTGGACACCACCAGACCGCCGATCACCGTGATCGCCATCGGCGCGCGCACCTCCGCGCCCTCGCCCAACCCCAACGCCAGCGGCATGAAGCCGAACACGGTGGTCATCGTGGTCATCACGATCGGCCGCAGGCGCGCCTCGGCGCCTTCCAGGATGGCACGCCGCTTCGGCACGCCGGCGATTCGCAGCTGGTTGATGCGGTCGATCAGCACGATGGCGTTCTTGACCACGATGCCGGCCAGCAGGATCAGGCCGATGAACACCACGACCGAAAGCGAATTGCCTGTGAGTATCAAGGCGAGCACGGCGCCAACGACGGCGAGCGGAATGGTGAACATGATGACGAACGGGTGCAGCAGCGACTCGAACTGCGAAGCCATCACCAGATAGACCAGGAAGATCGCCAGACCGAAAGCGAACAGCAGCGATGCCGTCGAGGCATCGAGTTCCTCGCCCTGGCCGCCGATGTGCATCCGCACGCCGGCCGCCAGCGGCTTCTCGGCGACCATCCGCTGCACCGCGGCCACGGCCGAGCCGAGGTCGCCATGCCGCAGGTTCGCCGAGACGATGGCGACGCGACTCTGGTCGGCACGGTGGATCTCGCTCGGACCGGTCGTGGCGATCACTTCGGCCACCGCGTCCAGCGTCACCGGGCGATCGCTTTGCGGGTTGACGATCAGGCGCCGGATGTCGGCCACCGAGGCGCGATCGGACTCCTGCGCCCGCACCAGCACATCGATCTTGCGGTCGCGGAAGCTGTAGCGCGTGGCCACCTCGCCGCGCACCTTGCGGACCACCTGGTCGGCGATCTGGCGCGTGGTCAGGCCGAGCGCGGCGGCGCGCTCCTGGTCGAAGCGGATCTGTATCTCCGGAAAGCCACCCTCGACCGTGGTCTTGATGTCGGCGAAGCGGTCGTCGCCCGCCATGCGTTCGGCCAGGTCGCGACCGGCGCGCTCGAGCGCGCCGAGATCGCTGCCGCGCAGCTCGATCTCGACCGGTGTCGCCATGCTGAACAGCTCGGGGCGACCGAACTTCACCTCGACGCCCGGGTAGCGCTGCATGGTGGCGCGCAGGCGCTCGATGGCGGCGGCCTCGGCACGCGCGCCGGCGCCACGCTCCAGCACCACGGTGAGCTTGCCGATGTTCTCACCCGATTCGGTCGGGTTGGCGTCCAGCCGTGTGCCGCTGCCGCTCACGCCGTAGATGACGCGCACGCCCGGATCGTTCGCGTGCGCCGCCTGCAGCTCGCGCACCAGCGCATCGGTGTCACGCAGCTGGGTGCCGGCCGGCAGCTTGGCGGTCATCTCGAAGCGGTCCTGCGCCAACTGCGGAATCAGATCCATGCCCATCGTCGGCACCAGCGCCAGCACGGCGGCAAAGGCCAGCGTGGCGGTTGCCAGCACCAGCGCGGGCCGTTCCAGCGCCTGTGGCAACACCTGGGCGTAGAAGCGTTCCACGCGCCCGTAGCCGCGCATCAGCACAGCGCCGATGAAATGCAGCAGACGACCGACGGTGGCGGCCAGCAGGCGGCCGGTCGTTGTGGCCAGCCAGCTTGTGGCGAACAGCAGCCGCGGTGCCAGCATGGCCAGCAACATCACGATACCGACCAGCACCAGGGGGACCAGCTTGAGCGGCAGCGTGAGCAGAAACAACCCGCCGCGCAGCGCCGGCGCCATGGACCCGCCCAACGGCCATCGCGCCAGACCCAACCCGTAGTCCAGGATCTGCCTCCAGACTGCGCGGGTGTCGCCACCGGTTTCGGGGCGATAGCCCATGGGCGCCTTCGCCTTCAGCGAGGACAGCATGGGGATCAGGGTCAGCGAGACCAGCAGCGACATCAGCATCGCGATGGTGACGGTCAGCGCCTGGTCACGGAACAGCTGGCCGGCGATGCCGTGCACAAAGACCAGCGGCAGGAACACCGCCACGGTCGTCAGGGTGGAGGCCACCACCGCCATGCTGACCTCGCGGGTGCCCTGCACCGCCGCCTCGAGGATTCCCAGTCCGCGTTCACGCGCCTTGGCAATGCTTTCCAGCACCACGATCGAATCGTCCACCACCATGCCGGCCGCCAGCGCCAGGCCAGCCAGCGACATGATGTTCAGGCTCAGCCCGAGCTGTCCCATGAAAAAGAACGTGGCGATGATCGAGATCGGCAGCGACAGGCCGATCACCAGCGTGCTCCAGCCGTTGCGCAGGAAAAAGAAGATGATCAGGATCGCCAGCGAGCCGCCGATCAGCGCCTCGCTGCGCACTTCGCTCAACGCCTGCTTGATGAATACCGACTGGTCGTCGACCTCGGTCAAGCGCGCATCGGGCGGCAGATCCTTGCGCAGGCGTTCGAGCACCCGATGGACGTTCTCGGCGACGGTGACGGTGTTGGCATCGCCTTCCTTGTAGATGGCCAGTTCCACGGCCTCGCGGCCATCCAGGCGGATGACCGCCTCGCGCTCCTTGAAACCCTGACGGATAGTGGCGACATCGCGCAGCCGGATCGGCACGCCATCGAAATTCGTCACCAGCAGTTCGCGCATCTCATCGAGATCGACGAACTGGTTGATGGTGCGGACGAGGTACCGCTGGCTGCCTTCCTCGATACGCCCACCGGAAATGTTGACGTTCTCCTGCCGCAGCCTGTCGATCACCTGGCCGACCGACAGGTTCAGGCGGGCGAGCTGATGCTGGTCGATCTCGACCTGCACCTCGTCCTCCAGACCGCCAGACACCTTGACCGCGGCCACACCCTCGACCGGCTCCAGGCGCTTCTTCAGTTCCTCGTCCGCGAAGCGGCGCAGGCGCATCAGCTCGGCCATCTCGCTGCCGGCCGCCTCGCCCTGCCCGGAGAGGACCAGACGCATGATCGGCTCGGTGGACGGGTTGAAGCGCAGCAATACCGGCTTCTTCGCCTCCAGCGGCAGACGCAGCACCTCCAGCTTGTCACGCACCTCCATGCCGGCCCGGTCCATGTCCGTGCCCCAGGCAAACTCCAGGATCACGTCGCTCTGGCCGGTGCGCGATACCGAGCGCAGCTTGCGCAGGTTCTTCACCACACCGACCGCTTCCTCGACCGGCTCGGTGATCAGGTTCTCGATCTCGCTCGGCGCCGCGCCGGTGTACTCGGTACGCACCGTGAGCGTGGGATAGCTCAGGTCCGGCAGCAGATTCACCTTCAGATCCTTGAGCGCGATCAGCCCGAACAGTACGAAGGTGACCGTCGCCATCGCGATGGTCACGCGACGACGGGTGGAGAATTCGACCAGGCTCATTCGGAGGCCGCTCCGTTGTTGCCCTGCCTGGCGACCTGACTGCCGTCGCCGAGCGCGGGTGCGTTCACCACCTCCACGCTGGCACCATCGCGCAGCGTGACCTTGCCGACCGTCACCACCTGATCGCCCTCATCGATACCGGCGCGCACCTCGGCAAAACTGCCGTTGACGTAGCCCAGCTGCACCGGCGTGCGTACTGCCTTGCCATCGCGCACGGCGAACACTGCGGTCACGCCATCGTCTTCCACCAGCGCGTCGCGGGGAACGACCAGCACATCCTCACGCTGGTCATAGACCACTTCGATGCGCCCGAACATGCCCGGGCGAAGCAGCTCCGCCCCCGCGAAGGCCGCAACCACGCGGAACGTGCCGCTGCCCGAATCGACCACCGGCGCGACGCGATCCACCTTTCCTTCGAAGACCATGCCGGGCACGGCGTCGACGTGCATCTTCACCGGCAGGCCCGGCTTCATCGTCGCCAGTTCGCGCTCTGGCACGTTCAGCACCGCCTCCAGACGCGAGGTGTCGACGATGCGGAACAGTGGGGCATTGGTCTGGACCAGATTGCCTTGCTTGACCATGCGCTGGGCGACGACGCCCGAAATCGGCGCAACGACATTGGTGTAGGACAACTCCAGCCGCATGATGTCCACCGCGGCGCGCTGGACCTCCAGCTCCGAACGGAGCTTCTCGTACGCATCCGCGCTGACCAGCTGGCGGGCAAACAGCTCCTGCGAGCGCTTGAATTCACTCTCCAGTTTCCTCAGCTGCGCCTGGCTCTGCGCCAGCGCCAGTTCCTTGCGATCGGGATCGAGACGGGCCAGCACCTGGCCGGCCTGGACCATATCGCCCTCCTCGGCCATCAGCCGCAGGATGACGCCGGTCGTCTTGGCCACGACCTGGGCCTCGGCCGGCGCATCCAGCGTCGCCGTGCCGCTGTAGCTGGCGGAAATCGCGCGCCGGCTGGCCCTGGCGACTTCCACCGGCACCGTGTCGACCCTGGCGGCGGCACCCTGGCCTTGCGCCGTCGCACGCGCCGCTTGTGCGGCGGGTGCGCCCTGGCCGCCGCAGGCTGCCAGCACGGACATCGTGATCGCGAGGGAAAGCACGCGGACCGTGGCACGGAACGGGAGACGGGCGTTGATGGCAAGGCTCATGGCGGCAGCAGTGTTATGGGGGTATGGTGTTATAGTTATCTATAACACTATTCTTGTCAAGCACCCAAGAACGGCAGGGGCGAGTCTGCGGAAGCCCCGGCATCCGGGCGCGTGTCGTAAGTCACGGCGGGTCCGGACTGACACTGAGCATGCGCCCCTCTGTCTGTACCGGGGATGCACGGTTATACTGGCTGCTTTTCGTGCGCCGCCTGGCGGTGCGCGCCATCGCCACCCGAGAAGACGCGGACCTCCGACGATGAAGCAAACCCTCCCGATCGCCGCCAGCCTCGTCCTCGCCGCCCTCGCCGCACCCGCACTGGCGCAGGGCGACGCTGAGAACGGCAAACTCCTGGCCTACACATGCACCGGCTGCCACGGCATCCCCGGATACAAGAACGCTTACCCCAGCTACCGCGTCCCCAAGATCGGCGGACAGAACTACGAATACCTCGTGACGGCGCTGATGGCCTACAAGAACAACCAGCGCCCGCACCCGACCATGCGCGCCCAGGCGGAAAGCTTCACCGATCAGGAAATCCGCGACATCGCCACCTACCTGGCCAGCCTCGCCGACGGCGGCGCGAAGTGAAAGGAAGCCCTCCCATGACCCTGCGCATCGTTATCGCCGCACTCCTGTTCGCCACCGCACCGGCCCTGCTTGCCAAGGGCAATGTCGAGGCCGGCCGCCAGAAGGCCCAGGTCTGTCAGGCCTGCCACGGCGCCGACGGCAACGGCACCGGCGACGGGCAATACCCCCTGCTCGCCGGCCAGTACGCCGACTACCTGGAAAAGGCCCTGCACGATTACAGGTCCGGCGCGCGCGACAACGCCATCATGGCCGGTTTCGCAGCCACGCTCAGCGACCAGGACATCGCCGACCTGGCCGCCTTCTATGCCGCCCAGAGCGGTCCGCTGCGCGACATGCGCGGCGCCAGATAATCGCTCCGGCACGCGGACGGCAAAAAGGGCTCCGTACGGAGCCCTTTTTCGTTCCGTCGGAGGGGCATCGCAGACCCGGCTGAGCCGGTCGCCGGGAGGCCGCGGTCAACGGTTGCGGTTCGGAGGCGGCACGTAGGGTCCGAAGTCCTGCCGCCCGGATGCCTGCACGACAGGGGCGATCCCGCAGCCGGCGCCGGGCGCCAGCAGCGAGACCTTGCAGACGATCCGCCAGCCGCTGCCCGGGATGGGGATCGAGACTTCCTTGATGCCCTTGCGCACCCATTCCTCGAGCAGGTTTTCGTGCGGCACCCAGTAGGCCTCGAACACGGTGGGCTCGTAGTCGATGGGCGGCGGCCGGAGGAACATGCCGGCCCGATCGAGGTTCGCGATGCGGTACTCGACCTGTTCGGCGGCCGCCTTGTCGAGTGCATCGACGAGGTTCTCCGGCAGTTCCAGCGCCCCGTCCGGGCGAAACAGGAAGCTGCGGGCCGGTGGCGGGAGCGGCTCGTCGACCGTCTCCGCCAGGGACTGGGGAGCCTCACGCGCAGGCGCCACCGCCTGCAGGCGCCGCACTGGCGGCGGTTCGCCGTCTGGCGGTCGCAGCTCGGGGATCGGCGCATCCGCATCGAGCAGGACCAGCTCGATCCGCGTCGGGTCGCGCGGACCCGGTTCGCGCGGCGACATCTCGCCACGAAGCATCCAGACCAGCACGAGATGCAGCAACGCCACCGACGCCAGCACGAACCAGCGCAGCCGGGGCGATGTGTCCGTATCCGGCGGGCGCCAGCTTTCCAGCGGCCGCGCGCGCGGCGATAGCCGACGCGACCAGTCGTGGCTCAATCCGTCGCCTGCATCGGCCATCGTCCAGCGGCTCCGCGCGTCAAGGGCAGGCGGAGACTATCGGGCACTGGCTGAAAATCGGGTTAAGCGTCGCGCCGGTAGTAGGGAGCGCTGCCGCTGGCGTGGTCGGTGGCGTCGTGCACTGCGGTGATCTCGGGAATGCGCCCGCGCAGGGTCCGCTCGATGCCCTGCCTCAGCGTCACGTCGACCATGCCGCAGCCATGACAACCGCCTCCGAAGCGCAACACGACCACTCCGTCGGCAGTGACCTCTTCCAGCGCCACCCGGCCGCCGTGCGAGGCCAGCTGCGGATTGATCTCGCTCTCCAGCAACCAGCGCACCTTCTCGACCAGACTGGCGCCCTCGCCCGGTACCTCGCCCTTGATCCGTGGGGCGCGGATGGTGAGCTGGCTGCCGGCCGTGCCGGTGCTGATGTCGATTTCCGCGCCGTCGAGGAAGGGGACGCTCGGTGCATCGACGTAAAGCGTGAACCCTTCGCACTCCACGGCCCATTCGTCACCGCCGAGGTCGCCGGCTTCGCAGAACTCCAGGCGCGCGTCCGCGCGGGGCGTGCCGGGATGGATGGCGGAAAGACGGATGCCGACGGCATCGCCGCCCTGGGTCTGGAGCAGGCGCTGGAAATGGGCCTGCGCGGCCGGGGATATCTGGATCATGCGGCTATTGTAGTCCGTCGGGCGACCTTCGCCCCGTATACTTTCCGGATCGACGATGGAGACGGCCATGACCGCGATCAAGGACCTGCTGGCAGCCCACTGTGTCCCGCGCAGGGGCGCGGAGCACCGCCTCGACCCGGCCCGGGTGGCCGAACACCTGGGCGCCCTGCCCGGCTGGGAACTGGTCGAGGATGGCCAGGCGATCCGCAAGACGTTCCGCTTCGCCGACTACCACCGCACGATGGCCTTCGTGAACGCGCTGGCCTACGTCGCGCACCGCGAGGATCACCACCCCGACCTCGGCGTGCACTACGACCGGGTGGTCGTGCGTTTCTCCACCCACGACGTCGGCGGGTTGTCCGAGAACGACTTCATCTGTGCCGCCAAGGCCGAGGCGCTTGCCGCCGACTCGCGCTGAGCCCGGTCAGGCCAGCGCGTCGAGGGCCGCGACCAGTTCCGGCGCCAGCGGCGCGTTGAGCACGTAGGGCGCCCGCCCGCCATCGAGGGCGAACTCCAGCGAGGCGGCATGCAGGAACAGCCGCTTGAGTCCGGCCTGTTCGCGCAGCCGGCGGTTGGCCTCGCGATCGCCGTACTTCTCGTCACCGGCGACCGGGTGGCCGACATGGGCGGCGTGAACGCGGATCTGGTGGGTGCGCCCGGTATCGATGCGCACCTCGCAGAAGCTGTGCCCACCGCGGCGCTCGAGCACCCTGAAGTGGCTCACCGAGGGCTTGCCGCCCGCGTCCACGCGCACCATCCGCTCGCCGCCCTGCAGTACCGACTTCTGCAGCGGCTGATCGACGGTCATCGTGCCGTCGGGCATCCGCCCGACCAACAGCGCCAGATAACGTTTGGCGATGCCGCCTTCCTCGCGCATCAGCGCCTGCAGCTCGGTGAGCGCCGAGCGCTTCCTGGCCACGACCAGCAGGCCGCTGGTGTCGCGATCCAGACGATGGACCAGCTCCAGCGGCTCGCCGGGCCGCAACTGCCGCAGCCCTTCGATCACCCCGAAACCGATCCCGCTGCCACCGTGCGTGGCGATGCCGCTGGGCTTGTTCACCGCCAGCAGCAGCCGGTCCTCGAACACGATGCTGGCTGCCAGCCGGTCGAGCAGCGCTTTCGGCGCCGCCCCCCGGTCCACCGGCTCGCCCAGACGGACCGGCGGGATACGTACCTCGTCGCCCCCTTCCAGCCGGGATTCGGGCTTGGCCCGCTTGCCGTTCACGCGCACCTGGCCGGTGCGCAGGATGCGGTAGACCAGGCTGCGCGGGGCGCCCTTGAGCTGGCCGAGCAGGAAATTGTCCAGGCGCTGACCGGCCCGGTCATCCGGGACGCGCACCAGCTTCACGCCCGGGGACGGGGCATCTGTGGTCATGGGGATCGCTTCTGCTACACTAAGGCCGCGAAGTAACGTCCTGATTTCACTGGACGCTTTGGGGGTTCCCCAGCGTCGGCGAATTCCGGAGCGACACCGCCTTCAGGGCCCTTCGGGGCGCCCATGTTAACGCGACGAGTCATGGGCTGCGGCCGTCCCCTCCGGACTGGCGTCAATCGCACGGAAACGCCGTCTGGTTTCCGGCATGGAAGCCGGCGGGCGCAAGGCGCCCATCCGGTCGAAGAAAACCCGTTTTTATGACAAGCGCTCCCGCGGGCTATGCCCCTCGGTCTGGTAGCAGCGCTGGAGATTTCGCAGGGGCCGCCCAAGGCGCGTGGCGCACGGGGCGGCCCTCCCACATCGGGAGCGGACACCCCGGCGTTCCTCGCGGTCGAGCGCGTGAGGACACGACAACAATGAAACGCATGCTCATCAACGCGACTCAGGCAGAAGAGTTGCGTGTGGCCATCGTCGATGGCCAGACCCTGTACGACATCGATATCGAACAACCCTCCCGGGAACAGAAGAAATCCAACATCTACAAGGGCCGGATCACCCGGCTCGAACCTTCGCTCGAAGCCGCCTTCGTCGACTACGGCGGTGAGCGTCACGGCTTTCTTCCGCTCAAGGAAATCTCCCGCGACTACTTCCAGGCCGGCGTCGACCCCAACAAGGCCGGGCTCAAGGAGCTGCTGCGCGAAGGCCAGGAGGTCGTCGTCCAGGTCGACAAGGAAGAGCGTGGCAACAAGGGCGCCGCGCTGACCACGTTCATCTCCCTGGCCGGCCGCTACATGGTGCTGATGCCCAACAGCCCGACTGCCGGCGGTGTCTCGCGGCGGATCGAGGGCGACGACCGGCAGGCACTCAAGGAAGCCATGGACCAGCTGCGGATCCCCAACGACATGGGCGTCATCATCCGCACCGCGGGCGTCGGTCGCGACGCCGAAGAGCTGCAGTGGGACCTGGACTACCTGCTTCACGTCTGGAAGGCGATCACCGACGCCGCCCTGTCCAAGCCGGCACCGTTCCTGATCTACCAGGAGTCGCGGCTGATCATCCGCGCCCTGCGCGACTACCTGCGCGCCGACATCGGCGAGATCCTGGTCGACACCGAGGAGCTCTACGAGGAGGCCCGGGACTTCATGCAGCAGGTGATGCCGCAGAACCTGCGCAAGCTCAAGCTGTACAAGGATTCCACCCCACTCTTCAACCGGTTCCAGATCGAGTCGCAGATCGAGGCCGCCTACGGACGCGAGGTGCGCCTGCCCTCCGGCGGCGCCATCGTGGTCGACCAGACCGAAGCCCTGACCGCGATCGACGTCAACTCGGCGCGCGCCACCAAGGGCAGCGACATCGAGGAGACCGCCTTCCAGACCAATCTGGAGGCGGCCGAGGAGGTCGCCCGTCAGCTGCGCCTTCGCGACCTCGGCGGCCTGATCGTGATCGATTTCATCGACATGTCGTCCAACCGCCACCAGCGCGAAGTCGAGAACCGTCTGGCCCAGGCGCTCAAGCAGGACCGCGCCCGCGTGCAGATTGGCCGGATCTCGCGCTTTGGCCTGCTGGAGATGAGCCGCCAGCGACTGCGCCCCTCGCTCGGCGAATCGAGCCAGATCGTCTGTCCGCGCTGCGACGGCCACGGCCGCGTGCGCAGCGTGGAGTCGCTGTCGCTGTCGATCCTGCGCCTCGCCGAAGAGCACGCGATGAAGGAAAACACCGGCCAGGTGCTGGTGCAGGCCCCGCCGCAGATCGCCAACTATCTGCTCAACGAAAAGCGCCGGGCGCTGATCGAGATCGAGCAGCGTCACGACGCGCCGATCATCATCGTTGCCGACGACAAGCTGGAGACGCCGCACTTCAACGTCACCCGCCTGCGCGAGAACGATATGGGCGAGGAGGCCAGCAAACCGAGCTACCAGCGCACCACCCCGCGCAAGCTCGAGGTGCACTCGCTGACCAAGGCCAACCTCAACATCCCGCCGGCCGCGGCGGTCACCAACGTCCGTCCGCCGGCGCCCGCACCGCTGCGCGAGGAAGCGCCGCCGCCAGAGCCGACGGTCGCCGCGCCGACCCACTCCGGCGGTCTGGTCGAGCGGATCCTGCGCTGGTTCCGCAGCAGCGGGCAGGCCGCGCCCGCGAAGCCGGCCGAGGGCCGCGAGCCGCAGCGCGGCGGGCGGCGCGAGCAGGAGCGCGAGCGCGACCAGCGCCAGCGCAACGGTCGTCGCGACGAAGGCCGCCGCGACAAGCGCGAGCAGCAGCGCCAGCCGCAGCAGGCCAAGCAGGCCAAGCCGCCCCAGCCCCAGGCCCGCCGGGAAGAGCCGCGTGGCGGCAAGGCAGATCCCTCCCGCCAGAGCGGCCAGCCGGCGCAGGCCAAGCCGGAGCGCCGGGAGCCGCCCGCTCGCCCGGAAGCCGAGCGCAAGGACGGCAAGGCCGCCGCGCCGCCTGTCCAGCCTGCGCCGGAAACCGACACCGGAACCGCCGCCATTCCCGCCGCTGCGCTCACCACCGAGCCGGCAGTGAGCGAGGCCGTAGCAGTCCCGGCCGCCGATGCCACCTCGACGGCGGCCCAGGCCGGCACCGAGACGGGCGAAGCCGGCGCCCCCGGCAGCACTCGCCGTCGCCGTGGCCGCCGCGGCGGTCGCCGCCGCCGCCGTCAGGAAAGCACGCCGGTCGAGGGCTCGCCGGAGAGCATGAGCCAGCCCGGCTTCGATTTCGACGAGGAGGAGCCGGCCGTGGAAGACCGCCGCGACCGGGCGCCGGCCGCGGTCGCACCGCAGTCGCAGCCCCCCTCCCCGACACCGCCCGTCGCACCCGCTGGCGAGCCCGTCGCGGGCCGCGCAGCCGCTTCCGCACCGGTCCCGGCGGCGGATGCCGCCGCGGACGACCGTCAACCGGCCCCGGCAGCGCCTGCCAACGACAAGCCGCGGACGGCCTCCGCGAACGACGGCCCGGAATCAGCCGGTGCGACAGCGCCTGAAATCGCCAAGCCCGCTCCCAGGCCGGCCGCCCGGATCATCCCCCCGGAGCCGCCGGTCCGTCAGCCACCGCTGGTGATCCCGCTGTCCACCGCCGTCGCCGCGGCGATCCATGCGCCGCCCCCAATGCCCACGCCGGTTGCCCCCCCGCGCCCGTCGTCGCCCGGGAACGAAAGCCCGGCCACGATCGAAACCGCCAACCGCCCGCCAGCCGAGAAAACATCCGCGCCAGCCAGCGACACGGCTCCGGCGGACGGAGCGCGCGCCGGCGGCGAGGCCGCCGCCGGCGAGGAGAGCAAATCGACCGGCTGATGGCGCCGCGACAGCGGAATGCGGAACGGGCGCTTCCGGGCGCCCGTTCCCGTTGCGCTCAGCCGGTCGCGGCGTCGATCAGTCCATACTGGCCGGCCAAGCGTGCCAGCGCCACCACGTCGCCGATGCCGAGCTTCTCGAACAGCCGGTACTTGTGCGTGGCCACGGTCTTCGCGCTCAGGCTGAGGTGACGGGCGATGTCCTCCATGCGCTTGCCCTGACTGAGCATCATCGCCACCTCCAGCTCACGCGGCGAAAGCCGGTCGAACGGCGACTCGTCGCCGGTGAGCGCGCCGAAGGCCAGCTTCTGCGCCAAGCCGCCGGCGAGGTATCGCTTGCCGGCATGCACGTCGCGAATCGCACGCAGCAGTTCGTTCGCTTCGCAGCCCTTGCCGAGGTAGCCGGATGCGCCGACTTCGAGCAACCGGCGCGGCATCGGGCCGTCCTCCTGCACCGACACGACGATCACGCGTGGTCCGTAGCTGCCCTTCACGACCCGCTCGGTGATTTCCAGCCCGCTCACGCCGGGAAGGTGCAGATCGCAAAGCAGGATGTCCGGCCTGAGCTTGCGGATCAGCGGCAACCCTTCCTCGCCGCTTGCCGCCTCGCCGACCACCTCCATATCGACCTGTTGCGTCAGGATCATGCGGAAGCCGGTGCGGACCAACGCATGATCGTCGAGCAGGAAGACGCGAATCATGGGTTCCCCCGAAGTTCCCTTTCGCACGTGCGAGGTTATGCCAGCCAGGGCAAGCGGCGCAACGAGCGGTCGTGGCGGGGCCCGCGTGGCGACAGCTCGGGAGGGATCGTCCGGAACCCGAGCGCCGGCAGGCCGTTCATGCCCGGCCTGTCAGGCGAGCCATCGCTGGCCCGCATCGCCAGGCGATCGCTGCAAGCGATGGCCGTGGCATGCCTGCCCAGAGTGCGTAGGGCTGCGCTTCACGTTCTCCCGGGCATCATCCTGCCCGCGCTGGCGAACGGCGCGGGACAGAGCATCCCGGCCGGTGCGTCGTCGCCAACGCCGGAATGCGCGGGCGCTATGGCAAAATGCCCGTCCCTGCGCGCTTTCCGGCCATCGGGGCAGGGTCATGCGGCCGCTGCCCGCGGTCGTGTTGGCCGCGAGACCGTCTCGATTCCGTTGGCTTGGCCGCCATTTTTTTGCCCCGACTGGACATTTCCGCAGGACGCATGAGTCATCTCCTCCGCTCGCTGACAATGCTGCTCGCGCTCGCTGGCGCGCCCGCGCTCGCCGCCGAGCAAGCGCAGGAGCCGGCCAACGAGGCCCAGAACGGCAGCTTCGACGCCGACCCTTGGGAGCGCTTCAACCGCCGCACGCACGCCTTCAACCAACGGGTGGATCGCTACGTGGCGCGGCCGCTGGCGACCGTCTACACCACCCTGACTCCGCCGGTGGTGCGACGCGGTGTCGGCAATTTCTTCACCAACCTGTTCCAGCCGTTCACCGCCCTGCACCAACTGCTGCAGGGCAAACCGGCGCAGGCCGGCAGTGCGATGGCGCGCTTCGCGATCAACACCACGCTCGGCCTCGGCGGCCTGCTCGATCCGGCCAGCGACGCCGGCCTGCGCATCCGCCGCGAGGACATGGGCCAGACCATGGCGACCTGGGGCTGGCGGAACTCGCGTTACGTCGTGCTGCCCTTCCTCGGCCCGACCACCGTGCGCGACGCCTTCGGCGACGCCGGCGACTACCAGCTCGGCCCGTTCCGCCACTTCGAGCGTGAAAAGACCCGTATCTTCGTCTCCGGGCTGTACCTGGTGGACCTGCGCGGACAGGCGCTGGCCGCCGAGGGTTTCGTCAGCGACGCGTCCGATGACTACGTCCTGATCCGCGACGCCTGGCTGCAACGCCGTCGCTTCCTGATCAACGACGGCGAGGACGAGCTGCCCGACTATCTCTTCGACCTTGAGGACTACGACGACTGATGCCCGTCGTCCCACCGACCGCCGTGAACGACACTCACGACATGCCTGCCGTCCGCATCGACGATCTGCGCATCGTCCGCGGCGGCCGTACCATCCTGGACCGCGCCAGCCTGCACATACCGCGTGGCAGCGTGGTGGCCGTGCTCGGTCCCAGCGGTGCCGGCAAGTCCACCCTGCTGCACGCCATCACCGGCGAACTGGCGCCCGCCAGCGGCACGGTCGAGGTGTTCGGCGAGCCGGTGCCGGCCGGACGGCCGCGCGCGCTGATGGCGCTGCGCCGACGCATCGGCGTGCTGCTGCAGGGCAACGGCCTGCTCTCCGACCTGACCGCCGGCGAGAACGTCGCCCTGCCGCTGCGCTACCACACCCGGCTGCCGGACGCGGTGATCCGCCGCATCGTCGAACTCAAGCTCAACGCGGTCGGCCTGCGCTCGGCGATCGATCTTTACCCACGCGAACTGTCTGGCGGCATGGCCCGCCGCGTGGCGCTGGCGCGCGCACTGGCGCTGGATCCGCCGCTGATGATCTACGACGAGCCACTGACCGGCCTGGACCCGATCGCCACCGGTGTGATTGTCAGCCTGATCAAGCGCCTGAACGACATGCTCGGACTGACCAGCCTGGTGGTGACCCACCACATGCTCGAATGCCTGCCGATCGCCGACCGGGTGGTCGTGGTCGCCAATGGCGGCATCGCCTTCGACGGCACCCCGGCCGAACTGGAGGCCACCGACGACCCGCTGCTGCACCAGTTCATGGCCGGCGAACCGGACGGCCCGATCCCCTTCGACGCCGGCCGCGAACGCCCCGCGGCGCTGGGAGGCTGACCATGCCCGCCGCACGCGCCCTGTCCGCCATCGGCGAATCCGGCCTGTTCCTGGTCACCATCCTGCGCGCCAGCTACCCGCGCCGCGACCTGCTGGCCGACATCGTCGCGCAGCTGTATGCCATCGCCGTGCGCTCGCTGCCGATCATCGCCGTCGGCGGTGCCTTCGTCGGCCTGGTGATGACCCTGCAGGGCTATCGCACCCTGAGCACCTTCGGCGCCACCAACTCGCTCGGCACCCTGCTCGGCCTGTCGCTGTACCGCGAGCTCGGGCCGGTGCTGACGGCGTTGCTCTTCATCGGCCGCGCCGGCTCCTCCATGGCCGCCGAACTCGGCCTGATGCGCGCCACCGACCAGATCCCGGCGCTGTCGCTGATGGCGATCGATCCGGTCGCCAAGGTCGTGGTGCCGCGCTTCTGGGCGGCGGTGCTGGGCGTGCCGCTGCTGTGCGCGTTCTTCTGCAGCTTCGCCATCGCCGCCGGCTACTTCGAGGCGGTCTGGGTACTGGGCCTGGACGCCGGTTATTTCTGGTCGGCGCTGCGCGAGAGCATCGACCTGGTCGATGATTTCCTCGGCGCCTTCCTCAAGTGCCTGGTGTTCGGTCTGATTGCCGCACTGATGGCAACCCACGTCGGCTACCACACCGAGCCCACCATCGAGGGCACCTCGGTCGCCACCACCCGCGCGGTGGTCAACGGCTCGCTGCTGGTGCTCGTCTCCAACTTCATCCTGAGCGCGATGCTGTTCTGACCATGAACCGTTCCGGCAACCGATTCGAACTCGCGGTAGGGCTGTTCCTGCTGCTCTCCTTCGCCACCCTGCTGGTGCTGGCCTTCGCCTCGACCAACGGCAAGACCGGCCTGGGCGGCGGCAGCTACACCGTCACCGCCCGCTTCAGCAACATCGGCGAGCTGCGCGTGCGCGCTCCGGTCAAGATCGGCGGCGTCACGGTCGGCGAGATCAGCCGCATCCAGCTCGATCCGCAGACCTTCGAGGCGGTGCTGACCCTGAAGATCGACTCGGCCTATTCGGACATCCCGGTCGACACTTCCGCCGCCGTGTTCACCAGCGGTTTGCTCGGCGAGCGCTATGTTGCCCTCGCCCCCGGCGGCGACCCGGAACCGCTGCGCGACGGCGACGAGATCGTCCTGACCCAGTCCGCGGTGGTTCTGGAGCAGCTGATCGGCAAGTACCTGTTCGGCGGCGGCGACGAAAACGCCCCGGCGACGGACGAATGAGCACGGAAGGAACCCAAGGAGTTTCCGTCATGTTTCCCGCCCCCCTGTTGCGACTGCTGGCCGCCGCTGCGCTGATGCTGGTCGTCGGCGCCGCCGTCGCCGGCCCGCGCCCGAAGCTGGTCATCGAGCAGACCACCGCTGCCGTCCTGGCTGGCATCAAGGAACGCCGCGACGAGTTCAACGCCAACGACGCGGCGCTGCAGGAGTTCATCCGCAGCACACTGGGCGAAGTGCTCGACCAGAACTACTCGGCCCGCATGGTGCTCGGCCTGCACGGCCGCCGAGCCAGTGACGCCGAGGTGGACGCCTTCGCCCAGGCGCTGGCGGACAATCTGCTGCACCGCTACGGTCGCGCCCTGCTGGAGATCGATCCCGACAAGACCCGTGTCCGGGTCACCGGCGAGCAGCCACTGCGCGATGGCCAGATCGTGCGGGTGAACACCGAGGTGCTGCGCGCCTCCGGCGCGCCGGTGCCAGTGCAGTACCTGTTCCGCAAGCGCGGCGACGACTGGAAGGTGTTCGACGTGATCGTCGAGGGCATCTCCTACGTGCAGACCTACCGCACCCAGTTCGACGAACCGCTGCGCCAGCGCGGCATCGCCCAGGTCACCGAGGACCTGCGTGCCGGGCGCATCCAGATCAGGGACGCCCAGTGAGCTCCGAGACTGTGCTCAGGCTGGACGGCGCGCTCGACCGCGAGCGCGTCGCCGACTTCCCGTTGCATGACGCCGGTCTGCGCCACGTGGAGACCATCGACCTGCGCGGCATCGACCGTATCGACGTGGCCGGCATCGCCCTGCTGGCCGAACTGATCGCCCGCATCGAGGCTGTGAGCGGCCGCCGCCCACGTATCGAGGGACATCCCGCCGGCCTCGACGAACTGTGCCGCGCCTACCGCATCGCGCCGGATTTCAGCGACTTCCCCTGATCCTCGCAGTGCGCCGTCAGTAGAGCGTGCGGCGCAGATTGTCCTCCAGCGCCGCGTCATACCCGATCGCATCGAACCGGTCCGTCTGCTTGAGTCGCGCTCGCCCGCCCGCCGGGCGCGGCGCAGGCCTGCTCGCTCGGCCGGATCAGCCGGCTTCGGCCCGATAGCGACGCGCGACGTAGTCGTCGATGATCGCCACGAACTCGCGGGCGATGTTGTCGCCGCGCAGGGTCATCGCCTTCACGCCGTCGATGAACACCGGCGCGGCCGGCGCCTCGCCGGTACCCGGCAGCGAGATGCCGATGTCGGCATGACGGCTCTCGCCAGGGCCATTGACCACACAGCCCATCACCGCCAGCGAGAGATTCTCGACACCGGGATGTTTGAGCTTCCACTCCGGCATCTTGGCCCGGACATGTTCCTGCACGGTCTTGGCCAGCTCCTGGAAGAAGCTCGAGGTGGTGCGCCCGCAGCCCGGACAGGCGGTGACCAGCGGCGTGAACGCACGCAGGCCCATGGTCTGCAGCAGTTCCTGGGCAACGACCACTTCGGCGGTGCGTGACTGGCCCGGCTCGGGGGTGAGCGAGATGCGGATGGTGTCGCCGATACCCTCCTGCAGCAGCACCGCCAGCGCCGCGGTGGAGGCGACGATGCCCTTGCTTCCCATGCCAGCCTCGGTCAGCCCCAGGTGCAGCGGATAGTCGCAGCGCGCGGCCAGGTCACGGTACACCGCGATCAGCTCCTGCACGCCGCTGACCTTGGCGCTGAGGATGATGCGGTCGCCCGGCAGGCCCAGCGCCTCGGCGCGTTGCGCCGACTCCAGCGCCGACACGATCAGCGCCTCGCGCAGCACGCGCGCGGCGTCCCAGGGCTCGGCGCGGTCGTGGTTCTCGTCCATCAGCCGCGCGGCCAGCGACTGGTCCAGCGAGCCCCAGTTGACGCCGATGCGCACCGGCTTGCCGTAGCGGATGGCGGTCTCGACGATCGTCGAGAACTGCACGTCCTTCTTCTTGCCGAAGCCGACGTTGCCCGGGTTGATGCGGTACTTGGCCAGCGCCTCCGCGCAGGCCGGCTCGGCGGCCAGCAGCTGGTGACCGTTGTAGTGGAAATCGCCGACGATCGGCACCTCCACACCCATCATCGCCAGCCGCTCGACGATGCGCGGCACCGCGGCGGCGGCCTCGGTCGTGTTGACGGTGACGCGCACCACCTCCGAACCGGCACGCCACAGCTCGGCGATCTGCTGCGCGGTGGCCTTGACGTCGGCGGTGTCGGTGTTGGTCATCGACTGCACCACGACCGGCGCATCGCCGCCGACCGTGACGGTGCCGACCCGTACCGCCCGCGCACGCCGACGCGGCGCGGGTCCGTAACGATCGCTCATGAAAACGACTCCCGGGCGGACGCGGAGGTGCCGTAAAGCACGTAGTCGCCGCCGTTGTGAAGCAGACCCAGGCGTGTCCGCGACGCACTGAGGATGTTCTCGCCCGCGCCGTCGAGCCGCGATGGACGCAGGATCTCGATCTCGCCGCCGTCGAACTCGCCGGGCTCCTGGCTCAGGTACCGCGCGCCGGTCTCGCCGTCGAGCGGCAACAGGGCCAAGGCCCGCAGCGGCGGACGGTCGTCGCCCCGCCCGTTCAGCCCGCGCAGGCCGACCGCATGGGCGCGTCGCGCCAGCAGCTCGATGCCGGCCGAAATGCTGCCGTCCTCCTCGTAGCGCAGCCAGCGGATGATGCCGACCATCCAGTCGCGCTCGTCGTCCGGCTCGTCCGGCAGCGACAAACCGACCAGTTCGCCGACCCGGGCACGCGCCTGTGCATCGCTCCCCCAGGCGACACGATAGCCGTGCAGGCTCTGATCCAGCACCTGCGTCGGCACGGGCGGCAGGCGCGTCAATTCCCCGCCGGCATGCGTCCAGGCGGCGCGGTCGACCATCTGGATCTGGCCTTCGCGCGCCTGGCGCACGAAGGCGTCGAAGTCCAGCCGGCCGGCCAGGTAGTAGTGCAGCACGCTCATGCCGATCACGCAGTCGAGCACGTGACCGCCCGGCAGGCGCCCCTCGGCACGGGCCGCCACCGCCTGCCCCAGGCTGCGCTGCACGCTCTCCAGCAGCTTGCGCCCGCTCTGCACGACCACGCCGTGCGAAGGCGACAGCCGCAGGCGGCTTTCGCCGCCGTGCGCCAGCGCGTGGTCGATGTCGGCGCGCAGTCGCGACGTGTCCAGGTAGGCCGCGCCGTCCGGGCCGCCACCACCGATCCCCGGGCCGCAGTCGCTTTCGGGATCGATCATGGCGAGCGCATCCGGCCCGCCCTCGCCCGACAGCGGGCACTGCGGCGCGTAGGCACGCGCCAGCGCCCACAGCACCTCCTGTTCGGCCTGGCTGTGTGCGTAGGGGTTGCACAGCGAGGCCAGCAAGGTCGCACAGTAGATCGCGTCGAGCGTCTGGCGCGACCCGGCCAGCGGATCGTCGATCGTCTTGCTGCCGAGTCCGCACTCGACGGCGAACGCATGGCAACGATGCAGGCCCTGCCAACTGCCTGGCTGAGGGGCGCGGTAGACCTGCCAGGCCTTGGCCAGCGCGGCGCCGTAATGATGCATGGCGCGTCCCAGTGCCGTGGCGACCGTGCCGCCGCGAAGCATCGGCGGCTTGCCCGTGGGCGTGCACAGGTCGGCCGCGGCCAGGCGGTAGCCATGCGCCAGAGCGACGTGGAAGCGTTCGGCGTCTTGCGCGGCACGGACCTTGGCCGGCGGGAGCGGAAAGGTGGCGCCGACGAACTGGCCTTCGAGCTGTGCGACGGCCTCCGCCACCGGCGAGCGCAGCAGCTCCAGCGCATCGAAGCGGGCGCCGCCGCTGAGGCGCTGCGCGGCGAGCGCATCCAGTGCGTCGCGCAGCTGCTCCTGCACGACGGCCGGATTGGCGCGCGGCAGGGCCGCCACCCAGGCGGCGAGCCGCCGCGCGTCGGTCGGCAAGACCGAGGCCTTGCCGCTGCTTTCGATCGGCGGCAGGTCGCGCAGATGGCGGTAGCTGGGGCTGGTCATGGGTTTCGCCGGAGGAACCGATGCATATTCTAGACCGCCCGCCCTCCGGGCCCGCGACCGGCCGCCGCGGCTTGCCGCTGACGGTCGGCAGCGGCATGCTGGCCGGCCGCCCCCGGAGCCCGTACGTGTCCGACCTTGCCCACGAACGCCAGATACTGACCCCGGGCCAGCTCAACGCGCTGGCGCGCGATCTGCTGGAGGATGCCTTTCCGCTGGTCTGGATCGAAGGCGAGATCAGCAATCTGTCGCGCCCGGCCTCCGGCCACCTGTACTTCAGCCTCAAGGACGAGCGTGCCCAGGTGCGCTGCGCACTGTTCCGCAACAAGGCGCTGCTGCTGCGCTTCCGCCCCGCCGATGGCCAGCGCGTGCTCGCCCGCGGCCGGCTCACCCTGTACGAGCCGCGTGGCGACTGCCAGCTGGTGCTCGATCACATGGAAGAGGCCGGCGAAGGCGCCCTGCGCCGCGCCTTCGAGGAGCTGAAGGCCAGACTCGCCGCCGAGGGCCTCTTCGACGCCGCCCGCAAGCGCCCGCTGCCGCGCTTCGTGCGCCGGTTGGGCATTCTCACCTCGCCGCACGGTGCCGCGGTGCGCGACGTGCTCAGCGTGCTCGGCCGGCGTTTCCCGCTGATCGAGGCGGAAATCCTGCCGGTACCGGTGCAGGGCACGAGCGCCGCCGCCGAAATCGCCGCCATGCTGCGCCGCGCCTACGCCAGCGGACGCCACGATGCCCTGCTGCTGACCCGTGGCGGCGGCTCGCTTGAAGACCTGTGGTGCTTCAACGACGAGGCGCTGGCGCGCCTGATCGTCGAATCGCCAGTACCCCTGGTATCGGCCGTCGGCCATGAGATCGACGTGACCCTGGCCGACTTCGCCGCCGACCTGCGCGCCCCCACGCCCTCGGCCGCCGCCGAACTGCTCGCCCCCGATCGCGGCGAACTGCTGGCCGCCCTCGCCGCCCAACGGCGACGGCTGGACAGCGCCTTCGCCCGCCTGCATCGGGGGTTGGCGCAGCGTGCCGACCGCGCCTGGCTGCGCTTGCGCGCCGTCAGCCCGCAGCAGCGCGTGGCCCGCAGCCGCCAGCGCCTGGGCGATCTCGACCACCGCCTGCGGCTGGTCGCGCGACACCTGATCGAGCGCAGCGAGGGTCGCCTGGCGGCGGCGGCCGCACGACTGCGGCTGATCGCGCGACGCCTGATCGAGCGCAGCCAGGGCCGCCTGGCGACGGCGGCCGCACGATTGCGGGCAGTGCATCCCCGGCGGCGTCTGCAGGATTCGCGCGAACGCCTGCGTCGCCTGCGCGAGCGCCAACAGTTCCTGCTCGCGCGCCGACTCGAGCAGCAGGCCCTGCGCCTGGCGGGGCTCGCCCGCGCACTGGAAGCCACCAGCCCCCTGGCCACGCTGGCGCGCGGCTACGTGATCCTGCGCGACCGCGACAGCGGGGCGCTGCTGCGGCTCGCCGGCGAGGCGACGCCTGGGCGGCGCGTGCGGGCGCAGTTCGCCGACGGCCAGCGGCATCTGACGGTCGACGACCGGCAGGACGACTGACCCGGCCAGCCCTCCGCCCCCTGCTTGTCCCTGTCCCGCCGTCCGTCCGACAGCGATGCGCTCCGCGTCGCCGGAATGCAACCGTCTGTTTCAGAAAAGCTTTTATCCCCGGAGAAAACCCTTTCCCTGGATGTAAGAAAAGAGTAAAAGCGCTGATGACGGGAGTCCGAAAGACCACTCCGGCCAACCGGAGGGCGGCTCCCGCCGGTGGCCGTCGGCAGGCGGCCGTCCTTCGACACGTTCAGGGGAGCAAGACAATGCAGACGCAGAAATGCAAGAGGCCCAGGCCGCAACGGCCGGGCATGCCTGGCGCCGGGATCCGTCAGCATGCCGGCGCGAGACTGCGCCGCTCGGCCCTGTACTCGGCCACGGCGCTGTTCTGCGCCGTGCTGGCCGTCCCGGCCCAGGCACAGGAGGCCACGGCCGCCGAAGAGGAAGTCGCCCAGCTCGACCAGATCATCGTCACGGGCACCCGTGTGCGCGGTCGCGTGCCGACCGAGTCGATCTCGCCGATCGACGTGTTCTACCCGACGACGCTGGAACGGCAGTCCTCGCCTGAATTCACCGACCAGCTGGCCAACATCGCACCGTCGTTCAACACCCAGCGTTTCCCCATCGCCGACGGCACCGCCTTCATCCGCCCGGCCAGCCTGCGCAACCTGCCGCCCGACCAGACACTGGTGCTCATCAACGGCAAGCGCCGCCACCGCTCAGCGCTGGTCAACCTGCAGGTCGAGCCGTTCGGCACGGTCAACCAGGGCGCGCAGGCGGTCGATTTCGGCCTGATCCCGGCCGCGGCGATCCAACGCGTGGAGGTGCTGCGTGACGGCTCCTCGGCGCAGTACGGCTCCGATGCGATCGCCGGCGTCATCAACATCATCCTCAACGACTACTCCAGCGGCCTGAAGATCGACGGCCAATACGGCTCGACCTACGAAGGCGACGGCGACAAGTACCGCGCATCGCTCAGCTGGGGCACGCCGTTGACCAGCGACGGCTTCTTCAACCTCACCGCCGAGTATTTCAACAACGACTTCACCTCGCGCGGCCATCCGCGCGCCGACGCCGCCGTCGTGGGCAACATCGTCGGTCGCGACCGGGTGCCGTTCAACGGCCTCGGCCAGCGC
Source organism: Rehaibacterium terrae (assembly GCF_014202935.1). GTDB lineage: Bacteria > Pseudomonadota > Gammaproteobacteria > Xanthomonadales > Xanthomonadaceae > Rehaibacterium > Rehaibacterium terrae. Next base: position 76,835 of record NZ_JACHHX010000004.1, on the reverse strand, counting down.
TGGGGCGATCCCAATGCCGAGGGCATCCGGCTGTTCTTCAACAGCGAGATCGGGGTCAGCGACAGCGTTCGCGCCTACGCTTTCGGCAGCTACGCCGACCAGGACTTCGACTCCAGCTTCTTCTATCGCACCCCGGTCGGCGTACCCGGCATCCGCCCGCGCGGCACGCTGATGGTGGACAGCGACGGCGACGGCCAGCCCGACCCGGTCGACCAGGCCCTGGTCAACGCCATCATCGCCCGCGGCCTCAACCCGGCCGACTACCTCACCCCGAGCGCGACCAGCCCGTCCGGCTGGGTTGCCCTGAACCCGATCCATACCCGCTTCCCGGGCGGCTACACGCCCACCTTCGGCGCCGAGATCGAGGACTTCGAAACCGTTCTCGGCATCCGCGGCGAAAGCGCCGGCGGCCTGCGCTGGGATCTGAGCGGGCGCCTGGGCGAGAACCGGGTCGCCTACCTGTTGCGCGACTCGATCAACCCCAGCCTCGGTCGCCTCAGCCCGACCGAGTTCCGGCCCGGCACGCTGACGCAGCGCGAGCGTGGCGTCAACCTGGACTTCGCCTACGCGCTGGAGAACAGCGTGTTCGCCGCGCCGCTCAACATCGCCTTCGGCGCCGAATGGCGCAGCGAGACTTACATCATCGGCCAGGGCGACCCCGCCTCGTACGAGAGCGGCCCCACCGCGCTGCTGTTCGGCGTCGGCTCGGACGGCTTCCAGGGCGACGGCCCGGAATCGGCCGGCCGCTTCAGCCAGAACAGCTGGGCCACCTACCTCGACCTCGAGACCGATCCGACCGACCGGCTGACGGTAGGCCTGGCCGGCCGCGTCGAGGAATCGGCAGCCTTCGACACCCACTTCGACTGGAAAGTGTCGGCGCGCTTCCAGGCCAGCGAGACATTCGCCCTGCGCGGCACGGTCAACACCGGCTTCCGCGCGCCGACGCCGGGCCAGGCCAATACGCTGGACGTGACCACCACCGCCGACGCCTCCGGCACACTGGTGCCGCTGGGCACCTTCCCAGTGAGCCATCCGGCCTCGGTCGCGCTGGGCTCGCGGCCGCTGGAAGTCGAGGAGTCGTTCGCCTACTCGGCCGGCATCGTGTACGCACCGTCACGTGATTTCACCGTGACGCTCGACTACTACAACATCGACGTCGACGACCGCATCGCACTGGCCAGCTTCAACATCGAGCCCGGCTCGCCCGAACAGCAGCGGTTGATCGACGCCGGCGTGCCCGGCGCCGAACTGCTCGGCTTCGTGTCGTTCTTCACCAACGCCTTCGACACCACCGTGGAGGGCGTGGATCTGGTGGCCAACTACCGCGCCGACTTCGGCGAGTACGGCTGGGCCATCTTCGACGCGCGCCACAGCTACAACAAGCAGAAGGTGCGACGCTTCGATCCGGGCACGATCGACGAGGAGCGCGTGTTCGACCTGGAGAACCAGCTGCCGCGCAACCGCTCGGTGCTGACCTTCGACTACCGCTCGCCGTGGAACGTGGACCTGCTCGTGCGTGCCAACCGCTACTCCGGCTGGCAGGACTTCACCTTCGGCGAACGGGCCAGCTTCGGTTCCAAGTGGTTGTTCGACCTGGCTGCGACCTGGCACATCCGCGACCGGTTCCACCTCACCGTGGGCGGACAGAACATCTTCGACACCTATCCCGACCGCGAAACCAACGGGGTGCTGAACTTCCTCGGGCTCAGCTATCCGCTGTCCTCCCCGTTCGGCTTCAACGGCGGCGAGTGGTACGTGCGCCTGTCGGTCGACGTCTGGTAACCGTCGCAACATCGCCCGCACCCCGGCTGCGGCCGGGGTGCGGCAGTCAGGCCAGGTGAACGTCCGGCGCGCCGATCTCGCCGGCCGCCCATGGCGCGTCGAACAGGTAGCCCTGGCCGTAGGCGCAACCCAGCCCGATCAGCGTCTCGCGCTGCGCCGGGGTTTCGATGCCCTCGGCGATCGCCTCGATGCCGAGCGAGCGCGCCAGTGCCAGGATGGCACGCACCACCGCCGTGCCACCTTGCCCGGAGCTGCTGTCCAGCCCGGCGATGAAGCTGCGGTCGATCTTGAGCGAGCCGATCGGGAAGCGGTGCAGGTACGACAGTGCCGAATAGCCGGTACCGAAGTCATCCAGCTGTACCACGACACCGGCCTCGCGCAACTGCACCAGGCTGTCGCGCACCACCGAGGAGTCGTCGAGCAGGGCCCCCTCGGTGATCTCGATGCGCACCTGTGACGGCGCCAGGCCATTGACGGCCATCAGCTCCAGCAGTCGCCCGGCCAGTCGCGGCGAACGGAAATGACGTGGCGAGACATTGATGCTGACGTACTGCCCGGGGCCGAGCAGGGATGGCGCGAGCCGGCAGGTGCGCTCGAACAGCAGCCAATCGATCTGCTCGATCAGGCCGCTGTCCTGCGCCACGGCCAGGAAGTGCTCGGGACAGAGAATGCCGTGGCAGGGATGGCGCCAGCGCAACAGCGACTCCAGACCCACCCGGTGGGCATCGCCGAGCCGCACGATGGACTGGAAGTGCGGCTCGAAATCGCCGGTGGCCAGGGCCCGGCGCAGGTCGCTTTCGATGTCGAGCACGCGCAAGGCCTCATGGCGCAGTTGCTCGTCGAAGATCTCGTAGCGCTGCCGGCCGGCAGCCTTGGCCCGATACATCGCCACATCGGCGTCGCGCAGCAGTTCCTCGCCCTGGCTGTAGCGCGGATGGGCCATGGCGATGCCGATGCTGGCCGAGGTGTACAGCTCCTTGTCGCCGATGATCATCGGCGCGGCGAGTGCGTCGATCACGCGCGCCGCCACCTCGCACGCCTCCTCTTCGCCGTGGATTTCCTCCAGCAGGATGGCGAACTCGTCTCCCCCGAGCCGGGCCACGGTATCCGGCTCGCGCACCGCGCCGGCGATGCGCCGGCCGGCCTGCACGAGCATCTCGTCACCGATCAGGTGGCCGACACTGTCGTTGACCACCTTGAAGCGGTCGAGGTCGAGGAACAGCACCGCGAACGACCTTCGCGGGTCGCGGTGATAGCGTGCCATCGCCGCCTGCAGCCGGTCGAGCAGACGGACGCGGTTGGGCAGCCCGGTCAGGCTGTCGTGCAGAGCCTGGTGGGTCAGCCGCTCCTCCGCGCGCTCGCGCTCGGCGATCATCGCGCGCAGTTCGCGGTTGGCCTCGGCCAGGGCATGGGTGCGTTCCTCGACGCGCTGCTCCAGCTCGGCATAGGCGAGTTTGAGGCGATCCTGCGCCTGCTTGCGCTCCAGGCCGGCAGCGATATGGAAGGCGACGAAGCTCAGCAGCTCCTGATCGTGCAGGTTGAAGCCGATCCCGGGCGAGTAGCTCTGCACGGCAAGCACTCCGATGGTGCGCTCGTCCTGCACCAGCGGCACTCCCAGCCACCAGTCCGAGGGCGCGCCGGAGGTGATCACCTCGCCCCGCGCCTGCAGCGCTTCGTGGGCTGCCTGATCGACCAGTAGCGGACGGCCGGTGCGCAGCACGTACTCGGTGAGTCCGCGCCCGAGCAGGCGACGTGGCCGTGGCGGGTCACGCTCGTCCACCGAGTAAGGGAACTCCAGTGCCGTGCCGTCCTCGGAGAGCAGCGCGATGAAGAAGTTCTTCGCGTACAGCAGCTCGCCGACCACGGCATGCACCTGGGCATAGAACGACTCCATGCTGTCGGCGCCGATGGACAGCTCGGCGATGCGGAACTGCGCGGCCAGCAGGCGCTGGGCGCGCTGGCGCTCCTCGATCTCCTGGCGCAGCTCGTCGTTCGCGGCGGCGAGCGCGCGGGTGCGGTCGCGCACCCGCTGCTCCAGCTCGTGCTGTCCCTGCTTGCGCAACAGAGCGGTCAGGATATGCCGCGCCACGAAGGTCAGCAGCGTCCGGTCCTCCTCGCTGTAGCGCACGCCGTGGTCGTAGCTCTGCACCACGACGGCGCCGCGCACGCCGTGGTCGTCGAGCATGGGCACGCCCAGCCAGTCCTCGCTCTCCGGCCCGGTCTGCGGGCTGGACGCCAGCCCGAGCTCTTCCGCGACACGACCGGACGGGCCCATCATCGACTGGCCGCGGCGGATCAGCGCCACGGTGAGACTGTTCGGCAGGTCGGCGATGGCGAACTCGGTCTCCGGATCGGGGGCGAAGTTGTCCTTGGAGTCGGCAAAATAGAGGAAGCGGATCGATTCGCGTGCGGCATCGTAGAGGACGATGTAGAAGTTCTCGGCATACATCAGGTCGGACACGATCCGATGGATGCCGCGCAGCATCTCGCTCATCTCGAGCGGCGCGCTGGCCATGTCGGCGATGGCGTAGAGCGCGCTCTGCAGCAGTTCGGCCTTCTCCAACCGGTGCACGGTCTCGTGCAGGTGCTCGCGCTCGAGCAGGGTGGCCGCCCGACGCAGCGCGGCATCGGCGAGGTGGCGCAGGCGGTCCTCGGAGCACTGCCCCTCGCATCCCAGCGCCACCGCCACCCAGCCCAGCGCATGCGGGACGGCCCTCGCCTGGGCGAAACCGGCACCCGACCCGCTGCGGCGCGGACGGTCGTCGAGGGCCTCGATGGCCTCGGCCAGGGCATCGCGCAGGTCGGCCGGGAGGCCGGCATCGCTGCCGAAACGACCGCTGCGCCCACCCGAACGTCCGCAGCACAGGGCCACGGGCGCGCCGGCCGCGAATTCGCGCAGCACCTCGGCCAGCGCGGCCATGTCCTCGGCATAGGCGATGGCCCGCCAGGCCGACGCCTTGGTGCGCTGCGCGTCGCGCGACCTGCTGGTCTTGGCCTGGATACGTCGCCGGCTCATGCCCCGGGAGCATAACAACGCCCCGGACAAAGACTAGCATTCCCGTGGACCTCGCCAGCGGCTAGGCTGTGGCGATGACCCGGGAGCCGACCGACGAGGAGCTGATGCAGGCCTTCGGCCGTGGCGAGGCGAACGCCTTCGAGACGCTGTACGCCCGTCACCGCGCACCGCTGTTCCGCTTTCTGCACGGCAGCGTGCGCGACCGCGGCCTGGCCGAAGAGCTGTTCCAGGATGTCTGGCAGCGGGTGATCGCCGCCCGGATCCGCTACCGGCCGGAAGCCCGCTTCGCCACCTGGCTGTACCAGGTGGCGCACCACCGGCTGGCCGACCACTGGCGCGCCAAGCGCCACCGCCCGGATCCGCCGCCCGACGGCGAGGAACGCATCGCCCGCGAAGCAGACCCGGATGCCCCCGACAGGCGTTTGTCCGAATTCGAGGAGCGCCGCCGGCTGCAGCGCGCGCTGGAGGAACTGCCGCCGGAGCAACGCGAGGCGGTGCTGCTGCGACTGGAGCAGGAACTGTCGCTGGAGGAGATCGGCCGCATCACCGGCGTCGGCCGTGAAACCGTCAAATCGCGGCTGCGCTACGCGATGGACAAGCTGCGCGCCAGACTGAGGGCGAGCTGATGCACACCGACGATCCGCGCAAGGAGGCCCACGACGCCGAGGAGCGCGCGCTGGCGCGCATCGTCCGCGCCCTGTCCGGCGGCGGCCCATCGTCGCAGCTGGATGCCGCCGTGCTCGCCGCCGCCCGCGCCGCTGTCGAACGGGACAACCCACGCCGCCGCCTGTCGCTGCGCTGGGGCTTCGGCGCCTCGGCCGCCGCCATGCTCGCAGTCGCCCTGTTCTGGCAATGGCAGCGCCCGGACGCACCGCTCGACGAAGTGGCGCCGCTCGCCCCCGCACTCGAGACTGTCCCGGCACCGGACAGCGTCCGCGGGCGTGCTGCGGCCGACACTGTGCGACCGCAGACGCGCGACATCGCCCCGCCGGCGCCCGCCGCCGCCCTGCTCTCCGTCCCCGATGCCACACTGCCGCCGCCGGAAAGCGACGAAAGCCTCGCCCCGGCAGACTGGATCGCGCGCATCCGCGAGCGCCTCGCCGCCGGCCAGGCCGACGACGCCCGCCGCAGCCTGCGCCGCTTCATCGACGTCCACCCCGACCACCCGCTGCCCGACGACTTGCGGGCGCTGGCCGAATGAGCCGGCGGCAGACCCTCGCCGGCCCGGCCTCGTTCGAACTGGAGGTCAAGAAGAGCCGTCACCTGGCGCAGGCCGCGCCGGTCGATTCGCCGGAGGCGGCACTGGCCTTCCTCGACCGGGTCGCCGACCCCGCCGCCACCCACAACTGCTGGGCCTACCGCATCGGGCAGCATTACCGCTTCAGCGACGACGGCGAGCCCGCCGGCACCGCCGGCCGGCCGATCCTCGCCGCCATCGACGGGCAGGGGCTGGACGGCGTGATGGTGGTGGTGACGCGCTGGTTCGGCGGCATTAAGCTCGGCGCCGGCGGCCTGGCGCGCGCCTATGGCGGCGCCGCCGCCGAGTGCCTGCGACTGGCCCCGCGCATCACGCTGGTCGACACCTGCGAAGCCGACATCGCCGCCGGCTTCGAGCACGCCGGCACGCTGCACACCCTGCTCGCCCAGCACCAGGCCGAGAAGCTCGACGAACACTACGCCGCCGACGGCCTGCGCCTGCGCATCCGCCTGCCCGCCGACCGCCTCGACGCCCTGGCCGCCGCCCTCCGCGACGCCACGCGCGGACAGGCCCGGCTGGAGACGACCGAATGAACACCTGGATCGCCCTGCTGCGCGGCATCAACGTCGGCAGCACCCGCAGCCTGCCGATGAAGTCGCTGATCGCGCTGATCCAGTCGCTCGGCGGCGAGGATGTTCGCACCTACATCCAGAGCGGCAACGTCGTTTTCCGCCATCGCGATGCGCGCCGGCTGGCCGGCACGCTGCGCGACGCCATCGCGCGCGAGTGCGGCTTCGCCCCGGACGTGCTGGTGTTCGACGCCGCCCGCCTGCGCGCCATCGCCGCCGCCAATCCGTTCCCGGAAGCCGACGCCGCGCCGACCCGCGTGCATGTGTTCTTCCTTGCCGCGCCCGCCACCGCACCCGACCTCGATGCGCTGGAGCGTCACCGCAGCGGCAGCGAGCGGTATGTTCTTGGCGAGCACGCCTTCTATCTGCACACGCCCGACGGTTTCGGCAAATCCAGACTCGCCGAGCGCGCCGAGAAGGCGCTGGGTGTGGCGGCCACCGCGCGCAACTGGCGCACCGTGAGCAAGCTTCTGGAGATGGCCGGCGGGGACTGACCGGGCCCGTCAAGCTCACGGCGAGCGTATGCCCGTACCGTCGCACGGCGATGCACGAGCCCCACCATGAACCGCATCCTCGGAATCTCCGGCAGTCTGCGCGCCGGCTCCTGCGACACCGACCTGCTACGCGCCGCACAGGCGCCCGCCGGTGACGGCCTCGACCACCTCACCCTCGCCGTCGCCGACCTCGACCGGTCCCCGCCGCGAACCGCTCCCAAAAATCCGGATAGCGGACGACGAAGCCCTCGTCGTCCACATCGAGCTCGGCACGGAAGCTCCCGCCGCCCGATTCGTAGCCGTAACGCCTCGCCTCCACCCGTCGGTAGACCTGCTCCAACGGCTCGAACACGAGTTGCGGGAACCGCAGCCATGCCGCGCGTACCGACGCCTGCTCGCCCACTGCCAGCGCGAGCCGGCGGATCGGCAGCAGATTGGTCGAAGGGCTGAAGCCGAGGTCGACGTCTTGGCAGCCGGCCAGCGCCGCGCACTCCACGCCATCGACGAACCAGCGCTGCGCCTCGTCCACCGTGACACGCAGCGCGACCTCGCGCGTGCCAACGACGCCTTCGATCCCGACCTCCAGCGTTCGCCACTGCGCATCGCAGCGGATGCGGTAGTCGAGCCGGCACGGCTCACCCGCCTCCGCCAGCACCGCCGCGCCCGACAGCAGCCAGCCGCCATCGCACGGCGCCAGCCGAGCGAATTCGTGACCGGGCTGGTCGAGGCGGCGCCAGAGGATGGAGGTTGTCTTCAAGGGGAGGCGGGCCGTCGTCGCATCATCGCCAAGCATGCCGTGATGGCGCTGCCGGAAAGTGGCGGAGAGAGTGGGATTCGAACCCACGAGAGGCTTTCGCCCCTGGCGGTTTTCAAGACCGCTGCCTTAAACCACTCGGCCATCTCTCCGTAGTTGGTGCTCCTGAATCGCGCGGCGAGCAACCTTCCCTGGTGCGTTGCCGTTCGGCATCCTGCCTCACCCTCGCCCGCGTCACGATCTGCCACCGGCAGATCGTAAACGACGCGGGCTGCGACCACTCGGCCATCTCTCCGTACTCGATGCTCCCCGGTTGCGCGGCGAGCAACCATCCCTGGTGCGCTGCCGTTCGGCGTCCTGCCTCACCCTCGCCCGCGTCACCCTCACCCTCGCCCGCGTCACGATCTGCCACCGGCAGATCGTAAACGACGCGGGCTGCGACCACTCGGCCATCTCTGCGTTGCTGGTACTGCTGAATCGCGCGGCGGGAAACTTCGCTGGTGCGCGGCCACCATCGCGAGGCCCGCCGGCGGATGCGCAGTTTACTTGCCTTGCGCGGCGGCTGTCGCGCCGGCCGGTGATGGCGAAACTGCCTTGCGCCCGTCGCAGCCGACGCAATCCAGGCGCGAGGCCTCGATGAGCGGCGGCAGGCGCTCGGCAAGGAAGTCGATCAGCACGCGCACGGCCGGCAGCAGGCCGCGCCGGGTCGGAAACACGGCGTGACAGATGCCCTGCGGCAGACTCCAGTCCGGCAGCACCACCTCCAGTGAGCCGGTGCGCACCTGGTCGGCGCAGACTGTCTCCGGCAGCAAGGCGATGCCGAGACCGCGCACCGCCATCTCGCGCAGCACGGGGAAGTCGTGCGCCATCACCCGTGGCTGCATCTCGATGCGCACGGTTTCGCCATCGGGGCCCTGCAGGTCCCAGCGCTGCTTGCCCTCCTCCTCGCTCATGCTCAGGCTCACGTGCGCACGCAGCTCGTCGGGCGTGCGCGGGCGGCCATGACGGGCGAGATAGGCGGGGCTGGCGACCAGCAGCTCCTGGATCGAGCCGAAGCTGCGCATCACCAGGCTGCCGTCGTCGTTGAGCTGCGAGCGTACGCGCAGGGCGATGTCGATGCCTTCGTTGATCAGATCGACGCGGCGGTTGCTGACGTGCAGCAGCACGCGCACCTGCGGGTACGAGGCGAGGAAGTCGGGCAGGATCTGCGCGATCTGCCGCTGCGCCAGCGCCACCGGGCAGCTCATCCGCACCAGCCCGCGTGGCTCGGCGCTGAGGCGGTCGACCACCTCGCGCGCGGCCCGCGCCTCCTCGATCATGCTCTGGGCATGGCGGTAGATGCTCTGGCCGACATCGGTCACGGCGAAACGGCGGGTGGAGCGCTGCAGCAGGCGCACGCCGAGGTCGGTCTCCAGCTGCGCGATGCGCCGGCTCAGCCGCGACTTGGGGATGCCCAGCGCGCGCTCGGCGGCAGCGAAGCCGCCGTGCTCGACCACCATGGCGAAGTAGTAGAGATCGTTGAGATCCTGCATGGCCCTCGTTCCATAAAGAGAACGATCAATGTCTTTTTAGGACATTTATCCCGGAAAAGTCAGATCTTATCGTTGCTCCATGTGCAACGATCATGGGAGCAATGTCATGAATGTACTGCATATCGACTCGAGTGCGATGGGCGACGGCTCGGCCAGCCGCCAGCTCGCGACCGCCATCGTGTCGGCCCTGCGGTCGACTGCCCCGAACGTCGTGGTCCGCTACCGCGACCTCGATGCCGAGCCCCTGCCGCACCTGACGGCGGCCAGCCTGACCGCCGCCGACCCACGGCAGGCTGCACTGGCCGCCGAAGTGCTGGCCGAATTTCAGGCCTCCGACGTGCTGGTGATCGGAGCCCCGATGTACAACTTCAGCATCCCCTCCACCCTCAAGGCCTGGATCGACCGCATCGTGGTCGCCGGCAAGACCTTCCGCTACACCGCCGAGGGCCCTCAGGGCCTGGCCGGCGACAAGCGCGTGATCGTCGTCAGCACACGCGGCGGCCAGTACGGGGCCGACAGCCCGGCCGATTTCCAGGAAAGCTACCTGCGGCACGTGTTCGGCTTCATCGGCGTGAACGACCTCCACATCGTCCGCGCCGAGGGGCTGAACCTGTCTCCTGCCCAACGCGAGGCGGCGCTCAAGGCGGCCCTCGCCGAGCTGCCGGCACTGTTGCCACGAGCGGCGTGAAACTCCACCCGGGCCGAACCGGGCGGATCGCAGCGGTTTGGGTTCCCGGCCTGCCTGCTGACCGCTGGCAGTGTCCCGATCGCCTGGCCAAGGCGCTCAGGCGATCGCCTCGACGCCACCCATGTAAGGCCGCAGCACCTCGGGCACGGTGATCGAGCCGTCGGCGTTCTGGTAGTTCTCCATCACCGCGATCAGGCAGCGGCCGACGGCGACGCCGGAGCCGTTGAGCGTGTGCAGCGGCTCGGGCTTGCCGGTAGCCGGATTGCGCCAGCGCGCCTGCATGCGGCGGGCCTGGAAGGCCTCGCAGTTGGAGACCGAGCTGATTTCGCGATAGGCCTGCTGGCCCGGCAGCCAGACTTCCAGGTCGTAGGTCTTGGCGGCGGCGAAGCCCATGTCGCCGCTGCACAGCAGCATGCGGCGGTACGGCAGGCCGAGCTTCTCCAGCACGATCTCGGCGTGGCGGGTCATCCGCTCGTGAATCTCGTAGCTCTCGTGCGGACGGGCGATGGCGACCAGCTCGACCTTCTCGAACTGGTGCTGGCGGATCATGCCGCGGGTGTCGCGGCCGTGGCTGCCGGCCTCGGCGCGGAAGCACAGCGAGTGCGCGGTCAGCAGCATCGGCAGCATGCCGTCCTCGACGATCTCGTCGCGGACGAGGTTGGTCAGCGGCACTTCGGCAGTCGGCACCAGGTAGCGGCTGGTGTCGCCGACCCGGGTCGCGAACAGGTCCTCCTCGAACTTGGGCAGCTGGCCGGTGCCCTGCATCGAGTCGGCGTTGACGATCAACGGCACGTTGCACTCGGCGTAGCCGTGCGCGTTGACGTGCAGGTCCAGCATGAACTGCGCCAGCGCGCGGTGCAGGCGGGCGAGTTGGCCGCGCATCACGGTGAAACGCGCGCCGCTGAGCTTGGCGCCGGCGTCGAAGTCGAGCCAGCCGTGGCGCTCGCCGAGTTCGACGTGGTCCTTGACCGGGAAGTCGAACGCGCGCGGCTCGCCCCAACGATGGATTTCGCGGTTGGCGCTCTCGTCGGGGCCGACCGGCACGCTCTCGTGCGGCAGGTTGGGAATGCCCAGCGCGATCTTCTCCAGCTCGGCGCGGATCTCGTCCAGCCGCACCTCGGAGGCCTTCAGCTCGTCGCCGATGCCGGCGACCTCGGCCATCAGCGCGGCGGTGTCCTCGCCCTTGGCCTTGGCCATGCCGATCGCCCTGGAGCGGGTGTTGCGCAGGTTCTGCAGCTCCTGGGTGCGGGTCTGGATCTGCTTGCGCTCGGCTTCGAGGCGTTCGAGCGCGGCGACATCGAGGCTGAAGCCGCGGGTGGCCTGCAGGCGCTCGGCGGTGGCCGCGAGCTGGCCGCGCAACAGGGCGGGATCGAGCATGGCTTGCTCCGGTGTCGGTATCGGACGGGAAGCCGGCGATTATCGCGGCCACCCGCCCCCGCGGGCAAACGCACACGAACGAAACTTGCGGCGGCTGGCGGTTCTGCGGCCTACTCGGACCAGTCCACTCCTTCCATCGAGCATGGCCGCGACCGAGCCGACCCCAGCCTCCCACGAAGCCGGAAACCGCTGGCGTGCCCTCACCCGCCACCCGGCCGCGCGGGCTGCAGGCGTGTTCGCGCTGGCGCTCGCCCTCGGCGTGCTGCTCGGGCTGCTCCGTTTCGGCCTGCCGGAAACGAACCGCCCGCCTCCGCCCCCGCCCGACCCGGCACCCGCCGCGGGGACCACGCCGACGCTGCCGACGCCGCCAGGCCCCGCGCCCGACCTGGCGATTCCGGAAGCGCCACCGGCAGGGATGCGGCCACCGCCGTACGTCGACCCGCGCATCGTCGACCAGGCGCCGGCGTCGACACCCGGCGACACGGTCGTCGTCAGCGAACGCCAGGCCCGTCCGCTGCCGAACCAGCCCGCGCCGGGCTACCCGTCGCAGGCGCTGCGTCGGCGCATCGAGGGCGAGGTGCTGCTGCGGGTCGAGGTGGATGCCCGCGGCCGGCCGACGCGGGTGCAGGTGGAGCGTGGCAGCGGCGCGCGCCAGCTCGATGCGGCGGCGGTGGCGGCGGTGCGGCGCTGGCGCTTCGAGCCGGCGCTGCACGACGGCCAACCGGTGCCGTCGAGCGTGCTGATCCCGATCGCGTTCCGTCTGGAACGCTGACTCAGCCCGCCCTGCGCACTCCCATTCCGGCGCCGCGCGCCAGCGCTTCGAAACCGGGGAACGAGGTCGCGACGTTGGCGCAGTCGCCGATCCGCACCTGGTCGCCGGCCAACTGCGCCGCCACCACGAAGCTCATCGCGATGCGATGGTCGCCACGGCTGTCCACCGCGCCGCCGCGCAAGCGGCCGCCTTCGATCACCGCGCCGTCGGGACGCTCCTCGACGGCGATGCCGAGCGCACGCAGCCCCTCGGCCATGGCGGCGATGCGGTCGGACTCCTTCACCCGCAGTTCGGCGGCGCCGCGCACCACGGTACGTCCCCGCGCGCAGGCCGCGGCCACGAACAGGACCGGGAACTCGTCGATCATGTCCGGCACCCAGGCGGTGTCGATCTCGATGCCGCGCAGCGGCGCGTGGCGGACGACCAGATCGGCCACCGGCTCGCCGCCCTGCTCGCCCGCGTTCTCGACCCGGATGTCCGCCCCCATCGCCCGCAGCGCGTGCAGCAGGCCAGTGCGGCGCGGGTTGATGCCGACCGCGCGCAGTCGAAGCTCGGAGCCTGGCACCAGCGTGGCGGCGACCAGGAAGAACGCCGCCGAGGAGAAATCCGCCGGGACGACGACCTCGGTCGCGCGCAGCCGTTGCCCGCCGCTCAGCGCGGCCTCGCCGGGACGGAAAGCCACCGGCCAGCCGAATGCGGCCAGCATCCGTTCGGTGTAGTCGCGGGTCGGATGCGGCTCGCGCACCCTGGTTTCCCCGCGCGCGTACAGCCCCGCCAGCAGCAGCGCCGACTTCACCTGCGCGCTGGCCACAGGCATTTCATAATCAATACCTTGCAATGCATTGTTGCCGTGAATTATCAGCGGCGGGCGACCGCCCTCGGCGGCCTCGATACGCGCCCCCATCCGCGCCAGCGGCTCGATCACCCGCCCCATCGGCCGGCGCGAGAGCGAGGCGTCGCCGACCAGCCGGCTGTCGAAGACCTGCCCCGCCAGCAGCCCGGCCAGCAGACGCATGCCGGTGCCGGCATTGCCGCAGTCCAGGTCGTCGGCGCAGCCGCGCAGCCCGTGCAGGCCGACGCCGTGGACGATGCGCTCGCTGGCCGCCGGCGCCTCGATGCGCGCGCCGAGCTGGCCGAGGATGCGCGCCGTCGCCCGCGTGTCCTCACCTTCGAGAAAACCGCGTACCCGGGTGACGCCCTCGGCGATCGCGCCCAGCATCACCGCGCGGTGCGACACCGACTTGTCGCCGGGCACGACGAGTTCGCCGCGCAGCGGGCCGGCCGGGCCGGCGAGCCAGTCCAGGGACGATGCGCCGCTCATGCGCCGGCTCCCTCCAGCCCCGACAGCAGCCGCTGGTTCTCGCTGCGCGTGCCGATGCTGATGCGCAGGCAGGTCGGCAGGCCGTAGCCGCGCATCGGGCGCGGGACCACACCCTGCGCCAGCAGGGCCTCCTCGTACGGCGTGGCGTCGCGGCCGAAATCCACCAGCAGGAAATTGGTCTGCGAGGGATGCACGTACAGACCGCGGTCGCGAAGGCGCGTGCTCAGCCACTCGCGCTCGATGCGGTTCTGTTCGACATGCCAGGCCAGGTGCTCCTCGTCGGCCAGCGCGGCCTCGGCGGCGGCCAGCCCGGGCAGGTTGACGTTGAAGCTCTCGCGCAGCCGCTCCATCACCGCCACCAGCCCCGGTTGCGCCACCGCGTAACCAACCCGCAGCCCGGCCAGCCCGTAACCCTTGGAAAAGGTGCGGGTGACGATCAGGCGCGGGAAGCGCGGCAGCAGCGTCAGCGCGCTCTGCAGCTCCGGCACCTCGACGTATTCGGCATAGGCCTCGTCCACGACGACCAGCACCTGCTCGGGCAACGAGGCGAGGAAGCGTTCAAGGTCGGCGCTGGGAAACCAGGTGCCGACCGGATTGCTCGGGTTGCACAGGTAGACCAGCCGCGTGCGCTCGTCCACTGCGGCGCGGATCGCGTCGAGGTCGTGGCCGCGGTGCATCGGATGGCCCTCAGGCAGCGCTTCGGCGACGGTCAGCGGCGCATCGGCGGCCAGCGCCGCCAGCGGATACACGGCGAAGCCGTAGCGCGACATGACCACGCCGGCCTCGGGCCCGCAGAAGGCCTGCGCGAACTGCATCAGCAGCTCGTGCGAACCATTGCCGAGCAGGATCTGTGCGGCATCGACGCCGAGCTTGTTCGCCAGCGCGGCCTTGAGGTCGCCGCCGAGCGGATCGGGATAGCGGGCGAGCTGGCCGAGTGCATCGAGGATCGCCTCGCGGGCGCGCGGGCTGGGGCCGTGCGGGTTCTCGTTGCCACCCAGCTCCACCAGCCGCGCGCCGAAGCGGCGGCGCAGCGCGACGATGTCGTGGCCGGGGTCGTAGGGCCTGAGCCGGCGCAGGCCGGGCTGGGCCAGGGCGAGGAAGTCGTTCTCGTGCATTGGCGAGGTCTGAGGGCAGGGGGCTGAAGGCGCGGAGCTTTTCCCGGGCCACGGGTCCCGGGTCCCCGGTCCCGGCCCTGTCACGGCAACGCCACCGGATACGAGCCCAGCACCCGCACCTCGGCTGCGGCGCGGCGCGCCTCGGCCACGGCCTCGGCCAGGCGGGGATCCTCGATGTGCCCCTCGACATCGACGAAAAAAACGTACTCCCACTTGCCGGTGCGCGCCGGGCGCGACTCGATGCGGGTCATGCTCAGGCCGCGCTCGGCCAGCGGTCGCAGCAGGTCGAACAGCACGCCGGGGCGGTCGCGGGTGGCGATCAGCAGCGAGGTCTTGTCGTGACCGGAAGGCGGAAAGATCTCGCGGCCCAGCACCAGGAAGCGGGTGGTGTTGTCGGGCCGGTCCTCGATCGGCCCGGCGACCGTCCTCAGGCCATAGACATGACCGGCGTGCTCGCCGGCAATGGCCGCGGCTTCCTCCTGGTTGCGCGCGCGCCGCGCCGCCTCGGCATTGCTGCCGACCGCGATGCGCTCGGCGTCCGGCAGGTGCGCGCGCAGCCAGCCCTTGCACTGGCCGAGCGACTGCGGGTGCGAATAGACGCGCTCGATGTCCTCGATCCGGCCGCTGCGCGAGAACAGGTACTGGTGCACGCGCAGCTCGATCTCGCCACAGATCTTCAGCGGCGTGTGCAGGAAGTGATCGAGCGCCGAGTGCACGGTGCCCTCGCTGGAGTTCTCCACCGGCACCACGCCGAAATCGGCATGGCCGGCCTCCACCTCCTGGAACACCTCGTCGAAGCCGCTCAGCGGCAGGCCCTTGGCCGAATGGCCGAAATGCTTGAGCACCGCCTGCTGGCTGAAGGTGCCCTCGGGGCCGAGGTAGCCGATCTTCAGCGGCTCCTGCTGGGCCAGACAGGCCGACATGATCTCGCGAAACAACCGCACCATCTCGGTGTCGGACAGCGGCCCCTGGTTGCGGTCGATCACGCCACGCAGCACCTGCGCCTCGCGCTCGGGCCGGTAGTAGTCCACCGCGCGCCTGAGCGGTCCCTTGGCCTTGCCGACCTGCTGCGCCCAGCGCGCGCGCTCGGCGATCAGTGCCTGGATCTGCCGGTCGATGCCGTCGATGCGGGCGCGTGCCTCGGCCAGATCCATCCGCGGGGCCGGCGGTTTGGCGGCGGGCTGCTTCTTCGGGGGCATCGTCGTCAGCCGTGGCGGCGGGCGAAGTCGCCCATGAAGTCGACCAGCGCTGCCACCGCCTCCTCGCTCACGGCGTTGTAGAGCGAGGCGCGCATGCCACCGACCGCCTTGTGGCCCTTCAGGCCATGCAGGCCCGCGGCCTGCGACTCGTCGAGGAAGGCGGCGTCGAGCGCGCTGTCGTGCAGGGTGAAGGGCACGTTCATCCATGAGCGGCAGGCCGGATCGACCGGGTTGCGGTAGTAGCCGCCGGAGCCGTCGATGGCGGCGTACAGCCGCTCGGCCTTGCGCCGGTTGCGCGCGGCCATCGCCCCCAGCCCGCCCTCGGCCTTCAGCCACTGGAACACCAGCCCGGCCAGGTACCAGGCGAAGGTCGGCGGGGTGTTGAGCATCGAGTCCTGCGCGGCGTGCTCGGCGTAGCGCAGGATCTTCGCCCGCGGCTGGCCGGCGCGGGCCAGCAGGTCGCGTCGCGCGATGACCAGCGTCAGCCCGGCCGGGCCGATGTTCTTCTGCGCGCCGGCGTAGATCAGGCCGAAACGCGACACGTCGACGGGCCGCGACAGGATGTTCGAGGACATGTCCGCCACCAGCGGCACGTCGCCGACATCGGGCACGTGATGGAACTCGACGCCGTGGATGGTCTCGTTCGGGGTGTAGTGGAGGTAGGCCGCGCCGGGCGTCAGCCGCCACGACTCGCGCGGCGGGATGGCGGTGAAGTCGTCGGCCTCGCCGCTGGCGGCGATGTTGACCTTGACATGGTGCGCGCCCTCGGCGGCGGCTTTCTGTGCCCAGTGGCCGGTAAGCACGTAGTCGGCGGTCTGGCCCGACTCGGCCAGGTTCATCGGGATCAGCGCGAACTGCTGGGTGGCGCCGCCCTGCAGGAACAGCACGGCGTAGTCCTCGGGAATCCCCATCAGCTCGCGCAGGTCGCGCTCGGCGCGGGCAGCGACCTCGATGAAAGGCTTGCCGCGATGGCTCAACTCCATGACCGAGGCACCCTGCCCGCCCCATTCGAGCAGCTCGGCCTGGGCTTGACGAAGCACCGGCTCGGGCAACGCCGCCGGACCTGCACTGAAGTTGTAGACGCGCGACATTTCCGCCTCCTGGAAGGGAATCCGAGGCTAGCATGACGCAGTGCAGCAAGGTAGCCGCCACGGCACGTCGACAGGCGGGCCTGCACGCTGGTCTCTGCGCCGCGCACCTTTTCCGCAACTCCGTGACTCCGGAAGGGTCGGAAAAGTATCCAGGAGCACCCCCATGCCCATCCGCATCCGCCCCTCCGAAATCACCTCCGAGAGCGTCTACCTGCGGCGCCGCCAGCTGATGGGCGCCGCTCTGGCCGCACCCCTGCTCGCCCTGCCCGGTTGCTCCGACGCCCACCAGGAAGCGGTACCCCCCACGCCGCAAGCCGAAGCGCTGACCAGTTGGGCCGACGTCACGAACTACAACAACTTCTACGAGTTCGGCACCGCCAAGACCGACCCTGCCAAGCATGCCCACACACTGGTGACCCGGCCCTGGGGCGTGACCATCGCGGGCGAGGCCGAGGTCACCGGCCATTTCGAGCTGGACGACCTGATCCAGCCGCACCAGGCGCAGGAGCGCATCTACCGGCTGCGCTGCGTGGAGGGCTGGTCGATGGTGATTCCGTGGCTGGGCTTCCCGCTGGCCGACCTGCTCAAACGCTTCCGGCCGACCTCGCGCGCCAGGTTCGTCGCCTTCGAGACGCTGGCCGACCCGCGCCAGATGCCCGGCGTGCGCCAGCGCATCCTGCAGTGGCCCTACCGCGAGGGCCTGCGCATCGACGAGGCCATGCACCCGCTCACCCTGCTCGCCACCGGTCTGTACGGCCGCGAGTTGCCCAACCAGAACGGCGCGCCGCTGCGGCTGGTGGTGCCGTGGAAGTACGGCTTCAAGAGCATCAAGTCGATCGTCAAGATCAGCTTCGTCGAGCAGATGCCGCCGACCAGCTGGAACCTGTCGCAGCCCAACGAGTACGGCTTCTACTCGAACGTGAACCCGGCCGTGCGCCACCCGCGCTGGAGCCAGAAGACCGAGCGCCGCATCGCCGGCAGCGGCAGCAAGCTGTTCGCCGAGCGCATCCCGACACTGCCGTTCAACGGCTATGCCGACGAGGTGGCATCGCTGTATGCCGGCATGGACTTGCGGCTGTGGTTCTGAGCGCCGGCCGCCTCGCGCTCGCCAGACTGGCGGCGCACGCGCTGGCGGCGCTGCCGCTGGCCTGGCTCGCCTGGCTGATCGCCAGCGACGGCCTCGGCGCCGATCCGGTCGTGGCGATCACCCGCTTCAGCGGCCTGTGGGCGCTGCGCTTCCTGCTCGCCTCGCTGGCGATCACCCCGCTGCGCCATCTGACCGGACTGCCGGCGCTGATACATTTCCGCCGCATGCTCGGGCTGTGGGCGTTCGCCTGGGCCAGCCTGCACCTGTCGGCATACGTCGTGCTCGACCTCGGCGGCTACTGGACGCAGATCCTGGAGGACATCGTCGAGCGCCCGTACATCACCGTCGGCTTTCTCGCCTGGCTCGGCCTGCTGCCGCTGGCGCTGACCTCGACCCGCGCCATGATGCGGCGCCTGGGCCGGCACTGGGGCCGGCTGCACAAGCTGGTCTACGCCATCGCCGTGCTGGCGGTGCTGCATTTCTGGTGGCTGGTGAAGGCGGATCTGCGCGAGCCGTCGTTCTACGCGGTCGCGCTGGCACTGCTGCTGGGCATCCGTCTGGCGCGAGGGCGAGCGCAGCCGCGACTTCAACCGGTGGCGCGCGGGCCGTAGACCAGCACCGCGGTGATGACCGCCGCGAGCACGGCGGCAGCGGCGATCAGCCACCACACGGCGACGCCGCGACCGACGCCATCGTCCTCGTCGGCCTGGCTGGCGATGACATGATGGTTGGCATTCGGCACGCCGGACGTCGCCGCGCCCCCCGTCATGCCCGGCGGACGGGCGAGGCCGGGCGCTTCGAGCACAAAGCGGTCGGACTCGATCACCAGTTGGTCGCCGGGCGCGAGCAGACTGTCGCCGACGCGCATGCCGTTGACCATCACCTCGCCCCCGATCCGTCGCAGCACGACGCGCTCGCCGTGCAGCTCGATCTGGGCATGGCGCTCGGCAGCGGCGGGGTTGTCGAGACGGACCTGGACCCCCTCGCCGCGGCCGATCAGCAGCGTGCGCTCGATCGCATGGCTGCGACCGAAGTGCGCTCCGGCCACGCCGCGCAGAACCACCCGCGGCAGCGCCGGCTCGGCATCGTCAGCGGGTGGCGCCGGAGGAATCGGCAGCACCTGGGACCCGTGCTCGTCCGCACACAGCAGCAGGTGGACATGCCCGAGACAGACCACGTCGCCCTTGCGCAGCATGGCCAGCTCGCGCACCGGGCGGGCGTTGAGGTGGACCGGCGGCGCCTCGGCTGACACGTGCAGCCAGGCGCCGCGGCGATCGGCGACGATGCGGGCGTGGTGCGGCGCCAGTCCGGCATCGGCGATGGCGACCCGGTTGTCCGCGGCGCTGCCGATCGAGACATCGCCCTCGTCCAGGCGCAGGTCGGGGTGTTCACCGTTCGGGAAGCTGAGCCGCATCATGCGGGCGGAACGATAACATGCGCCCGGAAAGCCTTGGCGGCATCCCGCTTACGCCGCAGAATGCCGCTCCGGAGGAGAGCCGTCATGTCCAGCATCGATATCCGCCGCCGCCACTCACGCAGCCAGAAGGAAGCGCGCGCCGCGGTCGAGCGCATCGCCAAGCACATCGCCGAGAAGTTCGACGTCGAGTACGGCTGGAACGGCTCGGTGCTCGACTTCTCCCGTGCCGGCGTCGACGGCCACATCGCGCTGGAGAAGGACGAGATCCACGTCTACGCCCGGCTCGGGCTGTTCCTCGGCATGCTCAAGGGACCGATCGAAGCCGAGATCCATCGCTACCTCGACGAGGAGTTCGCCTGACCGGCCGGGACCCGGGACCCGGAAAGGGGCATCGGAGCGAGTCGTCCATTCGCGCCGCAGGCGCCGGACGCGATGGCGGCCCGCCCTGACGCTCATCCGAACGGCCGCGGGTGGCCGGCGAACAGGCGGCGACTGACTTCGTACTCGCGCCCGGCGATGACCTGCAGAAAGTCTTCGGCGCCATCGAGCCGGCGGAAGGCGGCGAAGCCGCGCTCCAGGAAGCCCTGCAGCTCGCCCAGCCCGGCCGCCCGCGCCGGCAGACGCGACAGCTTCAGCAGCCGCTCCACGCCCTGCTTGTGCACGGCGCGGTCGAGCGTCCGCCCGACCCGCACGATCAGCGCGATCTGGTGCCGGCGCAGGCGCGGGCACCCGACCTGTCGATAGGCGCGGGCGTAACGGACCTGATCGATCTCGAGCGTGCCACCGCCCTCGGCTTCCAGCGCTTCGGCCATGCGCAGGTCGAAGGCATGGCTGAGCGCACCCAGCGCGATCGCGTCGGCCAAGGCCTCGAGCAGGGCCGGCGGCAACAGCCGCAGCATCAGCGGCACCACCCGCGCCACGTCGCGGTCGCGGCCGCTGAAGTCGTGGTCGCCGTAGAGGTCGCTGAGAAAGAACTCGGCCGCCGGCCGGGTGCGTGGTGCAGCCAGCAGATCGGCAAAACCAGTCGCCAGCCGTGCCGCCTGCCAACGCCGCAGTGGCGGCAGCCAGGGCGAGCGGTTGCGCGGCTCGCGCTGCGGATCGTGCAGCGCCTGGTGCCAGGCCAGACGCCGCCCGACCCGCCAGCGTGCGCGTTCTACAGCTGTTTCCGCCAAGGTGCGGCTCCTGTCTGTCGGCATCTCGATCGGCATCGGCGCGCGGCATCCTCCGCCGCACGGTCGCGCATGGTCCAACGAACCGCCGGCGCTGCCAAGCCGGCGCGGGATGTGCGCTGCGCCCTTGTCCGCCGCCGTCGCCACCCACACAATCCGGGCACGCTCCCCAGGTATCTCCGCCCATGCTCGTACTCCAACCCGCCCGCAAGCGCCGTGACAGCGGCGCCAGGATCGGCCTGGCCATCGCCGGCGGCGGCCCGATCGGGGGCATGTACGAACTCGGCGCGCTGCGCGCCCTCGACGAAGCCATCGAGGGCCTGGACCTGACCCGGCTGGAGGTCTACGTCGGCGTCAGTTCCGGCGCCTTCCTGGCCGCCGGGCTGGCCAACCGGATGAGCACCGCGGAAATGTGCCGGATCTTCATCACCGGCGACGCCGACGACGAGGTGGTGTTCAACCCGGCCAGTTTCCTGCGCCCGGCGGTGTTCGAATACCTGCGCCGCGCGGCCGGCGTGCCGCGCCTGCTGCTGGAATGGGCCGGCGCCGCCCTGCGCCGCCCCGGCGAGGCGCGGCTGTCGGCCGCGATCAACCATTTCGGCGGCATCCTGCCGACCGGACTGTTCGACAACTCGGGGGTGGAGGAATTCCTCCGCCGGATCTTCACCAGTCGCGGCCGCAGCAACGATTTCCGCGAGCTGGCGCGGCCGCTGTTCGTGATCGCGGTGGACCTGGATACCGGCAGCGCCGTCCGTTTCGGCGACGCGGGCTGGGACGACGTGCCGATCTCGCAGGCGATCCAGGCCAGCTCCGCCCTGCCCGGCCTCTACCCGCCGGTGGAGATCCGCGGCCGCCATTTCGTCGATGGCGCCCTGCGCCGGACCATGCACGCCTCGGTGGCGCTCGACCACGGCATCGACCTGCTGCTCGGCATCAATCCGCTGGTGCCGTTCGACGCCAGCGTCGGCGGCACCCGGCCGCACGAGGAACAGGACAAGCTCTCCGAAGGCGGCCTGCCGATGGTGCTGTCGCAGACCTTCCGCACCCTGCTGCAGTCGCGCGTCGAGGTCGGCCTGGCGAAATACGCCGAGAAATACCCCGACGTCGACCAGATCGTGTTCGAGCCAAACCCGGCCGACGAGGAGATGTTCTTCACCAACGTGTTCAGCTTCTCCTCGCGCCGCCGCGTCTGCGAGCACGCCTACCGCACCACCCTGCGTGACCTCGCCAAGCGCCGCGACGAACTCGCGCCCCTGCTGGCCCGCCACCGCCTGCGCCTGCGCGAGGAGGTGCTGGCCAACCCCGAGCGCTCCCTGCTCGACGGTCTGGGCGACGCCCCGCGCTCGACGGAAACCACCGCCCGCTTGCGTCGTGCGCTCGACGACGTCGATGCACTGCTCAGCCGGCGCCGCGCCCGCCGCCGCTGACACACCGGCGAGAACGACTGCGCCGGCGCGCGCCGCACACCGCCCCGCACCCTTCCCCCGCATGGTGTGATTGCTCTAGTCCGGGCGTGGAAACTGCAGCCGTCCCGGACCGCGTCCGCCCCATGATCGTGAGGTTTCCATGGCCAAGCTGAAGTCCTCCGCCCGCGCCAAGCGCGCCGCCACCGGCAACAAGGAAGCGGGCCTGCAAGCCAAGGCCGAGCAGGTGTCGCGCTCGATCGTCGACTCCGCCCAGCAGATCTGGCTGGCCGGCGTCGGCGCCTTCTCCCGCGCCCAGGAAGAAGGCACCCGACTGTTCGAGGCTTTGGTCAAGGAAGGCATGAATCTCGAAAAGACCACCCGCCACCTCACCGCCGGCAAGGTCGATGCGGTGCGCGATGCGGTCGAAGAGCGCGTCGGCCAGGCCCGCGAGCGTGCCGCCGACACCTGGGACCGTCTGGAAAAGGTCTTCGAGCAGCGCGTGCAGCGCGCCCTGACCCGCCTGGGCGTGCCCAGCCGCGACGAGATCAAGGCCCTGATCGAGCGCGTCGACCAGCTCAACGCCGAATTGCGCAAGCTCTCCGGCAGCGACGGCGCCAGCCGGTCGCGCCCGGCCGGGTCCGCCGCGAAGAAGGCGAAGGCGCCGGCCGACAAGCCCGCCGCCCGCAAGCGGGCCGCCGCGAAGAAGCCCGCCCGACGCAAGGCCGCCCTGCCCAAGGCCCCCACGCCGGTCGCTCCCGGCGAGTCCCGCTGACCCTTCACCCGGTTTGCGCCCGCCAGCCACCCTGGAAGTCCGTCGGCTCCCTCCCCCTGCGGCTTCCGGCTGGCGGGCCATTTCCTTCGCCACGCCCGCAATGGCACACCGGACCGGGCGGAAGTCCGGCGACACGACCACGAGACGGCCGGACGGATCCGCGTAGACGCCGTCGCGGCCTGAACCTGCGCAGCGTTACGTTGTAGACAGTGTCCGGCGCCGCAGAGCAGCCCGCGGCTGCCGTCATGCCCGTCACGGAGGAACCACGTGCTTTCGCTGTCCCCCGCGCTCGCGGCCGTCTTCGTCGGTCTGGCCTCGGGTGTCGTCATCTACCTGCTGTTCGGCGTCCGCGGCCGCAGGCAGGCCGAATCCCATGCCGGCGTCGATGTGCTCGCCGCGATGAAGTGGCGCGAATTCGCGCATTTGGTACTGGAGGCGTTGCGCCGGCAGGGCTACGTCGAGCAGGACGTGGAGCGCCAGCCTGGCGACAGCGGCTTCGACTTCGTGCTGGGACGCGACGGCCAGCGCTACCTGCTGGCCTGCAAGCAGGGCCGCGCCTACCGGCTCGGCGAGCAGGCCGTGCGCGAGTTCGCCACCGCGATCCGCATGCAGGGCGCCATGGGTGGCGTGCTGGTGACGCTCGGCCAGGTCGAAGGCTTCGCCCGCGAAGTCGCCACCGCGCACCGGATCGAACTGATCGACGGCGAGACACTGTGGCAACGCGTCGCGCCGCTGCTCCCGCAGGAACTGCGCCGCGGCGTTCACAAGCAAGCCGAAAGCGGCAGCAACCGCCGCCTCGCGCTCGGCGCCCTGGGCAGCGTCGCGCTGGCGCTGACGGTCTTCACGCTGATGGAGCCCGAGAGCAAGCCACCGCTGGCGGCCGCCAGCATCGTATCCGATCGCCCGCTGCAGCAGGCGCCGCCTGTCCGGCCGGGCAGTTCCGCCGCCGAGTTGCCGCCGCTGCCGAAGCTGAGCGAGGCCGAGTTTGCCGAACGCCGCGTCGCCGCCGCCCAACTGGTCGGCAAGCTTCCCAACATCGACAGCGCAAGCTGGTCGACCCGGTCGACCCTGGTCATCGCCCTGCGCGATACGCGCGATGGCAGGGCGGCGGACCCGGTGGAAGAGTCCTGTCGCATCCTCGTCCAGTACGAGGAACTGCGCTTCACCCGCCTGCAGATCGAACCGCCGCCCGGCGACGACGCGCCGGTGCGGTGGCGGCAATGCCGGTAGGTGCGGGTTGCGGGCTGATGACCGGCTGGGGGACGGCCTCCACCGTCACCAGTGCACGCCGCGCATCAGCGCGGCGAAGGCGATCTGCTCGTTGGTCGGCCGCTCGCCCTCGCGGGCGCCCTTGATGCCCTTGGCCGCCGCCGAGTCGGGGAACAGCTCGAAGGCGGTGTTCATGATCACCTCGTAGGCCTTCGGCGCCACCGCGTTGAGCACCGCCGCGAAGGTGCCGAGCCGCGTCGCGATCCGGCTCGGGCGCTCGATGATGGCCTTGACCACCAGATCGGCCGCCTCTTCCGGCGACAACGTCGGCACGCTCTCGTAGACCTTGGTCGGCGCGATCATCGGCGTGCGCACCAGCGGCATGTTGATGGTGGTGAAATGGATGTTCTTGCTCGACAGCTCACCCTGCGCGCAGCGGCTGAAGGCATCCAGCGCCGCCTTCGACGCGACATAGGCGGAGAAGCGCGGCGAGCTGGCCAGCACGCCGATCGAGCTGATGTTGACGATCTGGCCACGACGCTGCTCGATCATCTTCGGCAGGAAACCCATGATCAGCCGCAGCGAGCCGAAGTAATTGAGCTGCATCGTGCGCTCGAAGTCGTGGAAACGGTCGAAGCTCAGCTCGATCGACCGCCGGATCGAGCGGCCGGCGTTGTTGACCAGAATGTCGACCGTCCCGTGCTCGGCGAGCACGGTCGCCACCAGCCGGTCGCAGTCGGCCATGTCGGACAGGTCCGCCGTGTAGGCCCAGCACTGGCCACCGGCGGCGACGATCTCGTCGCGGGTCCGGAGCAGCTCCTCCTCGCCGCGCGCCACGATGATCGTCTTCGCGCCGGCCGCCGCGATCTTCTCGGCCGTCGCCTTGCCGATGCCCGACGAGCCGCCGGTGACCAGCACCACTTTGCCCTCGACGCGACCGCGCAGCGAGCGGTCGACGAACAGGTCGGGATCGAGGTGGCGCTCCCAGTAGTCCCACAGCCGCCAAGCATAATCCTCCAGCTTCGGCAGGACGATCTTCGAACCCTTCAACGCGCGTTCGGTCTCGCGGTTGTCGAAGCGGGTGGGATAGGTGATGAACTTCAGCGCCTCGCGCGGAATCTTCAGGTCGCGCAGCATCATGCCGACGAAGCGCCGCACCGGTGGCAGGCTGCCGATCGCCGCGCGCGCCGCGGCCGGCACGAAGGCGAACATGCGCGCGTCCAGCCGCATGGTCATCTCCGGTGCGTGGGCGGCGCGACAGAACACGTTGAGCAGCTCGCCCACCCGCATCGGCTCGGGGTCGACCAGGTGGAAGCAGCCGCCGTCCAGTCCCTTTTTGTGGGCGATGTGATCCATCGCATCGGCGACGTAGTCCACCGGCACCACGTTGATGCGCCCGCCCTCGATGCCCAGCGTCGGCACCCACTGCGGCAGCAGCTCACGCATCTTCTTGATCAGGGTGAAGAAGTAATACGGCCCGTCGATCTTGTCGATCTCGCCGGTGCGCGAATGGCCGACCACGATCCCCGGCCGGTAGATGCGGAACGGCACCGGGCATTCCTTGCGGACCAGGCCTTCCGATTCGTGCTTGGTACGCAGGTACGGATCATCCAGCTCCTCGGCCTCCTCGAACATGTCCTCGCGGAACACCCCCGGGTACAGACCGGCGGCGGCGATCGAGCTGGTGTGGTGGAAGCAGCCGGCATGGATGGCCCCGGCCAGCTCCAGAGCGTGCCGGGTGCCGTCGATGTTGGCGACCCGCTGCGCCTCGGCATCGGCGGTGAGGTCGTAGACAGCCGCCAGATGGAAGAAGTGCCGGACCTTGCCCCGCAGCGCCTTGACCTGCGCTGCCGTCAGCCCGAGCCGCGGCTTGGCCAGGTCACCGGCCACGACGCGGATGCGTTTGCGGTCCCAGCCCATCCTTTCTGCGACCGCGTCGAACTTCTTCTGCGCCCCCTTGCGGACCAGCACATGCACGGTGCCGCTGCGCTTCAGCAGATTGCTGACGAGATGACGGCCGATGAAACCGGTGGCACCGGTGACGAAGTAGGTCATGACGCTGGGCTCCCCTCGAGGCTGGATCGATCCATGCGTAACGGTACGGCTGCCCGGCAAGCATAGCCACAGCCCCCGATGCTGCCTAGCGAATGCCCTTCCGACGACGCATTAGCCCGGAGCGGGCGGGGTGACCCGAACGGCAGATGAGCCCGGACGGCTCCGGCATGTTCACCCTCGGACGAGCATCGCGCCCCGGAATACCTGCCCGGGGCGCTCGTCGGCCTGCCGGCGTGGCAGCATGCAGCATGGCGCCGGCCTCACCGGCCGCCGCGCGGGGACCATCCGGGCGTGCGCATCGCGGGCCGTCGCACGGGCCGGATTCGGCGCCGAACCAGGGACGACGGGAGCACGACGATGAACGACACCCTTCCCAAGTCCGCCCGCAAGGTGCAGGCCGCACTGGAAGCCGCCGGCCTCGCGGCGCAGGTGACCGAACTGCCGCAGTCCACGCGCACCGCCGTCGATGCGGCCAACGCGCTCGGCTGCACGGTGGCGCAGATCGCCAAGTCGCTGGTGTTCCGCTGCGCGAGCGACGGCAGCGCGGTGCTGGTGATCGCCAGCGGGCCGAACCGGGTGGATGAAGGGCTGATCGCCGCACGACTCGGCAGCGCCATCGGCAAGGCGGATGCCGACTTCGTCCGCGCGGCGACCGGCTTCGCCATCGGCGGTGTGCCGCCGCTCGGCCATCCGGCCCCGTTGCGGACGCTGATCGACGCGGACCTGCTGGCTTTCGAGCGGGTGTGGGCCGCCGCCGGCACACCGAACGCGGTGTTCCCGCTCGACCCGCGCGAGCTGGTGCGGATCACCGGCGGCGAGGTGGCGACGGTGACCGCGAAGACCGACGGCTGA
The DNA here is from genome assembly GCF_014202935.1 of Rehaibacterium terrae. GTDB lineage: Bacteria > Pseudomonadota > Gammaproteobacteria > Xanthomonadales > Xanthomonadaceae > Rehaibacterium > Rehaibacterium terrae. Next base: position 49,900 of record NZ_JACHHX010000004.1, on the reverse strand, counting down.
GCAAGGCAGCACCGCCCCCGCCCCGCCTGCCGACGCGGCGCCGCCGGGCAGCCAGCACCGATTGAACCGCCCGCCCGCCTGGCGACACCTTTATTCCCGAAACCACATCACAGGGGACGGCGCGTGCGGCGGGACAGCGGGCGGATCTACGACGAGTACCTTGCCGCCGCAGCCCGCGCGGGCGACCGCGCGGCGTGGGAGCGCCTGGTCGCACGCTGGCATCCGCGGCTGCTGCGGCATGCCTGGCGGCTCACCGGCGATGGCGAACAGGCACGGGACCGGGTGCAGGAAGCATGGATGGAGATCCTGCGCGGGCTGCGCCGGCTGGACGATGTGGCGGCATTTCCGGCATGGGCGTTCCGCATCGTGACGCGCCGCTGCCAGCGCGCCTACCGCCATGCCGAGCGCGAGCGAGAGGGGATCGATGCGCTGGCCGTGGCCACGCCGAGCTCGACGCCGGAGCATGCATCGGGCGAGTTCGCCGCCGAGCTGGGCCAGGTACTGGCCGCGATGCAGTCGCTGCCGGCCTCGCAGCGCGCGGCGCTGGCGCTGTTCCACCTGGACAACCTGAGCGTGGCGGAGATCGCCATCGCGCTCGACGTTCCGCCGGGAACGGTCAAGACCCGGCTGATGCACGCACGGCGCAAGATCCGTGCGCAACTGGAAGGAGCGAACGATGGGCAAGATTGACGAACTGATCGAACAGGCGTTGTCCTCCGAAGACCGCGAGCTGCTGGCCCGACACGCAGAGCCAGGCTATTTCGCGCAGGCCTTCGGCCTGTTCCGCGGCTCGCTGGGATGGGTGGTGTGGCTGGCTTACCTGACCGGCATCGCGGCCTTCATCGGCTTCGCGTTCGCGCTCTGGCAGACGTGGACGGCGGCCGAAGCGCTGGCCGCGGTGCGATGGGGCGTGCTCGCCGTGGTGCTGTTCCAGTACAGCGCGATGATAAAGAGCTTCCTCGGCAGCCACCTGGAAGCCAATCGCACCCTGCGCGAGCTCAAGCGCGTCGAGCTGCAGTTGGCGCTGGTGCGCAGCGCGTTGACGGGCAAGGAAGACTGAAAGCTCATGAGTTTTCCACACGCTCTCCGATCCGGTAACGTCTTGCCCATGGCCGCCGCCGCGGCCGGCACCGGAAAGGGACCGGAGAGATGAACCGTTACGCGCTGCTGCTGTTTCCGCTGTTGATGCTCGCCTGCACTGGCGCACGGGCCGAAGCCTCGCAAGCCACCTTCGAGCGCATCACCCGGGTGGCGATCGCCGCCTTTCCGCCGGGCACGACCTCGTTCGAGCTGTTCCTGGTGACACCGGACGATCGTGCCGCCTCGGTACGCCAGCTCTCGTCCTTCCTCGGCGCAGCCAAGAAGCAGCGCGCCCGCTGGGTGGTCGCCTCGGAAGACGCAGAGCTGCTGCACGGCGTGCTGATGGAGGTGTTCGCGCGCAGCCGCAGGAGCATGCGCATCCAGACCCAGATCGTCGTCGTCAGCCCGATCCCGGCGAGCGTCGAACTGCAGGACGCGGCGCGCGAGGTCGGCGCCAGCCTGGAATTCCTCGTCCTGCCGCCGGCCCCGGCCCCGACCGCAGGAGACTGATCGCTGCGCCCGTTCCAGGACATCTGCTGTCCGGTGCAAGGCCTCGACCTGGCCGGACCGCCGCCGCTGCGATGAACGACGGCTGCATCTTCTGCGCCATCGCCGCAGGCCAGGCGCCGGCCAGCCTGGTGCACGAGGACGCGCTGACGCTGGCCTTCCTCGATCTGCGCCAGGCCCATCCCGGGCATGTGCTGGCGATTCCGCGCCGCCATTGCCGCGACCTGCGCGAACTCGACGATGCCACCGGCGCGGCCCTGATGAAGACACTTTCCCGCGTGACGCGCGCAGTGGCGGCAGTCTTCCCGCACGAAGGCATCAGCATCTGGCACTCGATCGGCCAGGCGGCGCGCCAGGAAGTGCCGCATCTGCACTTCCACGTGCATCCACGCCGGCTCGGCGACGGGTTGCTGCGCGTGTATCCGTCCGCGCCGGCGCGCCCGCCGCGCGCCACGCTCGACCGCTACGCCGCCGCCTTGCGTGAGCAACTGGCGGGCGACATGGCATCGCCACGCTGATAGGCTGGGTCACGGGCCATGCGGATCGCGCCGCCTGCGCCCGCATTCCTTGCCCGCCATGCCCAGGTGCCGCCATGAGCATCCCGCAAAAGCCCGCCGGCTACAGCGCCGTCTCGCCCTACCTCATCGTCGACGGGGCGGCGGCAAGCATCGACTTCCTCAAGCAGGTTTTCGACGCGGTCGAACTGCGCCGGTTTCCCGACGCCGAGGGCCGTCTGCTGCATTCGGAAGTCCGCATCGACGACAGCGTGCTGATGATCGCCGACTGTGTGCCCGAGTGGCCGGCGGTGCCGGCGCACGTGCATGTGTACGTGCGCGACGTCGATGCCACCTATCGGCGTGCGCTGGATGCCGGCGCCACGCCATTGCAGGCGCCAGAGAAGAAGCAGGACGAGGACAAGCGCGGCGGCTTCCGCGACGCCCGCGGCACGACCTGGTGGATTGCCACACGCGTGGAATGAGCCGCGACCGCACTGCCCCACAGCCTCCGAGGTGACGCCGTGCCCGGACAGACATCGCAACGCCAGGCCTACGTCCTCGCCCCAGGCGAGGGCCGCCACTATCCGATGGGCCGCATCGCCGCGGTGTTCAAGGCCGACGGCGCGGAAACCGCGCACGGCTATTCGATCTCGGAATGGTGGCTGGAGCCGCGCACGCAGGGCCCCGGCGCGCATGCGCATCCCGAGGACGACGTGTTCTACGTGCTCGCCGGCACGATGAGCTTCCTGGTCGGCGACCGCTGGGTCGATGCGCCGGCCGGTTCGTTCGTGCTGGTGCCGGGCGGCACCACGCACGACTTCGAGAACCGCGGCGAGATCCGTGCCGGCGTGCTCAACTTCACCGCGCCGGGCACCTTCGAGGAGCACATGCCGGCGATCGCACAGTGGTTCGCCGAGCATCCGCCGGGCACGGCCGGCGGCTAGACTTTCCGTTCCCGCACACGCTGCCCGCACGGATGACGGTACTCGGCTTCGCTCACAACAACCTGCGCGCGCCACAGGCCATGATCGAACGGCTGCGCACGTTCTACTGCGAGGTGGTCGGCCTGCGGGTCGGGCCGCGTCCGCCCTTCCGCAGCCGCGGCTATTGGCTGTACGCCGGCGAACACGACGTGCTGCACCTGACCATCGCGCCGGACGACGAGCCGCGCGCCGGCGACACGCCCACCACCTTCGACCACGCCGCCTTCCGCTGCCGCGGCCTGGACGTGTACCGGCGCCGCCTGGCCGAGCTCGGCATCGCCTACGAAGTGGACGAAGTGCCGCTGACCGGGCAGGTACAGCTGTTCCTCAAGGACCCGGCCGGCAACGGCGTGGAACTGAACTTCGCCGCCACCGACCGGTAGCCGGACGCACGGTGTTCCCGCGATTCGGAATCGGCAGCAGGCCGGGGGGCGGTCACGAACGGCACCAGCCGCGCCACCTCTCCCTACAATGGCGACGCGGCCGCTCGCCGCGTTCTTCGGGAAGGACATGCACAGCGTATTCGTGATCTCCGGCGTGTCGCGCGGACTCGGCGCCGCGCTGGCGCACGCCGTGCTGGCGCGCGGCGACCGGCTGATCGGCATCTCGCGCTCGCCCTCGCCGCTGGGCACGCACATCGTCCACGACCTGGCGCAACCGGCCGGCCTGGCGGACAAGCTCGCGCCGCTGCTGCGGGCGGAGGTCGGCCCGCAGGTGCGCCGCTACGTGCTGGTGAACAACGCCGGCGTGCTGGCGCCGATCGGCACCCGCTACGACACGGCGGACATCGAGCGCAACCTGATGGTCAACCTGGCCGCGCCGATCGCGCTCAGCCGCGTCTTCCTCGACATCCTGGCCGAGGTGCCCGCCGACAAGCGCGTGCTCAACATCTCCAGCGGCGCGGCCACCCGCCCCATCCACGGCTGGAGCCTGTACTGCGCGGCCAAGGCCGGGCTGGAGCACTTCGGCCGCTGCCTGGCGCTGGAGCAGCAGGTCGCGGCGCACCCGGCCGATGTGGTCAACATCAGCCCCGGCGTGATCGATACCGGCATGCAGGCGGCGATCCGTGCAGCGACGCCCGAGCAGTTCCCCGACCTGGCGCGCTTCCAGGCCCTGCACGCGGAGGGTGCGCTGGCCACGCCGGAAGCCATCGCCGACAAGCTGCTGGCCGGGATCGATGCCGGCGCCCGGCACGCCGGCGTCACGCTGCCGATTGACGACTTCGCGGCCGGTCGCACCGACCCGGCCTGAGGCGCGGAACGCGGCTGCCGGCCACACCCGCGCCGCGACCGTGCGGCGCATCGGTCGGGAGCGTCGGCGGCTTCGACTCCTTCTCCCCAGCAGGAAGGTGCCCGCAGCGGGCTGTTTTCCGTCGGCCCGCCAAGCAAGGTCTGAACAAGTCCATCCTGGACTTGCCAGCCCACGCCGCCTCCGGCGCATGTCCGGGCGCGGCTTCGACGAATCGGGCACTGGCGTGCTTGATTCGCGAGCCGGCCATCCCTGGCCGGCGGAACCTCTGAATCGACCAGAGGTTCCCTCAAGCTTCCGGCCCGGCGGCCGATAAACCCGGTACCGGTGCCGTCCCGGCCTCGGCGCTCGCCTGCTTCGCCCGGCACCATCCCCGCCCGGGCCACATCGCGGTCGCCGAGACCGGCCCGGCACTGGACCACCGGCCCACGCCATGCCGGCCCTCGTCGTCCCAGGGCTTGACCGACCGGGCCGTCCGCCCCGTACCAGGATCGATCTCTGCCCTTGTCCACGACCGTCCCCACCGCCAGCGCCCTGTCAAACGCACTGGACGCCGTCCTGGTGGTGGAGAACTCGCCTTCCTACGCCGCAATGGTGGCCGAGGCGATCCGCGAGCGGCTCGGACTGCCGGTCACGGCCGTCACCAGCCTGGCCGACGCTCGCCGTGCGCTGATGGACGAGAACCGTTATTTCCTCGTGCTCACCGGGCTGGTGCTGGCCGACGCCGACCAGCAGACCATCATCGACACCTTCGTCTCGCGCGGGCTGCCCACCGTGGTGGTGTCCGGCGTCTACGACGAGACGATCCGCCAGCGCATTCTCGGCCGCTCGGTGGTCGACTGCGTGCTCAAGAGCGCGCCGGGAAACATCGACTATCTGGTCTGGCTGGTGCAGCGGCTCGACCGCAACCGCCGCCTCGCCGCGCTGGTGGTGGACGACTCGCTGACCGCCCGCAGTTACACCGCGGCGCTGCTTGCGATGTACGGTTTCCGCGTGGTCGAGGCCGGCGACGGCGCCACCGCGCTGGACCTGCTCGCCAGCGATCGCGGAATCCGGCTGGTGGTGGTCGACTACCAGATGCCCGGCATGGACGGCATCGAATTCACCCGCCGGGTGCGCGAACACCATGCGCGCGACAAGCTGGCGATCATCGGCGTCTCCGCCTCCGAGCGTGCCACGCTGGTGGCGCAGTTCCTCAAGAACGGCGCCAACGACTTCCTGCACAAGCCGTACTCGCGCGAGGAATTCTTCTGCCGCATCTCGCAGAACGCCGACAACCTCGACCTGATCGGCACGCTGCAGGATCTTGCCACCAAGGACTTCCTCACCGGCCTGCCCAACCGTCGCCATTTCTTCGAGCAGGCCCGTCGCCGCTTCGACCAGGCGGTGGCCGCCGGGCGACCGCTGGCGGTGGCAATGCTCGACATCGACCACTTCAAGCACATCAACGACACCTGGGGCCACGATACCGGCGACGCCGTGCTGCGCGCAGTCGCGGCAACCCTTGCGCTGGCGGCCACCTCGCAGGACCTGGTGGCGCGCTTCGGCGGCGAGGAGTTCTGCATGCTGGCGCCGGACATGCCGGTGGACATCGCCATGCGCCGCTTCGAACGGCTGCGACGGGCCATCGCCGACCTGCGCATCCCCTGCGGCGACGCCACGGTCTCGCTGACCGTGAGCATCGGCGTCTGTCCGGCGCCGCGCGAGAGCCTGCACGCGATGCTGTCCGACGCTGACCGCCTGCTCTACCTCGCCAAGGCCGGCGGGCGCAACCGGGTGGTGACGGGCGAGGGCTGAGAGCCGGAAACCGGGAACCGGGAACCGGGAACCGGGAAAAGCTTCGAACCCTCGCCGCTGTCCGGGGAAATCGGCGCGGAACGCCTGAAGCCGCGACCGGTCCGCCGCATGCCGGCAGGGCGCGTTCGCTTTCCCGTGCACCCTCACGCCGGAGCCCGCTCTCCCGCTATGCTGCACGCCCGCCCCACGCGAGCGCCGCGATGAACACGCTCCACGGCCAGTGCCACTGCGGCAACCTGCGGATCGACCTGCGCACGGCATCGACACCCTCGCAATTGCAGCCGCGCGCCTGCGACTGCGGCTTCTGCACCCGCCACGGCGCGGCCTGGGTTTCCGACCCGCACGGGCGGCTGGACATCACCGTGCAGGACCAGGCCGCGCTCGGCGATTACCGCCAGGGTGCCAACCTCGCACGCTTCCTGCTGTGCCGGCATTGCGGCGTACTGGTCGCGGTCGAACGGGAGGAGGCCGATGGCCGCTTCGCCGCGGTCAACGCGCGCTGCCTCGACGATGCAGCCTCGCTGCCGGCCGCCGTCACCGCCTCGCCGCAGCGGCTGTCCGCCGACGAAAAGCAGGCACGCTGGCGGCAGCTGTGGATCGCCGACGTCCACTGGCACAGCGCCCGGGACGGCCGGTCATGAGCGTCGTCTGCCGTGTCTGCGGAGAAGGCGACCCGCTCCCCTTCCAGTCCGTGGGCGGCCGCGACTACTGGCGCTGCCCGCTGTGCGAGGCGACCCTGCTCGACCAAGCGCAGCTTCCATCCGCCGACGCCGAGCGCGCCGAATACGCGCGGCACCAGAATGCGACCGGCGATGCCGGCTACCGCCGCCACCTCGCCCGCCTGCTCGACCTCCTGCTGCCGCGGCTGGCGCCGGCCAGTGCGGGCCTCGACTACGGCTGCGGCCCCGGCCCGGCGCTGGCGGCCATGCTGCGCGAAGCCGGCCACGACATGGCGCTGTACGACCCCTTCTTCCACCCCGATGCCGCCGTGTTGCAGCGCGACTACGACTTCGTCGTCTGCACCGAGGCCGTCGAGCACTTCCACCACCCCGCCGCGGAGTTCGCCCGCCTGCGCACATTGCTGCGCCCCGGCGGCTGGCTCGGCATCCTCACCTGCTTCCAGACCGACGACGCCCGCTTCGCCGGCTGGCACTACCGCCGCGACCCCACCCACGTCGCCTTCTATCGCGAGACGACCTTCCATCGTCTCGCCGCGCGCCACGGCTGGCACTGCGAAATCCCGGCCAAGGACGTGGTGCTGATGCGACGCCACGACCACGAGTGACCCATGACCTGCGCCACTTCTCTACATCGACCGCATCGTGGTCCATGACGCCTTCCGCCGGGCCGGTTTCGGGCGACTGCTCGGCCAGGACATCATCGGCTTCGCGCGGATCGACTGCGCGCGCCACGAGGTGGCACTGGTCGAGGCGGCCGTGGCCGAATGACACTGCCGCATCCGGGCCGGCGCTGCCGGCGCGGTCCGCGCTCATGCCTCCCCAATCCGTTCCATCGCCAACCCCTGGATCGCCCATGCTTCGCCGGCCGCTTCCCATCGCCCTTCTGATCGCCATCCTGCTGGCCGTGTCGCCGGCCCGGGCCGTCGACACGCTGGTGGTCGTGGTGCGTCACGCCGAAAAGGCAGCCGAAGGCGATGACCCGCCACTGACCGAAGCCGGTGTCGCGCGCGCCGAGCGGCTGGCGCGCCATCTCGCCGGCCTGCGGCTGGGCGCGGTCTACGCCACCGACTACCGCCGCACACGCGACACCGCCCTGCCCGCTGCGCGGGCAGCCGGCATCGCCGTCGAGGGCTACGCGCCGGACGGGGCCGCGCTGGCCGCTGCGATCGGTCAGCGGCATCGCGGCGAGGCCGTGCTGGTCGTCGGCCACAGCAATACCGTGCCAGGCCTGGTCGCGCTGCTCGGCCGGCGCGAGGTGGCGCCGATCGGGGACGCGGAATACGACCGCCTGTACCTGATCGCACTGCCGGAGAACGGCGAACCGCGCGTGCTCGAAGCGCGCTACTGAGCACGATTGCGTCGCCCGTCGGCCCGGCACACACTTCGCGGGGGAGGTGCCGTCATGCCCAGCCGCCACGACAAACCCACTCCCGCCGCGCGGCACGCGATGGACGCGTGGCGGCTGATCCGTCTGCTGCTCGGCCTGGCCGGCGCGGCGCTCGCGCTGTTCGGCGCGTACTGGATGTCCGGCCCGCACTCGCCGCTGCCGGTGCCGGCCTGGCGCGTGCCAGGCGCCCTGCTCTTCCTCGGCGCGACCGCATTCGCGCTCGGCAACGTCGCGCTGGCCCGACCCTGGCGCTGGCCCGGCTACCTGATGCTGGCCGCGATCGCGCTGCTGTTCCTCACCCGTGCCCTGGTGCCTGGATGAGTCGGGAAGGGGCGCCTGCCTGCCCGCGGCCGGCGCGAGCGCGGGCTCTGTCACCGTCACGCCATGGAACACCACGTCGCACCGATGGCATCGCCTCACCGTGCCGGAGGTGCCATGCTTGCGGCGCCCGCGCACTCAGGAGACCGCCATGCCCGTGATCATCCGGCCCCGCACCCACGACATCGGTGGCCTGGTCGTGCGCCGCGCGCTGCCGGCCATGCAGCGGCGCAGCGTCGGGCCGTTCGTGTTCTTCGACCACATCGGCCCGCATGTCTTCGGCCCCGGCGAAGGCATCGACGTGCGTCCGCATCCGCACATCGGCCTGGCCACCGTCACCTTCCTGTGGGACGGCGCGCTGATGCACCGCGACAGCCTGGGCTGCGTGCAGGAGATCGCGCCCGGCGACGTCAACTGGATGACCGCCGGCCGCGGCATCGTCCACTCCGAGCGCACGCCGGACCGGCAACGCGCCGAGGGACATCGCATCCACGGCCTGCAGACCTGGGTCGGCCTGCCGCAGGCGCACGAGGACGACGCGCCGGCCTTCCATCACCACGGCGCCGCCACGCTGCCACGCATCGAGCGCGATGGGGCACGCATGACCGTGGTGGCCGGCCACGGCTTCGGCGAGCGCTCGCCGGTGCGGGTCTACGGCGGCACCTTGTACGTCGCGATCGACCTGGATGCCGGCGCCGCGCTTACGATCCCCGCCGAGCACGCCGAGCGCGCGCTGTATCCGGTCGAAGGCGAGCTGGAGCTGGACGGCTTTCCGCTGCCCGACACATGCCTGACCGTGCTCGACGAAGGCAGCGAACCGACCCTGCGCGCGCGCACTCCCTCGCGGGTGATGCTGTGCGGCGGCGAGCCGCTGGACGGCCCGCGCTTCGTATGGTGGAACTTCGTCTCCAGCTCGCGCGAGCGCATCGAGCGGGCCAAGGCGGACTGGCGCGAGGGCCGTTTCGACCGGGTCCCGGGCGAGACCGAGTTCATCCCGCTGCCCGGGTAGCGGCGCTCCGGCCGCGACCCCGGAGCCGGGCCGGCACCGCGACTACGAGACCAGCGGCCGCAGCCAGAAGGTCAGTGGCTTTTCGCTCTCGGCCGGCTCGCCGATCTCCTTCCACGCCAGCCGCATGGTCATGCCGGGCTGGCGCGCGTAGCCGCGTTTGGCCCAGAAGGCGTCGTTGTCGCGGTGGCCGGGCGGCCGGCGCGGATCGTCCGGCGCGCGATCGACCGCGGCGAAGGCGGTCCAGCCGAAGCGCCCGAGCCGGCGCGCGTGCGCTTCGCGTTCGTCGAAGAAGCGATGGCCGAGGCCGAGGCCACGGTACGCTCTCAGCAGCACCGACTCGCCGCAATAGAAGACCTGCTCGACCGGGATGCCGCGCGCGACGAACGGACGCTGGAACGCCTCGTCCTCGTCGGCCAGCGGGATGCCGGTGGACGCACCGACCACGCGCCCATCGTCGAAGGCGAGCACGAACAGGCTGTCCGGCGAACGGGTGTAGGTGGCCAGGTACCTGGCCTCGTAGGCCGGGTCGCCGTCATACAGGTAGGGATAGTCGCGGAACACCGCGATGCGCAGCCGCGCCACGGCGTCGAGGTGTTCGCCGATCTCCGTGCCGCGGAAGGTGGCGATGCGAACGGACGGCTGGCTCATCGGCTCACCTGGTCGATCCAGTCCTGCAGGTTGTAGTAGTTGGTGACCCGCGCGATGCGGCCATCGCGAACTTCGAAAAAGGCCCCGCCCGGGAGCACATACGTCTGGCCTCTGGCCTCCGGCAGGCCGTCGTCGTCGGCCAGGTAGGTGCCATGCACCACGTACTCGGCGGCGGCGTGGCGGCCGTCTTCGGACACCATCACCACGACATCGCGCAGCTGTTCGCGGTAACAGCGATCCATCCGCGCCATGAAGGCGCGGAAGGCGGCGACGCCGGTCTCGCGTCCACCCTGGTTGAGGTCGTGGACCACGTCATCCGCGAGCAGGCCGAGCATGGCCTCGCGATCGCCGCGGTTGAATGCGTCGTAGTAACTGCGGATGAGGTCGGCGGTGGTCATGCATCCTCCTGGGCGGCGATGGCGGGGTGGCGCGGAAAGGCGGCCACGATTATCGTCGTGGCGCACGCACCGCGTCGAACCTCCGGCCACGCCCCTCATGAACTACCGCCACGCCTTCCACGCCGGCAACCACGCCGACGTGCTCAAGCACGTCGCCCTGCTCGCCCTGATCGATGCGCTGCAACGCAAGGACACCCCGATCTTCGTGCTCGACACCCACGCCGGCCGCGGCCGCTACGACCTGGCCGGCGAGCAGGCCGGCCGGACCGGCGAGGCCGAAGGTGGCGTCAAGCGCCTGCTCGCGCTCGCCCGCGACCAGCGTCCCTCGACGGACAGCCTGCGTGCGCAAGCCGCCGGCAACGCCGGGCCGGCGCCATTGCCGCGCGGCCCGGGCGCACTGCCCGAGCCGGTGCTGCGCTACCTCGACGCCGTGCGTGCCTGCAATCCCGAGGGCGGCTGCACGGTCTATCCCGGCTCACCGCTGCTGCTCGCGCAGGCGCTGCGCGCGCACGACCGGCTCGCCTGCTGCGAGCTGCAGGCGGAGGAGGCCGCCGCGCTCAAGGCGCTGTTCGCCGGCGATGGCCGTGTCGGCGTGCACCGTCGCGACGGTTACGGCGCGCTCGCCGCCCTGCTGCCACCGAAGGAAAAGCGCGGGCTGGCGCTGATCGACCCGCCCTACGAAGCCCAGGAGGCCGAATACGACGCCATCCTCGCCGCCCTCGCCGAAGGCCTGCGCCGCTGGCCGCAGGGCATCTATGCGCTGTGGTACCCGATCAAGCAGCGGCGCACACTGCGGCCGTTCTTCCGCAAGGCCGCGGCCTTGCCCGCCAAGTCGGCGCTGGCGCTGGAACTGTTGATACGCCCCGACGACTCGCCGCTGCGCATGAACGGCAGCGGCATGCTGCTGCTCAATCCCCCCTGGCAGTTCGACGCCGCACTTGCGCCCGCCCTGCCGGCGCTGGTGTCCGCGCTCGGCGAAGCCGGTGCATCCTCGCGGCTGGAGTGGCTCCGACGCGCCGACTGACGCGCGACGGCGGCCCCGGGGTGATGCAGCGGAGTTCCGCCTTCATCGGCACGATACGCTGGCGATCGCAGACGCCATCGAGATCGGCTACCGTGAGCCGGCCAGGCACTGCGTCGGCCCTGTCCGGCCCCGGGAAGCCGCCGCCGCGAGCCACGCCACGCCGGAGGTCTGCCATGCGTCCGCGACTTGTCCTGTCCATGCTGATCCTCACCGCCTTCGCCGTCGGCTGCGCACCGCAGCCGGTGTTCCGCCAACTGCCGGTCGAACTGGCGCCGCCGCCGCAGGTGGTGTCCGCCGAACCCGCGCGCCATCGCGGTGGCGAGGTGCTGTGGGGCGGTACCGTCGTCGCCGTCCACAACCAGGCCCGTCACAGCGAGATCGAGGTGCTGGCCTACCCGCTCGACCGCGGCCAGCGCCCGCAGACCGGGCACGGCCAGCAGGGCCGCTTCATCGCCCTGCTGCCGGGCTATGTCGAGGCCGCCGACTTCCCGTCCGGCACCGCCGTCACCGTGACCGGCCGCATCACCGGCGCCCGCGAAGGCCGCATCGGCGATCACGCCTACACTTGGCCGGAAGTCTCCGTGCGCGGGCTGCAGCGCTGGACCGGCGACGGCCGCCGTCCGCCGCGCGTGCACTTCGGCATCGGTGTCGGCATCCGCCGTTGAGCGCCCGACCTCGTCTCGCCGCGAGCCGGCTCAGCCGCCGGGCAGCCACACGCCGGCGAGCGCGCCGATCGCGGCGCAGGCCGGCACCAGCCACAGCACCGAGCGGCCACGAACCAGCGCCCCCAGCGTGGCGAGCGCGAGCGTGGCGATCAGCGCCTGCCGCCCGATGCCGTTGGCGGCGAACAGGTGCCAGCCGAACCACAGCGCCAGATTGGCGATCACCCCGACCACCGCGGCGGTGATGCCGCCCAGCGCCGCGCTCGCCAGCGGCCAGTCGCGCAGGCGTTCGATCCACGGCGCCGCCGGCAACACGAACAGGAAGCACGGCAGGAAGGTCGCCCACAGCGTCACCGCCGCGCCGAGCAGCGCGGCGGCCAGCGGCGAGGCGAAGTCGGGCTGCTGCCAGCCGCCGACGAAGCCGACGAATTCCAGCACCAGGATCAGCGGCCCCGGCGTGGTTTCGGCCAATCCGAGTCCCACCAGCATCTGCTCGGCGGTGAGCCACTGCTGCGTCTGCACCGCCTGCTGCGCCACGTAGGGCAGCACCGCGTAGGCGCCACCGAAGGTGATCAGCGCCGCCTTGCTGAAGAACAGCGCCTGCGCGAACGCCGTGCTGCCCGCGCCCAGCCAGCCGCCCAGCGCCAGCAGCGGCAGCCACCACAGCAGCAGGCAGGCCAGCGCCACCCGCAGCGCCCAGCCGCGCCTGGCGTCCTGCGTCGCAGGTACCGGCGGCAGCCCAGCGTGTGCCGTATCCTGCGGCAGCCAGTCGCGGCGCCAGCGGCCGGCCGCCAAGCCGAGCAGGCCGGCGCCGACGACGATGGCCGGGAACGGCAGCGAGAGCACGGCGACGGCGAACAGCGCGGCCAGCGCGACGGCGAAGGCGAACGGCGTCTTCAGCACCCGTCGGCCGATCCGCGCCACCGCGTGGGCGATGATCCCCAGCACCGCCGCCTGCAAGCCGAGCAGCACGCCCGCCACCGCCGGCAGCGTGCCGTAGCGCACGTACAGCCAGCTCAACAGCGCGATCAGCAGCGCGCCGGGCAACACGAACAGCGCACCGGCGGCGATACCACCGCGCAGCCCGTGCAGGCGCCAGCCCAGATAGGTCGCCAACTGCATCGCCTCCGGGCCGGGCAGCAGCATGCAGTAGTTCAGACCATGCAGGAACGCGCCTTCGTCCACCCAGCGCCGGCGCTCGACCAGCTCCGAATGCATGAGCGCGATCTGCCCGGCCGGACCGCCGAAGCTGATCCAGCCGAGCTTCCACCAGAAGCGCAGGGCCTGGGCGAAGGTGGGCGATACCGGATTCATGCGCGTGCAGTTCTCAGCGTGCAATGAAGGCGTACCGCCGCAGCGCGCGCGTTCGCCCGCATCATCCCGCGCCCAGCTCGCGCTGCTGCTTTTTCGTCAGCTTCGCCCGCACCAGTTCGTAGGCGCGACGGACGAAGGCCTCCAGCTCCGCGCGCGGCAGCACGGACGGATCGTCGAGCGTCACCCAGTGCGCCCGCGCCAGGTACGGCGCCGGCCGGAAGCCGGGGCGGTCGGTGAGTTCGAGGAAGCGCGCGTCCTCGACCTTGAAACTGAGCTTGCCGCGCTCGCGGCCGGTCAGGCACAGGACGCAGAACATCTTGCCGCCGACCAGAAAGCACAGGTCGTCGTCCCACTTCAGATCGGTGCTCACCCCCGGCCAGCCGGCGGTCAGCGCACGCAGTGCCTGCTCGTCCATCATCGCCCCCTCACGTTTCCAGCCCCGCGGTCGTCGCACGGAGAACCGGAGAATACTGCGGCCGGTGGCCGCCACGATGGCATGCACCGCGGCTGGAGCCATCGCTCCAGTCAGGCTGTGTCAGCATGATGGACCGATGAGCATCGTCAGCCGCCAGCATCTGTCGCAGCCCTGGCACGAGCGCCTGGTGCTCGACGACGGTCGCGAACTGGTCTTGCGGCCGATCGACCCCGCCGATGCCGAGCCGCTGCGCGCGGCGTTCTCGCTGCTCAGCCGGGAGGAGATCCGCCAGCGCTTCCTGCATGTGCTGACCGAACTGACTCCCGAGCACGCGCGTCGGCTGACCACGCTCGATCCGCAGCGCGAGTTCGCGCTGGTGGTCGCCGAGCCGTTGCCGCCGGGCGAGGCGCTGGTGGTCGCGGTCGCGCGCGCGGCCATCGACGATGACGGCCGCCATGCCGAGTTCGCCGTGCTGGTCGGCCGCCCGCTCGCCGGTCGAGGCCTCGGCCGGCTGCTGATGAAGCGGCTGATCCGCTGGGCGCGGCTCAAGCGGCTGGAATCCCTGTACGGCGACGTGCTGGAGGACAACACCGCGATGCTCACCCTGGCGCGCGCGCTGGGTTTCCGCCGCGAGCCGCTGCCGGCATCGCCGGGGGTGACGCGGGTGCGGTTGGCTCTGGCCGAGCGCAGTCGTGGCTGAAACCGATCCCACATCTCGGTCGCGGCATGAGGCCGCGCGTGCCGCTCGCCCCCCTCGAACGCCCGTCACCGCCACGCCGCTACACTCGCCTTTCGCCGCCCCGCCCAAGGACAACGCCATGTCGCAAGCCGGTCTCGACGCCCTGTTCCACCCCCGCTCGGTCGCCGTGGTCGGCGCCAGCCCGCGCGAGCGCAGCCTCGGCCGCGTGGTGGCACGCAACCTGCGCGCCGGCGGCTTCGCCGGTCGCATCGACATCGTCAGCCCGAAGTACGCCGACATCGACGGCATCGCCACCGCCGCCGCGCTGGCCGACCTGCCCGACGCCCCCGAGCTGATCGTCGTCACCGTACCGCCCGAGCACGTGCCCACGGTGATCGACGAGGCCGGCGCCGCCGGCGTGCGCGCCGCCGTGGTCATCACCGCCGGCCTCGGCCAGGGCGAGGGCTCGCCGCGCGAGGCTGCGGTCGCCGCCGCGCGCCGCCACGGCCTGCGCCTGGTCGGCCCCAACTGCCTGGGCGTGCTGTCGCCGCACGCCGGGCTCAACGCCAGCTTCGCCGCCAGCCCGGCCCGACCCGGCGACCTCGCCCTGCTGGCGCAGTCCGGCGCGATCATCACCGCCACCGTCGAATGGGCCAACGCCCGCGACATCGGCTTTTCCGGCATCGTCTCGCTCGGCGACATGGCCGATGTCGAAATCGGCGAGCTGCTCGACCACTTCGCCACCGATCCCGGCACCCGCGCGATCCTGCTGTACATCGAGACGCTGCGCGACCCGCGCCGCTTCATGTCCGCCGCCCGCGCCGCCGCGCGCGCCAAGCCGGTGATCGTGGTCAAGGCCGGCCGCCACGAGGCCGGCGCCCGCGCCGCCGCCTCGCACACCGGCGCGCTGGCCGGCCGCGATGCGGTGTTCGACGCCGCCTTTGCCCGCGCCGGCCTGCTGCGCGTGTACGACCTGGAAGAACTCTTCGCCGCCGCCAACACCCTGGCCCGACTGCGTCCGACCGTTGGTCAGCGGCTGGCGATCCTGACCAATGGCGGCGGCGTCGGCATCCTCGCCATCGACCGCCTGATCGACCTCGGCGGCGAAGCGGCCGGACTGTCGCCGCCGACCCTCGCCAGGCTCGACGCCACGCTGCCGCCGACCTGGTCGCGCGGCAACCCCGTCGACATCGTCGGCGACGCCGACGGCGCGCGTTACCTCGCCGCGCTCCAGGCCCTGCTCGACGCTCCCGAGTGCGATGGCGTGCTGGTCGTGCACGTGCCCACCGCGCTGGTCGATCCGGTGGAGATCGCCGACACGCTGGCCGCCGAACTCGCCACGCGCCACCGCGCCGGCACCCTGGCCAAGCCGGTGCTGACCTGCTGGCTCAGCCGCGAAGCCGAGGCGCGGCAACGCTTCGCTGCCGCCGGCGTGCCCTGCTACCGCACCCTCACCGGCGCGGTGCGCGGTTTCATGCACCTGGTCCGCTACACGCAGGCGCAGGCGCAGCTGCTGGAAACGCCACCCTCGCTGCCGGCCGACTTCACTCCCGAACCCGAGCGCGCCCGCGCCGTGGTGCGCGCCGCGCTCGCCCGCGGCGACCGCTGGCTCGACCCGCTGGCGGTGGCCGAGCTGCTGGCCGCCTACGACATCCCCGCCCCGCCGGTGGCGCTGGCCAAGGATGCCGACGAAGCCGCCCGCCTCGCCGCCTCGATGCTGCGCAGGCACGACGCGCTGGCGCTGAAGATCCACTCGCGCGACATCCCCCACAAATCCGATGTCGGCGGCGTCGTGCTCGGGCTGGACAGCATCGAAGCCGTGCACACCGCCGCCGAGGCCATGCTCGCCCGCGTCACGCGGGAAAAACCCGATGCCCGCGTCGATGGCCTGCTGCTGCAACCGATGGTGAGCCGCCCGCGCGCCCGCGAACTGATCGCCGGCCTCGCCGACGACCCGATCTTCGGTCCGGTGGTACTGTTCGGCGCCGGCGGCATCGCCGTGGAAGTGATGGACGACACCGCGCTGGCCCTGCCGCCGCTGCACCTCAACCTCGCCCATGGCCTGATCCGCCGCACCCGCGTCTCGCGCCTGCTCGACGGCTTCCGCGACCGGCCCGCCGCCGACCGCGACGCGGTCGCGCTCACCCTGGTCAAGCTCGCCCAGCTCAGCGCCGACGTGCCCGAACTGCGCGAGCTGGACATCAACCCGCTGCTGGCCGACGAAAACGGCGTGCTCGCGCTCGACGTGCGCGCCCTGATCGCGCCCGGCGACGCCACCGGGGCCGTCACCAACCCGCGCTTCGCCATCAAGCCCTACCCCAAGGAGCTCGAAGGCCGCCTGGTCCTGCGCGACGGCGAGGAAGTTGCAGTGCGCCCGGTGCGCCCCGAGGACGAGGACCGCCTGCGCCGCTTCTTCGCGCAGATGGACGAGCACGACTTGCGCCAGCGCTACTTCGCCGCCGTGCGCCACCAGAGCCACGGCTTCATCGCCCGCCTGACCCAGGTGGACTACGCCCGCGTGATCATGCTGCTCGCGGTCGATGCCGACGACGAAGTGCTGGGCCTGGCCCACATCCACGCCGACCCCGATGGCGAAGCCGGCGAATACGCCATCCTGGTCCGCACGGATCTCAAGGGCCGCGGCCTGGGTTGGGCGCTGATGCAGCGCCTGATCGAGCACGCCGCCCGCGCCGGCCTGCGCCGCATCACCGGCCAGGTGCTGCGCGAGAACGCCACCATGCTCGCCATGTGCCGCGAACTCGGCTTCGACCTGGCCCCCGAACCGGACGACGAACGCATCGTCCGCGTCGAACTGCCCATCGCTGCAGGAACGACGCGGCCGCCCGTCGCAGGCTGAGGGGCAAGCCGCGGGCGCGAAAGGCGGCTCAGCCGAGCAGGACGCGCTCGGCGATATCGCGGTACAGTGCCGGCAGGGCCTCCAGCTCGGCCAGCGCCACCCGTTCGTCGATCTTGTGGATGCTGGCGTTGACCGGCCCCAGCTCGACCACTTCGGCGCCCAGCGGGGCGATGAAACGGCCGTCGGAGGTGCCGCCGCCGGTGTTCTCGTCCGGCCTCACGGCCAGCCGCTCGATCAGCACGCCACGCACCGCCTCGCGCAGGCGACCTTCACGGGTGTGGAACGGTTCGCCGGAGCGATGCCAGGCGATGTCGGCCCGCACGCCGTGACGCGCGAACACGTCCTCGATCTCGGCCACCAGCGCATCGGCCGTCCAGTGCGGCGAATAGCGCAGGTTGAACTGCACCGTGGCCGTGCCGGGGATCACGTTGCTGGCGCCGGTGCCGGCAGTGAAGTTGGCGATCTGGAACGAAGTCGGCGGGAAATCGGGATACGGCTCACTGTCCCACTGGCGCGCCGCCAGCGCGGCCAGCGCCGGCAGCGCGGCGTGGATCGGGTTGAGCGCCTTGTCGGGATAGGCGACGTGGCCCTGTATGCCATGCACCGTCATGGTTCCCGTGAGCGAACCGCGGCGGCCGATGCGCACCACGTCGCCCAGACGCGCCGCCGAACTCGGCTCGCCGACCAGGCAGAAATCGATGCGCCGGCCTTCGGCGCGAAAGCGCTCGGCCACCCTGCGCACGCCGTCGATGGCGTCGCCCTCCTCGTCGGAGGTGAGCAGCAGCGCGACCGTGCCGGGATGCTCCGGATGGGCAGCGACGAACGCCTCCAGCGCCAGCACGAAGGCCGCCACGCTGCCCTTCATGTCGGCCGCGCCGCGGCCGTAGAGAAAGCCGTCACGCACCTCCGGCACGAACGGGTCCGAGGCCCATGCCTCGCGCGGCCCCGCCGGCACCACGTCAGTGTGGCCGAGCAAGCACAGCACCGGCCCGCCCTGGCCGTGCGCGGCCCACAGATTGGCCACCCCGCCGTACGGCAGGTGCTCGACGCGGAAGCCGGCCCTGACCAGCCGTTCCGCGATCAGTACCTGGCAGCCGGCGTCGTCCGGCGTCACCGAAGGCCGGCGGATCAGTTCGCAGGTGAGTTCGAGGAGGGTGGACATCTGGATGACGGTGAGCGGGAAGTATGTCAACCAGGCACGCGACGACGGACCTGGCGCCTCGTGCAGCGACCGGCTCCTCGACGCACCCGGCACGACCGGGCGTGACGACGGATCGGCTCGCTTTCTTCAGCGGCCGGCATGATCTGCCTGCAGCCCGAACCGCAGCTTCCAGGCCTTGTCGGTGAAGCCCACCGAGACCGTGCCGTCGGCGGTGACCAGCACCGGACGCTTGACCAGTGCGGGGTACTCCTTGAGCAGCAGGGTCCACTCCGGATCCGAACCGGGCGACTTGCGCGCCTCGGGCAGCGCGCGCCAGGTGGTGGAGGCGCGGTTGATCAGCTTGTCCCAGCCGCCGAGCTGTCGCGCCCAGGCCTTGAGCGTGTCCGGGGCGACGCGCTGCTCGCGGTAATCGACGAATCGGTAGGCGATACCGAAACGATCCAGCCAGTTGCGCGCCTTGCGGCAGGTGTCGCACTTGTCGAGCCCGTAAACCGTCACATCCGCCATGTCTCTGCCTTCCCCATCGTGTGCCGCAGGATCACGCCGCGCCGCGCAGCAGGTCGTTGACGCTGGTCTTGGCCCGGGTCTTGGCGTCGACCTGCTTCACGATCACCGCGCAGTACAGCGAATGCGTGCCATCGGCGGCCGGCAGCGCGCCGGACACCACCACACTGCCGGCCGGCACGCGACCGTATGTGATCTCGCCGGTGGCGCGGTTGTAGATGCGGGTGGACTGGCCGAGGAACACGCCCATACCGATCACGCTGCCCTTCTCCACCACCACGCCCTCGACGACTTCCGAGCGGGCACCGATGAAGCAGTCGTCCTCGATGATGGTCGGGCTGGCCTGCAGCGGCTCGAGCACGCCGCCGATACCGGCGCCACCCGAGATGTGGCAGCGCTTACCCACCTGTGCGCAGGAGCCGATCGTGGCCCAGGTGTCGACCATGGTGCCCTCGCCGACCCAGGCGCCGATGTTGACGAAGCTCGGCATCAGCACCACGTCCTTGCCCAGGTGCGCGCCGCGGCGGACGATGGCACCCGGCACCACGCGCGCTCCGATCTCGCGGAAGGCGCTCTCGTCTTCGCCGGCGAAGCGCAGCGGCACCTTGTCCCAGTACGGCGCCGGCTGCCCTTCCATCACCCGCATCTCGTTGACGCGGAAATACAGCAGCACGGCCTTCTTCAGCCACTCGTTGACGGTCCAACCGCCCTTGCCGTCGGGTTCGGCCACGCGCAGCACGCCCGACTCCAGACCGCGCATCACCTGCTCGATCATCGGCCGCGTGGAGCCGTCGATCTCGGCGGCGGTCAGCTGCGCGCGACGCGCCCAGGCGCTCTCGACGATGAGCTGGAGCTCAGCCGTGCCCGGCTGCTTGCGTGGTCTTGCCATGTTGTCCTCCATCCACGCAGGCCGCCAACGCGTCGCGCACGGCCTGCAAGCGTTCGGGATCGACGAGCGCACGATCGTGCTCGTCGGTGATCAGGAAAAAGTCCTCCACGCGCTCGCCGAAGGTGGCGATGCGCGCGTCGTGCACGCGCAGGCGGTGCTTGCGCAGCACCTGCGCGACGTCGGCCAGCAGCCCGGGGCGGTCGGTGCAGACCAGGGTGAGCTGGGTGCGGTCGCAGCCGGCATCGGCGAAATCCACCTGCACCGGCACGCGGAAATGGCGGAAATGCCGCGGCAGCGCGCGCCGCGATGGCCGCACCTGGTCGAGCGAGCGCGACAGCACCTCGAACAGCCGCCGCTCGACAATGCCGGCCAGGGTTTCGGGTTCGTGCTGATCGTTGTCGGCGGCCAGCACCTGGAAGGTGTCCAGGCTCATGCCGGCGGTGGAGGTGACCACGCGCGCGGCCAGCACGTTCAGCCCGAGCCGGTCGAGGCTGGCGGTGACCGCGGCGAACAGGCCGTCGCGATCCGGCGAATAGACGAACACTTCCAGCGCGCGCGCGCCCGGCTTGCTGCCGTCGGCCAGCGGGCGCACGCGCACCAGCGGTTCGCGGGCGTTGCGCCGGCTGGCGATGCCCTCGGTCTGCCAGGCGATCTGCTCGGGGCGATAGCGCAGGAAGCTCTCGTCCGGGAACTCGCGCCACAGCGCGTCGATGCGGTCGGCGTCCATGCCGGACGAGAGCAGCATGGCCCGTGCCGCCGAACGCGTTTCGGCGATGCGCTCGACGCCATAGACCGGGTGCTCCAGGCCGCGTCGCAGCACGAAGCGGGTGGCGGCATAGAGGTCGGCGATCAGCCGGTCCTTCCACGCGTTCCACAGCTTGGGGCTGGTGCCGGCAATGTCGGCGACGGTGAGCAGGTAGAGGTAGTCGAGGTGCTCGCGGTCGCCGACGCGGGTCGCGAAGCGGTTGACCACCTCGGGGTCGGAGATGTCCTGGCGCTGCGCGGTCACCGACATCAGCAGGTGGTGGCGCACCAGCCAGGCCACCAGCTGCGTGTCCGCCGCCGGCAGCCCGTGCGCCTCGCCAAAGGCCAGCGCGTCCTCGGCGCCGAGCTCGGAATGATCGCCGCCGCGCCCCTTGGCGATGTCGTGGAACAGCCCGGCCAGCAGCAGCAGCTCGGGCTTGCGCAGCCGCGGCCACAATTCGTGGCCGAGCGCGAAGCGCTGCGCCGACTCGGGTCGGGCAAAGCTTTCGATGTTGCGCAGCACCGCCAGCGTGTGCTGATCGACGGTATAGACGTGGAACAGGTCGTACTGCATGCGCCCGGACACACGTCCGAACGCCGGCAGGTAGCGCGCCAGCACGCCCAGCTGTGCCATCCGTGCCAGCGTGGTGACCGCCTGCGGGCCGCGCAGCAGCTCGACGAACCGTGCGCGCAGCGTGGCATCGGCGTCGGTATAGGCCGGGAACGAGGCCAGCGATTCGGCCAGCGCGCGCGCCGACTCCGAATGCAGGCCGCGCAGCGTCGGATGCGCCGCCCACACCGCGAACAGGCGCAGCGCCAGTGCCGGGTCGCCGGCGACACGCGCCGGCTCGCGCAGGGCGAGGTAACCGCGGCGGGCGACGAAGTCGGCATCGATCGGCACCGGCTCGCTCTCGCCCTCCAGCTGCTCCTCGAAACGCTGCAGGAGACGGTCGTTGATGCGCAGCACGGTGGCGGCGCTGCGGAAGAAGCCCTGCATCATCTGCTCGACCGCCAGGTTGTCACTGCGCTCGTCGCGCAGGCCGAGCCGGGCGGCGAGCGGTTTCTGGTGGTCGAACAGCAGGCGCTCCTCGCGCCGGCCGGCCACCAGGTGCAGACCGAAGCGCAGCCGCGACAGCGCGCGCCGCTCGCGTTCGAGGGTGGCGAATTCGTCCTCACCCAGCGTACCGAGCGGCACCAATGCTTCGAGCGAAGGCACGCCGTGGATGCGCCGCGCCATCCAGGCCAGCGTATGCAGGTCACGCAGGCCACCGGGGCCCTCCTTGAGGTTGGGCTCGAGGTTGTAGGCGGTATCGTTGAAACGGCTGTGACGCTCGCGCTGCTCCTCGCGCTTGGCAGCGAAATAGCGGTCCGGCGGCCATACCCGCTCCGGCGCGACGGCGCGCTCGACCAGCGTCGCCGCATCGGCATGACCGGCCAGCCGCCGTACCTCGGTCATCGCCGTGACCACGGTGATGTCGGCGGCGGCGGCCTCGGTGCACTGCGCCACCGAACGCACGGCATGGCCGGCCGTCAGGCCGGCATCCCACAGCAGCATGAAAAAGCGCGACAGCGCCGCCTCATGGGCGACCTGCGCATCCGGCTCGGCCAGCACCAGCAGATCGACGTCGGACTGCGGGAACAGTTCACCGCGCCCATAGCCACCGGTCGCCAGCAGGCTCAGCGGCGCGTCGGCGGGCACACTGCGCGCCCACGCCGAACGCACCACCACATCGACCGCCCGACTGCGCTCGACCAGCAGCCGGGTGACGTCCTCGCCGGCATCGAAACGTGCGGCCAGCCCCGCGTCGGCCTGCAGCAGGTGCATGCGCGCGGCTTCGCGCCATTCGGTGTCGTCGCGGTCGATGTCGGGAAGGATGGTCACATCAAAAGACTACGGGACTCGGGGTTCGGGGTTCGGGAAAAGCGTGAAGCGGGCATCCCGGGGCTCGAGTGACGGGCGAAGTGGCGCGAACCCTGCCCCACCCTGCCCCGGCTCCCGCCGCAATGGCGGGGCTGCGCCGCACCCTCCCGGAGCCCGGCCCCCGACCCGTCTCACAAATCGTTGTCGTCGCCCGGCAGGCGGGTCAGGATCTCGACGCCATCGTCGGTGACCAACACCGTGTGCTCCCACTGGGCCGAGAGCGAACGATCCTTGGTCACCACCGTCCAGCCGTCCGGCAGCAGCCGGGTGTGGCGGGCGCCGGCGTTGATCATCGGTTCGATGGTGAAGGTCATGCCCGGCTGCAACCTCAGCCCTTCGCCGGGCCGGCCGTAATGCAGCACCTGCGGCTCCTCGTGGTACACCCGGCCGATGCCGTGACCGCAGTACTCGCGCACCACGGAGAAGCGCTGGCTCTCGGCATAGCTCTGAATGGCGTGACCGATGTCGCCCAGCGTGGCGCCCGGGCGCACTGCGCGGATGCCGCGGAACATGGCCTCGCGGGTGGTCTCCACCAGCCGCCGCGCCAGCACCGAGGGCTCGCCGACGTAGTACATGCGGCTGGTGTCGCCGTGCCAGCCGTCCTTGATGACGGTGACGTCGATGTTGAGGATGTCGCCCTCCTTCAGGACCTTCCCTTCGCTCGGGATGCCGTGACAGATGACGTTGTTGACCGACGTGCAGATGGTGGCCGGGAACGGGATCCGCCCCGGGCCGCCGCCGTAGCCGACGTTGGCCGGGATCGCCCGCTGCACGTTGACGATGTGGTCGTGGCAGATGCGGTCGAGCTCGGCGGTGGTGACGCCCGGCCTGACGTGCGGGGCGACGACCTGCAGCACCTCGGCGGCCAACCGGCCGGCGACGCGCATCTTCTCGATGTCCTGGGGGGATTTGAGGGTGACGGCCATGAGGCCGGATTATCCAATACTTGCAGGCACTTGGGCCAGCCGGATACAATTTCGCGTCTTGCCGCCGGCCTTGGCCTGCCGCAAGCCGCCCACGCCGGGCGTCACCGGCGAATACACACCCGCATCACCGCCCCGTGCCGGGGTGCCCCGCGAGGGGTTCGGCCACGGAGGATGCGGGGAGGCCCAACCCCGGAGCATGCGTCCGCCACACCTCATCCCCGGCGGCGCGCTCCACCTTGTGCGAGGTATTCCCCATGCCCCAGGTCACCATGCGCCAGATGCTGGAAGCCGGCGTGCACTTCGGCCACCAGACCCGCTACTGGAACCCCAAGATGGGTCCGTACATCTTCGGCGCCCGCGGCAAGATCCACATCATCAACCTCGAGAAAACCCTGCCGCTGTTCCAGGACGCGATGAACTTCATCTCCGGCCTGGCACAGAAGCGCGGCACCATCCTGTTCGTCGGCACCAAGCGCTCGGCGCGCGAGGCGATCAAGGAAGAGGCCATCCGCTGCGGCATGCCCTACATCTCCCAGCGCTGGCTGGGCGGCACCCTGACCAACTTCCGCACCGTCAAGCAGTCGGTCGCCCGCCTCAAGGAGCTGGAAGCCGCCGAAACCGACGGCACCTTCGAGAAGCTGGTCAAGCACGAGGTGCTGAGCCTGCGCCGCGAGCGCGACAAGCTGGAAGCCTCCCTGGGCGGCATCAAGAACATGGACCGCCTGCCCGACGCGCTGTTCGTGATCGACATCGGCCACGAGAACATCGCCGTGCAGGAAGCCAAGAAGCTGGGCATCCCGGTGGTCGCCGTGGTCGACACCAACTACGACCCGAACCTGGTCGACTACCCGATTCCGGGCAACGACGACGCCATCCGCGCCGTGCAGCTGTACGCCCGCGCCGCTGCCGATGCCGTGCTCGAGGGCAAGGCCGCCGCGCCGATCGTCGCCCGCGGCGACGACGAATTCGTCGAGCTGGATGCCGAGGGCAACCCGGTCACCGCCGACGAGGGTGAAAAGAAGAAGGCCGCGCCGCGCCGCGCCCCGTCCAAGAAGGCCGGCGCCCGCCGCAAGGCCGACGGCGAGTCCGCCGAGTAAGCCACGCGTCATACGGCCGCGCGAGACGGCGCGGCCGCCTCCCGTTCATGCAGGCGCAGCCTCAGCCGCGACACCCGCCCTCACGAGGCCGCACCGGTCGTGGCTGAAGCCGCCCCTGCCCCCTACGCAATCGAGGTATCTGCGATGGAAATCACCGCCTCCCTGGTCAAGGAACTGCGCGAGCGCTCCGGCGCCGGCATGATGGAATGCAAGAAGGCGCTCGTCGAGAACGACGGCGACATCGAGGCCGCCATGGAGTGGCTGCGCAAGTCCGGCCTGGCCAAGGCCGACAAGAAGGCCGACCGCATCGCCGCCGAGGGCCGCATCGTCATGGCCTCTGCCGCCGGCAAGGCCGTGCTGGTCGAGGTCAACTCCGAGACCGACTTCGTCGCCAAGGACGAGAACTTCGTCGCCTTCGCCGAGGCCGTCGCCAAGGTTGCGCTGGAGAGCGGCGCGACCGACGTCGAAACGCTCAAGGCCGCCGCCATGAACGGCGGCACCGTCGAGGAGGCCCGCCAGGCGCTGGTCGCCAAGGTCGGCGAGAACGTGCAGATCCGCCGTCTGGCCCGGATCGAGTCGGGCAACACCGTCGGCGCCTACATCCACGGCGGCCGCATCGGCGTGCTGGTGGATCTCAAGGGCGGCAATGAGGAGCTGGCCCGCGGCCTGGCCATGCACGTGGCCGCGATGAACCCGCCGTACCTGTCCCCGGCCCAGGTCCCGGCCGAGGTGGTCGAGAAGGAAAAGGAAATCGCCCTGGCCCAGATGTCCGACAAGGACAAGGCCAAGCCGGTCGAGATCCAGGAAAAGATGATCGCCGGCAAGATCAACAAGGCGCTCAACGAGGTCAGCCTGACCGGCCAGGCCTACGTGCTGGACACCAACAGCTCGGTCGAGGCGGTGCTCAAGAAGGAAGGCGCCGAAGTGCTCGGCTTCATTCGCCTGGCCGTCGGCGAGGGCATCGAGAAGAAGGAAGACGACTTCGCCGCCGAGGTGATGAAGCAGGCCGGCCTGGCCTGATTCCGCTGCGTCGGCCGCATCGCAAGCCCCGGCAGCCCGACTGCCGGGGCTTCTTTTTTGGAATCTGCGTCCGAAAAAGGCCGCCGCGGCGGCGCCTTTTTCTGCCAGAATGGCGCAGCCCCGTTCGTACCGGAATGCACGGATGACCCCGGACCTGGAGTCCCGCCTCGCGTTCTGCAACAACCTGCCGACCCTGCCCGGCGTGGCGATACAGCTCGTGGAGTTGGCGCAGGATCCGGAAGCGCACATCGCCACCGCAGCCAAGATCATCTCCCATGACCCGGCGCTGAGCGCGAAGATCCTGCGTGTCGCCAATTCACCACTGTACGCCACCCAGCGCAAGGTCGAGAACCTGCGCCAGGCACTGACCGTGCTCGGCCTCAACGCCACCCTCACCCTCGCGCTCGGCTTCTCGCTGGCCAAGTCGCTGCGCGCGGCCTGGAACCAGTCCAGCCACAACGAAGCGGTCTGGCGCCGCAGCATCCTCGCCGCCACCGCCTGCCGCAGCCTCGGCGAAAAGCTCGGCCTGCCACGCACCGAGGAGCTGATGCTGGCCGGCCTGCTGCAGGACATCGGACGCCTCGCCCTCGGCCAGCTCGATCCGGTGCGCTACGCCGCTATCTGCACGGAGGCCGACGACGGCGACGGGCTGCTGGCCCGCGAACGCGAGGCCTTCGGCGCCGACCATGCCGAGGTCGGCGCCTGGCTGGCGCGCCGCTGGAATCTGCCGGCCTATCTCGAACAGGCGATCGCCGGCAGCGAGAGCGGTGGCGGCGAAGACCTGTTCGATATCTGTGCGGCGCTGTCGGGCCTGATCGCCGATATCTGGATCGCGCCCAACCCGGAGGAACACCGCCGGCGCGTGTCCGACATGGCACAGGCACGGCTGAATCTGTCCCGGGCCGATTTCGCCGAAGTCATCACCCTGGTGACCGAATCGATACCGGAATTCGCCATGCTGTTCGACATGCGCCTGACCGAGCCCGAGCGCATGGACGCCATCGTCGAGCACGCCCGCGAGCTGCTGCTGATCCGCAACCTCAAGGACATCCAGGAGGCGCACCGCCTGCGCCGCGAGGCCGAACAGCTGAAGGACCACGCCCGTGCGCTGGAGGATCGCGCCCGCCGCGACCCGCTGACCGGACTGTTCAACCGCGCCCATTTCCAGGAACTGCTGGAGAAGGAGTTCGATGGCGCGCGCCAGTTCGGCTGGCCGATTTCGCTGGCCTTCATCGATCTTGACGACTTCAAGCAGATCAACGACCGCTACGGACACCTGGCCGGGGACGAGGTGCTGCGCCAGTTCGCCACTGTGCTGGTGATGGGGGTGCGCGCCTCGGACGTGCTGTGCCGCTTCGGCGGCGAGGAATTCCTGCTGCTGCTGCCCAGTACCGGCGAGACCGCCGCCCGCACCCTGCTGCAGCGGCTGCTGCAGGACATTTCCTCGACCCCGATGGCCGAAGTGGACGACCAGGTGATCCGCGTGACCGCCTCGGTCGGGCTGGCGACGATGAGCGGCGGATTCGGCTTCGACAGCGCCGACGCGCTGGTGCGCGCCGCCGACCGCGCCCTCTACGACGCCAAGGGACACGGCCGCAACCGCATCTGCGTCGCCGAGGGCGACACCCCGGTCGAGCCGCGCTGACGGACGCGGCGTGTCTCGGCTACACTTCGCGCGCTTTTCACCAACCGAGCCGCGCCCATGAATGTCCCCGCCCTGAAGTATCGCCGCATCCTGCTCAAGCTCTCGGGTGAGGCGCTGATGGGCAAGGCCGACTACGGGATCGACCCGGAAGTGATCGGCCGGCTGGCCAGGGAGATCCTCGAGGCCAGCCGCGCCGGCGTGCAGGTCGGCGTGGTGATCGGCGGCGGCAACATCTTCCGCGGCGCCGGCTTGCAAGCGGCCGGCATGGACCGGGTCACCGGCGACCACATGGGCATGCTGGCCACGGTGATGAACGCCCTGGCCATGCAGGACGCGCTGGAGCAACTCGGCGCCTTCGCCCGGGTGATGAGCGCGCTGAAGATCAACGAGGTCTGCGAGGACTTCATCCGCCGCCGCGCCATCCGCCACCTGGAGAAGGGCCGCATCGTCATTTTCGCGGCCGGTACCGGCAATCCCTTCTTCACCACCGACTCGGCCGCGGCGCTGCGCGCGATCGAGGTCGGCGCCGACCTGCTGCTGAAAGCCACCAAGGTCGACGGCGTCTACGACGCCGACCCGAAGAAGAACACCGACGCCAAGCGCTTCGAGCGGCTCGGTTACGCCGAGGTCATCGCCCGCAACCTGCAGGTGATGGACACCGCCGCGATCGCCCTGTGCCGCGACTACAACATCCCGCTGCGCATCTACGACATGACCGAACCGGGCAACCTGATGCGCATCCTGCAGGGTGAGCCGATCGGCACGCTGGTGCACTCCTGAAGCCGGAAGCGGGGCCTGCGTGAGGGAGCCGTTCGGCGTCCCGCCCGACCACGTCCGGGCGCACAACGGCCCGTCCCATCGATTCCCGATTCCCGCCTGGCCGTCGGCCGGGCCTATAATCCGCCGTTCGCTTCCATTCGCCGCGGAGTCCGCGATGCTCAACGAAATCAAGAAAGACGCCCAGACCCGGATGGCCAAGAGCGTCGACGCCCTGCGCCAGGAGCTGACCAGGCTGCGCACCGGCCGCGCCAGTACCGCCCTGGTCGATCACCTCAAGGTCAACTACTACGGCTCGGAAGTGCCACTCTCGCAGGTCGCCAGCGTGGCCGTGGCAGACGCCCGCTCGCTGACCATCACGCCGTGGGAGAAGAACATGGTGCAGGCGGTCGAGAAGGCCATCCTCGCCTCCGACCTCGGCCTGACCCCGAACACGGCCGGCACGGTGATCCGCATCAACCTGCCACCGCTGACCGAGGAGCGCCGCAAGGAACTCACCAGGCACGTCCACCACGAGGGCGAGAACGCCAAGGTGGCGGTGCGCAACATCCGTCGCGACGCGTTGCACCAGGTCAAGGAACTGCTCAAGGAGAAGCAGGTCACCGAGGACGACGTGCGCCGCGCCGAAGAGGAAATCCAGAAGCTCACCGACAAGGCAGTGAAGGACGTCGACGAGGTGGTCAAGGCCAAGGAGCAGGAGCTGTTGGCGATCTGAGCCGTCGACGGTCGCCAATGAACTCCGACCCCTCCCGACTGGCCGCGCCCGCCCGCAAGCCGTGCCACATCGCCGTCATCATGGACGGCAACGGCCGCTGGGCCGAACAGCGCAAACGCCCGCGCACGATCGGCCATCGCGCCGGTGCGCGCGCGGTCAACGTCTGCATCGACTTCTGCCTGCGCGAGGGCATCCAGGCGCTGACCCTGTTCGCCTTTTCCAGCGAGAACTGGAAACGGCCGCGGGAGGAGGTCGGCGCGCTGATGCGGCTGTTCCTCAACGCGCTGGAGCGCGAGGTCGACGAGCTGCACCGACGCGGCGTGCGCCTGCGCTTCATCGGCGAGCGCAGCCAGTTCTCCCCCGTCATCCGCGAGCGCATGGCCGCCGCCGAGGCGCTGACGGCCGGCAACGCCGCGCTTGAGCTCACCATCGCCGCCAGCTATGGCGGCCGTTGGGACATCGCCCAGGCCGCGCGCCGGCTGGCCGAGCAGGTCGCCGCCGGCACGCTGGCGCCGGCCGAGATCGACGAGTCACGCTTTGCCCGCGAGCTCAGCCTGGCCGAGCTGCCGGAGCCGGACCTGTTCATCCGCACCGGCGGTGAACAGCGCATCAGCAATTTCCTGCTCTGGCAGATGGCCTATACCGAGCTGTGGTTCACCGATACGCTCTGGCCGGACCTGAGCGAAGACACCCTGCGCGCCGCGCTGGCCGACTTCGCCGCCCGCGAACGCCGCTTCGGCCTCACCGGGGCACAACTGGCCTCGGGCCTGACAGGAGAATCCGCATGACCGGACAGCGCGTGCTGACCGCCGCCCTGCTGGGCCCCCTCGCCATCGCGGCGGTGCTCTGGCTGCCCACCCCGATCCTGGCCGCCCTGCTCGCCATCGTGTTCCTGCTCGGCCTGTGGGAGTGGACCCGGCTGGTCGGCCTCACCCATGTCCTGCCGCGCCTGGGCGTGCTCACCGCCGGTGCCGCGATCATGGCGGTGCTGACCTGGAGCGCCCGCCCCGGCGGTCTGTTCCCGTTCCAGCTGACCCTCCTGATCGGCGCCGGCTGGTGGCTGCTGGCCGCGCTCTGGCTGCGCCGGTTCGAGTTCATGCGCCAGGCCACGGCGAGCGCGCGCGGCATCAAGCTGCTGGCCGGCCTGCTGGCGACCGTGCCGGCCTGGTGCGCGCTGGTGCTGCTGCACGCCGACGGCGAATTCGGCCCGCGCTGGGCGCTGCTGGCGCTGTCGCTGATCTGGGCCGCCGACACCGGCGCCTATTTCGCCGGCATCCGTTACGGCACCAGCAGGCTGGCTCCACGCATCAGCCCGGGCAAGACCTGGGCCGGCCTGTGGGGCGGCGTGGGCGCCAGTCTGCTGGTGGCCGTGCTGGCGGCGCCGCTGCTCGGCCTGGGGCTGGCGCAACTGCCGGCGCTGCTGTTGCTGTCGGCGATCGCGGTCGGCTTCTCGGTGGTGGGCGACCTCTACGAGAGCCTGCTCAAGCGCCATGCCGGCTGCAAGGACTCCGGCGGCCTGATCCCCGGCCACGGCGGCGTGCTCGACCGCATCGACAGCCTGCTCGCCGCCCTGCCGGCATTCGCGCTGGGCAAGGCCTGGCTGGGACTGTGAAACGACGATGAGCCCGCAACGCATCGCGGTGCTCGGCGCCACCGGCTCGATCGGCGGCTCG
Source organism: Rehaibacterium terrae (assembly GCF_014202935.1). Classification (GTDB taxonomy): domain Bacteria; phylum Pseudomonadota; class Gammaproteobacteria; order Xanthomonadales; family Xanthomonadaceae; genus Rehaibacterium; species Rehaibacterium terrae. Next base: position 19,324 of record NZ_JACHHX010000004.1, on the reverse strand, counting down.
GCACTGGACGTGATCGCCCGCCACCCGGATCGCTTCCGCGCCAGCGTGCTGGCGGCGAACACCCGCGTCGACGAACTGCTCGACCTGTGCCGCCGCTTCCATCCCGAGATCGCCGTCATCGCCGACCCGGCCGGGTTTCACCGACTGCGCGAGGGGCTGCGCGCGGCGGGGCTGAAGACCGAGCCCCTGGCCGGCCCTGAGGCGCTGGCCGAGGCGGCCGCCTCGGACCGCTGCGAGACGGTCGTCGCCGCCATCGTCGGCGCCGCCGGCATGGCTTCCACCCTGGCCGCTGCCCGTGCCGGCAAGCGCCTGCTGCTGGCCAACAAGGAATCGGTTGTGCTGGCCGGCGCGCTGCTGGTGCGCGAGGCCGAAGCGCATGGCGCGCGGATCATCCCGATCGACAGCGAGCACAACGCCATCTTCCAGTGCCTGCCGGCCGACCGCGCCCTGCACGGCGGCGTTCATCGTCTGTTGCTGACCGCCTCGGGTGGCCCGTTCCGCGGCTGGACCCGCGAACGCCTGGCCGGGGTGACGCCCGAGCAGGCCTGCGCCCACCCCAACTGGACCATGGGCCGCAAGATCTCGGTCGATTCGGCCACCCTAATGAACAAGGGGCTGGAGGTGATCGAGGCGCACTGGCTGTTCGGCCTGCCGCCCGAGCGGATCGAAGTCGTGGTCCACCCGCAGAGCGTGGTGCACTCGCTGGTCGACTACGTCGACGGCTCGGTGCTGGCCCAGCTCGGCAATCCCGACATGCGCACCGCGCTGGCCTGCGGCCTGGCCTGGCCGGAACGGGTGAGTTCGGGCGTGGCTCCACTGGATCTGGCCGCCATCGCCCGGCTCGACTTCGAGCCTCCCGACCGCGCCACCTTCCCCTGTCTGGATCTGGCCTACGCCGCATTGCGCGCCGGCGGCACCGCCCCGGCCATCCTCAACGCCGCCAACGAAGTGGCCGTTTCAGCCTTTCTTCAGCGCCGACTGGGTTTCCTAGGGATTCCGGCACTCATCGCCGCCACCCTGGACGCCGTGCCGGACTCGCTCGCCGACTCGCTCGACGTTCTCCAGGCCGCCGATGCGGAAGCCCGCCGCCAGGCCTCCGCCCTGATCACGAGGTTCGCGAACTGAAATGGAAGCCTTCTTCGGCTCGATCTGGTGGCTGATCGTCAGTCTCGGCATCCTGGTCACCTTCCACGAGTTCGGCCATTACTGGGTCGCGCGACGCTGCGGCGTGCGCGTGCTGCGCTTCTCGGTGGGCTTCGGCCGTCCGCTGTGGTCGCGTCGCGGCAAGGACGGCACCGAGTACGTGATCGCCGCCATTCCGCTGGGCGGTTACGTGAAGATGCTCGACGAGCGCGACGACAGCGTGCCGCCCGAGGCCCGCCAGGAGGCCTTCAACAGCAAGCCGGTCGGCCAGCGCATCGCCATCGTCGCCGCCGGCCCGCTGTTCAACCTGATCCTCTGCGTCGGCCTGCTGTGGCTGATGTTCGTGGTCGGCAAGCCCGACTTCCTGCCCAATGTCGGCCGCGCCGACGGGTTGGCTGCCGCGGCCGGCTTCGAGCGCGGCGACCGCCTGACTCGGGTCGACGGCAGGCCGGTCGACACCTGGTCGCACGCACTGATGGGCCTGACCGTGGCCGCGCTCGACAAACGGCCGGTGGCGGTCGAGGTCGAGACCGCGCGCGGCGACAGCCGCATCCGCACCCTGCCGCTCGACCGGCTGCCGGACGGCGTCAATGAGCGCACCGTGTTGCGCGAGATCGGCCTGGTGCCGCAGCACTGGCTGATCCCGCCGCTGATCGGCGAAGTCTCGCGCGACTCGCCGGCCGAGGCCGCCGGCCTGCGCGCCGGCGACCGCATCCTGGCGCTGGGCGGACGACCGATCCACGCCTGGGACGAGATCGGCCGCACCGTGCAGGAACTGGCCCGTCCCGGCGAACCTCTGCCGGTGCGCATCGAGCGCGCTGGCGACCGTTTCACCGTCGAGATCGTGCCCGCGCGCAGCGAGGCCGACGGCCAGACGCGCTGGATCCTGGGCGTGGCGGCCCAGACGACCGAGAGCGGCTACGACACGTTGCTGCGCTACAACCCCTTCTCGGCCATCGGCGCCGCCTTCGGCGAAACCTGGCGCATGACCCGCGAGACCCTGGCGATGCTCTGGCGCATGGTCACCGGCAAGGCCTCGCTGCAGAATCTGTCCGGGCCGATCACCATCGCCCAGTACGCCAACGTCTCGGCCGGGCTGGGCCTGGCCTGGTTCCTCAACTTCCTGGCCCTGCTCTCGCTCAGTCTGGCCATCATCAATCTGCTGCCCATCCCCGTGCTGGATGGCGGACACCTGCTGTATTACCTTATCGAGCTGGTCAAAGGCAGCCCGATGAGCGACCGTGCCCTGATCGCCGGCCAGTACATCGGGCTTGCCATGCTGGCCGGGCTGATGGGGTTGGCCTTCTACAACGACATCCTGCGGCTGCTCGGCTGACCGCGGATCCCCTTACCGAATTGACCCTCGGGGCGCGCCGCGCTCCGACCAACTGGACGTGACGGATGACGCGTATCGCCGCTCCCCGCCTGCTCTCACTCGCCCTCGCCTCCGCCCTTGCCGTCGCCCAGCCGGCGTCGGCCCAGCAGTTCGAACCGTTCACCGTCGCGGACATCCGCGTCGAAGGCCTGCAGCGCATCACCGCGGGTACGGTGTTCTCGTACCTGCCGGTCGAGCGCGGCGACCTGATGGACCGCAACCGCGCCGGCGTCGCCATCCGCGCGCTGTTCCGCACCGGCTTCTTCAACGACGTGCGGCTCGATCGCCAGGGCGACATCCTCGTCATCACCGTCGAGGAGCGGCCGGCGATCAACAAGATCACCCTGGTCGGCAACAAGGACATCAAGACCGACGATCTGATGCGGGGACTGCGCGACATCGGTCTGGCCGAGGGCGAGACCTTCGACCGCCTCAATCTCGAGCGCGTCACCCAGGAACTCACCCGTCAGTACAACAACCGCGGCAAGTACAACGTCTCGATCCGGCCGAGTGTGACCCAGCTCGACCGCAACCGCGTCGACATCACCATCGACATCAAGGAAGGCAAGGCCGCGCGCATCCGCCACATCAACATCGTCGGCAACCGGAATTTCGAGCAGGACGAGATCCGCAAGGGATGGGAGTCCAACACCAGCAACTGGCTGAGCTGGTACCGCCGCGACGACCAGTACTCGCGCGAGAAGCTCTCCGGCGACCTGGAGAAGCTCAACTCCTTCTACCTGGATCGCGGCTACGTCGACTTCAACGTCGAGTCCACCCAGGTCTCGATCAGCCCCGACAACCGCGACATGTTCATCGTCGCCAACATCACCGAGGGCGAGGTCTACACGGTGTCCTCGATCGAGGTCACCGGCGAGACCATCCTGCCGCACGAGGAGATCTCCAAGCTGGTCTTCCTGCAGCCGGGCATGACCTTCTCGCGCGGCCTGATCGAATTCAGCTCCGACGCGATCGTCAACGTGCTCAGCAACATCGGCTACGCCTTCGCCCGAGTCACGCCGATCCCCGAGGTCGACCGCGAGAACCGCACCATCGCGATCAGGATGTTCGTCGAGCCGGGCCAGCGCGTGCAGGTCCGCCGCATCGTGTTCCGCGGCAACAACCGCACCTCGGACGAGGTGCTGCGCCGCGAGATGCGCCAGTTCGAGTCCAGCTGGTACTCGCAGGCCGCGATCGACCGCTCCAAGGTGCGCCTGCAGCGCCTGGGCTTCTTCGAGACGGTGGACATCGAGACCCCGGAAGTCCCGGGCACGGCCGACCAGGTCGACGTGGTCGTCAACGTCAAGGAGCGCCAGTCCGGCCAGCTCAGCTTCGGCCTCGGCTACTCGCAACTTGCCGGCCTGATCACCTCGGTGCAGCTCAGCCAGGACAACTTCCTCGGCACCGGCAACCGGATCGCCGTCGCAGTCCAGAACAACGCCTACTCGCGCCGTTTCGACTTCTCGTACTTCGACCCGTACTTCACCGACGAAGGCATCTCGGTCGGCTACAACGTCCGCTACAGCGAGTTCAACCGCGGCGACTTCAACGTCGCCCAGTTCACCACCGACAACGGCGCGGTGCAGGCGGTGTTCGGCCTGCCGATCACCGAGACCGACAGCGTCGGCCTGAGCATCGGCATCGACCGCAACGACATCACCACTGTCGACGGCCTCACGCCGCCGAGCCTGATCCAGTACATGGTCGACACCATGGGCGACCGCGCCCGCTTCCCGGTCTTCTGCCTCGCCGACGAAGAAGATCCGGATGCCCCGTGCGTGGAAACGCCCGGCAACAACCGCAAGTGGCGCGTCAACGCCTGGCGCTCGGAACTGTTCTGGTCGCGCGATTCGCGCAACCACTTCTTCGTGCCGACCCGCGGCACCGTCCAGCGCCTCGGCGCCGAGATCGCGCTGCCCGGCTCGGATCTGGAGTACTGGAAGCTCTCCTACCAGTACTCGCGCTACTGGCCGATCTCGCGCGCGCTGGTGCTCAACACCAACGCCGATATCGGCTGGGGCCGCGGCTACGGCAACACCAAGGGCTTCGACCTGCCGTTCTTCGAGAACTTCTACGCCGGCGGCACCCGCTCGGTGCGCGGCTTCGAGGACAACACGCTCGGCCCCTGCGAGTTCGCCTCGCCGCTGTCCACCCGCTGCCAGTCGATCGGCGGTTCGTTCAAGACCGTGGGCGGCGTCGAGCTGATCTTCCCGACCCTGTTCGACACCGATGCGGCCCGGGTCTCGGCCTTCCTCGACGTCGGCAACGTGTTCCGCAACACACGCGAGTTCGACAGCGGCGACCTGCGCGCATCGGTGGGCATGGCCCTGCAGTGGCAGGCGCCGATCGGTCCGATCATCATCAGCTACGCCTATCCGATCCGGAAGAAGGACGGTGACCGCCTGGAGCGTCTGCAGTTCACGTTCGGCACCGTGTTCTGACCCGATCCGGCGAGGGGACGCCGCTCATGACGGGCCGCAGGACCTACACGCTGGGCGAGATCGCGGCGCGCTTCGATCTCGCCCTCCGCGGAGACCCGGCGACACCGATCGCCGGTGTGGCCACGCTCGCCCGTGCCGGCGCCGACCGCATCGCCTTCCTCGCCAATCCCCAGTACCGCAAACATCTGGCCGCCACCGCCGCCGGCGCGGTGGTGCTGCGCGCCGCCGACGCGGACGCCTGTCCGGTGGCCTGCCTGGTCGCCCGTGACCCCTACGCGGCCTTCGCCCGCATCGCTGCACTGTTCGAAATCCGGCCGTCGCGGCCGGCCGGCATCCATCCCAGTGCCGTGATCGACCCCAGCGCCGAAATCGCCGCCGAAGCCCACATCGGCCCCTTCGTCAGCATCGGCGCGCGCAGCCGCGTCGAGCGCGGCGCCGTACTCGGCCCGGGCTGCGTGGTCGGTGAGGACTGCGTGGTCGGCGAGGGCTCGGAGCTGGTCGCCCGTGTCACCCTGGTCGCCCGCGTGCGGCTGGGCCGCCGGGTGCTGGTGCATCCCGGCGCCGTGCTCGGCGCCGACGGCTTCGGCCTGGCCATGGAGGCCGGCCGCTGGCTGAAAGTGCCGCAGTTGGGCGGCGTGACCATCGGCGACGACTGCGAGATCGGCGCCAACACCACCATCGACCGCGGCGCCATCGAGGACACCGTGCTCGAAGAAGACGTGCGCCTGGACAATCAGATCCAGATCGGCCACAACGTCCACATCGGCGCCCACACCGCCATGGCCGGCTGCGCGGCGGTCGCCGGATCGGCGAAAATAGGCCGCCACTGCCTGATCGGCGGCGGCGCCGGCATCGCCGGCCACATCGAACTGTGCGACCGGGTCGTGGTCACCGCCATGACCCTGGTCACCCATTCCATCCACGTCCCGGGCGAGTATTCCTCCGGCACGCCGTTGCAGGACAATCGCTCGTGGCGCAAGAACGCCGCGCGCTTCAAGCATCTGGACGAACTCGCGCGCCGCCTCAAAGCCGTTTTGCCAAGGACCGACCGAGAATGAACGACGCCCCCGTCTCGCTGCCCGTGGACGTGATCCGCATCCAGGAACTGCTGCCCCACCGCTATCCGTTCCTGCTGGTCGACCGCGTGATCGCGCTCGAACCGAACGTGCGCATCCACGCGGTCAAGAACGTCTCCGTCAACGAGCCGTTCTTCCAGGGCCACTTTCCCGGCCGTCCGGTGATGCCCGGCGTGCTGGTGATCGAGGCGCTGGCCCAGGCAGGCGGCCTGCTCACCCAGCTCTCGCTGGCCAGTGGCGCGGACAAGCGCGACAAGCTGTTCTACCTGGTCAAGGTCGACAAGGCGCGCTTCTCGCGCATGGTGGTCCCGGGCGACCGCCTCGATCTCATGGTCGAGCTCAAGCGCCAGATCCGCAACATGGCGCTGTACGAGTGCCAGGCGCTGGTCGACGGCGAGGAAGTCGCCAGCGCCGAGATCCTCTGCGCCGAGGCCAGGAACTGACCATGATCCATCCCACCGCCCAGATCGACCCTGCGGCCCGGATCGGCGAGAACGTCCGGATCGGCGCCTATTGCGTGGTCGGGGCGGAGGTCGAGATCGGCGACGGCACAGTACTGGCCAGCCATGTCGTGATCGATGGCCCGACCCGGATCGGCCGCGATTGCCGCATCCACGCGTTCGCCGCCATCGGTGGCGAGCCGCAGGACAAGAAATACGCCGGCGAGCGGGTGACCCTGGAAATCGGCGACCGCAACACCATCCGCGAATACGTCACCATCAACCGCGGCACCGGCAACGGCGGCGGCGTCACCCGCGTCGGCGACGACAACTGGCTGCTGGCCTACACCCACATCGCGCACGACTGCCAGGTCGGCAACCACTGCGTGTTCTCCAACAACGCCACCCTCGCCGGCCATGTCACGGTGGGCGACCACGTCATCCTCAGCGGCTTCGCCGGCGTGCACCAGTTCTGCCGCATCGGCGCCCACGCCTTCATCGGCATGGGCGCCTTCGTCAACGGCGACGTGCCGCCGTTCGTGATGGTCGCCCAGGAGGGCTACGGCCGTCCGCGCGGCATCAATGCCGAGGGGCTGAAGCGGCGCGGCTTTTCGCCGGAGCGGATCGGCGCGATCAAGCGCGCCTACCGTGCGCTGTATCTGTCGGGTCAACCCCTCGCCGAGGTCCGCGCGCAACTCGCGGCCATGGCGGACGACGCGCCGGACGTGAAGGCGATGCTGGATTTCATCGACACCGCCGAGCGGGGATTGTTGCGGTAAAGCGGAAACCGGGACCCGACCCGGGACCCGGCAGAGAGCAACAAAGCATCGGCATCCCCGGGCAAACCGGGATCCAGATTGCTTTCCGCTTCGGCTTTCGCGAGAAAAACGGCGCCGGCCACGCGCCGGATGCCAGCCGCCCCGGAAACGACGCCCCATCCCCACGCGAGGCAATATCGACAGCCATGACGACGCCTCCCGCCGTTTCTTCGAGCCCCGGATCCCGAGCCCCTGGCCACGGCCGCAAGCGCATCGCGCTGGTCGCCGGCGAAGCCTCCGGGGATCTGCTCGGCGCCGGACTGATCCAGGAACTGCGCGAGCGTCTGCCGGATGCCGAGTTCGCCGGCATCGGCGGCGCGCGCATGCGCGCGGCCGGGCTCGACGCCTGGCACGACTGCAGCGAACTGGCGGTGATGGGGCTGGCCGAGGTGCTGCGCCACCTGCCCCGCCTGCTGCGGCTGCGCCGCCGTCTGGTCGGACGCCTGCTCGCCTGGAAACCGGATGTGTTCATCGGCATCGACGCCCCCGACTTCAATCTCGGCATCGAGAAGCGCCTCAAGCGTGCCAGCATCCGCACGGTGCACTACGTCAGCCCCTCGGTGTGGGCCTGGCGCGAAAAGCGCGCGGAAAAGATCGGCCGCAGCGCCGACCGCGTGCTGTGCCTGTTTCCGATGGAGCCGCCGATCTATGCCCGCCACGGCGTCGATGCGCGCTTCGTCGGCCACCCGCTCGCCGATGCGTTTCCGCTCGTTCCCGACCGCGCGGCCGCCCGCGACGCACTCGGCCTGCCCCACGACGTCCCGGTCATCGCCGTGCTGCCCGGCTCGCGGGTCGGCGAGGTGCAGCGCCTGGGCCGCATCTTCGTCGAGGCCTTGGGCGAACTGTGGCCGCACGTGCCTGGCCTGCGCGTGGTCGCGCCGATGGCCAACGAGTACTGCCGCGAGGCCTTCGCCGCGGTCAACGGCGGCAACTTCGCCGACCTCCTCGACGGCCGCGCGCACGAAGCGATGATCGCCGCCGACGTGGTGCTGCTGGCCTCGGGCACCGCCGCGCTCGAAGCGATGCTGGCCAAGCGGCCGATGGTGGTGGCCTACCGCATCGCACCGCTCACGCACTGGATCGTGCGGACCTTCGGACTGCTCAAGACCGACCGCTACAGCCTGCCCAACGCCCTGGCCGGCGAAGCCGTCGTGCCCGAACTGATGCAGCGTGACTGCACCCCGGAAAACATCGCCGCCACGCTGCTGCACTGGTTCCGCCACCCGCAGGCGATCGACGCCCTCGCCCCCCGCTTCCGTGCCCTGCACGAGATGCTGCGCCGCAACGCGTCGGCGCGGGCGGCCGATGCGGTGGTGGAGTTGCTCCACAGTCGGAAATCGGAAACCGGAAATGGGACATCGTAAGACCCGCGCCATGGCTGGCAATCCGCCGCTGCCGCGCGACCACGACACCCGGCGCGCGCCGCAGGACACGGCGACGATTCCCACTCCCACCCATCCAGCCCCGGTCCCAGGCACCGCCGGCGTCGACGAAGCCGGCCGCGGCCCGCTGGCCGGGCCGCTGGTGGTCGCCGCGGTCATCCTCGACCCGCAGCGCCCCATCGACGGACTGGGTGACTCCAAACGGCTGAGCGAGGCGCAGCGCGAGGCGTTGTTTCCGTTGATCGTCGAGTGGGCAGTGGCATACCGCATCGAGATCGTCGCGGCCGAGGAGATCGACCGTCTCAACATCTTCCGCGCCACGCTCGAAGGCATGCGCCGCGCCGTCGCCGGGCTGTCGCCGGCCGCCGCGCACGCCCTGATCGACGGCAACCGCGTTCCGCCCGGACTGCCCTGTCCGGCCGAAGCGATCGTCGGCGGCGACGCACGCGTACCGGCCATCGGCGCGGCCTCGATACTCGCCAAGGTCGCGCGCGACCGGCTGATGCTCGCGCTCGATGACGAGTACCCCGGCTACGGCTTCGCCCGCCACAAGGGCTATCCCACGCCCGAGCACCTGGCCTGCCTGGACGCGCTCGGCCCCTGCCCGGCGCACCGCCGCAGCTTCGCCCCGGTGAAGCGCGCGATGGCGCGCGGCCTGTTCGACTGACCCGCCCCTTGCGACCTCACCGGCGCATCCGGGCCGAAGGTCAGTCCCACTTGCGGCACGCGCACGCCGCGCGACCTCGACGCATCCTTGCGCATCAAAGAGTAGGCAACGCCGAGCAGGACGACGCTGCCGCGGCGCACCAGGGCCGGCGCAAGCGCGGAACAGGCCCGGGACGGATCCGTGCAGTGCCGCCGGCAGGAGGCGACCGATCCCCCACCCCGGGAGACTGCGATGCGCATCGACTTCGACTTCGAACCCGACGACCCCGACCTGCAGCCTTTCCGTGACGCCTGGCTGCAACAGTGCGAACGCCGCCGCGACCGGCCACTGGGCGCGCTCGCGGCACGTGCGCTGTCGGCGCAGGCGGCGATTCCGCTCGACGCCCCGGCCGCCTGCCGCGACCGGCTGGCCGCGATTCCCGACCTGGTGGCGCTGCTGATCGATCCGGGCTGGCCGCTCCCGTCGCACGAGCACGCGCGCCTCAGCGGCGCGCTGGCCTATTTCTGCGAACGGATGGACCTGATCCCGGACGACGCTTCGCACTTCGGCCTGCTCGACGACGCCATCGTGCTGGCGATGGCGCTGTCCGACTGCGCGGAAACCTGGTGCGACTGGCGCGAGTACCGCGCCTGGCGCGAGGCCTGTCCCGAGGCCGGCCCGCTGGACCGTCGGCAATGGCACGCGACGCGCGACGCGCTGCTGCGCGACGCCCTGCGCCGGGCGCGGCTGGCCAGCTATCTGGCGACTCCGTCACGCGGCCGCTACGCACCTGCGGGCGCGGCGCTGGACTTCCCCGAAGCGGTGCAGTTCGGCCTGCATTGAGCAGGGCCTGCGGGCGCCCCTGTCAAGCCTTGTCCGCCCCCACCCCCGGGGCTACCCTGCCGGCTGACCTGCGGTCGCCGGCATGACTCCCCGCTTCATCCATCTCCACCTCCACAGCGAGTATTCGCTCACCGACTCCACCATCCGCATCGGCGAGCTGGTGAAGCGGTGCGCGGCCCTGGGCATGCCGGCGGTGGCGCTGACCGACCAGAGCAACCTGTTCGCGCTGGTGAAGTTCTTCAAGGCCGCCGAGGCCGCCGGCATCAAGCCGATCGCCGGCGCCGACCTGTGGCTGACCGACGAAGGCCAGCCGCCCGCGCGGCTCACCCTGTACTGCCAGAACCGCGACGGCTACCTCGCGCTGTCGCGCCTGTTGTCGCGCGCCTACCTGGAGGGCCATCACGGCGACTACGTGGCGATCCGTCCGGAATGGCTGTTCGCCGACTGCACCGGGCTGATCGCGCTGGCCGGGCGCGACAGCCCGATCGGCCGGCACCTCGTCGCCGGCCGCGACGAACAGGCCGCGCGCACTGTCGCCGACTTCAAGCGCCACTTCCCCGACCGCCTGTACCTGGAGCTCACCCGCACCGGCCGGAACGGTGAGGAACCGTTCAACGCCGCCGCGATCGAGCTCGCCGCGCGCCACGACCTGCCCCTGCTGGCGAGCAACGACGTGCGCTTCCTGTCACCCGACGATTTCGAGGCGCACGAGGCGCGGGTGTGCATCGCCACCGGCCGCGTGCTCGACGATCCCAAGCGCCCGCGCGAGTACAGCGCCGAGCAGTACCTGAAGTCGCCCGAGCAGATGGCCGAGCTGTTCGCCGATCTGCCCGAGGCGCTGGAGAACACCGTCGAGCTGGCCAAGCGCTGCAACCTGGAACTCAAGCTGGGCACCTACTATCTGCCCGACTTCCCGGTGCCCGAAGGCCACACCCTCGACAGCTGGATCCGTACGCAGGCACATCAGGGCCTGGCCGCGCGGCTGGAAAAGCACCCGCTCGCGCCCGGCCACAGCCGCGAAGACTACGCACGCCGGCTCGACACCGAGCTGGACGTGATCGTGAAGATGGGCTTTCCCGGCTACTTCCTGATCGTTGCCGACTTCATCAACTGGGCCAAGGACAACGGCATCCCGGTCGGCCCCGGCCGCGGCTCCGGCGCCGGCAGTCTGGTCGCCTGGGCGCTGGGCATCACCGACCTCGACCCGATCCCCTACGACCTGCTGTTCGAGCGCTTCCTGAACCCCGAGCGCGTGTCGATGCCGGACTTCGACATCGACTTCTGCATGGACCGCCGCGACGAGGTGATCGACTACGTCGCCCGCAAGTACGGCCGCGACAAGGTCAGCCAGATCATCACCTACGGCACCATGGCGGCCAAGGCCGTGGTGCGCGACTGCGGCCGCGTGCTCGGCCACCCCTACGGCTTCGTCGACGGCATCGCCAAGCTGATCCCGAACACGCTCGGCATCAGCCTGGAGGACGCGCTCGGCCGCACCGAGGCGGCGGCGAAGAACCAGGAGCTGGCCTCGCCCGAGCTGATCCAGCGCTACAACGACGAAGAGGACGTGCGCGACCTCATCGACCTGGCGCTCAAGCTGGAGGACCTCACCCGCAACGCCGGCAAGCACGCCGGCGGCGTGGTGATCGCGCCGGCCGCGCTGACCGACTTCGCCCCGCTGTTCGCCGAACACGCCGGCGACGGCACCCGTGGGCGCAACCCGGTCACCCAGTTCGACAAGGACGACATCGAGGCGGTCGGCCTGGTGAAGTTCGACTTCCTCGGCCTGCGCACGCTCACGATCATCGACTGGGCGGTGAAGGCGATCAACGCGCGCCGCGCGCGGGAAGGCGCCAAACCGCTCGACATCGCCGCGCTGCCGCTGGATGACCCCGCGACCTACGAGCTGTTCGCCCGTGGCGACACCGTCGCGGTGTTCCAGTTCGAGTCGCGCGGCATGCGCGAGCTGCTCAAGCGCGCCAGGCCCGACCGCTTCGAGGACATCATCGCGCTGGCCGCGCTGTTCCGCCCCGGCCCACTGGGCTCGGGGATGGACCGCGACTGGGTCGACCGCAAGCACGGCATCGCCGAAGTCACCTACCCGCACCCCCTGCTGGAGCCGGTACTGGCGCCGACCTACGGCGTCATCGTCTACCAGGAACAGGTGATGCAGATCGCGCAGGTGCTGGCCGGCTACAGCTTGGGCGGCGCCGACCTGCTGCGCCGCGCCATGGGCAAGAAAAAGCCCGAGGAGATGGCCAAGGAGCGCGCCAAGTTCGAAGCCGGCTGTGCCGAGCGCGGCATCGACGCGGCCGTCGCCACCGGCATCTTCGACCTGATGGAGAAGTTCGCCGAGTACGGCTTCAACAAGTCGCACTCGGCCGCCTACGCACTGGTCGCCTACCAGACCGCCTGGCTCAAGACCCACTACCCCGCCGAGTTCATGGCCGCGACCGCATCGTCGGACATGGACAACACCGACAAGGTGGTCAACTTCCTCGCCGAGACGCGCGCGCTCGGCATCGCCGTGCTGCCACCGGACGTCAACGCCTCGGCCTACATGTTCGAAGCGGTCGAGCCGAAGGTGGTGCGCTACGGCCTGGGCGCGATCAAGGGCGTGGGCCGCGGCGCCTGCGAAGCGATCGTCGAGGAGCGCCGGCGCGGCGGCCCGTATCGCGACCTGCTGGACTTCTGCAAGCGCGTGGACTCCAGCAAGCTCAACCGCCGCGTGCTCGAAGCGCTGATCCACGCCGGCGCACTCGACGCGCTCGGCCGCAACCGTGCCTCGCTGATGCTGCAATTGCCCGAGGTACTCCGCGCCACCGAGCAGCTCGCCCGCGAGCGCGAGGCCGGCCAGGTGTCGCTGTTCGGCGACGCCGACGCGCCCGAGATCCACATCGAACTGCCCGAGACCGACGAATGGCCGCTCAAGCGCCGCCTCGACGGCGAGCGCGAGACGCTTGGCCACTACCTCAGCGGCCACCCGCTCGACCCCTGCCGCAACGAGCTGCTCTCGCTCACCGGCTGCACGCTCGGCGACCTCGACCGGGTCTGGGCCGAGCGACGCGGCGGCAACGGCGAGCGGCGCGGCTACCGCGACGAAGTGCAGGTGACCGTGGCCGGCATGGTCGCCGGCGTGCGCAAGCGCGGCGAGACACAGGCCTTCGTGCAGATCGAGGACGGCCACGGCCGGCTCGAATGCGCCTTCTTCGGCGACGCCTTCACCGACTTCGCCCCGCTGCTGACCCGCGACGCCATCCTGGTGATCGAGGGCGGCCTGCGCGAGGACGAGTTCAGCGGGGGCTTCTCGCTGCGGGTCAAGCAGTGCTGGGACTTCCGCCAACTGTGCGCCGAGCACGGCCGCGGCCTGGCGCTGACGGTCGACCTGCGCGAGGATCCGGGCCTGGGCCGTCTCGAGCGCCTGCTGGCCGAATACCGCCCCGGCCGCACCCCGCTGCGGCTGGAACTGATCACCCCCAAGGCGCGCGGCGCGCTCGACCTCAACGGCCACAGCGCGGTGCGCGCCGACCCCGAGCTGCTCGGCGTCCTGCGCGCCCTGCCCGGCGTCAGTCGCGTACGGCTGGTGCTGGGGCGCCCTGGCAGCTGAGCATCCACACCTCGTGTTCTAGAGTCGCCACTCTAGCCCCGCTATACTCCCGCCCTCTTCCGGCGGCCGGTATCCTGCCCGCATGAATCCGAATTTCCTCGATTTCGAACAACCCATCGCCGAACTGGAAGCCAAAATCCAGGAACTGCGCCATGCCAGCCATGGCCCGGCGGTCAACATCGAGGACGAGATCCAGCGCCTGCAGGAAAAGCTCAAGGCGCGCACTGCGGAAATCTTCCGCAATCTGACGCCGTGGCAGATCTCCCAGCTCGCCCGCCATCCGGCCCGACCCTACACCAACGACTACATCCGGCTGATCTGCGACGAGTTCCACGAGCTGGCCGGCGACCGCGCCTACGCCGACGATCCCGCCATCGTCGGCGGCATCGGCCGCATCGACGGCCGCCCGGTGATGATCATCGGCCACCAGAAGGGCCGCGACACCAAGGCCAAGATCCGCCGCAACTTCGGCATGCCGCGACCGGAGGGCTACCGCAAGGCGCTGCGGCTGATGAAGATGGCCGAGCGTTTCGGCCTGCCGCTGCTGACCTTCATCGACACCCCCGGCGCCTACCCTGGCGTCGGCGCCGAGGAGCGCGGCCAGTCCGAGGCCATCGCCCGCAACCTGCTCGAAATGGCCGAGCTCAAGACCCCGATCGTCTGCACCGTGATCGGCGAGGGCGGCTCCGGCGGCGCGCTCGCCATCGGCGTCGGCGACCGCACCCTGATGCTCGAATACAGCACCTACTCGGTGATCTCGCCGGAAGGCTGCGCCTCGATCCTGTGGAAGTCGGCCGACAAAGCCAAGGACGCCGCCGAGGCCCTGGGCCTGACCGCCCCACGGCTGCTCGAACTCGGCCTGATCGACGAAGTGATCCGCGAACCGCTCGGCGGCGCCCACCGCGACCCGCAGGAGATGGCCACGCGGCTCAAGGCCGCGCTGCTGAGGAACCTGGACGCGCTGCAGAACGTCCCCGTCGACGAGCTGCTCGAACGCCGCTACCAGCGCCTGCGCGGCTACGGCGCTTACGAATCGGCCTGAGCCGGCGCAGCGGCGGCCCGATCCGCTAGCATCGCGGGATGCCCGTCCCGCCGCTCCCGCAGCACCTTGCCGATGCGCTCGCCGCCACACCCGCCGGCGCGCTGTGCGTGGCCTTCAGCGGCGGCCCCGATTCGCTCGCCCTGCTGCACGCGCTGGCACGGCTGCCGGCCGCGCGCCAGCGCGGCCTGCGCGCATTGCACGTCGATCACGGCCTGCATCCGGATTCGCCGGCCTGGGCCCGGCACTGCCTCGCGTTGTGCGCCGGATGGGATGTGCCCTGCGACATCCTGCACGTCGCGGTGGCGCGCGACAGCGGCGACGGCCTGGAAGCCGCCGCCCGCGCCGCGCGCCATGCGGCACTGGCCGCGGCGATGCGGCCGGACGAGATCCTCGTCATGGCCCATCACCGCGACGACCAGGCCGAAACCTTTCTGCTGCGCGCCCTGCGCGCCTCCGGTCCGGACGGACTGGCGGCGATGCGGCCGTGGCGCCGTTTCGGCCCCGGCTGGCTGTGGCGGCCGCTGCTGGACCTGCCGCGCGACACACTGCGCGACTACCTGGCCGCGCATTCGCTGGACGCCATCGACGACCCCGCCAACCGCGACCCGCGCCACGACCGCAGTTGGCTGCGCAACGAACTGATGCCGCTACTGCGCCAGCGCTGGCCACAGGCCGGGGCCGCGCTGGCCCGCAGCGCCAGACTCTGCGCCGAAACCGTCGATCTGCTCGACAGCGAGGACGCCCGCTGCCTCGCCCGGGTGCAGACGGCCGACCCGCAGGTGCTGCACACCGATGCGCTGCTCGCGCTACCCACAGCACGCCGCGCGCGTGTGCTGCGACGCTGGATCAGCGAACTCGGCCTGCCGCCGCTGCCCGGCCAGGCCATCGACAGCATCGAGCACGAATTGCTCCCGGCCCGCGCCGACGCCGAAGCCGCATTCACCTGGTCCGGCGCGACGATCCGGCGCTGGCGTGGGCTGTTGCACGCCGGATGGTGTGTGGCGCCATTGCCGGACGACTTCATCGTCGAGTGGGATGGACGCACACCGATGGCCCTGCCCACCGGCGACATGCTGCGTCTGGACTGCAATGCACAGGCAGGCGCGGCTTCAGCCGTGACCGGAGCATTCGCAAGCGACCCGGTCGCGACTGAATCCGCTCCCACGAAGAGCACCGGATTCGATATGCCGGTGACAGTACGCAGCCGCCGCGGCGGCGAGCGCATCCTGCTGCCCGGCCGCGACCACTCGCACGCGCTCAAGCACGTCCTGCAGGATCTCGGCGTCCCGCCCTGGGAGCGCGAGCGCCTGCCGCTGCTGTTCGCGCCCGACGGCGAACTGCTGGCCGCCGGCGACCTCGCCGTCTCCACCCGCCTCGCCACCTGGCTGCGCGACAACGGCCTGCGCCTGCAATGGCGGCGCAGCGCGAAAACCTGGACACAACCGCCTTGCGGCACCGCTTGCGCACACCGCGTCGAGCAACCGCAACCGCATCGGCATCGCCGCCGCCCACCCCCGGTTGCCGACCCGCCCGACTCCTTGTAGCGTTCCAGCACCGACTCCATGGCTGGGGAAACCATGGCGAATTCAGACACCCGGATCAGGCACCCGCATCGACGCGACAGCGTTGATTCGTGCAGGGAATTTTCTACCCGGCAACACCCCGCCCTCCCGGGATAGGCACCCGGATTACACCCCACATTGACGTCGAATCGTAGTTAGGCCGCACATGAAGCGTCTTGTTGCCCCACCCAACACGGCCACAAGTGAATAGTTCTCTTAAGCTCAATGGGTTCTTCCGGGTTCTCCGTGGCCATCAGGCCTTGACTAGCGCATTGGTATTTGCCGGGTAGAGGTCGAGCCCGCCACAGTGGAACAGCGCGGCGATACGGAAGCTGGCGTGGCTGCGGAAGCCGCGGGCACTGCGCTGGATCGCCATGAGCAGGCTGTTGATGCCTTCGGCCTTGCCGTTGGTGATCGGGTGCCGGCAATAGCGGATGATCGGTTCGAGCTTCTCCTTGACCAGCAGCGCGAAATCGAGCATCGGGCCCGGCAGGTGGTCGCTGACATGGTTCAGCCACGCCTGCACGTGAGCCCGCGCCGCCTCGACCGTGGGTTGTTCCCAGGTCGGAGGTGTTCCAGGACACCCATGATCTAGGGGGTGTTCCAAGGTGTTCCAGGACACCGATGATCTTTACGGCGGCGCCGTCCCCAGTCCCGCCCTTCCGGCCGTGTAGGCCGTTTCCTACACGATCCGTCAAGCCAGACCGACTGACAGCCCAAGCCGCGCGCGCCAGACTGCGCGCATGACCCAGCCGCGCCGCCACATCGTCGATCCCGCCACCGCAGGCTTCTACCACTGCGTCTCGCGCTGCGTCCGCCGCGCCTTCCTCTGCGGCTTCGACACCCACTCGGGCCAGTCCTTCGAGCACCGCAAGGCCTGGGTGGAAGAGCGCCTGCTGGAACTGGCCAAGTGCTTCGCCGTCGGCCTCTACGCCTACGCCGTGATGAGCAACCATCTGCACGTGGTGCTGTATGCCGATCCCGGCGTGGCGCATGCCTGGTCGGCCGAGGAGGTCGCCGAACGCTGGACTCGCCTATTCCCGGTGCGCGAGGGCGATCAGGTGAACGAGGAAGCCACCCGGCTGCGTGCCGAGATGCTCGCCGGCAACCCCGAACGCATTGCCGAGCTGCGCGAGCGCCTGGGCTCGGTGTCCTGGTTCATGCGCTGCCTGAACGAACCCATCGCACGCCGGGCCAACCGCGAGGACGGCTGCACCGGGCGCTTCTGGGAGGGACGCTTCAAGTGCCAGGCCCTGCTCGACGATCAGGCCGTGCTGGCCTGCATGGCCTATGTCGATCTCAATCCAATCCGGGCGGGCATTGCGCCGAGTCTGGAGGCATCCGAATACACCTCGGTGGTCAAACGCCTGATTTGCGGCGACATCGAAGCCGACCAGCCCCTGCTGCCGGTCGCCGGACGCGTGAAGGCCGAAGGCTTGCCGCTGACGCTACCCGAGTACCTGGCGCTAACCGACTGGACCGGACGCATCGCCCGGGCCGACAAGCGCGGGGCCATCGTCGGCGGTCCGCCGGCGGCGCTGAGGCACCTGGGCATACCCAGCGACCAGTGGCAGGACCAAGTGTTCGGCATCGAGACCCGCTACTGGCGCGCCGTCGGCGCCGTCGAGGCCCTGCTGGCCAAGGCGCGAGAACTGGGGCAGTGCTGGCTCAAGGGGGCCGGCGTCATGCGCAAGCTCGAGCGCGCCAGGGTGCATTGAGAGGATCGGGGCCGTCACCGATCACACGGAGCACCGATCGACGCGCAGCCGAAGGCGGTCACGCACCTACCTTTCTAGAATCAGGCGAGACGGCCGCCGTTCCTGGACCTGGCCGCAGATTCGCCGAGCATACTCACCCAGCAGGTCTTGCGAGCGCTGCGAAGGCAGCCAACTCCGGCGACCGTTGTCATGGCGGCACGAATCTTGGGTGTCCTCGTTCTCCCCCCCCCCCGCTCGCGCTCGCGAATCTTGGGTGTCCTCGTTCTCGCTTTAATCTCGTTAATCGAATCTTGGGTGTCCTCGTTCTCCTCGTTCTCGCCCCGATCGACGCGCAGCCGAAGGCGGTCACGCGCCTCCCTTTCTAGAATCAGGCGAGACGGCCGCCGTTCCTGGACCTGGCCGCAGATTCGCCAAGCATACTCACCCGGCAGGTCTTGCGAGCGCTGCGAAGGCAGCCAACTCCGGCGACCGTTGTCATGGCAGCACGAATCTTGGGTGTCCTCGTTCTCCTGGGTGTCCTCGTTCTCCTTGGGTGTCCTCGTTCTCGTCCCCTCGTTCTCGTCCCTCGTTCTCGTCCTCTCGTTCTCGTCCTTCCTCGTTCTCGTCCTCGTTCTCGCTGGTCGTTCTCGCTGGTGTCCTCGTTCTCGCTCGTTCTCCCCCGCGACACCGTGGCCGGGTCCTCGCCGCGCAGCAGCCTCAGCAGCGCATCACGCCTGGGCCTCGCCGACCAGCGGCCGCGCTCCTTCACCAACTCGATCTTCTTGTGCTTCATCTCGGACTCTCCCCTTGGGGGCAGGCCCCGCAGAAGCGTGTTCGAGGCAATCGGGGGGCGGAGGACGTGTCGGAATCGTAGCAGGATGGACGATGGACGGTTGCCGTTTACACCGCATCAACATTGAACGCCTGATAATAGTGGACCGTGGGCCCCATGAGGGCGACTCAAGCAGTAGCGAAAGACCCTCATCATCGGGCAGGGATGCCGCCAACCGGGCATCAGGCGCCGGATGGCTCGAGCACAGGCATGGCCGACAGCCCCGCGAGTCAGAAAAACGACACTAAAACTCAACGAGGCGGTTCTCCAAGATGAGAAGCATTGTAATCTTCGGCACACTTGCCATCGGCATGGTGGCTACCCTGTCGGCCCTGCAAAATGCACGAACTCCGCAGCGGGCTTGGCTTGGCCCCCCTTGGACGACTGCGCGAATCCCCGGAAAATCACACCGTCGTTGCC
>NZ_JACHHX010000003.1 GCF_014202935.1 Rehaibacterium terrae | reverse complement strand
GCCAGCTCCCGAATGGATCGGAGCGGATGGTTCGCCGGGACGAAGTCGGCAAGCTTGGCGACCGTGAACAACGACTCCTGAGTGACGTCTGCACCACGCATCCCACACCCTCACTATGGCTGAGGTCGATATCGCAAACAGAGGGCTTGAAAGCAAGCTCTAGCGCGGGAGAATTTCAACAAGCTGCTAGGCCTGGGGTGGGTTGGCGCGCCCTCTATCGACCGGGCGCACGGCCGGGTGGGGTCAACTGTGCACGGAGGCTGGAGTCTGGCGCAAAGATGCCGGGGAAGCGGGTGAGGAAGGCGCGCGGTGGCGGCACCAGCGCCGCCAGCTTGGCGATGAAGTCCAGCCGATCCCGTTCGACGTGCGTGGTGCCGTTCGGTCGCTTCGCGACACGCCTTCGCTTCGCTCGGTCGGCCACTGCGCGGCAACGCCCGCTGTGCTCGCTGCGCCTTCACTCGCTACGCTCGCTCGGTGCGCCACGGCGTCCTGAGCTGGTAGCGCACCCTTCCCTGCGGCGAGATCGACAAGCCCTGTCCTGAGCTTGGTCGAAAGGCGCTTCTCGCTGATTGCCGGACGCATGATGCACCGGCACAGCTCAGCAGCTTGTGGCTGTCGTGTGCCTCGACGGCCACGCCGGCATGCAGGGAGCAGCCGCCGACCTGGCCGGCATCGCCCTCCAGCGCGCCTGCGTCAGCGCGCAGCGTCTGCAGGGTGAAGACGGCACGGCGGCGGCGCGGCGCAGCCGCTTCCCGTTCATGCTCCGGTACGCTGCATCCTGGCTGCCGCGCCTGGCTGAGCACCGTGCCCCTTCTCACTCCACTGGCGCGGCTGAACCTCCGGCATGCGCTGGGCGTTCCATGGGTTTCCGACGGCGGAGCGCCGGCCGCCATCGCGAGCGGCCGGCCCGCTACTGGCGCGAATACACCTGCGCGCCGGCGGCGCGGAACTCGGCGGCCTTTTCCTCCATGCCGCGTGCCAGCGCCTCGGTGGCGTCGCCCACGCCCTTGTCCCTGGCGTAGTCGCGCACGTCCTGGGTGATCTTCATCGAGCAGAAGTGCGGGCCGCACATGGAGCAGAAGTGGGCGAGCTTGTGCGCTTCTTTGGGCAGGGTCTCGTCGTGGTACTCACGCGCCCGCTCGGGGTCGAGGCCAAGGTTGAACTGGTCCTCCCAGCGGAACTCGAAGCGCGCCTTGGAGAGCGCGTTGTCGCGCGCCTGCGCGCCGGGGTGGCCCTTGGCCAGATCGGCTGCATGGGCGGCGATCCTGTAGGCCATCAGGCCCTCGCGCACGTCCTCGCGATTGGGCAGGCCCAGGTGCTCCTTGGGCGTGACGTAGCAGAGCATCGCCGTGCCGAACCAGCCGATCATGGCCGCGCCAATGGCACTGGTGATGTGGTCGTAGCCGGGCGCGATGTCGGTGGTCAGTGGCCCGAGCGTGTAGAACGGCGCCTCGCCGCACTCGCGCAGCTGCTTGTCCATGTTTTCCTTGATCAGCTGCATCGGCACATGGCCGGGGCCTTCGATCATGGTCTGCACGTCGTGTTTCCAGGCGATCCTGGTCAGCTCACCCAGGGTTTCGAGCTCGGCGAACTGGGCGGCATCGTTGGCATCGGCGATGCTGCCGGGACGCAGGCCGTCGCCAAGGCTGAAGGCCACGTCGTAGGCCTTCATGATTTCGCAGATCTCCTCGAAATGGGTGTAGAGGAAATTTTCCTTGTGGTGCGCCAGGCACCACTTGGCCATGATCGAGCCGCCGCGGCTGACGATGCCGGTGACGCGGCGTGCGGTCAGCGGCACGTAGCGCAGCAGCACGCCGGCGTGGATGGTGAAGTAGTCCACGCCCTGCTCGGCCTGCTCGATCAGGGTGTCGCGGAAGATCTCCCAGGTCAGCTCCTCGGCCTTGCCGTCCACCTTCTCCAGCGCCTGGTAGATCGGCACCGTGCCGATCGGCACCGGCGAGTTGCGGATGATCCACTCGCGGGTTTCGTGGATGTGCTTGCCGGTGGACAGGTCCATCACCGTGTCCGCGCCCCAGCGGATCGCCCAGACCAGCTTCTCCACCTCCTCGGCAATGCCCGAGGACACCGCGGAGTTGCCGATGTTCGCATTGACCTTGGTGAGGAAGTTGCGGCCGATGATCATCGGCTCGCTCTCGGGGTGGTTGATGTTGCAGGGGATGATGGCGCGGCCGCGCGCGACCTCGTCGCGCACGAACTCGGGCGTGATTCGCTCGGGAATGTTCGCGCCGAAACGTTCACCCGGATGCTGGCGCAGCAGATGCGCCTCGCGGATCGCCTCGATGCGCTGGTTTTCGCGGATCGCGATGAACTCCATCTCGGGCGTGACGATGCCGCGGCGGGCATAGTGCATCTGGGTCACGTTGGCGCCGGCGCGCGCGCGACGCGGCGCGGCGAGGTTGGGGAAGCGCACCGCGTCGAGCTTCGCATCGGCCGCGCGACGACGGCCGAACTCGGAACTCGGCCCAGCGAGCACTTCGGTGTCGCCGCGCTCGGCGATCCAGTCCGCCCGCACCGCTGGCAGGCCGCGCGCCAGGTCGATCTTCGCCTCGGGGTCGGTGTAGGGGCCGGAGGTGTCGTAGACGGTGAACGGCGCGTTCTTCTCCGCCCCGAACACCCGCGGGGTGTCGCCGAGCGCGATCTCGCGCATCGGCACGCGCAGGTCCGGACGCGAGCCGACGACATGGATCTTGCGCGACCCCGGAATCGGGCGGGTGACGGATTCGGAAAGCTGCGCGGCCTGGCGCAGCAGCTCGGTGGGCACGGCATTCATGGCGTTCGTCCTGCAATGAGCTCGTCGTGAGCGGGACGAAGCGGGCGCGCCGGTGCGCGGGCACACGGCCCGGCAGCGAAGCTTCCCTACGCCGGTATCAGCCGGATCAGGTTCGAAGGGTCTGTCTCAGCCCGCGCTGCGCGTGGGCACCCCCGCTTCAGGCGCCTATTGGAGCACGGACGGCGGGGGTGTGCGAGGGGGGCGGGTTCGGCCACGGATTGAACTTGTCAGCGTGCGCCGCGGCCAGCGCCGGCACCTCGGTGCGCCCACATCCATTCCATGACGGATCCGCGTTGATCCGCGCCGACCCTCGGCGAAAAGCGTCTCCCCGTCACGCCGCACGCTGCACCCGGAACCACGCCGCGTACAGCGCCGGCAGGAACAGCAGGGTCAGCGCGGTGGCCACCAGCAGGCCGCCCATGATCGCCACCGCCATCGGCCCGAAGAACACGCTGCGCGACAGCGGGATCATCGCCAGCACCGCCGTCAGCGCGGTCAGCACGATCGGCCGGAAGCGGCGCACGGTGGCATCGACGATGGCCTGCCAGGGGGGGCTGCCGGCGGCGATGTCCTGCTCGATCTGGTCCACCAGGATGATCGCGTTGCGCATGATCATGCCCGACAGTGCGATGGTGCCGAGCATGGCGACGAAGCCGAACGGCACCCGTCCGATCAGCAGGAACGCCGTCACGCCGATCAGGCCCAGCGGCGCGGTCAGGAACACCAGCAGCGAGCGCGCGAAGCTCTTGAGCTGGATCATCAGCAGGGTGAACACCACCACCAGGAACAGCGGCATGCCGGCGGCGACCGAGCGCGAGCCGCGCGCCGAGTCCTCCACCGTACCGCCGATCTCCAGCCGGTAGCCCGGCGGCAGCGCGGCACGGACCGGATCGAGCCTGGGCGCGATCTCGGCCACCACCGAGGCCGGCAGCGCCTTGCCATAGATGTCGGCGCGCACGGTGACGGTGGGCAGGCGGTCGCGGTGCCAGATGACGCCTTCCTCGAAGCCGTACTCGAGCGTGGCGATCTGGCTCAGCGGTACACTGCGGCCACTGGCGGTGGGCACCGACAGGCTGGGCAGCAGGCTCAGGCTGGTGCGCTCAGCCTCCGGGCCGCGCAACAGGATCTCGATCAGCTCGTTGTCCTCGCGGTACTGGCTGACCGGCGTGCCCGACAGTGAGCCCTGCAGGAACCTGGCCAACGCCGCCGAGCTCACGCCTAGCGCGCGGGCACGCGCCTGGTCGAGCTGCAGGCGCACGACCTTGCTCGGCTCCTCCCAGTCGAGATGAACGTTGGTGACGTGGGGATTGGCGCGCAGCACGTCGGCGACCTCGCGCGCCAGTCGCCGCACTTCCGGGATGTGCTCGCCGGAGACACGCAGCTGCACCGGGTAGCCGACCGGCGGACCGTTCTCCAGCCGGGTCACCCGGGTCTGCAAGTCCGGGAAATGCTCCGCCAGGGTTTCGATCAGCCAGGCCCGCACCTGCTCGCGCGCCTCGATGTCGCGGGTGAGCAGCACGAACTGGGCGAAGCTGGCCTGCGGCAATTGCTGGTCGAGCGGCAGATAGAAGCGCGGCGCGCCGGTGCCGACATAGGCCACGTAGTTCTCGATACCCTCCTTCTCCCGCAGCAGCGCCTCCAGTTTGCGCGCCTGCGCCTCGGTGGCACGCAGGGAACTGCCCTCGGCCAACTTGAGATCCACCAGCAGCTCCAGCCGCGTCGAGGCCGGGAAGAACTGCTGCGGCACGAAGCGGAACAGCCCCACCGAGGCGACGAACAGCGCCACCGTGATCGCGATCACCAGCATGCGGCGGTCCACGCACCACTCGACCAGGGCGCGGAAGCGGCGGTAGAACGGCGTCGCGTACGGGTCGTGGCCGCCCTGCCCGCCGCCAGGCTTTCTGGTCAGGTCCGGCAGCAGCTTGTCGCCCAGATACGGCACGAACACCACCGCCGCGATCCAGCTCAGCAGCAACGCCAGCGTCACCACCTGGAATAGCGAGCGGGTGTACTCGCCGGTACTCGACGCCGCCGTGGCGATCGGCAGGAAGCCGGCCGCCGTCACCAGCGTGCCGGTGAGCATCGGGAAGGCGGTCGCCTTCCACATGAAGGCCGCGGCCTTCAGCCGGTCCCAGCCCTGCTCCATCTTCACCGCCATCATCTCCACCGCGATGATGGCGTCATCCACCAGCAGACCCAGCGCAAGCACCAGCGCGCCGAGCGAGATCTTGTGCAGGCCGATGCCGAAGTGGTGCATGCCGGCGAAGGTCATCGCCAGCACCAGCGGGATCGTCACCGCCACCACCAGCCCGGTGCGAAAACCCAGCGAGAAGAAGCTCACCAGCAGCACGATCGCCACCGCCTCGGCCAGCACCTTGACGAACTCGCCGACCGAGGCGCGCACGGCGCGTGGCTGATCGGCCACCTTGTGCAGGCTCATGCCGACCGGCAGCGTCTCCTGCAGGCGCGCGAACTCGGCCTCCAGCCGCTTTCCGAGCTGGAGGATGTTGCCGCCGTCGCGCATCGCCACCGCGATCCCGATGGCGTCCTCGCCCATGAAGCGCATGCGCGGCGCCGGCGGGTCGGAAAAGCCGCGTCGCACCTCGGCCACGTCGCCGATGCGGAAATCGCGGCCGGCCACACGGATCGGGAACTCGCCGATCGCCTCCACCGACTCGAACCGGCCCGATACCCGCAAGTGCACGCGGTCGGTGGGTGTCTCGAAGAAGCCGGCCGGCAGCACCGCGTTCTGCTCGTCGAGCGCGCGCTGCACCTCGGCCAGCGGCACGCCGAGCGTCGCCAGCTTGGTGTTCGACAGCTCGATCCAGATTTTTTCTTCCTGCAGGCCGATCAGCTCGACCTTGCCCACGTCCGGCACCCGCTGCAGCTCCAGCTGCAGGCGCTCGGCGTAGTCCTTCATGGTGGCGTAGTCGAAGCCGTCCGCCGTCAGCGCGTAGATGTTGCCGAAGGTGTCGCCGAACTCGTCGTTGAAGAACGGACCCACCACGCCCGGCGGCAGCGTGTGGCGGATGTCGCCGACCTTCTTGCGGATCTGGTACCACAGATCGGGCAGATCCTTCGAAGTCAGCGAATCCTTCGCCACGAAGATCACCTGCGACTCGCCCGGCCGCGAATAGGCGCGGATGAACTCGTAGCGCCCGGTCTCCATCAGCTTCTTCTCGATGCGCTCGGTGACCTGGCGCGCCACTTCTTCCGCGCTGGCGCCCGGCCACAGCGTGCGGACGACCATCGCCTTGAAGGTGAACGGCGGGTCCTCGCTCCGCCCCAGATGCAGGTAGGAGTAAACCCCGGTGACCGCCAGCAGCAGCATGGCGTAGAGCACCAGGCCGCGGTTGCGCAGCGACCACTCGGACAGGTTGAAGCGTTCCATCACGCGGACCTCAGGGCTGACCGGCGACGAGGGCGACCTCACGGTTCTCGCGGTCCACCGGCCTGACCTGCTGGCCTTCGCGCAGCAGATGGACGCCGGCCGCCACGATCCAGTCACCCGGTTCCAGACCGGCGCGCACCGGCACCCGGTCCTCACCGTAGGGACCGAGGTCGACGGCCACCCGCCGTACGCGCCTACTGGCCGGATCCACCCGCCACACGAACGGCGCGCCATCCTCGGCATGGATGGCCGACAGCGGCACCGTCAACTCGACCTGGCCGTTGCGTGCGACATACACCCGCGCACTCTGGCCGAGCTCGACCGCCGCGTCGGCGGTGAAGGCCACCCGCGCGGCGAAGGTGCGCGACTGCGGGTCGGCCGCCGGCGCCAGCTCGCGCAGCGTGCCGGGGAAGCGCTCGTTCTCGCGCGACCACAACACCACCGTCACCGGCAGGCCGATGGCGAACTGCCCGACCCGTTGTTCGGGCAGGCTGATCACCACCTCACGCTCGCCGTCCTGCGCCAGCACGAACACCGTCTGACCCGCCGCCACCACCTGTCCGGCCTCGACCAGGCGCTGCGCGATGACGCCGTCGGCTGGTGCGGCCAGTCGCGTGTAACCGGCCTGGTTTCGCGCCACCTCGTACTGCGCGCGCGTCTGCTCGACCCTCGCCTGGGCGGCGCGAAACGCGTTGTCGCGGGCCTCGAACAGCGAGCGGCTGACCAGCTGCTGCCCGACCAAAGCCAGGTAGCGCTCGCGCTCGGCGCGGGCAAGTTCCAGATCGGCTTCGGCCGCATCGAGCTGGGCCCGCGCGGCCTCCACCTGCAGGCGCGCATCTTCCGGGTCCAGCTCGGCCAAGACCTGACCGGCACGCACGCGGTCGCCCACCTCGACGTGACGGCGCGCCACCTTGCCGCCGATGCGGAAGGCCAGCGCCGGCTCGTGGCGGGCACGCACCTCGCCGGCGAAGGACTCGAACGCCGCGGCCGTCGGCACGGGCTGCACGACCATCGCCGGCCGCACCGGCTCGACTTCGCCGTTGCCGTTGCCGCAGGCGGCCAGCAGCAGGCCCAGCGCCATCGCCGCGCCCGCGTGGAGCGGATGTCTGGACATCGGGATTTCCTCGCGTTCCGCACGGAACTGAAATTGAACCGCCGGGTATAGTATAATTACAAGACCAGACAGTCCACTATTTGCCTGCCACGGAACAGTGATGCCCAAGCCACGTGCCAAACCCGCCGGGCCCGGCCGCCCCAAGGACCTGGAGAAGCGCCAGGCCATCCTCGACGCCGCCAAGCGCCTGTTCCCCCGCCACGGCTACGACGGCATCACCATGGACGCGATCGCCACCGAGGCCGGCGTCTCCAAGCTCACCGTCTACAGCCACTTCACCGACAAGGACACCCTGTTCACCGAGGCGGTGAAGGCCAAGTGCGAGGAGATGCTGCCGCACGCGGTGTTCGAGCTCGGCCCGGATGCCGGCCCGATCCGCGAGGTGCTGCTGACCATCGCCCGCCGCTTCCACCGCCTGGTGACCAGCGACGAGGCGGTACGCCTGCACCGGATCATGGCCGCGCAGGCGCCGGACAGCCCCAAGCTGGCCAAGCTGTTCTACGAGGCCGGCCCGCGCCGCACCCTGGCCGAATTCGAGGCCCTGCTGCGCCATGCCCACGATGCCGGCGCCCTCGACGTGCCCGACCCGGTTCGCTCGGCCGAGCATTTCTTTTGCCTGATCAAGGGCCTAAACCATCTGCGCGTGCTGATCGGTTGCTGCGAACCGCTGTCGGCGGAAGCGGCCGAGGCACACCTGCACAGCGTGGTCGACCTGTTCGTGCGGGCGCACGCGCCGGCCGGCAACCGCCGCTGACGCAACCATGGCGTGCCCGCCGGCATCCGGAGGCCACGCCGTCGAGAGCCAAGGAAAGACTGTCCCGCCAGCCCCCGTTCCATGCCGTCGCCCGATGCCTAGACTCGCTCCCGTCCTTCGCCGCCCGTCCCGCCCCCTGGCCGATGGTCACGATGACCTCCGGCACTACGGCGGCGTACGGGGCCTGACGGAAGCTTCGCTTTCCCGTGCCGGCTCCCGGACGTAAACTCTTGCGTCTTTTCGCATCAAGGATTTGCGCCAGATGGCAATCGATTTCGAGCAGGCCCGTCACGCCATGATCGAGCAGCAGGTGCGGCCCTGGGAGGTGCTGGACCCGCGCGTGCTTGAGACCCTGTCCGTGGTCAAGCGCGAGGACTACGTGCCACCGCGCTACCGCAAGCTTGCCTTCGCAGACCTGGCACTGCCGCTGGAGCATGGCGAGTTCATGATGAAGCCGGTGGTCGAAGGCCGCATGCTGCAGGCGCTCGATCTCGCCCCCGAGGACGACGTGCTGGAGATCGGCACCGGCTCGGGCTTCATCACCGCCTGTCTGGCGCGGCTGGCGCGCGCGGTGACCAGCATCGACATCCACGCCGACTTCGTCGAACGTGCGCGCCAGCGGCTGCTCGCCGACGGCATCACCAACGTGCGGCTGGAGACGGCCGACGCGCTGGCGTACGACCCCAGCCACCAGTTCGACGCGGTCTGTGTGACTGGAGCGGTGGCCGAAATTCCGCCCCGCTTCCTCGAATGGGTGCGGCCGGAAGGCCGGCTGTTCGTCGTGCGCGGCCACTCGCCGGTGCAGGAGGCCGTGCGCCTGGTGCGCCATGGCGAGCGCTGGGCGGAAGAGAGCCTGTTCGAAACCGACCTCCCCTACCTGCAGGGTGCCGCGCCAGTGAAGCGCTTCACCCTCTGATCCCGCTGACGAAAGGAACCCGCATGCGCTTCCGCCTCCGCCCCCTCAGCCTCGCCATCCTGCTGGGCACCGTCGCCGGCACCGCCGGCGCGGCCGACCTGATGCAGGCCTACGACCTCGCCCGCCAGAGCGACCCGCAGCTGGCCGCCGCCGAGAGCCAGATGCTGTCGCAGCGCGAAGGCGTGAACATCTCGCGCGCCAGTCTGCTGCCGCAGATCGACGGTGAAGCCAGCCTCTCCGACTTCGAGGGCGACAGCAGCGGCATCAGTGCCCGTCCCAATCCCGACGGCACGGTCGGCTTCGGCCCCAGCAGCGGCAGCAGCGACGACCGCACCCGCAGCTACACGCTGACCCTGCGGCAGTCGATCTACAACCACGGCAACTACACCGGCCTGCGCGCCAGCCGCGCCCGCGCCGACCGCGCCGCCGCCGACTACGAGGCCGCCAACCACGCGCTGATGGTTCGCGTCGCCGAGGCCTACTTCAACGTGCTCACCGCGATCGAGACGCTGGCCTCGGCCCGCGCCGAGGAGCGCGCCGTCAAGCGCCAGCTCGACCAGGCCGAAAAGCGCCTTGAAGTCGGCCTGTCGCCGATCACCGACGTGCACGAGGCACGCGCCCGCCACGACAGCGCCCGTGCCGCCGCGATCTCCGCCGAAACCGCCCTGGACGACGCCCGCGAGGCGCTGGCCGAGATCACCGGCCGCGCCCTGTACGGCCTCAAGGGCCTGGGGCCGGACTTCCGGCCGACCGCGCCGACGCCGGAAGACGCCGAAGCCTGGGTGAAGCTGGCACTCGGCCAGAATCCGGCGCTGCGCTCGCGCCTGCTGGCGCTGCAGGCTGCCGACCACGACATCGGCACCGCCCGCGCCGGCCATCTGCCGACACTCAGCGCCTCGGTGCGCCGCTTCGACACCGCGACCTGGGGCGAGACCACCTCGAACACCGTGACCTTCCCCTCCACCAGCGCGCGCGACAACACCACCGTCGGCCTGACCCTGACCGTGCCGCTGTTCGCCGGCGGCGCCACCCAGGCCCGGGTGCGCCAGGCGATCCACAGCCGCGACGCGATCGCCGACCAGTACGAGCAGGAGCAGCGCGCGGTGATCCGCCAGACCCGCAACGCCTACCGCTCGCTGCTGGCCGGCCTGAGCGAGATCGACGCCCGCCAGCAGGCGCTGGTGTCGGCGCGCAGCGCGCTGGAGGCCACCGAGGCCGGCTTCGAGGTCGGCACCCGCACCATCGTCGACGTGCTGATCAGCCAGCAGCAGCTCTACCAGGCGCAGCGCGAATACGCCCGCGCCCGTCACGGCTTCCTGGTCAACGGGCTGCGCCTGAAGCAGGCCGCCGGCAACATCGAGATCGGCGACGTGCAGTCGGTGAACCGCCTGCTGGTGGCCGACGCCGAAGCCGCACTGGACACCGTCACCGAGTAAGCCGCCGCGGCCCGCCGCCCGCGCCTCAGCGGGCGGCGGGGAACACGTTCTCGATCAGCGCCAGCGTGCGCGCCAGCGCGCCGCGCTCGTGCTCGACCACACGCCGCCCGGCCTCGCCCATCGCCTGCCGCACGCCCGGCTCGCCGAGCAGCCGGATCAGTTCCCGCGCCAGCGCATCGGCATCCTCCACCGCATGCAGCGCGCCCTCGCGGGCCAGCATCGCGGTCGCCTCGGCAAAATTGAAGGTGTGCGGGCCGACCAGCGCCGGCACGCCCAGCGCCGCCGGCTCCATCACGTTGTGACCGCCGATCGCCTGCAGGCTGCCGCCGACGAAGGCGACGTCCGAGACGGCGTAGAAGTTCATCAGGTCGCCGAGCGTGTCGATCACGAAGCACTGCGTGTCCGGCCGTGGCAATTCGTCCTGGCTGCGGCAGGCGGTGACCAGGCCGGCGCTGCGCGCCGCTTCGATCACCTGCGCGAAACGCTCGGGATGGCGCGGCGCCCACAGCAGCAGCGCGTCGGGGAAGTGCTGGCGCACCCGCGCGTGGGCGCGCAGCACCAGCGGCTCTTCCTGCTCGTGGGTGCTGGCCGCCACCCAGACCGGCCGGTACGCGCCCCAGACGCTGCGCCAGGCCGCCGCCGCCGCCTCCAGCCCCTCGGGCACGCCCTGGTGGTACTTGAGGTTGCCGACCACGTGCAGCCGCGCCGGGTCGGCGCCGAGCGCGATCAACCGCTGCGCATCCGGCGCCGACTGCGCCGCGACCAGCGCCGCGCTGCGGATCGCCTCGCGCACCAGCGGGCGGACCGGCCCGTAACCGCGCAGCGACTTCTCGCTCAGGCGCGCGTTCGCCACCACCACCGGAATGCCGCGCAGCCGGCAGGCGTGGAACAGGTTCGGCCAGATCTCGGTCTCCATGATCACCGCCAGCGCCGGCCGCACGCGGTCGAGGAAGCGGTTCACCGGCCCGTGCAGGTCGTAGGGCAGATAGACGTGGAAGACCGAGTCGCCCCACAGCCTGCGTACCCGCGCCGAGCCGGTGGGGGTGATCGAGGTGACCACGATGCGCCGCTCCGGGTACCGTTCGCGCAGCGCCGCCAGCAGCGGCGCGGCGGCGTTGGTCTCGCCGACCGAGACCGCGTGCACCCAGATCGTGTCGCGCAGGCCGTGGTCGGGAAAGCGGCCGAAGCGCTCGCCCCAGCGGGCGAGGTAGTCGCGCTGGTCGAGGCCGCGCAACGCCAGGCGCAGCAGCATCAGCGGCATCAACAGCCGCAGCACCAGGGAGTAGAAGGCGCGCAGCAGGCGCAGGCCGAGGGGTTCTTGCATCGGCGAAGGATAGCCGCCGGCGACGATGCGAGGAACGGCGTGACTCGGGACTGGGGATAAGCGCATCGAAGCCTCGTCATCCAGGGCAGGCCGGAGTCCATGTCGGTCCTGGCTCCGGAGACATCCCCGGAATGGCTCCCGGCTCGCACCGGTGCGCCCGCTCACGCATCGCCGCATGGCCCCACACTGATCCGGCGCGCGGAACCCCTACAATGCCGCGATGGCATCGTCGTCCTCATCCCTGCCACCGCCCCCCCTGTCTCCCCGCCATTGGCCGACCTGGTTCGGCATCGGCCTGCTGTGGCTGCTCGCGCGCCTGCCCTGGCCGCTGCAGCGTGGCCTCGGGCATGCCTTGGGCGCGCTGCTGCACGCCGTGGCCGGCACGCGCCGCCGCGCCGCCGCGCGCAATCTGGAGGTGTGCTTCCCCGAGCTCGATGCGCAGGCCCGCGCGAGGCTGTTGCGCGAGCACTTCGCCGCGCTCGGCGTCGGCCTGTTCGAGTTCGCCCGCGCCTGGTGGGGCTCGGTGACGCCGATGCGGCGCACGGTGCGCATCGAGGGACTGGAAAACCTGGAAGCCGCCCGCGCCGGCGGCCGCGGCATGCTGCTGGTGTCCGGCCACTTCACCACCCTGGAGCTCTGCGGCCGGCTGCTCTGCGACCACGTGCCGCTGGCCGGCATGTACCGGCGGCACGACTCCCCGGCGATGGAGTGGGCGGTCAAGCGCGGCCGGTTGCGCTACGCCAGCGCCATGTTCACCAAGGACGAGCTGCGCGCCAGCGTGCGCCACCTCAAGCAGGGCGGCCTGCTGTGGTACGCGCCCGACCAGGACATGCAGGGCAAGGACACCGTGTTCGCGCCGTTCTTCGGCATCCCGGCCTCGACCATCACCGCCACCCATCAGCTCGCGCGGCTGACCGGCGCGGCGGTGGTGCCGTTCTTCCACCGCCGCCAGGGCGGACGCTACCTCCTGCGCATCGCGCCGGCCCTGGCGGACTTCCCCTCCGACGACCCGGTCGCCGACACCGCCCGCGTCAACGCCGCCATCGAGGCGATGGCACGCGAGGCGCCGGCGCAATACCTGTGGGTGCATCGCCGCTTCAAACGGCGGCCGCCGGGCGCGGCGCCGGTGTACTGATCAGCGCCGCGCCAGCAGCGCGCCGGCGTAAAGCCCGGCCAGCAGCAGCACCGTGCCGCCCCAGAAGGTCGAATACACCGCCAGGTGGGTGTTGAGCGGGAACAGCACCAGCACCAGCGCCAGCGCCGGCGCACGGGCGCGGGCGCGCGCCGCCGCCTCCGCGCGCCGCCACGCGCGCAGGCCGAAGGCGATGCCGGCGAACCACAGCGCCAGGCCGAGCAGGCCGGTCTCGGCCGCCACCTCCAGCAGCCACTGGTGCGCGTGCAGCGCCTCGCCCTCGCCCCAGGCCTGTTCGACATGGGGCGCGTAATCGGGATAGGCGACGCGATACCCGCGCACGCCGACGCCGTTGACCGGGTAATCGGCCAGCATCCGCAGCGCCGCCTCCCAGATCACCAGCCGCCCGGACAGCGCGTGGTCGAGGCCGCCGGCCGCGCCGTCGAACACGGCGGCGGTACGCTCCAGGCGCTCCGCCAGGCGCTCGGAGAACAGCGCGCCGGCGCCGACCGCCAACACGGCTGCCACCGCGCCGCCGAGCAGCACGCCGCGCAGGCCGAAGATCCGCCAGCCGGTCGCCGACAGCGCCAGCGCCAGCATCAGCCAGCCCGCACGCGCGCCGGCCAGCATCACCACCACGATCAGCGCGAGCGCGGCGGCACTCCAGCCCAGGCGGCCGTAACGCGCATGCGCGGCGTACAGCGTGAACGGCGACAGCGCCGCCAGCACCAGCCCGAGCTTGGGATTGTGCGCGCCGAAAATGCCGGTCAGGCGCACGCTGGATTCGCCGCCGAGACTGAAGCCGGTCACCGCCTGCACCAGCCCGTCGAGGCACCACAGCGTGGCGATCGCCGCCAGTCCGGAGAATGTCAGCCGGCGCAGGCGCGGCGTCGCCACCGCCAGCGCCGCCAGCCACAGGAACGGCAGGTAGCGCAGATCGACGATCACCTCGTGCCAGGCGCGGCGCGCGTCGAGCGCATCGACGGCCGAGAACAGCTGCGGCAGCCAGTAGGCGAGGAAGAACAGGCTGCACAGCGCCATCGCCTCCGGCGCGAGCGCAGCGCGGCGGGAAGCCAGCGCCAGCAACGCAGCCAGCCCGCCGAGCACCAGCACCGCCTCGGCCGGAGCACCGGTCGGCCACAACGCCACGAAGGCGAGCAGCGTCCAGGCCGGCCAGCGCGGCGCGTGTTCAGCCGGCGAGGCGTTCATACAGTTCGAGCGTGGCGCGCTGCATGGCCGCGAGCGTATACGGAATCGCCGCCGGCGGGGACGGCGGCGCGGCCAGCAGCGTCCGCGCCCGCGCGTGCAGGGCCGCCGCATCGCCCGGCGCCACGGCGCCGGCGGGATACAGCTCGCCCAGCAGCTCGCCGACACCGCCGTGCGCCCAGCCCAGCACCGGCCGGCCGCTCGCCAGCGCTTCGACCACGGTGCGCCCGAACGCCTCCGGCTTGGCGGAGAGCTGCAGCACCAGGTCGCTGACCGCATAGGCTTCGCGGATGTCGCTGCGCGGCGCGTCGATCGCCAGCGCGTCGTCCACGCCGAGCCGGCGCGCCTGCGCCCGCAGCTGGTCGAGGTAACGCTCGCGTCCCGCCTCGCGCGCCCCCAGCAGCCACAGCCGTGCGTCGATGCCCGCACCGCGCAGCGCGGCCAGCAGCGCGATCGCCTCGGCATGGCCCTTCAGCCGCGTGCCGCGCGCCGGCAACAGCAGCAGGCGGCCGCCCTGAAGCTGCGGGAACTCGGCGCGTAAGCGCGCCAGCCACTCCGCCTCGGGCGTGAAGCCACGCGGAAACTCGGCCGGATCGATGCCGCGCGGGATCACACACAGCCGCGCCGGGTCGGTGTCGGGATAGTGGCGCAACAGGTACTCGCGCACCGTCCGCGACACGCAGATCACGCGCTCGCCGCGCGCCATGATGCGGCTGTAGCGCGAAGGCGAATTCAGCCCGTGCACGGTGGTGAGGAAATGCGGACGACGCCCGCGCATGCCGTGCACGGCCAGCCAGGCCAGCCAGGCCGGCAGCCGCGAACGGGCGTGGACGATGTCCGGCGCCAGGTCGCCGAACAGCCGCCGCAGCGTGCGCACATGGCGCAGCGTGAGCAGCGACTTGCGGCCGATATCGAGCCTGACGTGCTCGCTGCCGCCCGCCTCCAGTGCGGCCTGCAGCCGGCCACCGGCGGAAACGACGATGGAACGGTGCCCGGCCGCGACCAGCGCGGCGGCGATCTCGAGGGTGGAGCGCTCGACGCCGCCGGACTCCAGCGCCGGCAGCAGCTGCATGACGGTGAGCCGGCGCACGCGCGGGGCGCCCGTGGCCGGTCAGTCCTTCAGCACGTACTGCGCGCCGCAGTACGGGCAGGTGCTGCGCCCGTCCTCGGCCTCGATCGGCAGGTAGACGCGCGGATGCGAGTTCCACAGCGCCATCGACGGCATCGGGCAGCTCAGCGGCAGGTCGGCGCGGGAGACCTCGTACACGCGCTCGGCGTTGGCCTGGCGGAGGCTGGAATCGGTCTGCGTCATGACGGCGACGGGTCTTCGGAAACGGGAGGCGGATTATAGCGCCGGGGCGGGGATCCGAGGCTCCGGACGGCGGCGGGAGGAGGTGGCCTGGCGGGCGTATCGTGCCCACTGGCCGCCAGCTCCACCCGTGCCGCAGGCGGCGACCGGAAACGCCGCGCCTCTGCCGCTCGCGGCCGGCGCCGCTCCCGGGGACCCGGGCATCGGCTGCACCCGCCGGCAGCCTTGGCCGTCGGGCCGTCGGGCCGTCGGTCTCCGGCAGACGATCGCGTCTTCCCGCCATGACCTTGGGCGGGCCTTGTGGCCGCCATCGTCCGCCCCCACTGAAGGATCTCATGCCAGCGGAGGCCCCATGCGCGACACCTTCCACGCCACCACCATCGTCTCGGTCCGCCGCAACGGCCGCGTCGTCGTCGCCGGCGACGGCCAGGTCACGCTCGGCAACACGGTGATGAAGGGCAATGCCCGCAAGGTGCGCCGCCTCGCCGACGGCAAGGTGCTGGCCGGCTTCGCCGGCGCCGCCGCCGATGCCTTCACCCTGTTCGAACTGTTCGAGGCCGAGCTGAACAAGCATGGCGGCCAGCTGGTGCGGGCCGCGGTGGAGCTGGCCAAGCAGTGGCGCACCGACCGCCGGCTGGGCAAGCTCGAAGCGCTGCTGGCGGTGGCCGACCGCGACACTTCGCTGATCGTCTCCGGCAACGGCGACATCATCGAGCCCGAGGACGGCCTGATCGCCATCGGCTCCGGCGGCCCGTTCGCGCTCAGCGCGGCGCGCGCCCTGCTCGGCCACACTTCGCTCGAAGCCCGCGCCGTCGCCGAGGAAGCGCTCAAGATCGCCGGCAGCATCTGCATCTACACCAACACCAACATCACGGTCGAAGAGTTGTGATGTCCCGCAGCGATGAAGGCAGGGCAGGCCCGCCTCTCGCTTCATCCCGCTCTTCCCGCTCCCGGCTCCCGGTGTCCCATTCCCGTCCGCGACCATGAACATGACCCCACGAGAGATCGTCCAGGAGCTCGACAAGTACATCGTCGGGCAGAACGCCGCCAAGCGCGCGGTCGCCATCGCGCTGCGCAACCGCTGGCGCCGCATGCAGCTCGACCCGGCCATGCGCGACGAGGTGATGCCGAAGAACATCCTGATGATCGGCCCCACCGGCGTGGGCAAGACCGAGATCGCGCGCCGCCTGGCGGCGCTGGCCAACGCACCGTTCGTCAAGGTCGAGGCCACCCGCTTCACCGAGGTCGGCTACGTCGGCAAGGACGTCGAGCAGATCATCCGCGACCTGGCCGACTCGGCGGTCAAGATGTTCCGCGAGCAGGCCAAGGCGCGGGTGCGCACCCAGGCCGAGGAGCGCGCCGAGGACCGCATCCTCGATGCGTTGCTGCCCAAGCGGCGTGGTCCTGGCTTCATCCGCGAGATCGAGCAGGACGGCGGCGACACCGAGACCCGCGCCAAGCTCCGCCGCGCGCTGCGCGCCGGCGAGCTCGACGAACGCGAGATCGAGCTGGAGTTCTCGCTCAGCGTCGGCGTCGACATCATGGCCCCGCCCGGCATGGAGGAGATGGGCCAGCAGCTCAGGCAGCTGTTCTCGCAGATCGGCGGACAGAAGTCGCAGACCCGCACGCTGGCGATCCGTGCCGCACGTCCGCTGCTGATCGAGGAGGAGGCCGCCAGGCTGGTCAACGAGGACGAGATCCGGCAGCAGGCCCTGGAAGCCTGCGAGCAGAACGGCATCGTCTTCATCGACGAGATCGACAAGGTCGCCAAGCGCGGCGAGGGCGTCGGCGCCGACGTCTCGCGCGAGGGCGTGCAGCGCGACCTGCTGCCGCTGGTGGAGGGCTCGGTGGTCAGCACCAAGTACGGCAGCGTGCGCACCGACCACATCCTGTTCATCGCCTCCGGCGCCTTCCATCTGGCCAAGCCGTCCGACCTGATCCCGGAGCTGCAGGGCCGCTTCCCGATCCGTGTCGAGCTGGGTGCGCTCGGCCGCGAGGATTTCGTGCGCATCCTCACCGAGCCGCACAACGCGCTGACCAGGCAGTACGTGGCCTTGCTGGGCACCGAGGGCGTCGGACTGGAATTCACCGCCGACGCCATCGAACGCATCGCCGAGATCGCGTTCCAGGTCAACGAGCGCCAGGAGAACATCGGCGCGCGACGCCTGCACACCGTGCTCGAGCGGCTGCTCGACGAACTCTCCTACGTCGCGCCCGACCGCAGCGGCGACCAGGTGACCATCGACGCCGCCTATGTCGACCGGCACCTCGGCGGCCTGGTGCAGGACGTCGATCTGTCGCGCTACATCCTCTGACCCGCCACCCCTGTGGGAGCGGCCTGGGTCGCGGCCGGAAGGCGGGGCACAGGTGAAGACGGGCGCGGCGAGGGAGAGCACGGGACTCGACGAGCCGGCATTTTTCCTCGTTTCTCACTCCTCTTCACTCACTCCTCAGGTTTTCCCGGTCACGGCTGAAGCCGCCCACCGCACAAGGCTCCGACATGACTGCGCCACACCCCACCGCCATCACCCTGCATCGCGCCTCGCACGTGCTGGAGGTCGCCTTCGACGACGGCGCGGTGTTCCGCCTGCCCTGCGAATACCTGCGGGTGGAGTCGCCCAGCGCCGAGGTGCAGGGCCACGGCCCCGGGCAGAAGGTGCTGGTGGCCGGCAAACGCGACGTCAACATCGCCGCCATCGAGCCGGTCGGCCACTACGCGGTGCTGCTGCGCTTCGACGACGGCCACGCCAGCGGCATCTACAGCTGGCAGACCCTGTACACGCTCGGCCGCGAGTACGACACGCGCTGGGCTGGCTACCTGAAGGCACTGCAGGCCGCGGGCCTGTCGCGTGATCCCTGAGCACGGCCGGGCCGCGCCGGCCGGTGCGATAATCGCGGCATGAACGCCAACGCCCCCCACACCGACCGCCGCGCCGACCGCCACGCCGACGGCCACGCCACCGACACCACCCACTTCGGCTTCCGCGAGGTGCCGGTCGCCGAGAAGCAGAGGCTGGTCGGCCAGGTGTTCAGCTCGGTCGCGCGCAGCTACGACCTGATGAACGACCTGATGTCGTTCGGCATCCACCGGCTGTGGAAGCGTTACTTCGTCGCCACCGCCGGCGTGCGCCGCGGCGACCGGGTACTCGACCTCGCCGGCGGCACCGGCGACATCGCCGCACTGCTGCACGAACGCGTCGGCGACACCGGCGAGGTGGTGCTGGGCGACATCAACGGCGACATGCTGCGGGTCGGCCGCGACCGGCTCACCGACCGCGGCCTGGTGCGCGGACTGCATTACGTGCAGCTCAACGCCGAGGCGCTGCCGTTCCCCGACGGCCATTTCGACACGGTCACCATCGCCTTCGGCCTGCGCAACGTCACCGACAAGCAGGCCGCGCTGGGCGAGATGCAGCGCGTGCTCAAGGTCGGCGGCCGCGCGTTGGTGCTGGAGTTCTCCGAGGTGAGGCCGGCCTGGTTCCGGCCGATCTACGACTTCCACTCCTTCCAGGTGCTGCCGCGCCTGGGCCGGCTGTTCGCCGGCGACGCCGACAGCTACCGCTACCTCGCCGAATCGATCCGCCGGCATCCGCCGCAGGATGCGCTCAAGGCGATGATGGAGCGGGCCGGCTTCTCCCGCTGCGGCTACCGCAACCTGTCCGGCGGCATCGTCGCGATCCACAGCGGCTGCAAGGCCTGAGCAACCGCCTTGGCCGCCGGGAGCGTCCCCGGAGGTGACCGCCGACCGCTTCTCTCCCGGCGCTCTCGGTTAGACTCGGCAGCGCCGCGTCCATGGAAAACCGATCATGCGTCAGTTGCTCGCGACCGCCTTCCTCGCCGCCAGCCTCGCCGCCGCGCCGGTGTCCGCCGAGCGCCGCAGCGACGAACACAGCTACGCCGAGCCGGACAAGGTCCGGATTGCCGACATCGGCCTGAACCTGCGCATCGACTTCGAGCAGCGGGTGCTGCGCGGCCGTGCCGACCTGCGGCTGGACTGGCAGGATCCGAAGCACCGCCAGCTGGTGCTCGACACCCGCGACCTCAACATCGAGCGCGTGCTCGGCAAGTCCGGCGATGGCGGCTGGCGCCGGCTCGACTTCGAACTGGCCGAGGCCGATCCGGTCTTCGGCAGCAAGCTCACCATCCGCATGGCGCGCCAGTACGAGCTGGTGCGCGTGCGCTACCGCACCTCGCCGGAGGCCTCCGGCCTGCAGTGGCTGACACCGGAAATGACCGCCGGCAAACAGCACCCCTTCATGTTCAGCCAGTCGCAGGCGATCCACGCCCGCAGCTGGGTGCCCTTGCAGGACACGCCCTCGGTTCGCTTCACCTACAGCGCCCGCATCAGCACGCCACCGCAGCTGATGGCGTTGATGAGCGCCGACAACGATCCCAACGCGGCGCGCACGGGCGACTACGTGTTCCGCATGCCGCAGCCGATCCCTTCCTACCTGCTGGCGATCGCCGCCGGCGACCTGGTGTTCCGGCCGATCAGCGCGCGCGCCGGTGTCTGGGCCGAACCGGTCATGGTGGAGGCCGCGGCGGACGAGTTCGCCGATACCGAGCGGATGATCCAGGTCGCCGAATCGCTCTACGGCCCCTACCGCTGGGAGCGCTACGACCTGCTGATCCTGCCGCCGAGCTTCCCGTTCGGCGGCATGGAGAACCCGCGCCTGAGCTTCATCACCCCGACGGTGATCGTCGGCGACCGCTCGCTCACCGGCCTGATCGCCCACGAGCTGGCGCACAGCTGGTCGGGCAACCTGGTCACCAATGCGAGCTGGAAGGACATCTGGCTCAACGAGGGTTTCACCACGTACGTCGAGAACCGCATCGTCGAAGCGGTGTACGGCGTCGAGCGCGCCCGGATGGAACGGGTCATCCGCCGCACCGGTCTGCTGGCCGAGCTGCAACGGCTGGAGCCCGCGCAACAGCTGCTGGTGCTGGCACCGATGCCGGGCGAGGACCCGGACGAGGCGCTGTCCTCGGTGCCCTATGCCAAGGGCGCGTGGTTCCTGGAGTTCCTGGAGCAGCGCTTCGGCCGCGAGCTGTTCGATCCGTTCCTGCGCGGCTGGTTCGATGCCCATGCCTTCCGCAGCGTGACCAGCGACGACTTCATCGCCTACCTGCGCGAGCACCTGATCAAGAAGAAGCCGCGGGCCGTCACCGAGGCCGAGCTGCAGGCCTGGCTGCACCAGCCCGGCGTGCCCGAGTCGGCGCCGGACACCGTCAGCGAACGCTTCGCGGCCATCGACCGCGCCCGCGCGCGCTGGCTCGAGGGCCGCCTCGCGGCGCGCGAGATCGCCACCGGCGACTGGTCCAGCCTGGAGTGGGTGCACTTCCTCGAAGGGCTGCCGGAGACCCTGCCGGCCAACCAGCTGATCGAACTGGACGAGGCGTTCCGCTTCACCAACACCGCCAACGGCGAGATCGCCATGCGCTGGTACCCACTGACCGTGCGCAGCGGGTACTTCGAAGCGCGGCCGGCGATCGCCGCCTTCCTGAAGAAGATCGGCCGCCGCAAGCTGATCATGCCGATCTACGAGGCGCTGGCGCAGTCGCCGGAGGGGCTGGAGTTCGCCCGCCAGGTGTTCGCCGAGGCGCGGCCGGGCTACCACCCGATCACCACCGGCGCGGTCGAAGCGCTGTTCGCCCGTGCCGCGCAGGCACTGTCGGAGTGAGCCGGTGCGCCGGCGCGCGGGCCGTCTCCTGCTCGCCGGCGCCGGCGTCCTGCTTGCGGCGGGCCTGCTCGTCGCCCTGCTGCGGCCGGAGTGGCTGCTGGAAGGCGAATACGCCCGCCTGCGCTGGCTGGCCGGCGCGCAGGAGAAGACCCTCCACGCCGCCGGCCATCGCTGGGCCTACCTCGAAAGCGGCCGGGCCGACGCACCGCTGATCGTGCTGGTGCACGGCTTCACCGGGCTCAAGGAGGGCTGGCTGCCGCTGATGCGCGAGCTGCAGGACGAATACCGCCTGATCGCGCCCGACCTGCCCGGCTGGAACGAGAGCGAACGCCAGCCCGGCGCCGACTACGGCGTCGAGGCACAGGCCGAGCGCCTGGCCGACTTCCTCGCCGCGCTGGACGCCCCGACCGCGCTGCTGGTCGGGCATTCGATGGGCGGCTTCACCGCCGGCCTGACCGCCGCCGCACACCCCGGGCGCGTCCCGAAGCTGGTGCTGATGTCGGCCGCCGGCGTGCGCTTCGAGATCAACGATTTCGCCCGCCAGGTGCTCGCCGGCGAGCACCCCTTCGCCGTCACCGACCGCGCCTCGCTGCACCGCTACCTGGCGCTGATCTTCAGCGATCCGCCGTTCGTGCCGTGGCCGGTCGACGAAGCGCTGGCGCGACGCCGCCGCGCCAGTCTCGAGTTCGAGCGCGAGGTGCTCGACCGCACCCACCGCGAGCCGCAGGCTTTCCTGCTCGAGACGCGGCTGCATGCGCTGACCATGCCGACCCTGCTGCTGTGGTGCCGTGACGACCGCGTGATCGACGTCAGTGCGGCGGACGTGTTCGCCGCCGGCCTGCCGCACAGCCAGACGGTGATCCTCGAAGGCTGCGGACACATGCCGCCGATGGAGCGGCCGGGCGAGGTGGCCGACGCACTGCGCCGGTTCGCGGGCGGAGCGCGCTGAGCGCGGGTGCTCGCTACCGCCCGGACGGTCGTGTCCGGGCGAATCCTGACGCGGTGGTCGTGCAGGGGGCGGTTCGTCGCGAACGCGCCGGCCTTCGGGTCGAGACAACGCCGATCGAGTCGCGCTGCCGCGCGTGATGGATGGCGTGTTGGGCCGCTGCGTGTCGCGCAGCGGCCGGACAAGTCCAGGATGGACTTGTCCAGACCTTGCCCGATGCCTCCGTCAGCCTGCCGGCGACCGGCCACTCGCGCGCGTTGCCCGCAAGGACGGCATCGACATGCCGCGTCAGGGCAGGAACATGCCGCAGCCGTCGAAGCGCTCCTCGCCGACGCGCAGTTCGACGCGGGTCTCGAAGGCCTCGCCGCTCATCGTGTCGTGGCAGGTTTCGCGGTGGATGCGCAACTCGACCGCCAGGCCATCGGCCATGCCGCGGTAACCGAAGCTGCGGTTGCCATCCTCATCGAAGGCTGTGCTCCGCGGCAGCGTCAGGCGGCGCTCGCCATAGTCGAGCAGCAGGCGGATGGCGGGCGCGTCGCCGCGTGCGACTTCGGCTAGCCAGCCGGGCTCCTGGCCGATGGCGCGGAAGCCGGGTGCCGGGTCCGCGGACGTGGGCCCGCCGTCTCGCGGCGCCGCGCCGTCCTGCGAGGCGGGCGAACAGGCGGCGGCGGACAACGCGACCAGGGCGGTCGCGGCGATGGCGCGCATGGCGGGCTCCCTCGGACTGGCGTGTCGCGGGCCAGTCTCGGAACGCGGCCATGAATCGCGGGTGAGCGTGGCCACGCGACCGGCAACGAAAACGGCGCCCGGAGGCGCCGTTTTCGCGTCATCGCGATGGCGCGATCAGTTCGCGCCGGCGT
The DNA here is from genome assembly GCF_014202935.1 of Rehaibacterium terrae. GTDB lineage: Bacteria > Pseudomonadota > Gammaproteobacteria > Xanthomonadales > Xanthomonadaceae > Rehaibacterium > Rehaibacterium terrae. The sequence goes on along the minus strand of NZ_JACHHX010000003.1, from coordinate 208,886 downwards.
CTCGCATCGACGCCTCGCGGGCGGCGCGGAAGGGGTTGCCCTCGTACCACTCGGGCCAGCGGTCGGAGGTCACGAGCTCGCGGCCGACCTGATAGAGCGCGTCGAGGTCGTCGACGATGCCGCGCAGGTCCCAGTTCGGGTCGAAGTGGTCGCCGGGCTTGTGGTAGCGGTTGGCGGTGTAGTCGCGCACCAGCTCCATGCCGTACTCGCGGCCGTGCTCGCGGTGGTCGACGCCGCCCTTGGCGTAGAGCGAGGGCACGCCGGCCTTGGCGAAGTTGAAGTGGTCGGAGCGGAAATACATGCCGACTTCCGGCTGGCTCTCCTCGACCAGCACGCGACCCTGCGCGGCGGCGATCGGCGCGAGGATGTCCTCCAGCTCCGAGCTGCCCTTGCCGACCACGACGAAATCGCGGGTCGGGCCGATCGGCTGGATGGCATCGATGTTGATCGTGGCCACGGTCTTGTGCAGCGGGATCACCGGATTGGAGGCGTAGTACTTGGAGCCGAGCAGGCCGGACTCCTCCAGTGTCACCGCCAGGAACAGCACCGAGCGCTCCGGCGCCGGCTGGGTGGCGAACATCTCGGCGATCTCCAGGATGCCGGCCACGCCGGTGGCGTTGTCCACCGCGCCGTTGAAGATGCGGTCGCCGACGCCGCCGAAGCTGCGGCCCAGGTGGTCCCAGTGCGCCATGTAGATGACAACCTCGTCCGGGCGGGTGCGGCCGGGCAGCAGGCCGAGCACGTTGTTCGACACCGCCTCGCGGGTGCTGCTGCGCAGCGTGGTGCTGATCGCGGCGTTCAGCGGCACGGACTTGAAACCGCGCTGCGTGGCAGCCTGGTACTGCGCCCGCAGATCGAGACCGGCATGGGCGAACAGCGCCTGTGCCACCTCCTGGGTGATCCAGCCCTGCAGCGGGAGGCGCGGCTCGGGATCGACGCTGGTCGGCAGATCGAACTGCGGGCCGGTCCAGCTGTTCTCGACCACGCCCCAGCCGTAACCGGCGCCGGCGTCGTCGTGGACGATCAGCGCGCCGGTGGCGCCCTGGCGCGCGGCCTCCTCGAACTTGTAGGTCCAGCGGCCGTAGTAGGTCATGCGGCGGCCTTCGAACAGGCTCTCGTCGCCGGTGTGGAAGCCGGGGTCGTTGACGAACATGACCACCGTCTTGCCCTTGACGTCGAGGCCCTCGTAATCGTTCCAGCCCAGCTCCGGCGCATGCACACCGTAGCCGACGAAGACCAGCTCGCTGTGGTCGAGCACCACCTCCGGCTGCCCGGTACGGGTGCCGATCACCATCTCCTTGCCGAACACCAGCGCGCGGGCCTCGTCACCCAGGTGCAGGGTCAGCGAGGTGTCCGGTGCGGCGGTGGTTTCCACCATCGGCACCGCCTGCAGCCAGCTGTCGCCGTTGCCGGGCTGCAGGCCCAGGCGCTCGAAGTGGCCCTGGATGTACTCGATCGTCTTGCGCTCGCCGGGGCCGCCCGGGGCGCGGCCCTCGAACTCGTCGGAGGCCAGGGTCTGCACGTGGGCGGCGAAATCCTCGGCCGAGATCTCCGGGCCGAAGCTGTGGTCGGTGACCGGCGGTGGCGCCACGTGCGATACCGCGGGCGCCTCGGCGGCCGGCGGCGGCGCGTCTTCTTTCGAGCAGCCGGCCAGCGCGAGGCTGGCGACGGCGAGGGCGAGCAGGCTGCGTTGCATGATCCGGGGGTCTCCAGCGCGGACGTGGGAACCCCGGATTCTATCCACAACCCGCGGCCGCGGGCGCGGGACTTATGGCATATCGCCGGAGAAGCGGCGCGGGCTGGCGCCGCTGACGTTGCCGATCTTAGCGGTTTCGTGGACGAACAGCTCGACCTCGCGCTCGAACACCAGCTCGCCGAGCACGCTGGCGCCGGGGCCGATCACGATGCGCGGGTCGCGCGACTGGCCGCCGAACAGGTTCCAGCGGAAGCCGCTGCCGCTCGGCTTGCGCACCGTCAGCCCGCCACGCACGGTCGAGCCGGTGCCGACCGTGACATCGCCGTTGACGGTTTCCAGTCCGCCACCGACCTCGGTCGCCTCCATCTCGATGCGGCCATTGACGGTGCGCACCTCGCCGTCGACGCGGCTGTTGCGGTCGATCCGCACGCCGCCGTTGACGGTGGCGACATTGCCGGCGACCTGCACGCGCTCGCCCAGGCGGATGCCGCCGTTGACCGTCTCCAGCGCGCCGGCCTGGGCCTCGTCGTCGACGGTGATGCCGCCATTGACGGTCTCGGCCGAACGCACGACCGCGCCGGCGCGGATGCGGATGCCGCCGTTGACGGTGTCCAGCTTGCCGTAGTGCTTTCCGGCCTCGGCGGTGATGGCGCCGTTCAAGCGACTGATGTTCTCCTGGGCGGCGACGCTGCCACAGGCGACGGTCAGGGCCAGGGCGAGCAGGATGCGTTTCATCGGGTGTCCCTCCGGGTGGTGGTGGCGGTCCGGAACTTCGATGCCGACGTCACGGCGACGGTTTAAACGGCTCCGATACAATCCTTTTTTTCGACTTCACCGGCCCGTGCCGGAAGACCCGGATGACCGTGACCCGACCCAAGCCCGTGCTGCTGCTGATCCTGGATGGCTGGGGCCATCGCGAGGATCCCACCGACAACGCCATCGCTCAGGCCGATCCGCCACACTGGCGGCGCCTGCTGGCCGACTGCCCGCACACGCTGGTGCACACCGAAGGCCGGTTCGTCGGCCTGCCGGACGGGCAGATGGGCAATTCCGAAGTCGGCCACATGAACATCGGCGCCGGCCGCATCGTCTACCAGGACCTCACCCGCATCGACGCGGCGATCGAGGACGGCAGCTTCTTCGCCAACGCCGAGCTGGTCGCCGCCTGCGAGGCGGCGAAGCGGGCCGGCGGCACCCTGCATCTGTTCGGCCTGCTCTCGCCCGGCGGCGTGCACAGCCACGAGGCGCACATCCTCGCGATGCTGGAACTGGCGAAGCGGCAGGGCGTCGAGCGCGTCGCCGTGCACGCCTTCCTCGACGGCCGCGACATGCCGCCGCGCTCGGCCGGGCCCAGCCTGCGCGCCTTGCAGGCCAAGTGCGAGGAACTGGGCAACGCCCGCATCGCCAGCGTCATCGGCCGCTACTACGCGATGGACCGCGACCAGCGCTGGGACCGCGTCGAGGCCGCCTATCGCGCCATCGCCGAGGGCGAGGCCGAGTTCGCCGCCACCGATGCGCTGGCCGCGCTCGATGCCGCCTACGCCCGCGGCGAGAACGACGAATTCGTCAAGCCGACCGTGATCGCCGGCGGCGCGCCGATGCGCGACGGCGACGCGGTGGTGTTCATGAACTTCCGCGCCGACCGCGCACGGCAGATGACGGCAGCGTTCGTGAAGCCGGACTTCGACGGCTTCGCCCGCCCGCGCCCGATCGCGCTGTCCCGCTTCGTCTGCCTGACCGAGTATGACGCGAAGCTGCCGGCGCCGGTCGCCTTCCCGCCCGAGGATCTGCGCAACACGCTCGGCGACGTGCTCGCGGCGCACGGCCTGACCCAGCTGCGCATCGCCGAGACCGAGAAATACGCGCACGTCACCTTCTTCTTCTCCGGCGGCCGCGAGCGGCAGCTGCCTGGCGAGGAGCGCATCCTGGTGCCCAGCCCCAAGGTCGCCACCTACGACCTGAAGCCGGAGATGAGCTGTCCGGAAGTGACCGCGAAGCTGGTCGAGGCGATCCGCGCGCGGCGTTTCGACTTCATCGTCTGCAACATCGCCAACCCCGACATGGTCGGCCACAGCGGCGACATGCAGGCGGCGATCCGCGCGGTGCGCGCCGTGGACGACGCGCTGGGACAACTGCGCGCCGCGATCGAGGCGGTCGGCGGCGAGATGCTGGTCACCGCCGACCACGGCAACATCGAGATGATGCGCGACCCCGCCACCGGCCAGCCGCACACCGCCCACACCGTCGGCCCGGTGCCGTTCGTCTACCTCGGCCGCCCCGCCACGCTGCGCGCCGGCGGCGCACTGCGCGACATCGCCCCCACCGTGCTGCACCTGCTCGGCCTGCCCAAGCCGGCGGAGATGACGGGCGAGTCGCTGGTGGTGTTGGAGTGAAGCCGGGACTCGGGAATCGGAAATCGGAAGAAGCGTGCAGCCTGTCCCGCAAGGCCCCACCCCAGGGCCGGAGGCATGACGCACCCCTGCCAGCCGCCAGACCGGCTTTCGCCGCGATGACGAGTCTGTGATGCTCTTTCCCGCTTCCCGACTGCCGCCCCCCTGACATGACCCCTCGCCGCGTCCTGCTCGTCCTGCTGCTCGCCCTGCACGGCCTCCCGGCCGCCGGGGCGCAGGACCCCGCGCAGCGCAAGCGTCAGGAAACCGAAGCCGCGCAGAAACTCGAACAGGTACGCACGCAGATCCGCACGCTCACCCAGCAGCAACGCCAACTCGAGGGCGAACGCGGTGAGGCGGCGCGCGCGGTGCGCGAGGCCGACCAGCAGGTCGGCGCGGCGGCGCGCGCGTTGCGCCAGACCGAGGCCGGCATCGCCACCCGGGAGGCCGAACTGGCCAGGCTCGAGCGCGACAAGGCGACGCTCGAACAGCGCCTGTCCAGCCAGCGCGAGACGCTGGCGGCGCTCATGCGCTCGGCCTATGCGCTCGGCCGCCACGAGCAGCTCAAACTGCTGCTGGCGCAGGACCGGGTCGCCGACCTCGCCCGCGTGATGGCCTATCACCGGTACCTGCAGGCCGACCGCAGCGAACGCATCCGCGGTCTGCTCGACGAACTGCAGGCGCTGGCCGACCTGGCGAAGCAGGTCGAGGACAAGCGCGCCGATCTGCTCGCCACCCGCGACGCGCAGCAGCGCCAGCTGGCCGAGCTGGAGGACCAGCGCGCGCAGCGCCGCGCGCTCGTGGCCGAACTCGACGCCCGCCACAAGGACTCCGCTGCCCGCATCGCCGCGCTCGGCCGCGACGAGAAGGCGCTGGTGCAGCTGCTCGAACGCCTGCGCGACGCGCTCGCCGACGTGCCGCGCCAGATCGAGGACGGCCGCCCCTTCGCCCAGCGCCGCGGCACGCTGCCGTGGCCGCTGTCCGGTGCGCTGCTGACCGGCTTCGGCGGCAAACTGCCGGACGGCCGTGCCTCGGAAGGCTGGCTGATCGCCGGCACCGCCGGCGCCGAGGTGCGGGCGATTTCGCACGGCCGGGTCGCCTTCGCCGACTGGCTCAAGGGCTACGGCCTGATCGTGATCGTCGACCACGGCGACGGCTGGATGAGCCTGTACGCCCACAACGACGCCCTGCTCCGCGATGCCGGCGACTGGGTGCGCGCCGGCGACCCGCTCGCCAGCGTCGGCAGCTCCGGCGGCCAGGGCCGTGCCGCGCTGTACTTCGAGCTGCGCCAGAACAGCAAGCCGGTGGACCCGCGCAACTGGCTGCAGCGGCGGTAGGGCCGGGAGCCGGAAACCGGGGACCGGGATGACGGGACTGTGATGCTTTTTCCCGAATCCCGGCCTGCGTCTGGCATCCCCCGGACCCGCGCCACATAATCGACCGCATGAACAAACGCGCGCTCTGCCTGCTGCTCCCGCTGTCCTTCCCCGCGCCCGCCCTGGCCCAGGAGCCGCCGGAGATGGCGCCGCCGGCCGAGGCCGTGCCGCTGGAGGAAATCAAGCGCTACGTGTCGGTGTTCCGCACCGTCAAGCAGGCCTATGTCGACGAGGTCAGCGACGAGCGGTTGATGCAGGCGGCGATCCGTGGCCTGCTCACCGATCTCGACCCGCACAGCGCCTACCTCGACGCCGAGCAGACCCAGAGCCTGAACGAGGCAGCCACCGGCGCCTACGACGGCATCGGCCTGGAGCTGGTGCAGCAGCCCGACCGCAGCCTGCTGGTGATCGCGCCGATCGACGACACCCCGGCGGCGCGCGCCGGGATGCGCCCCGGCGACATCATCACCGCCATCGATGGCCGCCCGATCGAGGCCGACAGCGTCGAAGCCGCCGTCGCCATCCTGCGCGGCGAGCCCGGCACCACGGTCACCCTGACCGTACTGCGCGAGGGCCAGCCCGCACCGCTGGACGTGGCGGTGACGCGCGAGACCATCCGCATCACCAGCGTCCGTGCCCGCCTGCTCGAACCCGGCTACGGCTATCTGCGCATCAGCACCTTCCAGAGCGACACCGGCCCGGATCTGCGCAAGCGCCTGCGCGAGCTCGCCAAGAACGCGCCGTTGCACGGCCTGGTGCTCGACCTGCGCAGCAACCCGGGCGGCCTGCTCAACGCCGCCATCGAGGCCGCGGATGCCTTCCTCGACACCGGCGTGATCGTTTCCACCAAGGGCCGCCTGCCGTTCTCGGCCAGCGAGTTCAGGGCCACCCCGGGCGACCTGCTGGCCGGTGCGCCGATCGTGGCATTGATCGACAGCGGCACCGCCTCGGCCGCGGAAGTGCTCGCCGGCGCCCTGCGCGACCACCGCCGCGCGCTGGTGATGGGCAGCCGCAGCTTCGGCAAGGGCTCGGTGCAGACCGTGCTGCCGCTGGACAACGGCGACTCGATCAAGCTCACCACCGCGCGCTATTACACCCCCAGCGGCCGCTCGATCCAGGCCGCCGGCATCAAGCCCGACATCGTCCTGGCCGACGACTACGAGCGCCGCGCCGACACCCGCCCGCCCAGCCTGCGCGAGCGCGACCTGCCCGGCCACCTGCGCGGTGACGAGGAGGACAGCGTCCCGGCGGACGATGCGGGCGGCGAGGAGGTCGATTTTGCGGTCCGCGAGGCGCTGAACGTGCTCAAGGGTCTGAACGTGTTCGGCGCCCGCGATCCGGCACGGACCGGGGCGCAATGAACGCGCCGGGGCGCCACTGCCCGCCGGCTTGATCGAAGTCAAAAACGGGCGCGGCATCCGCGCCTAGAGTGCACTCGCAGCGACAGGTGCGGTGGCCCAGCCACCGCCAACGCGCGTGCATGCGCCGGGCAACGCGGCGGGGCGGCATGCGCACGCAACGGGCCAAGGCATCACGGGTCGTGGCCGATGGGGAGCGCGCCATGCGAGCCAGCATTTCACGGTTATGGCGATGGTTGCGGCGGCCGAGCGCCGGTGTCGCGGCGGGTACGCTGCTGGGGGCGGGCTTCATCGCGGCGATCGTCTTCGCGGCCGGGTTCACCGGCTTCGTCGAATACACCAACACGATGCCATTCTGCACCTCGTGCCACGAGATGCGCGAGTTCGTGTACGCCGAGTACCGCGAGTCGCCGCATTACCGCAACAACAGCGGCGTGAGCGCCACCTGCGCCGACTGCCATGTGCCGCGCGCCTTCGTTCCCAAGCTGGCACGCAAGATCAAGGCCACCTTCGTCGAAGTGCCGAGCCACCTGCTTGGCCGCATCGACACCCCGGAAAAATTCGAGGCGCACCGCGGCCGCTTGGCCGAGTCGGTCTGGGCGGCGATGAAGGCCAACGACTCGCGCGAATGCCGCGCCTGTCACGACCCCATGCAGATGACGCTGGAGACACAGAAACCACGCGCCCGCGCCAGGCACCTGGACGCGCAGGTCAGTGGCGAAACCTGTATCGACTGCCATCAGGGCATCGCCCACAAGCTCCCCGCCCGGCCCGAAGCGGCGGAGGAAGAAGACTTCACCCTTTGAAACGGCGGCGGCCCGGCCCGCGCGGAGGTGGACCCATGAACCGACAGGCACACGACATCCCGACCACGCACCTGCCCCACGCCGGCGCCTGGTTGCTGCTCCTGCTGGCTGCGTTGCCGGCGCAGGCGGTCGACTGGAGCCGGGTGCCCGAGCGCGAGCTGGTGCTGTTCTACCCCGGTCAGGCTTCATGGGAGTGGGTGTTGACCGAGCGCGACCACAGCGGCGGGCCGAAATTACGCGAGGGCCGCAGCTGCCGCAGCTGCCACGAAGGCGAGGAGCGCGACATCGGCGCCTCCATCGTCGGCGGCGGTGCGCTCGAACCGGCGCCGATCCCCGGCAAGGCCGGCAGCCTTGCCCTGCGGGTGAAGACCGCGCACGACGGCGAACGGCTGTACTTCCACCTGCGATGGAAAGCCGGCCCACCGCTGGCGAAAAAGCTCGACCCGGACGTGGCCAGCCGCGTCACCGTGATGCTCGACGACGGCAGCGTGCGCGAGGCCGGCCGCGCCGGCTGCTGGGGCAGCTGCCACGACGACGCCATGGGCATGGCCAGCGCGCCGACAGGCGGGCGCATCCAGAAATATCTCGGCGCCTCGCGGGTGCGGCTGACCCGCCAGGGCGGCGGCGAGAACCTCAAGCCGGACGCGGAACTCGAGCAGCTCATCGACCAGGGCGTGTTCCTGGAATATTGGCAGGCCAAGCTCAACCCGGGCCAGGCGGCGCAGGCGGTCGGCGCCTACATCCTCGAGCGGCGCCGCATGGATCCGCAGACGCCGGTGCGTGCCGACGCCAGCTTCGCCGATGGCGAGTGGACGGTGCTGCTCAGCCGGCCGCTCAAGGCCGTGGCGCGTGGGCAGAAGACGCTGGAACCGGGCAAGACCTACATGGTCGCGTTCGCCGTCCACGACGGCCATGCCGACCACCGCCACCACTACGTCTCGTTCGAGCACAGCCTGACGCTCGACGGCGGCAACGCCGACTTCGTCGCCGGCAAGCGCTGACCGGCGAAGCGGACCACCGGGGAGAAGCCCATGGACACATCGACGCGATCCGCCCACCTGCTGCTGCTCGCCCTGGCGCTGTGGCTGGCGCCCGCGCTGGCGCAGCCGCCGGTCCACGCGGAAAAGGAGGGCTTCCGCACCTGCACCCGCTGCCACGACGAGGCCGACGAGTACCCGGTGCTGTCGATCCTGAAGTCGCCGCACGCGGTGATGGCCGACCCGCGCACGCCGTTCGCCGACCAGGCCTGCGTGAGCTGCCACGGCCCCAGCGAGGCGCACATGCGTCCGCCACGCGATGGCCAGCGTGCGGCGCCGGACGTGCTGTTCCAGGGCGCGCAGTCGCATACCGCGGCCGGCAACCAGGTCTGCCTGCAATGCCACGAGGGCAGCGCGCGGATGCACTGGCAGGGCAGCGCGCACGACTTCGCGGACTTGAGCTGCAGCTCCTGCCACACCATCCACACCGGCGCCGACCCGGTGCTGGCCAAGGCCACCCAGGCCGACGTCTGCTACGCCTGCCACAAGACCCAGCGCGCCGAGATGCTGCGGCCGTTCTCGCATCCGGTGCACGAGGGCAAGGTCGCGTGCAGCGACTGCCACAACCCGCACGGCGGAAGCGGCCCGACCCTGCTGGCCGCCACCACCGTCAACGAAACCTGCTACACCTGCCACGCCGAGAAACGCGGCCCGTTCCTGTGGGAACACGCGCCGGTGCGCGAGGACTGCACCATCTGCCACCGCCCGCACGGCGCGGTGCATCCGGCCATGCTCAAGACGCGCGGGCCGTTCCTGTGCCAGCAGTGCCACCTGGCGCAGATGCATCCAAGCACCGCTTACAGCGGCACCGGCCTGCCGGGCACCGCCACCCCCTCCGGTGCCCAGCAACTGCTCGGCAAGAACTGCCTGAACTGCCATTCGCAGGTGCACGGCAGCAACCACCCGTCCGGCCCGCGCATCACGCGCTGACCGGCGCCCCACTCCGCGTCGAGGTGCGCCATGACCGCCAGAACGCTCCCACACCGCCCGCTGCTGCTGCGATCGGCGATCGCCGTCGCCCTGCTGACGCCGGCCCTCGCGCTGGCGCAGGAGGACGAATTCACGCTCGACGAGCCCACCACGTCGCCGCCCGACGCCGAGCAGCTCGCCGAGCTGACGCAGATCCGCAACACGCTCGAATTCGGCCTCGGCTACATCAGCGACGACGCCGTCCGCTTCGGCCGCCGGCGCGGCTTCGACGAACAGGGCGGCTACGGTGTGCTGCGGCTGGAGTATCTGCGTCGCGGCCCGCATGACGGGGCGAGCGCCGACTACGTGCGCGTGCGCGCCGACGACCTCGGCCTGCGCTCGCGCGAGGCGCGGGTGGAGTTCGGCCGCCAGGGCGACTACCGCGTGCGCATCGACTACGACCAGATGCCGACCCGTCGCGGCACGGTCAAGACGCCGTTCACCGGCATCGGCGGCAACACCCTCACCCTGCCGGCCGGCTGGGTCGCCGGTGCCAACACCGCCGCAATGACGCGGCTGCTGCCGAACCTGGGCGAGATCGAGCTGGAGGTGGAGCGCCGCCGCGTCGGCCTGGGCCTGGCCAAACTGCTGCCGGGCCGCTGGGAACTGACCGCAGGCATCCGCCACGAGGAGCGCGACGGCCTCAAGAGCCTGGGCGGCGTGATCGGCAACAGCGGCGGCAATCCGCGCGCCGCACTGCTGCCCGAGCCGATCGACCACCGCACCCGCGAATTCGACGCTGCCGCCCGCTACGCCGGCCGCAAGACCCAGTTCGAGCTGCGCTACCACCTGTCCGGGTTCGACAACGCCAACACCGCGCTGACCTGGCAGAACCCGTTCGCACAGATCGCCGGCTGGGCGCCGGGCGTGGGTTATCCGGGCGGGCAGGGACGGGCCGCGCTGCCGCCCGACAACCGCTTCCACCAGGCCAGCGCGCTGGGCGGCTGGAATGTTTCCGCGCGCACCCGCGTCACCGCCGACATCGCCCTCGGGCGCATGACCCAGAACGATCCCTTCCTGCCCTACACCGTCAACCCCGTACTGGCCGCCAGTATCGTGCAGCCCTTGCCGCGCGCCTCGCTCGACGGCCGCATCGACACCACCGTGGCCAACCTGCGCATCAGCTCGCGCCCGCACCCGCGGCTGCACTGGGCCGCCAGCTACCGCTACGACGACCGCGACAACCGCACCCCGCGCGACGAATACGTCTACATCGGCGGCGACTCGCAGAACCAGGACGCGTCCGCCACCAGCAGCCGGCGCCGCTTCAACGAGCCGGCCAGCTTCCGCGAACAGCGCCTGCGGGTGGAGGCCGGCTGGCGCATCGACGGCCGCACCCGGCTGTCGGGCGCGATCGAACGGCGCCAGACCAACCGCACCTACTCGGTGCGCGAGCGCGCCGACGAGGATCTGTTCTCGCTCTCGCTGCAGCGCGGCTTCGGCGAGCGCGTCGATGCCTCGCTGACGCTGTCGCGCGCCGACCGCAGCGGCTCGACCTACCACGGCAGCGAGCCGTTCCTGTCCGGCTACGCGCCGGCCTACACCGCCACCGTTCCCGGCCAATGGGACAACCCGCCCGGCCTGCGCCGCTGGTATCTGGCCGACCGCGAGCGCGAGCGCGCGCAGTTGCGGGTGAACTTCACCCCGACCCCGCGCTGGACCTTCGGCCTGGACGGCAGCTGGGCCGACGAGGACTACACGCGCTCGGAGCTCGGCCTGACCGCCGCCCGCGCCCGCGCGCTGACGCTGGATGCCGCCTTCGTGCCGGCCGAGGCGCTGTCCTTCCACGGCTTCTACAGCCGCGAGACCTTCGACTTCGACCAGACCGGCGCCAGCATCCGCACCGCCACCCGCTTGGCCGACGCCGTCGACCCGGCGCGGCGCTGGCGCGCCCGCCATCGCGACGAAGTCGACAGCGCCGGACTCGGCGTCGCCTTCAAGCCGCGTCCGGCCCGCTACCAGCTCGGCGCCGACCTGCTCTACGCCCGCTCCGACAACGCCATCGATCTGACCGCGGGCAGCGCGCTCAACGTTGCCGCGCTGCCGCCCAACACCACCCGGCTGGACTCGCTGAGCCTGCACGGCGGCTTGCGGCTGCAGGGCGACTGGTCGGTGCGCCTGCGCTACTGGTACGAGCGCTACCGCTCGACCGACTGGGCGCTGGACGGCGTCGCCGCCAACCAGCTCGCCAACGTGATCCTGCTGGCCGAGGACAGCCCCGACTACCGCGCCCACGTGGTCGCGGTGTCGCTGGTCTACCGGTTCTGATGCACGGTGTGCGCACGACGGGTCGGGGCGTACCGCCTCCGGCTTGGGATTCGCCGCCCCCGCCCCGATAATCGGAGCCATGACCATCCGCTCCGACAACCCCGGGCACGGCTTCCAGTTCCCCGGCACCTTCGAGATCAGCGCCATGGGCGCGGTCGAGGGCGAGCTGCACCTGCTCGTCCCCGCCCGCCTGCAGGCGGCCGGCCTGACCGTGCTGGAGGAGACCATGCGCATCCGCCCCTCCGCCAAGGGCAACTACGTCTCGGTGACGGTGAGCTTCGTGGCCCAGAGCCGCGAGGATTACGACGCCGCCCACGGCGCCCTGCGCGCCTGTCCGGAGGTCAGGTGGACGCTGTGACCGGACGCGCCTGGCGCGTCCGCGAGCTCGGCCGCCAGCCCTACGAGCCGGTCTGGCGCGCGATGCAGCGGCTCACCGACGCCCGCGGCGCGGACACCCCGGACGAACTGTGGCTGGTCGAGCACGACCCGGTCTTCACCCTCGGCCAGGCCGGGAAGATGGAGCACGTGCTGGCACCGGGCGAGATCCCGGTGATCCCGGTCGATCGCGGCGGCCAGGTGACCTACCACGGCCCCGGCCAGCTGGTCGCCTACCCGCTGCTGGATCTGCGCCGGCTCGGCCTCGGTGTGCGCGAGCTGGTCGAGCGCATCGAGCAGGCCGTCATCGACGTGCTGGCCGACTGGAACATCGCCGCCCACCGCAAGGACGGCGCCCCCGGCGTGTACGTCAATGGCGCCAAGGTGATGGCGCTGGGCCTGCGGGTGCGGCGGGGCTGCACCTTCCACGGCCTGGCCTTCAACATCGCCATGGATCTGGAGCCGTTCCGGCGCATCAACCCCTGCGGCTACCAGGGCCTGCAGGTGACCTCGGTGCTAGACTTGGGCGGCCCATCGGGCCTGGACGCGGTCAAGCCGCCGCTGGTCGCGGCATTGTCGCGCCAGCTCGGCCTGACGCCGGAATGGACACCGGAGCTCCCCGACCTGGCCGCCGCCTGATTTCCCCTGCAGGAGCGGCGTGAGCCGCGCCCGCACACCACGACGCCGCCCTCATGACCGACACCGCCGCCATCAAGTCCATTCCGCTGCAGATCGTCGACACCGGCGGCGCCGGTCCGCTCGAGGCGGGCCGCAAGCAGCTCGGCGAGGACAAGATCGCCCGCAGCCCGGTCAAGTTCGACCAGAACGCGCCGGTGCTGCGCAAGCCGAGCTGGATCCGCGTGCGCATCCCGTCCGGCAATGCGGTGCAGAAGCTCAAGGCCAAGCTGCGCGAGAACCGGCTGGTGACGGTCTGCGAGGAGGCGAGCTGCCCCAACATCCACGAGTGCTTCGGCCACGGCACCGCCACCTTCATGATCCTCGGCGAGGTCTGCACCCGCCGCTGCTCGTTCTGCGACGTCGCCCACGGCCGGCCCAAGCCGCCCGACCCCGGCGAGCCCGAGAGCCTGGCGCGCACCGTCGCCGACATGGGCCTGAAGTACGTCGTCATCACCTCGGTCGACCGTGACGACCTGCGCGACGGTGGCGCCCAGCACTTCGTCGACTGCATCACCCGGGTGCGCGCGCTGAGTCCCGGCACCAAGATCGAGATCCTCACGCCCGACTTCCGCGGCAAGGGCCGCATGGACCGGGCGCTGGAGATCCTCGCGGCCGCCCCGCCGGACGTGTTCAACCACAACATCGAGACCGTCCAGCCGCTGTATCCGAACGTGCGGCCGGGTGCCGACTACCGGTGGTCGCTGACCCTGCTGCAGCGCTTCAAGGCGCAGCACCCGGCGATCCCGACCAAGTCCGGCATCATGCTCGGCCTGGGCGAGACCTTCGAGCAGGTGGCCGAAGCGCTGCGCGACCTGCGCGCCCACGACGTCGACATGGTCACCATCGGCCAGTACCTGCAGCCGACGCCACACCACCACCCGGTGATGCGCTACTGGACCCCGGACGAATTCGCCGCGCTGGAGAAGCTCGGCTACGAACTCGGCTTCAGCCACGTCGCCTCCGGCCCGATGGTGCGCTCGTCCTACCACGCCGACCGGATGGCGGCGGAAGCGGGCGTCACGGGCTGAGAAGCCAGGGCTCGGGGCTCATCCCGGCTTTGCCGGGATGAGCCGCATCGGAGGCCTGCCGCTTGCGTGCCAGGCGGCCGTTTTTCCGGGTCCCGTGCCCCGAATCGCAGCTTTCCCGACGATTCAGCCATCGGCGCCGGAATGCGGCATAGTGGACGCGGGCGGTTACGTCTGGCACAGGCCCGGTCCGGACCCGCGGCGCAAGCTGACGGCCCGAACTCCGCGCCCCGTCCGGGATCGAAGGTTTCGGCCGTCATGGCCGCGAGGAAAGTACCGATGTTCAAGCGTCTTGGTTTGCTGCTGCTGGTCGCCCTGCTGCCGTTCACGATGGCGGCACAGAGCGGCCCCGGCCCCTCCGCCGACGTCGGGCTGGCGCCGACCGCCGACCAGGCAGGCGCGGCGCGGCTGGTCTACGGCCTGCTCAGCGACAGCCGCTACCACTACAAGCCGCGCCCACTCGATGACGCCCTCTCGGCCGAGATCCACAAGCGCTACCTCGACGCGCTCGACGGCGAGCGGCTGTTCTTCCTGGCCGAGGACATTCAGAAGTTCGACGTCTGGCGCACCCGCCTGGACGACGCCATCCGCGCCGGCAACCTGCAGCCGGCGTTCGACATCTTCAACGTCTACGTGCAGCGCGTCGGCGAGCGCGTCGCCCACGCCCGCGCGCTGGTCGGGAAGGACTTCGACTTCGGCAAGGACGAAACCTGGCGCCTGGATCGCAAGGACCAGCCCTGGGCCGCCGACCGCGCCGAGCTCGACGAGCTGTGGCGGCAGTACGTCAAGAACGACGTGCTGCGCCTGAAGCTGGCCGGACGCAAGGACGAGGAGATCCGCAAGACCCTGGACAAGCGCTACGCCAACCTCGAGTCACGGATCCGCCAGCTCAAGTCCGAGGACGTGTTCCAGACCTTCATGAACGCCTATGCGACGGCCATCGAGCCGCACACCGGCTACATGACCCCGCGCACCTCGGAGAACTTCAACATCTCCATGCGGCTGTCGCTGGAAGGCATCGGCGCGGTGCTGCAGCGGCAGGACGAGTTCATCGTCATCCGCTCGATCGTGCCGGGCGGCCCGGCGGCGATGAGCGGCAAGGTCAAGCCCGGCGACCGCATCGTCGCGGTCGGCCAGGGCCGCTCCGGCCCGATGACCGACGTGGTCGGCTGGCGCGTCGACGACGTGGTCGACCTGATCCGCGGCCCGAAGGACAGCGTGGTACGCCTCGAACTGCTGCCGGCCGAGGCCGGCCTCGACGGCAAGCACGAGCAGGTCGCCATCGTGCGCGACAAGATCAAGCTGGAGGAGCAGGCCGCCAAGCGCTCGATCCTCACCATCGACACCGGGGATGGCCAGCGCCGCATCGGCGTGATCACCCTGCCGACCTTCTACCAGGACTTCGACGCCCGCCGCCGCAACGACCCCGACTACACCTCGGCCACCCGCGACGTCGCCCGCCTGCTCGCCGAGCTGAAGGCCGAGCGGGTCGACGGCGTGGTCATGGACCTGCGCAACAACGGCGGCGGCTCGCTCAACGAGGCGATCGAGCTGACCGGCCTGTTCATCGACTCCGGCCCGGTGGTGCAGGTGCGCGAAGCCGGCGGCCGGGTCAGCGTCGAGTCCGACCGCAGCGGCGGCGTGGCCTGGGACGGCCCGCTGGCGGTGCTGACCAACCGCGCCTCGGCCTCGGCCTCGGAGATCTTCGCCGCCGCCATCCAGGACTACGGCCGCGGCCTGATCATCGGCGAGCAGACCTTCGGCAAGGGCACCGTGCAGAACCTGATCGACCTGGACCGCTGGCCGC
The DNA here is from genome assembly GCF_014202935.1 of Rehaibacterium terrae. Classification (GTDB taxonomy): domain Bacteria; phylum Pseudomonadota; class Gammaproteobacteria; order Xanthomonadales; family Xanthomonadaceae; genus Rehaibacterium; species Rehaibacterium terrae. Next base: position 193,101 of record NZ_JACHHX010000003.1, on the reverse strand, counting down.
GCAACGAGACCCCGCGCTTCGGCCAGGTGCGGCTGACGGTGGCGCAGTTCTTCCGGCCCACCGGCGGCAGCACACAGCACAAGGGCGTGCTGCCGGACATCCAGTTCCCGGTCACCCTCGACGCCAGCGAGTACGGCGAGAGCAGTTACGACAACGCGCTGCCGTGGACGAAGATCGCGCCCGTGCCACACCCGCGCCTGGGTGACTTCGGGCCGCTGCTGCCGCTGCTCGCCGAGCGCCACGAGGCGCGTGTGGCCGAGGACCCTGAATTCCAGTGGTGGCGCGAGGACGTGGCCGAGTACCGTGCCCAGCGTGCCCGCAAGGAGATCTCGCTGAACATCGACGTGCGCCGCGCCGAGCGCGAGCGCATCGAGGCCCGCCGCAGGGCGCGCGAGGAGGCGCGCAAGGCGCTGGGCATCGACGCCCCCAGCCTGGCCCGCAGCAGCGACGACGGCTTGCAGGCCGACGAGCGCGACGTCGCTGCCGACGCCGCCGCCGAACGCGAGGAGGAGCGCCGCCCCGACGCCCTGCTGCGCGAGTCGGCCGCGATCCTCGCCGACGCCATCGAGCTGCTCAGCCGCGACCACCAGCTGGCCAGCCGCGTGCACGCCCACGTGCAGGCCGAGCGGCGCGGCTTCGCCTGGGTCGATTGACGGCCCGGAATCGGGCGTCGGAAATCGCTGGGGAGCATCCTGGCGCCGCCGTCCGCAGGCAGGCCGACCGCTGCGGGTGCGGCCATGGCGGCGATGGCCGTTGCCGCAGCGGCGACCGCGGCCCGGGGCGCAAAACGCGGATAGTCGCCCCACCTGCCGCCGGCTAAGGTGACCGCATGTCCCAGGCCGCAGCCCACCTCAGCAACGATCCCGTCGAGCAGGCCCGCCGCCTGCTCGACCGCGACGACCACAGCCTGCAGCAGCTCGCCGATGCCATCGGCATCGGCCCGCACGCGCTGCTGCGCCGCTTCCGCGCCCGCTTCGGCCTCACGCCGGCCGAATACCGCGCCCAGCGCCGCCTGCAGGCGTTCAAGCGCGGACTGCGCGCAGGCGCCGACGTCACCACCGCGCTCTACGACGCCGGCTTCGGCTCGCCCAGCCGGATCTACGAGAACGGCGCGGCCAGGCTCGGCATGACACCCGCCCGCTACCGCCGCGGCGGCGAAGGCGAGACGCTCCGCTGGACCGTGATCGACACCCGCCTCGGCCGCGCCCTGGTCGCGGTGACCGCGCGCGGCGTCTGCGCGGTGTCCTTGGGCGAGGACGAGACCACGCTGGAGGCGGAACTGCGCGCCGAATTCCCGCACGCCACGCTCGAGCGCGTCGACGCCGGCGCCGACGAGTTCGTCGCCCCGCGCGTGCGCGCGGTCGCCGAGGCCCTGCAGGGTCGCCGCCTGCACGGGCAGCTGCCGCTGGAGGTCGTCGGCAGCGCCTTCCAGCACAAGGTCTGGCAGGCGCTGATGCGCATTCCACCCGGCCAGACGCGCAGCTACGGCGAGATCGCCGCCGCCATCGGCGCGCCGCGCGCGGTGCGCGCCGTCGCCCGCGCCTGCGCGCAGAACCGTCTGGCCGTGCTGGTGCCCTGCCACCGGGTGATCCGCGGCGACGGCAGCCTCGGCGGCTACCGCTGGGGCTTGCCGCGCAAGCAGGCCCTGCTCGCCGCCGAAAAGGCCGACGTGTAGGGCCATGGTCGTGTGGGAGCGGCCCTGGCCGCGATTGCGGCCCGGTGGTTCGCGCAACGCCGCCATGGCGACTGCCACAGCGGTGGCCGCAGCGACCCTGAAGCCCGCCCTGTTGCAGAACGACATGGTCGGCGGCCGGAGGCTGAGCCGAGAAGCGGGAAGCGGGGAAAGCGCCGGGCGTGGACGCGCCAATGCTCTCTCTGACTTCCCACTCCTCTCGACTCACTCCGCGTTTCCGGGGCGCGGCCGCAGCCGCGCCTGCAGTGGCGACACGGCTTGTCCGCATATCGCCGCTTTCCGTCCGCCGGATTGCGCCCGCCGCGACCTAGAATGCGCGTCCGGCGCGTTCCCCCAACGCCCAGCCCACGAGCCCGCGCATGTCCGTCGTCGTCCCGGCCGTTCCCCGGCCCGCCTCCACTGCCGCCGTCGTCTCCGCACTGCTGGCGGTGTATCTGATCTGGGGTTCGACCTACCTCGGCATCCGCTTCGGGCTGGAGGGTTTTCCGCCGCTGCTGATGGCCGGACTGCGCTTTCTCGCCGCCGGGCTGGCCTTCTACGCGCTGCTGCGCTGGCGCGGCTACGCCGCGCCGACCCGCGCACAGTGGAAGAACCTCGCGGTGATGGGCTTCCTGATGATGCTGATGGGCAACGGCCTGGTCTGCGTCGCCCAGCAGGAGGTGTCCTCCGGCCTGGCCGCGATCGCGGTCGCCAGCCTGCCGCTGTGGGCCGGGCTGTTCGGCTGGCTCAAGGGCCGCCATCCCAGCCGCGGCGAGTGGCTGGGCCTGGGCGTCGGCTTCGCCGGCGTGCTCTGGCTCAACGCCGGCAGCGACCTGAGCGCGTCGCCGCGCGGCGCCATCGCCCTGCTGGCGGCGCCGGCCGCCTGGGCCTGGGGTTCGATCTGGAGCCGCGACCGCGATCTGCCGACCGCCTTCATGAGCACCGCCGGGCAGATGCTGACCGGCGGCGTGCTGCTGGTCGCGCTCGGCTGGACGCTTGGCGAGCGCATCGTCGAATGGCCCGCCACCCGCCCGCTGCTGGCGGTGGGCTACCTGGCGGTGTTCGGCTCGATCGTCGCCTACAGCGCCTACGTGTGGCTGCTCGATCACGTGCGCCCGGCGCTGGCCACCAGCTACGCCTACGTCAACCCGCCGGTGGCGGTGCTGCTCGGCGCGCTGCTGGCCGGCGAGCGCTTCGGCGTGCATGCCATCGGCGCGATGGCGGTGATCCTCGCCGGCGTCGCCATCGTCATGCTGTCGCGGGCGAAGCGCTGAGGCGCGCGAGGCGACGCATCACAGCGAGCGCAGCGCGGTGGTCACCGGCAGGCGGGCGGCGCGCAGCGCCGGCATCAGGCCGCCGAGGAAACCGATGCCGAGCGCCCAGACCAGGCCCTGCAGCACCAGCCCCGGCGTCACCGCGAAGTTGAAGGCGACCTGGGTGAAGCCGCCGCCCAGCGTGGACACCGAGTAGCCGTTGAACAGGCCGTAGGCGATGCCGGCGCCGAGCAGGCCGCCGACCAGCGACAGCACCATGGCTTCGGCCATCACCGAGGCCACCACCGGCAGCCGGCCGAAGCCGAGCGCGCGCAGCGTGCCGATCTCCACCGTGCGTGCCGACACCGCCGAATACATCGTGTTGAGCGCGCCGAACAGCGCACCCACCGCCATGATCGCGGCGACGATGCCGGTGAGGAAGCCGATCTGCCGGGTCAGCCCGGCCGCCTGCGCGCCGAAGTAGTCACGCTCGCGGAACACGTCGACGTTGAGCTGCGGGTCGGTGGTCAGGCGCCGCTTGAGCGGCTCGAAGGCGTCGATGTCGGTGAGCTGCACCAGCACCGAGGACACCCCGGTGCGGTTGAAGGCCGACTGCGCGGTCTGGGTGTCGGTCCAAAGCTCCGAATCGTGCGCGTCGCCGCTTTCGAAGATGCCGACGATGCGCCAGTCCGAGCCGCGGAAGCGCAGCTCGCGGCCGACTTCCAGTCCCTCGAACTGTTCATGGGCGCCACGGCCGACGATGATCTCGCGCAGGCCGGGGCGGAAACGCCGGCCTTCCAGCAGGCGCACCTCCGGGCGCAGCACGAAACCGTTCGGCTCGACCCCGCGCAGGGTGATGTTGGCGCCGGTGCGCTGGCCGCGGCGCGGCACCTCGGTGATGACGATGATCTCGCCCGAGGCCAGCGGCAACCCGTCCGCGCCGCGCGCCACCGCCGGATCGTACTTGACCTGCGTCCACGCGGCGCGGTCGAGGAAGCTCGACAGCTCGGCATTGGCGCCGCCGCGCAGGATCACCACGCGGTCGTCACGACCGGTGGCGGTGAGCGTTTTCTGCAGCCCGGTGGACATCGACAGCATCGCCACCAGCACGCCGACCACGCCGCCGATACCGATCACGATCACCAGCGAGGCGCCCAGGCGCTGCGGAATGCTGAGCAGGTTCATCCAGACGATCTCGCGGACCTGGCGGAAGGTGCTCATGCCTGTACTCCCTCGTCGCCGTGCTTGCGGAAAGACGTGCGCATCGCTATCGCCCCGCCAGCGCATCGACGATCTTCAGCCGCATCGCGTGCAGCGCCGGCGGCAGGCCGACGGCGACGGCCAGCGCGACGGTGCTGACCGCGGCGAACAGCCAGACCTCGCCGCCCAGCCGCACCGCCGCGTATTCGGCCGGCAGCAGGCCGAGCGCGACCTTCGCCAGCAGCATGCCCGCCAGCGCGCCCAGCGCGCACAGCAGCAGCGCCTCGGCCAGCACCAGCGCCAGCACGGTGCGATCGGTGAAGCCCAGGCACTTGAGCACCGCCAGCTCGGGCACGCGCTCGCGCACCGCCTGGCTCATGGTGTAGCCGGTGAGGATCAGGATGGTGAAGAACACCGCCCCGGAAATCGCGTTGACGATGAAGCCGATGTCGCCGAGCTGGCGCAGGAAGCCGAGCTGGAATTCCTGCTCGGTCTGGGTCTTGGTCTCGTCGGGGGTGTTCTCGAAGCGGGCGTCGATGGCGGCGGCGACACGCTCGGACTCGGCCGGATCGGCCACCCGCACCACGTACACCCCGGCCAGGCCCTTGCCGCCGCTGCGCGCCTCGTCGAAGTAGGCGTAGTTGAGGTACATCAGGTTGGCGCGGTCCTGCCACTCGCGGTCGCGGCCGTCGAAGATGCCGACCAGCTTCCACTCCCAGACCCGGCTGCCGCCGCTGCGGGTCCAGATGAAGCTGGTCAGCGGGATGATGTCGCCGACCCTCCAGCCGTGCTTCTCGGCGAGGATGCGGCCGGCGATGGCGCCGTTGGCGGTGGAGATGAAGGCGCGCTTCTCGTCCTCGCCCAGCACCCACTCCGGGTAGGTGTCGAACAGCCGCTGCGGGTTGACCGCGAACTGCGGGAAGAAGTTGCGCGGATCCTGATAGACGCCGCCGAAGAACTGCGAGTGACCGACCCGCGACACACCGGGAATCGCCTCGATCTGCGGCAGCATCCGGATCGGCAGCGGCTGGGTGAAGCTGCTGCGCGCCTGCACGATCAGCCGGTCGGCGCCGAGGAAGTCGGCACCGCCGGCCAACACCGCGTTGACCGCCTGCAGCAGCCCGATCAGCAGAAAGGCCGTGGCCAGCGACAGCAGGGTGAACAGCGTGCGGGTCTTGCGGCGGAACAGGGCAGCCCAGATCAGAGGGAAGTATTTCATCCGCGTCTCTCCGGCGATGGCCCGTGGCCTGGCACGGCCGCAGCGGCTCCCGTCACGGCAGTCGACCGCCGTGGCAGGCGCAGGTTCCGCATCGGCTCAATGGGCCGGCACATCCACCAGCGTGCCCTTGTCCAGATGCACCACGCGGTTGGCATACTCGGCGGCCTTGGGGTCGTGGGTGACCATGACGATGGTCTTGCCGAAGCGGCGGTTGAGCGCCTGCAGCAGGGTGAGCACCTCGTCGGCGGTCTTGCGGTCGAGGTCGCCGGTGGGTTCGTCGCAGATCAGCAGGCGCGGGTCGGAGACCAGCGCGCGGGCGATGGCCACCCGCTGCTGCTGGCCGCCGGACAACTCGCTGGGCTTGTGCTCGGCGCGATCCTCCAGCCCGACCAGCGCCAGCGCCAGCGCGGCGCGCCGGCGGCGCTCGGCGGCGCCCATGTCGGTGAGCAGCAGCGGCAGCTCGACGTTCTTCTGCGCGGTCAGCACCGGCATCAGGTTGTAGCTCTGGAAGATGAAGCCGACCGTGTCGGCGCGCCAGCGCGCCAGCGCCTCGCCGTGGAGCCGGTCGATGCGCTCGCCGGCCACCACCAGCTCGCCGGTGGTGGGCGTGTCCAGTCCGCCGATCAGGTTGAGCAGGGTGGTCTTGCCCGAACCGGACGGCCCCATCAGCGCGACGAAATCGCCGTCGGGGATGTCCAGGTCGATGCCGTGCAGCACCTCGATCCGCTGCTGGCCACGCAGGTAGGTCTTGGTCAGGCCGCGGATGCGGACCAACACCGCGTCGGTGCCCGGCGAGCCGTTACGGGTATCCATCGCCATCGCGCTCAGGGCGACTTCGGCCGCACGCGGTCACCGTCGCCCAGCCGCGCCGGCGGCGACAGCACCACCTGCTCGCCGGCCGCCAGCCCCGCCGTGACGAAGCGGTCGTTGTCGCGTGTTTCCGCCACCGTCACCGCACGCTCGACCGCACGGCCGTCGATCACCACGAAGGCGACACTGCGGCCATCGCGGGTGACGATGGCGCGACCCGGCACCCACGCGCCCTGCGGCGCCGGCGCGTCGTCGGCGCGCGGCTCGGCGAGGAAGCTCACCCGCACGCCCATGTCCGGGACGATGCGCGGATCGCTGATCTTCAGCGCGATGCGCACGCGCACCGTCGCCTTGCTGCGGTCGGCGGCGGGGATGATGGCGATCACCTCGGCCGGAATCCGCCAGTCCGGGTAGGCGTTGAGCACCGCCTCCACCGGCTGGCCGGCGCGCACGCGGCCGATATAGGCCTCGTTGACGTCCACCTGCACTTCCAGCGAGTCCATGTCGACGATGGTGCCGATGCCGGTGCGGGTGAAGCCGCCGCCGGCCGAGATCGGCGAGATCATCTCGCCCGGTTGCGCCGCCTTCTCGATCACCACGCCGGCGAACGGCGCGCGGACGATGGTGTTCTCCACGCCGATCTCGGCGATCCGCAGCGCGTTCTCGGCGCTGGCGATCTGCCGCTGCACCGACACCCGGCGCGCGGCCAGCGCGTCGCGCTCGGCCTGGGCCTGGTCGAGCGCAGCCTGGCTGGTCAGCCGTTGCGCGAACAGCGCGCGCTGCCGCTGCAGCGTGCGCTCGGCCAGATCCAGGTTCGCCTGCACCTCGGTGAGCTGGGCGCGGGCGGCGGCCAGCTGCGCCGCCGAGAGCGCACGCTGCGCCTGCGCATCGACGTCGTCCAGGCGCGCCAGCACCTGGCCCTCGTCCACGCGCATGCCTTCCTCGATCAGCACCTCGGCGACCTTGCCGGTGATCTTGGCGGAGACGGTGGCCTGCCGGCGCGCGGTGACGTAGCCGCTGGCATCGAGCACCGAGGCGCTGGCCGGGTCGTCGGCCGGGCGCGCGGCAGTGGTTTCGACCTCGACCGGCCGGGTCGCGTCCAGCACCATCCACACCAGCAGCAGCGCAATCACGGCGCCGGCGATCCACGGCCAGCGGCGGCGCTTGCGCGGAGCGCCCTGACGACGCTCGATGCGCAGTTCCTTCAGGAGTTCTTCGGCGCGATCCATGGGGGCTCTCGGTGGTTGGCGGAGTTCGGGGTGGTTGTGGGACTCGGGAAAGAGCATCACAGCTTCGTCATCCTGGCGAAAGCCGGAATGACGGTGGGGAAGGATTCGCATCACCTCGCCGGTCATGGGTGCCTTGGAGACCCGGCTCGACGCTTTTCCCGGGTCCCGGGTCCCGGGTCCCCGGCCCCGGATTCCGGGGCCCGGCCCGATCCTCATCCTGCCCCCGCGCCGCCAGCCGCCCCAGTGGCCGCCGTCAGCGCGACGGCATGACGATCCTCACCCACCGCTCAAGGGCGCAAAGCGTGAGCGCAGCAGCGCGAAGGCGGCGCGAAGGCCCTGCGCTTCGCCGCCGGCTGGCCGGCCGGGACGATCGCTGTCGTTCCACGCATACACGTCCAGGTGCGCCCAGGGCAGATCCGGCGGCACGAAGCGGTCGAGGTAGAGCGCGGCGGTGATCGAGCCGGCCATGCGCGATCCGCCCGCGTTGGCCAGGTCGGCGACGTTGCTCTTGAGATAGCTGAGGTACGGCCGCCACAGCGGCATCCGCCACAGCGGGTCGCGGGCGGCCTCGGCCGCCGCCAGCCAGTCGCGCGCCAGCGCCTCGTCATTGGCGTACAGCGCCGGCAAGTCGGGGCCGAGGGCGATGCGCGCGGCGCCGGTGAGGGTGGCGAAATCGAGCAGCAGCGCGGGCGATTTCTCGGCCGCGTAGGTGAGCGCGTCGCACAGCACCACGCGGCCCTCAGCATCGGTGTTGTCGATCTCGACGCTCAGGCCCTTGCGGGTGGCGATCACCTCGCCGGGGCGGTAGGCGTTGCCGGCGATGGCGTTCTCGACCGCGGGAATCAGCAGGGTCAGCCGCACCGGCAGCTTGCGCATCATCACCAGCTTGGCCAGCGCCAGCGCGTGGGCGGCGCCGCCCATGTCCTTCTTCATGTTGCGCATGCCGTCGGCGGGCTTGATGTCGAGGCCGCCGGTGTCGAAGCACACGCCCTTGCCGACGATGGCGACGTGCGGATGCGACGGGTCGCCCCAGGTCAGCTCGATCAGCCGCGGCGCGCGATGGCTGGCGCGGCCGACGGCGTGGATGGCGGGGAAGTTCCCGGCCAGCAGCGCGTCGCCGACGACGGCGTGCATCTGCCCGCCGTAGAGTTCGGCGAGGCGGCGCGCCTCCTGTTCGAGCTGCTCGGGACCCATGTGCTCGCTGGGCGTGTTGACCAGGTCGCGCACCAGCACGCTGGCGCGCAGCAGCGCGGCGGCCTCGTCGTGGGCGGCGTCGCGCGGCGGCAGCGCCAGCCGCGCCGGCGCGCGGCCGGCGCGGCGGTAACGGTCGAAGCGGTAAGCGCCCAGGCCCCAGCCGAGCAGCGCGTCGCCCGCCGCGATGCGCAGGCCGCGCTGGGCGTCGAGCCGGTACAGCCCTTCGGGCAGCAGCATCGGCGCGTGGGCCAGCGCGAACGGATCGGCGGCGTCGGCGATGCCGATCAGCGCGTACAGCGGCACGCCGCCGTCGCCGGGTACCAGCAGCACGGTGCCGGGCTCGGCGCGGAAGCCGTTGGCCGCCACCCAGTGCCGCACCGCCTCCGGTTCGCCGCCGAGGAAGCTGTCGAGGGCGGCGCCGTCGAGCGCGATCACCGGGACGGCGGCGTCGAACGGGTCGGCGGGGGCGAAGCAGGGTGGCAGGTTCATCGGTGGGTCACTCCGGGGCAGGGGCGTCCGCCTCCAGCCAGTCGGCCAGGGCGGCGAGGTCGGAAAATTCCAGGTGCGGGCGCGCGCCGGGATGGACCCACGGCGCGCCATGGCGGTTGATCCAGCAGGCCGACAGGCCGGCGCCGATGGCGCCGACGACATCCATGTGCGGGTCGTCGCCGACGTGCAGCACCGCATGCGCCGGCTCGCCCAGACGCGCGCAGGCGGCGTGGAAGATGCAGGGCGAGGGCTTGGCCGCGCCATGCTCGCGGGCGCTGAGCTGGAACACGAAATGCGCGTCCAGGCCGATCCGCGCCAGCTCGGCATTGCCGTTGCTCAGCGCGGCGATGGGGACACGTCGGGCGATGCGGCGCAGCGCGTCGAGCGCGTCGTCGTAGAGCTCGACCTCGTGGCGGGCGGCGAAGTAGGCGGCGAACGCCGCGTCGGCCAGGGCGGGGTCGTCGCCGGCGGCCTCCAGCGCGAGCGCCAGCGACAGCCGGCGCTGCGCCGAGTAGTCATGCGCCAGCTGCGGGTTGTCGCGGGCGACGCGGTCGCGCAGTTCGCGCATCGCCGGCACCGGCCAGCGCGCGGCGGTGCGCGGCGCATGCGCGCGCAGCCAGGCGTCGAGCGCAGCTTCGGCGCGGGCGATCGCCGGGCCGATCGGCCACAGCGTGTCGTCGAGATCCAGGGTGATGGCGCGGGGGCGGTGAGGCACGCGGCAATGGTAACGCGCGCACGCCGCGCGTCAGTCCTCCATCACCTGCGCCCAGCCCTGCCAGCCGTCGATGCGGGCGGAGACGATCTTGAAGGTCACCAGCATCGGCACCGCCAGCAGCAGCCCGGCCACCCCCCACAGCCAGCCCCACAGCATCAGCCACAACAGCAGGATCAGCGGCGAGATCGCCATGCGCCGCCCCAGCACGATCGGGGTCACCAGCTGGCTCTCGACCAGATTGATCGCGAGGTAGGCCGCCGGCACCAGCAGGGCCTGGCCGAGCTCCTTGAAGGCGACCATGCCGACCAGGGTGAGCGCGATGGTGCCGACCAGCGGACCGAAGTAGGGCGCATAGTTGAGCAGGCCGACCACGGTGCCCCAGAGCAGCGCGTCGCCCGGCTTCAGCCCCAGCCCCCACAGCGCGGCGGCCGTGGCGGCGCCGAGGCCGATGTTGATCACGGTGATGGTGAGCACGTAGCGTGAGACCTCGCTCTCGATGGTGCGCAGGATCTCCACCGTCACCCGCTGCTTGGCGCGGTCGGGCAGCAGGGTGATCGCGCGCCGCTGCAGGTTCTCGCCGTAGAGCAGGAAGAAATAGGCCAGCAGCACGATGGCGCCGACGCTGGCGAGCGTGATCGGCGTACCCGACAACACCGACCACAGCCCGCTCGGCGCCGGCTCGACGATCTGCACCGGGCTGGGCGCCTGCGGCGCCTGGCCGGCGAGTTGGCTCAGCGATTCGGAGGCGGCGCGGTTGGCCTCCTCGAAGGGCTTGGTCAGGGCGCGCAGCTTGGGGGCGTGCTGGCGGATCTCGCTGGGCGCCTGTCGCACCCACTCGGCGGCGGGGCGCACCAGCACGCTGGCCAGCAGCACGGCGGCGGCGACGCCGCCGACCACCACCCCCAGCGCGCCCAACCAGCGCGGGATCCACAGCTTCTGCAGGCCGCGCACGATCGGGTTGGCGATCAGGCCGAGGAACATCGCCAGCACGATCGGAATCAGCAGACTGCTGGCCGCCCAGGCGGTGTACAGCAGCGCCAGCACCAGCAGCGTGCCCGCCAGCGCGCCGGGCTGGCGGGGACCCGCTGCCGGCGCGGGCGCCTGCCCACTCATCGGGCGCCCCCGGCAGTTGCCTTCGCGGCCGGCTCGGCGGCCGGCTCGGCGGCTGGCTCGGCGGCTGCCTTGGCCGCCCACAGCGGCGCCAGCGCGGGCATGCCGACGGCCAGCAGACGCAGCAGCTGGGTGAGCAAGTCGATGCCGCGGTCGAGCCCGGCCTTCAGCTCCGGCTGTTTCAGCGCCGGGGCGAGTTTGCCGCCGAGGTAGCCCAGCAGCAGCCCGGCGACGACGATGCGTCCCGGCGTGGCGGCGGCCAGGCTGCTGTCGCGCAGCACCTCCCAGCGCGCGCGCAGTGCGGCATGACTGAGCTCGACGCTGGCCTCGGCGGCGCGTACCGCGGCGAGCTGGCGCCGCAGGCTCATGGCGGCTCTCCGCCCAACCGCGCCAACTGCCGGCGGGTCGCCGCGAAGCTGGCGAGCCGGAACACCGCGCGCGCGCGCCAGCCGAGCAGCACGGTCAGCGCCAGCCCGAGCAGTGCGGCGAGCAGCAGCGCCCACGGCCAGTCCAGGCCGGCGCGCTGCACGGCGACCGCGAAGACGGCCAGGAGGTAGAGCAGCGTGGCCAGTGCGGCGACCATCGCCAGCACGCCGAGCACCAGCGCGCGCGGAACGGCTGCCCGGGCGAGGCCCAGCTCGGCGGCGGCGAGCGCCTTCAGCGCCGCGGCGGTGTCGGCGGCGGCGCGCGCGGCATCGCCGCCTTCCTCGTACAGGCGGCGGGCGGCTTCGCCGAGCGCGAGCGCCTCGGCGGCGGCATCCTCCTGCGGGCGCGCGGCCTCCTGCTCCGGCGCGGCCGTCACCATCAGCGGCGTCCGATGCGCGAGAGCAGGAAGCCGGCGGCGAAGGCGACGCCGAAGGCGGCCAGCGGGCGTTCGCGGATCAGCGCTTCGGCGCTGGCCAGGAATTCGCGGCCCTTGCCGAGCGCAGCCTCGAGCTTCTCGTCGGCCGCCTCGCGCGCCTCCTGCGCGGCGGCGCGGCCGGCCTTGCGGGCCTCCTCCAACTCCTCGCGCACCGCTTCGCCGCCGGCACGCAGTTCGTCGCGCGCGGCCTCGGCGGCGTGCCGGGCGCTGGTGCCGGCCAGGCTGGCGGCCTGTCGCAGGTGTTCGCCGGATTCCTTCAGATGGGCCTTGGCGGCGGCGGCATGGTCGCCGGCATTGGCGGACTCCACATTGGGCCGGGTGGTTTCGCTCATGGCGGTCACTCCCTGGGGACGATGGGCCTCCCAGTCTACGCTCCGGGCGCGAACCCGGCGTGTCGGCCGGCCGCACCCCGGAACCGGGCCGGCCGGCGCATGCCGTCTCGGCCGGTGAGACCGCGGCCCGGCAGGCTGTCTGCGTTCGCCCGCAAGGAGACGCCGCCATGCCGAGACTGCAGCCCACCCCACGCATCCTCGCCCCCGACCCGCGCCTCGCCCGCGCGCTGTGGCAATGGCTCGCGCTCGGCGCGCTGCTGCTCGTGCTGTTCCCCGCCGCGCGCGGCTACAGCGCCGCCGTCGGCTGGCTGCCGTTCTGGCTGCTGGTCGCGCCGGGCGTCTCGCTGTGCGTGCTGTACCGCCATCGTCTGCGCGATCGGCTGGCGGCGGCGCGGTCCCGGTTCCTCGTCCCCGGGTCGCGCCGTCGCCGCCTTCTCCGGCGCGGCCAGGCGCGGCGGGTCGGTGCCGGCCAGGCGCGCCGAACGCCGTTGCGCGCGGCGTGAGGCCGCGGTCGCGGGAACCAGGGGCCTGCGGAAACGGCCCTGACCGCGGCCGGCGCGTCCGCCAGCCACCATGGCCACGCCCGGCACCGCGGCCGCGATGGCAGGGAAAACCGCAGGCCGGGGAAGATCCGGGCCCGTGCCGCCATCCCCGCGACTTCGGGCCTCTGGAAGCAAATGCACAGGACTCGGCCGCTTCGCGGCCACGCCATCGCTGCACCCGGCCCCGCTTTCGCGGCAATGGCGGGCGCAGGCGGGCTTGTCCGCAGGCTCCCCGGTCAATCGTGGATGCCGAGCCGCTTGCGCTCCAGCCGGCGCAGGAACTCCTCCATGATCCGCCGGTACAGGTCCTCGCCGAGGTAGGCGTCCTCGACGCCGGCGTCGATGCTGGGGTTGTCGTTGACCTCGATGAGGGCGACGCGGTCCTTCATCGCCTTGATGTCGACGCCGTACAGGCCGTCGCCGATGGCGTTGCAGGCGCGCACCGCCAGCTTGACCACCTCGCCCGGCGCCTCGCGCACCGGCAGGGTCTTGAAGCCGCCCGACTTGGCCGCGCCCTTGGCGCTCCGGGCCGAGTGGTCGTAGATCTGCCAGTGCCCGCGCGACATGAAGTACTGGCAGGCGTACAGCGGCTGGCCGTCGAGCACGCCGATGCGCCAGTCGAATTCGGTGTAGAGGTATTCCTGCGCCAGCAGCAGCGCGGTGTGGTCGAACAGCTCGGCGGCGGCGGCCTTGAGCTGCTCGGGCGTCTCCACCTTGTGGATGCCGCGCGAGAAGCTGCCGTCCGGGATCTTCAGCACGATCGGGAAGCCCAGCAGTTCGGGCAGTGCGGCGAGCCGCTTCGCGTCGTCGCGGAACACCACCTCGGTGCGCGGCGTCGGCAGCTTCTTCGACTTCAGCAGGTCGTGCAGGTAGATCTTGTTGGTGCAGCGCAGGATCGAGGTCGGGTCGTCGATCACCACCATGTCCTCGCGCTCGGCACGGTGCGCGAAGCGGTAGGTGTGGTTGTCCAGCGCCGTGGTCTCGCGGATGAACAGGCCGTCGTACTCGGCCAGCCGCGCGAAGTCGTTGCGGGTGATCGGATCGACCTCGATGCCAAGCTCCTTGCCGGCCTCGATGAACTGCCTGAGCGCGCGCTTGTTGGAGGGCGGCATCGCCTCGGCCGGGTCGTGCAGCATGGCCAGGTCGTAGCGGTACTTCTTGCGCGCGCGCGGCTTGCGCCACAGCTTCTTGCTGAAGTGGTCGAGCGCGTCGGCGAAGGCGTCCTCCTGCGGGTCGGACAGCGTGTGCAGCCCGGCCGGCTTGATCGACGCGATCTGCCACACCTTCTGGCGCTCGAACTCCAGCCGCAGGATCGGGCAGGGAAAGGTCTCGAACACCTGCCGCGCCAGGTCGGCCAGCGGCGCGTAGTTGGTCTGCCCGAAGTACACCAGCAGGCCGAAGTCGGTGGCGTCGCGCGCACCTTCCGGCAGGAACCTCGCCAGCTTGGCGTTGAGATCCTCGATGTCCACGCCGTAGATCGAGCGCCGGCGCAGGTCGTTGATGGTGCGCACCGACGGGATCACCTTGTGACCGCGCGCCTCGGCCAGCAGCGACACGTAGTAGCCCAGGCCCAGGTATTTGTAGCTGCGGCACAGGTTGATGACCTGGGTGCGCTCGCCCTCGCCGCCGCCGAGCGGCTGCTTGAGGTAATCGACCGCGCTGACGATGTTCTCCGAAGGGTAGAACGCCCCCCAGTCGGAGGCTTTTTCCACGACGATGACGAGGCGGCTCATGGCGGGCGCTGGCAGTGGGCGGCACCAGTCTGACAGGTTCCCCGGTCGGCGTGGCGGGGCGGCGCGCACGCCGCGCCCGACACGCCGCCGGACGCGCGCTTTCCTGCCATCATCCGGCCATGCCCGACTCCGCCCCGCGCGACGCCACCCCCGCCGACCTGCCCGCCCTGCTGGCGCTTGAGGCGCAGTTTCCCGGCGACCGGATGAGCGCGCGCCAGTACCGGCGTCACCTCGCCAGCCCGCGCGCGCGGATCCGGGTCGCCGAGCGCGACGGCACCTTGGCCGGGGCGAGCGTGCTGCTGTTCCGCGCCGGCAGCGCGACGGCGCGACTGTATTCGATCGTCGTCGATCCCGCCCGGCGCGGGCAGGGCCTGGGCCGGCGGTTGCTCGACGATGCCGAAAACCTCGCCCGCGCCCGCGGCTGCACCCGCCTGCGGCTGGAGGTGCGCGCCGACAACCCGGCCGCGCTGGCGCTGTACGAAGGCGCCGGCTACCGCCGGCTCGCCGCCCTGCCCGGCTACTACGAGGACGGCGGCGACGGGCTGCGGCTGGAAAAGGCGCTGCCGACGCCCCCATGACCAAAGTCATGGTCGCCGGACTCGCACACCGTGCTAGCGTCGGCGTTTTCGTGGCATTCCCCGGAGGAAAACGATGCGCAAGGCGTCCCTCGCCTGTCTGCTGTCCGGCCTGGGCCTCGGCCTGGCCGCTCACGCCGCCGATGTCGCCACCCCGCCAGCGTCCGCCGCCGACCCCTACCTGTGGCTGGAGGACGTGACCGGCGAGCGGGCGCTGGACTGGGTGCGCAGCCGCAACGCGGTCACCGTCGAGAAGATGCAGGCCGACCCGGAGTTCGCGAAGCTGCAGGACGACCTGCTCGCCATCCTCGACTCCGACGCGCGCATCCCCGGCGTGACCAAGCTCGGCAGCCACTACTACAACTTCTGGCGCGACCGGAACCATGTCCGCGGCGTGTGGCGGCGCACCACGCTGGACGAATACCGCAAGGCCGAGCCCGCCTGGGAAACCGTGCTCGACCTCGACGCGCTGGCCGAGGCCGAGGGCGAGAACTGGGTCTGGGCCGGCGCCAACTGCCTGCGCCCGGACTACACCCGCTGCCTGATCGCGCTCTCGCGCGGCGGCGCCGACGCCAATGTCACCCGCGAATTCGACCTCGAAAGACGCGAGTTCGTCACCGACGGCTTCTTCCGCCCCGAGGCCAAGGGCGGCCTGCAGTGGATCGACCGCGACACCGTCTATGTCTACACCGACTTCGGCGCCGGTTCGCTGACCAGCTCGGGCTACCCGCGCATCGTCAAGCAGTGGAAGCGCGGCACCCCGATGAGCCAGGCGCAGCCGGTCTTCGAAGGCCGGGTGGAGGACATGTACATCGCCGCCTTCCGCGACCACACCCCGGGCCACGTGCGCGACTTCGTCAGCCGCACCCTGGCCTTCTACAACAACGAGCTGTACCTGCGCCGCGGCGACGGCTCGCTGGCGAAGATCGACGTGCCCAACAGCGCCAAGAAGGGCGTGTTCCGCGAATGGCTGAGCCTGGAGCTGCGCGAGCCGTGGGCCGTGGACGGCCGCCACTACGCCGCCGGCTCGCTGCTGGTGACGAAGTTCGACGACTTCATGGCCGGCAAGCGCGAATTCGAGGTGCTGTTCGAGCCCAGCGACACCACTTCGCTGGCCGATGTCGTGGTCACCCGCGACCACGTCATCCTCAACGTGCTCGACGACGTCAAGAACCGGCTCTACGTGCTGACCCCGGTGACGGAAGCAGGCCGCACGACCTGGCGACGCGAGCCGTTCGCCGGTGCGCCCGAGTTCGGCACGGTGTCGGTCTCGGCGATCGACCCGCACGCGTCCAACGACGTCTTCCTGACCGCCACCGACTTCATCACCCCGACCACGCTCCACCTCGGCACGGTCGGCCAGCCGCTGCAGAAGCTCAAGCAGATGCCGGCCTTCTTCGACGCCAGCCACCTCACCATCAGCCAGCACTTCGCCACCAGCCGGGACGGCACCCGCGTGCCGTACTTCCTGGTCGCGCCGAAGTTCCTGGAGACCCACGGCAAGAACCCGACCCTGCTCTACGCCTATGGCGGCTTCGAGATCTCGCAGCTGCCCAGCTACAGCCCGGTGGTCGGCCGCGCCTGGCTGCAACAGGGCGGCGTGTACGTGGTGGCCAACATCCGCGGTGGCGGCGAATACGGCCCGCGCTGGCACCAGGCCGCGCTCAAGGCCAACCGCCACCGCGCCTACGAGGATTTCGCCGCGGTCGCCGAGGATCTGATCGCCCGCGGCATCACCTCGCCGCCGCACCTGGGCATCCGTGGCGGCAGCAACGGCGGCCTGCTGGTCGGCAACATGATCACGCTCTACCCGCAGCTGTTCGGCGCCGCGGTGAGCGCGGTGCCGCTGCTCGACATGCAGCGCTACCACCTGCTGCTGGCCGGCGCCTCGTGGATGGCCGAGTACGGCAATCCCGACGACCCGGCCGAGTGGGAGTTCATCCGCACCTTCTCGCCCTATCACAACGTCCGTGCGGACGTGCGCTATCCGCCGACGCTGTTCACCACCTCCACCCGCGACGACCGCGTCCACCCCGGCCACGCCCGCAAGATGATGGCGCGGATGGAAGAACAGGGGCACGAGGTCCTCTACTACGAGAACATCGAGGGCGGCCACGGCGGCGCAGCCAACAACCGGCAGGCCGCCTTCATGCAGGCGCTGCAATACCAGTTCCTCAGGCAGCGCCTGTCCGCCAGCGAATGACCCGCCACCACCACCGTCGAAAGGAATCCGACATGAGTCCGATCCGTCGCGCTCTTCCCCTGCGCCACGCGCTCACGCTGTGTCTCGGCCTCGGCCTGCTGGCCGGTTGCAGCGGCCGGGACGACGCGCAGTCGCCATCGGTCACCGCCGCACCGGCCATCCCGCCGCTCAGCGCCGAGAGCCTGGCGCTGCCGCCGGCGCCGGTGGCCGAGAAGCGGTCCTACGAAGTGGTCGCCCCGCACGGCGCCACCCGCCAGGACGAGTACTACTGGCTGCGCGACGACAGCCGCCAGTCGCCCGAGGTGCTGGCCTACCTGAACGCCGAGAACGCCTACGCCGACGCGGTGATGGCGCCGTTGCGCGGCTTCGAGAACCGGCTGTACGAGGAGATGGTCGGCCGCATCAAGCAGGACGACGCCAGCGTGCCGTTCCAGTACAAGGACTACTGGTATTACACCCGCTTCGAGGAGGGCAAGGAGTACCCGATCCACGCCCGCCGCAAGGGCAGCATGGACGCCCCCGAGGAGATCCTGCTCGACCTCAACCGGCTCGCCGAGGGCAAGAGCTTCTACTCGGTCGCCAATTTCGAAGTCAGCCCGGATCAGCAGCTGCTGGCTTATGTCGAGGACACCGTCGGCCGCCGCCAGTACACCCTGCGCATCAAGAACCTCGCCACCGGCGAAACCTACGCCGACGAAGTGCCGGGCCTGTCCGCCAGTCTGGCCTGGGCCGGCGACAACCGTACCGTCTACTACATCGAGAACGACCCCGTCACGCTGCTGACCAAGCGCGTCAGGGCGCACACCCTCGGCAACGACCCGGCGGACGACCCGGTCGTCTACCACGAGCCCGACGACAGCTTCTACATGGGCCTGCTGACCACGCGCTCGGAGAAGTACCTGTGCATCGTCGTGCAGAGCACCGTCTCCAGCGAGCAGCGCTGCACCGAGCGCAACGCGCCCGGCGAGTTCCGCCTGATCGCCCCGCGCGAGCGCGACTTCGAATACCAGGCCGACCACCTCGGCGAGCGCTGGGTGGTGCGCACCAACTGGAACGCGAAGAACTTCAAGCTGATGCAGTTCGCCGACGGCCGGTGGGGCGACCGCACCCAGTGGCGCGACCTGCTCGGCCACGACGAGGCGGTGTTCATCAGCGGCTACGAGCTGTTCGACGACTTCCTCGCCGTCGGCGAGCGCTCCGACGGCCTCACCCGCATCCGCGTGCTGCGTGACGGCCAGGCCGAGTACGTCAAGGCCGACGAGCCGGCCTACGTGATGGCGCTGTCCACCAACGCCCAGCCCGGTACCGACTGGCTGCGCTACACCTACACCTCGCTGACCACCCCGGCCACCACCTACGAGCTCAATGTCAAAACCGGCGAGCGCAGGCTGCTCAAGGAGCAGCCGGTGCTGGGCGGCTTCGACAAGGCCGACTACGTCACCGACCGCGTCTGGGCCACCGCCCGCGACGGCACCCGCGTGCCGGTCTCGCTGCTGTACCGCAAGGGCTTCCGCAAGGACGGCAGCGCCGCCCTGCTGCAGGCCGGCTACGGCTCCTACGGCAGCAGCCGCGACCCCTTCTTCAACAGCAACGTGCTCAGCCTGGTGGACCGCGGCATGGTCTACGCCATCGCCCACATCCGCGGCGGCCAGGAGATGGGCCGGCACTGGTACGAGCAGGGCAAGCTGCTGAACAAGATCAACACCTTCACCGACTTCATCGATGTCACCGATCACCTGGTGAAGGAAGGCTATGCCGCCCCCGACCGCGTCGCCGCCATGGGCGGCAGCGCCGGCGGCCTGCTGATGGGTGCGATCGCCAACATGGCGCCGGAGAAGTACCGCGTGATCGTCTCGCTGGTGCCGTTCGTGGACGTGGTGACCACCATGCTCGACGAGAGCATCCCGCTCACCACCAACGAGTTCGACGAGTGGGGCAACCCCAAGGACCCGGTCTACTACGACTACATGCTGTCGTACTCGCCCTACGACCAGCTCAGCGCCCAGGCCTACCCCGCCATGTACATCGGCACCGGCCTGTGGGACTCGCAGGTGCAGTACTGGGAGCCGGCCAAGTACGTCGCCCGCCTGCGCGACCGCCGTACCGACGACAACCTGCTGGTCTTCCGCACCCAGATGGAAGCCGGCCACGGCGGCAGGTCCGGACGTTTCCAGCGCTTCCGCGAGACCGCCGAGCAGTACGCCTTCATGCTCAACCAGTTGGGCGTGGGCGAATAGCTCGCCCGCCCGCCTGCATCACGAGCCAAAGGCCGCCTCCGGGCGGCCTTTGTGCGTTCGAACGCATGTCGCGGCGGACCGGTCGCAGTGCACTCCGCGCCCTGCCAGCCGCCGTCCCGGCCTTGCCCGCGAAATGCCTCATGTTCCGCCCACGCAGCGCGTAGGCTGTCCATGGCGGCGCGACCATCCGCGCCCAGGAGGGATGGCGATGACGGGAGTCACGGAACACGGCACCGGCCGACGCAGCCGCCGCTGGCGGCTGGCGCTGTGGGGGGCGGCGGCCGGCCTGTGGCTGCTGCCGCTGCTGGCGATGCAGTTCACCACGGAGGTGGCCTGGGGCCCGCGCGATTTCGCCGTGTTCGGCGCCATGCTGGCCGCCGCCTGCGGCAGCTTCGAGCTGGCCGCGCGGGCGAGCGGCGACCGCACCTACCTGGCCGCCGTCGCCATCGCACTGGCGACGGCCTTCATGCTGGTCTGGGCCAACCTCGCCGTCGGCATCATCGGCAGCGAGGACGAGCCGGCCAATCTGCTGTACCACGGCGTGCCCGCGGTCGGCATCGTCGGCGCGCTGCTCGCCCGCTTCCGACCGCGCGGCATGGCGCGCGCACTGCTCGCGACCGCCGTCGCCCAGACGCTGGTCGCCCTGTTCGCGGGCACCCCCCAGACCCTGGCGCTGACAGCGCCGTTCATCATCCTGTGGCTCGCCTCGGCCGGGCTGTTCCGGCGCGCGGCGCGGAACACCGCCGGCATCACGTCCTGAGCGGTCGCTCAGTACGGCGCATCGCTCCCGCCGCACCGGTCACCCAGTCGCTGCAACGCACGCAGGGCGCGGTCCGCAGCAGCCAGCCGCCGGCCGGCGGCGCGATCGCAGGGCGCCTACTCGCGCCAGAACTGCGGCGTCAGCAGCACCAGCACGGAGAACACTTCCAGGCGCCCGAGCAGCATGCCGAGGATGCCGAGCCAGACGGCGCCGTAGTTGACCCCGCTCCAGGTGGCGGCGACCTCGCCCAGACCGGGGCCGAGGTTGGTCAGGGTGGCTGCGGCGGCACCAAAGCTGCTCAGGATGTCCAGCCCGGTGAGGTTCATCGCCAGCACCAGCACGACGAAGCACAGCATCCACAGCGCGATGAAGCCGCTCACCGACAGCACCACGCTCTCGGAGACGCGCTTGCCGCCCATCTTGACCAGGAACTGGCCCTTGGGATGCACCAGCTGCTTGACCTCGCGGAAGCCCTGTCGCAGCAGCATCACCACGCGCGCCACCTTCAGCCCGCCGACGGTGGAACCGGAGCAGCCGCCGATGAAGGCCAGGCAGATCAGCAACAGTGGCGCCACGCCGGCCCACTGGTCGAAACCGCCGGTGACGAAACCGGTGGTGGTGAGGTTGGAGACGGTCTGGAAGGCGGCGCGGCGGAAGGCCTCGCCGAAGCCGTCGAAGGTGCCGCCGATCAGCACCGCGGCGGTCACCACGGCGGTGGCGGCGGCGATGATGCGCAGGAAGGCGCGCAGTTCCGAGTCGCCGTAGTAGACCGAGGTGCTGGCGCGCCGCCAGGCGACGTAGTGCAGGCCGAAGTTGATGCCGCCGACGATCATGAACACGATCGCCACCCACTCGATCAGCGGACTGCCCCAGTGGTCGAGCGCGGCGTCCTTGGTCGAGAAGCCGGCGGTGGAGACCGTGCTCATCGCGTGGCAGATGGCGTCGAACAGGTCCATGCCGGCCACCCAGTACGCGCCTGCACACAGCAGCGTCAGCCCGAAGTACACCGCCCAGAGCGCCTTGGCGGTCTCGGCGATGCGCGGGGTGAGCTTGGCGTCCTTGCTGGGGCCGGTGCTCTCGGCGCGGAACAGCTGGGTGCCGCCGATCTTGAGCATCGGCAGGATGGCGACCGCGAGGATGACGATGCCCATGCCGCCGAGGAACTGCAGCAGCTGGCGATAGAACAGCACGCTGCGCGGCAGGCCGTCGAGGCCGGCGATCACCGTGGCGCCGGTGGTGGTGAGCCCCGAGGTGGCCTCGAACATGGCGTGGCTGAAGCTCAGGTACGGCGGCGCGTACATGAACGGCAGCGCCGACACCAGACTGGCCAGCACCCAGGTCATGGTGACGATCAGAAAGCCGTCGCGCAGGCGCAGCTCGTAGTGCACGTTGCGCAGCGGCCACCACAAGGCGGTGCCGATCGCCGCGGTGAGCGCGAAACTGGAGAAGAACACATGCGCGATGTCGCCCTCGCCCAGCGCCAGCGCCAGCGCGCCCGGGAGCAGCTTGGACAGCGAGGACAGGGCGACGATGATGCCCAGCACCCGCAGGATGGCGCGCAGGCGCAGGTTCACAGCCAGGTCGCTCCGGCCTGGAACAGCGCACTCACCTCGGGCAGATGGCGCTTGTCCATCAGGAACACGATGACGTGGTCCTCCGGTTCGATCACCACGTCGTGATGGGCGATCAGCAACTGGTCGCCGCGCACGATGCCGCCGATGGTGGCGGCCTCGGGCAGCTCCAGCTCGTCCAGCGAGCGGCCGATCACCCGCGAGGTGCGGCCATCACCGCGCGCCACCGCCTCGATGGCCTCGGCCGCGCCGCGGCGCAGCGAGTGCACCCGCGCCGGCGCGCCCTCGCGGATGTGCGCCAGCAGCGCGCCGAGGGTGATCTGCTGCGGGCTGATCGCGATGTCGATCGGCCCGCCCTCGACCAGCTCGGCGTAGGCCGGCCGGTTGATCAGCGACATCACCCGCGAGCAGCCCAAGCGCTTGGCCAGCATCGCCGACAGGATGTTGGCCTCGTCGTCGTTGGTGAGCGCACAGTAGACGTCGGTCTGGTCGATGTTCTCCTCGCGCAGCAACTCCTCGTCGGCGGCATCGCCGACCAGCACGATGGAGTTGACCAGGTCCTCGGCGATGCGTTTGGCACGGTCGCGGCTGCGTTCAAGGATCTTCACCGAGTAGCGGTTCTCCAGCGCGCGCGCCAGCGAGCGGCCGATGTTGCCGCCGCCGGCGATGAACACGCGGCGGGCGCGCTTGCTGTCCACCCGGCGCAGTTCGCTCATCACCAGCGGGATGTCGCGGCGGTTGGCGAGGAAGAACACCTCGTCGTCGGCCTCGATCACCGTGCCGCCCTCGGGCTTGACCGGCCGGCCGGCGCGGAAGATCGCCGCCACCCGCGCGTCCACGCTGGCCGGCAGATGGCTGCGCAGTTCCTTGATCTGGTGCCCGACCAGGGCGCCGCCGGCCACCGCGCGCACGCCGACCAGCTGGGCACGTCCGTTGGCGAAGTCCAGCACCTGCAGCGCGCCGGGATATTCGATCAACCGCTCGACATGACGGCACACGAGCTGCTCGGGGCTGATCGCGGCGCTCACCGCCGAGGTCTCGCCGTGGGTGAGGTTGGGGATCTCCAGGTACTCGGCCTCGCGCACCCGCGCCACCCGGGTGGGCGTGCGGTAGCGGGTCTGCGCGACCTGGCAGGCGATCAGGTTGACCTCGTCGCTGGAGGTTACGGCGACCACCAGCTCGGCATCCTCGGCACCGGCCTGGCCGAGCACGCTGGGCAACGAGGCGTGGCCGTTGACGGTGCGGATGTCCAGCCGCTCGGACAGCTCGCGCAGCTTGGCCGCGTCGGTATCGACCACGGTGATGTCGTTGTTCTCCGACGCCAGTGCCGCGGCCACCGAGGAGCCGACCTGGCCGGCGCCGAGAATCAGGATTTTCATTGCGCCCCCTGGAAGCCCCCCCGCCAACGGTAGCGGCAGCCGGCCCCGTGGTTTGAACGGCCGCGATTCTAGCCCGCCCGCATGCGAAAAAGCGCCTTCAGCGGCCGAGCCTCGCGAGACCCTCGCGGTAGAACGCCTCCACCTCGGCGCACTTGGCCTCGATGCGGAAATGCGACATCGGGTACTCGCAGCGCCGGCGACCGCGGGCGTGCATCGCGACCAGGGCATCGGCCAGCGCGTCGGCGTCGCCGACCGGCACCAGCGGCTGCTCGAAGTAGGGCGCCAGATGGCGTGCGCCCTCGCTAGCGCTGGCCACGACCGGCAGGCCGGCCTGCATGGCCTCCAGCAGCACCAGTCCGAACGGCTCGAAGCGAGACGGGCTGACGAAGCAGTCGAAGGCCGCCAACCAGTCCTCGGGGCGGTCGGCGAAACCCGGCATCACCACCTCGGGGGGCGCCTGCCGCCGCAGCGACTCCCATGCCTTGCCCTGGCCGACGATGGCCAGGCGCGCGCCAGGAATCGCCACGCGCGCGAATGCATCGACCAGCACGTCGAAACCCTTGCTACTCTCGACGCGGCCGAGCGCGCCGAACAGGAATTCATCCGGTGCGATGCCGTACAGGGCGCGGATCCGCTCGCGCGCGCCATCGGCAGGCGGGCGCGGCACGGTCCAGTTGTTGATCTGCGTGGAATGCGCGCGCAGTGGCGCGGGGATCGTCGGCAACTGCCAGGGCGCGATGGCGATCAGGCCGTCTAGACCGTCGTGGTGGTGCGGCTTGTAGGCGATGTGCAGCGTAGCCACGCGCAGGCAGACACCACCCAGTCCGTGCAACGCGCGGCAGGCCGAACCCAAGTGCGCATGCGCCACGTCCGGGCGCAACCGCCTCACCAGCCTCGCCGCGTCACGGCGCGCCGGCCAGCGGAACAGCCAGTCGGCGACCAGTTCCACCTTCACCCGCGGATCGACGCGATGGGCGATCGCGTCGGGACGCGACTGGGCCGCCTTGTGGCGCAGGACGAGCGTGACGTCGTGGCCATTGGCGGCCTGCGCCGCCGCCAGTTCGAGCACGTGGCGCTCAGTGCCGGCGAAGCGGCTGGTGAGAAGCAAGTGGACGATCCGCATGCGCGGCGTGGCTCCGTGGATGCTGGCGCGCCGAGGCGGCGCGGGCCGAACGCTATACTTTAACCGTGCCACCCGCCCACCCTTCCATGCGTGCCCGGCTGCCTCATCCCGTCCCGCTGTCCGGCGTCGTCATCACCCTCAACGAGGAAGACCGCATCGCGCGCTGCATCCGCTCGCTGCGGCCGGTCTGCCGCGAGGTGATCGTGCTCGACGCCGGCTCGGACGACGCCACCGTCGCCATCGCCCGCGCCGAGGGTGCGCGCGTCGAGCACCAGGAGTGGCTGGGCTTCTCGGCGCAGAAGAACACTGCGATTTCGCGCGCCACCCAGCCCTGGGTGCTGATGCTCGACGCCGACGAGTGGCTGGCGCCGAGCTCGCCCGAGCGCATCGCCGCGTTGTTCGAGAGCGGGCGCATCGAGCGCGCCGACGTGTGGTCGCTGCCGCGGCGCACGCGTTTCCTGGGTCGCACGCTGCAGTTCGGCGGCTGGGGCAACGAGTGGCTGCCGCGGCTGTTCCGCGCCGACTGCCGCTACGTGCCGACCCGCCACGGCGAGCGCCTGCACCTGGCCGGGCGCAAGCGCCGCCGCCACAAGGCGCGCATCGAGCACGAGAGCGCACGCTCGGTCGAGGAGCACCGCGCGCGCCTGCAGCGTAATGCCCGCGGCTTCGCCGAGGAACGGCTGGCGCAGGGCTACCACGCGCTACCGATCGACCCGTGGCTGCACAGCACCGCGTATGTGCTGAAGAACTACCTGCTGCGCGGCGGCTTCCTCGACGGCCGCGAGGGTTTCTGCTTCCACAAGGCGCAGGCGGGCTACGTCTACGACAAGTACCGGCTGCTGTTGCGCCGGCAGCGCGACGACGGCAGCCCCCCGTCCTGACTCAGGTCGCCGCCGCCCCGGCTCGCGGCATCCGCGTCCAGTCGTGACGCGCCCAGGCCAACCGCGCCGCCCGTACCCACCAGCCCCGGCGCAGGTACTGGCGCAGCATCCAGTGGCGCCCTTCGGTAATCGCCAGCCTCAGGCTCGTGTCCAGCCCGGCCAGCAGCGCCTCGTGCTCCGGCCATGGCGAGCGCCGCCGACAGACCGCGGTTGGCCGGATGCCGCAGGGCGTACTGCCGTCGCAGGTTCAGCCGGACTTGCGCAGCAGGGCGTAGAAGAAGCCGTCCATGCCGTCCTCGCCGGGAAAGCGCTGGCGGCCGGCGCCGTCGGGGTGACCGAAGCGCGCGTCCAGCGGCTGCGCGACGGCATCGGGGGTGCGGGCGAGGAAGGCGGCGATCTGCTCGGCGTTTTCGGCGCGCAGCAGCGAGCAGGTGGCGTACAGCAGGCGGCCGCCCGGCTTGAGCGTGGGCCAGAGCGCATCGAGCAGGCGCGCCTGCACGGTGCACAGCGCGGCGATGTCGTCCTCGCGGCGGTGCCATTTCACGTCGGGCTGGCGGCGAATGATGCCGGTGGCCGAGCAGGGCGCGTCGAGCAGGATGGCGTCGAACGGCGTGCCGTCCCACCACGCGGCGGTGTCGGCGGCGTCGGCCACCTTCAGCCTGGTGTTGCCGCCGAGCAGGCCGAGCCGGCGCAGGGTATCGCGCACGCGATCCAGACGCTGGGCATCGACGTCCAGTGCGGTCAGCGCGAGGCCGGGCGCGAGTTCGAGCAGGTGCGCGGCCTTGCCACCGGGGGCGGCGCAGGCGTCGAGCACGCGCTCGCCGTCGCACACGGCGAGCGCTTCGGCGGCGAGCTGGGCGGCGCCGTCCTGGATCGACAGCGCGCCCTCGTTCCAGCCGGGCAGGCGCGCGGTCGGCAGTGGTTCGTCGAGGCGGATGGCGTGCGCGGGAACGTCCGGCGCGATCGCCTCGATGCCGGCCTGCGCCAGCCGTGCGAGGTAGTCGGCGCGGGTGCCGTGGCGCGGGTTCACCCGCAGCCACATCGGCGCCGGGCGGTTGCCGGCGTCGAGGAGGGCGGCGACGCGCCCGGGCCAGTCGGCGCGCAGGCGGTCGATCAGCCAGTCGGGGTGGCTGAGGTCGATGCCTTCGGCGCCGGCGATCGGCCAGGCCTCGCGGGTGGCGCGGCGCAGCACGGCGTTGACCAGCCCGACCAGGTTCGGGCGCCGCAGCCCGCGCGCGGCCTCGGCGGTGGCGGCGAGCGCGGCGTGCGCCGGCAGGCGCAGGGCGTCGAGCTGGGCCAGCCCGGCCAGCAGCAGCGCCTGCACGGTGCGGTCGCGCGCCGGCAGCGGGCGCGGCAGCCACGCGGACAGCACGTACTCGTAGCGGCGCCGCCAGCGCAGCACCTCGAAGCAGATCGCCTCGACCAGGGCGCGGTCGCGCGGATCGGCCAGGGTCGGCAACTGCCGCGCCAGCTCGGCCTTGAGCGAATGGCCGTGCCACAGCACGGCAGCGAGGATGCGCGCCGCCAACACACGTGTGGCGGCGCCGGGTGCGGCCCGGCTCATCCCTGCCTCAGCGACGGGCGGGCGTTGAGGTAATCGGCAGCCGATACCGGCCGCCCGCCCTCGCGCTGCACGCGCAGCAGGCGCAGCGCGCCTTCGCCGCAGGCGACGTCGATGCCGTCGGCGGAGGCGGCGACCACTTCGCCGGGCGCCCGGCCGTGCGCCAGGGCGAGCGGCCGGGCGGCGTGGATGCGGATGCGCTCGCCGGCCAGCGTCGCCTCGGCGACCGGCCACGGGTGGTAGGCGCGCACCTTGCGCGCCAACGCCTCGGCGGATGCGGCCCAGTCGAGCTTCGCTTCCGCCTTGTCGAGCTTGTGGGCGTAGGTGACACCCTCGGCCGGCTGTGGCCGGGCAGGTGGCAGACGGCCATCGGCAAGCAGGCGCAGGCCGTCGGCGAGCACCTGCGCGCCGAGCTGGGCCAACCGGTCGTGCAAGTCGCCAGCGGTGTCGTCCGGACCGATCGGCGTGGCCTGCGACAGCAGCACCGGGCCGGTGTCCAAGCCCTTCTCCATCCGCATCAGGCACACGCCGGTCTCGGCGTCGCCGGCCTCGATGGCGCGCTGGATCGGCGCGGCGCCGCGCCAGCGCGGCAGCAGCGAGGCGTGGACGTTCCAGCAGCCGTGCTGCGGGATGTCCAGCACCGCCTGCGGCAGGATCAGGCCGTAGGCGACCACGATCATCAGGTCCGGCCGCAGGGCGCGCAGGGCCTCGCGCGTCTCGGCATGGCGCAGGCTCTCGGGCTGGCGCACCTCGATGCCCAGCGCCAGCGCGGCGCGCTTGACCGGCGAGGGCATGAGCTGGCGGCCGCGCCCGGCCGGGCGGTCGGGCTGGGTGTACACCGCCAGCACGTCGCCGCCGCGGGTCGCGGCGTGCAGGCTGGGGACGGCGAACTCCGGCGTGCCGGCGAAGACCAGCCGCAAGGGCGCCCCCATCAGGCCGCTTCGCCGCGCCGCTGCTTGGCCAGCTTCTTGCGCACCATCTCGCGCTTGAGCGGCGAGAGGTAATCGACGAACAGCTTGCCGGCGAGGTGGTCCATCTCATGCTGGATGCACACCGCCAGCAGGCCGTCGGCGACGATCTCGAACGGCCGGC
Organism: Rehaibacterium terrae; assembly: GCF_014202935.1. Taxonomy (GTDB): domain Bacteria; phylum Pseudomonadota; class Gammaproteobacteria; order Xanthomonadales; family Xanthomonadaceae; genus Rehaibacterium; species Rehaibacterium terrae. The sequence continues at coordinate 165,359 of NZ_JACHHX010000003.1, read as the reverse complement.
CGTCGCGGTCGAGCGCGCGCACGGTGACCTGCGCGGCGCGCTTGACGTCGGCGAAGATGCCCGGCACCGACAGGCAGCCCTCCTGGCAGACCTCGGTGCCCTCGCTGGCGACGATCTCCGGGTTGATGAAGACCATTGGCCGGCTCTTGTCCTCGGATACGTCGAGCACCAGCAGGCGCTGGTGAACGTCGACCTGCGTCGCGGCCAGACCGATCCCGGGAGCGGCATACATGGTTTCGAACATGTCGTCGATCAGCCGCCGCAGGGCGTCGTCCACGCGCTCGACCGGCTTGGCGACGGTCCGCAGGCGCGGATCGGGGAATTCCAGGATGGTGAGCTTGGCCATGGCGGATATGTGGGGGCGTCGTGGCGCCCTGCAAGGTTTCAGAACCCCATTGTAACGCCCTGGGGCTTGCATTCCGCTTGCATGACAGTTGGGCTATAGTCCGAAACACCTGCCCGGGGAATCAGGTAGATGGCCGCCATGCTTGACAAGATTCTGAGAATCGGCGCCGTGGCGCTGCTCACGTTCGGATCCTTCACCCTGGCGGCGGACCTGCGCCGGGACCATCCCGATACTTACGTCGTCCGCAAGGGCGACACCCTCTGGGATATCGCCGCCCGTTTTCTCGAAAAACCGTGGCTGTGGCCGGAAATCTGGCAGGCCAATCCGCAGATCGAGAATCCGCACCTGATTTATCCGGGCGACGTGATCAGCCTGGCCTACTTGCGCGGCCAGCCGCGGCTGACCGCCGAACGCGGCCCGCAGGCGCGCAGCGACGAGCTGCCGATCGACACGATCCCGCTGTCCGAGGTCGAGCCGTTCCTGCGCAAGCTGCGCGTGGTCGACAGCATCGACGGCCTGCCGCACGTGGTGGCGCTGGAAGAGGAGCGCCTGCGCACCGCCGGCGGCGAGGTGATCTACGCCCGCGGCATCGCCGGCGCCCGGCCCGGCGACCTGTACGCCGTCGTGCGGCCCACCCAGCGCTACCACATCAGCAAGCGCCAGGGTGGCGGCTCGCACCTGGGACGCGCCACCGAGCTGGATTTCCGTGGCGACCGTTACCGCCGCGACTGGGAGGCCCATTGGCGCGAGGTCAACTACTACAACCGCGACCGCGTCGAGCTCGGCATCGAGCTGATGGAAATCAGCACCGCCCAGGTGACTCGCAGCGAAGGCGCCGGCATCGACGTCACCACCCTGCTGCTGATGGACCAGGACCGCGAGGTGCGCGAGGGCGACCGCTTGGTCCGCATCGAGCCGCGACCGTTCGACCTGCAGTTCTACCCGCATCCGCCCAAGCGCCAGCACGACTACGGCCGGATGCAGATCCTGTCGGTCGCCGACGGCCTGATGGGCGCCGGCCCACGCTACGTGGTCGCCCTGTCCGGCGGCCGCGCGGACGGCATCGAGAACGGCACCGTCTTCTCGATCTGGCACCCCGGCACCCTGGCCAAGGACCGGGTCCGCAACCGCCATCCGGCCAGCCAGGACGGCGACCGGGTGCGGCTGCCGGACGATTACGTCGGCACGGTGATGGTGTTCCGCACCTTCGACAAGGTCAGCTATGGCCTGGTGATGGACGGCATCCGCCCGGCCCGTGTCGGCGACGTGCTCAAGCACCCCGACGCCACCCGCTGAGCCCCTTCTTGGTGAAAGGCCCGCCCGGGCCTTCCGTCCCGCGTCCACGGATGGCCGCCGCCATGCCCCACGACAGCGCACTCCCCGCCTGGCCGCTGCTGCTGCGCGCGGCCGGCGGACGCGCCGCGTTGCGCCGGCTGGTCGAAGTGCATGGCGATGCCGAGGCGGCCGTGGCCGCCGGTCCACGCGCCTGGCGCGCGGCCGGCCTCGACGAGGACGCCGTCGCGCGGCTGCGCGCGCCCGACCCGGACCGGCTGGCCCGCGACCGCGACTGGCTGGCCCAGCCCGGCCACCACCTGATCGGCTGGGACAGCCCCGACTACCCCGCCCTGCTGCGGCGCATCCCCAGTCCGCCGCCGGCGCTGTGGGTGGTGGGCGATCCCGACTGGCTCTGGCACCCGCAGGTCGCCATCGTCGGCAGCCGCTCGCCGACCGCCACCGGCGCCGACAACGCCCACGCCTTCGCCCGGGCTTTCGCCCAGGCCGGGCTGACCGTCGCCAGCGGACTGGCGCGCGGCATCGACGCCGCCGCCCACCTCGGCGCGCTGGCCGGCGGCGGCGCGACGGTGGCCGTCATGGGCACCGGCCCGGACCAGGTCTACCCCGGCGCCCACCGCGAGCTGGCCGCGCGCATCGCCGCCCACGGCTGCCTGGTCAGCGAGCACCCGCCCGGCACCGGCCCGCGCCGCGAGCACTTCCCCAGCCGCAACCGCATCGTCGCCGGGCTGGCGCTGGGCGTGCTGGTGGTCGAGGCCGCCACCCGCTCCGGGGCGCTGATCACCGCCCGCCTGGCCGGCGAGGCCGGCCGCGAGGTGTTCGCCGTGCCCGGCTCGATCCACAACCCGCTGGCGCGCGGCTGTCACGCGCTGATCCGGCAGGGCGCGGCGCTGGTCGAGGAGGCCGGCGAAGTGGTCCAGGCCCTGGCCCCGGTCGCCGCCGAGCTGGCCGAGGCACTGCGCGGGCGCTTGTCTGCCGCGGCGGCCGCCCCCACGTTCACCGCGCAGACATCGGCGGCGGTCAAACTGCCCGCCGACCCCGACTACCAGCGCCTCTGGGATGCCCTCGGGCACGACCCGGCGGGGCTGGACGAACTGTCCGGGCGCACAGGATTGACGGTGGGTGTCCTGTCCTCCATGCTCCTGCTCATGGAACTCGAGGGCCTGGTGACCGCCGATCACGGCCGCTACGCCCGGAGGCCCTGACCTCCCCCACGCGCCGCAGCCGGCGCAGGCAGAGGGTGATGAAAGAGAATATTCTCGACGTACTGCTCTACCTGTTCGAACACTACTTCTACGACGACCCCGACGCCGTCCGCGACCGCGACTCCCTCCGCAACGGCCCCCTGCTCAGCGAGCTGACCCAGGCCGGTTTCTCCCCCGCGGAAATCAGCAAGGCCTTCGACTGGCTGGACGCACTGGCGAACCAGCGTCCGTCCGGCGGAGCACCGCGCGCCGGCGACGGCCCGGTGCGCGTGTATGCCGAGCCCGAGCTGGCCCGGCTCGACGGGGACTGCCGGGGCTTCCTGATGTTCCTGGAGCACAACGGCGTGCTCGATGCCCACCAGCGCGAACTGGTGCTGGACCGGGCCATGGCCCTGGACCAGGACGAGATCGATCTGGACGACCTCAAGTGGGTGGTGCTGATGGTGCTGTTCAACCAGCCGGGGTCCGAGGCGGCCTACGCCTGGATGGAGAGCCAGATGTTCGAGGACGAGCCCGAGCCGGTGCACTGACTGGCCGGCCCGGCGCCCTGCCTGCGTTGTCCGGCCGGGCGCCATGGCCACCCCGCCGGGGCCCTGAGCTTGACACCGCCCGCCCGAGTGGCTCCACTGAAATAGACCCAACGCCCGCGGCCCCGCGGGCGTCGCCTTCTTTGCGCGGCCTTCACGGAGGCGGCGGAGTATCCCGACCCATGGCCAAGAACCTCCTCATCGTCGAGTCGCCCGCCAAGGCCAAGACGATCAACAAGTACCTCGGCAAGGACTTCCAGGTCCTGGCCTCGTACGGCCACGTGCGCGACCTGGTGCCGAAGGAGGGCGCGGTCGACCCGACGCGCGGCTTCGCCATGAACTACACGCTGATCGACAAGAACGAGAAACACGTCGAGGCGATCGCCAAGGCCGCCAGGCAGGCCGAGGCCCTGTACCTGGCCACCGACCCGGACCGTGAGGGCGAGGCGATCTCCTGGCACATCGCCGAGATCCTGCGCGAGCGCGGCCTGCTCGAGGGCAAGCCGCTGCACCGGGTGGTGTTCACCGAGATCACCCCGCGCGCCATCCAGGAGGCCATCGCCCACCCGCGCGCCATCGCCAGCGAGCTGGTCGATGCCCAGCAGGCCCGCCGCGCGCTCGACTACCTGGTCGGCTTCAACCTGTCGCCGGTGCTCTGGCGCAAGGTGCAGCGCGGACTGTCCGCCGGCCGCGTGCAGTCGCCGGCGCTGCGCATGATCGTCGAGCGCGAGGAGGAGATCGAAGCCTTCCAGCCCCGCGAGTACTGGACCGTCGAAGCCGAACTCGTCCACCCGCAAGGCGTCTTCAGCGCGCGCCTGGTCAAGCTCGACGGCAAGAAGTTCGAGCAGTTCGACCTCACCAACCGCAAGGACGCCGAGGCCGCCCGTGCCCGCCTCGCCGCCGCCGGCGGCAACGCCCTGCGCGTCACCGACGTGCAGAGCAAGGAGCGCAAGCGCCGTCCGGCACCGCCGTTCATCACTTCCACCCTGCAACAGGAAGCCGCCCGCAAGCTCGGCTTCTCCACTTCGCGCACCATGCGCGTGGCGCAGAAGCTCTACGAGGGCGTGGCGCTGGGCGACGAGGGCACGGTCGGCCTGATCAGCTACATGCGTACCGACTCGGTCAACCTCTCCGCCGAGGCCATCGCCGAGCTGCGCGACGTGATCGCCCGCGACTTCGGCACCCATGCCCTGCCGGACAAGCCCAACCTCTACCAGACCAAGTCCAAGAACGCACAGGAAGCCCACGAGGCGATCCGGCCGACCTCGGCCCTGCGCACCCCGGCCAGCGTCGCCAAGTATCTCGACGACGACGCCCGCCGCCTCTACGAACTGATCTGGAAGCGCGCCGTGGCCTGCCAGATGGTGCCGGCCACCCTCAACACCGTCTCGGTCGAGCTGGCCTGCGGCAGCGAACACGCCTTCCGCGCCTCCGGCACCACCGTGGTCGACCCCGGCTTCCTCGCCGTGTACGAGGAGGGCAAGGACCAGAAGACCGCCGAGGACGAGGACGAGGGCCGCAAGCTGCCGCCGATGAAGCCCGGCGACATGGTGCCGCTGGGTGGCATCCGCACCGACCAGCACTTCACCGAGCCGCCGCCGCGCTACTCCGAGGCCTCGCTGGTCAAGGCGCTGGAGGAGTACGGCATCGGCCGCCCGTCCACCTACGCCAGCATCATCCAGACCCTGCTCAACCGCGACTACGTCTACCTCGACAGCCGCCGCTTCCGTCCCACCGACGTCGGTCGCGCCGTGGCCAGGTTCCTCACCGGCCACTTCACCCGCTATGTCGACTACGACTTCACCGCCAAGCTGGAGGACGAGCTCGACGCCGTCTCGCGCGGCGAGGAGGCCTGGGTGCCGTTGCTGGAGCGGTTCTGGGATGAGTTCAAGGCGCTGGTGGACGAGAAGGCCGAGACCGTCGACCGCGCCGAGGCCAGCGGTGCCCGTGAGCTCGGCATCGACCCGGCCAGCGGCAAGCCGGTGAGCGTGCGCCTGGGCCGCTACGGGCCGTTCGCCCAGATCGGCAGCAAGGACGACGAGGACAAGCCGCGCTTCGCCAGCCTGCGCCCCGGCCAGAGCATCCACACCATCACGCTGGAAGAGGCGCTGGAGCTGTTCAAGCTGCCGCGCGTGCTGGGCGAGCACGAGGGCGAGGAAGTCAGCGTCGGCATCGGCCGCTTCGGCCCCTTCGTCAAGCGTGGCAAGACCTACGCCTCGCTGAAGAAGGAAGACGATCCCTACACCCTCGGGCTCGACCGCGCCCTGGCGCTGATCCGCGAGAAGGAAGAGATCGCCGCCAACCGCATCATCAAGGCCTTCGAGGGCAGCACCGTGCAGGTGCTCAACGGCCGCTTCGGCCCCTACATCACCGACGGCGAGAAGAACGGCAAGATCCCCAAGGATCGCGAACCGGCCACGCTGACGCTGGAGGAGTGCCGGGCCATCCTGGCCGAGACCGGCAAGCCCGTCCGCAAGGGCGCCGGTGCCAGGAAGGCCGCGGCGAAGAAGACCACCGGCAAGGCCGAGGCCCCGGCCAAGAAGGCGGCCACCAGGAAGGCCGCGGCCAGGAAAGCCCCGACGAAGAAAGCCGCCACCGAGAAGGCGCCGGCCAGGAAGACTCGCGCGCGCAAGACCGCCGTCTGACAGGCCCACCGCCCTCCCGCGCCTGCGGGCGAGGGCGGCAAGACAACCGCATCCTTCTCCCGCCCCGCTGTGCGGGAGGCGCGTCACGCCGACTGCGCTCTTCTCCCTCCCCCTCAGGGCAGGGCTGGGGTGGGGGTGGTGTTCGCGACGTCATCCGCGAGCCCGCACACCATCTCCACCCAACCCTCCCCTTGAAAGGGAGGGCTCGACAGCGCCGCCGCCACGTGCCCCTGCCCGGAGAAGGTCGCGAGGGCGGCCGGGTCGATGCGATCAGGGTCGTGAGTCGCTCCGCCGACCGAGAGAAGCGAAGGCCTACCCCCGCAGCGGGCGAGCCCTCATCCCAACCGCTTCCCAGCGAGCGCGAGAGGGCTTCGAGGCGGCTGCATTTTCTCCCTCCCCCTCAGGGGGAGGGCTGGGGTGGGGGTGGTGTTCGCGACGTCATCCGCGAGCCCGCACGCCATCCCCACCCAACCCTCCCCTTGAAGGGGAGGGCTCTACAGCGCCCCGCATGGATGACGACCGCCCGGCCGGGCCGGTAGCATGGCGCCTTTCGTCGCCGTGAAAAGGAGTTCCCCGATGCGCAAGACCCTCCTGCTGCTGTTGTTGCTGGCCGCCATCGCCGCCGCCGGCACCTGGTGGTACCTCGGCCGCGACCGGATCGATCCGGACGCCCCGCTGGCCTTCGTTCCGGCCGACACGCCCTTCGTGTTCGCCAGCACCAACCCACCGCCGCCGGCCGCCATCGCGCAGTGGGAGGCGCAGATGGCTGCGATGGGCGAGGTCTACGCCAACCAGTTCGCCGACCTGCGCGCGATGCTGGCCGACAAGCCCGACAGCGACCCGCGCCTGCTCGCCGTGCTCGATGCGATCGAAGGCGAGTTCGCCGGCAAAACACCGATGCAGGCCTACACCGACCTCGGCCTCTCCATGCAGGCGCAGATGGCCGTCTACGGCCTCGGCCTGCTGCCGGTCGCCCGCATCGAGCTCGCCGACGCCGCGAAGATGCACGCCTTCCTCGGCCGCCTCGCCGACGCCGCCGGCGACCTGGCCAACGCGGCCGACATCGACGGCGCGGCCACCTGGACCTACGCGCCGCCCGAGGCCCCGCTCGCCGGCCTGATCGCCATCGTCGGCGACCACCTCGTCATCAGCCTGCTGCCGCGTACCGCCGACCGCGCCGTGCAGCGGCAGATCCTCGGCCTCGACCGCCCGGCGCGCTCGCTGGCCGACAGCCGCGGCCTGCACGCGCTCAACCGCGAGTTCGGCTACATCGACTTCGTCTCCGGCTACATCGACAGCGCGCGCCTGCTCGACGCCACCACCGGCGAGCCCGACGCCATCCAGGCCGCCTTCCTCGCCGCCATCGGCCTCACCAAGCCCAGCCTCGACGCCACCTGCCGCGGCGAGTTCGCCGCGCTCGCCGCCGCCTGGCCGCGCATGAGCTTCGGCTACACCGCGCTGGACGCCCGCCACGCCGCCGCCCGCGGCGTCATCGAAACCCGCACCGACATCGCCCAGGCGCTGATGAAACTGCGCGCCCCGATGCCGGGCCTGCCCGCCGTCGATGGCGACACCCTCGTCCACTTCGGCCTCAGCCTCAAACTCGCCGCCCTGCCCGAGGTCGTCCACGGCTTCGCCAAACAGGCCGGCGACGCCCCGTGGCAGTGCGACGCGCTCAAGCCGCTCAACGACGGCTTCGCCCAGGCCCGGCAGGCCGCGACCAACCCCGGCCTGTTCATGGCCGCCCCGGTGTTCCGCGGCTTCCACATCGCGCTGACGAAACTGACGCTTGGCGAGGGCGGCCTGCCCGAAGACATCGCCGCCGTCCTCACCCTCGGCTCCGACAACCCCGCCGCCCTGCTCGGCCTCGCCCAGAGCGTCGCCCCGCAGATCGCCGGCGCCGGCCTCGTGCCCGACGGCGAAGTCCGCGCCCTGCCGCCCCTGCCCAACCAGCCCATCGACGCCCCGCTGCACGCCGCGATGAGCGAACACACCCTCGCCCTCAGCCTCGGCGAAGGCGAACAGACCAGGCTCGCCAGGGCCCTGCAATCGAACGCCGCCGAACAACCCCTGCTGGTCATCGGCGCCAGCGCGCGGTTCTACACCCTGCTCGCCGACCTCATGGCCCGGCAGGCCGCCGACCTGCCCGCCGACGCCGACGCCGAAACCCGCGCCAAGCTCGAAGCCCTCAACACCCGCATGGCCCGCGAAGCCGACACCCTGCGCACCGTCTACGCCAACCTGTTCCAGCGCATGGACATGCGCATCGAATTCACCGAACGCGGCATCGAACTGCACCAGACCGTGGATTTACCCTGAGTTCGGGGCAAGCCCGATGCAAGCGCAGAAGGCCGGCGATTCGCCGGCCTTCTGCGTTCGGTCGAGTAACGTCTGTGCAATTCCGCCTCACTCGTCCCCCGCCGTCCCCGGCTGCGGCAAGGTCGTAATCCCCCGCTTGGCCTTTTCCTCCGCCACCATCCGGCGCACGTCGGCGAGCAGTGCGCGGGCGTCGAAGACGATGCCGTCCTTGACGGTGTACTTCACGCCGCCGACGCGGGTGGGTTGGCCGTCGGGCCCCAGGCGGATGTGGCCGGTGCCGTAGAGCACCTTGAGGTTGGCGAGGGGGTTTTCGTCGAGGATGACGAGGTCGGCGAGTTTGCCGGGTTCGATGCTGCCGATGCGGTCGGCGGCGCCGAGGGCCTGGGCGCCGTGGAGGGTGGCGGCGCGCAGCACTTCCAGCGGGTGGAAGCCGGCTTCGCGCAGCAGCTCCATCTCCTCGATGGTGCCGAAGCCGTAGGTCTTGTAGATGTAGCCGGAGTCGGAACCGACGGTGACGCGGCCGCCGCGGTTCTTGTAGTCGTTGACGAAGGCCATCCAGCGCCGGTAGTTGTCCTTCCAGGCGGTCTCCTCCTCGCTGCCCCAGTCGAAGAAGAAGCTGCCGTGGCTGTCGCGGTTGGGGCGGAAGAAGTCCCACAGCGCGGGCAGGGTGTAGTCGTCGTGCCACTCGGCGCGGCGGGCGCGCATCAGGTCGCGGGTGGCCTGGTAGATGTTGAAGGTGGGGTCGATGGTCAGGTCGAGCGCGAGCAGTTCCTTGATCACCGTCTCGTACTTGTCGCTGCCCTTCTCCGCTGCCTGCGCCCACAGCCGGCCGGCCTGGTGGAAGCGGTGCTGCTCGTTCATGTAGTTGTAGTCGGCCGGGTAGTCCTGCACGGTCTGGCCGTCGAACAGTGCCTCGGGCAGGCCGTACCAGTGCTCCATGGTGGTCAGGCCCCAGCGTGCGGTGGTGAGCACGTTGACGCGCGAGACGTCGAGCTGGGCGTGGTGACAGGCGCTGCCCATGCCCTGCTTGCGCAGCTCGTCGAAGGCGGCTTCGAGGATGTCGGGGCGGTAGCCGAAGCACTTCATGCCGAGCGCGCCGCGGCGCTTCATGTCGCGCACCCACTCGCGCGCTTCCTCCGGCCGCAGCATCGGCCGCGCGCGGCCCTGGCCGAAGAAGGCGTAGGGAAAGATGCGCGGCGCGGTGATCTGGTTGCGCTCGCTGCGACGCATCTCGCTCACGCACCAGTCGATACCGTTGCCGCAGCCGGGGTCGCGCACGCTGGTGATGCCGTGGCCCAGCCACAGTTTGTAGACGTACTCGGCCGGCGTGCCCTGGTCGCGGCCGCCGATGTGGCCGTGCATGTCGACGATGCCGGGCATCACGTAATGCCCGGACAGGTCGATCTCGTGGCCGCCTTCGGCCAGCCTGGGCCGGCGCGCCGGGTCGATCGGCGCGCCGGGGCTGCCGACGCTGCGCACCTCGGCGATGCGGTTGCCTTCGATGACGATGTCGACCGGGCCGTAGGCCGGCGCGCCGGTGCCGTTGATCAGCGTCACGCCGCGCAGGATCAGCTGCGGGTAGGGACCGTCGCCCTCGCGGCGGTCCGGCGCGGGCGGAATCGCGGCCTGCACGGGCAGTGCGAGCGCGAGGGCGGCGGTGAGCAGCAGGCGTTTCATGCGGGTCTCCGGTGGCGGATGCAGGACGCCGGGCGGACAATGTCCGCATGGCGGCGAAAACGCTCCGGAGCATAACGGCTTTGCTGCTGGCGGGCGTGTGGCTGTTCGCACAGGCCCAGCCGGTGACGGTGTACCGCTGCGTCGACGACGAGGGCCTGGTCAGCCTGCAGGACCAGCCCTGCCCGTCCGGCCAGCGGCAGGAGCGGCGCGAACTGGAGCGGCCGCTGGAGCCCGCGCGGCCGCCGCCAACATCGCTGGTACCGCCAGTACCGCCGCCCGCCGAGCCCGGGCCGGCACCCGCCCCTGCACCGCCGCCCGAACCACAGGCGGCGCTGTCGCCGCCGCCGTTGTGGGAATGCCAGACCTGGGACGGCAAGACCTACGACAGTGAAACCGGCGAAACGATCCCGCGCTGCGTGCCACTGGCGGTGCTGGGCTGGGACATGCGCGGCCTGCCGCCCGAGCAGGCCGCCGCCTGCCAGTGGGTACGCGACACCTGCCGGCGCCTGGACGATGCCGCGGCCTGCGCGCGCTGGCGCTTCCTGCGCGCCGAGGCCGAGCGCGACCTGCGCTTCGCCTTCAGCGACACCCGCGCGCAGGCGGAGGCCGAGTTCGCGCGGCGGGTGGATATCGTGGCTCGGTATTGCAGGTAGGGCCGGGACCCGGGAAAGAGCATCGGAGCACCGTCATTCCGGCGCAAGGCCGGGGTCCATGCTGCCTCGCGCATTGGTCGCGACGGAAGGACGGGATCCCGGCGCGGTAGCGTGCAGGTCGGCCAGGTTGAACAGGTGCGGGTTTCGCGACCAGCTCTCGTGGCGTGCGCTCCGCGCACGACCCGCCACGTTGCCGGAGAGCGCCCCTGCGTGTGGCGCACGCTGCCCTCTCCCCTCGGGGAGAGGACCCTGTGTGTGGCGGATCGCAGCAAGGTGATGCGGCACCGGACGCATCCGCCCGGGCGGGCGCCGCAGCCCGGACGCGCTCCGGCGCGATCCGGCCTCACAGCCCGGGCGCCCGGGCTGCGGCACCCGTGCGTCAGCGCTGGATGCGGGTGATCTTGGAACCCTCCAGCGTCGCGTTGTACATCAGGCCCTTCTCGCCGAGCACGAAGCCGAGCACGGGCTCGCGGGCGGTGTTGGTGTCGATGTTGCCGGCGGCGCCGAGATCGACCAGCACCACGCTGGCGTCGACGCCGGCCTTCCAGCCGTTGGTGGCCTTGAACCTGGCCAGGGCGTCGCGATCGGTGAAGACGATGATCTGCGCGCGGCGCTGCGCGCCGAGCTGGAAACCGACCGAGCCGGAGACGATGTTGTAGTAGCCGGTGGTGCGGCCACCTTCGAGCAACGCACCCTCGCCGTAGTCGCCGCCGATGCCGATGCCGGCCTTGTAGACGCGCGGGAACACCAGCACGCCGGCGGCGTTGTTCACCACCGGGCGCAGCGCCGGCGCATGCCGGTACAGGTTCTGCAGGGTCTCCTGCACGCGCTTGTCGATGGTGCGGGCGTCGGCGGCATGGCCCGTTTGGCCCAGGGCGAGCAGCGCGACGGCGAACAGAGCGATCAGAAGCTTGTTCATGCAAAGGCCTCCTTTTCCGTGCCTGTGATGGCGAGTATCGCCGGCCAAGCTGAACGCCCGCCGGCATGCATGAACCGGCGATTCAGCGATGTGAGCGCATCGATTCAGAAGCCGTAGCGCAGGAAACCGCCATCCACGGCGATGCATTCGCCGGTGATGTAGCTCGACGCCGGCAGGCACAGGAAGGCCACCGCCGCAGCGACTTCTTCCGGCTCGCCGACACGGCCCATCGGCGTGCGCGCGATCACTTCCTCGTAGTAGTCGGGCTCGGCCAGCTTGGGCGAGGTGCGGCGGGTACGGATGTACCAGGGCGCGACCGCGTTGACGCGGATGCCGTCGCCGGCCCATTCGCAGGCGAGGTTTTTCGTGAGCTGATGCAGCGCCGCCTTGCTCATGCCGTACACGGCGCCGGTGCGCACATGGGTCAGGCCGGAGACCGAGCCGATGTTGACGATGCTCGAGGACGCGTGGCGGGTCAGCAGCGGGTAGGCGTAGCGGCTCAGCTCCCAGGCCGAGAACAAATTGGTCTCGAACAGCGCGCGCCATTCGTCCTCGGCGTAGTCCATCGCCGCGCGGCTGTGGTTGTTGCCGACGTTGTTGACCAGGATGTTGAGCCCGCAGCCCAGGTCCTCCACCCAGTCGAACAGCTCGCGACGCTGCTCGCCGTCGGCGAGGTCGCCGGCGAAGGCGCGCACGGCGCGGCCGGGGAACTCCTCCTCCAGCTCGGTGCGGGCGGTTTCCAGATGGTCGGCGTCGCGCGCCGCCAGCAGCACGTCGGCGCCGAAGGCCAGCAGCTCGGCGGCGATAGCGCGGCCGATGCCGAAGCTGGCGCCGGTCACCAGCGCGACCTGCCCATCCAGCCTCCAGCGATGCGGGTTCATGCGAAATCCTCGTTCGGGTCGGCGGCGTTAGCATAGCCGCAGGCCTGCGCCATCGGAGCCGCCCATGCGCCGCACGATCCGCCACGCCCTGCTGCCGCCCACCGTCGCCCTGGCGCTGTGCGCCTGCGCCGACCCGCCGCCACCGCCCAACCCGCCCGAACGCCCGCAGACCGCCACCCGGTTGCGCGAGGCCATCCTGGCGCCGCAGGAACGCGCGCGCGCCGTCGAGCGGCAGGCGCTGGACGCCGCCGAGCGGCGGCGTGAGCAGATCGAGGCCGCGAGCGGAGATTGAGGGCGGAGATCGGGAATCGGAGATCAGCCGCTCGGCTTCGTCGTGCTCGATCGGAAAGGCCCTGGGTTTTTCCGATTTCCGATTCCTGAAACTACCGCACAGGCCGGCGGTAGACGATGAAGATCACCAGGTCCTCGTCGCCGGTCTGGCGCAGGGCGTGGCTGTCGCCGTCGCGGGTGAGGATGGCGTCGCCGGGCCCGACTTCGCGCTCGACGCCTTGCAGGCGAAGCAGGCCGCGACCGCTGAGCACGTAGTAGACCTCGTCCTTGTCGTTGACGTGCTCGCCGATGCTGGCGCCGGCGTGCAGGGCGCGCTTGCGGAACACGATGTCGAGGCCAGCGGCGTGTTCGAAGAACGGATACGCCGTGGTCGTGCCATCGCCTGCGTGCGGGCCTGGCTGGCCGACGGCGATGTCGCGCTCGTTCTCGACATGGGAATCGCTGCGTGCCGGCGCCTGCGCCGTGACCGGCGCGACGACGGAGAGCGTCACGGCGGAAAGAACGGCATTGATACGGGGCATGACCGTTCTCCGCTCCGGTATGGATCTCGAAGCGTCGGCAGCGACAGCGCTCACGGAGTGGGCAGGCCTCGATCTGGACGGCCTCAGCGCGCCAGCCAGCCGCCGTCGACCGGCAGCACGATGCCGTTGACGTAGTCGGAGGCGCGGCTGGCGAGGAACACCACCGCACCGCCGAGGTCGGCCGGCTCGCCCCAGCGCCCGGCCGGGATGCGGCCGAGAATCTCGGCGCTGCGCTTGGCGTCGGCGCGCAGCTGGGCGGTGTTGTCGGTGGCCATGTAGCCCGGCGCGATGGCGTTGACATTGACACCTTTTGCCGCCCACTCGTTGGCGAGCAGGCGGGTGATGCCGGCGATGCCGGACTTGCTGGCGGTGTATGAGGGCACGCGGATACCGCCCTGGAAGGACAGCATCGAGGCGATGTTGACGATCTTGCCGCGACCTTCGGCGATGAAATGCCGGCCGACGGCCTGACACAGAAAGAATGCCGACTTGAGGTTGACGTTCATCACCTCGTCCCAGTCCTTTTCGGTGAAATCGACCGCATCGGCGCGGCGGATCAGGCCGGCGTTGTTGACCAGGATGTCGAGCCGGCCGAGCCCGGCGAGCGTCTCCTGGACGATGCGCGGGATCGGCTCGATGCTGCCGAGGTTGGCCTCGATGTTGACGAAGCGGCGACCCAGGGCACGCACCTTCTCGCCGGTGTCGGTGGCCGGAGTGATACCGGCGGCGGCGATGTCGGCACCGGCCTCGGCCAGCGCGATCGCCATGCCCTGGCCCAGGCCGGTATTGGCCCCGGTGACCAGTGCGACCCGGCCGGTAAGATCGAATGGATGGCTCATCTCACGTCCTCACGCTGCAAGTGCGCACCTGCGTACGCGACTGAAAAACCCGGAAGCAACAACACACACGGAGTAAGGGAGAGAAGCGGAGGACACGGAGTAGGATCGATTGAAAACTCTCCGAGTCCTCCTGTTGTTTTCCGCTCTCTCCATGAGTGCTTTTCACTTGAGCTGGCAGATATCGAGCTGGTGCATGTCGGTGTAGTCGAGGTTCTCGCCGCCCATCGCCCAGATGAAACAGTAGTTCCTGGTGCCTGAGCCCATGTGGATCGACCACGGCGGCGACACCACGGCCTCCTCGTTGGCAACCACGATGTGGCGCATGTCCTGTGGCTCACCCATGAAGTGCATTACCTTCTGGTCGGCGAGGTCGAAGTAGAAGTAGACCTCCGAGCGACGGTCGTGCAGGTGCGGCGGCATTGTGTTCCAGACGCTTCCGGACTTCAGGATGGTCAGGCCGAGCAGCAGCTGGCACGACTTGCAGGTAGCCGGAACGATGTACTGGTAGATGGTGCGCTCGTTGGAAGTCTCCAGCGCGCCGCGCTCCAGCGGCACTGCCCGTTCGATCGAGATGTGCACGGTCTCGTGGCGGGCGTGCGCCGGCGTCGAGACGAGGTAGAAGCGCGCCGGATTGGCCGGATCGGCAGAGGCGAATACCACCTCGGCGCTGCCCATCGGCACATACAGACCGTCCTTCGGCACCAGCGCATACTCCCGGCCGTCGACGCGCACCGTGCCGATACCGGTACCGACGTTGACCACGCCCAGCTCACGCCGCTGCAGGAACGGCTGACCGGCGGCCGATGCCGGCTCACTCTGCGTCGGCAGACTGAGCGGGCGGTCGACCGGCACCGCGCCGCCGATCACGAAACGCTCGTAATGCAGGTAGTCGAGCGTGATCCGGTCGGTATGGAACAGTCCGTCGATGAGGTAGCGGTCGCGCAACTGCTGGTTGCTGACGCCGGCCATCATGTCGGGATGGGTAGCGTGGTAGGTCTTGCGGAACATCGCGGGACTCCTGGCAAGGTGGGCGCGAGGGCACGGGCGCGGCGCCCGGTGGAACGGGGCTCGGGTCGAGTGTAGCGACTCAGGAAACCGGTGTCATTCCGTGCCGCGACGAGGCGACCGAGCGGGGGCCCGCGTGCAGGAGCGGCGTCAGCCGCGAGGAGGACGCACTCAGCGCGGCGGCTGGCAGGAGTCGCGCACGATCAGGTGCGGCCGTACGCTCGCCGCCCGCATGGCGTCGCCGTCGGCGCGGATCAGCATGGTCGCGGCGATCCGCCCGGTGTCACGTGTGTGCCGGCGCACCGAAGTCAGCGAGGGCCACAGCCGCGAGGCCAGCGGGCTGTCGTCGAAGCCGATCACCGCCAGGTCACGCGGAATGTTGATGCCGGCGCGCATGGCCACCTTGTAGACGCCAGCAGCCATCTCGTCGTTCTCGGCGAAGATCGCGGTAGGCCGCTTCCTGCCCGCCAACAGCTTCTCGGCCGCAACCACGCCGGATTCGAACGTGTAACCGGCCTCGACGATGCGCGCCTTCGGGATGCCGATGCCACGCGCGGCCAGGGTCTCGACGAAACCGGCAGTCCTCTCCACCGCCGAGCGGTAACTCAGCGGGCCGGTGATCACGGCGATGTCGCGATGCCCGAGTGTCTGCAGGTAGTCGGCGGCCTCGGCGGCGCCGTCGCGGTCATGGGTCACCACCAGGCGGCCGTCGGTGGGGTCGTCGGCGACCGGCACGATGCGGCTGTAACGGCAGCCGATCTCCTCCAGCATCCGCGCGAGCGCCGGATCGTCGGATGCTCGTGGCACCAGCATTACGCCGTGCAGTTTCTGCTGCTGGACGAAGCGGCGCACGCCGTCGATATAGCCGGTGCTGCGGGTGTCGCAGGGGTGCACGACCAACTCGAAGCCGGAATCGCGCAGGGCGTCGAGCGCGCCGTACTGCATGTCGACGATGTACTGCGCGGTCGGGTTGTCGTAGACCATGCCGATGAGGAAGGCGCGGCGGAACGCCAGACCACGTGCCATCGGGTCGGGTACGTAGCCGACCTCGCGCATCAGCGCCTCGACCTTCTCGCGGGTGTCTTTGTGGACCAGCGGCGAGCGGTTGATGATCCGCGACACGGTCTTCTTCGAGACTCCGGCCAGGCGCGCGATGTCGTTGATGGTGGCGACCTTGCCGGGCGGGGTCGGCTTGTCGGCGGGCGTGCTAGTGTCCGGAGGCTTTCGCGTGGCCATGGCCGGTCCGTGGAGAGCTGGGCGTCCGATTCTAGCGTCCGCACCGACGCCCGGCGCCGGTCACGGCCGCAACAGCCCCGGCAGCCAGAGCGACAACCCGGGGAAGAAGGCCACGATCAGCAGCACACCCAGTGCAGCAAGCCAGAACGGCCAGATCGTGCGCATGCATTCGCCGACGCCGATCTTGCCGATCGCTGTGCCGATGAACAGCACCGAGCCGACCGGCGGGGTCACCAGGCCAATGCCGCCGGTGAGCACCAGCACCAGGCCGAAGTGCACCGGATCGATGCCGTAGGCGCGCGCCACCGGCAGGAAGATTGGCGTGCAGATCAGGATCATCGGCGCCAGATCCATGAAGGTGCCCAGCGCCAGCAGCAGCAGGATGATCAGCAGCAGCACAGTCAGTCGGTCGCTTGCGACCGCCTGCAGCAGCTCGACCGCCGCCGCCGGTACCTGCAGGTAGGCCAGCAGCCAGCCGAATGCCGCCGCCGACGCGATCACGAACAGGATCGCACCGGTGGTGCGCGCCGCGTGCACCACGGTATCCAGGAAGGTGCGCACGCCCATGCCGCGGTAGATCAGCGCGGTGACGGCGAGCGCGTACAGCACCGCCATCGCCGCGCTCTCGACCGCGGTGAAGATGCCGGCGCGGATGCCGACGAAGATCAGCACCACCAGGCCGAGGCCCGGGAGTGCCGCCACCAGCCGCACCAGCACGGCATGGAAGCCGGGGAAGGCCTCGGTGCCGTAGCCGCGCCGGCGCGCCACCGCCCAGCCGGTGAACATGATCGCCACCGTCATCATCAGCGCTGGCACGATGCCGGCCGCGAACAGTTCGATGATCGAGATGCCGCCGCCGGCCGCGGCCGAGTACAGGATCAGGTTGTGCGAGGGCGGCACCAGCAGCGCGACCAGCGCGGCGGTGATGCTGACATTGACAGCGTAGTCGCGGTCGTAGCCACGCTTGACCATCTGCGGAATCATCGTGCCGCCGACCGCCGAGACGTCGGCGATCGCGGAGCCGGACACGCCGCCGAAGAACAGCGAGGACAGCACACTGACCTGGCCGAGCCCGCCACGCAGCCGGCCGACCAGCGCCGCCGCCAGGCCGATCAGCCGCTCGGAGATGCCACCGCGCAGCATGATCTCGCCTGCGAAGATGAACAACGGGATCGCGATCAGCGTGGCCGAGCCGATGCCGGCGCCGAGCTGCTGCACCAGCACCACCAGCGGCAGATCGAGGTAGACCAGGGTGGCCAGTGCGGCGGCCGCGAGCGAGAAGGCCACCGGCACGCCGGCCAGCAGCAGTACGGCGAAGACCAGGAAGAGGATCGCCGTGGCCATCGCTCAGCCCTCCCCGGCCGCGGCGCGTGGACGCCATGCCCGCCGCAGCCGGTCGAGCGCGAACAGCGCGATCAGCGCGCCGCCGAGCGCGAGTGGCAGGAAATTGATGCTCTGAGGCAACGGCGCGCCGGCCAGCCGCACGTCCCAGCCGTCGAGCAGCAGTCGCGCGCTCCAGCCGGCGATCGCCATGCCGAGCAGCAGCATCACCGCCGCGCCGAGCAGCTCGAACAGCCGGCGTCCGCGCGGGCCGGCCGCCTCGGCCAGCAGGAAGAAGCCGAAGTGACGGTTGTCGCGCACGCCGGCCGCGGCGCCGAAGCCCATCGCCGTGGCCAGCAGCAGCAGCGTGACCGGCTCGGTCCAGCTCGGCGAGGCATTGAGCAGGTAGCGGGCGAAAACCTGCCAGCCCTGCACCACGACCAGGCCGAGCAGGGCGGCGGCGGCGAGCGCGATGGCCAGCCGTGCCAGCATGTCGAGGGCGCGACCGAGGGCGTCGCGGTCGGGGGTGGCGGAGGCGGTGTCGGTCATCTGGGCTCGTGGGCGCAGGTCAGGCGAGGTCGCGGATGCGACGGTACAGCTCGGCGATCCCCGGCCGGCGCAGGTGGTCGTCGAGCAGCGGCTGCGCGGCCTGCGCGAAGGCCACCATGTCGACGGTGTTGATGTGCACGCCGGCGTCGATCACGGCCTGGCGGGCGGCGGCCTCGGACTCGTCCCAAAGCCGCCGCATCACCGCCACCGAGCGCCGCGCGGTGTCGAGCAGCAAGGCGCGCTCGTCGGGGGCGAGCGCCTCGAAGCTGCGCCGCGAGATCAGCAGCACGTCGGGTGCGTAGGAGTGTTCGGTCTGCGACCAGTAGCGGGCGACCTCGAACTGGCGGCTGGAGTGAAAGCTGCGCATGTTGTTCTCGGCACCGTCGATCAGCCGGGTCTCCAGCGCCGAGAACACCTCGCCGAACGACAGCGGTGTCGGATTGGCACCGAACAGGCGCAGCATGCGGATGAAGATGTCCGAGGGCGGCGCGCGGAACTTCAATCCGTGCAGATCGGCCGGGGTATGCAGAGGTCGGCGGGTGTTGTAAAAACAGCGCGCACCGCTGTCGTAGATCGCCAGGCCGACCAGGCCGCGCGCCTCGAAGCCGCGCAGCACCGCCGTGCCGACCTCGCCGTCGATCACCCGGCGCATGTGCGCGACCGAGTCGAACACGTAGGGCAGGCACAGCGCCTGGGTCAGCGGAAAGGCGTTGTTCAGCGCACCCGAGTAGACACGTACGATGTCGATGGCACCGAAGCGTGCCATGTCGATCGCGTCCGACTCGCGGCCGAGCTGACCACCGTGGTACACGCGCAGGCCGAGCCGGCCGCCGGTTTCCCGTGTCAACTGCTCGCCGATCCAGCGCACGGCCGCCACCGTCGGGTAGTCGCGCACATGCACATCGGTGGCGGTGAGCACGCGCATCGGCGCCGGCTCCCAGGCGCGGCCGGCAAACGGCAGCGCACAGGCGGCTCCGAGCCCGGCAAGCAGGAACCGGCGACGACTGCTCATGCGCCCTGCTCTCCGTCGGCAGGCGAAGGCAACGCCGGCCGCGCCTCGCACTCGATGTCGGCCAGCCCGAGGAAGCGCACCCGCGCGCGCTGGCCGACGCGGATCTCGTGGATGCCGGTGGCGTTGCCGGTGGCGATCAGCTCGCCGGCCTTCAGCGGCCGGCCGCGTCGCGCTGAGCGCGTCAGGGCGAAAGCATAGGCCGCGCGCAAGCCGCCGGGCAGGCGGCCGGCGCCGCCACTGCCGACGTGGACGCCGTCGATCCAGGTCTCGGCCCGCAGGCTGGCCTCGTCGAGCCGCTGCCAGTCACGGATCTGCGGGCCTAGCACCAGGCCATTGTGGTTGCCGAAGTCCGAGACCACTGCGCAGGGCCCGAGCGCGTTGATCGTCGCCAGCGGGCTGCTGGCGATCTCGACGCCCAACCACAGGGTCGCCGGCAGCGCGGCAGCCTCTTCGGGAGTCCAGTCCAACTTGCCGGCAGGGGCATCGACGGCGAGCTGCAGCACGTACTCGGCCTCGATCGCGGCAAAGCCACCGGCGAACACCGGCACCGGCAAGATGTCGCCAGTGGCATGCCAGAGCGCGCGAGCGAACATCGGGCCGAGCAGGCGATCGTCGCCGGAGCCGTCGCGCCGTTCGGGTGCAATGTAGCCGACCTTCCAGCCGACCAGTCGGTCGGGCCACTGCGCGATGGCGAGATCCTGAACCCAGTAGGCGGTCTCCAGGTCGCACGGAATCGTCCCCGGAAACTCCGCCAACACCTCACCCCGCCGGCGCGCGGCGACGAAGCGGGCGGCGATCTGCGCCAGTTCCGGCGGCGCGGCCCCGGTATCGCGGGTGGTCGTGCTCAAGACTGCGTCTCCGTTCAGGTCCCGCCGCCGGTTTGTTGCAGTGCGCATCGACAGGGGCTTGGGTCGGTGTATATGGTAAACCGGTGTCATTGGCAATGTGCAGTGCGGCAAAGCCGTCGCCGAGAATGCGGCCTGTCGCGCGGAACCACCTTGGGAGGGCCCATGCAATCCACACTCGCCTATCGGGCGGCCGGCATCGGTCGTCGCCTCCTCGGCTCCCTGCTGGTCGCCGGCATGCTGGCCGTCGGCGGCCTGGCACACGCCGCCGACGGCGCGCGCAAGACGGCCTTCCCTGGCGCCCAGGGCTGGGCCGCGCACACCCCGGGCGGGCGCGGCGGCCAGATCCTGCGCGTCACCACCCTGCGCGCGGACGGCCCGGGCTCGCTGCTCGAAGCCCTGCGCACGCCGGGGCCGCGCATCGTCGTGTTCGAGGTGGCCGGGGTGATCGACCTGGGCCTGCGCGAGATCCGCATCGACCAGCCCTACCTGACCATCGCCGGCCAGACGGCACCATCGCCAGGCGTCACCCTGATCCGGGGCGGCCTGGTCATCGCCACCCACGACGTGGTGATCCGGCACATCCGCATCCGCCCCGGCGAGGGCGGGCTGCGCAAGGGCGCCGGCATCGACTTCGACGCCATCACCACCGTGGCCGGTGCCCGTGACGTGATCATCGACAACAACTCGCTGACCTGGGCCACCGACGAGAACCTTTCCGCATCCGGCACCCGCTTCATCGGCGACACCCCGGAGCAGTGGCGCGCCGGCACCTCGCACCGGATCACCTTCAGCAACAACATCATCGCCGAAGGCCTGGCGCACTCCACCCACGCAAAGGGCGAACATTCCAAAGGCTCGCTGATCCACGACAACGTCACCGACATCCTGATCGTGGGCAACCTCTATGCGCACAATTACGAACGCAGCCCGCTGTTCAAGGGTGGTGTGCGCGGGCAGGTGATCAACAACCTGATTTACGACCCGGGCCAGCGCGCCATCCACTACAACCTGATCGCCGAGGAGTGGGCCGGGCGCGAGTACCAGACCGGGCTGATGTCGATCCGCGGCAACGTCATGCGGGCCGGTCCTTCCACTGAGGACCTGGCCTTGTTCATGATCGGGGGCTCCGGCGACCTCGACCTGTACATGGAGGACAACATCGCCGTGGACCGCATCGGTCGATCGATTCCGCAGATCGGCCGCTACACGACCGCACCGATCCGACTCAACCGGCTGCGCCGGGCACCCGTGCTGCCGTTCGGCGTGCGCCTGCTGCGCGCCGAGCAGGTCCAGGACCACGTGATCCTGCATGCCGGCGCGCGTCCATGGGACCGCGACGACATCGACCGCCGCATCGTCGCCAACGTGATCGAGGGCCGCGGCACGATCATCGACAGCGAAGAGGAGGTCGGCGGCTACCCAGTGGTGCCCGAGGTGCGCGCGCCGTTCGTCGAGGCCGATTGGGACCTCGACACCATGGAGCCGCTGAAGGAGTTGCCGCGGCGGCCGCCGCCGGCATGAGTGCCTGGCGGGCACGAGCTGGGAACAGGGGCTGTGCTTCGGGGTCGGCATTCCCGCGAGGGCGGAACCGACCCCGGCCCCGATCCGGAGGGAAGGCGCGGACGGGCGGGCGGGACCTCCCCGCCGCGAATCGGCCGAACCCGCACCCCACACGCGAGCGATGACGAGGATGAGTCCGCCCAAGCCTCCTGCCAGCCGCGCCCCGCTGCAGTCCCCCACCCGCCGCGAGTTCCTGCACCAGGGCACCGCACTCGGCGCCGGCCTGCTCGTGGCAACGCTGCCATTCGGCGCACACGCCGCCATGCCGCGCACGACGCTCGCGAGCACGCGCAGCGGCCGCATCCGCGGCACGATCGAAGACGGCGTGCACGTGTTCCGCGGCATCCCCTACGGGGCCGACACCGCGCCGCGGCGCTTCCAGCCTGCACGGCCGGAAGTGCCGTGGCAAGGCGTGCGCGAGGCGACCGCTTACGGTGCCGTGGCGCCGCAGCGCGGCGCTGAGGGGCCGGGTTGCGAGAATTGCCTGTTCCTCAACGTGTGGACGCCCGGCCTGCGCGACGATGCGAAGCGGCCCGTGCTCGTCTACATCCACGGCGGCGGCTACAACACCGGCTCGTGCAGCGATCCGCTCTACGACGGCGGCAACCTGTGCCGGCGCGGCGACGTGGTCGTGGTCACCGTCAACCACCGTCTGAATGCCTTCGGTTACCTCTACCTGGGCCGACTCGGCGGACCGGAGCTCGCCAGCTCGGGCAACGTCGGCCAACTCGACCTGGTGCAGGCACTGCAATGGGTGCGGCAGCACGCGCGCGAATTCGGCGGCGATCCCGGCAACGTCACCGTGTTCGGCCAGTCCGGCGGCGGCGCCAAGATCGCCACCTTGATGGCGATGCCAGCCGCAGCCGGGCTGTTCCACCGCGCCTGGACCATGAGCGGGCAGCAGGTCACCGCCGCCGGGCCACGTGCGGCAACCCGACGTGCCCTGCGCTTTCTCGGGGCGCTCGGCTTCGGCCCGGACGACCTCCCAACCCTGCGCACCCTGCCGGCCGAGCGTCTGCTGGAAGCGAGCGCGGCCCACGACCCCTCCTGGGTCGAGGACACCACCCTCTACTTCGGCCCGGTGCTCGATGGCACGGTGCTGCAACGGCACCCGTTCTGGCCCGATGCACCGGCGCAGTCGGCGGCGGTTCCGATGGTGATCGGCAACACCCGCGACGAGACCCGCGCCCTGCTCGGCGGGGACCCGGCGAATTTCACGTTGTGCTGGGACACGCTGCCGGCCCGGCTCGAACGCGAGCAGTACGTCGATCTGCCGGTCGATCAGGTGATCGCCGAGTACCGCCGGCTCCATCCGCATTACACACCGTCCGAGGTGTTCTTCGCTGCGACCACGGCGGGCCGCTCGTGGCGTGGCGCGGTCGAGGAGCTCGAGGCACGCGCGCGGCAGGCCGGCGCCGACGTCGCGCCGACCTGGGCCTACCAGCTCGACTGGGCCTCGCCGCTGGAGCCCGAACTCGGCGCCTTCCACACCCTGGACATCGCGCTGGTGTTCGACAACACCGGCCGGGCCGGCGCGCGCAGCGGCGACGGCGCCGGGGCGCGCAGGCTCGCCGAGCGCATGAGCGAGGCGCTGCTTGCGTTCGCACGCTCCGGCAACCCGAACCACGCCGGCATCCCAGCCTGGCCGCCCTACTCGCTCGCGCACCGCGAAACACTGCTGTTCGACACCGAAACCCGGCTCGCGCACGACCCGCGCGGCGGCGAGCGCGAGCTGTGGCGCCGGGCGCCGTTCGTCCAGCGCGGCACCCTGTAGCCGACCGGCCGTTCGGCGGCCATGACCGGCGCGACATGTCCGGCTACCAGTCCATCGGCCCCGCCTTGCTCAACACGGTCTGCGGCACCACCCAGGCCGGTTGCAGCCCGGCCGCGAGGGTCGGCGTCCAGCCCGCGTCATTGCCGAGCGGCGGATCGTTGACCGCGTTGTAGGCGGCGACTATGTCCACCGGCCGCCGCGCCGGCACGCCGGTGTGCAGGTTGCCAACGGTGGTCAGGGCGGTGCCGCGGAATACCGCAATGAACCGGTCCGGCGTCACCGCGTGATCGCTGAAGAAGAAATTTCCCTCGGCGAAGATCTGCGATTCGATGCCGACACCCCAGCTGAAGCTGTAGTTGGCCGGGTCGCGGATCCGGTAGTAGTTGTTGTACAGATGCACCTGCCCGAAGCGCACCCGCGGCGCACGCTGGCCGATGTCGTCGAAGAGATTGTGGTGCAGTGTCACCCGCAGCCGTCCGCGGTCGGCGACCGCGCTGTCGGAAGAGCCGATCAGCATCAGCTTGTCATGCCGCTCGAAGCGGTTCCACGACACCGTGACCAGATCCGAGGTGTTGGTGATGTCGATCTGTCCGTCGTGCACCTGGTACTTGCGGCCGAAGTGGGTCGGCAGCAGGTCATCGGCCGTGGTCACGTTGCGAAAACGGTTGTGGTCGATCCAGACGTTGTCGACATCGCGCAGCGAAATCGCATCGTACTGGGCATTCCAGTTGCCGGCCGCGCCGTCGAGCGGATCCCAGGCCGGAAAGCAGTCGAAGGTGTCCTCGAAGGTGAGGTTGCGGATGATGATGTTGCCGCGACGATTAGTCGTGGAAGCACCGCGCAGGTCGAACCAGGCACCACGGATGGTGGCCTCCTTGCCGACTCCGACGATGGTCGTGTTGGAGCCGATGCGGATCCGCACCCGCGCCTGCTGACGATTGCGGGCGACGATGCGCGCGTCCTCGAGCGGCCCGCTCGGCCGGACCTCACGCCCCCAAGTCTCGGGATCGTAGGCCTCGAGGTAGGCCGCGAGCGAGTAACCGGTGCCCGCCGCGTAGTCGTCACAACCCAGTGGGTTGTTGGCGTCGTCGACGTTGGCGTCGATGATGCCATCGACGTAGATGATCTTCGGCGCGGCCGACGGGTTGGCCGGCGAGGTCGACGACGGGACGCCGTCGTTGAGCGCGGCGATCAGCTCGCGGCGGTTGCCGACGACATAGACCTGGTGCGGACCGGCGGCGGCGCCGCCGGTGGTGCCGGGCCCGGCCGCAGCCCAGCCGTCGCCGGGGGCGAGCACATCGCGCCCGAGGTCACGCTTGCCGGCCCAGGCCGGCGCGGAGAGTGCGGCGAGGACCATCAGGCCGACGCCGGAGACACGGGTCTTGCGGCTCATGCTGCTTCCCTCCCGAAAAAAAGCGCCGGAAGCCCGGCGCCCTGGGTGCACACACACTCGTGCAATGACTTCACGCTTCAGAAGCGGACCCGAACGCCGAAGATGTAGACGCGTCCGGTCTGGTGGTAGACCGATACTCGGTCGCCCACCGAATCGACCCACTGGTCGTTGAACTCGTTGGTCAGGTTCAGTCCCTCGAAGGTCAGCTCGATCCGCTCGTTGAGTTTGTAGGACGCCGAGGCATCGACGGTGGTGGTGCCCTTGGTGCCTTCGACGTCGTTGTTGTTGCGGCCCGGTACGTTGGTCAGGTAGTCGTCGCGATGGGCAAGCGAGACGCGCGCCCCGAAGCGCTCGTCCTCGTAGTACAGGGTCGCGTTGTAGGCCTTCTTCGACAGGCCGGTGAGGTTCTCGCGCGCGGCCAGTGCGCCGGTCGCGGTGAGGTAGCTGATCTGCGAATCGACGTAGGTGTAGTTGAGCTGGGTGCCGAAACGCTGCCAGATCCCGGGCAGGAAAGTAAACGGCTGCTGGTAGCCGACCTCGAACCCCTTGAGCGGCCCGCCCGGGGTATTGACCGGGAACGTGAACTCGAAGGTGTCCTGCGGCGAGACGCCCGGCGGCAGCAGGCTGATCGGCAGACCGAACGGATTCTGGTCGAAGGTGCCGGTCTGACGGGTGGTCTGCACGAAACTGTCGATGTCCTTGTAGAACAGCGCCAGCGACAGCAGCGACTCGGGCGCGAAGTACCACTCGAAGCCCAGGTCGTAGGTGGTGGCGCGGAACGGGTTGAGCAATGGGTTCTGGCCGCTGACCGTCCGCGCCGAACCCGAGACGCTGATGTTGACCCCGGGGCTGAGATTGCCCAGCCCCGGGCGTGCCATCACCTTGGCGGCGCCGAAACGAACGACGAAGTCGTCGGTGAGATCCAGACTCAGGTTCAGGGCCGGCAGGAGGTCGTCGTACTTGCGCCCGACCGTGATCTCGGTCGGCACGCCATTGATCAGCCCGATGCCGGTCGAGCGTTGCTCGGTCTCGACGTAGCGCACGCCGAAGTTGCCGCGCAGCGGTCGGCCGAGAGCCTCGGTCGAGAACTCGGCCTGCAGGTAGCCACCGAGATTCTCCTCCTCGACGCTGCGGTTGTTGCCGCGCGCGTTGTCCGGCGACAGCGCGAACATGCCGCAGTTGCAGTAGATGTCGAACAGGCCGGCGAATGCATTCAGGTTAGGAATCAGCCAGACCCTGGGCGTTCCCGCCGGCACGTTCAAGCCGCGCAGGCCGATCAGCCGTGTCAGTCCGGACAAGTCGGTACCCGGCGGCAGTGCCGGCACCACGGTCTCGGACGCGCGCCGCTGCTCGGTGGTTTCGAAGCTGTACTTCTTCCAGCTCGCGCCGCCCTTCAGGGTCCACGCATGACCTACATCCCAGGCCATGTCCAGGCGCGCGGTGCGGAAGCTGTTGTCGGCGGTCTGTGGCCGCAGCCGGATCTCGGACGTTTGGCTGTTGGCCGAAGTGTTGAGCCAGCCCCAGTTGGCCGGATTGGTGACGTCGAAGCCGTAGTCGATCAGCGGCAGCCGGTCGTTGCCGCGGTAGTCCCAGCGGTAACCGTTGCTGTTGGCGCGGTCCAGGGTGATGGTGGTCTGGATCGGGTTGTCGAACTCGCTCTTGGCGTAACCGACCAGGCCGCTGGCACGGAAGGTATCGCTGAACTCATGACTACCGTGAAGGGTAATCTGGCTGAAACGGGTGCTCATCTCGTCGTAGCGCGCCTCGGTACGCAGGTCGACGTTGTCGAACACGCCATAGACCAGGTTGTTGCGGCCATCGACCACGCCCTCACGGACGATCGTCTGCGGCTTTCCGTTGCCGGCGCGGCTGAACGACTGCGCCTGCAGGAAGTTCTCGGTGCGCGTGGCGTCGAACCTGGCGTACAAGCCGTCGAGGGTGAACAGCGTGCGCTCGCCGGTACGCCACTGCAGCGAGGTGGTGGCGCCGATGCGCTCCTGCGAGTGCTCGAGCACCCCATACCGCGGCAAGCGCGGATGGAAGACGTCGGCCGAACGCGCCTGGGCGAACGGCGAGGCGGCATTGAAGTTGCCGCTGCTGGTGCCGCGGTCCCAGCGCACCGTGCTGTGCCCTTCCTCGACCAGGTCGCGCTCGGTATAGGCGACCGAGAACAACGCGCCGAAGCGGCCGTCGCCCCAGACGTTGCTGATTAGCGCTGCTGCGCGCGGATTCCACTTCTCGGCCAGGTCGCCGTAGCTGGCCTGGGTCGAAGCCACCGCCGTGAAGCCAGGATAGTCGAAGGGCCGCGCGACCTGCAGGTCGACGGTCGCGCCGAGCGAGCCTTCGTCGACCTCGGCCGCCGAGGTCTTGCGCACGGTGATGCTGTTGAACAGCTCGGAGGCGAACACATTGAAATCGAAGCCGCGGTCGCGGTTGACGCCGCCGGACGCATCGGTGCCGCCGGTGGTGGTCAGTGCTTCCATGCCGTTGATGCGGATGCGGGTGAACTGCGGACCGAGGCCGCGCACCGAGATGTTGCGACCCTCGCCGGCGTCGCGGGTGATCGCGACACCCGGAATGCGCTGCAGCGATTCGGCCAGGTTGAGGTCGGGGAACTTGCCGATGTCCTCGGCCACGATCGCGTCGACCTGACCGACTTCGGCGCGCTTCTCGTTCAGTGCGGCGCTGAGGCTGGCGCGATAGGTCACCACGATGGCATCGAGCGTCTTCGCCTCGCCGGCATCGCCCGCGTCCTGTGCGCCGTCGGGCTGCTGCGGATCGGCCACGATTTCCTGCGCCTGCAGGCCGGGCGCCGTCGTCTGCAGCGCCAGTGCGATCGCTACCGAGAGGACGGCGACCAGCGGGCGGTTGCCGCGTGCATGAATGCTCACAGTTGGACCCTCCCTCAACGCGATGGACCGGTTCGCGGCCAACGCCTATAGTTGTGATGACACCGGTAGTAATCCTGTTGCGCAATGATTGACACCGGTAGCCAAGAAAGCTAGCAAACACCGCAGCGCAGCAGCAAGGCCGTGTGTCCGGCTCCGAGTTCGACACAATTAATCCAGCAAATTCAGATCATTGCCCGGCACTACCGGGATCGACCACAACTGATGCGCCGCAACATACTCCGGAGCGCTCCGGATCGGTTTGAATGACGGCCACGACATGGGAGGGAGCGATGCCGCACCGCATCGTGTGTTTAGGGGAACTGCTGCTGCGCCTGGGCGCGCCTGATCGACAGCTGCTGCTACAAACGCCGCAGTTCGAGGTCCACGTCGGCGGCGCCGAGGCCAACGTGGCCGTGTCGCTGGCGCGCTTCGGCCACACCGCCGCAATGGTCAGCGTGGTGCCCGACAACGCGCTCGGCGCAGCCGCGGTCGGCGAACTGCGCCGGCACGGCGTGGATACCGGCGCGGTGGTGACCGGCCCCGGCCGCATGGGCCTGTACTTTCTCGCCACCGGCGCCATCCAGCGACCGAGCGAGGTGCTCTACGACCGCGCCCACTCGGCCTTTGCCCTGGCCGCGCCGGAGCGATTCGACTGGGACGCGCTACTGACCGGCGCCGATGCTTTCCACCTGTCCGGGGTGACACCGGCGCTCGGTCCGGGCCCGGCTGCCGCCGCGCAGCGGGCGATCCACGCCGCGCGCGCACGCGGGCTCAATGTTTCGTTCGACGGCAACTTCCGTCCCAAGCTGTGGGATGCCTGGCGCGGCGACGCGCCTGCCATCCTGCGCACACTGATGGGCGAAGCCGATCTGCTGTTCGCCGATCACCGCGACATCGCCGTCGCACTCGGCGCCGAGTTCCCCCAAGTGACGCCGGCCGAACGGGTGATCGCCGCCGCGCAGGCGGCGTTCGCCGCGTTCCCGGCGCTGGGCCGGCTGGCGACCACCATCCGCGAGCAACACAGCGTCGATCATCACACGCTGTCGGCGCTGATGGTGACCCGCGACGGTGCCGTGCATGCCACGCCGGCCTATCCGCTCACGCCGATCGTCGACCGCATCGGCGCTGGCGACGCCTTCGCCGCCGGCGTCCTGCACGGCCGTTTCGCCGGGCTCGACGATGCGGCCTGCCTGCACTTCGGCTTGGCCGCGGCCTGCCTCAAGCATTCCCTGCCGGGCGACTTCAACCTGGTCGATGTCGACGACGTCGCCGCCTTCCTTGCCCAGGGGCGCTTCGATGTTCGCCGCTGAACACCCCATCGAGGCGATCCTGGCGCGGGCGCCGGTCGTGCCGGTGTACACGCCGGCCGACGCCGCCGAAGCGGTCGCGGTGGCGCGCGCGCTGGTGCGCGGCGGGCTGCCGGTGATCGAGATCACCCTGCGCGGGGCACACGCGCTGGAAGCGATGCGACGGGTCGTACGCGAGGTGCCGGAGGCGGTCGTCGGCGCCGGCACGGTGCTGACGCCGACGCAGCTGCAGGCGGTGCGCGAGGCCGGCGCGGCGTTCGCGGTCTCGCCGGGGGCGACCCCGGCGCTGCTGGCGGCGGCGCGCTCAGCCGACTTCCCCTACCTGCCCGCAGTGGCCACCGGCAGCGAGCTGATGGCCGGACTGGAAGCGGGCTACCGCTGTTTCAAGCTGTTCCCGGCAGTGGCGATCGGCGGCCCTGCACTGCTGCGCGCCTTCGCCGGGCCGTTCCCACAGGCACGCTTCTGCCCGACCGGCGGCATCACGCCGCAGACTGCGGCCGACTACCTCGCCCTGCCCAATGTCGTCACCCTCGGCGGCTCGTGGCTGACCCCGGCCCGGACGCTGGCCGCCGGCGACTTCGCGCACGTGGAAGCGCTGGCACGCGAAGCGGTGCGGCTCAGGCCCCGAGACAGATGAACCACGCCGCCCCGGGAATCCGGGGCGGCGCGGCCATGCGCCGCATCGCCCGCGGCTGCGTCCCTGACCACTCCCGCAGGAACGGCAGGCCCGGTCACAATCCGCAGAAGCAGTGCGCCACGCCCTGCAGCGGGCGGTCCTGCTGGCTGCGCAGCCACTCGATGTCGCGCGCGATCTGCTCCTGTGTCCGCTCGCCGACCAGCACACCCGCCAGCCCGGTCCAGCGCGCCAGCGCGCGCGCCTGCGCGCTGCCGCCGAGGCTGGCGAGAAACTTTTCGAAGGTCGACTTCGGCTTCTCGATCCAGGCCAGGCGGTACTGGTCCTTCTCCAGTCCCGCCAGCTCCGCGGCGTGGTCGATCGCGTCACGCAGGCCACCCAGGGTGTCGACCAGGCCGCGCTCGTGCGCCTGCGCGCCGCTCCAGACCCGGCCGCGGGCGACCGCATCGATCGCGTCCTCGTCGCGCTCGCGGGCGGCGGCGACCTTGCCGACGAAATCGCGATAGCCCTTGTCGATCACCGACTGGATCAGCTCGCCCACCGCCGGATCGAGTGGCCGGGTCGGGTCGAAGGCGCCGGCGAAGCGGGTGGTGCCGACGCCGCCGACGCGCACGCCGATCTTCTCCAGCGTGCGCGGCACGCTCATCCACAGGCCGAAGATGCCGATCGAGCCGGTGATGGTGGACGGGTCGGCGTAGATGGCATCGGCATCCATCGAGATCCAGTAGCCGCCGGAAGCGGCGACGCTGCCCATCGAGGCCACCACCGGCTTGCCGGCGGCGCGCAGCAGCTCGACTTCACGGCGGATCTGCTCGGACGGGAATACCCCGCCGCCGGGCGAATCCACCCGCAGCACCACCACCTTCACCTGGTCGTCCTCGCGCGCGTTTCGCAGCAGACGCGCGGTGGACTCGCCGCCGATCGTGCCGGGCGGCTGGTCGCCATCGGTGATCACGCCCTGCGCCACCACCACCGCCACCTGCGGGCGCTTGCCGATCGGCAGGCGCTCGCGGTCGACGAAGCCGAGGTAGTCGTCCAGCGACACCTGGCGGAAGGTGTGCTGACGCTCGTCGCGCACGCCGCGCTCGATCAGCAGCTCGCGCACCTGGTCGAGGGTCTTGAGGTCGTCGACCAGATCCTGTGCCAGCGCCAGCCTGGCCAGGTCGCCATCGGCGGCGCGCAGCCGCGCCGGCATGTCGTCGATCGCGGCCTGCAGCGCGGCGGCGTCGATGCCGCGGGCGGCGGCGATGTCGTCCAGGTGACGGCGCCAGACATCGTTCATCCAGAACAGGTTGGCGACGCGGTCCTCCTCCGAGGGAGCGTCGAGGATGTAGGGCTCGGCGGCCGACTTGTACTCGCCGACGCGGAACAGATGCACGTCCACGCCCAGCTTGTCCTGCAGACCCTCACGGTAGTACGGGCGGTAGCGGCTGAAGCCCTCCAGCATCACCGCACCGGACGGGTGCAGGTAGACCTCGTCGGCCTGCGCGGCGAGCAGATACTGGCGCTGGTCGAGGAAGTCGGCGTAGGCCACCACCTGCTTGCCCGATTCGCGGAACTCGCGCAGCGCGGCCGCGACCTCGCGCAGGGCTGCCAGTCCGGCCGAACGCAGGCCGTCCGCGCGGATCACCAGCCGCTCGATGCGGTCATCGTCCTTGGCCGCCTCGATCGCCCGCAGCAGGTCGCGCAGCTGCACCTCCGGCGCCTCCTCGCCCATCAGCCTGGCCAGCGCGCGCGAGGCCGGATCGACCGTGTATTGCTCGACCAGCGCGCCCTTGGGCGCGATCACCAGCGCGCTGCGCGGCTGCAGCTTGGGCGCGCCGGCGAAGAACACCGACAGCAGCCACAGCGCGAGCAGCAGGAACAGCAGATTGACGGTGAAGCGGCGGCTCGAATCGACGCCGCGCCAGAACCCGCGCAGCAGACGCACGATCAGGCCGGGTTTCTTGCCGCGGGGTGCGGTCTCGTCCATGTGAAGGCTCCTCGGAGAAGGGGGTTGGGCGGGACTCGGGGAAGCGCATCGGAGCCGCGTCATTCCCGCGCAAGCGGGAACCCGGCCGCTTTCACGACGCCTCACCGCGCCAAAGGCGCCGGACTCCCGCGTTCGCGGGAGCGACACAGCGACCCGGCTTCGACACCAGCATAACGGCTCGCGACGCCGGCGCCAGCACCGGAGGTCACAGCCCGGCGCGGCGCACGTAGCCGAGCGGGTCGCGGCCCAGACGCAGGAAGCGCCAGGTCAGCAGCACGGCGGCCGCGCTCAGACCGAAGATCAGCCCGACCCACAGGCCCTGCGGACCCCAGCCGAGCCGCAGCCCGAGCAGCCAGCCGACCGGCATGCCCAACAGCCAGTAGCTGAAGGCGGTGATCAGCATCGGCACGCGGGTGTCCTTCAGGCCGCGCAACGCGCCGTTCGACAGCACCTGCACGCCGTCCACGTACTGGAACGCCGCCGCGTACAGCAGCAGGCTGGCGGCCATGGCGGCCACGCCGGGATCGCGAGTGAACAGCCAGGCGATCCAGCCGCCACCCACCACCATCGCCAGCGCCGAGACGGTCTGGGTGAACAGGGCGATGAGGTAGCCGGCACCGGCCGCCCAGCGCACCGCCGGCGCATCGCCGGCGCCGACCGCGTGGCCGACCCGCACCGTGGTCGCCATCGCCACGCCCAGCGGCACCATGAAGGTGGTGCTGGCCAGCACCAGGGCGATCTGGTGGGCGGCCACCTCAGTCGCGCCGAGGGTGCCGATCAGCAGGCCGGTGACCACGAACAGGCTGCCCTCCATGAACACCGTCACGCCCATGGGCACGCCCACCCACAGCAACGCGCCGAGCGTGGCCCAACTCGGCCACTCGAACTGCGCGAACAGCCGCAGGTCGCGGAAGCGCGGCGAGCGCAGCAGGTAGCCGAGGAAACCGAGTGCCTGCCCCCACAGCACCAGCACCGTGGCCCAGGCCAGCCCCTCCGTGCCCAGGGCCGGGATGCCCAAGCCGCCGTAGAGGAAGACGTAGTTGGCCGGCACCAGCGCAACCAGACCCAGGAAGCTGCAGACCATGGTCGGCACCGTCCAGGCCACGCCGTCGCACAGGTAGCGCAGGGCGAAGAACAGCACCAGCGCCGGCGCGCCCCAGCTGATCGCGCGCAGGTAGGCGGTGGCGCCCGGACGTACCTCCTCGGCGATGCCGACCAGCGCCAGCAGCGCATCCGCCTGCCGGGTCAGCCAGAGCAGACCGATGCCCAGCGCCAGCGACAGCCACAGCGTCTGGCGGAACAGCGCGCCGATCTCGCCGCGCCGGTTGGCGCCGTTGAGCTGCGAGACGAACGGCGGGATCGCCATCAGCACGCCCAGCGCGAGCACGATCGCCAGCGACCACACCTGGGTGCCGACCGCGACCTCGGCCTGGGTCAGCCGGCCGTGGTGGCCGGCCATCACCGTGTCGACCAGGTTCATGGCGACCTGCGCCAGCTGGCCGATAACCAGCGGCAGCGACAGCACGAAGGTGGCGCGGGCCTCGCGCCGCAGGCGGGCGAGGCGGGATTCGGAGACGGACATGGGAGCGCGATCGGGCGGACGGCGACGGGACTGACGGCACGCGTCCCGCCACCCGGCCGGTGCAGTATCTTAGCCGCAGCGACCGGGCGCGCGGCGTCCGGCGACAGTCTGTCCCGGGGATCCGACGCATGACCGCCACCGCCACCGCGCCCGCCGGCGACCCCGGCCGCTGCCAGAACTGCGGCGTCGCGCTGCACGGCCCGCACTGCCACGCCTGCGGCCAGCCGGTGAAGGGCGCGGTGCGCCATTTCGGCAGCCTGATCGGCGATGTCCTCGACACCGTCTTCGAGTACGACAACCGGCTCTGGCGCACGCTGCTGCCGCTGGTGTTCCGTCCCGGCCACCTCAGCAACGAGTATCTGGCCGGGCGGCGGGTGCGCTACGTCAGCCCGTTCCGGCTGTTCTTCTTCATCACGGTCATCGCCTTCCTGCTCGCCCAGCTCTCATTCGATGTCGACGACGGCAACGGCGCGGTCATCCAGACCGGCGACAGCGCCGGTTTCAGCATCGACGGCGAGCGCATCGGCGACGCCACCACCGTGGACGAGGTCGAGCGCCGCCGCGACGCCATCCTCGCCCATCTCGACGAACGTCTGGCCGAGCTCGACGGCCCGGCGGCGATCGCCGCCCGCGCCGGCATCGAGGGTGCGCGCGCCGGTGTGGTCGCCGAGGCGCGCCGGCGCATCGCACAGATCGAGCGCGGCGAGGTCGATGCCGCGGCGCCGGCCACGGCGCACTCGTCCGGACCGCCGCAGATCCGCTTCGGCGGCGGCCTGCCCTGGGATCGCGAAACCAACCCGGTGCGGCTGCCGTGGCTGCCCGATGCCGGCAACGACTGGCTCAACCGGCAGATCGAACGCGGCCAGAAGAACATCGCACGCGTGCAGGAGGAGCCCAACCTGCTCAAGGACGCGATTCTCGGCGCCCTGCCGACCACGTTCTTCATCCTGCTGCCGCTGTTCGCGCTGCTGCTGAAATTCGCCTACCTGTTCAAGCGCCGGCTGTACATGGAGCACCTGATCGTGGCGCTGCACAGCCACGCCTTCCTGAGCATGGCGCTGCTGCTGATCCTGGTGCTCGACGCGCTGCGCGAGTGGACCGGGCAGGCCGTCTTCGGCTGGCTGGAGGTGGCGCTGGCGGCGTGGATGCCGCTGTATCTGCTGTTGACCCAGAAGCGTGTCTACCGGCAAGGCTGGTTGATGACCCTGCTCAAGTTCGCCGTCATCGGCATCGTTTACCTGAGCATGCTGACCACCGGCGTGGTGCTCACCGTGATGGCGGCGATCGTATGGCTGTGATCTACGAAGTGTCCCTGTCGGTCGACCGCGCCATCGAGGCCGAGTACCGGGCCTGGCTCGACGAACACATCCGCGCCATGCGCGCGCTGCCCGGTTTCACCTCGGCCGTGCTCTACGACGTGCTCGACCCGCCGCCGCCGGCCGGCCAGTTCGCCATCTGCGTGCGCTACCGGGTGCTCGACCAGGCTGCCCTCGAGACCTACCTGCGCGAACACGCCCCGCGCATGCGCGCCGAGGGCGAACGCCGGTTCGCCGGCCGCTTCCGCGCCAGCCGCCGGGTGCTGCGCTCGATCGCGGCCCACTGAGACCGGTTGCTCCGGTCCGAATCCGAGGCACGCCCGGAGGGAGCGGCTAGTCGGCCAGACGCGCCCGCAGCCGCGCCGCGCGCTGCGTCTCGGGCAGGGCGACCAGCTCGCGCCGCAACGCGTCCCACTCGGCCGGTGGCAGCCGGCGCAGCAGCACGATCAGGTCCTCGCGCGCGGCCGGCGTGAGACTGCGCAGCAGGGCCTGCGTCGCCGCGTGCTCTTCGGGCGGGACGAAGGCGAACAGGGGCCGCAGCCGGATGAAGTCGCGCCCGGCCTCCGGGCCGAGCAGCCAGGCGCGGCGAACGTCGAGATCGAGCGCGTCGAAGGCTTCGCGCCAGGCCGCCTGCCGCTCCGGCGTGGCCGCGGCGTAGCGCGCCGCGGCGGCGGCGACCGCGGCGCGCTCGCCGGCCTCCAGGCTGCGCCAGGCCGCATACGCCTCGCGTCGACGCGCACGCTCGGCCGGCGGCAGCGCCTCCCAGGCGGCGACCCGGGCGAGGAAGTCGATGCGCCCGGCCTCGTCCAGCGCCAGCCAGCGCCGGGCATTGCCTTGCAGGCGCGCGCGGGCGCCCGCGTCCAGGCTGTCCCAGCGCGCCAGCCAGGGCGCGAGCAGTTCGCGTAGCGCCGGGTCGAGGGTGGGGGGCGCGGCCAGCGCCAGCGCCGGCAGCAGCAGCCAGGCCAGCAGGCGACCGAGGCGATGATGCTCAGCGCGCATCGGCACCCCCGTCCTGCGCCGCCAGCCAGGCGTAGAAGGCCAGATCCAGGGCCAGCGCCTGTCCCTCGGGATCGGCCAGCAGTTCGAAATCCGGACTGGCCAGGGCGGCGGACTCCGGCGACAGCGCCGGCACGGCGGCCTCCGGCAGCGGCCGGCTCTCGCCCGGCGCCAGCGATTCGCCGGCCGGCGGCCACAGGAAGGTACCGAGCAACAGCACCGTCACCAGCGCCAGCGCGCCCCACAGCCAGCGCAACAGACGCGGCGGCGGTTCCTGGCGAGGCGTGCCCGTCGCCGCCGCGACCTCGCCGTGCAGACTGCGCTCGCGCAGCTCGGCCAGCCGGGCACGCTCGGCCTCGGGGAGGTCGCGCACGCGGGCATGCAGGGCGGCATCGAGCACGCGCAACGCCGCGCCCGCACCGGCATCGTCCGCGCCCAGCGCACGCACGGCGCGCGCCAGCGCCAACCGCGCCGCCGATTCGGAGACGCCGAGCACCGCCGCGACATGCGGCAGGTCCAGGCCGGCGGCCAGCCGCAGCAGCAGCGCGGCACGCGCGCCCGGCGAGAGAGCCGCCAAGGCGGCCTGTCCAGGCAACGGCCGGCGCGGCAGCCGGAAGTCGCGCAGCTCCGGTCGCGCAATCAGCCCGGCCCAGAAGCGCAACGGCCACTCGCGCAGCGGCAACGCCGCCGCCTCGTGCCGCAGCCGGGCGCAGCTCGCCGCCAGCGCGGCCCGGGCCAGGGCGGGATCGCCGCACTGGGCCTCGGCAAGCACGAAGGCGCGCCGCTCGATGCCGCGCAGGAAAGCCTGCAGTGCCGCAGGCGAAGGGGGGGAGGTGGAGCCGGGCATGGCGCAGGGAAACAGACGTGAGCCCGGATTCTAGGCGCTGTCGGTCCGCCCTGGGCAGGGTGGACCGGTCCGGCGGGCCGCCGCCGTGAAACGCTTGACCTGCCGGGATCCTGTCGCTCCACCCCTTGCCGCAAGGCCTGCAGCGGCAGGCGTTGTGCACAGCACCAGCCGGCGATGTTTCACGATCCTGTCATCGCCCTGAACAGGACTGCCGGAGCGCCTCAGGCATTAACTAACCCATTGAATTTCAAGACATATGACACTGTGGTTAAAAAATCACCAACTCGTCACAGAAGCCATAGCCGCCACAGATAGGGGCACCTGCCCCGCCGATCTTCCACAAACTTATCCACAGATCGTGTGGATAAGGGTTTTTTCCGATTGAAGACGGCGCCTTACGTCCGCTTTGTCACGAACGGAACAGCTTTGTCCGGTAAGTCTCATCCGTAGCCGCCAGCGGCTCGATCCAGACTGTCGGGAAACCGTCACCAACGCGCCGTCCGGCCGGGCTGGCGGGCGACCGGACCGCTGCATAGACTGCCCTCATGCCCACCCCTTCCGCTGCACCGGTGCTGCGTGTCGCCCTGCCGGTGCCCTTGCCGCGCCTGTTCGACTACCTGCCGCCGGCTGGCGGGCGCGCCGACGCGGACTGGATCGGCTGCCGGGTGCGGGTGCCGTTCGGCCGCCGCGAGCTGGTCGGCGTGGTCGCCGAGACCGGCCCGGCCGGCGACGACGCGCCCGAGCTGAAAGCGGCGCTCGCCCGGCTCGACCCCGAGCCGCTGCTGGCCGGCGAACTGCTCGACAGCCTGCGCTGGGCCGCGCGCTATTACCACGAGCCGCTCGGCCAGGTGTTGGCCACCGCCCTGCCGACTGCGCTGCGTGCCGGCCAGCCGCTGCCCGACACCTGTGCCCACGGCTGGACGCTGACCGAGGCCGGCCGCACCGGTCTGGCCGGGCTGCGCCCGCACAGCCGCCCGCGCCGGATCGCCGAGCGCCTGCGCGAGGGTGTGGTGGCCGAAGACCGGCTCGATCTCGAATCCGACGACTGGCGTCCGGTGATGCGCGCGCTGGCCAGGCGCGGCTACGTCGAACGGGTGGCGCTGCCGCCGCGGCACGCGGTGGCCGAGGCGACGCCCGGTCCGGCCCTGAACGGGGCCCAGCGCGCGGCGGTCGCGGAGATCACCGCCGCGTTCGGCCGCTTCCGCCCGCTGCTGCTGGAGGGCGTCACCGGCAGCGGCAAGACCGAGGTCTACCTGGAAGCCATCGCCGACACCCTGCGACGCGGCCGGCAGGCGCTGGTACTGGTGCCGGAGATCGGCCTGACCCCGCAGACCCTGCGCCGCTTCCGCGCCCGCCTGGGCGTGCCGGTGCACGCGCTGCACTCGGGCCTGGCCGACGGCGAGCGCGCCCGCGTGTGGGCGGCGATGTGGCGCGGGCAGGCGCGGGTGCTGGTCGGCACCCGCTCGGCGATCTTCTGCCCGCTGCCCGAGGCCGGGCTGATCGTCGTCGATGAGGAGCACGACGGCAGCTACAAGCAGCAGGACGGCTTGCGCTACTCCGCACGCGACCTGGCGCTGGTGCGCGGCAAGGCGCTGGGCGTGCCGGTGCTGCTGGGCAGCGCCACGCCTTCGCTCGAATCGCTGCACCACGCCCACGCCGGCCGCTACGGCCACTTGTCGCTGCGCCAGCGCGCCGGCGAGGCCAGGCCGCCATCGGTGCGCGTGCTCGACATCCGCAAGCGCAAGCTCGACGCCGGCCTGTCCGAGGAACTGCTCGCCGCCATCGACACCCGCCTGCGCCGTGGCGAGCAGGTGCTCGTCTTCAAGAACCGCCGCGGCTACGCGCCGGTGCTGCTCTGCCACGACTGCGGCTGGAGCGCGCAATGCCGCCGCTGCGACGCGCCGATGACCGTGCATGGCCGCGGCCGTCGGCTGATCTGCCACCACTGCGGCGCACGCCAAAGCGTGCCGCCGGCCTGCCCCGCCTGCGCCAGCCTGGCCCTGCAGCCGCAGGGCGCCGGCACCGAGCGGATCGAGGACGCGCTGGCCGCGCGCTTCCCGGATTACCCGCTGGTGCGCGTGGACCGCGAAACCACCCGCCACCGCGACGCGGTGGAGAAACACCTGGCCACGCTCGGCGACGGCCCCGGCCTGCTGGTCGGCACCCAGATCCTCGCCAAGGGCCACGACCTGCCGCGGCTGACCCTGGTGTGCGTGGTCGGCATCGACGAGGGCCTGTTCAGCGCCGACTTCCGCGCGCCGGAGCGGCTGGCGCAGCTGCTGATCCAGGTCGCCGGCCGCGCCGGCCGCGCCCAGGCGGCGGGCGAGGTGATCCTGCAGACGCACCACCCCGAGCACCCACTGCTGACCACCCTGCTGGCCGGCGGCTACCCCGCCTTCGCCGCGCTCGAACTGGCGCAGCGCGAGGCGGCCGGCTTCCCGCCGTTCGCGCACCTGGCGCTGCTGCGCGCCGAGGCGCC
The DNA here is from genome assembly GCF_014202935.1 of Rehaibacterium terrae. Taxonomy (GTDB): domain Bacteria; phylum Pseudomonadota; class Gammaproteobacteria; order Xanthomonadales; family Xanthomonadaceae; genus Rehaibacterium; species Rehaibacterium terrae. The sequence goes on along the minus strand of NZ_JACHHX010000003.1, from coordinate 126,522 downwards.
GGACGAGGGCGCGGTGACGGCCTTCCTGCGCGCCGCCCGCGCGGCGCTGGCGGGCGACGAGACGGTCGCCCTGCACGGCCCGCTGCCGGCGCCGATGGCGCGCCGCGCCGGCCGCCACCGCGGCCAGCTGCTGCTGTCCGCACCGCTGCGGCCGGCGCTGCAGGCACGGCTGCACGCCGGCGTGCCGCGGCTGTATGCGCTGCCGGAAGCGCGCCGGGTGCGCTGGTCGCTGGATGTCGATCCGCTGGATCTGTACTGACGCGCTCGCGGTTTGCCGCGCGGCTCCGCGCGCAGGAGCGGCATGCGCCGCGAGCGCCGACCCGGCACGCATGAAGCACCCGCGCGCTTGCCGTAAGCTTCCGGCTCCCGCTTTCCGGAACGCACGCCCATGCTGCGCAGCCTCGCCCTCGCCCTGACCCTCGCCCTGCTCGCCGCCTGCGGCGGCCAATCGCCGGACACCGCCGGCACGCCGGCCGCCGCGCCAGCCGCCGACACCGGCGACACCGCGGCACCGTCCGCCGATGCGCCCGCCGCCGAGGACACCGCCGCATCGGCCACGCCGACCGCCGAAGCCACCGCGCCGCCGCCCGGCCCGGCCCCGGTCGAGGGCGTCGACTACACCCGCATCGAGCCGGCCATGCCGGCGCAGCCGGTCGCCGGCAAGGTCGAGGTCGCCGAGGTGTTCGGCTACACCTGCATCCACTGCGCCAACCTGCAGCCGCACGTCAACGCGTGGAAGAAGCGCCTCCCGGCGCACGTCAATTTCGTCTACGTGCCGGCCGCGTTCGGCGGCTTCTGGACGCCCTATGCCCGTGCCTTCTACACCGCCGAGGCGATGGGCGTGCTCGACGCCACCCACGACGCCCTGTTCCACGCCATCCACGTCGAGCGCAGCCTGCCGATGACCGCCGACGCCGCGCCGCGTATCGCCCAGTGGTACGGCCGCCACGGCGTCGACCCGGCGGTGTTCGCCTCGACCATGGACTCGTTCGCGGTCAATGCGAAGATCGCCCGCTCGCAGCAGCTGCTGCAGCGCTGGGGCATCGAGGCCACGCCGACCTTCGTGGTCGCCGGCAAGTACAAGGTGATGGCGACCCGCGAGGGCGGCCTGGAAGGCATGCTGCGCACCGTCGACTGGCTGGTCGCCCGCGAGCACGCCGCGCAGGTGCGCTGAGCCACCGGCCCCGCCTCAGCCGCCCGCGAGCGCGAAGCCCTCGTCGAGCCAGCCGGTCACACCGCCGATCATCTCCTTCACCGGCCGTCCCAGCCGGGCGATCTTCAGCGCCGCCTTGGTCGAGCCGTTGCAGTGCGGCCCGGCGCAGTAGGTGACGAACACCGTCGCCGGCGGGAACGCCGCCAGCGTCTCCGCGCCGATCTGCCGTGCGGCAGATTCACCGCGCCCGGCAGGTGGCCGCGCGCGTACAGCTCGGGCGAGCGCACGTCGAGCAGCACGAAGTCGCGCTCGGGCTGCATCAGGCCGGCGTGGACGTCGGCGCAGTCGGTCTCGAAGGCCAGCCGGCCGGCGTAGTGCGCGGCGGCGAGGTCGGACGGGGCGGGCGGGACGAGGTTGACCAGGGTCTTCATCGGGCGCAGCGCTCCGGCGTGAACAGGCGGGTGGTCGAGGGCGGGTACTTGGCGGCGGTCGCCGGCAAGCGGCGCGGCCTGGGCCGCAGCTCGCCGCCGCAGCCGGGGCAGACGCCGCCGAGCCGGGCCTGCGCGCAGTCGGCGCAGTAGGTGCATTCCAGCGAGCAGATCCATGCCTGCGCCGACTCGGGCGGCAGGTCGGCGTCGCAGCACTGGCAGTTGGGGCGCATCTGGAGCATCGGATACCTCGCGTAGCGGACCAGGCCAGTGTCGCGCCGCCATGACGAACGGGCCATTGGCGTAATCGCCGACAAGGATCAATATTCCGCCAATGCCACGCCGCACCGACAGACCGCCGCACACCGTCGCCGTGCTCGCCTACGACGGGCTGTGCACGTTCGAGTTCGCCATCGCGGTGGAGATCTTCGGCCTGCCGCGCCCCGAACTGGGCCCGGACTGGTACCGCTTCGCCGTGCATCCGATACAGAGCGGCCCGTTGCGCGCCACCGGCGGCATCCGCATCTGCGCGCCGCAGCGCAATGCGCTGGCGCGCGCCGACACCATCGTGATCCCCGGCTGGTGCGATCCCGAAACCGATCCGCCACCCGCGCTGCTGTCCGCGCTGCGTCGTGCCCACGCCCGCGGCGCGCGGCTGCTGTCGATCTGCTCGGGCGTGTTCGTGCTCGCCGCCACCGGCCTGCTCGACGGCCGCCGCGCGACCACCCACTGGCTGCACGCCGAACGCCTGCGTGCGCGCTACCCGCGGATCGAGGTCGATCCCGGCGTGATCTACGTCGACGAAGGCCAGTTGCTCACCTCCGCCGGCAGCTCGGCCGGCATCGACCTGTGCCTGCACCTGGTGCGGCGCGACTACGGACCGGCCGTCGCCAACCAGATCGCGCGGCGGCTGGTGGTGCCGGCGCACCGCGAGGGCGGCCAGGCGCAGTACGTCGAGCAGCCGGTGCCGCGCCGCGAGCGCGCCGGGGTCGGTCCGCTGCTCGACCGCATCCGCGCCGGTCTCGACCAGCCCTGGCCGGTGCCGCGCATGGCCGAACAGATGCACATGAGCGAACGCAATTTCCTGCGCCGCTTCCGCGAGGCCACCGGCCGGCCACCGGGCGAGTGGCTGCTGGGCGAGCGGCTGGCGCGCGCCCGCGAGCTGCTCGAAACCACGACCCATCCGGTCGACGCCATCGCCGAGCGTTGCGGCTTCGGCACCGCCGCGGCCCTGCGCCATCATTTCGCCAGGCGGATCGGCCTCAGCCCGCAGCGCTACCGCGAGCGCTTCTCGCAGCGGGCGGAGTGAAGAACGATGGGAACCGCAGCAGCTTGCCGCGGGGACGAGCGGCGTCAGCCGCGCCCGGGTCGCGCGGCAGCGGCCAGCACAGCGCCGCCAGCGCGTAGAGCAGCCAGGCGATCAGCAGTGTCGCCGGCAGGCCAAGGTCGATCGCCAGCAGCAGCGCCAGCAGCGCCGCCAGCACCGAGGCGCAGCCGTTGATGCCCCAGGCCCAGGGCACGAAGGCCGGCTGGCTGCGCGCCAACCGCGACAATCCCAGCGGAAACGGCATGCCCATCAGGAAAGCCAGCGGCGCGATCGACAACAGCCCGAGCAGCGCGCGCCACGGCAGCGCCAGCGCGCCGCCCCAATGCAGCGCCAGCGCCACCACCAGCACGTGCCAGCCCAGCGCCAGCGCGATGCCGGCGACGATCCGCCGCAGCCACGCCGGAAATCGCGCCGGGTCGGGATCGAATCGCTGCGCCTGCAGGCTGCCGAGACCGGCGAAGCACAGGAAGCCGGCCAGCCCGACGGTGATCGCCAGCAGTGGCTGGCCGACCAACAGCTTCAGCCGCGCCAGGCAGGCGATCTCGATCAGCAGAAAGGCCAATCCGAGGCAGAGGAAGTACAGCGCCGGCCGCGCGCGGCTGCCGCCGGCGGCGGCACCGCGCGGCAAGGCCAGCAGCGGCGCCAGGATCAGCAGCAGCGACAGCGGCAGCGCCTGCGCCAGTGCCGCCAGCAGCAGCAGGTAGCCGGCGTCGAACAGCACCGCGGCGCCCTGTCCGCGCAGCGCCCACAGTTCGGGCAGCGCGCGCCAGCGGAAGAAATGCGCGAAGTACGGGCGGTCGTCGCTGGCCGGCCGCAGGTCGAACTTGTAGTCGCGCAGGAACTGCGCCCGCGCCGGCGACAGCAGCGCCCGCGCGCCCTCGAACGCCCACGGCTGCGCCAGCAGGTTGTAGCGGTTGGCCTCGTCGGCCGGCATGCCGGGGTAGTGCACGGGGTCGAAGCCCAGACCTTCGGCGAAGTCGCGCAGGCGCGCGATGCGCGCGGCGTCGAACGGATCGCGTGCGACCAGCAGGGTGCCGGTGCTCCAGCCGCGGATCGCCGCCAGCCGTGCGCCCGGCTCGGCGGCGCCTTCGCGTTCCAGCGCCGTGACGGCGGTGGCGAACAGCTTGAGCATGTCGCGCGGCGGCAGTTTCTCCCAGCGCGTCAGCGCCAGCAGCCCGCCCGGCGCCAGCCGGCGCAGCGCGGCGACGAAGGCCTCGACGGTGAGCGCGTAGTTCTCCTCGGCGGCGAAGGCGCCGGACGCGGCGCCGCCCAGCGACTCGGCCAGCGGCCAGACGATCAGTTCGTAGTCCGCGCCGCCGCCGCGCAGCGCGGTGCGGGCATCGCCGACCGTCATCCGCACACGCGGATCGGCGCAGGGCGCGCCAGCGTAGTCCGCGTAGTCCTCGCACAGCAGCGCCAGCAGTTGCGGGTTGGGCTCGACCGCATGCACGTGCTGCGCGCCAAGGTGCAGCGCCTGCAGCACGTCCATCCCGGCCCCGGCACCGAGCACCAGCACGCGCGGGCCATCCAGCAGCACGTAGGGCAGCGCGGATGTCATCCGGCCCAGCCAGTCCAGCCGCGCCGGATCGTCCACCGCGCGGGTGATCGCGCCGAGCGCGTCGCCGTCGACGAACACGCCCAACTGCGGCGGCGGCTCCTGGCTGTTGTGCAGGCTCAGCCCGGGCGCATGGCGCAGCGGCACGGTCGGACTTTCCACCACCGCCAGCCAGCCGTAGGGACTGTGGCGCTGGTCGATCACCGCCGCGTCGCGCAGCCGCAACGCCTGCGCCAGTCCCTTGTACTCGTTGAGCGGCGGCTGCAGCGCGGTCCCGTCCAGCACCGCCGCCAGCAGAACGCCGAGCGCCGCCAGCCCGGCCAGCCTGCGCAGGCGGCGCGCGCCCGCCAGCGCGGCCAGACCGGCGGCGACCAGGCCGAGCGCGGCCACCGCGGCCAGCGCCTGCGGCAACGGCAGCAGGAACAGCAGACCGATCGCCAGCGCCGCGCCGAGGCCGGCGCCGAACAGGTCGGCGCCGTACAGCCGCGGGATGTGTGCCGGGTGACGCGCGAAGGCCAGCCCGAAGCAACAGGCGGCGAAGAAGAACGGCAGCGCCAGGCACAGGTACAGCGCCGCCAGCCAGCCGAGCTGGCGTAGGTCCCAGACCAGCGCCAGGCCGTTGAACGGGATCGTCTGCGCCAGCGTCACGCAGCCCGGCGCAGCGAGTGCGAACGCCGCCGCGCACAGCGGATACAGCGCGTCGAAGCGCGCCACCGCCCAGCCGCGCAGCAGGCTCAGCGCGGTGCCGCTGGCGCCGTGGCCGAGCAGGGCCAGGCTGATGATCATCGCCGCGAACGGCTGCCAGTGCGCGATCGCCAGCCAGCGCATCAGCAGGATCTGGTAGCCCAGCGCCGCCGCCGACAGCAGCGCCACCGACAGCGCCAGCCACGGCCCGGCGCGCGCCTCGCTCATCGCCGCTCGCCGGCGCCGGTCAGCGGCACGAAGCGCACCGGCAGGATCTGCCGGCTGCGCACGCGGCCGTCGTCCTGCTTCTCCACCAGCATCAGCATCTGGGTATGGAACTGCCCGCCGACCGGGATCACCATCCGCCCGCCGGGCTTGAGCTGCTCGATCAGCGGCGGCGGGATCGAGGCCGCCGCCGCGGTTACCACGATGGCGTCGAACGGCGCGTGCTCGGGCCAGCCGTAGTAGCCGTCGCCCTCGCGCAGCTCGATGTTGGTGTAGCCCAGCGCCTGCAGGTCGGCGGCAGCGCGCCGCGCCAGCGGCGGAACGATCTCGATGCTGTACACGCGCTCGACCAGCTCGGCCAGCACTGCCGCCTGGTAGCCCGAGCCGGTGCCGATCTCCAGCACGCGATCGCCCGGCCGCGGCCGCGCCAGGTCGGTCATCAGCGCGACGATGTAGGGCTGCGAGATGGTCTGCCCGTGGCCGATCGGCAGCGGCCGGTTGGCATAGGCGTGGGCGCGCTGCGCTTCCGGCACCAGGCGGTGGCGCGGCACCCTGGCGAGTGCTTCGAGCACGCGCGGATCGAGCGCCGGCAGGCCGGTCCCGCGGCGCACCTCCTCGGCGTTGCGGCGCACCTCGTGCACCATCCGCGCGCGCCGGGTCGCCATCTCCGGGGCATCCGGCACGAGGCTGCCGGCCGGCGCGCCACTCCCGGCGCCGTCCCGGTCGGCAAGCGCTGCGGTGGCCGCCAGCGGCGCGCACATCAGCAGCGCGAGCGGCCAGGCCGCCCGCCAGCCCCATCGCCTCGCATGCCGCGTCCGGCCCATGCCGCCCGCTCCGCAGTCGCCGCCTGCCGGCGTCGATTCTACGCCCGCGCCGCCACACACCGGTTCACGCGCCGTGAACACCGCCGCCAACGCTGCAAACGAATGCAATGCGCGCCGCCCCACGAACGGTGCGGCGAAAACGGTAGGCTTGCCGACAGTCCGCAGGATGCCGTGCATGACCGCCCCCCTCGCCACCCACCTCACCATCTTCGGCGCTACCGGCGACCTCGCCCAGCGGATGCTGCTGCCCTCGCTGTACGGCCTGCAGCGCGAGGGCCTGCTGCCGCCGGCGCTGCGCATCCTCGGCAGTGCGCGTGGCGAGCTCGACGGCGAGGGTTTCCGCACCCTGGTCGCCGCCGCCATCGCGCGCCACGCGCCGGCCGGCGAGCGCGATCCGGCCAGCCTGCGCGCCTTCCTCGAACGCGTGGATTTCCAGCCGGCCGACGTCTCCTCGCCCGAGGCGATGGCCGCGCTCGCCCGCACCATCACGGCTGCCCGCGATGGCGGCGGCGCTGCCTACCACCTGTCCACCGCGCCGCGCTGGTACGCGCCAATCTGCGCCGCGCTCGGCGCCGCCGGTCTCAACGACCCCGGCGCGCGCGTGCTGCTGGAAAAACCCATCGGCCACGATCTCGCCAGCTCGGTCGCGATCAACGATGGCGTGGCAGCAGTGTTCGACGAGGATCGGGTGTTCCGCGTCGACCACTACCTCGGCAAGGAGGGCGTGCAGAACCTGCTGGCGCTGCGCTTCGGCAACGCCCTGTTCGAGCCGCTGTGGAACGCGCGCCACATCGAACAGGTGCAGATCACCGTCGCCGAGACGGTCGGGGTCGAGGGCCGCGCCGGCTACTACGACGAGGCCGGCGCACTGCGCGACATGCTGCAGAACCACCTGCTGCAGCTGCTGTGCCTGACCGCGATGGAGCCGCCGGCGCACTTCGAGCCGCACTCGGTGCGCAACGAGAAGATCAAGGTGCTGCGCTCGCTGCGGCCGCTCCGCGGCGGCGATGTGGCCAGCCACACCGTCGCCGGCCAGTACACGGCCGGCGCGGTCGGCGGCACGGCGGTGCCCGGTTACCGCGACGAGCTCGGTCGCGACAGCCGCACCGAGACCTTCGTCGCCGTGCGTGCCCACATCGACAACTGGCGCTGGTCGGGGGTGCCGTTCTACCTGCGCACCGGCAAGCGCATGCCGCGCCGCTGCACCGAGATCTACATCCAGTTCCGCGCCATCCCGCATTCGATCTTCGCCGGCGGCGGCGCGCGCGTCGCGCCGAACGCGCTGGTGATCGCCCTGCAGCCGGAAGAGCGCATCGCGCTGGCGCTGATGAACAAGACGCCCGGTCTGGATCGCGGCGGCGTCAAGCTCTCGCAGGTCGCCCTCGACCTGGACCTGCGCCATGCCTTCGCCGAGCAGCGCCGCTTCATCGCCTACGAGCGGCTCTACCTCGACGCGCTGGAAGGCAACGGCACCCTGTTCGTGCGCCGCGACGAGATTGAGGCGGCCTGGCAGTGGGTGGACGGCATCCATGCCGGCTGGCGTGACGCCGACCTGACCCCGAAATCCTACCCGGCCGGCACCTGGGGCCCCGCCAGTGCGGTCGTGCTGACCGAACGCCACGGGCACAGCTGGCGGGAGTGACGATGCGTCTCCACCCGATCACCGGCGCTGCCGGGCTTCCCTTCCCTCTCCCGGTGGGAGAGGGGCTGCAAAGCACCTCATGAGCTGGACCGAAGCCCTGCACGATCATGGCGACGCGCTGGTCGAGACGCTGGCCGCGCGGCTGGCCGGCATCTGCCGCGACGCCATCGCCGCCCGCGGCCATGCCTTGCTCGCCTTGGCCGGTGGCCGCACGCCGCTGCCGATCTACCGTCGGCTCGCCAAGGAAAACCTCGACTGGCACGCCGTCACCGTCGTACCAACCGACGAACGCTGGGTGGCGCACGACCATTCCGCCAGCAACCGGCGCGAACTCGCCGCCGCCTTCGCCGACGCGACCGGCATCCGCCTCGGCGCGCTGGTGCCGGCGCAGCCCGGCGACGTGCCCGACACCGCGCAGGCGCGACTGACGCTGGCCGACTGCCGCGGCGATTTCGACGCGGTGCTGCTCGGCATGGGCAACGACGGCCATTTCGCTTCGCTGTTCCCCGGCGCGACCAATCTCGGCGAGGCGCTCGCCTTCGACAACGCCGACGACGTCTGCGTGATCCATCCCGATCCGCTGCCCCCGGAAGCGCCGTTCGCGCGCGTCTCGCTCACCGCCGCGCGCCTGTTGCGCAGTCGCACGTCGTGGCTGGCGATCACCGGCGAGCGCAAACTGTCCGCGCTGCGCGACGCGCAAACCACGCGCGACCCGCAACGCCTGCCGATCGCGGCGCTGCTGCACGCACCGCAGGCGCATCTGCACATCCACTGGAGCCCGTGATGGCCCTGCACCCTGTCATCGAACGCGTCACCGCTCGCATCGCCGAGCGCAGCCGCCCGGACCGCGACGCCTATCTCGCGCTGATCGACGCCGCCGCGCAGCGCGCGCCGGCGCGCCGCCGCCTGAGCTGCGGCAACCTCGCCCATGCCTTCGCCGCCAGCGGCGACGACAAGCCGTGCCTGCGCGAAGCGCGCGCGCCCAACCTCGGCATCGTCACTGCCTACAACGACATGCTCTCGGCGCACCAGCCGTTCGAGCACTACCCGGCGCTGATCCGGATGGCCGCGCGCAACGCCGGCGCCACCGCGCAGGTGGCCGGCGGCGTGCCGGCGATGTGCGACGGCGTCACGCAAGGGCGCGCCGGCATGGAGCTGAGCCTGTTCTCGCGCGACACCATCGCGCTGGCCACCGCGGTGGCGTTGTCGCACGACGCCTTCGACGCCGCCGTGCTGCTCGGCGTCTGCGACAAGATCGTGCCTGGCCTGCTGATCGGCGCGCTGCGCTTCGGCCACCTGCCGGTGATCCTGATCCCGGCCGGCCCGATGCCCTCGGGCCTGCCGAACAGGGAGAAGGCCCGCGTCCGCCAGCTCTTCGCCGAGGGCAAGGCCACGCGCGAGCAACTGCTCGACGCCGAGGCCGCCTCCTACCACGCGCCCGGCACCTGCACCTTCTACGGCACCGCCAACTCCAACCAGATGCTGATGGAGGTGATGGGCCTGCACCTGCCCGGCACCGCCTTCGTCAACCCGAACACGCCGCTGCGCGACGCGCTCACCGTCGCCGCCGCCGAGCGCGCCTGCGCGATCACCGCGCTCGGCGACGCCTACACGCCGCTCGGCCGCAGCGTCGACGAAAAGGCCATCGTCAACGCCATGGTCGGGCTGGCCGCCACCGGCGGCTCGACCAACCACGCCATCCACCTGGTCGCCATCGCCCGCGCCGCCGGCATCCGCATCGACTGGAGCGACCTCGACGAGATCTCCCGCGCCACGCCGCTGCTGGCGCGGATCTATCCCAACGGCGCCGCCGACGTGAACCACTTCCACGCCGCCGGCGGGCTGGGCTTCGTGATCCGCGAGCTGCTCGACGCCGGCCTGCTGCATCCGGACATCCGCTGCGTGCACGGCGGCGACTTGCGCGCGCAGGCGCGCGAGCCGTATCTGGACGGCACCACGCTGCGCTGGCGCGATCCGCCGGCGGCCTCGCTGGACACGGACACCGTGCGCCCGGCAGCGTCGCCCTTCGACGCCGAGGGCGGGCTGCGCCTGCTCAGCGGCAACCTCGGCCGCGCCATCGTGAAGGTGTCCGCGGTGGCGCCCGCGCACCGCATCATCCAGGCGCCGGCGCGGGTGTTCGACTCGCAGGACGCACTGCTTGCCGCCTTCCAGGCCGGCACGCTGAGCGGCGACTTCGTCGCCGTGATCCGCGGCCAGGGGCCGCGCGCCAACGGCATGCCCGAACTGCACAAGCTCACGCCCACGCTGTCGGTGCTGCAAAACCGCGGCCAGCGCGTGGCCCTGCTGACCGACGGCCGCATGTCCGGCGCCTCCGGCACCGTGCTGGCGGCGATCCACGTCGTGCCCGAGGCCGCCTGCGGCGGCGCGATCGGCAAGCTGCGCGACGGCGACACCGTCCGCATCGACGCCGAGGCCGGCACCCTCGACGGCCTGGTCGACGCCGCCGCGTGGAACGCCCGCGACGCCATCGCGCCCGACCTCGCCCCCAACCGCCTCGGCCTCGGCCGCGAGCTGTTCGGCCTGCTGCGCGCCAACACCGGCTCGGCCGAGGAAGGCGCCTGCGCATTGTTCGCGGAGGGCTGAGGCGTGACCAGCCGTGACACCTCGCCCGCCCTGGTCGCCGACATCGGCGGCACCAATGCGCGCTTCGCGCTGGCCGACCTGTCGCCGCCGCGACCGGCGCTGCGCGAGCAGCGTTCGCTGAAGGCGGCCGACTTCGCCAGCCTGCAGCATGCCGTCGAGCATTACCTCGCCGAGGTCGGGGCGACGCCCAAGCGCGCGGCGATCGCGGTCGCCTGCCCGGTCGACGGCGACGAGATCCGGCTGACCAACCGCGCCTGGTCATTCGGCCGTGAGGCGTTGCGGCGCGCGCTCGGTCTGGACGCACTGCACCTGCTCAACGACTTCGGCGCCGTTGCCCATGCGGTGCCACGGCTGGCCGACGACGAGCGCACGCATCTGTACGGCCCGACCGACGCACCGCTGCGCGGGCCGGTGAGCGTGCTCGGCCCCGGCACCGGCCTCGGCGTGGCGCTGCTGGTCGGCGACGACGCGCACGGCTGGCAGGTCGTCGAGACCGAGGGCGGGCACGTCGGCTTCGCCCCGCAAGGCGAGGAGGAGCAGACGCTGGCGCGCTGGGTGACGGCGCGTTTCGGCCGCGCCTCCAACGAACGCCTGCTGTCCGGCGCCGGGCTGTCGCACATCGATGCGGCGCTGCGCGGGATCGACCCTTCGGTGTCGGTGCAGGACGGCGCACTGCGCGATCCGGCCTCGATAGTGAACGCCGCGCTCGACGGTCACGATGCCGTCGCCCGCCGCGCGCTGGCGCGCTTCTGCGCCGTGCTCGGCAGCGTCGCCGGCGACTGCGCGCTGATCCACGGCGCACGCACGGTGGCCATCGCCGGCGGCATCGTGCCGCGCTTCCTGCCGTTCTTGCGCGCCAGCGCCTTCCGCGAGCGCTTCCTCGCCAAGGGCCGCTTCGCCGCCCTGCTCGAAACGGTGACGGTGCGGCTCATCACCCATCCGCAGCCCGGCCTGCTCGGCGCGGCGGTCGCGCTGCGAGAGCGCCACGACAAGGGTTCCGCATGACCGCCTCCACCGATGCCCGGGCCGCTGCCCTCGACGCCATCCTCGTCCGCGCTCCGGTCTTGCCGGTGCTGGCGATCGCCCGCCTCGACGACGCCGTGCCGCTGGCGCGCGCGCTGGTCGCCGGCGGCCTGCCGGTGCTGGAAGTGACACTGCGCAGCGACATCGCGCTGGACGCCATCCGCCGCATCGCCGCCGAGGTGCCGGAGGCCGTGGTCGGCGCCGGCACGGTGCTCTCGCCGGCCGACCTGGACGCGGTGGCCCGCGCCGGCGCCACCTTCGCCATCGCGCCCGGCGCCACGCCGGCGCTGTACGCGGCGGCGGACGCGGCCGACCTCCCGTTCCTGCCCGCCGTCGCCACCGCCAGCGAGTTGATGCGCGGGCTGGAGCACGGCCATCGCCGCTTCAAGTTCTTCCCGGCCGCCGCGGCCGGCGGCGTGGCCGCGCTCAAGGCCTTCGCCGGCCCGTTCCCGCAGGCGCGTTTCTGCCCGACCGGCGGCATCGACGCGCGCAGCGCGCCGGACTACCTGGCGTTGCCGAACGTGATCACCGTCGGCGGCTCCTGGATGGTGCCGGCCGACGCCCTGGCCGCCGGCGACTTCGCCCGCATCGAGGCCCTGGCCCGCGCGGCGGCGGCCTTGGCACGGCGCTGAGCCCGGGCGGCACGGCGCGCCATGCCGGCGCCCGCCCTGGGCTACACTGCCGGCGATCTCCAGGGCAACCCCACCGCCGGGATGAAAGGCAAGGCCACCTCGTTCGACATCGCCTACCGGGCCGGTGTCTCGCAATCGACCGTATCGCGCGCGCTCAGCGGCAGCCCGCTGGTCAACGCGCAGACGCGCCAGCGCATCGAGCGGATCGCGCGCGAGCTCAACTACAAGGTCGACAAGAACGCCTCCAACCTGCGCTCGCAGCAGTCGGGCACGCTGGCGCTGCTGTTCTTCGAGGACCCGACGCCCGACGAATCGCACATCAACCCGTTTTTCCTGAGCATGCTCGGCTCGATCACCCGCGCCTGCGCCCGCCACGGCTACGACCTGCTGGTGAGCTTCCAGCAGTTCTCCGACGACTGGCATGCCGACTACGAAGACAGCCGCAAGGCCGACGGCCTGATCCTGCTCGGCTACGGCGACTACATGCCCTACTGCAGCAAGCTGGAGAAGCTGGTCGCGCAGGGCACGCACTTCGTGCGCTGGGGACCGGTGCTGCCGGACCAGCCCGGCATCTCGATTGGCTGCGACAACCACGATGGCGGCAAGGCGATGGGCGCGCACCTGGTCGCCCAGGGCCGCCGCCGCATCGCCTTCCTCGGCACCATCACGCCGGACTGCCCGGAATTCCTCGCCCGCTACCGCGGCCACGCCGAGGCGCTGGCCGCCGCCGGCCTGTCCGCCCCGGCGGCGCTGCAGGTCGACGCCATCAGTACCGAGGAAGCCGGCTACGCCGCCGCCTGCACGCTGCTGGCGCGGCGGCAGCCGTTCGACGCCATCTTCGCCGCCAGCGACCTGATCGCGATGGGCGCCATGCAGGCACTGGCCGACCACGGCCTGCGCGTGCCGGAGGACGTGGCGGTGACCGGCTTCGACGACATCCCGATGGCGCGCTTCGCGCAGCCGCCGCTGACCACCGTGCTGCAGGACACCCAGCGCGCCGGCGAACTGCTGGTCGAGACGCTGCTCCGGCTGATCCGCAACGAGCCTGCCGAGAGCCGGCTGCTCCCGGCGCGACTGGTCATCCGCCGCTCGTGCGGCGCAGGCGGTTCGCCATCAGCTCGGCAAGGCGCGCGCGCAGCGTCGGCTCGCTCACCGGCGCATCCAGGAAAAACACCTCGACGCCGTGCGCCGGCACGGTCGCCGTCAGCGCCTCGCCCGCGGACACGTTGACGGTTTCGCCGCCGAAGGCGGCGCGCCACTCGCCCGCCTGCAGGTAGTCGCGCACCGCGAACTCCGCCGCCTCGTCGCCCTTGTTGAGCAGCACCAGCGCGATCTGGTGGACGCCCTCGTGCTGGAACACGCGGTAGAACGCGGCGCGGTGCCCGGCCAGCTCGACATTGAGCTGCAGGCCCTTCTGCAGTGCCGGCGACTGCGCGCGCAGCGTGGCGATGCGCTTGAGGTGTTCGCGGATCGGATGGCCGACGGCGGCGTCGATGCGTGCCTGGCCGAAGTAGTTGCGGTTGCCGGCGTGCTCGCCGCGGCCGCGCATGAAACCGACCTCCGAACCGTAATAGACGACCGGGATGCCGCGCGCGGTAAACAGCCAGTTGTGCGCGTCGATGAAGCCCTCGTCGCTGGCGTTCATGCGCGGCGTGTCGTGGTTGTCGTAGAAGGTCGCCAGCTCGTAGGGGTTGTGATAGGGGCCGTGCTCCAGATGCAGGGCCTCGGCCACGCGCGCGTAGTCGCTGTCCGGCTGCTCGAAGATTTCGGCCAGCGCGCCCTTGAGCGGAAAGTCGAGCACGCTGATGCCGCCGTTCTCCGGCCAGGTGTAGCTGGCGATGGCGTCGGCGTCGTAGTCCCAGGCCTCGCCGAACATGAACAGCCCCGGATGCTCGGCGCGGACACGCTCGGCGAATTCCTTCCAGAACGCGTGCGGCACGTGCTTGAGCGTGTCCAGCCGCAACGCGTCCACGCCCTGCGCGATCCAGAACAGATGGGCGTCGATCAGGTACTCGCGCACCTGCGGATTGTCGTGGTCGAAGTCGGCCAGTTCGGCGACGTCGGGCTCGGTGCGGAAGAAGCGGTGCAGCGGGTTGTTGACGGGGTCGAGCCGGCTCGGGTGCAGGTTCTGGTGATCGGCCAGCAGCTCGCCGTCGCGGCCATAGAGCTTGCCGAACTCCGGCTGCGGCTCCGGCATGCTGAAGGCCGGCGAGCCGTGGTTGACCACGGCGTCGAGCACGGTCTTGAGCCCATGCGCGCGCAGCGCGGCGGTGAAGCCGGCGAAGTCCAGACCCGGGCTGGGCAGGTGCTCGTCGAGCCTGTAGAAGTTCACGCCCCAGTAGCCGTGGTAGCCGGTCTTGCCCTGGTCGGTCCAGGCGCTGCCCCAGCTGGCCGGCCTGCCGCCACTGAACGCGGCGTCGGGGTTGTCGACCACCGGCGTGATCCATACCGCAGTGAAGCCCATGTCGCGGATGTAGCCGGCGTTGTCGACGATGCCCTTGAAGTCGCCGCCGAGGTAGCCGATGTTCGCCGACTCGCCGTCGGGGCCGGGAATCGGCCGGTCGAAGGTCGGGAACGCGCCGCCCTGGTCGCGCTGGTCGTTGTCCGGGTCGCCGTTGACGAAACGGTCGGTGACGACGAAGTACACCGCCTCGCTCGCGAACGGCTCCAGTGTGCCGTAGAACGACTCCGGCGCTTGCGGTGCCGCCCCCTGCCTGCAAGCGGCCAGCAGCAGTGTTGCGAGCAGTGCCGCGGTCTTGCGCATCGGCACCCTCACTTGGCCACGGCCGCCAGCGGCACCACGTCCACGCCTGGCTCGCGCACCCGCAGCACGCACAACCCGGCCACGAACAGACTCGCGCCGCCGATCGCCAGCGCGTAGATCGGCTCGTTGCCGAACAAGGTCTTGAGCAGGAAACCCAGCACCGCCGCCGCCAGCAGCTGCGGAATCACGATGAAGAAATTGAAGATGCCCATGTACACGCCCATCTTCTCGGTCGGCAGGTTGTCCGACAGCAGGGCGTAGGGAATCGACAGGATCGAGGCCCAGGCGAAGCCCACCCCGACCATCGACAGCAGCAGCCACTGCGGGTCGCGGATGAACAGGAACGACAGCAGGCCGGCGCCACCCAGCCAGACGTTGACCAGGTGGCTCAGGCGCAGGCCGAGGCGGCGGGTCATCCAGGCGATGACGAGGGCCGCCAGCGCGGCGAAGCCGTTGTAGGCGCCGAACAACACGCCGACCCAGTTGGCGCCCTCGTTGTAGGCGGCCGACGCGGTATCGGTGGTGCCGTAGTGCACCTGGGTCACCGCCGCGGTGGTGTAGATCCACATCGCGAACAGCGCGAACCAGGAGAAGAACTGCACGACCGCGAGCCGGCGCATCGCATCGGGCATCGCGTGCAGGTCCGCCATGATCGTGCTGAACATGCCCCCCTGGCCGCCGCGGCTGAGCCACAGCAGGGCGAGGCCGTAGACGGTCAGGCCGGCGGCCAGGATGTACAGCTGCGGGTCGAGCCCGAAACCGGCGATCGCCGCCAGGCCGGCGCCACCGGCGCCGAGCCAGAGCAGGCCGTTGCGGCGCGTCGCGGCGAGGTCGAGCGGGGCATGCTCGACCGGCCGTGCGTCGTCGAAGGCGGCCAGCGCCTCGGGCGGATACTCGCGCGTGCTCAGCACGGTCCAGCCGACCGCGAGGAACAGCACGACGCCACCGCAATAGAACGCGTACTTGACCGTGTCGGGAATCACCCCGGGCTCGGCGACGTTGCTCACGCCGAAGTGTGCGAACAGCCACGGCAGCATGCTCGCCGCCACCGCGCCGGTGCCGATGAAGAAGCTCTGCATCGCATAGCCGGTCGGGCGCTGCTTCGGCGGCAGCTGGTCGGCGACGAAGGCGCGGAACGGCTCCATCGAGACGTTGATCGAAGCATCCATGATCCACAGCAGGCCGGCGGCGACCCAGAGCGTCGGCGAGTTCGGCATGAACAGCAGCGCCAGTGAGGTGCACAGTGCGCCGTAGAGGAAGTACGGCCGGCGGCGACCGAGCCGGGTCCAGGTACGGTCCGACCAGTAGCCGACGATCGGCTGCACGATCAGGCCGGTCAGCGGCGCGGCGATCCACAACAGCGGAATCGTGTCGATCTCCGCACCCAGCGTCTGGAAGATGCGGCTGACGTTGGCGTTCTGCAGGGCAAAACCGACCTGGATGCCCAGGAAGCCGAAGCACATGTTCCAGATCTGCCAGAACGACAGTGCGGGTTTGACGTTCATCGATCCCTCCCAGGACCCCGATGCGGTGGCGGTCGCGTCCGGCATCGCCCGGCAGGCGGACGCGCGGCGCGTTTTTTTCTTGGGTGTGCGCCGGATGGTAGGTGGCCCCATCCGGCGCGGACAGCCGCTGCATACGTATTCAGACGCACAGGACGCCATCCCGCGCCCGCCACCTGCCATCGTCGCACCGATCCGCCGCCGAGTCCGCCCATGAGCACGATCGAAACCCTGCTGATCGCGATGACCCTGATCCTGGCGCTGCCCTACGCCATCTGGCGACTCGGCCGGACCGACTACTGGGCGCCGCTGGTGGTGGTGCAGATCCTCACCGGCATTGCGCTCGGACCGGGCGTGCTCGGCGCGGTCTTTCCCGGTTACCACGCCTTCGTCTTCAACCCCGAGGTGATCCTCGCCCTCGACGGCATCGCCGCCTGGGCGGTGATGCTGTTCGTCTGGCTGGCCGGGCTCGAACTGGACCTGCGCGAAGCCTGGACCGAGCGCCGCGAGAGCGCGATCACCGCCGGCCTGGCGCTGGGCGCACCGCTGCTGGCCGGCGCCGGCGCGGCGCTGGTGCTGCTCGCCCACGACCCCGGCTGGATGGGCGCCGCCGCCGCGCCGTGGCAATTCGTCGCCGGCATCGGCATGGCCTGCGCGGTGACCGCGCTGCCGATCCTGATCCTGCTGATGGAGAAGCTGGACATCCTGCGCCGCCCGCTCGGCCAGCGCGTGCTGCGCTACGCCAGCCTCGACGACATCGCCATCTGGGCCGTGCTGGCGCTGATCCTGCTCGACTTCGAGCGGCTCGGCCGGCAGGCCGGCTTCTTGGTCGGTTTCGCGGCAGCCACGTGGCTGGTGCGGCGCGCACTGCCGCGCCTGCCCGAAGCCGACCGCTGGTTCGTCGGCGTGATCTGGCTGGCCGCCTGCGGCTTCGCCAGCGACTGGGCCGGGCTGCACTACATGGTCGGCGCCTTCCTCGCCGGCGCGGTGCTCGACGGCCGCTGGTTCGGCCGCGACCGGCTCGACCTGCTGCGCCACCACCTGCTGCTGATCGCGATGCCGGTGTTCTTCCTCTCCACCGGCCTGCGCACCGAATGGTCGCTGGGCGGGCCGGCGATCTTCGCCGCGGCGGCGCTGCTGCTGGCGGCCTGCGTCGGCGGCAAGCTCGCCGGCGTGCACCTGGCCGGCCGGCTGCTCGGCTGGCGTCGCGGCGAGGCCGCGCTGATCGGCTGGCTGCTGCAGACCAAGGCGCTGATCATGATCGTGTTCGCCAACATCCTGCTCGACCGCGGCGTAATCGGCGGCCAGACCTTCACCGCCCTGCTGCTGATGGCGGTAGCCAGCACGATGCTGGCGATCCCGATGGCAGCGCCGCGGCTGGCCCGATTGTCCGGCGTGCCCACCGGCGCGCACACGGCGCCGGCGACCGCCGAGCGGTAACGCCCCCGGCCCCTCGAAGCGGACGGAAGCGATGCCGTGCAGCGTGCGCTTTGCGCACGACTGCTGTGGCGGTGTCCCACCCGTGAGGATGGCGCACACCCTGCGCCGGCCGACGGCTGCGACTTCAAGCCCTCCCCTTCAAGGGGAGGGAGAAGAGCGCGCCTCCGCTGTCGCCCACGCCTGCCGTGTAGCCTGCGCTCTGCGCACGACGGCCGCGGCGGTGTCCCGCTCGCGCCGCTGGCGCGCCGCCGCCCACGGACGAAAAAAAACCCGCCGGCGTCGCCGCCGGCGGGTGGTTCCACTTCCCGACTTGGTGCTCAGAACTTGTAGTTCACGCCCACCAGCAGGGTGCGCCCGTACTCGACGAACTTGCGCGGCCGGTCCACCACGCCCGGATCGCGGAAGAACTCGCGGTACTCCTCGTTGGTGAGGTTGTTCACCTGCAGCAGCACGGTCATGCCCGTGAGCGCGCTGCCCTCGGCGAAGCTGTAGCCGATCTGGAAATCGACGATCGCCTCGCCGCGGATGAACTGCGTCTCGCGGTCGGCGCCGAAACCCTGGATCTCGCCGCGGAAGTCCGAGCGCGCGCGCCGGCTGACGCGGGTGGAGAAGCCGCCGCGCTCGTAATAGGCGGTGACGTTGCTCACGTAGCGCGACAGGCCCGGCAGGGTTTGGGTGGTGCCCGGCCCGTTCGGCTGGATCGAGCTGCGGGTGTCGGAGTAGTTGGCGATCAGGCCGAAGCCCTGCAGCGGCGCGACCCACTCGCCGATCGGCAGCGAAGCGGCGAACTCCCAACCGTTGATGCTGCCGCCCTCGCCGTTCACCTGCTGGCGGAACTCGCCGATCGTCGAGGCCGGCCGGTTCGGTCCGGTGAACGCCGACAGGTCGAAGATGCTGAAGTCGAACTGCGTGTTGACCGCCTCGTAGATGTAGGTCTTGAGGTCCTTGTGGAACACGGCGGCGCTGACGTAGCCGGTGTAGCCGAAATACTTCTCGTACGACAGGTCGAAGCTGTCCGACTGCCACGGCCGCAGGCGCGCGTTGCCACCGCTGCCGCTCCAGATGCCCTTGGTGGTGTCGATGCCGTAGTCGGCGAACATGCGCATGTGGTCCATGCGCGGCCGGGCGAGCTGGCGGGCGGCGCCGAAGCGGATGAACTGGTCGTGCGGCAGCGTGAAGGCCAGGTTCAGGCTGGGCAGGACGTTGCTGTATTTGTCGCCGTCGTGGGTGACCGTGGTGCGGCTGCCATCGCCGCCGATCACCCCCAAGCCGGTCGACTCCTGGTCGACATCGACGTACTGCAGGCCGAAGTTGCCGCGCACCGGCACCGAGCCGATCGCGGTGTCGATGTTGAACTGCACGTACGGCGTGACGATCTCCTCTTCCACCGTCCAGTTCTTGGCCGCGCAGTCGCGGCACAGATTGGGCCGGAAATTGTGGAAGCGGGCGACCACCGCGCGGGTGTCGTAAGCGATGATGTTGGTGTTGGCGAAGGCCGCACGGGTCGGACGGCCCAGCAGCTCGGGCGGGATCGCCACGAAGTCGGCATCCTTGAGATCGAGGAAGAACTCGTCCGACTCGCGGCTCTTCTCGCGATTGGAATAGTGCACACCGGCCTCGATGCCGCTCAGGTGGCCGTCCACGAAGCTGCGCTCGACCGCCAGCCGCGCCGAACGCAGCTTGTCGTCGATGTTCGGGTACTTCACATAGCCGTCCTGGCCCCAGCCGCCCGGATCGGTCAGGCCGATCCGCGCCGGGTCGCCGTAGTCGAAGCCGAACTGGTACCGCGCCGGTCCGTTGCGCGGGTCGAGCGTGAACTGCGCGTTGTCCCCGGTCGGCGCACCGGCGTAGACCTCCAGGATCTCCTGGTTGCGGTCGGCGCGTGACAGGCTGAAGTCGGCGATGCCGCGCCAGTCGTCGTTGAACTTGAACTGGTTGTTGAAGCCGATCGCGAACAGCTTGTCGTCGAACTCGCTGAGGTCGGTGCGCACCACCGGCCGCACGCCGGCCCAGCTGCCGCCGACCACGATGCCGTTCTCGACCTGCGGATTGCTCAGCGTCGCGCCCGACCAGCCCAGGCCGAACTCCAGCCAGCGCGTGGTTTCAGCACGCTCGAACTTGGAGTAGTAGACGTCGATCGCGCCGCGGTAGACGTCGTTGGGCTCGAACTCGAGCACCGC
This sequence comes from Rehaibacterium terrae, assembly GCF_014202935.1. Taxonomy (GTDB): domain Bacteria; phylum Pseudomonadota; class Gammaproteobacteria; order Xanthomonadales; family Xanthomonadaceae; genus Rehaibacterium; species Rehaibacterium terrae. Next base: position 106,539 of record NZ_JACHHX010000003.1, on the reverse strand, counting down.
CATCACGCCGGTGCGCACGTTGTCGACCGAGCCGGCCTTGATCTTGTTGCCGCCCAGCACCAGCGCCTCGCTGCCGTTGATGGTGGCGGTCGGGAAGCCCCAGGCCTCCCATTCCCTGAACTGGCCCGGCGAATCCAGCCGGGCGATGCCGATGGCCAGGCCGACCCGGCCGTCGGCGAAGCCGTTGTCGATGTAGGTGGCGGACAGGCGGTTGCCGCGGTCGCCGAAGCCGTCGTTGAGCTCGCCCAGGGAGTTCTGTTCCAGCCGCGCGTTCACCGAGAAGCGCGGGCCGACGTAGCTCAACGGGCGCACCGTGCGCAGATCGACGGTGCCGGAGATGCCCTGCGCGGGCAGGGTGGCGTCGGGCGTCTTGTAGACGAGCACGCCGGAGATCAGCTCGGACGGATACTGGTCGAACTCGACGCCGCGGTTGTCGCCGGCGCTGACCTGCTCGCGGCCGTTGAGCAGGGTGGTGGAGAAGTCGCCCGCCAGGCCGCGGATGTTGATGGTGGAGGCGCGGCCGGCGACGCGCTGCGCGGTCAGGCCGGGCAGGCGCGAGATCGAGTCGGCGATGCTGATGTCGGGCAGCTTGCCGATGTCCTCGGCCGAGATCGCCTCGACGATCGAGTTCGACTCCTGCTTGATCAGCACCGCCTTCTCGATGCTGCGCATGAAGCCGGTGACCTCGTACGAGTCGAGCTTGACTGCTTCGCCCTCGCCCTGCTTGCGCCGCTTCGCCGCCTCGTCGGCCGCGGTTTCGTCGGCCGCCGGCTGCGTGTCGTCCTGCGCCTGGACGCCGGCCGCCATGGTCAGCAAGGCCGACGCCAACGCCATGCTCAGCATGTTGCGCTTGAGCTTCACTGTTTCCCCTCCCCACTTCGTGTTGTCTAAGGCGGGCTCGGATCGGCCCGGCACGCCGGAAACCGAACGGTCCACCGGACGCAGGCGATGGTAGCCGTGGCGCTTTCGGCATGGCGGAGACTGCATACGTATTCAGCCGGACGCCGCTCACCCCGGCGCACGCCGCGCCCGCATTCGCGGCTTTAATGGGACGCATTGCTGCTTCCGATCCGCGCGGCCGACGCCCGCCGTCGCGCCGGCACCGACCGAGGCGATCCCGGCATGCGCCATCCGACTACCGGCCTCCCCGCGCCGCGCCCGCTCCACGCCCTGTTGCTCGCCCCCTGCCTGGCGTGGGTCGCGGGCGCATCGGCCACGCCGATGCTCCACGTCCCCTCGCCCGACTGGCGCGACCAGATCGTCTACTTCGCGCTGATCGACCGCTTCGACGACGGCGACCCGTCCAACAACGACCAGGGCGCCGGCGAATACGACCCCGCCGACCACCGCAAGTACAGCGGCGGCGACCTGCGCGGCCTCGCCCGCCGCATCGACTACCTCCGCGGCCTCGGCGCGACCGCGCTGTGGATCACCCCGCCGGTCGCCAACCAGTGGTGGGACGGCGCCCTGGGCTACGGCGGCTATCACGGCTACTGGGCCGAGCACTTCATGAAGGTCGACGCCCACTACGGCACGCTCGACGACTACCGCGCGCTGTCGCATGCGCTGCACGCGTCCGGCATGTACCTGATCCAGGACGTGGTGGTGAACCACACCGGCAATTTCTTCAGCTACCGAGACGGCTGGGAGCGCGCCGACCCCGCCCGCCACTACGCGCCCAATCCCGACGCGCGCCCGGTGCCGGCGCCGACGCAATGGCCGTTCTCGCTGAGCGACGCGCGCGACCCTGCGCACCGCGCCGCCGGCGTCTACCACTGGACGCCGCCGATCGCCGACTTCGCCGATCGCGAGCAGGAGCTGACCTTCGCGCTCGCCGACCTCGACGACCTCGCCACCGGCAACCCGCTGGTGCGCCGCGCGCTGCGCGAAAGCTACGGCCACTGGATCCGCGAAGTCGGCGTCGACGCCTTCCGCGTCGATACCGCGTACCACGTCGAGCCGGACTTCTTCCACGACTTCATGCATGCCGGCGACGCCGAGCATCCGGGCATGCTGGAAGTCGCGCGGCAGACCGGGCGCACCGGCTTCATCGCCTTCGGCGAAGGCTTCGGCGTCGACCGCGCCTACGACGACGCCAACGCGCGCAAGCTGGAAACCTACGTGCGTGACGCCGACGGTCGGCCGCTGCTGTCGTCGATGATCAACTTCCCGCTCTACGGCAGCGCACTCGACGTGTTCGCGCGCGGCCGCCCGCCCGCCGAACTGGCCCACCGCATCGACAGCATGATGCGCGTGCACGCCGACCCGCACCGCATGCCGAGCTTCATCGACAACCACGACGTCGACCGCTTCCTCGCCGGCGGCAGCGAGGCCGGGCTGAAGCAGGGCCTGCTGATGCTGATGACCCTGCCCGGCATCCCGACGATCTACTACGGCACCGAGCAGGGCTTCACCGAACCGCGCCGTGCCATGTTCGCCGGCGGCCACGCCTCCGGCGGCCGCGACCATTTCGACACCGACGCGCCGCTGTATCGTTACCTGCAGCGCGCCACCGCCCTGCGCCGCGCGCACCGCGTGTTTTCGCGCGGCACGCCGACCGTGCTCGCCGCCAGTGCCGCCGCCGCGGGCGCGCTCGCCTGGCGCATGGACCACGCCGGCGACACCGCACTGGTCGTCTTCAACAGCGCCGACACCGACACCCTGCTCGCCAACCTCGCCACCGGCCTGCCCGCCGGCACCCGGCTTGCGCCGCTGTTCGCCATCGACGGCGAGGCCGCGCCGCTCATCGTCGGCGCCGACGGCCGCCTGACGCTGCGCCTGCCGCCGCGTGCGGGCCTGGTCTGGCGCGTCGACGGCCGTGGCGAAATCCCGCCGCCGTCCACCGCCCGGCTCACGCTCGATCCAATCCCGCCATTCCAGCCAAAGCCCCTCTCCCCCCGGGAGAGGGGTTGGGGTGAGGGCACGGCGAAGCGACGCACACCCCCGACCGCATCGACCGAACCGCCCCCGCCGGCCTCGCCCGGCATCCGCGCACGAGCACCGTCTGCCCACGCCACGCCGGACGACAGCGACGCCACGCCCATCATCGCCACCGACCTCACCGTCACCGGCACCGCGACCGGCCTCGACCGCTTCCACCTCGTCGTCGACGGCGACCTCGCCAACGCGCAAACCGTACGCCCCGACCGCCACGGCCGCTGGCAGGCGACCATCGCCACCGCAAGCATGATCGACCCGGCGATCGAACACAGCCTCGTCGCCTGGTCCGGGCAGCCGGCGGCCGTCTCCGCCATCCGCCGCTTCCGCGTGCAGCGCGAATGGACCGTCGTCGCCGACATCGAAGACCCGGCCGGCGACGACAGCGGCCCGCGCGGCGACTACCGCTACCCCACCGACCCGAGCTGGGGCGACGCGCGCCAGCTCGACCTGCGCGGCGCACTCGCGGCCACCTCCGGCGGCTCGCTGCGGCTCGACCTGCGCATGCATCGCCTCACCGCCAGCTGGAACCCGCCGCACGGCTTCGACCACGTCGCCTTCACCGTCTTCATCGAACTGCCCGACCGCGACGGCGGCGCCACCGTCATGCCGCTGCAGAACGCCGAGCTGCCCGCCGGCATGCGCTGGCACTACCGCCTGCGCGTCGGCGGCTGGAGCAACGCCCTGTTCGCCGCCGAAGGCGCCAGCGCCGAACACGAAGGCAGCCCCGTCGCCGTCGGCGCCCGCATCGACATCGACCGCGACGCCGACACCCTGCGCCTCACCCTCCCCGCCGCCGCCCTCGGCCACCCGCCCACGCTCGCCGGCGCGCGCATCCACATCACCACCTGGGACTACGACGGCCGCTACCGCCCCCTGCACGACGAACCCGGCCCGCACGCCTTCGGCGGCGGCGACGGCAACCGCGACCCGCTGGTGATGGACGACCTGCAGCTCGTCATTCCCCGCGAATAGACACATCGCCCGAATGAAGGCCGGCCGGAATCCGGGGCGCGCAACGGCCGCACTCCCGGATTCCGCCGCGCATCATCCGGGCCACCTCGGCCCCGCAGGGAAAGCATGCCGGCGCACCCGCCCGCCCCCGCCAACGAAGCGCAATACGCCCGCGCAGACCCGATTGCCGACCCATCCGGCGCGTTGTAGGGTGCCATCAGCGCCTCGCCGACAGGGGAAACCGATGGCAATCCCAAGCCTCAGGATTACGCGTCATGATCGGCAGCATGTCGCTGACCGGGGCAGGAAATTTCCTGCGCGCGGGCGTGAGGGCACGGCGTTGCACGTCAGTGCTACACGTCACTTTGACGTCGAAAACTAGTTAGCGCTCAAGGGCAAGATCATGGCAGACGTCAGGTTCAACCGCTGGCAAGGCCTCGCAATCACGCAGCTATCGGTTGCTGTCACTCTCGTATCTGGCCTTTCCGTTGCTGGCTTGGGTGCGGGCCTGGCGTTGTTGCAGAGGCCCGAGTTCGCTATTGCCGGCTTCTTCCGGTGGGCTTTCGCTGCGTCTCTACTGCTTCTCGTTGTTGCAGCCTTCTGCAGTTGCGCCACTGTGCTCAGCAGACTCATCGACTTTCGGCTTACTGCCCGCAAAGTGCGGGGCAAGCCTCCGCTCAAGCTGTTTGGCTGTAATCCGGATCCTTTCAGTGCTTGCACTTGGCGCTTGTTCTGGACAAGCTGCGTTTGCTTCTTCATTGGCGCATCACTGCTCGTCGTGTCGGTAGGCTCTGCTTATGCACATCTGCTTGCTTAGCGGGCTGAGCGCTAACAATTCATTCAAGCCGACGCCGCTTCGCGGCGCGGCTTAATTCAGGCGTTGGGCGCCACCCAATCGAGACTCCGCGCGATGAAAAACTTTCTCCCAACACCTGAGCAGGCCAAGAGGCTCATCATCATCGGTGGTGTCTTTCTCTTGGCTTCGATGGTCCTACGCGAGAGCCTTTCGGAGATCGCGGCTGGTGTCGGCGTCGTACTTCTTCTGCTCGGCGTGCTGTGCAATGGCTTCGCGGAGCTGCTTGGCGTGTCGCGCAAGACCGAGGGCAGCGGCGATGATCAGGCGCCTAACAGTTCATGTATGGACTCCTCCCGCAAGTAGCGGTCGCGAGCACCTGACGCAGGCAAACCGGATCGGTTGCAGTCGTGTATCCGACCCTGGGGTGGGCGCGCTGGCCCGGGTGATCATGAAATCCGCCGAAGCAGAGCCCGTCGTTCAAGCGGCCGCGGTCGGCCGGAAGCGTCATCGGCTTGATTGCTTCGGGGACCGTCATGTTTGCCATGCGTCGCGTGCTGCGTTGCGACGCGGTGCGGTGTCAAGGCGCGGATGGCGGAAGGGATGCGATGGCTGATGTGATTGGCGTCGAAGGCGACGCGGTGGTGTTCGGCGGCCACCTTGGCGGGGACAGCCGATTCATTCGGCGTCGGGTTGGCGGATGGCGACCACTGCCGCCTCGCCGTGCCAGTCGAAGCTCGCCCGCAGTTCGCGGCGTCGGGCGTCGTAGCGCAGGTCGGCATCGGCCAGCGGCCGGCCGTCGAGCTGCACGCGCTGCGGCGCCTGCGCCCAGCCGTGCACCACCAGCGTGATGCGGCGCGTGTCGGGGCGGCCGGGGTAGTGGCCGCCTTCGCGGCGCAGGCGCACGGTGAGGGTTTGTGCGCCATGCTCGGCGGCGAAGTGCAGCAGTTCGTGGGCGTCGCTGTCGTGGGCGCCGAAGCTGTGGCCGTCGTCTTCGTACATCCGGCCTTCGGCGGCCGGGGTGCCGGCATCGGCCCAGTAGTGCAGTTCGAGCCGGTCGCTGCGGTAGTCGCGGGTGGTGGCGACCGGTTCGATCATCGGCACGAAGGCGCCGGCGCGGACCAGCACCGGGATCGCTTCGCGCCGCACCGGCAGCCGCTGCCGTCGGCCACCCTCGTAGCGGCAGCCGCCGTGGAAGTCGAACCACACGCCGCGCGGCAGTTCGACATCGAGCACGCTCACGCGCGGGCGGACCACGGGGAAGACCAGGAAGGCGTCGCCCCACAGGTAGCCGTCGTGGCGATCGATCAGGGCGGGGTCGGATTCGTCCTCGAAGAACAGCGGGCGCATCGGCGGCAGGCCGGTGCGGGCGTGCTGCCAGGCCAGGGTGTAGTGGTAGGGCAGCAGGCGGTAGCGCAGGCGCACGGCCTCGCGGGCGAGGGCGCGGGTGCGGCGGTCGTGGAAGACCGGCTCGGGCGCGATGTGCTCCTGGGCGTGCGGGCGGAACACCGGCTGGAACACGCCGTACTGCAGCCAGCGCAGGTACAGATCGCGGTCGAAGCGCTCGCCGCCGGCGAAGCCGCCGAGGTCGGAATGGATCCAGCCGAAGCCGAACAGGCCCATCTGCAGCGCCAGTTCGACCTGTGCGCCCAGGCCATCCCAGCTGCGCTCGACGTCGCCGGTCCACGGCACCATGCCGTAGCGCTGCGAGCCGGGCGCGCCGGCGCGCATCATCACGAACGGGCGGCGCGCGGGGAAGTCGGCGCGCATGCCTTCGTAGACCAGCCGCGCCCATTCGTGGCCGTAGGCGTTGTGTACTTCGTCGGCGCTGCCGATGGCGTGGAGGGTGTCGTGCGGATGCACTTCGGGTTCGCCGAGGTCGCCCCACCAGCCAGCGACGCCCTGCGCGGTCAGCCCGCGGTAGATGGCCCAGAACCAGTCGGCGGCGCGGCGATCGAACACGTCGATCAGGCCGGTGTGGCCGAAGTAGAAGTCGAAGGTTTTCGGTTTGCCGGCGAGATCGCGCGCGAGCACGCCGGCCTGCACGGCCTCGTCCCAGCGGGTGGAGGTGGTGAGGACGAAAGGCTCGGTGACCAGGATGGTCTGCACACCGTCGGCGGCGAAGTCGCGCAGCATGCCTTCGGGGTCCGGAAACGCTTCGCGGTCCCAGTCGAGCTTGCCCATGTGGCCCTGGATGTCGGGGCCGAACCAGTACAGGTCGAGCACCAGCGCGTCGAGCGGGATGTCGTGCGCGCGGAACAGGCGCACGACCTCGCGCGCCTGCGCCTCGGAGCGGTAGCCGAAGCGCGAGGCGTAGTTGCCGAGCGTCCAGCGTGCCGGCAGCGGTGGGCGGCCGGTGACGGCGACGTAGTTCTCGATGATCCGCGGATAACTGTCGCCGGCGACGACGAGGTAGCCGGTGCGGCCGGCGACCGCCTCGAACTGCAGCACGTCGGGCTCGGTCTTGCCGAGGTCGATGTGGCCGCGCGCGCTGTTGTCGAACAGCAGCAGGTATTTGCGGCTGGACAGCACCGCCGGCAGGCTGAAGTACATCTGTTCGGAGCGGCTGCCGTAACCGTAGTGGGGCCGGTTGTAGAGCGGCAGGCGGTGGCCGCGGCGGTCCATGCCGAGCACGCGCTGGCCGGCGCCGAGCAGCTTCTCGTCGGGCGCGAGCCGGAAGCGGAAGCCGCGCAGCGTCTCGTGGTGGAACAGGCCGGCCTCCTCGGCCAGCAGCGGCGTGTCGCCGCGCAGGTATTCGATGCGCAACGGGCGTTTGTGGACGACGGCGCGCAGGCGGCCGCTGTCGTAGACCAGCCGGTCGTCGCGCACGTCGAGCGTCGCCGGCACCGGCGCGGTGTCGATCAGGCTGAACGAGGGCAGCTGTTTGCGGCCTTCGGGCCGGTAGTGCGCCTCGATCGCCTCGGCGCCGCGGAAGCTCAGGCGCAGCGCGCCGTCGCTGGTTTCGATGTGCAGGCTGTCGTCGCGCAGGGCGTGGGCGACGTAATCGGCCGCCCACGCGGGTGCGGCGAGGACGAGGGTGAACGGAAGCAGCAGGCGGAGCCGTAACCTCATGGGGCGATCTCGATCAGCTGGGCGGCGTGCGGCGGCAGCCGCAGCGACAGCCGCGCCCGGCCGTCCTCGACCACGAGCGCGCTGTCGAGTGGCGCGCCGAGCAGGTCGTGGACGGCATGGCGGCCGTCGCCGAGCCGCCAGGCGGCGACGAGGGCGGGCGGCAGGGCGAGGTCGATGGCGTAGTCGCGCCCGGCCGAGAAATTGGCGACGGCGATCAAGCGCCGCTCGCCCTGCCAGCGCGCGAAGGCGAACAGGCGGCCGTCGTAGCCGGGCGTGTGGGCGCGGTTGTACGCGTGCAGGTCGGCGTAGTCGCCGCGCAGCGCAGGGTGTTCGGCCGACAGTCGCAACAGCCGCGCGTAGAACGCGCGCAGCCCACGCTCGGCCTCGCTCAGCGCGCCGCCGTCGAAGCGGCCGCCGTTCATCCAGCGCTGGTGCGCGGGCACGCCCCAGTAGTCGAAGATCGTGGTGCGGCTGGCCTTGCCGAAACCGGCGTCACCCGCGCCGGGCTCACCGACCTCCTGGCCGAAGTACAGCAGCGTCGCCGAGCGGCCGAGCGCCACGGTCACCAGCATCGCCGGACGCCCCATCCGCGCGTCGCCGGCGAACTCGGGGCTGGCGATGCGCTGCTCGTCGTGGTTTTCGAGGAAGCGCAGCAGCCGCGTGTCGATGTCGGCCAGCGCGTCGCGGATCGGCGGCAGGCTGTCGGTCTCGGCCTTGCCCTGCATCACCGCCTTGAGACCGTCGTAAAGATCGACCTTGTCGTAGAGGTGGTCCATCAGGCCGAGCCGCAGGTAATTTCGGTACTCAGCCGGGTTGTAGATCTCGGCAAGCAGGAAGGCGTCGGGACGGCGCTGCTTGATGTGGCTGTTGAGGTAGCTCCAGAACTCCACCGGCACCATCTCGGCCATGTCGTAGCGGAAGCCGTCGACGCCCTGGTCGAGCCAGTGGTCGACGATCTGCCGGAATTTGACCCAGCTGCCGGGCACGTCGCGGCCCTGCCAGAAGGCGTGATGGGCAGCAGCGTCCCGCTCGGCGTAGTCGGGCGGCAGGCGGTCGAAGTCGTGGCTGCCGTCGGGGCGGACGCCGAAATTGATCTTGACCGTCTCGTACCAGTCGTCGAAGTCCGGGCGGTGGCTGCGCGCGCCATTGCCGGTCCACCTGGCCGGATTCTCGTCGAACTTTCCGTCCGCCAGCGGGTGCGGCTCGCCGCCGAGCGGCAGGTAGCCCTCGGGCCAGACGGGGACTTCGAACGGCGTGCCGACGACGTAGTAGAAGTCGTTGTCGCGCGCGTACTCGACCGTGGTGTCGTCGTCCTCGCCGAAGTCGCGCACAGCCGCGGGCCGGGTCGTGGAGCGGTAGCCGCGGGCGACGTGGTTGGGGACGATGTCGACGATCACGCGCATGCCGTGCGCATGGGTGCGGGCGACCAGTGCGCGGAACTCCTCCAGCCGGCGCGCCGGATCGACGGCAAGATCGGGATTGACGCTGTAGTAGTCCTTGACCGCGTAGGGCGAGCCGGCCCGGCCCTTGACCACGTCGGGATCGTCGTCGGCGATGCCATATGCCGTGTAGTCGCGCACCAGCGCGTGGTGCGGCACGCCGGTGTACCAGAGGTGGGTGACGCCGAGTTCATGGATGCCGGCGAGCGCCGTGTCGGTGAAGTCGGCGAACTTGCCGACGCCGTTCTCCTCGATCGTGCCCCAGGGCGTGTTGGTGGTGTTGGTGTTGCCGAACAGGCGGGTCATGACCTGGTAGACCACCGGCCGCCCGCCGGTCCCTGGGGCGGCCTCGGGCACGGTCTCGGGCGCTGGCCCGCCGCGGCCGCAGGCGGCCAGCGCGACGGCCAGCAGCATCGGCAGCCATGGCCGGCGGGGCGGGGTGGCGCTCGAAACGGGAATACGGGGTGAACTCATGGCAGCGTCCTCGTCGGGCCTCCGCGGCGCGATGCCGGGACAGGCGTCGTGCGGCCAGGCCGTGCAGGCGGCGCGGCGCGGCGGATTGGTCCATGCACCCACGCCGTGGCTCACGCCGGCACCCGCTGTCCGGCCGGCTCGGCCGCGCAATGCCGGGCGATGAAGTCGGCATGCGTCGGCATCACCCCGGCGGCGTTCTCCAGCACGCGGCGCACGCCTTCGACCATGCGCTCGCACTCCTCGTCTGACAGCAGCTCGACCATCGGGTGCCAGGCCGCCGGCAGGATGCCCTGGCCGACCATCACCTGCAGCCAGCTGACCTCGGTGAACAGTTCCTCGCGCTCGCGAAGGATGCGGCCGCCGCTGCGGAACAGCTCGATCTTGTCGGCCAGCGTCTCGGGGATCTGCATCCCGCGGCAACGGCGCCAGAACTCGGAGTCGTCGCGCTCGGTGGCCTTGTAGTGCAGCACCAGGAAGTCGCGGCTGCGCTCGAACTCGAACCGGGTGAGGCGGTTGTAGGCATCGATGTCGGCCGGCGCGAAGCGACGGTCCGGGAAGAACTGCACCAGCTTGGCGATGCTCGACTGGATGAAGTGGATGCTGGTCGACTCCAACGGCTCCAGGAAGCCGCTGGACAGGCCGATGGCGACGCAGTTGCGGTGCCAGAACCGGCGCCGCATGCCGGTGACGAAACGCAGCGGGCGCGGGTCGGCCAACGCTTCGCCGTCGAGGTTGGCGAGCAGGACGGACGCGGCCTCGTCGTCGCCGATGTGGTCACTGCAGTAGACGTAGCCGTTGCCGATCCGGTGCTGCAGCGGGATCCGCCACTGCCAGCCGGCGGCGCGCGCGGTCGAGCGCGTGTAAGGCGTGAGCTCGCCGCCGGAGGCACAGGGCACGGCGAGCGCACGGTTGCAGGGCAGCCAGCGGCTCCAGTCCTCGTAGCCGGTCTTGAGCGCCTGCTCGATCAGCAGGCCGCGGAAGCCCGAGCAGTCGATGAACAGCTCGCCCTCGATGCGCGTGCCGTCGTCCATCGTCACCGCTTCGATGAAGCCGTCCTCGGCGCGCAGCGCCACGTCGACCACCCTGCCCTCGCACCGCCGCACGCCGCGCGCCTCGGCATGGCCGCGCAGGTAGCGCGCGTACAGTCCGGCGTCGAAGTGGAAGGCGTGGAAGACGTTCGACAGCGGCGAGTCCGACACGTCGGCGCCGCGCATGAACCTGCCGCGTCGCGCGGCGACGGCATTGAAGGTGTAGTCGTCGAGCGGGCCGGCATGGCCCCGACGATGCAGCTTGAGCCAGTAGTGGTGGAACGGCACCAGCCCGAGGTCGCGTCCGCCGACGCCGCCGAAGGCGTGCATGTAGCGATGCCCCGGGCGCAGCCAGTCGACGAACTCGATGCCGAGCTTGAAGGTGCCCTGGGTCCGGCGGACGAACTCGTTCTCATCGAGGCCGAGCATGGCGTTGTACAGGCGGATCTGCGGAATCGTCGCCTCGCCGACGCCGACCGTGCCGATCTCGTCGGATTCGATCAGCACGATCTCCAACTGCCGTTCGAACAGCCGCGAGAGCGCCGCCGCGGTCATCCAGCCGGCAGTGCCGCCGCCAACGATGACGGTTTTCCGGATGCGTCGATCGTCCATCACTCTTCTCCGTTGGAGCCCGCCGCCTGCCCTTGCGCCCGAACCGGCGCGAGCGGGCCAACGCTACCCCGCTCTCGACCGTCCGGCAGTCATGAATACGTATGCATCCCCACAGCAGGCTCGCGGCGCAAATGCCGACGCTAAGCTGCGCGGCGTGACGGGTGCGACCGCAGCCATGCGCCGCCCGCAGAAACGGAACCGAGAGAAGGCGACATGAGCGAAAACCCGTGGTGGCGCGGCGCCGTCACCTACCAGATCTACCCGCGCAGCTTTCTCGACAGCGACGGCGACGGCGTCGGCGACCTGCCTGGCATCGAGCGCAAGCTGGACTACGTCGCCAGTCTGGGCGTGGACGCGATCTGGATCTCGCCGTTCTTCAAGTCGCCGATGGCCGACTTCGGCTACGACATCGCCGACTACCGCGCGGTCGATCCGCTGTTCGGCACGCTCGACGACTTCGACCGCGTGCTGGCCAAAGCGCACGCGCTCGGGCTGAAGGTGATGATCGACCAGGTACTCAGCCACACCTCGGTCGAGCACGACTGGTTCAAGGAAAGCCGCGAGAGCCGCGACAACCCCAAGGCCGACTGGTACGTGTGGGCCGACGCGAAGGACGACGGCAGCCCGCCCAACAACTGGCTGTCGATCTTCGGCGGCGTGGCCTGGCAGTGGGAGCCGCGCCGCGGCCAGTACTACCTGCACAACTTCCTCGCCTCGCAGCCGGACCTGAACTTCCACAATCCGCAGGTGCGCGCGGCGGTGCTCGACTGCGTGAAGTTCTGGCTCGACCGCGGCGTGGACGGACTGCGGCTGGACGCGATCAATTTCTGCTTCCACGACCGCCTGCTGCGCGACAACCCGCCCAAGCCCAAGGACAAGCGCATCGGACGCGGCTTCAGCCCGGACAACCCCTACGCCTTCCAGTACCACTGGTACAACAACACCCGGCCGGAGAACCTCGCCTTCCTGGAAGAGCTGCGCGCCCTGCTCGACCGCTACCCGGACGTGGCCGCGCTCGGCGAGATCTCCTCGGAGGATTCGCTGGCGACCATGGCCGAGTACACCTCGGGTCGGCGCCTGCACATGGGCTACAGCTTCGAGCTGCTCACCGACGACTTCTCCGTCGCGCACATCCGCCGCACGGTGGAACGACTGGAGGCCCAGGTCAGCGAGGGCTGGCCGTGCTGGTCGATCTCCAACCACGACGTCAAACGCGTGGTCAGCCGCTGGGGCGGCGCGCGGCCGCCGGCATCACTGGCCAACCAGCTCACCGCGCTGGTGTGCTCGCTGCGCGGTTCGGTCTGCGTGTACCAGGGCGAGGAGCTGGGGCTGACCGAGGCCGAGCTTCCCTTCGAAGCCCTGCGCGATCCCTACGGCATCGCCTTCTGGCCGAACTTCAAGGGCCGCGACGGCTGCCGCACGCCGATGCCGTGGGACGACAGCGAGCAGGGCGGTTTCACCGCGGGCACGCCGTGGCTGCCGCTGCCGCCGGAGCACCGCGCGCTGGCGGTGTCGCGACAGGAGGCCGATCCGCAGTCCACGCTCAACGGCTTCCGCGCCTTCCTGCGCTGGCGCCACGGCCAGCCGGCGCTGCGCTGGGGCGCGATCGGCTTCGTCGACACCGCCGAGCCGGTGCTGGCCTTCGTGCGCGAGCACGACGGCCAACGGCTGCTGGCCGCGTTCAACCTGTCAGCCGCGCCGGTGGAAGCGCGCATCGCCGGGCTCGGCAACGCCCGCGCGCTGGCCGTGCCCGGCCTGATCAACGGCCGCCTCGACGGCGATACCGCGCAGCTACCCGGTTGCGGCGTGCTGTTTGCGGCGATCTGACCGGCGCCGGGAACGGAAACGACGAAGGCCCTGCGGGGGGCCTTCGTCGTTCACGGCATCGGCCTGCGGCGCCGGATCAGGCCACGAACAGCGCGCGCATCTTCTTCAGCGCGTTGGCCTCGATCTGGCGGATGCGCTCGGCGGAAACGCCGTACTCCTCGGCCAGTTCCTGCAGGGTGGCCTTGTGGCCGTCATCCAGCCAGCGGCGGCGGATGATGTCGCGCGAGCGCGCGTCCAGCTCGGCCAGGCCGTCGCGCAGCAGTTCGAGCTGGTGCTCCTCCTCGCTGTCGCGCTCGTAGGCCAGCGACGGGTCGGCGCTGTGGTCTTCGAGGTAGGCGACCGGCGCCGGCGGGGCGTCGTCGCTCTCGTCCACCGGCGCGTCGAAGCCGATGTCGCGGCCGGACAGGCGCGACTCCATCTCCAGTACCTCGCGCTCGGAGACGTTGAGGTCGCGCGCCACCGCGCTCACTTCCTCGGCGTTCATCCAGCCCAGCCGGGTCTTGGCGCGGCGCAGGTTGAAGAACAGCTTGCGCTGGGCCTTGGTGGTGGCGATCTTGACGATGCGCCAGTTGCGCAGGATGAACTCGTGCATCTCGGCGCGGATCCAGTGCACCGCGAAGGACACCAGGCGCACGCCCTGGTCGGGGTCGAAGCGCTTGACGGCCTTCATCAGGCCGATGTTGCCCTCCTGGATCAGGTCGCCCATGCCCAGGCCGTAGCCCTGGTAGCCACGGGCGACGTGCACCACGAAGCGCAGGTGCGACAGCACAAGCTGCTTGGCGGCGTCGAGATCCTCCTCGTCGCGGTAGCGGCGGGCGAGCCGCTGCTCTTCCTCCGCGCTGAGCACGGGGATGCGGTTGACGGCGCTGATGTACGCGTCCAGCGAACCCAGCGCGCTGGGAATCGGCAGGTTGTTGGCCACCAGGGCCGTGTTCAGTACGGTCTCGGTCATGGTTCCGGAGTCTAGCACTCACCCCTGACGAGTGCTAAAGGCTTGGGCGGGCCGGTGTTTTCCATTTAAGGGACAGTCACCCGGGACGGTCACCTGGCCCTCGCCGGCGGGGTCCGGCGGACTGCGGCTTAGACCGGGCCGGCGTGCCCGGGTTCCCGCCAGACCTTTGTGGGCGCGGCCTGCGCGGCCAGCCGCTGCTCCACCTCGGCCCGCGGCGGCAGGCGCCAGTCGATCGGCGCCTGTCCACGCCCGGCCAGGTAACGGTTGGCGGCGGAGAAGTGGCCGCAGCCGAAGAAGCCGCGGTGGGCCGACAGCGGCGAGGGGTGGGGGGCGCGCAGCACGCAGTGGCGGCGGGCGTCGATGACCCGGCCCTTGGCCTGGGCGTAGCTGCCCCAGAGCATGAACACCAGCCCCTCGCGCTCACGACCCAGGGTCTCGACGATGTGGTCGGTGAAGCCCTCCCAGCCCAGGCCCTGGTGGGCGCCGGCGCGGCCTTCCTCGACCGTCAGCACGGCATTGAGCAGCAGCACGCCCTGCTCGGCCCATGACAGCAAGCAGCCGTGATCGGCCGGCTTCACGCCGACATCGGCTTCGATCTCCTTGAAAATGTTGACCAGCGACGGCGGCAGGGGCACCCCCGGCGGGACCGAGAAGCACAGCCCGTGCGCCTGCCCCGGCCCGTGGTAGGGGTCCTGGCCGAGGATCACCACCTTCACCCGCTCGAACGGGGTGGCATCCAGCGCGGCGAAGATGCGCGGGCCGGGCGGATAGATGCGCTTGCCGCGCGCCTTCTCCGCGCGCAGGAACTCGGCCAGCGCCTGCATGTCCGGGCGAAGCAGCCAGTCGCCGACCCGCGCCTTCCAGGAAGGCTCCAGCCGGATCCGGTCGTCGTTCATGCCTTGGCTCCCCCGCGACGGAAAAGCGCAAGGGTACGCAAACTTCCCCCGCCGGCGCGCAGCGGGCACCCGCTCAGCCGCCGGCGCCGGTCCCGACCCGCTCCCGCATCAGCCGGCCGACCCGCAGCTGGAACAGCAGCTTGGTGACCAGCAGGCGTTCCTCGATCGGCTTCTGCACCAGGTCGTTGGCGCCCAGCCGCAGCAGCTCGCTCTGGTTGGCGGGGTTGGCGTCGCCGGTCATCACCAGCACTGGCAGCTGGCCCTTGGCGTAGCCGTAGTCGTCGCGGATCTTCAGCAGCAGGTCCTTGCCGCTGAGGTCGCCCTTCAGGTAGATGTCGGTCAGCACCACGTCCGGACCGGGCACCCGTCCGGCCGCGCGCGCCGCCTCCAGGTGGGCCACCGCATCCTCCACGCAGGTGGCGAGGACGACACGCAGGCCGTGCTTCTCCAGCATCCGGCAGGTGGCGGCGGCGACCACCCGGCTGTCCTCGACGTAGAGCACCTCGCCGCCCGGCTCGGCCTCCGGCCGCACGTAGCCGCGGATGAAGGTGGCCAGCGCCTCGTAGCCGAGCGACTTGTCGAAGTAGTCGGTGACGTCGTCGCTGAAGCGGCGTTCGACCAGCCGCTGCTGCACGTCGCCGGAGACCACGATGATCGGAATGTAGGCCTGCGGGCTGTGCTCGCGGATGTGCCGGGCGAGGTCCAGGCCGTCCATGTCGGGCAGGCGCAGGGCGGTGATGACCAGATCGACCGCGTCGGCCTGGTCCAGCGCCGCCTTAGCTTCGGCCGCGCTGGCGCAGCCGACGAAGTGCAGCCCGGGCAACTCCTTGCGCAGTACCTGCTCGACCAGCCGGCGCACCAGCCTGGAACCGTCGACCACCATCACCCGCGGGGCGTGGGCGTCGTGGGAACCGGAAGCGGCGGCGGTCATCGCAGGGCCCATCAAAGCTCGGTCGGTCGGGTGGCGCGCAGATGGTGGCCGGTGGCGACCCAGGCGCCAAGCCAGCCCAGCGCCGTGGCGCCGGCCAGCACCTGCAGTCCGCCCAGCCAGCCAGGCCCCTGCAGGCTGAAGGTACTGCCATAGCTCGCCACCAACTGTGACAGGGGTGGCTGTAAGGCAAACCCGACGATCGCCAGCGTCAGCAGCGCCAGCAGGCCGGCCGCCAGGCCGTAGCAGGCGCCGAGATAGAGGAATGGCCGGCGCACGAAGCCATCGGTGGCGCCGAGCAGCTGCAGCACGCCGATTTCCTCGCTGCGCGACTGGATGTCCAGCCGCACCGTGTTGCCGACCACCAGCAGCGCGCCGAGGCCGAGCAGCACCGCGATCACCCAGACCACGCGCTCGCCGAAGCCGAGCCAGGCGTCGAGCCGCTCGCGCCAGAGCGCATCGTGCTGGACGATCTCGGCCTCGGGCAGCGCGCGCAGCGCGTCGGCCAGGGCGTTGCCGCCGTTGGCCGGATCGACCACCAGCACCGGCGGCAGCGGGTTGTGCTCGAGCACGTCGAGCGCGCCGGCCAGGTCGGCCATCTCGCGGAACTCGGCCAGCCCTTCCTCGGGCGTACGCACGCGCACCGCGGCCACGTCGGGGCGCCCACGCAGCTCGACAGCCAGCGCCTCGGCCCGCGCCAGCGTCACCCCGGGCTTGAGGAACACGCCGATCTCGCGCGACTCGCGCGCGCTGCCGGTGAAGCGCTCCAGATTCTGCATCGCCAGCAGCAGGCCGAGCGGCAGGGCGATAGCGATCGCCATCACCCCGACCGTGAGCAGGGTCGCCCACGGCCGCGCGACGATGCGGCCGATGCTGGACACCAGCCCGAACAGGTGCAGGTTGCCCCAGGCGCGCACGGCGCTGCCGAACCCACCCGGGCGGATGCGCTCGGCGGCGACACGCTTGTCGGCCTTCCGCTGGTTCGTCGGGGTCGCGTTCATGCCGCCAGATCCTCCGGGGCGATGTCGTCGACCAGGCGTCCGTGGTCGAGCACCAGCACGCGCCGGCGCATGCGCTTGACCAGATGCAGGTCGTGGCTGGCCACCAGCACGCTGGTGCCCTGGGCCGGCAGCGAGGCGAACAGCTGCATGATCTCGGCGGCCAGCTGCGGATCGAGATTGCCGGTGGGCTCGTCGGCCACCAGCAGCAGCGGCTGCGACACCACCGCGCGGGCGATGCCCACCCGTTGCTGCTCGCCCGAGCTGAGCTCGATCGGCCGGGCGCGCTCGCGGTCGGCGAGGCCGACCTTCTCCAGCACCACCCGCACCCGCTTGCCGATCTCGGCGCGCGGCGTGCCGGCGATCACCAACGGCAGGGCGACGTTCTCGAACACGCTGCGGTCCATCAACAGGCGGTGGTCCTGGAACACCACGCCGACCTTGCGGCGATGCAGCGGTACGCGCCGTCCGCGCACCTTGGCGAGGTTGCGCTCCTCCACCAGCACCGCGCCACGGCTGGGCCGCTCGCTGAGATGGATCAGCCGCAGCAGCGTGCTCTTGCCGGCGCCCGAGTGGCCGGTGACGAACAGCATCTCGCCGGGCTCGACCGCGAAGCTCACGTCGGTGAGCGCCTCATGGCCGCCGGGGTAGCGTTTGCTGACGTTGTCGAAGCGGAGGATGGGCATGGGCGCGGTGAGCGGTGAGCGGTGAGCGGTGAGCGGTGAGCGGTGAGCGGTGAGCGGTGAGCGGTGAGCGGTGAGCGGTGAGCGGTGAGCGGGGGGAGCGTTACGGAGTCGCCGATACGATGCAAGCCGTTTCCGGTCTCACGCGGATTCTCGCTGGCCACACGGACCCGATGGCCGTCAGACATCGAACCGGCTCCCGGCTCCCGGTTACCGGCTCCCGATGCCCGGCTTCTCATCGAATCAACTGGTTCATCTGGAAGATCGGCAAGAGTATCGCCAGCACGATGAACAGCACGAGCCCGCCGACGAACAGGATCACCGCCGGGCCGAGCGCGGCCATCGCCACCCCGAGCACGGTGTCCAGTTCGCGTTCGAGTTGGTCGGCGGCTTCATCCAGCATGGCGTCGAGCCGCCCGGCGCGCTCGCCGCTGGCGATCAGCCGCAGCGCCAGCGGCGGGAAATGCCCCGACTGCGCCAACGCCCGCGACAGCGGCGCGCCCTCGCGCACGCGCGCGGCGACGCCGTCGAGCGCCGCGCGCAGCACGCGGTTGCGCACCGTCGCCGCGGCCAGCGTCAGCGCGTCGAGCAGCGGCACCGCGCTGCCACCGAGCAAGGCCAGCGTGCGGGCGAAGCGCGCCGTCTCCAGCGCCGCCAGCAGCCGGCCGATGCCGGGCAGGCGCAGCCACAGCGCATCGCGGCGCGCGGCGAACGCCGGTCGCCGCCACAACACGGCCAGCGCCGCACCGAGCGCGATGGACAGCGGCAACAACCAGACGGCATGCGCGCGCAGCCCGTCGCTGAGCAGCAACAGCAGCCGCGTCGCCCACGGCAGCGCCTGGCCGCTGCGGGCGAACACGCCGGTGACTTCCGGCACCACGTACAGCAGCAGGCCGGTCACCACCAGCAGCGACACCGCCAGCAGCAGCGCCGGGTAGGTCAACGCGCCGATCAGCTTGCGCCGCAGTGCATCGCGCGACTCCAAGTGCGCGGCCAGCCGCAGCAGCACCGTGTCGAGCCGCCCGCTCCGCTCGCCGGCGGCGACAGTGGCGCGGTAGAGCGCATCGAAACTGCCCGGGAACTCGCCCAGCGCCTGTGCCAGCGATGCGCCTTCCATCACCCGCGCGCGCAGCGACAGCGCCACCGCGCGGGTGCGCCCCTCGGCGCCTTCGGCGACTGCGGCCAAGGCCTCGTCCAGCGGCAGACCGGCACGCACCAGGGTGGCGAGCTGGCGCGTGAACAGCACCCGCGCGCTCATCGCGAGCCGGGCGCGCTCGGCCGCCGCACCCTCGACCTCGTCCACCGCCAGTGGCGTCAGACCGCGCTCGCGCAGCGCCGCCCGTGCGGCGCGTGCGGTGTCGGCCTGCAGCACACCCTTCTCGGTGCGGCCGGCGGTGTCGAGAGCCTGGTATTCGAAGGCGGGCATGGGCAGAGTGTACGGAGTGTCGCGCGACCGGGGGCACGGGCGGGTGACCTGCCTCCACTTGGGGAGGGCCTGAACAAGTCCATCCCGGACATGGCAGCCCACGCTGCGTCCGGCGCATGTCCGGACGCGGCTACGACGAATCAGGCACTTGCGTGCTTGATTCGTGAGCCGGCCATCCCTGGCCGGCGGAGCCTCTGAATCGATCAGGGGTTCCTCAGCCGTACCACGTGAAGCCGTAAAGCCCGGCACCCCCAGAGGAAGGACACGTAGGCGGGCGTGGTGCCGGCGGATGCGGCCGGCGTCGGCAAGGACCCGTGCGGCACTGCCTGCCGCTCGACGACCGGGGCTGGCGGTGCCCGGACCGACAGGATCGGACATGGAGCGAACACGGCGAGCTGGCCCGGGTGCCCGGTTGAACGCGAGCCGTGCGCCCGTACGGCCGCGTCGCCCGCGGGCGCGGCGCGACCGCTACAATCGACCCTCTTGCGCTGCCCGACGCGCCGACTCCCCAGCTTCTCCACCGCCATGCCCGAAAAAGACCTCAAGCAAGCCGCGCTCGACTACCACCGTCAGCATCCGCCCGGGAAGATCAAGGTCACCCCGACCAAGGCGCTGGTGACCCAGCGCGACCTGGCGCTGGCCTATTCGCCGGGCGTGGCGGCGGCCTGCGAGGCGATCGTCGAGGATCCGAACCAGGCCAGCACGGTCACCGCGCGCGGCAACCTGGTGGCGGTGATCTCCAACGGCACCGCGGTGCTGGGCCTGGGCAACATCGGCCCGCTGGCGTCCAAGCCGGTGATGGAAGGCAAGGGCGTGCTGTTCCAGAAGTTCGCCGGCATCGACGTGTTCGACATCGAGGTGCAGGAGAACGACCCCGACAAGCTGGTCGACATCATCGCCGCGCTGGAGCCGACCTTCGGCGGCATCAACCTGGAAGACATCAAGGCGCCGGAGTGCTTCATCGTCGAGCGCAAGCTGCGCGAGCGGATGAAGATCCCGGTGTTCCACGACGACCAGCACGGCACCGCGATCATCGTCGGCGCCGCCGTGCTCAACGCGCTGGAGGTGGCCGGCAAGCGGATCGACCAGGTCCGGCTCGCCACCTCCGGCGCCGGCGCGGCCGGCATCGCCTGCCTGGACATGCTGGTGGCGCTCGGTATGAGGCCGGAGAACATCCTCGCGGTGGACCGCGACGGCGTGCTGCACACCGGTCGCACTGACTTGGACGAAGCCAAGCGGCGCTACGCGCGCGACACCGACTGCCGCACCCTGGCCGACATCGTGCGCGGCGCCGACGTGTTCCTGGGCCTGTCGGCCGGCGGCATCCTCACGCCGGAGATGGTCAAGACGATGGCCGAGCGGCCGATCATCCTGGCGCTGGCCAACCCCACGCCGGAGATCCTGCCCGAGGTCGCCAGGGCCGCGCGGCCGGACTGCATCGTCGCCACCGGCCGTTCGGACTACCCGAACCAGGTCAACAACGCGCTGTGCTTCCCGTACATCTTCCGCGGCGCGCTCGACGTCGGCGCCACCACCATCAACGAGGCGATGAAGCTGGCCTGCGTCAAGGCCATCGCCGCGCTGGCGCGGATGGAAGTCTCCGACCTTGGCTCGGCCTATGCCGGTGAGACGCCGAGCTTCGGCCCCGACTACCTGATCCCGCGTCCGTTCGATCCGCGCCTGCTGACCGTGCTGGCCCCGGCGGTGGCCAAGGCGGCGATGGAGTCGGGCGTCGCCACCCGGCCGATCGCCGACCTCGACGCCTACCGCGAAAAGCTCAGCGGCTTCATCTGGCGCTCCGGCCTGCTGATGAAGCCGGTGTTCGACCGCGCCCGCAGCGACCGCAAGCGCGTGGTCTACGCCGAAGGCGAGGAAGAAACCGTGCTGCGCGCCGTGCAGACGGTGGTCGACGAAGGTCTGGCCTTCCCGATCCTGATCGGCCGCCCGGCGGTGATCGAGGCGCGCATCCAGCGCCTGGGCCTGCGCATCCGCCCCGGCGTCGACTTCGAGCTGACCAACATCGACGACGATCCGCGCTTCAACGACTACTGGCAGCTCTACCACCAGATCATGGCGCGCAAGGGCATCTCGCCGGCTGCGGCCAAGGCGGTGGTGCGCTCGCGCGACACCGTGATCGCCGCGCTGATGGTCCGGCGCGGTGAGGCCGACGCCATGCTCTGCGGGCTGGTCGGGCGCTATCAGCGCAAGCTCAAGTACGTGCGCGACGTGCTCGGCCTGGAGCACGGCGTGAAGTCGCCGTCGGCGATGTCGGCCGTGCTCAACGACAAGGGCGTGATCTTCTTCACCGACACCCACGTGCAGACCGACCCGGATGCCGAACAGATCGCCGAGAGCGCGCTGCAGGCGGCGTTCCGGCTCAAACTGTTCGGCATCCAGCCGAAGGTGGCGCTGGTCAGCTACGCCAACTTCGGCAGCCACGACAGCCGCAGCACCGAGAAGCTGCGCGAGGCGCTGGCGATCATCCGCCGGCGCGCGCCGAAGCTGGAGGTCGAGGGCGAGATGCAGGTCGACGCCGCGCTCAGCGAGGAAGTCCGCCAGCGCGTCTTTCCCGGGGCCGAGCTCAGCGGCCGCGCCAACCTGCTGGTGATGCCCAACCTCGACGCCGCCAACATCGCCTACAACCTGCTGCGGGTGATGACCGATGCCGTGGGTCTGGGCCCGATCCTGATGGGTCTGGCCAGGCCCGCCCACGTGCTGACCCCGTCGGCCACCGTGCGCCGCGTGGTCAACATGACCGCCATCGCCGCCGTCGACGCGCAGATCCGGGCCGAGCGCGGGGTGTGATATCGCCGGCCGCGGCTGGCGTCGCCCGTGTCTCCTACAGGCTCAGCACGAGGTCGTCGGCGCCGACGCGGTCCAGGCGGATGCGGTTGGCAAACAGCGAGAACGCGAGCATGCCGGCCAAGCCCTGCGCGCGCTGCACCCACGGCGGCACGTACAGCGGTTCGGCGAGCGTGCCTTCGTCGAACAGCGGCTCGAAGGCGAGCACATCCTGCAGGGTCATCTTGCCGGCGAACAGCAGGCGGGTGAGGCGGATGCGGCGGTGCTTGAGCGTCCAGCGGAAGAAGGTGTGCACGCCGATCAGGCCGGTGAGGTAGACACTGTCCTTGGTGAAGGCGGCCTTGCCGGTCAGCGGCACGCCGCGGTAGATGCGCTGCGCCGAGGCGAAGCTGTCCGAGGGCGTCTGCCCCTCGTCGAGGAAGAAGCGGAACACCTGCATGAAGTCGGCGCCGCGCAGCGCCATGTCGATGGCGAGGATGCGCAGGCTGATGCGCTTCATGCGCTCGATGTCGATGGCGCCGGTGATCAGCTCGGCGAAGGTGGCCAGCCCTTCCTGGGTGGCGGTGATGCGCGGCGAGGTGCGCGCCAGCGACTTGAGCACCGGCTGCTCGCGGCCGTTGAGCGCGGTCAGCGAATGCACGAAGGCCTCGTGTTCGAGCAGCTGGTGGCGGTCGTAGTCGCTGAAGGCGTGGCCGCCGCGCAGGCGGATGCGGGTGGGGCCGGCGGCGGCCTTGGCGATCAGCTCGGGATCCAGCTCGACGCTGAGCTTGTGATGGACGAAGAAGCGGTCCAGCTCGGCCTGCAGTTCGTCGCGCAGCGTTGCCGCCGGGATATGGAAATCGGATTCGTCCGGATGCAGGTCCTGGTCGAGCTCGTCGGCCAGGGCGATGAAGTGGCGGGCGGCGTCGAGGTTGGTCGCCTCGCCGCCGGGCAGCACGTCGCCGGGGCGGCCGTAGAGCTGCACGCTGTGGTCGGTGACGCTGGCGCTGCCGGCGCATTCCAGCAGGCGCGTGGCGGTCGCCCAGCTCTCGGCGGTGCGCTGCAGGTACTGGCCGAGCGGGTGGTCGGGGTCGGCGGCGAGGCGGATGGCGTCGAGCTCGGCGCGCACTTCGCCGAAATCGAGCGCCGGGTATTCGATCAGCGGCAGTTTGGCCTGGCCGCGCCGCCAGCCGTCGAGGAACTCCTCCTGCACGTGCGCCGGCCAGCTCACCGTCTGCAGCAGGCGGATGCCGCGCACCGCCTCGACCAGGCGCGCGTCGAGCGCGGCGTGGTGGGCGACGGCGTCGTTCATCGGCGCATGCGCCTCCTGCCGCGTCTGCGTGGCCTGGCTGTGTTCATCGGCGGCCGTACTTTTCCTTCAGACGCTTGTCGAGTGCCTTGCCCATCACTTTCGCCTCGGCCTTGTCGGCCAGGCGTGCGGCGAGCTGACCGGCGGCAGCGGCGAGTTCGTCGCGCAGCTTGAGGTAATTGGCGTAGTGATCCGCGTCGAGCGTGCCGGCCTCGAGTGCGGCGCGCACGGCGCAGCCGGGTTCGCGCCGGTGGCCGCAGTCGTTGAAACGGCAACTGGCGGCCAGCGCCTCGATGTCGGCGAAGGCGCCTGCGTCCAGCCGCTCCTCGCCGGTGAGCTTGAGTTCGCGCATGCCCGGGGTGTCGATCAGGCAGCCGCCCTGCGGCAGCGGGATCAGCGCACGCCAGGTGGTGGTGTGGCGGCCGCGCGAGTCGCGCGCGCGCACCTCGCCGGTCTTCATCTTCTCGACGCCGAGCAGGGTGTTGGTGAGCGTGGACTTGCCGGCACCGGAGCTGCCGACCAGTACCACGCTGCGGCCGGGCTGCAGGTAGCGGTCGAGCACGGCGACGCTGGCCGGATCCTTGGCATTGACCGGATGCGCCTGGACGCCGAGCGCCAGGATGTCGGCCAGCGCCTCGGTGACCGGCTCCAGGTCCTGGCACAGGTCGGCCTTGGTCAACACCAGCACCGGCGTGGCGCCGCTGCCCTGCACCAGCACCAGATAGCGCTCCAGCCGGCGCGGGTTGAAGTCGTGGTCGAGGCCGCAGACCACCAGCACGTAATCGATGTTGGCTGCGATCAGCTGCTGCCGATAGTGCTCGCCGGCGGCGCCGCGCTTGAGCAGCGAGCGGCGCGGCAGCAGGGCGAGGATCTCGTCGGCCTCGTCGTCGAGCACCACCCAGTCGCCGACGCAGGCGCGCTGCTCGGGCGGGAAACGCGGCCGCAGCCAGGCCGCCGGCGCCTGCGCCCTGAATTCCTCGCCCTCGCCCACCGACACCACATAGCCGGAGCGGTGCTGCTCGACCACCCGCGCCAGCCGCCCCCGGGGCGCGGCCCGCAGCGCCTCTTCCGCCCAGGCATCGTCGGGCCAGCCGATCGTGCGCAGGCGGACGAGGGTCAGGGGGTCGAGTCGCATGGGCCGGGTACGCAGATGGAGGTCGGAGATGGCACAAGGGTACCGCGCGGACCGGGGTCCGGTGCCGGGACCGCGGACTATTGCCGGGGCGGCCGCGCGGGACGGCGCGACCGGGCACTGACCGCCGCCGCGGTTTCGGCTAGGCTGCGCGGAATCCCGCGCCCCGCCCCCGCCGCATGAACCATCCGCCCGTCCCCACCCGCGCCCGCCTCGGCGAAGTCCGTTATGAAATCCGCGGCGAGCTGGCCCGCCGCGCCCGCGAACTGGAAGCGCAGGGCCGCCGGCTGATCAAGCTCAACATCGGCAACCCCGGCGCGTTCGGCTTCCGCGCCCCCGAGCACCTGCAACGCGCCATCGCCGAACACCTCGCCGAAAGTGATCCCTACACCCACCAGCAAGGTCTGCCGGCCGCGCGCGAGGCGATCGCCGCCCAGCACCGCGCCCGCGGCGTGCATGGCGCCACGCCGGAACGGGTCTTCGTCGGCAATGGCGTCAGCGAACTGATCGATCTGAGCCTGCGCGCCCTGCTCAATCCCGGCGACGAGGTGCTGCTGCCCAGCCCCGACTACCCGCTGTGGAGCGCCGCCACCATCCTCAACGACGGCCGGCCGGTCTACTACCGCTGTGAGGCCGGCAACGGCTTCCTGCCCGACCCGGACGAGATCGAATCGCTGGTGAGCTCGCGCACCCGCGCGCTGGTGCTGATCAACCCGAACAACCCCACCGGCGCCAGCTACCCGCGCGCACTGCTCGAACGCCTGGTCGCCATCGCGGCGAAGCACGACCTGCTGCTGATGGCCGACGAGATCTACGACGGCATCCTCTACGACGGTGCCGCCTTCCAGCCGCTGGCGCCGCTGGCCGACGACCTGCCCTGCCTGAGCTTCGGCGGGCTGTCGAAGGTGCACCGCGCCTGCGGCTGGCGGGTCGGCTGGGCACTGCTGTCCGGCGACCCGCTGCGGATCGGCGAATACCACCACGCGCTCGACCTGCTCGGCGCGCTGCGCCTGTGCGCCAACGTGCCCGGCCAGTTCGCCGTGGCCGCCGCGCTGACCGGCCCGGACACCATCACCGCGCTCACCGCACCCGGTGGCCGGCTGTATGAATCGCGCCGTGCGGTGATCGACAGCTGCGCCGCCAGCGACTTCCTCGCGCTGGTGCCGCCGCAGGGTGCGCTGTATGCCTTCCCGGCGGTCGACACCGAGGCGCTGCGCGGTTTCGACGACCACCGCTTCGCGGTCGAGCTGCTGGAGGAAGAAGACGTGCTGATCGTGCCCGGCTCCAGCTTCAACGTGCCCTACCGCCATCACTTCCGGGTGACGCTGTTGCCCGAGGCCGACACCGTGCGCGAAGTGTTCCGGCGCATCGAGCGCGCCCTCGCCCGTCACGCCGAACGCCAGACCGCGCGCCATGTCGCCTGATGCGGGGAGCCTGCCCGTGTTTTTTCGCCATCTGCTGCTGCTGACCATGACCACGACGCCCGCGCTCGCCGACGAGGCCATCGGCTACCTGGCCCTCGGCGACAGCTACACCATCGGCGAGGCGGTGGCCGAGGACGACCGCTGGCCGGTGCAGCTCGCCGCCGCGCTGCGCGCCGAGGGCATCGCGCTGGCGCCGCCGCGGATCATCGCCACCACCGGCTGGACCACCGACGAGCTGAGCGCGGCGATGGACGCTGCCGAGCCGATCGGCGAATACGGCTTCGTCTCGCTGCTGATCGGCGTCAACAACCAGTACCGTGGCCGCGACGTGGAGGAGTACCGCGCGCAGTTCGCCGCCCT
This sequence comes from Rehaibacterium terrae, assembly GCF_014202935.1. GTDB lineage: Bacteria > Pseudomonadota > Gammaproteobacteria > Xanthomonadales > Xanthomonadaceae > Rehaibacterium > Rehaibacterium terrae. The sequence goes on along the minus strand of NZ_JACHHX010000003.1, from coordinate 80,514 downwards.
GCTCAAGCGCGCCATCGCCTTGGCCGGCGGCCGCGCCGACCGCGTGCTGGTGCTGTCGATCCCGGACTGGGGCGCGACGCCGTTCGGCCAGGCCAGCGGCCGCGATCTGGCGCGTGTGTCGGCCGAGCTGGACGCCTACAACGCGGTCAACCGCGAGGAAAGCGAAACACGCGGCGTGGCCTGGGTGGACGTGACGCCGGTGAGCCGCGCGCGCGGCGCCGAGGCGGCGATGGTGGCCGAGGACGGCCTGCACCCGTCGGCGGCGATGTACCGCGAGTGGACGGCGCTGGCGCTGCCGGTCGCACGGCGATTGCTGTCGCGGCGCTGAGCCTCGGAAATCGGACACCGGAAATGGGCCGCGCGCTGCGCGTGCTCGGTCGGAACACCCCACGCCCCGCTCTTCCGGTTTCCGGTTCCCGCCCTGCTACCAGACGAAGTTGAGCGAAATCACGTCCGGCCTGGCCTGCCCCGGCGTGAAGCGGGCCTTGCACTCCAGGGTCTGCCGCTGCTCGTGGGTCATGCCCGGGTCGAGCACGACCTCGCCGCTCAGGACCAGCACGTTTTCGCCCTCCTCGCGGGCGCTGGCCCGGATGGCCTTGGGATCGAGCCGGTAGGTCTTGCCGGCCAGGCGCTCGGCGATGGCGGCCTCGCACACCGCCCAAGCGTCGGCGCTGCGGCCTCCACAGCCGGCCAGCAGCGCGGCCAGCAGCAACAGCAACATCGTGCGCATCGTGCCCCTCACCTCGTTGGACGGTCGGCACGGTACCTGCCGTGCCGATCCGTATGGCTCCGGAGACGAAGCTAGCGCAAATGCCGCGGCGACACCAAACCGCCGCCGCGCTCAGTACCGTGGCACCGACGGGTCGATGCGCTGCGACCAGGCGTCGATACCGCCCTCGACGTTGTACAGGTTGCGGAAGCCCAGCCCGCGGAAATGCTCGGCCGCCTGGCGGCTGGAATGGCCGTGATGGCAGAGGAAGGCCAGCGCGCGGTCCTTGGGCAGCGCGGCGAGACGGGCGCGGCTGTCCTCGTCCAGCACCTCGGCACCCGGGAACGGAGCCAAGGCGCGGGCCTCGGCCGGACGCACGTCGATCACGGTGATGTCGCCGGCGGCGAGACGGTCGCGCAGCGCCTCGACCTCGATCGGCTGCACCGGCGGCGGCGCGTTCGGGTTGCGGATCGACAGGCCGGCGCCGCGCATGTCCTCGACCCAGTCGATCTCGATGCCGTTGGCGCGCGGCGCGCTGGCAAGGTCCAGATGGAAGCGGATGCCGGCGGCCTCGGCGACGATCTCCTGCCCGGTCACCGGCTTGAGCTGGAACTGGGCGTTGAAGCGCGGATCGACCGACAGGTGCAGGCCCAGCCCCGGATCGCTGTTGGCCAGCGCGTTGCGGATCGCGGCGGCGGCGGCGGCGGTGACGTGCAGGGTCGGCGCGGTGCGGTCCGGCTTGGGCAGGCCGAGCAGCTCATGCAGCTCGCCGCTGTTGAGCAGCTGCTCGATGATGTCGCTGCCGCCGACCAGCTCGCGCTCGACGTACAGCTGCGGGATGGTCGGCCAGCTGCCGTAGAGCTTGATGCCCTCGCGGATCTCCGGGTCCTGCAGCACGTCGACGCTGGCGTACTCCACGCCCAGGCCATCGAGGATGCCGGCGGCCTTGGCCGAGAAACCGCAGCGCGGCGCGGACGGGTCGCCCTTCATGAACAGGACGACGCGGTGGTCGGTGAGCAGCGCGTCGATGCGGGCGCGCAGGGCGGGGTCGAGGGACATGGGGGAGCTCCTGGGGTTCGGGAATCGGGAATCGGGACGCGCCTGCACGGCATGGCGAACCCAAGACCATCCAATCGCCCATTGTACGCCCCGGCTCCCGCCCCGGCACGAGCGGCGCATGATGCGGCCGACCGCCACGGGAAGGTTGAACGCGGAAGGCCACCGCATCAGGCCTGCCACGGATGATCGCGATGCGGCGGTTTGCCGGTATCCTGCCCGCTCGCACGCCCACGACCCGCCGATGACCGCTACCGCCCTGCCCGAGCCCGATGCCGCCGCACGCGCCCACAGCGACCGCCTGGCGGCGCTGATCCGCGCCGAGATCGCCGCCGCCGGCGGCGCCATCCCGTTCTCGCGCTTCATGGAGCTGGCCCTGTACGCGCCGGGCCTGGGTTACTACAGTGCCGGCGCGACCAAGTTCGGCGAGAGCGGCGACTTCGTCACCGCGCCCGAGCTCGGCCCGACCTTCGCCGAGTGCGTGGCCGAGGCGATGGCCCCGGTGCTGCGCACGCTCGGCCCGCAGGCCGAATTCCTCGAACTGGGCGGCGGCAGCGGCGCCTTCGCCGAGGCCGCACTGCGCCGCCTGGCCGAACTCGACGCGCTGCCGGCGCGCTACGCCATCCTCGAACCCAGCGCCGACCTGCGCGCGCGCCAGCGCGAGCGCTTGACCGGATCGCTGCCGGCGGCACTGTCCGCGCGTCTGCACTGGCTCGACGGTCCGCCGCAGGCGCACTGGCGCGGCGTGCTGTTCGCCAACGAGGTGCTCGACGCGCTGCCGACACCACGCTTCAGCATCCACGGCGGCGAGGTGTATGAGGAGCATGTCGCACTCGACGAACACGGCGGCTTCATCCGCGTCGACCGTCCTGCCGACGCACTGGTGGCCGGCGCGGTCCGCCACGTCGAGGCCTATCTGGAGGCGCCGTTCGCCGAGGGCTACCGCTCGGAGATCCTGCCGCAACTGCCGTACTGGCTGCAGGCGGTGGGCGGCATGATCGAGGCCGGCGCGATGCTGTTCGTCGACTACGGCTACCCGCGCGCGGAGTACTACCTGCCCGAGCGGCGCGATGGCACGCTGGTCTGCCACTACCGCCACCGCGCCCACACCGACCCGTACCGGCTGCCCGGGCTGCAGGACCTCACCGCCTTCGTCGATTTCACCGCATTGGCCGAGGCCGGCCTCGGCGCCGGCTTCGATTTCGCCGGCTACTGCTCGCAGGCCAACTTCCTGATCGGCAACGGGCTGCAAGGCCGCATCGCCGCCATCGAGACGCTGCCCGATGAGATCGAACGCCATCGCCGCCGCCAGGAGATCAAGCGCCTGACCTTGCCTGGCGAAATGGGCGAGCGCTTCCAGGTGATGGGCTTCGTCCGTGGCGTGACGCTAGGCGCCGCGTTCGCGCTCGGCGACCTGTCGCGCCGCCTGTGATGCGCGCGCTGCGACGACCACGCCTGTGGCTGGCGCTGTGGCTGGCGATGGTCGCGACGGTGATCGTCGTCTCGCTGGCCCCGCCGCCGCCGGTGCCGCAGGCCATCCCCGGCTCCGACAAGCTCGGCCATGTGCTGGCCTATTTCCTGCTGATGGCCGGCGCGGTGCAGCTGTTCGCCTCGCGCGCCGCGCTGCTCGCCATCGCCGTATGGCTGGCCGCCCTCGGTCTCGGGCTGGAATTCGCCCAGGGCGCGCTCACCGCCAGCCGCCGGTTCGAACTGCTCGATGCGCTGGCCAACACGGCCGGCGTACTCGCCGGCCTCGCCCTCGCCCACACCCCCGCGGCGCGCTGGCTGCAGCGTTTCGATGGATGGTGGCGGTAAGGGCCGGACGCGACGCGCACCGCGGCGGAATCAGCGCCCGGTCATCGCCGCGCGGATCGCGGCGATGCGCGCTTCGCGCAGGCGTTTGCCGACTTCCGGGCCGCTGACGCCGGCGGCGACCAGCTCGCGGGCGTTCACGGCCAAGGCGGCGCGATGCAGCGCCAGCAGGCGTTCGCGCTGCGGGTACGGCTCATCGTGCTTGCTGAGGCGGCCGCGGGCGTCGGCCTCGCACACCAGCGCCAGTTGCGCGATGCGCTCGGGCCGACGGAAACCATCGCAGCGGGCGATCAGGTCGTGGACGCTGGCCGGCCGCAGCTCGTCGAGGCGGTGCAGGTTCAGATGTTCGCGACAGGCGATGCGCGCCAGCTCGCGATGATCGGCCGGCACCTTCAGCCGCGCGCAGACGGCGTCGACGGCGGCCAGGCCACGCTGCTCGTGGCCGACGTGGCGCGGCCACTCGTCGGCCGGGGTCAGCGCCTTGCCCAGGTCGTGCAGCAGGGCGGCGAAGCCGATCAGGCTGTCGCCCGGCGCGAGTTTCGCAGCCATATCCACGACCAGCCCGGTGTGCACGCCGGCGTCGATCTCGGGATGGAACTCGGCGCGCTGCGGCACGCCGTAGAGGGCATCGACCTCGGGCAGGATCCGCGCCAGTGCGCCGCAATCGCGCAGCACGGCGAGGAAGGCCGAGGGCACCGGCTCGGCCAGTGCGCGGCGCAGCTCCTGCCAGACCCGTTCGGGCACCAGGTGGTCGACCTCGCCGTCGGCGACCATCCGCGCCATCAGCGCCATCGTCTCCGGCGCCACGGTGAAGCCGAGCGGCGCCAAGCGGGCGGCGAAGCGGGCCACCCGCAGCAGCCGCACCGGGTCCTCGACGAAGGCCGGCGAGACATGGCGCAGCACGCGCGCCTGGATGTCGCGCACGCCGCCGTAAGGGTCGATCAGCGTACCGTCCTCGTCCTGCGCGATGGCGTTGATGGTCAGGTCGCGGCGGGCGAGATCCTCTTCCAGCGTCACCGCCGGATGGGCATCGACCACGAAGCCACGATAGCCGCGTCCGGATTTGCGCTCGGTGCGTGCCAGCGCGTACTCCTCGCCGGTGCGCGGATGCAGGAACACCGGAAAATCCCGCCCGACCGGCTTGAAGCCCTGCGCCAGCATCTGCTCCGGCGTGGCGCCCACCACCACCCAGTCGCGGTCGCCGCCCTCGCGCCCGAGCAGGCGGTCGCGCACGGCGCCACCGACGAGGTAGGCGCGCATGCTCACTGCCTGCGGTAGCGGTCGAGACGGCGCTGGCGGGTGTCCTCGACGCCGAGGATGCGCGGCAGCCAGTCGGCCACCCGCGCGGGCTCGATGCCGAGCCGGTGCAGGCCATCGATGCCGCCGACCGAGTCGGTCAGCAGCGAACGGAAGTTGTCGCGGCTGATCGGCTTGCCCGGCAGCCATTCGCCCACCTCCGCCTGCAGCCGGCCGAGCGCGTCGGGCAGCGGGATCACCAGCCGCTTCAGGCCCAGGGTGCGCGCGGTCATCCGCACGATCTCGGCCAGGGTGAACACATCCGGCCCGTACAGCTCATAGACCTGGCCGATGGTCTTGCGATCGCGCAGCGCGCGCCGGAACGCCTCGGCGACGTCGCCGACGAACACCGGCGCGAACTTCGCACCGCCACGGGCGATCGGCAGCACCGGCAGCAGCCTGAGCAGGCGGGCGAAACGGCAGAACAGCCCGTCGCCCTCGCCGAAGATCACGCTCGGCTGGAAGATCGTCCAGTCCAGACCGGAGGCCTTCACCCGCGCCTCGGCCTCGCCGCGCGCCTTCAGGTAATGGCTCTGGCCGCGACCGGCATTGAGCGCGCTCATCTGCAGCAAGCGGCGCACGCCGGCCTGGTGGCAGGCGGCGATCAGGGTGTCGGTGAGCTCGACGAAGACGCGCCGGAAGCCCTGGCCGGAATCGCCGCGCTCGTTGAGGATGCCGGCGAGGTTGATCGCGGCATCCGCGCCCCGCAGCGCGCGCGCCAGCGCGGCGGTGTCGTAGACGTTGCAGTCGCGCAGCGTCACTTCCGGCGGGAAGACTTCCTCGTGATGGCTGCCGCTGTTGCGGCTGAGCACGGTGACGGCGTGGCCATCGGCGACCAGGCGCCGGACCAGATGGCGGCCGACGAAGCCGGTGCCGCCGAGGACGACGATACGCTGCGAGGTCATGGGGCGATGGACTCCGTGGGCGACGGACAGACGTGGGCGCGGCGGCGGTCGGGCGGCGGGTCGCGTCCCAGCATGCGCTCGCTCACCGGCGGCGACTCCTGCCCCAGCCGCCAATCGTAGATGACGCTGAAGGCGAGCACGCGGGCGACGTAGTCGCGGGTTTCCTTGAAGGGGATGGTCTCGATCCAGAAGTCCGGGTCGAGGTCGGGCCGCTGCGCCAGCCAGCGCTGCACCGGCGCCGGGCCGGCGTTGTAGGCGGCCATGGCGAGGAAGTACTTGCCGTCGTGGCGGTCGATCATCTCGCGCAGGTAGGCGGTGCCGATGCGGATGTTGGTGACCGGTCGGTACAGGGTGTCCGGCCCGCCCCAGGCGATGCCGTGGCGGCGCGCCACCGCGGCGCCGGTGGCCGGCAGCACCTGCATCAGGCCGCGGGCGTCGGCGTGCGAACGGGCCTCGCGCATCCAGGCGCTCTCGGCGCGGATCTCGGCGGCGACCACGGCCGGGTCCAGCCCGTGCCGCTCGGCCTCGGCGCGCACCGTGCGCGGGTAGCTCAGCGGGAAGCGCAGGCGGTAGTAGCGCAGCTCGTCGGGATCCTCGCGGCCGAGGAAGAACACCGCGCGGTCATGCCAGAACTGGCGCCGCGCCAGCCGCACCGCCTCGATGCGGCGGGTGGCGTCGAAGCCGGCCACCGCCGCGCGCCATTCGCGCTCGGCCCAGCCGGGGCGATCGATCCGGCGCAGCTCGAAGGCGCGCACCAGGCCCGGGTGGCTGGCGACTTCGGCGGCGATCTCGGCCGGCGTCCGCGGCGTCTTCGGGCACAACGCGTAAGGCTGGTTCAAGCGATCGGCGGCGAGGAAGCCATGGAAGCTGGCATCGCGCGCAGCCTCGGCATACAGCGCATGCGCCAGATCCCGCTCGCCGCGGCGTTCGCGCAGGCGCGCCTCGAAGTAACGCCAGCGGGCGTCGCGGCGCTGCGCCTCGGGCATGCGTTCCAGTGCGGCGAGCGCGGCGGCATCGTCCTGGCGCGCCAGCGCCTCGCGCACCTGCCATTCGTGCAGGCGGGCGTCCCAGGCCGAGGCGGGCACGGCCGCCAGCCGACGCGCCGAAGCCTCGCCGTACGAGGCCACCGTCCACAGCGCGATCTGGTACAGCACCGGGCCGCGCTCGGCCTCGCCCAGTCCGAGCACCGGCGTGAGCGCGGCCAGTCGCGCCTCGACGCCGTCCGGATCGCGGCGCGCGGCGCGCACCAGCCCGTGCATGGCGATCCGGCGGCTGCGCGCATCGGCCGGCCAGCGCGCCGCACGCTCGTGCGGGCTCTCGACGAAGGCGGCATAGTCCTGCGCCAGCGCCGCCTCGGCCGCGGGCAGGCCGCGGGCGAGGAAGCGCATGATGCCCAGCTCGCCGGCCTCGGCGGCCAGCTCGATGCGCTGCCAGCGCAGCTCTGGCGTGAGCCGGCCGCGACGTTGCAGTTCGGCGAACGGCGCATCGCACAGGTCGGGCATCGAGCGGCCGTTGAGCCACAGCGCCTCCACGTCTTTCAGCCAGCCCTCGTCGACGGCGCCGGCGGCCAGGCGCGCCTGGGCGTGGGCGCAGCGGCGGGTCGGGTCGCTGTCGGGCCGGTACGTGGCGAGAAAGCGCGGCCAGTCCTGGCGGCGGATCAGCTCGCCCAGCCAGGCCTCGCGCAGCAGCTGCGCGGCCGGCTGGCCGTCGAAACGGCGCAGGAAGCCCTCGACGCGCCCCGGCGTGGCCGTGCCCAGATCGCGGCGCAGCCGGGCATACTCCAGCCACGGGAACAGCGGGTGGTCGGCCAGCCGTTTCGCGACGGCCTCGTACTGCGCCGGCGAGCCGCGCTCGGCGATCTGCAGCGCGTGGCGCAGTTCGTCGCGCCGCGCGGCCAGCGCGGCCTCGTCGGCGGCGCCCGCCGGTGCCAGCCACAGCAACGACAGCAAGGACAGCAACAAGGGAATCAGGGGATTGCGCATGCGCGGAAGTGTAGCCGATGGGTGCTGAGACGCCGGGGCGGGCGCGATGCTGAGCGCGCTGCTGCTGTACCTCGCGCTCGGCGCCGCGGCCGGGGTGCTGGCTGGCCTGCTCGGGGTCGGCGGCGGGCTGGTGCTGGTGGCCGCGCTGGCCTGGCTGCTGCCGACCCAGGGCATCCCGGCCGCGGCGGCGATGCACGCGGCGCTGGCCACCTCGCTGGCCAGCATCGTGATCACCGGGCTGTCCTCGACCCGCTCGCACCACCGGCGCGGCAGCGTGCGCTGGACGACCGTGCGCTGGCTGGTGCCCGGCCTGCTGCTGGGCGGCTGGCTGGGCAGCCGTGTGGCGGTCGCGCTGGACGGGCAGGTGCTGCGCTACATCGTCGCCGGCTACTGCCTGCTGGCGGCGGCGCAGATCGGCTTCGGCCGCGTCCGCGAGCGGCCGGACGGCCACGGCGACCCGCGCGGGCCGGGTCTGAGTGCGGCCGGCGTGGGCATCGGCGCGGTCTCGGCGGTGGTCGGCATCGGCGGCGGCAGCATGACCGTGCCGCTGCTGGTCTGGCTGGGCGTGCCGCCGGTGCGCGCGGTCGGCACCTCGGCCGCCTGCGGCGTGGTGATCGGCCTGGCCAGCGCCGCCGGCTATGCCGTCAACGCCCCGCCCGATGCGCTGCCGGGCCCCGCACTGGGCTATGTCTACCTGCCGGCCGCGCTGGGCGTGGCCGCGGCCTCGGTGCTGGCCGCCCCGTACGGGGTCCGGCTTGCCCACGCCATCAGCGGGCCGGCGCTGCGGCGGGTGTTCGCGGGTTTTCTGGTCCTGGTCGGCGGATCCCTGCTGGTTTAGCAAAGCTCGAATACGCCCAGCCGTTGCCAGGCCGTGAAGGTTTCGTTACAACAGGTGCGCCAGACGCGCCCGGCAGGGGCGTGCGTCGTCGGGTACCCAACCAACCTCTTAGGGGAGAACCTTCATGTCCGTCGTTCGTCGTACCCGCCTGAGCGCGGCCGTGCGCGGCGCACTGCTGTTCGCCGCACTGCCCGGCCTCGCGCTGGCCCAGCAGGAAGAGGCCCGCCAGCTCGACCGCATCGAGGTCACCGGCACCCGCATCAAGAAGGCCGAGATCGAAGGCCAGACCCCGGTGCAGGTGATCACGCGCGCACAAATCGAGCGCTCCGGCCTGACCTCGATCGGCGACGTGCTGCAGCAGATCACCGCTTCCGGCTCGGCGCTCAACACCAAGTTCAACTCCTCCGGCAACTTCGGCTTCCCGCCCGACGGCGGCGGCGTCGCGGCCGGCGCCACCACGGTGGACCTGCGCCACCTCGGTCCCAAGCGCGTGCTCGTGCTGGTCGACGGCGTGCGCTGGGTCAACGAGAGCTCCGGCTCCGGCGTCGGCGGCGTGGTCGACCTCAACACCATCCCGCTGGCCATCGTCGAGCGCATCGAGGTGCTCGAGGACGGCGCCTCGTCGATCTACGGCTCCGACGCCATCGCCGGCGTGGTCAACGTCATCACCCGCCGCAACTACGAGGGCGCCGGTCTGAGCGTGCAGTACGGCGAGTACGGCAAGGGCGATGGCGAGACCGGCAGCGTCGATGTCAGCTTCGGCGGCACCGGCGACCGCTACAGCTTCTTCCTCGGCGCCAGCTACACCGAGCAGAAGCGCGTCGCCTCCAAGGACCGCGAGCAGTCGAGCGTGCCGGTGCCCGGCACCGGCGTGGCGCTGGGCAGCTCGGCGATCCCGGCCGGCCGCTTCATCTTCCGCGATCCCAACACCGGCGCCGTGCTCGACCTGGTGCCGAACCCGGGCGTGACCAACCTGGTCTACAACCCGGCCGAGACCGGCTGCGTGCGCACCGACAGCTTCCACTGCTTCACCGCCGCCGACCGCTTCAACTACGCCGAGTACAACCTGCTGGTCACGCCGAACCGGCGCAAGAACCTGTTCGGCCAGGTCCGCTTCGACCTGACCGAGAGCACGACCTGGTACTTCAAGGCGCTGTACAACAACCGTTTCTCGATCAACCAGGCCGCGGCCGAGCCGTTCTTCCTCGGCACCGCCGTGCCGACCAACTTCTGGGCCGACAACGTCGTCATCTCGGCGAGCAACCCGTACAACCCGTTCGGCTTCGATCTGGTCGCCGGCCCGGGCGGCAACTTCATCCTCGGCGGCCGCCGCCCGCTGGAGGGCGGCCCGCGCGTGTTCGAGCAGGACGTCGACACCTTCTACGTCGCCACCGGCCTGGAAGGCAGCTTCAGCGCCGGCGACCGGCTGTTCTTCTGGGACGTCAACGCCGTGCGCAGCGCCAGCGAAGCCAACCAGACCAACTTCGGCAGCTACAACGCCCGCCGCTTCTCGGTGGCGCTGGGGCCGCTGGCCGCCTGCCAGGCCGAGCCGGGCTGCGTGCCGCTGAACATCTTCGGCGCCGGCACCATCACCCGGGCCATGCTCGACTACATCCAGCCGGTGGTGCGCGACTACAGCGACAACAAGCTGAGCCTGTTCTCGGCCAACCTGTCCGGCGACCTGTTCGACCTGCCGGCCGGTGCCATGTCGTTCGCGGCCGGCGTCGAGTACCGCGAGTACAAGGGCTCCTACCGCCCCGACACCCTCACCGTCACCGGCGAGTACAACGGCGTGCCCTCGCTGCCGACCAGCGGCAAGTACGACGTCAGCGAGTACTTCGTCGAGCTGAGCATCCCGCTGCTGGCCGACGCGGCGATCGCCGAGCGGATCGACCTGAGCCTGGCCGGCCGTTACTCCGACTACTCCACCTCCGGCGGCGAAACCACCGCCAAGGTCGGCCTGCGCTGGCAGGTCAACGACGAGTTCCTGCTGCGCGGCACCTGGGCGGAGGGCTTCCGCGCGCCGACCATCGGCGAGCTGTTCGGCGCCGCCAGCGGCTTCGACGCGGTGCTCAACGACCCCTGCTCGGCGCCGATCGCCGGCGGGCTGCAGGCCAACTGCGCCGCGCTCGGCGTGCCCCCCGGCTACGTGCAGCCGAACCCGCAGATCAGCGTGGTCACCGGCGGCAACCGCAACCTCGACCCGGAAACCGCCGACAGCGTGAGCGCCGGCTTCGTCTGGAGCCCGGCCTTCGGCGCCGGCGCCGCCTGGTCCGAGCGGCTGGACTTCGAGTTCACCTGGTACCGCCACAAGCTGGAAGGCGGCATCCAGGCGCTGGACGCGCAGACCCAGCTCAACCTGTGCGTGCAGACGCTCGACCCGGCCTTCTGCGGCGGCATCACCCGCAACCAGCTCGGCGCGATCTCCAACTTCAGCAACTTCCTGACCAACTTCGGCCGGATCGACAGCCGGGGCTGGGACTTCGACGTGTTCTGGCTGCTGCCGCAGGGCGACTGGGGCCAGTTCGGCTTCACCTGGCGCAACACCTGGGTGGACAAGTACGAGGCGGTCGGCGCCGACGGCTCGGTGCAGCCGCAGACGGTCGGCCGCGAGGTCAACAACAGCGGCATCCCGGAGTGGAGCTCCAACCTGACCGCCGAGTGGCGTCTGGGCAGCTGGTTCGCCAGCTGGACGGCCCGCCACAAGAGCGACCTGTGGGAGCTGTGCGGCAATGCGCGGACTTTCCCGGTCTGCCGCGATCCGGCCAACAATCGCAACCGTCTGGGCTCGACCACCTTCCACGACCTGCAGTTCGGCGTGAACACCGGCTGGTGGGGCAACGCCAAGTTCACCCTCGGCGTCAACAACGTGTTCCAGAAGGAGCCGCCGATCTGCCTGTCGTGCACGCTCAACGGCTACGACGCGTCGAACTACGACATTCCGGGCGGCCGCTTCTGGTACCTCCGCGCCGACTTCAAGCTGTAAGCGTCGCGCGCTGCGCAACACCGACCGGCCGGGGCGACCCGGCCGGTTTTTTTTCCCGGCCCTTCCCGCGAGCGGACGCAGCGCGCGCGCCAGGCGGCAGCCGCAGCAGCGGCGGCGGGAAGCGTCGGCGGCGGGTGTCGCGGCCATGGCCGCTGCCACGCGCCGGGAAGGTGCCGCTTCAGGCCTCGGCGCCGAGGCAGCGCTTGGGCACCTTCAGGTCGAGCGCGACCGCGAGATGGTCCGAACGCGCCGCCGGGAAGGTGCGCGGTGCCTCGGCGATCAGCGGTTCACTGGCGAGGATGTGGTCGAGCGCACGCCGCGGTGCCCAGCTCGGGAAGGTCGGAAACACCTCGCTCGGTGGCGCCAGCCGGGTGCGGCGGAACAGCAGCTGCATCTCGGGGGCGTCGGGGGCGCAGTTGAAGTCGCCCATCAGCACCGCGTGCGGTGCGTCGCTGAGCAGCTCGGCGATGAAGGCGATCTGCGCCTGGCGCGAACGGGCGCCCAGCGACAGATGCGCCACCGCCACGGTCAGCCCGTCCTCGCCATCGCCGTAGCGCGCCAGCAGCACGCCACGGCCGGGAATGCGGCCCGGCAAGGCATAGTCGAGCACTTCGTTGGGCGGCAATCGGCTGAGCAGCGCGTTGGCGCTGGAGGCGATCCCGCCGAGGGTACGGTTGGGCTGGTGGCTCCAGTAGGGGAAGTCCGCCCGCTCGGCGAGGTAGTGGGTCTGGTTCATGAAACCCGAGCGCAGGCTGCCCGGGTCGCTCTCCTGCAGGCCGACGATGTCGTAGGGCTGGACCAGCTGGGCGATGGCGTCGAGGTTGTCACGCTTGCCCGCCGGCAGCACGTGCGACCAGGCGCGGATGGCGTAGTCCCGGTAGCGCGACGTGCTCGATCCGGCCTGGATGTTGCAGCTCAGCAGGGTCAGGCGATGCTCGGGCATGAGGAAATGTGCGGCCGATGCCGGGGAAATGAGGGCCGGAGCCGTCCGTCGCAAGCCGGCAAGCGAGACGGGGCCGCAACGCGGCCCCGTCGGCATTCAGGCGCGCCAGCCGCGCAGGCGTTCAACCACCACCGGCGGCGTGCTCCCGGGCGATCAGAAAGTCGACCGTGTCGAGGATGCCCTCGAAGCCGCCACGGGCGCCGCCCAGGACGCGGTACTTGCCGGCCACCACCACGCTCGGCGTGCCCTCCACACCCCAGCGCGGCACGACCTGCTTGGCGCGGGCGATCTTGGCGCTGACCGCGAAGCTGTTCATCGTCGACAGGAAGGTGGCCTTGTCCACGCCCTGTTCGGCCACGAAGGCGGCGATGTCCTCGGCGCTGCGGAACTGGCGCTGCTGCACATGCACGGCGTCGAACAGCGCCTGGTGGGTGCGGTCGAGCACACCCATGGCCTCGGCCGCGTAGTAGGCGCGGGCATAGGCCTCGGCGACGCCGCCGAAGGCCATCGGCACCGCGACCACCTGGACATGCTCGGGCTGTCGCGCCTTCCACGCCTTCAGCACCGGCTCGAAGCGCGCGCAGTGGATGCAGGTGTAGGCGAAGACCTCGGCGACCTCGACCCTGCCGCTGGCCGGGGCGATGGTCTGGGCCGGCTCGATCACGGCATACTCGCGGCCGGCCTGCGGCGTTTCGGCGGTCTGCGCGGCAACGGCCGCGACGGGCAGCAGGGCGGCGGCGAGCAGGGCGGGAAGCAGGCGGTGCAGCATCGGGGGAGCCCTCCGGAAAATGACACCGCCCCAGACTAGGGGCGGCTCGCTGAACGTGGTTTGGCTGGACCGCCGCTGCGTGCGGAAGTTCCGGCGAAGGGCGCGGATCAGTTGGCCGCGCCGCCACCGGCCGCGTGCAGGCCTTCGATGTAGGTGGCCAGCGCCTCGATCTCTTCATCGGTGAGACGGGACGCGATGCCCGCCATCACCGCATCGGCGTTCTCGCCACGACCGAACACCGTCCCGGCGCGGAAACGGCGCAACATGTCGGCGGTGTACTGCGCGTGCTGGCCACCCAGTCGGGGATAGGCCGGGCCCGGGTTGCCGGCACCGGTCGGGCTGTGGCAGGCCGCGCAGGCCGGGATGCCGCGCTCGGCGTTGCCGCCGCGGTAGATGGCTTCGCCGACCTGGTAGAACTTCCTGCCCTGGTTCGGGCCATCGGTGATCACCGTCTCGTCGGCCACGCCCGGCAACATCGTCTGACTGGCGTAGAAAGCGCCGATGTCGCGCATGTCCTGCGGGCTGAGCAGGGCGGCGAAGCCGAGCATGATCGCGTTCTCGCGCTCGCCGCTCTTGAACAAGGCCAGGTGCCGGGCGATGTAGCGCTCGTGCTGGCCGGCCAGCTTCGGGTACTGCGGATCCTGCGCGTTGCCGTCCAGGCCGTGGCAGGCGGCGCACACGGCGGCCTTGGTCTGGCCGGCGGCGGCGTCGCCGGCCTCGGCCGGGCCATGGGCGTCGGTCAACTCGGACACCGGCGCCGGCGCGGCCTCGACGGCCGGGGCGACGATGGCGGGCTCGGACTGGGCGAGCGCCGTGGCGGCGACGAGCAGACCGGCCAGGCCCAGGGTGCGCGGGAAGGTCATGTGCGGGCTCCGAAAACGCTTGGAATATGTCGATCGACCGTCGGTCGGACCGGAGAGTGTCGGGGCCGCGGCCCGCGACGGCGGAAACCGCGGAATTATCCCAGCGCCCTGCCGGCATGGTCAACGAAGCCGCGGCCCGTCGCTGGCCTCGACGACCCGCTGCGGGCATCCTTGGCGTCCCTCCGGCGCGACCGCGGCCTGTCACCATGTCCAACCCGCTCAACGGCGCCCGCTACCTGCTGGCCGCCCACCTGCCCCGGCAATTGCCGCCCGACGACGGCCGCGAGGTGGCCTTCGCCGGCCGTTCCAACGCCGGCAAGTCGAGCGCGCTCAACGCCCTGACCGGACACAACCGGCTGGCGCGCACCTCCAAGACCCCCGGACGCACCCAGCAGTTGGTCTACTTCCAGGTCGCCGACGGCCGCCACCTGGTCGACCTGCCCGGCTACGGCTACGCCAAGGTGCCACAGGACCTGCGCTCGCACTGGCTGGACTTCATCAACGGCTATTTCCGCAACCGCCAGTCGCTGGCCGGGCTGGTGGTGGTGATGGACATCCGCCACCCGCTGCGCGAGTACGACCGGCAGATGCTGGCCTACGCCACCGATCGCGGCCTGCCCGCGCACTGCCTGCTGACCAAGGCCGACAAGCTCGGTCGCGGCCAGCAGTCGCAGGCCCTGCTGACGGTGCGCAGGCAACTGGCCGCGCAGTACGGCGACAGCGTCGGCGTGCAGCTGTTCTCGTCCGAATCGAAACAGGGCGTGGACGAGGCGCGCGCGGTCGTCGCCGGCTGGCTGGCGCTGTAGCCGTCGGCCAGTCCCGCGCGGCGGCAGACCGCGGCCACGCGCGCGGACGGGACAAACCGTGTCGACGGCGCGGCGAATCGCGCGCATCGGGCCACGGCATCCGGGCGTAAACTCGTCCGGCTTGCGATGCCGGGGCTGCGCCCCCACGTCGCTGCCTCCCGTCCCTGCGCAAGGATTCGCCCTTGTCCGGCCCCAGCCACGAGAAAGACACACCGATCGAAGACCGCCGGCAACTGGTCGAATATCTGGAATCCGGCTGCAAGCCGCGCGAGGCCTGGCGGATCGGCACCGAGCACGAGAAGTTCGGCTTCCGCCTCGACGACCTGCGGCCGCTGCCGTGGGAGGGCGAGCGCGGCATCGAGGCGGTGCTGCGCGGCTTGACGCGTTTCGCCTGGGAGCCGGTGGAGGAGAACGGCAAGCTGATCGCACTCATCCGTCCCGACGGCGCCTCGGTGACGCTGGAGCCGGCCGGCCAGCTCGAACTGTCCGGCGCGATGCTCGAAACCATCCACCAGACCTGCCGCGAGGTGACCCAGCACCTCAAGGAAGTCAAGGCGGTCGGCGACGAGCTCGGGGTCGGCTTCCTCGGCATGGGCTTCCAGCCCAAGTGGTCGCGCGAGGACATGCCGTGGATGCCCAAGGGCCGCTACAAGATCATGCGCGAGTACATGCCCAAGGTCGGCAAGCTCGGCCTGGACATGATGACCCGCACCTGCACCGTGCAGGTGAACCTGGATTTTTCCAGCGAAGCGGACATGGTGAAGAAGTTCCGCGTCTCGCTGGCGCTGCAGCCGGTCGCCACCGCGCTGTTCGCCGACTCGCCGTTCAGCGAAGGCCGGCCCAACGGCTACCTCTCCTACCGCTCGCACATCTGGACCGACACCGACCCCGACCGCACCGGCATGCTCGACTTCGTGTTCGAGGACGGCTTCGGCTTCGAGCGCTACGCCGACTACATTCTCGACGTGCCGATGTACTTCGCCTACCGCGACGGCACCTATGTCGACTGCGCCGGCCTGAGCTTCCGCGACTTCCTCGCCGGCAGGCTGGCCCCGCTGCCGGGCGAGCGGCCGACCCTGCGCGACTGGTCCGACCACCTCACCACCGCCTTCCCGGAAGTGCGGCTGAAAAAGTACCTGGAAATGCGCGGCGCCGATGGCGGCCCGTGGAACCGGCTGTGCGCGCTGCCGGCGTTCTGGACCGGCCTGCTCTACGACGACCAGGCGCTCGACGCTGCCTGGGATCTGGTCCGGGACTTCAGCCTGGAAGAGCGCCACGCCCTGCGCGACGGCGTGCCGAAATACGCGCTGAAGCTGCCGTTCCGCCGGCACACGGTGCGCGAGCTGGCGCTGGAAGCACTGAAGATTTCCGGCCAGGGCCTCAAGCGCCGCGCCCGCATCAACGCCAACGGCGCCGACGAGGCGGTGTTCCTCGAACCGCTGATCGAATTCGCGCTCGCCAACGAAACCCCGGCCGAGCGCAAACTGGCACTGTTCCACGGCCCGTGGAACGGCAGCGTCGATCCGGTGTTCCGCGAGTTTGCGTATTGATCGAGGGACGGTAGCCGGAAACCGGCAACCGGAAAAGCGCGCGAAACGGCGCTCCTGCTCTCCGGTTACCGATTACCGGCCACCGATTCCCGCCCATCAAAACCGCGCGCGCTCCAATGTGACGTCGGCCCACTGCCAGGCGCGTTCGAAGCGGGCCTGGGTGGCGTCGGCCTCGGTGGTCTTGCCCTGCGCGCGCTGGGCCTGCGCCAGGCCGAACAGCGACCAGCCGGCCTCCGGGAACACGCGCAGGTCGCGGGCGAACACGGCCTCGGCCTCGGCGGCACGGCCGGCGTCGAGCAATGCCACGCCCAGGTAGGGCCGCACCGGCAGCAGCCAGTCGGGCGGCTCGTTGTAGCCGAGCGCGTCCTCGGCGGCGACGGCGGCGGTCAGTTCGGCGATGGCGGTGTCGCGGTCGCCGGCGGCCGCGGCGATTTCGCCGCGCAGGAACGGCACCGCCACCGCCAGCACCTTGTCGGCGGCGTTGATGTCCCACAGCGGCACCTGCGCCATCGCCGGGTCGGCGGCGAGCGGTTCGAGCGCGGCCAGCTCGGCGCGGGCGCCGTCGATGTCGCCGGTGCGCGCCCGCGCCAGGCCGCGCGCGAAATGCCAGATCGCGGTCGGGTAGGGACGATCCACCGGCGGCGCCGACTGCGC
The DNA here is from genome assembly GCF_014202935.1 of Rehaibacterium terrae. Classification (GTDB taxonomy): domain Bacteria; phylum Pseudomonadota; class Gammaproteobacteria; order Xanthomonadales; family Xanthomonadaceae; genus Rehaibacterium; species Rehaibacterium terrae. Next base: position 63,345 of record NZ_JACHHX010000003.1, on the reverse strand, counting down.
CAACACCGCATCCCATCGACCGAAGCGCAACTGTGTCATCAGCGGCGCCACCGCGAACTGCTGCATGAAGCTCAGTTGGTCGATGGCGGCGACGTCGACGCGGCGCAGGCTCTGCTCGGCGGCGTTGAGTGCGACGCGGCTGGCGCCCTCCAGCCCGGCGGTCATGGTGGCGAAGTGCCAGTTGTGCGGCACGTAGCCGAGCGGATACACGCCGCTGCTGCCGCGACAGATCGACAGGAAGGCCGCATCGGCCTCGGTGGCGGCGAGGTTGGTCAGCGTGGCGTCGTGGTAACGGCCGACGCGGATGTAGGTGTGCGCCGGCATGTGCACCAGATGACCGGCGCCGGGCGAGAGCATCGCCAGCCTGTCGGCGTGCGGCTCGGCCTTGTGCGGCTCGTTGGAGGCCTCGGTGGCGTGGATGTAGTAGTGGATCGCGCCGATGTGGTCGGGGTCGCGCGCCAGCACGCCCTCCAGCGCGGCGAGGATCTCGCCGGTGTGCTCGTTGGGCTGGCCGTCCGGCCCCCAGTACGACCACGGCGAAAGATCCATCAGCGACTCGGCGAACAGCGCGGCGGCGTCGTTGTCGTCGGGAAACCGTGCCACCACCGCGCGCATCGCGTCGGCATAGGCCCGATCGAGCGCGCCGCGATCCTCCGGCGCCGGCCAGGCATAACGCGTGGCCAAGGCTTCGATCAGTGCGCGATCGGCCGGCGTCGCCTTGCCGGCCAGCGCCAGCGCCCGTTGCACATGTTCGTAGGCCGGCTGCATCGCCTCCGGCAGCATCGGCAGATTGATGTTGGGGCCGAGCACCAGCGCGCGGCCCCAGAAGCACATGGCGCAGTCGGGGTCCAGGCGCGCCGCCTCGGCGAAGGCGCGCTCGGCGGCCTGGTGGTTGAAGGCGTAGGCCAGCCGCAGCCCTTGGTCGAACCAGCGTTGCGCGTCCGGGTCGGCGGCGCCGATCGGACGGCTGAGGTGACCGAGGTTGTCGAACAGCACCGGGCGGTCGGCATCGGGCACGGCATCGGCGGCGGTCTGGCTGTCCGGCGCGCGTCCGCAGCCGGCGACGGCGAGCGCGACCGCACACGCGAGAACGGTGAGGGTTAGGCGTTTCATCGGGGGATCTTCCAGACGGCGGCCCGGGGAGGGCCAGGCAATGGGGACAACGCACGCGTGCCCGGGGGCGGCCAGCTCGTGTAGGCTGCCCCGCATGTCCGAAATCACCCTGCCCGGGCAGGCCGGTGACAGCCTGCGCGACATCGACTTCCCACCCACCGACAGGCTGCTGCGCGATGACGTGAAGCGCTTGGGTGCGCTGGTCGGCGAGATCCTCGCCGAGCAGGTCGGCGCGGACTTCCTCGCCGAGGTCGAGCGCATCCGCCGCGCCGCGATCGCACGCCGCGAAGCGGGGGCGGCGGTCGACGCACTGGCCGCCGAACTGGCCGCCGCGCCGCTGACGCACGCCGAGGCGCTGGTGCGCGCCTTCGCCACCTACTTCCAGGCGGTTAATCTCGCCGAGCGGGTGCACCGCATCCGCCGCCGCCGCGACTACCAGAAGGCCGACGCCGGCCCGCAGCCGGGCGGGCTGCATGCCGTGCTAGCCGGCCTGCACGCCGAAGGCGTGACCGCCGAGGAGGTGTTCGCGCTGCTGCCGCGGCTTTGCATCGAACCGGTGTTCACCGCCCATCCGACCGAGGCGGTGCGGCGCGCGCTGCTGGAGAAGGAACAGGCGATCGTGCGCGCGCTGGTCGAGGACATCGACCGCGGACTGACGCCGCAGGAACGCCGCGCCGGGATCGAGCGCATCCGCATGGCACTCACCGCCGCCTGGCAGACGGCGGAGACCGCGCCGGAAAAGCCCAGTGTGGCCGACGAGTTCGAGCACGTCGCGTTCTACCTCAGCGACGTGCTCTACCGTGTGCTGCCGGTGTTCCACGAAGTGTTCGCCGACGCGCTGCGCACGCAGTTCGGCGAGCCGGGCGCGCTGCCGCCACTGCTGCGCTTCGGCTCCTGGGTGGGCGGCGACATGGACGGCAACCCCAATGTCGGCGCCGACACCATCGCCGCCACCTTGGCCAGCCAGCGTGCGCTGGTATTGGCGGCTTACCGGCGCGACCTGGCCAAGCTCGGCACGCTGCTGACCCAGTCGCTTTCACGCGTCGAAGTCGCGCCGGCGCTGCTGGCGCGCATCGACGACTACCGCCGCCGGCTGCCGAAGGCCGCGGCCCGGCTCAAGCCGCGCCATGCCGACATGCCGTACCGCACGCTGCTCGCGCTGATGTCGGCGCGGCTGGCGGCCACTGCGAAGGGGCGTCCGGAGGGCTACGCCGACGCCGGCGAGTTCCTCGCCGACCTGTACCTGATCCGCGACAGCCTGCACGCGCACCGCGGCGAACGCGCCGGCGAATTCGCGGTGCGGCGGGTGATCTGCCGTGCCGAGACCTTCGGCTTCCACCTGGCCACGCTCGACCTGCGCCAGGACTCGGCCGTGCATGATGCCGCACTGGCCGCGCTGCTGGCCGACCCGGACTACCCCACGCGCAGTGTGAGCGAGCGCCTGGCCCGCCTGCGGCCGCTGCTCGACGGCCGGCCCGACGTCGCCGCGCCTGCCGCGGACGACGCGGCATCGACGCTGGCGGTGTTCCGCACCGTGGCCGACGCGCTGCCGCGCTACGGCGCGCGCGCCTTCGGCCCCTACATCGTCAGCATGAGCCGCAGCGCGGCCGATGCGCTGGCGGTGCTGGCGCTGGCGCGCGTCGCCGGCTGCGTCGACGGCGACGGCCGGGTGCCGCTCGACGTCGCGCCGCTGTTCGAGACGGTGGACGACCTCGACGCCGCCGAGTCCGTGCTGCGTTCGCTGTTCGCCGACCCGCACTACCGCGCCCACCTCGCCGCCCGCGGCGACCGCCAGGTGGTGATGCTGGGCTACTCCGACAGCGCCAAGGACGGCGGCATCGTCGCCTCGCGCTGGTCGCTGCAGCGCACGCAACTGGCGCTGACCGCGCTGGCCAAGGAAGCCGGCGTGCGCATCGCCTTCTTCCACGGTCGCGGCGGCTCGGTGTCGCGCGGCGGCGGCAAGACCGAGCGCGCGGTGATCGCCGCGCCGCGCGGCTCGGTGGACGGCAGCCTGCGCGTCACCGAGCAGGGTGAGGTGATCCACCGCAAGTACGGCATCCGCGCCATCGCCCTGCGCAACCTCGAACAGACCACCGGCGCGGTGCTGCGCGCCACCCTGCGCCCGCGCCCGCCGGAGCCGCGCGAGGCGCGCTGGCGCGAGATCGTATCCTCGCTCGCCGACACCGCGCGCGCCCGCTACCGCGGCCTGGTCTACGCCACGCCCGATTTCCCCGACTATTTCCGCGCCGCCACGCCGATCGACGTGATCGAGCGCCTGCGCATCGGCTCGCGCCCGAGCAAGCGCGCCGGCCACCACGCCCCTTCGACAGAGCTCAGGACAGGCCCTTCGACAGAGCTCAGGACAGGCCCTTCGACAGAGCTCAGGACAGGCCCTTCGACAGAGCTCAGGACAGGCATCGAACGCCTGCGCGCCATCCCGTGGGTGTTTGCCTGGTCGCAGAACCGCGCCGGCTTCACCGCCTGGTACGGCGTCGGCACGGCGCTGGCCGAGGGCATCGCATGCCACGGCCGCGACACGCTGGCCGAAATGGCGCGCGACTGGCCGTTCTTCGCCGCCCTGCTCGACGACGTCGAGATGGTGCTGGCCAAGTCCGACCTGGCCATCTTCGAGCGCTACTCGCGCCTGGCCGGCCCGCTGCACGCGCGCTTCTTCCCCGACCTCGCCGACGAATTCGTCCGCACCCGCGACGCCATCCTGGCGCTCAAGGGCAGCGACGAGCTGCTCGCCCACGACCGCCGGCTGCGGCTGTCGATCCGCCTGCGCAACCCCTACGTCGATCCGATCAGCCTGCTGCAGGTCGAACTGCTGCGCCGCTGGCGCGAGGGCGGGCGCGAGGACGATTGCCTGCTGCGTGCCCTGTTCGCCACCGTCAACGGCATCGCCGCCGGCATCCAGAACACCGGCTGAGTCTGGCCTGCGGTGGAAGCGACGGGAGTCACGACCCCCATGCCATGCAGGCAAGCCGGCCGCGATGGCCGCCGCAGTCATGCCAGCCGCAGGTCGGTGTAGAGGAAGCGGCCGTCGCGCAGGACCGTTTCGCCGCCGGCCAGCCGCAGCGGCTGCGCGAACATCGGCCCGGCGTACACACAGGTGTGGAACTCGCCGCGCTCGCCGCAGGGGTCGGTGCCGGGCGGCAGTTCGTCGAGCAATGCGGCGTCGAACTCGCGGCCGGCGAAGTCGCCGTCGAGCTGCGCCGTGTCCACGCAGCACAGCCGTGCGCGCAGGCCGCCGTCGAGCATCTCCCGTGCGAGCCGTGCGGTGTCGCGGCCGAACAGCGGGTACAGCGGCGTCCAGCCGTGGCGCGCGCATAGCGCGTCGCGGAAGGCCTTGATGTCTTCCAGAAACAGATCGCCGAAGGCGATGTGCGCCAATCCGGGCCAGCGCGCGCGCGCCAGCGCCAAGGCGCTGGCGAAGGCCGCCTCGTAGCTGGCGTTGTCGGGCGATTGCGGCTGCCAGGCCTCGATCACCGGCAGGCCCACGGCCTCGGCCTGCGCCTGCAGCACCTCGCGGCGGATGCCCTGCATGGCCACCCGTTCGTAGCCCTCGGTGAAGGTGGTGAGCAGCGCCGCCGGCGCGTAGTCGCCACCCTGCCGCAGCCTGTGCAGCATCCAGGCGGCGTCCTTGCCGCCACTCCACGAGACCAGAACCGGAATCGGCATCATGCGGCTGGGGCCGGTACCAGGCCAGGGCGGCAGCCGTGACTGCCGCCCGCCGGCACCGGGACTGTATTCAATGCCTGTGCGCCACGCCCGACTTCGGGCAATGGCAGGGCGCGGTGGGCCCGTACTGGATGCCGTAGCTGCGGCCGTCGCGGTGGCGCTGCCAGTAGAACTCCGGTGCCGGCCGCTGCCGGCCGCCGATCTCGGCCATGTCGGCGTTCACGTCGAACAGGCGGCCGTTGACCATCACCAGCGCGGTGCTGGCGCTGGCGCGGATGTCCTCCAGCGGGTTGCCGTCGAGCACCACCAGGTCGGCGCGCTTGCCCGGCTCCAGCGAGCCGAGCTGGCGGCCAAGGCCGATGTAGTCGGCACCGTCGATGGTCGCCGCGCGCAGGGCCTCGAAGTTGCTGAAGCCGCCCTGGGTCAGCATCCAGATTTCCCAGTGCGGGGCGAGGCCCTGCATCTGGCCGTGGCCGCCGACCTGCACGCGCACGCCGGCGTCGCGCAGGGTCTTCTTGGCGCGGGCGACCTCGATGTGCCAGTAGTCCCAGTCGGGGGCGGTCTCGCGGCGGATGGCGCGGGCGTCGAGCGTCTCGCGCGGGAAGAAGCGGTTCAACCGCTTCTCCTCCCAGACGTTGTCGCGGGCATACCACCAGTATTCGCCGGACAGTCCGCCGTAGCTGACCACCAGGGTCGGGGTGATGCGCACGTCGGTCTGCGACCACAGCTGCACCACGTCGCGGTACAGCGGCGCAACCGGAATGTTGTGCTCGATGCCGGTGACGCCGTCCAGGATCATGGTCAGGTTGTGGAAGAAGGTCGAACCACCCTCCTCCACCACCAGCATGCCCAGCTCGCGGGCGGCGCGGTTGACCTGCTGACGCTGGTCGCGGCGCGGCTGGTTGTAGCTCTTCACCGAAAAGGCGCCGTGGCTCTTCATGCGGCGCAGGTGGGCGCGGGCGTCGTCGAGCGAGTTGATGGTGGCCTTGAAGTCGCCGTCGGCGCCATAAAGGATGGTGCCGGTGGAGTACACGCGCGGGCCGACCATCGCGCCGGCCTTGACCAGCTCGGCCTGCGAGAACACGAACTCGCTGGTGGCCGAGGGGTCGTGCATGGTGGTGATGCCGTAGGCGAGGTTGGCGTAGTAGGCCCAGTTCTGCTGCGGCACCACGCCCTGGCCGAAATGGGCCGCGTGGGCATGGGCGTCGACGATGCCGGGGATGATGGTCTTGCCGGCGGCGTCGATCACCGTCGCGCCCTCGGGAATGGCCACCTCGCCGCGGCGGCCGACCGCCGCGATGCTGTGGCCGCGCACGACCAGCACGCCGTCCTCGATCACTTCCTGGGTGCGCTCGGCGTCGCGCATGGTGACGATGCGCGCGCCGGTGAAGGCGAACACATCGCTGGGCCGGTCGGTGGGCACACTCAGGCCGACGTCGATGCCCTTGAGGCTCTCGGCCTTGGGCAGCGTCGCCGGCGCATCGGGCACGAAGGCGAAGGCGTCCTTCAGCGCGCGGGTGAAGTATTCGCGGCCGACCATCCAGTGCAGCCGTTGCGAGTCGGCCGACCAGTGCAGGTAGGAGCCGGTGTCGGCGCTGAGCTGGCTCACCGGGATGGCCTTGGTGTCGCGGCTGAGCTCGATCACGCCGCCGGTCGCCGGCATCGGCGCGACATAGGCGTTGAACAGCTCGGTGAAGGCCACCCACCGCCCGTCCGGACTGAGCTTGATGTCGGTGACGTACTTCAGGTTGAACACCTCGCGCGGCTCCTCGCCGTGCAGGCCGACGCTCATCAGCTTCTTCGAGGTGCCGCCGCCGGTCAGGTAGAAGACCCTGCTGCCGTCGGCGGAGAACTGCGGATCGCGGCCGTTGCGGCTGATCCGGCGCGGCTCGCCGCCGGCGGCCGGCATCACGAAGATGCCGGTCTCGCGCGACCACAGGCTGCCGGTCAGGCCGCCGCCGCCCTGCCGTGACCACACGATCATGCGGCCGTCGCGCGAATACTGCGGGCCGTAGTAGAAGCCCTTCTCGCGGGTGAGCGTACGGCGCTCGCCGCTGGCGAGGTCGAGCTCGTGAACCGCACCCATGTCGGCGTCCGACCAGGTGGTGTAGAGCAGCCTGCGGCCGTCCGGGCTGAAGCTCGGCTGGTACTCGAAGTGTGTCTGGTCGCCGGTCAGGCGCTCGGGACGGCCGTCGGGCAAGGTCTTCTTCCACAGTTTGCCGACCGCGTGGAAGACCAGGGTGCGGCCATCCGGGCTGGTGGTGACGTCGCGGATCATGTGCGGCTGGAAGCTGTCGCCTTCGATCTGCTGCTCGAAGCGCAGCGGCTGCGCGACGGCCTGCTCGACCTGCGCGCGGAACGGGATGTTGGCCGCCTCGCCACTGGTCATGTCCACGCGCCAGAGCTTGCCCTGGGCCCAGACCACCACCGCCTTCGCATCCGGTGTCCAGGCGAAATTGGTGTAAGGGCCGAAGATCGCCCAGGCCTCCTGTTGATCGTGCGAGAGACCGTCCCACACCGGCCGCACCACGCCCGAGTCCAGATCCATCACGTGCAGCACCGACTTGTCGCGCACGCGCTTGACGAAGGCGAGCGACTTGCCGTCCGGCGAGGGCTGCGGCCGCACCGCGCCGCCCGGGGTCTGCACCAGGGTCTGGATCTCGCCGGTTTCGCGGTCCAGCCGCTTGATCGCGTAGATCACCCCGTGCGGGTTCTTGTTGTACTGGAAGGTCGGACCGGGACTGACGTCCTCCGAGAAGTACACCCAGCGGCCATCGGGCGACACCGCCGGCTCGCCGAGGTCCTGCTGGTCGTTTTTCTGCTTGGTGAGCTGCAGGCCGGCGCCGCCGCCGCGGTGGTACAGCCACAGCTCGCCCGCGCCCAGCGAGCGCTGGCCGGTGAAGTGCTTGCGGCCGATCAGGTACTGCCCGTCCGGCGTCCAGGCCGGGTTGTTGAGCAGGCGGAAGTCCTCCTTCGTCACCTGCTGCGGGTTCTTGCCGTCGACGCCGATGCGCCAGAGGTTGTTGCCACCGCCGCGGTCGGAAGTGAAGGCGATCTCGCGGCCGTCCGGCGAGAAGCGCGGCTGCACGTCGAAGGCGCGACCGGAGGTCAGGCGCTGCGCGACGCCGCCCTCGATCGGCAGCAGATACAGGTCGCCGAGCAGGTCGAACACGATCGTGCGGCCGTCCGGCGACACGTCCAGATTCATCCAGGTGCCCTCGTCGGTGACGAAGCGGACGGTCTTGGTGGCCGGCAGGCTGGTTTCGACATCCCACTTGGCCGCCTCGCCTGGCCTGCTCTGGCTGAGGGCGGGCCCGCTCAGGGCGAGGCTGAGGGCGAGGACGAGGGTGCGGCGAAGCATCGGGCGGCCTCCGAAGGTACAGGGAAGCCGTCAGGCTAGCCGAATCCGGCCGGCGTGGCGTGGGACGGAAGTCCCGCCCGCGGCTGCCACGCCCCGCCCGGACTGACGCGATACGTCAGCCGAAGGACGCGATACGTCACAAATTCGCCAAAAACCCGGCGGACACGCCCAGATGCGCGCACCCCGTCACAAAACCCGCCGCCGGTTTTCCGGACCCTGCGCAGCGCCGCCGCCCACCCCGGTGAGGACGGCCCGGCCCGATACCGAAGCAGGGAAGCTCGCGCGCCTACGGCGCATCCATGGCTCCGCCAGGGGCAGGAGCCGTCCGCGGCGGGTTTCCGGGCCCGCCTTGTACTTCCCAACGCACGGTCCGACATCCGAATGAACTTCACCCCACGCACACCCGCGCCGCGCCCGACCGCGCTCACCGGCGCCTCCCTTTCGCTCGCCTTCCCGCTCGCCCTTGCCCTCGCCTTCGCCGCCGCGCCGTCGTCCGTGCAGGCACACGGCAACCACGCGCTGCCGCCGCAGGCCTCCGAGCGCGCCCGCCCTGACACCCCGGAGATCCGCGTCGAGGGCGAGATCGAGGTGCTGGTCGAGGATTACGCCGAACATGCGGAGACCCGCTACTTCCTGCGCGCCAACGGCCGCCCGGTCGAGCTGCACTTCCGCGGCCGTCCGCCGCAGCTGCTGACCGGCACCCGCGCCACCGTGCGCGGCCGCCCCTTCAGCGCCGACCTGGAAGCGCTGTACGTCGAGAGCGGCGACAGCGTCAGCACCCAGAGCACCGTCGCCAGCAGCGGCACCCTGCCAAACACCCTCGGCGAGCAGCGCACGCTGGTGATGCTGGTCAACTTCCAGGACGACACCAGCCAGCCGATGAGCCGCGCCAGCGCGCACAGCCTGGTGTTCGGCACCGTCGGCGACTACTTCCGCGAAAACTCCGCCGGGCAGACCTGGCTCGCCGGCGACACCGTCGGCTGGTACACCATTCCGGTCAGCTCGACCTCCTGCAACAGCGGGCAGATCGCCAGCGAGGCCGAGAAGCGCGCCACCCAGGCCGGCGTCAAGGTGAGCGACTACAGCCGCCGCGTCTACATGTTCCCCAGGAACGCCTGCGGCTGGGCCGGACTGGCCACGGTCGGCGGCAATCCCTCGCAGGCCTGGATCAACGGCGTGTTCACCGTGCAGAACATCAGCCACGAGCTCGGCCACAACTTCGGCCTGCGCCACGCCAAGGCGCTGAGCTGTGACGACAGCACCAGCCTGAACTGCGTGGTGCTGACCTACGGCGACCCGGCCGACAGCATGGGCAACCGCCGCGCCGCCCACTTCGGCGCCTTCAACAAGATGCTGCTGGGCTGGCTGGGCACCGAGCATTCGCCGCAGGTGCTCGCCGCCACCCGCAGCGAGCGCTATTACATCGACGCCTACTCGGCCGGCGACAACGCCCCCAAGGCGCTGCGGGTGCCGGCCGGCAAGGATGCCGGCGGCCGCCAGCAGTACTACTTCGTCGAATACCGTCGCCCGGCCGGCTACGACGGCAGCCTGGGCAGCGTCGGCAATCTCACCTCCGGCGTGATCGTCCGCCGCGCCACCGAAGGCGACAGCGACAGCAGCTTCTTCCTCGACATGACCCCCAAGAGCAGCTCCATGCGCACCTGGGACATGGAGGACGGCGCCCTGGTACCCGGCGCGACCTTCGTCGACGCCGCCAACGACCTGCGCCTGACCCTGGCCTGGGCCGACGGCACCACCGCCGCGGTCGACGTCGCCTTCGGCGGCAGCGGGCCGGCCCCGTCCTGTTCGGCCGCCACGCCCACGCTCAGCCTGAGCGGCGGCGCCGCCGAAGTGCTGGCCGGCCAAGGCACCAGCTACACCGTCAGCCTGAAGAACAACGACAGCTCGGCCTGCGCCAGCGCGACCTTCGACCTGACCCGCGCCCTGCCCAGCGGCTGGAGCGGCAGCTTCGCCGCCAGCAAACTCTCGGTGAGCCCGGGGGCTACCGCCAGCACCACCCTGTCGGTGACCACCACCGAGAACACCGCCAGCGGCACCTACACGGTCTCGGCCAGCGCCACCCGCAGCAGTGGCGGCAACGCCTCGGCCTCGACCAGCCTGAAGGTCACCGCGCCGGTCAGCGACACCGTGGCCAGGGTCGGCACGATCACGCTGAGCAGCAGCAGCCGCGGCAAGAACGTCAGCACCACCGCCATCGCCAGCATCGTCGACCAGCACGGCAGGCCGCTCACCGGCGCCAGCGTCACCGGCTGCTTCTCCGGCGCCACCAGCGGTTGCTCGACCGCCACCACCGACGGTGTCGGCCAGGTCAGCTTCGGCAGCGGCAACTACCGCGGCGGCGGCATCACCTTCTGCGTGACCGCGGTCAGCGGCAGCCACGTCGGCAGTTTCGACGCCAGCAACAGCTGCCGAAGCAACTGAACCCCTTCCCCTGGCGAGCTTGCCAACGCGCCCCGGTTCGCCGGGGCGTTTTTTCATCCGCCGCGCACGGCCGCCATCGGCAGCGCCGTCACACGGCGGAACTCGGGATCGTCGAGCAGCGACGGGTCGGCCAGCACGGCCTCGGCGAAGTCGTGCGCGTCCTCGCCCCAGAACAGTTCGCCGCCGACCGCCAAGGTCGGCACGCCGAACACGCCGTCGGCGACGGCGGCCTCGAAGTTCTCGCGCAGCCGCGCCTTCACCGCCGGCGCGGCGATGGCGGCGGCGATGTCGTCGATACCCAGCCGTGCGGCGACCGGCGCCAGCGCCTGCGGGCTGTCGCCGGCGCGGCCTTCGCGCCAATCTGCACCCGCCAGGCCAGGCAGCCCATGCTACCGGCTGGCGCAGTGTCTGGACACCGACCGGGTGTTCCAGCGCGGTACCGGTGAAGGCTGGTCAAACGACGGCGACGTCTGACACGCCGCACACAACGGGCCCAGCGGCCGGGTTATGCTCGGGCACAACTGGAACCATGGGAGCCGTGCATGGCCACACGCCTTCGCGCCGCGCTGCTTGCCGGCCTGCTCGTCCTCGCGGCCCTCCCTGCCGCCGCCGTGGAGGTACGCGTCCTCAGCGAGGGCCGCCCGGTCGCCAACGCCGTCGTCACCCTGAGCCCGGTCGGCCGCGCCGCCACCGTCACCCCGATGGAAGCGGTGATGGACCAGGTGAACAGCGAGTTCGAACCGCGCGTGCTGGTGGTGACCAAGGGCTCGCGGGTGCATTTCCCCAACCGCGACCGCATCCGCCACCAGGTCTATTCCTTCTCGCCGGCCAAGCGCTTCGAGCTGCCGCTCTATACAGGCACACCGCCCGAGCCGGTGCTGTTCGACCGCACCGGTGTGGTGACTTTGGGCTGCAATATCCACGACTGGATGAAGGGCTATATCGTGGTGGTGGACACCCCGCATTTCGCCCTCAGTGATGCCGAGGGCCGGGTCCGGCTGGAGGCACCGCCAGGCGAGTACCTGCTCACTGCCTGGCACGAACGCCTGCCGTCGATCGATGCGGCGCCGAAGCGCCGCCTCACCCTGCCGGTCGCCGCCGCCGAAGTGCTCGAACTTCCCCTCGCCCCGCCGCCCCCGCCTCGCGGCGATGAGCGCCTGCGCGCCCTGCAGGAACGCCTGCGCACCCCGTCACGCCCCTGAGCCATGGACGAGGCGGCGGCTCTTCGGCGACGCGGCCTGCGCTTCGGCACCAAGCTGGTGCTGCTGCTGGCCGGCCTGGTGGTGGGCCTGCAGGTCGCCGGCTGGCTCACGGTGCGGGTGGCGGTGGAACGCAGCATCAAGCAGCAGCTCGAGGCCCAGCTGCGGGTGGGCGAGAAGGTCTGGAACCGGCTGCACGAGACGAAGCTGAGGCAATTGCTGGAGCGGGTCTCGGTGCTGGCCGAAGACTTTGGTTTCCGGGAGGCCATCGCGCTGCAGGATGGTCCCACCCTGGAATCCGTACTGGAAAGTGCCCACCAACGCATCGGAACGCCTTTCGGGGCGGTACTCGCTCCGGATGCCCACGTGTTGGCAACGCGCCTGCACGCCGGGGTCGCGCTGCCGGAGTCCGCCTTGCGCGGCCTGGTGGCGGAAGCCCGGAAAGACGGTTTTTCAGCCGGCATCGTCGCCCTTTCCGGCCAGCCGGTGAGCTATGCCCTGGTGCCGGTGTTCGCCCCCGATCTCGTCGGCTGGCTGGCCCTGGGCCAACCCTTCGGCACCGGGGAAACGGACGAGCTGGCCGAAATCACCGGTCTCGCGCCGAACGTGGTGCTGCGCGACATGGACCACTGGCGCACGGTGCAGGGCGTCGAGGTGGGCAGCGCCGACCTGGCAGCGCTGGACACCGGCGCGTTGCGCATCGCGCTGGAGCCGGAGGACGGTGGCGGCCCGCGGCTGGCGCTGCGGCTCTCTGCCGAATCCCTTACCCCGGTCTACCTCGTCATCGAAGCAGACCGCGGGCTGGCGATGGCGCCCTATGCCGGGCTGCAGGCCCAGGTCCTGGTGCTGTCGCTCGCCGCCGCCGCGCTGGCGATGCTGGCCGCCGCCCTCATCGGCCGGCGCGTCAGCGGCCCAGTGAGTGAGCTGGCACGGGCCGCATCGCGCATCCGCCGTGGCGAGTACGGCGCCACGCTGCCGGTCGAGGGCAGCGACGAATTCGCCCTCCTCGCCGAAGCCTTCAATGCCATGCAGCAGGGCATCGCCGAGCGCGAGCAGCGCATTCTCCACCAGGCCGGGCACGACGCCCTCACCGGCCTGCCCAACCGGGAGCGGGCCCTGAACCTGCTCAGCGAACGCCTGGCCGACCCCGCACTCCGCCAGGGCACCCTTGCGATGATCGACCTGCGCCATTTCCATGAGGTCAATGACCAGCTCGGGTATGTCCATGGTGATCTCGCCCTGATCGAGGTGGCCAACCGCCTGCGCGCCGCCGTGCGCGGCGACGATCTGCTAGCCCGCCTGGGGGGTGACGAGTTCCTGGTTGCTCTCTGGACCATGGACGCCGAGCAGGCCCACACCCGTTTCGAGGCACTGGCCGAACTATTGGCCGCCCCCATGGACGTGCAGGGTGTACCGCTGCGGCTGGAGGTGGATCTCGGCCTGGTGCCTTTCGCGCGGCTGCAGGACGGCAGCCTGCCCGATGCCCGCACGCTGCTGCGCCGGGTGGAGATCGCCAACCAGTGCGCCAAACGTGAAGGACGACGGATCGGTCTCTATCGCGAGGGCATGGATGAGCGGCATCTGCGCCAGCTGGCCATCGTTGGTGAATTGCGTAACGCCATCGAGGGCGATCAGTTCAGCCTTCACTATCAACCCAAGGTCGATCTCCGTACCCGCCGGGTTCGTCATGTCGAAGCCCTGCTGCGCTGGACCCATCCCCAGCTGGGCCGGATTGGTCCTGACGAGTTCATCCCCTTGGCCGAACGCGCAGGACTCATCGGTGCCCTGACCCACTGGGTCATCGATCACGCCTTCGCCGAGCTCGCCGCATGGCGGACGGCTGGCTTCGATCACGGGGTGGCGATCAACCTCTCCGCCATCGACCTGGCCGATCCAAATCTCGCCTCGACGGTACTCGACCGGTTGCAACATCACCGGGTGACCGCCGGCGACATCATTCTCGAGGTGACCGAGAGCGCCGTCCTGGCCGATATGGAGCGCGCCGTACAGACTCTGAAGCGCCTGCGTTCGGAGGGATTCCGGGTTTCCGTGGATGATTTCGGGACCGGACAAAGCTCGCTGGCCCAGCTCAAGCGTCTGCCAGCCGATGAGCTGAAGATCGACAAGAGCTTCGTGCTGCAGCTGGCACCCGGCACCGATGATGAACGCATCGTGCAGTCTATCGTGCAGCTCGGCCATGCCCTTGGCATCAAGGTGGTCGCAGAAGGCCTGGAAAACGAAATCGGTCTCGAAGTCCTGCTCCGTCTGGGCTGTGATGTGGCGCAGGGCTACCATTTCAGCCGCCCGCTTCCCTGCGAAGCCCTGCTCGACTGGCTGCGTCGTCGTCAGGAGCAGATGGAGGACCACGCCGCATGAGATACCCCAGCCTCCTCCTTGCCGCCGCACTACTGGGCAGCCCGGAAATCCTTGCCAGAGACATCGCCACCCCTGCCGCAAAGGGCTACGCTGGCCGCCTGCTCGCCACCGGCGGCGCCAGCAGCATCGAAGGCAGCGCCGGAGGCGGTGTCGTGCCTTGGGCGGTGATCGCCGGCTACGGCACCGACGAGCAATGGGGCGGCGCGGCCTTCGCCACCCGCGTCGACAGCGGCGATTACACACTGACCAGCCGCGGCATCGCGCTGGGCTGGCGCAACCGCGTGGAGATCGGCCTGGCACGCCAGGACTTCGGCCTGCCCACCCTGGCCGACGCGCTGGCCCTGCCAACCCGCCACTTCCGCCAGGACATCGCCCACGCCAAGCTTCGCCTCGCCGGCGACCTCGTCTACAGCCCGTGGCCGCAACTCAGCCTTGGCCTGCAGCACAAGCGCCAACGTGATTTCCTCGTGCCCTCGCTGGTGGGAGCAGTGGATGATTCCGGCAACGATGTCTACCTCGCCGCGACCAAGCTGTTCCTCGGTGGCGCTGGCGGCCGGAACCTGCTCCTCAATGGCGTGCTCCGCAGCAGCAATGCCAACCAGACCGGCCTGCTCGGCTTCGGCGGCGATGCACGGCGTGGCCGCTCCCTGCTCGGTGAGGCCAGCGTGGCGGTACTGCTCGACCCGCGCTGGGCGGTGGGCGTGGAGTACCGGCAGAAGCCCGACAACCTCGGCTTCGCCCGCGAGCACGACTGGAAGGACGTGTTCGTGGGCTGGTTCCCCAACAAGCGCGTGGCGGTGGTCGCGGCCTACGCCGACCTCGGCAGCATTGCCACCCTCGACCGACAGGAGGCCTGGTATGTCTCGGTGCAGATCAGCCACTGAGCGCGGCCTGTGCGCCGCGCTGCTCGCCCTGTTGCTGGCCGGTTGCGCCAGTAGCGGTACCCCGAAGGTCAGCCTCTACGAGCGCCTCGGTGGCAGCGAGGGCATCGATGCCATCACCTTCGACCTGCTGGCCCGCAGCGTCGCCGACCCGCGCATCGCCGACGATTTCGCCGAAGCCGACCTGGTGAACCTGCACGAACGCCTGGTCGAGCAGCTCTGCGCACTGTCAGGCGGCCCCTGCACCTACACCGGCCGCGACATGCGCGCCGCGCATGCTGGGCTTGGCCTGACCGAGGCCGACTTCAACGCCCTCGTGGAACACCTCGTGGACGCGATGCGTGCGCGCGGCGTGCCGCTGTCGGCCCAGAACGAGCTGCTGGCGATCCTGGCACCGATGCAGCGTGAGGTGATCCGGCAGTAGGCCTGCACCCCACGCCACGATCAACGCACAAGCCTCATCGCTTCATTTGCCGATGCAGAAACTGGCGAAGATCCGCCCGAGCAGGGCATCGGCACTGACTGCGCCGGTGATCTCGCCGTAAGCGTTCTGGGCCAGTCCTCCGCCCCTCGATTTCCTTGGACACGCTCTTGCGAAACCCCTCTTCAAGAGGAGAGTCCGGGATGAGGCCGGGGAAGATCGAGCGGGTGAAGGGGCACGGCAGCCGGTCGGCGAAGTCCAGGCGTGATGCGCTGCTCAGGCTGCTGCACAATGAGGGCTTGGACACGGTGTCGCGTGAGTTGAAGGTCACGGCAGCGAAGCTGATTGCGTGGCGCGAGGCGTTTGTCGCTTCGGGCGTGGCGGCCCTGAAGGCACGCGAGGCCGACGCACGGGACGAAGCAATCGAGAGGCTCAAGGCGATGCTGGACAAGATGACGATGCACTGCGAG
Organism: Rehaibacterium terrae; assembly: GCF_014202935.1. Classification (GTDB taxonomy): domain Bacteria; phylum Pseudomonadota; class Gammaproteobacteria; order Xanthomonadales; family Xanthomonadaceae; genus Rehaibacterium; species Rehaibacterium terrae. Next base: position 47,401 of record NZ_JACHHX010000003.1, on the reverse strand, counting down.
CTGCGGCGCGACGCGATCCGGAGCCTGAAGCCGGCCTCACGCTGGGCAGAACGCGGCTGCCGAAATGAACGCAGCGACGTCGGAGGGGACGGGCCGGGTGTACAGGATCAGGCGCGTTTTCCCAGCGCGTGAAATCGCCCGCTCGACGTGGCATGCCCGGACCGCGGCCACACGGACGGGCCGTGAGCCGCCGGCCAGGCGCGGCGCGAAGGTGGCGCTCACTTCTTCGGCGTCGCGCCGCGTCCACCGCGATGATGGCGACCGGCACGCTCGATGCGTGCCGCCAATCGCTCGCGCCCTTCGGCATCGAGCCGGTCGGCCAGATCGAGCAGCATGGCGTGGGTGACGGCGGCGGCCTCGCCGTCGCGCGCGCGCAGTTCGGCGAAGGCGGCCGCCAGCGCGTCGCGGTCGTAGGGTTCGCTGCGCAGGACGGCGGCGACCGCGCGGCGCGCGGCGCGCGCGGCTTCGGCGTGCTCGCGCATCGGCGCTCGGTGGCGCGCGAAGGTTTCGCGCATCAGCGCGCGCTGCTCCGGCGCGAGCTCACGACCAAGCCGGCCCGGCGACGGCGTGCGCGCGTCCTCGCTGCGCTCGCTGCTCGCCACATCGCCGGTGTCGCCGGCCGAACGCAGCCACAGCGCGCCGAGCACGCCGGCCAGCGCGGCGTTGAGCAGCAGCGAGGCCAGCAGGGCGAGACGGAACGGGCGGGTCAGGGCGTCGCTCATGGCGTGTATTCCTCGTAGGGGTCGTCGAGCTGGGCCAGCGACAGCCATTCGGCCAGCAAGTCGTCGCCGGCCTCCATCGCCGGCAGCAACACGCCGATGGCGATGCCCAACGCCAGCGCGCCGGCCAGTGCCGGCGCGGCCAGCCGCCAACCGCCGAGCTCGCGCCACAGCCGATGCAGCAGCGATTCGGCACGCTGCGGCAGCGGCATGGCGTGCAGGAGGCGCAAACGCAGGTCGGGCGAGGGGGCGGGCGGTTGCCAGGCATCGAGCAGGGCGTCGAGTCGCGCGGCCTCATGCTGCTGGCGACGCGCCTCGGGCGAGGCCGCCAGCAAGGCGAGCGCTGCGGCGCGCTCGGCCTGCGGCCAGCGGCGCGGGTCGGCGCCGTGGGCCGCGAGCAGGTCGGCGAAGCGTTGCGGCGACAGGGGCGTGGTCATGGCAGGTCTCCGGTGAGATGCGGGCGCTCGTCCAGCAGCCGTTGGCGCAGCCCGCGTCGGCCGCGCGCCAACAGCGACTCCAGCGCATCGACCGACACGCCGAGCACGACCGCGGCCTCGGCCTGCGGCAGCTCGTGGAAGTGGCACAGAACCAGCGCCTCGCGCTGGCGTTCGGGCAGTTCGCTCATGGCATCGCGCACCCGTGCCGACACGCTGGCCTCCTGCATGCGCCACTCCGGCGACTGCTCGGGCGAGGCCGCCGCGCCTTCGTCCAGTGGCAGCAGCTCGCGACGGCGGCGCAGGCGGTCGCGGCAGGCGTTGAGCGCGACCTGGTACAGCCAGGTCGAGAAGCGCGCGCCTTGCGGCCGCCAGCGCGCGGCATGCTCCCAGACGCGCAGGAACACGTCCTGCGCGACCTCTTCGGCATCGGCGGGATCGCCGAGCACGCGCGCGGCGAAGGCGTGGATGCGCGACAGGTAGCGGTCGACCAGCGCCGCGCAGGCGGCGCGGTCGCCCGCTCCGATCCGGCGCACCAGCGCCTGGTCGTCGTCACTGTCGGCATCCGACGGCCGCATCCGGGGGAGGTTCATCGACTGGCGCCGGGATTGGCGCCCCTCGCATCATCGCTCAGCGCCTGTGAAAAAATGCACGTCCTGTGCATTTTTTCAGTCGTGAGTCCGGTACATGCCCGAACTCACTCCCGCGGCTCAAGCACTTACGTGCTCGATCCGCGCCCGGCCATCCATGGCCGGGGGCTGAGAGCTTGAAAAAAATTCACAAGCTCTCAGCGGTCGCGCCGGTGCATGCGGCCATGCTTGCCGCGGTACGCGCGGAACTCCTCCCTGGTGACGATGCCGTCGCCGTCGGCATCCATGCGTGCGACGCGCTCGCGATGACGGGCTTCGAACTCGGCCACCGACACGCGGCCGTCGCCATCGGTGTCGAGCCTGGCGAAACGTTCGCGCATGCGCTGTTCGCGCTGCGCCTCGCGCCAGGCGCGCAGTTCCTCGAAGCTGATGTAGCCGTCGCCGTCGGCGTCGATCTCGGCGCTGCGCGCGGCCAGGCGCTCTTCCAGCTCGGCCACGCCGATCGGCAGTCCGGGATGCGGCTTGGCGCTGCGTTCACCCTGCGCGTGGACCGCACCGGCGGCGAACAGGGCGCCGACGGCGCAGGCGAGCAGCAGGCGGGAATGGCGGATGGTCATGGGCGGATCCTCGTTGGGGAAGGACGAGGCCGTGGCGGGCCTCGTCACTTTCAACGCGGGGTCCGGCGCTTTCCGTCGCCACCCGGGCAGCGGCTTCAGCAACGGTCCAGCCGGCGTAGCGGCAAGGCCCGGCCTGCCCACGGGACAACCCGGGAAGGCGGCAGCCATTGGCTGCGCAGAATGGCGCGATGCGGAGAAGCGCCCGGGGCGGCCGCTGGCCGCCCCGGGCGGGGCTCAGCGGGCCGGGTAGGCGCGCGGCAGCGGGCCGGGGGCGCGCAGGTAGCGGTCGCGCAGCTCGGTCTGGCGCGAACGCATCGGGATCGCCCGGCCGTCGATCCAGACCTGCTCGGCGGCATGGGCGACGTCGAGCGGGTCGCCACTCCACAGCACCAGGTCGGCGCGCTTGCCGACCTCGATGCTGCCGAGCCGGTCGGCCAGCCCGAAGGCCTCGGCCGGCACGCGGGTCAGGCCGGCCAGGCCCGCTTCCCACGGCAGGCCATGCGCCACCGCGTTGCCGGCCAGCTGGCGCACCTTGCGGGCGTTGTGGCTGGCATCGCCCCCCTGGGTGAAGCTCACCGGCACGCCGGCGGCATGGAGGCGGGCAGCGTTCTCGAGGGTGGCGGCCAGGCTGTCGAAACTCGTTGGCAGGTTGGCCAGGCCGTCGACGAACACCGGCACCTTCGCCGCCGCCAGCTCGCGTGCGACCCGCCAGCCCTCGGCGGCTCCGGTCAGTACCAGGTCGAGCTTCTCGCGCTCGGCGAGTTTCAGCACCTGGCGGATGTCGGCCTCGCGGTCGACGGTGATCACCACCTTGCCGCGCCGGTCGAGGTAGCCGGCGAGCGTGCTGCGGCCGGCGGGCGTCAGCAACGCGCCCTGGCTGCCGGCCGGCAGGCCGCGGCCGCGCGCCTCGTCGATGGCCTGCTGCAGCAGCAGGTACTGGCCGGCGCGCGAATTGCCGGTCAGCGCGGCGAGGGCGCCGCCCAGGTTGACGAACAGCGCGCGCCGGCCCGCATAGGGCACCTCGTAGCCGCCATCCAGCCGCACCGCGCCGCCCTGGCCGGCGATGATCGAACCGCCCGGCGCGGTGCCGGCCGCCAGCACGGTGTAGGTCAGGCCCTCGATGCGGGTCACCGGTACCAGGGTGCTGCGCGGGTTGTAGGCCAGGGTGACGTCGAACTCCGGGCGGGTCTGGGCGACGATGCCCGGCGCCGGCGCGCCGAGCACCACGGTGGTGTCGTTGGTGGGCTGCTCGGCGGAGACTTCCTCCAGACCGATGCCGGTCAGGCCGGCGAACAGCCCGGGCGTGAGCGGGCGGCCGCGGGCATCGACGACCGCCACGCCGGCCGGCGCGGACAGGCCGGGCCCGACGGCGCGGATCACGCCGCCCTGCACCAGCACGTCGGCATCGCGCAGCGTGCCCTGCGGGCCGGCGGTGTGAACGGTGGCGCCGCGGATCAGCAGGTCCTGCGCGGACGCGCCCAGGCTGGCGGCGGCCAGTGCGAGGGAAAGGGCGATGCGCTTCATTCCGCCACCTCCTGGCCGAGCATGAAGTCGGACACCGGCTGCAGGGCCGGATCGTTGCGGTCGTAGAGCCGGGCGCCGTCGATCCAGACCTGCTCGGCCTTGGCGTAGACGCTGAAGGGGTTGCCGTTCCACAGCACCACGTCGGCCATCTTGCCGGCCTCCAGCGTGCCGGTGACCTCGGCGATGCCCAGCGAGCGGGCGGCGTTGCTGGTCAGCCAGCGGATCGCGCGCTCGGGCGGGATGTCGATGCCGGCCTGGCGCGCCTTGGCGATCACCTTGGCGGCCTCCTGGTTGAGCCGCTGGATGCCCTCGGCCGAGTCGGAGTGGACGATGGCGCAGCCGCCCTCGGGACGGTCGACCAGGGCGATGTTCTCCTGGATGCCGTCGTAGGCCTCCATCTTGAAGCCCCACCAGTCGGCCCACAGCGCGCCGCAGACGCCCTCCTCGGCCAGCCGGTCGGCCAGTTTGTAGGCCTCCACACCATGGTGGAAGGCGGCGATCCTGAACCCGAACTCCCTGGCCAGATCGAGCATCAGCGCCATCTCGTCGGCGCGGTAGCAATGGATATGCACCATGATCTCGCCGCTGATCGCGCCGGCCAGCGTCTCCAGCCGCAGATCCTGCTTGGGCGGCTTGCCGTTGCCGGCCGACTTGCCCCTGCCCTTGCCGTCGCCCTGCGCGGCGCGCTGCTGCTGCAGGTACTCGCGGGCGTCGATGAAGGCGGCGCGATAGCCGGCCATGTTGCCCATGCGGGTCATCGGCGACTGGCCCTTGCCGCCATAAAAGCGCTTGGGGTTCTCGCCGCAGGCCATCTTCAGGCCGTGCGGCGCACCGGGGAATTTCATCGCCTGCACGCTGTCGGCATAGACGTTCTTGAGCGTCACGCCGCGCCCGCCGATCAGGTTGCCGGACCCGGGCAGCACCATCAGCGTGGTGACGCCGCCGGCCAAGGCGGTGGCGAAACCCGGATCCTGCGTCCACACGCCGTGCTCGGCCCAGACATGGGGCGTGACCGGCTGGGTCATCTCGTTGCCATCGCTGTGCGCGCTCACGCCGGGGCTCGGGTACACGCCCAGGTGCGAGTGCACGTCGATGATGCCGGGCGTCACCCACTTGCCGCTGCCGTCGACCACCTGGGCGCCGGCCGGCGCCTGCAGGCCGTGGCCGACCCCGGCGATCTTTCCGTCGGCCATCAGCACATCGGCGCCGTCCAGGCGCTCGCCGGTGCCGGTCAGCACGGTGGCGTTGCGGATCAGTACCGGCGCCGCGGGCACGGCGCGGTAGGTGCTCGCATAGGGACCGGGCGCCGGGTCGGCGGCCGACGCCGGCCCGCCCATGGCCAGCAGGGCGGCGGCCAGCCCGGTCAGGGCAAGCTTGCGCATGGAGACTCCTCATCGTGTTGTGGAGCAGGTGGCCCCCGACCCTAGCCGGCTTCGCCATGTGCCGCCAGTGGGCCGAAAGTCATGCCTGCCTCGCCCGGCGTCTAGAATGGCAGGGAAAAGGAGACCACAACGGATGAAGGACAAGCACGAGATCGTCACCAACTGGCTGCCGCGCTACACCGGCATGCCGGTCGAAAGCTTCGGCCAGCACGTGCTGCTGACCAACTTCGGCGGCTACCTGGACACCTTCGCGCGCCTGACCGGCGCGCAGGTGGTGGGCCGCGACCGGCCGATGCCCAGCGCCACCGCCGACGGCATCACCATGATCAACTTCGGCATGGGCAGCGCCAACGCCGCCACGGTAATGGACCTGCTCAGCGCGTACGGCCCCAAGGCAGTGCTGTTCCTCGGCAAGTGCGGCGGACTGAAGAAGAAGAACCAGCTCGGCGACCTGATCCTGCCGATCGCCGCCATCCGCGGCGAGGGCACATCCAACGACTACCTGCCGCCCGAGGTCCCGGCGCTGCCGGCTTTCGCCTTGCAGCGCGCGGTGTCGACCATGATCCGCGACCTCGGCCACGACTACTGGACCGGCACCGTCTACACCACCAACCGCCGGGTCTGGGAGCATGACGGGGAGTTCAAGGCCTACCTGCGCAAACTGCGCTGCATGGCGATCGACATGGAGACGGCCACGGTCTTCTCCGCCGGCTTCGCCAACGGCATTCCGTCCGGCGCGCTGCTGCTGGTGTCGGACCAGCCGATGATCCCCGAGGGCGTGAAGACCGAGGCCAGCGACCGGGTGGTGACACAGAACTTCGTCGAGGCGCACATCCAGATCGGCATCGAGGCGCTGAAACTGATCCGGCGCCACGGCAAGTCGGTCAAGCACCTGCGCTTCGACGAGTGAGCCGGCGATGAGCATAGAGGCCCACTTCATCGTCGTCGCCCTGCTGGCGATCGCCTGGATGCTGTTCGACAACCACCTGTACTACCGCTATGTGCTGCCGGTGCTGCGCGAGGTGAACGGCGAATCGGCCGCCCGCCCGCAGCTGCTGCCATGGCGCCGTCACGAACAGGTCGAGGCGTTCCTCGGCCTGCTCGACGAGATCGACCGCCGCCCCTGGTTCGCCTGGCCGCTGCGGCACCGCCGCTTCATCGCCCTGATGGGCGTGCCGCTGGCGATGACGGTGCTGCTGCGGATGTGGGTGCAGCTGCAGTGAGCGGCGCCGACGCGCGCTTCACCGGCCGCGGCGATACTGCCGCGCACCCTTCCCGCCGGAGCCCCCGATGAGCCCCGCCCGCCCCGTCGTCCTGGTCACCGGCGCTGCCAAGCGCATCGGCGCCGCCATCTCCCGTCACCTGCACGCCGCCGGCTGCGACCTCGCCCTGCACTACCGCCATTCGGCCGGGGAAATGCAGGCGCTGGTGGACGCGCTCGAAGCCGAGCGTCCGGGCAGCACCCTCGCCCTGCAGGCCGACCTGGCCGACACCGCCGCGCTGCCCGGGCTCATCGAGCGCACGGCCGCCCATTTCGGCCGGCTCGACGGGCTGGTCAACAACGCCTCGACCTTCTACGCCACGCCACTGGGCACGATCACCGAGGCGCAGTGGGACGAACTGTTCGCTTCCAACGCCAAGGCGCCGCTGTTTCTCGCCCAGGCCGCCGCCCCGCACCTGCGCGCCGCGCGCGGGGCGATCGTCAACATTCTCGATATCTATGCCGAGCGGCCGTTGGCCGAGCTCGCGGCCTATGCAGGCTCGAAGGCGGCACTGACGGCCCTGACCAAGGCACTGGCGCTCTCGCTGGCACCGGAAGTACGCGTGAACGGCATTGCACCCGGCGCCGTCATCTGGCCCGAAACAGGCAAAAGCGTGGACGACATCCGGCACATCATCGACCGCACCCCGCTCGGTCGCGCCGGCTCGCCAGACGAAATCGCCGACGCCGTCCAGTGGCTACTCTTCCAGGCCGGCTTCATGACCGGTGAAGTACTCCGCCTCGACGGCGGCAGATGCCTTACGCTCTGACCGGAACCCACAATCCATGGACCTCAAGCAACTCCGACTCGGACAGACGCCACGCCTGACCAAGGCCGTCGTGTTCCTGCTGCTCGCATTGCAGGTGGCGATCGGACTTTTCTGCGCCTACCTGTTCGTGCACTCGCCGAACACCGAGCATTCGGCCTTGATCCAGGCGGCCGCCTATTCGCTCGGCGCCGGCGTCCCTCTGTTCGCGCTGGCTCTGCTGGTGGTCACGGCACGCTCGGGCATCCGGGCCGTGGAAGCGCGCAAGACGGCGCTTTTCCTCGACATCGTTCCCCGCGCGCTGAGCCACGTGGATCTTGCACCGCAGGATCCATCGCTGGGCATGGTCGCTTATCGCGGCAAACGCTTGCGTGCGGCGCGCGTGCGCCCCGAGCGCCCGCCAGTACAGCTGGAAGTCGGCTTGACCCGCGACGCATCGACGGCGAGCTACCGCCTGGAAGCGGCGCACCACGGCATGCCGGTGGTCCTTTGGCTCAGCATCGACCTCAAAATCGACCAGGCCACCGTCTGCCTGCGTGCGCCGGAAGCAGCCATCCCTCCGGGTACCAAGCTTGCGGATCACTGCCCGTCGACACTGCACGGCGCCACCGTCAGCGGCGGCTACAAAATCGACCCGGTCGAGCGCGCCGACCGCATCGCCGGGCGCTCCTATCGGACATTGATCCTCCGCCGCAGCTTCGTCGGCGACGAGTTCCTGTGGGACCCAGCCAACACCTTCTTCTTCGTCGAGGATCTGGGCCTGATGGTGGCCTCGTTCATGCGCGAATGTTCGGCTCTCCTGGCGCCACCGACATCGGACCCGGAGCCCGACCGCGCCGTCGAGCCGGCCGTAACGGCCTGAGCCGGCAGCTCAGCCGCCAGACCCACGCCACCATTCGCCCGTCGCAAATGGATTCATCCTGCAAGCCTCCGGGTTTGCGGCGCATAGCGCCGACAGGGAGCGGCCAACCACGGGGTGCAGTACGTCGGGAGCAATGTCGGCCATCGGCCGCAGCACGAAGGGCTGGGTGAGCAGCTCCGGACGCGGGAGCTCGAGGTTGCCTTTGCCGCGATAGACCAGGTCGTCGTAAAGCACCAGATCGATGTCGAGCGTGCGACTGGAGAACCGCGGCACGTCGCGACGACGGCCTTGCGCGTCTTCCAGGGCGTGAAGCCAGTCGTCGAGTGCATCTGGCGACAGCCCGGTCTCGATCCGGGCCGCTGCGTTGAGAAAATCGTCCCCTTCGAATCCGACGGCAGGTGTCCGATACAGGGGCGACAGCTCGACCCGGCCGAATCGCTTTTCCAATGCGGCAGCCGCCGCGCACAGATTGCGCTGCGGATCGACGTTGCTGCCCAGACTCAGATACGCCGTCGGCATGAGCATGTTCACCGGCCTGCGCCGTCCGGCCACACGCCGCGCTCGATGATCACGCCGACCGCGCGCGAGCCGGTCACCGCACCTGGCTTGCTCAGCTTCAACCGCAGCCAGGGCACACCGAACTCCTCGCGCAGGATCTGCGCGCAGCGTTCGGCAAGCGTTTCTACCAGTTCGAAGTGACTGCTCTCGACGAAAGCGATCAGCCGCTTGGCGACGGCCTTGTAGTCGAGCGTGTCCGCGATCGCATCGCTGGCAGCGGGCACCGCGTTGTCGAAGGCCATCTCGATATCGAACGCGACGGTCTGGCGGATCTTGCGCTCCCAGTCGTAGATGCCGATGACGGTCTCGATCCTGAGATCCTCGATGAATACGACGTCCAAATCCTTCTCCTCTCGGGAAATTCAGCCGTGCCTCACGGGGCGACCGGCGACAAACTCGCCATGTCCCAGCGCGGCTGCACGGCCACCGTGGCCGCCTCGCGCTGGCCGGCGGCCAACCGCAGCGCGCCGGCAAAGGCGATCATCGCGCCGTTGTCGGTGCAGAACGCCGGCCGCGGGAAGCACACGCGCAGGCCACGACGCCGGGCCAGCGCGTCGAGCTTCTCGCGCAGGCGGCGGTTGGCACCGACGCCGCCGGCGACGATCAGCGTACGGTGGCCAGTCTGCTCCAGCGCGCGCTGGCACTTGATCGCCAGCGTGTCGACCACCGCCTCCTCGAAGCCGCGGGCGATGTCGGCGCGGGTCTGCGCGCTGCGGTCGGACTTCTGCCAGGCCAGCAGCACCTGGGTCTTGAGCCCGGAAAAGCTGAAGTCCAGCCCCGGCCGGTCGGTCATCGGCCGCGCGAAGGTGTAGACGTCCGGCCGCCCCTGCCCGGCCAGTTTCGCCAGCTCGGGGCCACCCGGATACGGCAGACCCATCAGCTTGGCGGTCTTGTCGAAAGCCTCGCCGGCGGCATCGTCGAGCGACTCGCCAAGCAGGCGGTAGTCGCCGATGCCCTCCACCGCCACCAGTTGGGTGTGGCCGCCGGACACCAGCAGGGCCACGAACGGCGGCTGCGGTGGATCGTCCTCCAGCAGCGGGGCCAGCAGGTGGCCTTCCATGTGATGCACGCCGATGGCGGGGATCTCCCGCGCCCAGGCCAGCGCCCGCGCCACCCCGGCACCGACCAGCAGGGCGCCGATCAGGCCGGGGCCGGCGGTGTAGGCCACACCGTCGAGGTCGTCGATGGTCAGCCCGGCCTCGGCCAGCGTCTGCCGGATCAGCGGCAGCAGCTTGCGCACGTGGTCACGGCTGGCCAGCTCCGGCACCACCCCGCCGTACTCGGCATGCAGCGCCACCTGGCTGTACAGCGCATGCGCGCGCAGGCCGGCGGCTGTGTCGTAGACGGCCACGCCGGTTTCGTCGCAGGAGGTTTCGATGCCGAGGACGCGCATGGGGGTCGAGATGGGGGGCGGGGACCGGAAATCCAGCCGCGGGCCGCCATTTGGGCCGGATTTCAGGCACTTGGCTTGCACGCGGCGGTTTCAGGGGCGTATCATACGCGGCTCGCCCGACTCGTCGGGCCAAAACCCGAACCGAGATTACCCCATGCCCAACGTCAAAGTCCGCGAGAACGAGCCGTTCGAGTTCGCGCTGCGTCGCTTCAAGCGCACCTGCGAGAAGGCCGGCATCCTGGCCGAGACCCGCAAGCGCGAGTTCTACGAGAAGCCGACCCAGGAGCGCAAGCGCAAGCGTGCCGCCGCGGTGAAGCGCCATCTGCGTCGCGTCGGCCGCGACGTGACCAAGCGCCAGCGCCTGTACTGAGCCGCTGCGCCCCGCGAGAAGCCGGCCGCGCCCTGCGCCGCCGGCTTCTTGCGTTTCTGCGCCCCGATTTCCACCGCCTGCCGGAGTAGCCGCGATGAGCCTCAAGGCCCGCCTGACCGATGACATGAAGGCCGCCATGAAGGGCGGCGACAAGGAGCGCCTGCAGGTGATCCGGCTGATCCAGGCCGCGGTCAAGCAGCGCGAGGTCGACGAACGCGTCGAGCTCGACGACGCCCAGGTCCTGGCGGTGCTGGAGAAGATGCTCAAGCAGCGCAAGGACTCGGTGAGCCAGTACCAGGCCGCCGGCCGCGAGGACCTGGCCGCGCAGGAGCGCTACGAGATCGACGTGATCCAGGCCTACCTGCCGGCGCAGATGGATGCCGCCGAGCTGGAGGCCGCCGTGCGCGCCGCCATCGCCGAGGCCGGCGCCGCCGGCCCGCAGGACATGGGCAAGGCGATGGCCGTGCTCAAGCCGCGCATCGCCGGCCGCGCCGACATGGGCCAGGCCTCGGCGCTGGTGAGGCGACTGCTGGCCGGCTGAGCGTCGCCAGCCCGATCCGGGCCCGGCCGGGCATGGCATCCTAGCCGCCTATGGGCCGCATCCCCGATGCCTTCATCGACGACCTGCTCGCGCGCACCGACATCGTCGAGGTGATCGCCGCGCGCGTGCCGCTCAAGCGGCAGGGACGCGAATACACGGCGCGCTGCCCGTTCCACGACGAGCGTTCGCCCAGCTTCACCGTCTCGCCGACCAAGCAGTTCTACCACTGCTTCGGCTGCGGCGCGCACGGCACGGCGATCAAGTTCCTGATGGAATACGACCGGCTGGAGTTCCTCGACGCGGTCGAGGAACTGGCCAGGCGTGCCGGCGTCGAGGTGCCGCGCGAGACGCGCCAGCAGCACCAGCGCGGCGACTTCAGCGAGCTTTACGCCGCCTGCGAGGCAGCGGCGAGGTTCTTCCAGCAGCAGCTCGCGGCCAGCGCGAAGGCGCAGGCCTACCTCGACAAGCGCGGCGTCGACGCCGACAACCGCGCCCGCTTCGGCATCGGTTACGCGCCCGATGCCTGGGACGCGCTCAAGGCCGCGCTCGGCACCGACGAGCGCCGGCTCGCCCTGCTCGACAAGGTCGGCCTGCTCTCGAAGAGCGACTCCAACCGCGTCTACGACAAGTTCCGCGACCGGGTGATCTTCCCGATCCACGACCGCCGCGGCCGGGTGATCGCCTTCGGCGGCCGCGTCCTCGACAAGGACGACAGCCCGAAATACCTCAACTCGCCCGAGACCCCGCTGTTCCACAAGGGCCGCGAGCTGTACGGCCTGTGGCAGGTGCGGCAGGCGCATTCGAAGATCCCGCGGCTGATCGTGGTCGAGGGTTACATGGACGTGGTGGCGCTGTTCCAGTACGGCGTCAACACCGCCGTCGCCACGCTCGGCACCGCCACCACGCCCGACCACGCCGAGCTGCTGTTCCGCAATGCCGGCGACGTGTATTTCTGCTTCGACGGCGACCGCGCCGGCCGCGGTGCGGCGTGGAAGGCGCTCGAGTCGGTGCTGCCGCGGATGCGCGACGGCCGCCAGGCGTTCTTCCTGTTCCTGCCCGAGGGCGAGGATCCGGACACCATCGTCCGCAGCGAGGGCGCGCACGGCTTCGACGCGCGGCTGCGCGCGGCCACGCCGCTGTCGGAGTTCTTCTACGCCGAGCTGTCGCGCGACGTGAACCTGGGCACACTCGACGGCAAGGCACGGCTGGCCGAGCGCGCCAAACCGATGCTGGCGCAGATCCCCGACGGCGCCTTCCGCGACCTGATGCAGCAGCGGCTGACCGAACTCACCGGCGTCGGCCGCGCCGCCGCCGTCGAAGTGCAATCACCACCACGCCTGCCGCGCCGTGGCGCGACCACACCGGCGCCCAAGCGCAGCCTGGTGCGCAGCGCCATCGCCCTGCTGCTGCATCAGCCGGCGCTGGCCGAGGCGGCCACGCCGCCTTACCGCTTCGTCGCCCTGCGCCAACCGGGCATCCCCCTGCTGGTCGAACTGATCGAGCTGGCACGCGCGCGCCCCGGCATCAGCACCGGCGCCATCCTCGAACACTTCGCCGAGCGCGAGGAGGCCGAGGCGCTGCACAAGCTCGCCGTCGTCGACCTCCCCGGTGACCCGGAGGGCTGGCGCAACGAGTTCGCAGACGCCCTCGCCCGTCTAGAAGAACAGACCCATGCGCAACGCCGCACTGAGCTGCTGCAGCGCCAGCGCGAAACCGGCCTCAGCGACGCCGAGAAGGACGAACTGCGCGCCCTGCTCGCGCTGAGGCTGCGTTGACCGCCACGCGGGACGGACACCGGCCGTGCCGCGCACTGCTGCGGACATCGCTTCGGTCGCAACGATCGTGACTTATGGGCTACGGCCCGCATGCCTGGGGCCGTTACCCTCGGGCATTCGCTTCCCATGAGAGAGGAACGCCCGAGCATGCGTGCATCCCTGCTGACCCTCGCGCTGGCCTTCGCCGCCACACCCGCTTTCGCCGCCGATGCGCCCGACGTGCAGCGCGTCGAGGTCGGCAACCGCATCAGCGAGAACATCCCGGCGATTCCCGAGACGCTGGCCGAGCGCCTGGCGCAATACCAGAACACCCGCGGCGCCAGTGCCGCCGGCTGGCTGGCCGACGGCAGCCTGCTGATCACCACCCGCTTCGGCGAGACCAACCAGGCACACCGCCTGCGCATGGCCGGCGGCGCACGCGAGCAGCTGACCTTCTTCAAGGAGCCGATCAACAGCCTGCGCCCGGCGCCGGCCGGCGGTGCCAACGGCTTCGTGTTCGGCAAGGATGTGGGCGGCTCGGAGTTCTGGCAGCTGTTCTACTTCGACTTGGACACCCGCACGGCGCGGATGCTCACCGACGGCCGCAGCCGCAACCAGGGGCCGGTGTGGTCGCGCCGGGGCGACCGCATCGCCTACGGCACCACCCGCCGCAACGGCCGCGACACCGATGTGCACATCGTCGATCTGGACGGCCGTTCGGTGCCGGTGGTCGAGCGCGAGGGCGCCTGGTTCGTCGCCGGCTGGTCGCCGGACGACAGCCAGCTGCTGGTCTCGCAGTACATCTCGATCAACGAGTCGCGGCCCTACCTGGTCGACCTCGCCAGCGGCAGGATGACGCCGCTGTACGACCGCCGCCGTCCCGCCGCCTACTTCGGCCTGGCCTTCGCCGCCGACGGCCGGGGCCTGTACTACGTCTCCGACGAGACCGGCGAGTTCCGCGAGCTGCGCTACCGCGAGCTGGCCACTGGCCGCACCCGCAGCCTGAGCGCGCACATTCCCTGGGACGTCACCCAATTCGCGCTCTCCGACGACGGCGCCTACCTCGCCTTCGTCAGCAACGAGGACGGCATCGACAAGGTCCACCTGCTCGACCTGCGCAACGGTGGCGAGATCGCGCTGCCCGAACTGCCGGTCGGCCTGGTCGGCCTCGGCGGCTTCTCGGCCGACAGCCGGCGTCTCGCCCTGACGCTGAACTCGGCCACCTCGCCAAGCGATGTCTACGTGATCGACCTGGACGCGGCCAGGCTGACGCGCTGGACCGAAAGCGAAGTCGGCGGCCTCGACGCCAGCCGTTTCGTCGCCCCGACCCTGATCCGCTACCCGACCTTCGACCAGGTCGATGGCCGGCCGCGCACCATCCCGGCCTTCTACTACCGCCCGGCCGGCGAGGGCCCGTTCCCGGTAGTGATCAACATCCACGGCGGCCCGGAGGCGCAGGCACGCCCTGGCTTCAACCCGACCGCGCAGTTCCTGGTCAATGAGCTGAAGGTGGCGGTGCTGGTGCCGAACGTGCGCGGCTCGTCCGGCTACGGCAAGACCTACCTGCAGCTCGACAATGGCTACAAGCGCGAGGACGCGGTCAAGGACATCGGCGCGCTGCTGGACTGGATCGCGCAGCAGCCCGAGCTGGACGCCGGCCGCGTCGGCGTGCAGGGCGGAAGCTACGGCGGCTACATGGTGCTGGCCTCCATGGTCCACTACAACGACCGCCTGCGTGCGGGCATCAACGTGGTCGGCATCTCCAACTTCGTGACCTTCCTGGAGAACACCGAGAGCTACCGCCGCGACCTGCGCCGCGCCGAGTACGGCGACGAGCGCGACCCGAAGATGCGCGCCTTCCTGGAGCGGATCTCGCCGCTGAACAACGCCGACCGCATCAGCCGGCCGCTGTTCGTCGCCCAGGGTGCCAACGACCCGCGCGTGCCGGCCTCCGAGGCCGAACAGATCGTCCGCGCGGTGCGCGGCAACGGCGGCGAAGTGTGGTACCTGCTGTTCAAGGACGAAGGTCACGGCTTCGCCAAGAAGAGCAACGCCGACTACTACAACGCCGCCTCGATGCTGTTCTGGCAGACGCATCTGCTCGGCGACTGATCCGTAGCAGGGAAGCCGGAACGGCCCGTCACGCGGGCCGTTCCGTTCGTGGCGTCAGGGACTTCAGCCCACCGGCTCGAACGGGATCGCGGGCACCAGTTCCGGCGGCGGCAGCAGCCAGTGGTCGGCGAGCAGGAAGGCGAACAGCGCCATCAGGTAGACCACCGAGTAGTTGAACACCTGCATGGCGAACAGCTCGTTCGGCGGGTTCATCAGGCGGATGGCGTAGTAGAGGAACACCGCGCCGAGCACCAGCGCGCCGCCGAGGTAAAACAGCCCGCTCATGCCGGTGGCCCAGGGCAGCACGCTCACCACCACCAGCAGCACGGTGTAGAACAGGATCTGCCAGCGCGTGTAGGGCACGCCGTGGGTGACCGGCAGCATCGGGATCATCGCGCGGGCGTAGTCGTCGCGACGGAAGATCGCCAGCGCCCAGAAGTGCGGCGGGGTCCAGACGAAGATGATCAGCACCAGCAAAAGCGCGTGCGGGTGCAGTTCGCCGGTGACCGCCGCCCAGCCCAGCGCCGGCGGCGCGGCGCCGGCGATGCCGCCGATGACGATGTTCTGCGGCGTGGCGCGCTTGAGCCAGCCGGTGTAGACGACGGCGTAGCCGATCAGCGAGGCGAAGGTCAGCCAGGCGGTCAGCGCATTGACCTGCCACACCAGCAGCCCCATCGACAGCGCGCCGAGCAGCAGCGCGAAGGCCAGCACCTGCCAGGAGCGCAGCGAGCCGGTCGGCAGTGGGCGGTGCGCGGTGCGCGCCATCAGCGCGTCGATGCGCTGGTCGAGCAGGTGGTTGATCGCCGCCGCCGAGGACGCCGCCAGCCAGATGCCGAGGCTGCCGAACACCAGCGCACGCCACGGCGGCAGGCCGGGCACGGCCAGGAACATGCCCACCAGCGCGGTGAACACGATCAGGGCGACGACGCGGGGCTTGGTCAGCGCCCAGTACTGGCTGGCGGTCGAAGGCATGGCGGGGCGTAGGGTGGCCGTTGTGGGGAGCGATGACAAGTGAGCGGTCGGCAGTGTGCGGTGAGCGCAGGCTCCCGCTCAGCGCACACTGCCCGGCTGCCCCCTCCTATGCCGGCCGCAGGCGCGCCAGCAGCGAGACCAGGATGAACAACAGCACGACCGCGCCGGCATTGTGCGCGGTGGCCATCCACAACGGCAGGCCGTGGACGACGTTGCCGATCCCCAGCGCCACCTGCGTGCCGAGCGCGATGCCCAGCGCCCAGCCCCAGCGCCCCAGCCCCGGCGTGCGGCGCAGGCGCAGGGCGAGGAACAGCAGATGGCCGAACACCAGCAGCGCCATGATCCGGTGGCTCATCTGGATGGCGACACGCGCCGGCCCATCCAGCACGCCGCCCTCGTAGTCCACGCCGATGCCACGCCACAGCACGAAGCCCTCACGGAAATCGGTCTGCGGCCACCACTGGCCCAGACAGGTCGGGAAATCGGTGCCGCAGGCAAGCGCCGCATAGTTCGCCGAGGTCCAGCCGCCGAGCGCGATCTGGATGCCGAGCAGCACCAGGCCAACGACCAGCATGGGGCGCAGGCGCGCACTGTCGGGGCGCGCGATCCTCGCCTCCGGCGTGCTGCGCCAGGCCAGCCAGACCAGCAGCGAGAAGGTGGTCAGGCCACCGAGCAGGTGTGCCATCACCACCGCCGGCTTGAGCAGCCAGGTCACCGTCCACATGCCGAGCATGGCCTGGACGATGATCACCGCCAGCGTCACCGTCGCCAGCCGCGAGAAGTCCGGCTGGGTGCTGCGGAAGGCGAACACCAGCAGCCAGGCCTGCGCGACCGCCACCAGCACGCTCGACGTCACGTACCGCTCGGCCATGTAGAGCGGGATGGCGATCGCCACCAGCGCGCTGGCGCCGAACACCGTGGCCAGGCCGAAGCGGCGCCGGCGCGCGGCCAGTGCCGCCAGCCCCAGCACCATCAGCCCGAGCAGGGCGGCGATGTGGCGATGGAACTGCTCGCGCCAGGCCTTGTGCACCTCCACCGGACGCTCGAAGCGTTCGTTGGCGGCGGCGATCTGCGCCTCGTGCCTGGGCCAGGTGGCCTGGCCGTAACAGGTCGGCCAGTCCGGGCAACTCAGGCCGGCGTCGGAGAGGCGCACGAAGGCGCCGAACACGATCACGCAGACGGCCAGCAGCACGGCGGCCCAGGCGAGGCGATGGAAATGGCGGTGTGGGGACATCGGCGTCTTCACCGTGGTTGATGTTCGAGGAGTGGCGGCAACCGGTCGCGGAGACCCATCACTTCAGCAGCCGCGCCAGATCCCGGCGCAGCCCCCCGGGGTCGAAGCCCGGCGTGTAGCGCATCACAAGGAAGCCGGATGGATCGACCAGATACACGGGGATCGCGCCCGGCGCCGACGCATCCGGCAGACGCGCCAGCAGCTCCCGGTCGCGCTGCATCGGATAGAGGGCGCGGAAGATCGGTGCGTCAGCCGGGATCTCGCCGAACCACAGCACGTGCACGCGCTCGGCGTGACGGCCTTCGCCGATCCAGACGCGGCGCAGCAGGTCGATCATCTGCGTGCAAGACGCATCGCAGTCCGTCGGCGCCACCGCCACCACGCGCCACAGGCGCCGCTCCGGCTGCCACGGGTAAGGCTCACCATCGGCATGACGCAACGTGAGGTCGCGCAGGTCGATCACCGGATCGAGCAGCTCGCCGGCGTTGCGCGTGACCTCCGGCTCCCAGCCGCTCATGCGCAGGAAGAACGCCACGCCGAACGACACGAAGAACATCGCGAAGATCAGCAGCAGCACGAGGCGGGAACGGGTCTTGGGAGTCATGCCTTTCTCCGGCGGACGCCGAGCAGCAGGGCGATCACCGCCACCGCGGCGGCCAGGCCCCACCACTGCAGCGCGTAGCCACGGTGTTTTTCCGGGGGAAGCGTATTGGGCAGCAGGTCGAGATCGCGTGCGTAACCCAGCGGCAGCGCCGGATCCAGGCGCAGCACACGGGTGGCGAGCGGACGCTGCAGCTCGTTCGCCAGCTCGGTGGTGTCCAGGTACAGCAGCAAGCGGGTGCCATCGGCTTGAACGCCGGCCGTCGCCAGCCGCAGACCGATCGCCGGCGGCGGCGCCAGCAGGCCGCGCACACGCTGCACACCTTCCGGACGCGCAATCGCCGGCAAGGCGCGATCCGGCGGCAACGGCAGCCAACCCAGGTCGACCAGCACTTCGTGGTCGCCGTCGAGCGGCCGGAACAGGCGATAGGCCTTCACCCCGACCCGCCCGCCGCGCTGCTGGTTGTCGAGCAGAATCGCTGGCGCATCGACGAATACGCCCTCACCCTCGACCCACCGCAGGCCACCATCGCCATCGGCCAGCGCACGCGCCAGCGGAAGCGGCACGGGTTCGGCCAGCGCCTGCGCCTGGGCGGCGAGCAGCGCCTCCTTCTCCAGCGCGCGCGCCCACTGCCAGCGCCCGAGCGCGACGAACAGCAGGCAGACGGCCAGAGCCAGCACCCAGAGCAGGATCCGGCTCACTGGGCTGCGCCCCGCGTCACTGCGGGCGCCGCGGCGAACTGGGATAATGTGCGTCTCATCTCGCTCTCGGCCCGTCCCATGCTGCAGAAACTGCTGATCGTCGGTTTCCTCGTCCTGATCGTCTACAACCTGGGGGCGGGGCTCTACTACATGCTCGTCGACAAGGGTGGCAGCAGGCGCATGGTCAACTCGCTGACCTGGCGCATCGGCCTGTCCGTGGTACTGATCGTGCTGGTCGTCCTCGGCATCTGGACCGGGATCATCCAGCCGCACGGCGTCCAGCCGTAAGGTTCTTGCGGAACTCCAGACACGACGAAGGCCGGCAGCGCCGGCCCTCGCGCGGGATCGCCCGTCCGTCCCGGCTCAGAGCACGTAAACGAACAGGAACAGGGCCAGCCAGACCACGTCGACGAAGTGCCAGTACCAGGCCACCGCCTCGAAGCCGAAATGGTCGTCCTTGCTGAAGTGGCCCTTGGCGCAGCGGAACCAGATCACCACCAGCATGATCGCGCCGAGCGTCACGTGCAGGCCGTGGAAGCCGGTCAGCATGAAGAAGGTCGAGCCGTAGATGCCCGAGCCCAGGGTCAGGTTCAGGTCGCGGTAGGCGTGGATGTACTCCTCCGCCTGATAGAACAGGAACACCGCACCCAGCAGCACCGTCGCCGCCAGCCAGATCAGCAGCTGGGTGCGGTTGCCGGCCTTCAGCGCATGGTGGGCGATGGTGATGGTGATGCCCGAGGTCAGCAGGATCAGGGTGTTGAGCAGCGGGATGCCCCAGGCCGGGATGGTCTCGAACTCGCCACCGAGGGCGGCCGGTCCGTTGGTTGGCCAGGCCGCCTCGAAGCCACTCCACAGCAGGGCGTTGGTCAACGCGCCGCTGCCCTCGCCGCCCAACCACGGCACCGACAGCACGCGGGCGTAGAACAGCGCGCCGAAAAAGGCGGCGAAGAACATCACTTCCGAGAAGATGAACCAGATCATCCCCATCCGGAAGGACATGTCGACCTGCTTGTTGTAGTAGCCGGACACCGACTCGTGCACGACCTCGGCCAGCCAGCCCGAGATCATGCCCAGCACGATCGCCAGGCCGCCGAAGAACACCCACATGCCCCAGCCGACGCCATTCATCCAGTTGGCGACACCGAACATGGTGATGAACAGGCCGATGGCGCCGATGATCGGCCACTTGCTGTCGTGCGGGACGTAATAGACGTTGGCGTCGTGGGTGTGGGCCATGGCGGTTCCCTGGGACTCCGGAAGTTCTCGATCAGGGCGCGGCGCGCGCGCCGGCCTGTGCCTGCGCCGCCACCCGGGCGGTCGCCTGCTCGTTGTTGAAGAAAGTGTAGGACAGCGTCACCGTGCGCACACCGGCCGGCAGCGCCGGATCGACGATGAAGCGCACCGGCATCTCGCGCTCCTCGCCAGGCTGCAGCAGCTGCTCGGTGAAGCAGAAGCACTCGGTCTTGCTGAAGAAAGCCGAGGCCGACGACGGCGCCACCGAAGGCACCGCGTTGCCGACGATCGGCCGGTCGGACTCGTTGCGGGCGAAGTAGGTCGCCTCGTACAGCTCGCCGGGGCGCACCCGCATCGTCAGCTGCGCGGCACGGAAGCTCCACGGCAGCCGCGAATTGACGGTGGCGTCGAACTGCACGGTGATCTCGCGCGACTCGTCGACCTGCATGCCGGCCACCCGCTGCGCGCCGGCCGGCCCCTGTTCCAGGGTGATGCCAAACACCTTTTCACAGGCGATGCGGTAGAGCGGCACCAGCGAGAACGCGAACACGAACGAACCCACCGCAACCAGTGCGATGTTGCGCAGCACCCGACGGTTGTCGGCGTGTCCGCTCATCGCCCGATCAACCCTGCCAGGAAGGCGACGTAGATCGCCAGTGCGATCGCACCCACGATCAGCGCCGTGCGCACGACCCCGCCACGGCGCTCGGCCGGATCGAAGCTGGGCTTGTCGCTGTGCGTGTTCATCGTCGCTCCGTTCGGCTGCCGCCGGCATCCCGCCGCAGGCCCGGCTTCGGGCCGCGGCGGGCGTCGGTTCAATGCGTCACGTGGCCGTGGGCCAGGTCCTCGTCGCGGATCTCAGGCGGGGTGGTAAAGGTATGGTGCGGCGCCGGGCTCGGCACGGTCCACTCCAGGCCCTTGGCGCCTTCCCACGAACGCGCCTCGGCCTTGGCACCCTTCTCCAGCAGGCAGCACTTGATCAGGATCCAGACGAAGATCAGCTGGCTCAGGCCGAAGCCGAAACCGCCGATCGAGGACAACATGTTGAAGTCGGCGAAGGCGACGTTGTAGTCCGGAATGCGGCGCGGCATGCCGGCCAAGCCGAGGAAGTGCTGCGGGAAGAACAGCAGGTTGACGAAGATCGTGCTCAGCCAGAAGTGCCACTTGCCCAGACGCTCGTCGTACATGCGGCCGGTCCACTTCGGCAGCCAGTAGTACACGGCCGCCATGATCGAGTAGACCGCACCGGTCACCAGCACGTAGTGGAAGTGGGCGACCACGAAGTAGGTGTCGTGGTACTGGAAGTCGGCCGGCACGATCGCCAGCATCAGGCCGGAGAAACCGCCGATGGTGAACATGATGACGAAGCCGAGCGCGAACAGCATCGGCGTCTCGAAGGTCATCGAGCCCTCCCACATGGTCGAGACCCAGTTGAACACCTTCACGCCGGTCGGCACCGCGATCAGCATGGTCGCGTACATGAAGAACAGCTCGCCACCCAGCGGCATGCCCACGGTGAACATATGGTGGGCCCAGACGATGAACGACAGGAAGGCGATCGAGGCGGTGGCGTACACCATGGCGGTGTAGCCGAACAGCGGCTTGCGCGCGAAGGTCGGGATGATCTCGCTGATCACGCCAAAGGCGGGCAGGATCATGATGTAGACCTCGGGATGGCCGAAGAACCAGAAGATGTGCTGGAACAGCACCGGGTCGCCGCCGCCGGCCGCGTTGAAGAAGCTGGTGGCGAAGAACTTGTCGGTCAGCAGCATGGTGACCGCGCCGGCCAGCACCGGCATCACCGCGATCAGCAGGAAGGCGGTGATCAGCCAGGCCCAGACGAAGATCGGCATCTTCAGCAGGGTCATGCCCGGCGCGCGCAGGTTCAGGATGGTGGCGATGATGTTGATCGCACCCATGATCGAGCTCAGGCCCATCAGGTGGATCGCGAAGATCACGAAGGCCACGTTGTAGCCGCCCTGCAGCGACAGCGGCGGATACAGCGTCCAGCCCGCGGCCGGACCGCCGCCGGGCATGAACAGCGTCATCAGCAGCAGCGCGAAGGCGAACGGCATGATCCAGAAGGACCAGTTGTTCATGCGCGGCAGCGCCATGTCCGGCGCACCGATCATCAGCGGGATCATCCAGTTGGCCAGGCCGACGAAGGCCGGCATGACCGCGCCGAAGATCATGACCAGCGCATGCACGGTGGTCATCTGGTTGAAGAACTCCGGGTGCACGAACTGCAAGCCCGGCTGGAACAGCTCGGCGCGGATCACCAGCGCCATCGCGCCGCCGATCAGGAACATGATCAGCGAGAACACCAGGTACAGGGTACCGATGTCCTTGTGGCTGGTCGTGTAGACCCAGCGGTTGAGGAAGCCCTGCGGCTTGTGGTCGTGGTCGTCGTGGTGGACGGCGGTGTTGCCCATGGTCCCTTGATCCTCTCGTGATCCGGTCAGCCCTCGTCGGCCGCGCTGGCGGCGACGGCGACGGTGCGGGCGGCCTCGCCCGCATCGCCCTTCTGGGCGGCGAGCCAGCTCTCGAATTCAGCCTTCGGCACGGCGCGGACGACGATCGGCATGAAGCCGTGGTCCTTGCCGCACAGCTCGGCGCACTGGCCGCGATAGGTGCCGGGCACCTTGATCTCGGTCCATGCCTCATTGACGATCCCGGGGATCGCGTCCTGCTTCCAGCCCAAGGCCGGCACCCACCAGGCGTGGATGACGTCGTCGGCGGTGATGACGAAGCGGATCTTGGTGTCGGTCGGCAGCACCAGCGGGTTGTCGACGTTCAGCAGGTAGCTGTTGAAACCCTCATTGTCGACCACCGCGCGCGGATCGAGGCCCGAGCGGAGCATGCGGGTGGCCTCGCTGTCGCGGTCCAGGCGGCTGGTGAAGCCGACGTCCTCGCCGAGGTACTCGTAGCGCCACATCCACTGGTAGCCGGTGATCTTGACGGTCATCTCGGCATCGGAGGTGTCGTACATCTGGATCAGGTAGCGGGTGGCCGGCAGCGCCATCACCACCAGCAGCAGCACCGGAATCACCGTCCAGATCACCTCGGCGGTGGTGTTGTGACTCCACTTGGCCGGCACCGCGCCCTTCGACTTGCGGAATCGGAACATGGCGTAAGCCATGGCCCCGAACACGATCAGGCCGATCGCCACGCAGATCCACAGCGCCAGCATGTGCGCGTTGTAGGCGTTCTGCGCGATCGTGGTGACGCCCAGCGACATGTTGAGCTGCCAGCGCTCCGGGTTGGCGAGCGCCGCACCGCTGCCGGCGAGGGCCGCCAGTCCGAGTCCGATCCGCAGCATATGACCTGCTTTCATGGGTCTACCCCGATGTCATCCAACTTTTCCGAGGCCGCGACCGGAGGCCGCCGCCAACAATCCGTCCAGGCGCTGCGCGAGGCAGCGGCGCTCGTCCTGAGCGAGGAAGCTCCCCACCTCCACCCGGCGCCCGGAAACGCCAAGCAGCACGCGTGTCTCCCCCCGGCGCTCGTCGACCGACAGCCGCACCCAGCAGGGATGCGCGCTGAATGCCGGCACCGGCTCCGTCGAGCGGCGCACCTCGACGGCGCGCTCGCTGACGGCGATCTCCTCGCGGCGATCGCCCCGCCGCCAGGCCAGGCGCAGGGCCAGACCGACGAAAGCGGCATGGAGCAACGCGAACGCGGGCGCGTAGGCGTTGCCCTGCGAGTAGCTGAAGAGGGCGATTGCGCACATCGAGAAGGCCAGCACCCCGAATACCGACGTCAGCTGCCGCGCCGTCAGCGCGCGGTTCGGCCGGAGCACCAGACGGGTCTCCGGACTTGCCGCGACCGCGGGCGGGAACTCCTCGATCATTCGGAAAGACTCGGCCTCCCCGCAGGCGGGGAAACCCGCGAATGGTACCGCTCCGCCTTGATCCCGATCAAGCAAACGCGCGATCGCGCCGCGTCGGTAATGTGAAGACGGCCGCCTTTCTCGGCGACCCGCCGGGCACTAAACTTGGCCGCCTCGGGCGACCCTGCGCCCCGCTCACCAGGATTTCCGTGACCGCCATCCTCTCCCCCGAGTTGCCCGCGGGCACCGACCCGTTGCGAACCCGCATCACCGAGGCCTGGCTGCGCGACGAAACGCAGCACCTGGACGAACTGCTGCGCGACGCCACCCTGCCGCCCGATACCGCCGCCAGGGTGCAACGCACCGCCGTGACACTGGTGGAGCGGGTGCGCGCCAAGGCCGACCGGCAGGGCGTGATCGAGGCCTTCATGCGCGAGTACGACCTGTCCAGCGAGGAGGGCGTACTGCTGATGTGCGTGGCCGAAGCGCTGCTGCGCATCCCCGACCAGGCCACCGCCGACCGGCTGATCCGCGACAAGCTCGGCGACGCCGACTGGGAGGCGCACCTGGGCCGCAGCGACTCGGCGCTGGTCAACGCCTCCACCTGGGGCCTGATGCTGACCGGCAAGCTGGTCACGCTCAGCGAGGAGACCCACCGCAACGTCGCCGGCGCCTTCCGCCGGCTGATCGGACGCGCCGGCGAGCCGGTGATCCGGCTGGCGGTGCGCCAGGCGATGCGGATCATGGGCCACCAGTTCGTGATGGGCCGCAGCATCGAGGAGGCGCTCCGGCGCAGCCGCAAGGGCGACAACGCCGATTACCGCTACTCCTTCGACATGCTCGGCGAGGCGGCCTTCACCGCCAGGGACGCCGCCCGCTACCTGGAGGCCTACCGCAAGGCGATCCTCGCGATCGGTGCCGGCGGCCCCTACCCGGACGTGTTCGCCGCCCCGAGCATCTCGGTCAAGCTCTCGGCCCTGCACCCGCGCTACGAGCACGCCAAGCGCGCCCGCGTGCGGGCCGAGCTGACCCCGCGCGTGCTCGCGCTGGCGCAACTGGCCAAGGCGCAGGGCATCGGCTTCACCATCGACGCCGAGGAGGCCGACCGGCTGGAGCTGAGCCTGGACGTGATCCTCGACGCCTTCGCCGACCCCAGCCTGGCCGGCTGGAACGGCTACGGCCTGGCGGTGCAGGCCTACCAGAAGCGCGCGCCGTTCGTGCTCGACGCCCTGGCCGCCGCCGCCCGCGCCGCCGGCCGGCGCATGCCGGTGCGGCTGGTCAAGGGCGCCTACTGGGATTCGGAAATCAAGCGTGCCCAGGTCGACGGCCTGGCCGGCTACCCGGTGTTCACCCGCAAGCCGAACACCGACGTCAGCTACCTGGCCTGCGCACGGCGCATGTTCGCCGCACCCGACGCCTTCTATCCGATGTTCGCCACCCACAACGCGCACACCATCGCCGCCATCCACGCGATGAGCCAGGGCCGCGACTTCGAGTACCAGCGCCTGCACGGCATGGGCGCCGACCTCTACGGCGAGGTGATCGGCAAGGACGGGCTCGATGCGCCCTGCCGCGTCTACGCGCCGGTCGGCAGCCATGAGGACCTGCTGCCCTACCTGGTGCGCCGGTTGCTGGAGAACGGCGCCAACACCAGCTTCGTCAACCGCATCACCGACCCCGCCGTCTCCGCAGCCGACCTGGTCGCCGACCCGGTGGCCACGGTCGCCGCGTTCGACGCCAAGCCGCACCCGAAGATTCCGCTGCCGGTCGACCTGTACCGCAGCCAGGGCCACGAAAGGACCAATTCCATGGGCGTCAATCTCGCCAACGATCTCGAACTCAAGGCGCTGGCCGACCGGATCAACGCCGCCATCCAGCCCTGGCAGGCCCGGCCACTGGTACCCGGCGCCGTGCCGGCCGGCGAGACGGTTCCGGTGCACTTCCCCGCCGACCGGCGGGTCAGGGTCGGCGAATGGCAGGCCGCCGACGCCGCCACCGTCGACAAGGCGCTGGCGAATGCCGTCGCCGCCCAGCCGGCCTGGGACGCGGTGCCGGCCGCCGGCCGCGCCAGGATCCTCGAACACGCCGCCGACCTGCTGCAGGCGCGCATGGCCGAATTCATGGCCCTGTGCACCCGCGAGGCCGGCAAGACCCTGCCCGACGGCGTGGCCGAGGTGCGCGAGGCGATCGATTTCCTGCGCTACTACGCCCTGCAGGCGCGCCGCCTGTTCGGCCAGCCCGAGAAGCTGCCGGGGCCGACCGGCGAGTCCAACGAGTTGCGCCTGCACGGCCGCGGCGTGTTCGTCTGCATCAGTCCGTGGAACTTCCCGCTGGCGATCTTCATCGGCCAGGTCGCCGCGGCACTGGCCGCCGGCAACAGCGTGATCGCCAAACCGGCCGAGCAGACCACGCTGACCGGTTTCCACGCGGTCAGGCTGCTGCATGAGGCCGGCGTCCCCGAGGACGTGCTTCAGTTCCTGCCCGGCGACGGCGCCACGGTCGGCGCCGCGCTGACCCGCGACCCGCGCGTTGCCGGCGTGGCCTTCACCGGCTCGACCGAGACCGCCCGCGCCATCAACCGCGCGCTGGCCGCGCGCGATGCCGCTCCAATCGGGATCCTGATCGCCGAAACCGGCGGCCAGAACGCGATGATCGCCGACTCCTCGGCGCTGCCCGAGCAGCTGGTCAAGGACACCATGAGCTCGGCCTTCGGCTCGGCCGGCCAGCGCTGCTCGGCGGCGCGCGTGCTGTTCGTGCAGTCGGACATCGCCGACAAGGTGATCGACATGCTCGCCGGCGCGATGGACGAGCTGAGCGTCGGTGACCCGGGGCTGCTGTCCACCGACGTCGGCCCGGTGATCGACGCCGACGCGCTGGCGACCCTGCAGGCCCACGCCGAGCGCATGAACCGCGAGGCCCGGCTGATCCGGGAGGTGCCACTGGCGGACCACTGCGCACACGGCACCTTCTTCGCCCCGCGTGCCTACGAGCTCAAATCGCTCGACCAGCTCGAGCGCGAGGTGTTCGGCCCGGTGCTGCACGTGATCCGCTACGACGCGGCGGACCTGGACCGGGTCATCGACCAGATCAACGCCACCGGCTACGGCCTCACCCTCGGCATCCACAGCCGCATCGACGACACCGTGGCCAGGATCGCCAGCCGGGTGAAGGCCGGCAACTGCTACGTCAACCGCAACATGATCGGCGCAGTGGTCGGCGTGCAGCCGTTCGGCGGCGAGGGCCTGTCCGGCACCGGCCCCAAGGCCGGCGGCCCGCACTACCTGGCCCGCTTCGCCACCGAACGCACGCTCACCATCAACACCACCGCCGCCGGCGGCAACGCCAGTCTGCTCACGCTGGGCGACTGATCCCCGGCTGCCGTCGCGCCGCCCCGCCTGTGGGGCGGCGCGCCCCTACCCTCCTCCAGGGGCTTGCAGTAGCATCGTTCGCAGGACCGGCCCGTCCGGTCGCCGCTTCAATGGCTTTGACCTCGTTCGCAGGAGGTCGACGGCCCGCCTCGGGCCCGCCGCACCTCCTTGGACTTCACCGCCAGCCGGGCTGGCGCACACGGTGATATTCGGAGAGGGGAGGCAGTCATGAAGATGACGCGGCATTTTTTCATCAGCACCGATCTCGACGACCTCGAACGCCTGGAGCAGGACCTCGAGCAGGCCGGCATCGTCACCCCGCAGATCCATCTGCTGACGCTGGACGACACCCACGCCGACCAGCACACGCACCTTCACAAGGTGACCTCGCTGATGAAGCAGGACATCGTCCACTCCACGCTGATCGGTGCCGCCGTCGGCCTGGTCGCTGCCGTGCTGGTGCTGGCGGTCGCGTACACCGCCAGCTGGACCCAGAGCCCGGCCGGCTGGCTGCCCTTCATCTTTCTGGCGATCATCGCGCTCGGCTTCTTCGCCTGGGAAGGCGGGCTGTGGGGCATACAGACCCCGAACGTCCG
The DNA here is from genome assembly GCF_014202935.1 of Rehaibacterium terrae. Taxonomy (GTDB): domain Bacteria; phylum Pseudomonadota; class Gammaproteobacteria; order Xanthomonadales; family Xanthomonadaceae; genus Rehaibacterium; species Rehaibacterium terrae. The sequence goes on along the minus strand of NZ_JACHHX010000003.1, from coordinate 19,983 downwards.
CTTCCGCCGCTTCGAGCAGGCGCTGCGGGAGGGCAAGCACGTGTTCTTCGTCGATCTGGAGCCCGGCCAGTCGAAGATCCTCGAAGAGACCGTGCGCCGCCATCCCGGCGTCGTCCCGGCCGGCACCGACATCGGCGCCCCGCACTGGATCGTGATGTGGCAGTACCGCCTGAAGCGGTTCTTCACCCAGACCTTCCCCTGACCGGACCCGCCACGGAAACGGCGACGCCCCGGCCGACCGGGCCGGGGCGTCGGTGTTCGCGCGTCCGCCGGTCTCAGCCGGAGAAGAACCGCAACCGCATCGACAGCGTGTAGTCGGCTTCCAGCGCCATCAGCAGCATCAGGAACACCAGCACGCCGGGCGGGACCAGCACCGCGCAGACGATCGCCAGCCGCTCCCACACCATGTGCATGAACACCGCCACGATCAGGCCGGCCTTGAGCAGCATGAACAAGGTGATCAGCGACCATTTGAGCAGGCCTTCGAAGCCGACGTAGTCGACCATGTACGAAAACACGCTCAACAGGAACAACAGGAACCAGACCCACAGGTAGGTGCTCAGGGGATGCTGCTGCGCATGGTCCTGCGACATGGCCGCCTCCTCACCACAGGTAGAAGAACGCGAAGATGAACACCCACACCAGATCGACGAAGTGCCAGTACAGGCCCAGCGTCTCGACCATCTCGTAGCGACCGCGCCGTCCGGTGAGGAAGCCCGGCCGCTGGTCGTCCAGCGCGCCGCGCAACACCTTCACCGTCATGATGATCAGGAAGATCACGCCGATGGTGACGTGGGTGCCGTGGAAACCGGTGATCAGGAAGAAGGTCGCACCGAACTGCGCCGCGCCCCACGGGTTCTCCCACGGCCGCACGCCCTCGGAAATCAGCACGCTCCACTCGAAGGCCTGCATGCCGACGAAGGTCAGGCCGAGCGCGGCGGTGAGCAGCAGCAGGATCGCGGTCCGCTTGCGGTCCCTGGCGTAGCCGTACTTCACCGCCAGCGCCATCGTCCCGCTGCTGCTGATCAGGATGAAGGTCATGATCGCGATCAGCAGCAGCGGCACCGACTCGCCGGCCACGGTGAGCGCGAACACCTGGCTGGCGTCGGGCCACGGCTCGGGGGTCGAGATGCGCACCGTCATGTAGCCGATCAGGAAGCAGGCGAACACGAAGGTGTCGCTGAGCAGGAAGATCCACATCATCGCCTTGCCCCAGGTGACGCCCTTGAACGCCCGCTGGTCGGACGCCCAGTCGCTGAGCATCCCCTTGAGGCCGGGGGCCAGCGTGGGCCCCGAGGTTGCCGGTTGCGTCATCGCACGATCCTCCCGCCAGGTTCGTCGCCGGGCGCCGGCGCGCGTCGCCGCGCGTCGTTCAGACCCGACACAGTTCGTACAGCGGCCCCGCCCCCACGAACAGCACGGTGAACAGCACGCCCCAGACCAGCAGCAGGTAGTGCCAGTAGACCGCGCACAAGGCCACGGTTTCGCGCAGCCGCGCCATCGGTTCGCCCCGCCAGGCCCGCCGCAGCGTGCGCCACAGCACCCACAGCCCGCCGGCCAGATGCAGTGCGTGCAGTGCCGACATCAGCACGAAGAAGGCCGCGGCCGGATGCGACGCCAGCGCATAACCGGCGCTGGCGAGCTCACGCCAGAGCAGATACTGGCCGATGAAGAAGGCCAGCGTGCACGCCGCGCCGGCAGCCAGGGCCGGCCGCAGCCGTGCCGGCTTGCCGGCGCGCGCGGCGTTCCACGCCAGCTGCAGCGCGATGCTGCCCAGCACCAGCCAGCCGGTGTTGATCCACGCCAGCGCCGGCTGCGGCAGCAGCTCCCATTCCGGGCTGACCGCCATCCGCATCACGTAGGCGCTGATGGTCAGCGAAAAGATCGACGTGGCCACCGCGATGAACGCGCCCAGACCGAGCCGCGTCGCGGTGCAGCGGCGCGGCAGTGCCGGCCCGGCGACGGCACCGGCGACCCACGGCAGCCCGGCGAAGGACTGCCGTACCAGCCAGGTGACCAGCGCCGCCATCAGCAGCACCAGGACCAGCAGACTGACGGTCATGCGCGCACCCCTCCGGTCGCCGGCTCGGCACGCTCGACCGCTTCGGGCGGCACGTTCTGCGGGATGAAGTCCTCCTTCGCGCCCGGCACGCTGTAGTCGTACGCCCAGCGGTAGACCACCGGCAGCTCGGGGCCGAAGTTGCCGTGCCGCGGCGGCGTGTGCTCGGTCTGCCACTCCAGCGTGGTCGCCCGCCACGGATTGGGTCCGGCCTCCTCACCGTGGAACCAGCTCCACACGAGGTTGAACAGGAACAGCAGCTGGGCGGCGGCGACCACCAGTGCGGCGATGGTGATCGCCACGTTCACGTCCTGCACCGACTCGGAGATGAAGGCGGTCTCGCCGTAGGCGTAATAGCGCCGCGGCACGCCCTGCAGGCCGAGGAAGTGCATCGGGTAGTAGATCGCGTAGGTGCCGAGAAAGGTCACCCAGAAGTGGATCTTGCCGCCGAGCTCGTTGAGCATCCGGCCGGTGATCTTCGGATACCAGTGGTAGATCGCGCCGAAGATGACCAGGATCGGTGCCACTGCCATCACCATGTGGAAATGGCCGACCACGAAGTAGGTGTCCGACAGCGGCACGTCGACGGTGACGTTGCCGAGGAACAGGCCGGACAAGCCGCCGTTTACGAAGGTGAAGATGAAGCCGATCGCGAACAGCATCGGCACCGTGAGGCGGATATTGCCGCGCCAGAGCGTCAGCACCCAGTTGTACACCTTGATCGCGGTCGGCACCGCGATGATCAGGGTGGTGGTGGCGAACAGGAAGCCGAAATACGGATTCATCCCGCTGACGTACATGTGGTGGGCCCAGACCACGAAACTGAGCGCACCAATGGCGACGATGGCCCACACCATCATCCGGTAGCCGAAGATGTTCTTGCGCGCGTGCACCGCGATCAGGTCGGAGACGATGCCGAACGCCGGCAGCGCGACGATGTAGACCTCCGGGTGGCCGAAGAACCAGAACAGGTGCTGGAAAAGCAGCGGACTGCCGCCCTCGTGGCCGCTCATGCCGAGCATCTCCGGCATGAAGAAACTGGTGCCGAGCAGCCGGTCGAAGAGCATCATCAGCGCCGCCACGAACAGCGCCGGGAAGGCCAGCATTGCCAGCACCGTGGCCATGAAGATGCCCCAGATCGTCAGCGGCAGCCTCATCAGCGTCATGCCGCGGGCGCGCGCCTGCAGCACGGTGACGATGTAGTTCAGGCCGCCCATGGTGAAGCCGGCGATGAACAGCGCCAGCGACACCAGCATGAGCACGATGCCGCCGTCGATGCCGGGCGTTCCCGGGCTGATCGCCTGCGGCGGGTACAGCGTCCAGCCGGCGCCGGTCGGGCCACCCGGAACGAAGAAGCTCGCCACCAGCACCAGCACCGCCAGCAGGTAGAACCAGTAGCTGAGCATGTTCAGGTACGGGAACACCATGTCGCGGGTGCCGCACATCAGCGGTATCAGATAGTTGCCGAAGCCGCCCAGGAACAGCGCGGTCAGCAGGTACACCACCATGATCATCCCGTGCATGGTCACGTACTGCAGGTAGTTGCCCGGGTCGATCAGCTCGAAGCTGTCGGGAAAGGCCAGCTGCAGGCGGATCAGCAGCGACAGCACCAGCGCCACCAGGCCGATCGCCACCGCGGTGATCGAATACTGGATCGCGATGACCTTGGCGTCCTGGCTGAAGATGTATTTCGTGACGAAGCTGTGCGCATGCGGGAGCTCCATCTCCTCCACTTCGGCCGGCGGCGCATAGGAAACGGCATCGTGTCCGAGCTGGGCCATCGGTCAGTCCTCCCCTTGGGCATTGGCCTCGCTGGCGGCGCCGGCGACGCCGAGCGTGGCGATATAGGCGACCACGTTCCTGACCGCCTGCTCGCTGGCCAGCACCCGCGACATCTCGGCCATCTGCCAGCCGTAGTGGTCGTCGGGATGGCGGCCGCGGATGCCCTGCCGGAAATTCAGCAGCTGGCGCTCCAGGTACCAGTCGTCGAGGCCGGCCAGGCGTGGCGCACGCACCGCGCGGATGCCCTGGGCGTCGTTGCCGTGGCAGGCCGCGCAGGTGCGGTACAGGCGCTCGCCGCGACGCAGGTCGCCGTGCACCGTGTTGCGCGGCCGCGGCGCGTCGAGCGTGGCGAGATGGGCCGCGACGTCGGCGATGGCGCGATCGTCGGCCAGCACGGCGGCGAACGCGCGCATCTGCGCGCCATGGGTGTCGTCCGGATGGGCGCCACGCGCGCCATCGCGGAAGTAGCGCAGCTGGCGACGTGCGTACCACGGTTCCATGCCGGCCAGCCGCGGCGCGTTCAGCGCCAGGCTGCCCTCGCCGCGCGGGCCGTGGCAGGCTGCGCAGACGGCGTACAGCGCCGCGCCGCTGGCGGGATCGCCCGCCGGCGCCGCCAGTTGCTCGGCCCAGGTCGGCTGCCGCGCGAGCCAGGCATCGAAATCGGCCGCCTCCATCACCTCGACCCGGCCGCGCATCGCGAAATGCCCGAGGCCGCACAGCTCGGCGCAGAGGATCTCGAACTCGCCGGTGCGCGTGGGCGTCAGCCAGAGATAGGACACCTGCCCCGGCACCATGTCCATCTTGGCGCGGAACTGCGCGACCTGGAAATTGTGGATGACGTCCTTGGAGCGCAGCAGCAGCTTGACCGGCCGGTCCAGCGGCAGCACCAGCCGCGGGCTGTGGACGAGCACATCGTCACGACCGTGCGGATCGTCCGGACGCATGCCGAACGGGTTGTCGTCGTCGATCAGGCTGGTGTGAACGGCGCCGAGTTTTCCATCGGCACCGGGATAGCGGAAACTCCAGTGCCACTGCTGGCCGACCACCTCGACCTCGTGGGCGTCGTCCGGAGGACTCACGTACTGCGCCCACACCCACAGGCCCGGCGCCAGCAGCGCGGCGATGCCGAGCGTGGTGACCACGGTCAGCCACGCCTCCAGCTTCCTGTTCTCCGGCTCGTAGCTGGCGCGCCGCCGGCGGTCGTAACGGTAGCGGATGATCGCCCAGGCCAGGAACAGATTGACCAGAACGAACACCACCCCGGTGACCCAGAAGGTGATGCCGATGGTCGCGTCGATCGCCCCCCAGTTCGACGCCAGTGGCGTCAGGTGCCACGGACTCAGGAAATAGAACACCACCGAGGCCAGCACCAGAACGATCACCGCGATCGCGATTGCCATCCCGCTTCCTCCCCTGTCGTGCCGTCACCGTGCGTCGCGTCAGCCAGCGTTCCCCAGGCACTGCCCGACCCGGCCGGGCGGGGGAGGCATCGACGTCGACAGCAGGTCGCGTCGCGGCCGCGCGGGCGGCCACGACGCATCGGGCGAAAGCGGTATCGGTAGCCGGCGGGGTAGCCGGCGGGCGGGCGCACGCAGTCCCCCTGCCGGAGGCCGCGCGGCGGTGGCGCGGGCCTTCCAGTGACTGCACTGCGGCAGCGATGGCACAGGCTTCGAACCGGTCACGAGAACCCTCGCCCCCGAAGCTTCGGCACGCCGGAAGGGTGCGCCCGTGCCGGCCCGCCGTCAAGTTGTCGCCGGCGGGCCGTTGCTCGCTGCGCATTTCGTGGCAGGCTAGAGGCCCCCGACGGACACGCCGCCTGCATGTATCTCGAGTACTACGGCCTCAGGGAGCCGCCGTTCTCGATCACCCCGGACCCGCGCTTCGTCTACCTGTCGGAGCGTCACCGGGATGCGCTGGCGCACCTGTTGTTCGGCATCGGCCAGGGCGGCAGCGGCGGCTTCGTCCAGCTCACCGGCGAGGTCGGCACCGGCAAGACCACGCTGTGCCGGCTGCTGCTGGAGCAACTGCCGGAAAATACCCGCGTCGCGCTGGTGCTCAATCCCCAGGTCACGCCGCTGGAGCTGCTGGAGGCCATCTGCCAGGAGCTGCACATCGACCTGCGCCACCGCGTCTACAGCCGCAAGGCGCTGGTCGACGCACTCAACGACTACCTGCTCGACGCCTACGCCAAAGGCCTGCGGGTGGTGCTGATCATCGACGAGGCACAGGAACTCTCGCGCGACGCGCTCGAGCAGGTGCGTCTGCTGACCAACCTGGAAACCCCGACCCAGAAGCTGCTGCAGATCATCCTGCTCGGCCAGCCCGAGCTGCGCGAGGTGCTGGCCAGTCCGGACCTGCGCCAGCTCGCCCAGCGCATCACCGCGCGCTACCACCTGATGCCGCTGGACGAGGAGGAGACCGAAGCTTACGTGCGTCACCGCCTGGCCGTCGCCGGCTGCCCGCGCTTTCCGTTCAGCAAGCTGGCGCTGCGCAAGCTGCACCAGCATTCCGGCGGCATACCGCGACTGATCAATGTGATCGCCGAACGCGCACTGCTGGCCGGCTACGCCCGTGATCTGCCGCAGATCAACGAGCGCCTGGTCGAGCGCGCCGCCCGCGAGACGCTCGCGCCTCCGCTCCGGCGCATACGCCCGCCACGGCTGCCCGTGGTGGTGGCGATCGGGCTGGTGGCCGTGCTGCTGGCGTTCTGGTACTGGCCGCACACGGCCGAGACCGAGCCCACCACCGCCGAGCCGGCGCCCGCTCCCGCGCCTCGCAGCGTGCCGCCGCCGGCGGTCACCTACCTCGACGGCGAGAGTTTCGTGCTGCGTGTGCTCGGCGCCGGCGAACACTCGCACCTGCCGGCCTGGAACCGCCTGCTCGCGCTGTGGCTGCTGCGCGCCGACCAGGTCGACGTCGACAGCGCGATGCGTTGCCCGCCGCAAGTCGCCGCCGGCGTGTTCTGCCTGCGTTCGCGCGGCAACCTGACCAAGTTGGCCGCACTCGGGCGGCCGGCGATCCTGCGTCTGAGCTACGAGGGGCGCGAGGCCTGGGCGCTGCTGCTGGGCCTGGACGCGGTGCGGGTGCGGCTGGCATTGTCGGGCGAAACCTTCGACGTCGACCGCACCCAGCTCGAGCGGCTGTGGAACGGCGAGTTCCACACCTTGTGGCGCGCACCGGACTTCATCACCCTGCCGCTGCGCCGCGGCGAAACCGGCCCGGCGGCGGACTGGCTGCGCGACCGGCTGCTCGCCGAACCACAGCGCCTGCTTGCCGTCGGCCCGGCGCTGTTCGACCCGGACACCGAGGCCGAGGTACGCCGGCTGCAGACCGCCCGCGGCCTGATCCCGGACGGCATCGTCGGGCTGGAGACGCTGCTCGCCCTGACCGCCGACAACGGCAGCGGCCCGGAACTGCGTCGCAGTCTGCTGTGAGGCCCGCATGTCGCTGATCCTCGAAGCCCTGCGCAAGTCCGAAGCCGAGCGCCGCCTCGGCCAGGTCCCGGACCTGCTCGCCCCGCTGCCCGCCCAAGCCGTGCCACCGCGCCGCCGCGCCCGGCGCGGGCTGCTGTTCGCCGGGGCGCTGATCGCGGTGGCGGCGGGTGCCTGGTGGCTCGGCCAGCGCCAGGCCACCCTGCCGGGCGCGGCCTATCCGCCGGTCGCGTCACCCGACACACCGCCGGTCGTAGCGCCGACCGCCTCGCCGACGCCGGCTGCGGCTCCGCCCGCCGACATGGAAAGCCCCCTGCCGGCGCCGGCCACACCGGGCGCAACGACAAGCACGGCAAGCGTCGCGCCGACACCCGCCATGCCGCGGCCCGCGCCGCCCGCTGCAACGCCCCCCGTATCCGGCGGGTCCGAAGCGGCCGCGGCGGCCAATGCCCGCAGTGGCCCGGCCAGCGACGCCGAACTGGCCGCCCTGCGCGCCCGCCTCGAGGCGGCCGCGACAGCCGCAGCGCCGCCGCGCGCGCCGGCCGCCGCACTCCCGGCAGCGGCCGACGCGACGGACGCCCCGCTGCCGATCGACCTGCTTTCCGCCGCCGAGCGCAGTGCGCTGCCGCCGCTGCGGCTGACCATGCACGTGTACACCGAGGATCCGGCACAACGCTTCGTCATCCTCGACGGCCAGCGCCGCACCGAGGGCACCCTGCTCGGCGATTCACTGCGACTCGAGGCGATCCGTCGCGACGGCGTCGTCCTCGACCTCGGCGGCCGTCGCGTGCTGCTGCCGCGCCCGTAGACACGCCGCCGGCCACCGGATGTTCCTCAAGGTTCCCTCCCGCAGACCGCCGCCGCCACGCTGGGCCAGCCCGCTGCTGGTGCTGCTGTGCATGGCCGGCTTCTTCTGGCTGGTCAGCCTCGACGGCGAGGCCGCGCGCCGCGCCATGCTGTTGCGCTGGGGCGCGGTGTCCGGCGCGCTGCCGGCGACGCCGGCCGAGTGGTGGGAGGCGCTGACCGGCGGCCGGCTGCTGAGCCTGCTCACCGCGCTGTTCGTGCATGCCGACTGGAGCCACCTGCTCGGCAACATGCTGTTCCTGGTGATCTTCGGCCTGCCGGCCGAGCGCGCCACCGGGCCGTGGCGCTTCCTGCTGCTGTACCTGCTCGGCGGCGCGCTGGCGAACCTCGCCGCCGCCGCGCTGATGGACGCGCCGAACCGGGTGATCGTCGGCGCCAGCGGCGCGGTGTCCGCGGTGATCGGCGCCTATCTGGCACTGTTCCCGCGCGCGCGGCTGGGCATCGTGGTGCCGCTGGGCCTGTTCCTCGAGTTCGTGCGCGCGCCGGCCTCGCTGCTGATCGGCATCTGGGCGCTGCTGCAGCTGCTGTTCACCTTCGTCGGTCCGGCCTTCGGTGCGGTGGCCTGGTGGGCGCATCTGGCCGGCTTCATCTTCGGCGTGATCTTCGCCATGCTCTCGCGCCCGGCGATCGCCAGACGGCTGCGGGCACACTGAAGGGGCGCCCTATAATCGCGTCATGTCCGCGAAGAAACTCTACAAGGTCACCTTCCTCAACCACGGCAAGGTCTACGAGCTGTACGCCCGGCACGTCGCCGGCAGCGCGCTGTGGGGCTTCACCGAAGTCGGCGAGCTGGTCTTCGACCTGGGCGAGTCGGTGGTGATCGACCCCACCGAAGAGCGCCTGCGCGACGAATTCGCCGCGACCAGGATGCTGCACCTGCCGATGCAGAGCATCGTCCGCATCGAGGAAGTCGAGCGCAAGGGTCAGCTCACCATCCGCGATGCCGCCACCGGCGAGAGGGTCGTCACGCCGTTCCCGCTGCCGTCCAGGCCGAAGAGCTAGCGTCCCATTGGTAAACGCACATCCCGTGTGTCTGTCGGGTCACGCGTGCGTCGCATGCCCGGACGTGTGCGGCCGCTTCGCGGCCGCGCCTGGCTTCAATTGAGCCCGAGCGACCAATCGCTTGCAGCGATCGATCCGCAATGCGAGCCGCCCAGGGCCCGCCAGGCAGGCTGTTTTTTCGACCGCCTGCCTGCCGGTGTCGCGTGACGGGTGCACGACGCGCCAGGCTTCGACACGCCGACCCGTCGCCTGCCGTCTCGCTCCCGACAACGCGCGCCCCGCTACTCGGACGCCCACCACATCCAGAACTCGTCCATCAGCCGGCGGAAGAACCCGCCCTCGGGCACGGCCTCGAGTGCGACCAGCGGCTGCTCGACCACGAGACGGTCGTCGAGCCTCAGGCGCAGGGTGCCGATCGGCTGCCCGGCCGCGATCGGTGCGACCAGGGTGGTCGGGACGTCCATCTCGGCCCTGACCTGCTCGTAGCGGCCGCGCGGCACGGTCGCCAGCACCGGCTGGGCGACGCCCAGGCGCACCTGGTCGGTCGCGCCCTTCCACACCTTGTACTCGGCGACCTGCGCGCCGGCTGCGTAGACCTGGTGGGTCTCGAAGAAGCGGAAGCCCCAGTTGAGCAGCGCCTGGCTGTCGTCGGCGCGCTGCTTCTCGCTGGTCGAGCCCATCACCACCGCGATCAGCCGCTGATCGCCGCGCTTGGCCGAGCTGAGCAGACAGTAGCCAGCGCGCGAGGTATGGCCGGTCTTGATGCCGTCGACGCTGTCGTCGCGCCACAGCAGGGTGTTGCGGTTGTGCTGGCGGATGTTGTTGAAGGTGAATTCCTTCACCTTGTGATAGGCGTAGGCCTCGGGGAAGTCGCGGATCATCGCCTGCGCCATCAGCGCGATGTCGTGGGCGGTGGTGTAGTGGTCGTCGTGCGGCAGGCCGTGGGCGTTGACGAAGTGGGTGCCGTTCATGCCCAGCTTGCGCGCGTACTCGTTCATCAGCGCGGCGAAGGCCTCGTGGCTGCCGGCGACGTGCTCGGCCAGCGCGATCGAGGCATCGTTGCCGGACTGCACGATCATGCCGTGCAGCAGGTCCTGCAGCCGGACACGGCTGCCCAGCGGCAGGAAGCTGGTCGAGCCGTCGGTGCCGGCGCCACCGCCACGCCAGGCGTTCTCGCTGATCTGGACCTGGTCGTCGGCGCCGACCTTGCCGGCCGCCATTTCGGCGGCGACCACATAGGAGGTCATCACCTTGGTGATGCTGGCCGGTTCGACGCGGGCGTGGATGTTCTCCCCGGCCAGGATCTGGCCGCTGGCGTAGTCCATCAGCAGCCAGGCGGTGCCGGTGACGCTCGGCGGCGGCGGTACCGGTGCCGGCCCGGGTGCGGTGGCCGGCGCGGCGGGACTTGGCACGGGCTGAGGAGTCGGCTGCGCGAACGCAGTCAGGGTGAGGGCGGCCAGCCAGGCGGCGAGGAAAAGTCGGCGATACATCATTGCGGTTTCCGGTTTCGCTGGAGCCGGCCGTGCGGACCGGCGGATGGAAGGGAACTCATTCGCTGAGCAGGCGCGGGCTGCCCATGCCAAGATCACGCAATCGGGCACCGAGCGCCTCGGCTTCGGCGGCGCTGACCGGGCCGACACGCACGCGCCAGACGCGGCGGCCATCGACCTCGGCGGGACGCAGCTCGACCGGCCCGATGCCGGCCGACTCCAGCCGTGCCGCCAGCCGCTGGGCATTGTCGCGCTCGCCGAAGCTGCCGACCTGCAGCCAGCGCGACGCGGCGACCGTCTCCGACCCGCGCGTCGCGCGCTCGCGCACCACGCGCCGTGTGCTGCTCCGCGCGGGCCTGGCCTTCACCGACGCCGCGCTCGCGGCCACGTCGTCCGGATCGATCGCGCGCACCTCCACCGGCGCGGTGCCCTTGGCATGTACGCCGAGCTTGAGCGCGGCGACATAGCTCAGGTCGATGATCCGCCCCTCGTGGAACGGCCCGCGATCGTTCACCCGCACGATGATGCTGCGCCCGTTCTCCAGATTGGTGACGCGCACATAACTGGGCAGCGGCAGGGTCTTGTGCGCGGCGGTGAACTGGCACATGTCGTAGGGCTCCAGGCTCGACGTCGGCCGGCCGTGGAACTTCTGCCCGTACCAGGAGGCGATGCCGCGCTCGACGTAGCCGCGCGCATCCTCCATGACGTGGTAGGTCTTGCCGAGCACGGTGTAGGGCGAGCGGTTGCCGTAGCGGGCGCGCGGCTCGGCGCGCGGCACCGGCTCGGGAATGCGGCTGAGGTCCGGCGGCCGGGCCGGGCCGCTGTCGCGCTGGCCGGGACGGTACAGCCCGCCCGGCGTGTAATCGGCCTCGCTGTGCTCGTAGATCACCGCGCAGGGATCGTCGCCGCTGGCCTCGCCCAGCGGCGTGGCGAGCGGCGCGGACGCGACGGGTGGCGCGGACGGTTTCTTAGGCGCACGCGCGCAGGCGGCCAGCAGCAGGCTCAGCGCGATCAGCGCCAGACGCGCGCTCATGGCGCCGGGCGGCCACCTTCGCCGGCGGCGATCGCCTCGGCCAGCTGATGCACCGCCATCGCGTACAGCGGCGAGCGGTTGTAGCGGGTGATGACGTAGAAATTGCGGAAGCCGATCCAGTGCTCGGGACCGGCATCACCTTCCAGCGTCACCAGGGTGGCGCGTTTGTCGTGCCCGATGCCGCCCTCGGGGACGTAGCCCTTGCGGCTGAGTTCGGCGACCTCGAACTTGGGCTCCAGCGTGCCGGCGACGAAGCTCTCGGCGTCGGCGGCAACCTGCGCGCGCACGGCCACCGGCTGACCCGGCTCCCAGCCGTGGGCGACGAAGTAGTTGGCCACCGAGGCGAACACGTCCGGCAACGAGCCGAACAGGTCGCGGCGGCCGTCGCCGTCGCCGTCCTTCGCGTAGGCGCGGTAACTGGAGGGCATGAACTGGCCCCAACCCATCGCGCCGGCGTAGCTGCCCATGAGCGAGGGAATGTCCAGCCCCTCCTCGTTGGCGAGCGCGAACAGATGCGCCAGCTCGCTGCGGAAGAAACTCTGACGTGGCGGGTAGTGGAAGCCCAGCGTGTACAGCGCGTCGATCACACGGTGGCTGCCGGTGATGCGGCCATAACTGGTTTCGACGCCGAGGATGGCCACGATCAACGCGGCCGGCACGCCGGTCTCGGCCTCGACCCTGGCCAGTGCCTCGCGATGCTCGGCCAGGAAGGCGCGGCCGTCGGCGATGCGGCGGTCGGTCAGGAAGATCGGCCGGTAGGCCTTCCACGGCCTGGCCTCGGCCGGCCGGGTGATGGCGTCGATGATGCTCTGACGGTACCTGGCCTCGCCCAGCATCGCCTCGACCTTGGCACGCTCCACCCCGTGCGTCCTGACCACCTCGTCGATGAAGGCACGGCGGGCCTCGTCGGCGGCGGCCGGCAGGGCGAGACACAGGGCGAAGACAGGCAGCAGGCGCAGGGGATTCATCACGGTCTCGATGGCGTATTCGCGGGAAATTTACCACGCGGGCCGCGCCCGCCCCAGCGCGGCCGCACCGGCGCGCGGCCGCGATTCACCACCAGCTCAGGCGCCCGGCTCAGGCGCCCATGAAACGCTTGTGCGCGCGCACCGCCATCACGATGCCGAAACCGGCCAGCAGCGTGACCGCCGAGGTGCCGCCGTAGCTGAGCAGTGGCATCGGCACGCCCACCACCGGCAGCAGGCCGGAAATCATCCCGCCGTTCACGAACACGTAGACGAAGAACGCCAGCCCGAGCGCGCCGGCCAGCAATCGCGAGTAGGTATCGCGGGCTTCGGCCGCGATCCACAGGCAGCGTCCGACCACGAACAGGTACAACCCGAGGGTGACCACCACGCCGACCCAGCCGAACTCCTCGGCCAGCACGGCGAAGATGAAGTCGGTGGTCTGCTCGGGCAGGAAGTCCAGATGCGCCTGGGTACCCTGCCCCCAGCCCTTGCCGGTCAGTCCGCCGGAGCCGACCGCGATCTTGGACTGGATGATGTTCCAGCCGGTGCCGAGCGGATCGCTCTCCGGGTCGAGAAAAGTGAGGATGCGGTGACGCTGGTAGTCCTGCAGGAACTGCCAGGCGACCGGCAACGCGGCCAGTCCCAGGCCGGCGAGCAGACCGATGCGCCACCAGTGCATGCCGGCGAGGAACACCACGAATGCGCCACTGGCCGCGACCAGCACGCCGGTGCCCAGATCGGGCTGCAGCATGATCAGGCCGAACGGCAGGCCGATGATGGCCGCGCAGGCCGCCAGCGCGCCCCAGCCCGGCGGCAGCGGCTGCCGGTGCAGCAACCAGGCGGTCATCATCGGCACGGTCAGCTTCATCAGCTCGGCCGGTTGCAGGTAGACCACGCCGAGATTGAGCCAGTGGCGTCCGCTGCGGCCGGTGCCGAACACCGGCACCAGCGCCAGCAGCAGCACGGTGGCGAGGAACAGCCACGGCGTCCACAGCCGCAGCTTGGCGGGCGGCACCTGCGCCAGCAGCAGCAACGCGCCGAGGCCGACGGCGAAACGCATCGCCTGCGGATAGAGCAGCGCGACCTGCTCGCCACCGGCGCTGTGCAGCACCGCCAGGCCGATACCGAGCAGGGCCAGCAGCGCCAGCAGCAACGGCAGGTCGATGGCGGCGAGGAAGCGGCCGGCCAAGTCACGAAGCAGGCAGGTCAACGGGTTCATTCGCGCCGCTCCCGCAGCAGCCAGGCGTCGAATATGCGCCGTGCCACCGGCGCGGCCGCGCGCGAACCGGAGCCGCCGCTCTCGACCACCAGCGCCAGCGCGACCTGCGGATCGTCGGCCGGCGCAAAAGCGATGAACAGCGCGCGGTGACGCAGGTGGAACGGCAGCTCGTCCAGGTTCAGGCTGGCGTCACCGCGGCGGGTGACACGCTGCGCGGTGCCGGTCTTGCCGGCGATCAGGTAGTCCAGACCGGTCGCCTCGGCACGTGCGGTGCCGGTTGGGCCGTGCATCACCGCGACCAGACCGTCACGCACGGCCTCGATGTGACGGACATTCGCCGTCACCCGCTCCGGCGCCGGCTGCGGCTCGGGCACCGGCTCGGTGCCGAAACCGCGCTGGGTCGCCCGCAGCAGGTGCGGCCGGTGACGCCATCCGCCGGCGGCGAGGATGCTGGTGGCCTGCGCCAGCTGCAGCGTGGTCGTCACCCAATAGCCCTGGCCGATGCCGGCGATCACCGTCTCGCCCGGGAACCAGGGCTGGTTGCGCGCGCTGCGCTTCCACTCGCGCGAAGGCAGGATGCCGCTGGCCTCGCCGCTGAGATCGATGCCGGTTGCCCGGCCGAAGCCGAATTTCGCCATCTCCGCGCTCAGGCGGTCGATGCCGATGTCCAGGGCCAACTGGTAGTAGTAGGTGTTGACCGACTGCGCCAGCGATTCGCGCAGATCGACCCAGCCGTGACCGCCACGCCGCCAGTCGCGGTACTCGCGATCCTGACCGGGCAGGCGGAATGCGCCGTCGGAAAACGTCCTGTCTTCCGGTCGGCGCAGGCCGAGCTCGAGGCCGACCAGCCCGATGAACGGCTTGATCGTCGAGCCGGGCTCGTAGCCGCCGAGCACGGCGCGGTTGAACAGCGGTCGCGAGGGCGAATCGACCAGCGCGCGATAGTCGGCATGCGAGATGCCGTTGACGAACAGGTTGGGGTCGAAGGCGGGCAGACTGACCAGGGCGAGTACTTCGCCATTGCGCGGGTCCATCACCACCGCCGCGCCGTGCTGGCCGGCGAAGGCCTCGACCACCGCCGCCTGCAGCTCGGCGTCGATGGTCAGGAACAGGTCGTGGCCGGGCCGTGCCGGAATGCGGTTGAGCACGCGGATGTCGCGGCCACGCGCGTTCTGCTCGACCTGTGCGTAGCCAATCTCGCCGCGCAGCCGATCCTCGTAGTAGCGCTCGATGCCGGACTTGCCGACATGGCTGAAGGCGGCCAGGCGGCTGTCGCCGAGCCGCTGCAGGTCGTCGGCGTCCATCCGGCCGACGTAGCCGACCACGTGCGCGAACAACTCGCCGTGTGGGTAGCGGCGGGTCAGGTAGGGCACCGCATCCACCCCGGGGAAGCGGTGGCGGTTGACCGCGAAGCGCGCCACTTCCGCCTCGCTCAGGCGCAGCTTGAGCGGCACCGGGTGGAAGCTGCGGGTAGCGCGTCGCGCGGCCTGGAAGCGCTCGATCTCGTCCTGGCTCAACGGCAGGATCCCGGCCAGGCCCTCCAGCGTCGCTGCCATGTCGCGCACCTGCTCGGGCACCACCTCCAGGCGGTAGGCGGGCACGTTGTCGGCCAGCAGCCGGCCATTGCGGTCGTAGATCAGCCCCCGTGCCGGCACCACCGGGCGCGGCTTGATGCGATTGGCCTCCGAGCGCGTGCGGTACTCCTCGTGCATCGTCACCTGCAGGCGGAAGTACCAGCCGGCCAGCAGCATCAGCCCGAGCGTCACCAGCACGAAGCTGACCAGCGCGCGCCGCCGGAACGCCGCCGCCTCGGCGTAGGCATCCTTGAGCGGTCGACGGCGGAGGCGCTTCATGACTCGCGGGCCCGGCCGCGCAGACGCAACTCATCCAGCAGCAGGAACAACCACGGCCACAGCAGCAGCGCCGTCAACGGGCTCAGCCAGAACGCCAGCGGCGGCAGCGTCTCGCCACTGAACAGCCTCACCGCCGCCGCAATGACACGGTCGTTGAGCAGGAGCGCGAACACGGCCGATGCCTGCTGCCACAACGGGAAGAAGCGCAACCGCGGCCGGAACCGCTGCACGATGAAGGCCAGCATCACCAGCCGCAGCGCCTGCTCACCAAACAGCGTCCCGAAGACGAGATCGGCCACCAGCCCGATGCCGAAGGCCATCCCCAACCCGGCACGCTCCGGCGCCTCCAGCAGCCAATAGATCAGCACCAGGCCCAGCCAGTACGGCTTGAACGGGGCCAGCAGCTCGGGCATGGGCATCAGGCCGAGCAGCACGGCCAGCCCGAGGCTGCCGTAGAACAGGATCCCGCTGCCGCGCAGGCGACTCATGGCCGGTGCTCCGCCGTGCCGGGAGGACCGACCTCGGTCTCCGCCGGCACGTTCCACACCAGCAGCACCTCGCCGCGGCGGTCGAGCGCCGCCGCCGGCCGCACCTCGGCGACGGCGAACAGCCGGGTCTCGTCGGGCTCGACCCGCAGCACCTCCCCCACCGCGAATCCGGCCGGATAATTGCCGCCGATGCCCGAGGTCACCAGCCGGTCGCCCGGACGGATGTCGCCGCTCTGCGGGATATTCGGCACGCGCAGACGGTCGCGCTCGCCGGTGCCGTAGGCGATCAGCCGCAGGCCGCTGCGCACCACCTGCACCGGTACCGCGTGGTCGGGATCGGTGATCAGCAGCGCGATCGAGCGCCGGCCGGTGAACTCGACGATCTGGCCGACCACCCCGTCGGCATCGATCAGCGCCTGACCCGGACTGACCCCGTCGCGACTGCCGACATCGAGCACGACGCGGTGGCGGAACGGATCGAGATCGACGTCGAGAATCGTCGCCAGCTGCACGCTGACAAGGTAACCGCGCTTGCCGTCGAGCAGCTCGCGCAGACGGTGGTTCTCCTGCGCCACCGCCTCCAGCCGACTCAGACGCGCGTTGGCCAGCAGCAATTGCTCGCGCAGACGGGCATTCTCGTCGACCAGTGCAGCGCGGCTGACCAGCCCTGCCCGCGCGGCATGCGCGATGCGGGCCGGCGCCGCCGCCATCCAGTACAGCGGCTCGACCAGCAGCCCCGCGTGCTGACGCACCGAGGTCAGCCAGCCGCCACGATGATCGGCCACCATCAGCAGCAGCGCAGCCGCGAGATAGCCCAGCAGACGCAGCGTACCTGCTGCGCCCTCGCCGAACCGTGCGTTGCTCGAACTCGCGTAGGCCAAGGCGACCGATCACCCGGGCACGCGCGCGGCATGCCTCTGTCCTGTCTCGAAATGGAAGCGCTGGCGCGTCGCCATCACTCCGGCGCGAAGAATTCGTTGCCGTGCATGTCGACCAGCTCCAGCGCCCGACCGCCTCCCCGGGCGACGCAGGTGAGCGGATCGTCGGCGACATGCACGTGCAGACCGGTCTCCTCGGAGATCAGCTTGTCCAGATCGCGCAGCAGCGCGCCGCCGCCAGTCAGCACGATGCCGCGCTCGGCCACGTCGGCGCACAGCTCCGGCGGGGTCTGTTCCAGCGCCTGCTTGACCGCGCTGACGATGCCGGACAGCGGCTCGTGCAACGCCTCCAGCACCTCGTTGGCGTTGATCGTGATCATGCGCGGCACACCCTCGGCGAGATTGCGGCCGGAGACCTCGATCTCCTTCACCTCGGTCTGCGGGAAGGCACAGCCGATCTCGATCTTGATGCGCTCGGCGGTAGCCTCGCCGATCAGCGTACCGTGGCTGCGGCGCACGTAGTTGATGATCGCCTCGTCGAAACGGTCGCCGCCGATCCGCACCGACTGCGAGTAGACGATGCCGTTGAGCGAGATCACCGCGACCTCCGAGGTGCCGCCGCCGATGTCGATCACCATCGAGCCGCGCGCCTCGTGCACCGGGATGCCGGCGCCGATCGCCGCGGCCATCGGCTCCTCGATCAGATACACCTCGCGCGCGCCGGCCTCCTCGGCCGACTCCTTGATTGCCCGCCGCTCGACCTGGGTCGAACCGCAGGGCACGCAGATCAGCACCCGCGGGCTGGGCCGCAGGAAACGCGACTTGTGCACCTTGCGGATGAAGTGCTTGAGCATCTCCTCGGTGGTGGTGAAATCGGCGATCACGCCGTCCTTCATCGGCCGGATGGTGACGATGTTCCCCGGCGTGCGGCCCAGCATCTGCTTGGCCTCCGCGCCCACCGCCGCCACCGACTTCGGCGACCCCGGGCTGCGGTCCTGCCTGATCGCCACCACCGACGGTTCATTCAGGACGATGCCCTGGCCACGCACATAGATCAGCGTGTTCGCCGTGCCGAGGTCGATGGAGAGGTCGTTGGAGAACCAGCCGCGAAAGGTCTTGAGCATGTGGGAATCGTCGCTGAAAAGAGCGCTCAGGAAGGTCGGCTAGCCTAACAACGCCCCCTTGACCCGGCAAGGAAAAATCTCGTGAATCCGGTGCCTGGGCGCGTTCTGCGCGGTACCATGTCGCCCGCCGCCGTCCCGCGCGGCATCCCCCACCACGGAGCCTTTCCGCCCGATGTCTGCCCTGATCTGCGGCTCGCTCGCCTACGACACCATCATGGTGTTCCAGGACCAGTTCAAGAACCACATCCTGCCGGACAAGGTCCACATCCTGAACGTCTCCTTCCTGGTGCCGCGGATGCGGCGGGAGTTCGGCGGCTGCGCCGGCAACATCGCCTACAACCTCAAGCTGCTCGGCGGCGATCCGATCCCGATGGCCACCGTCGGGCAGGACTTCGGCCCGTATCGCGAACACTTCGAGGCCTGCGGGATCACCCTGGACCATGTCAAGGAAATCCCGGACCTGTACACCGCCCAGGCCTTCATCACCACCGACCTGGACGACAACCAGATCACTGCCTTCCATCCCGGCGCGATGATGCGTTCGTACGAGAATCACGTCCGCGACGTGCCTGGCGTGAAGTTCGGCATCGTCGGCCCGGACGGTTACGAGGCCATGCTGCAGAACAGCCGCGAATTCGCCGAGTTGGGCATCCCGTTCATCTTCGATCCCGGCCAGGCCATGCCGCTGTTCAACGGCAAGGAGCTGACCACGATGATCGAGCAGGCCACCTATGTGACCGTGAACGACTACGAATCGAGCCTGCTGCAGGAGCGTACCGGCCTGAGCACCCGCCAGATCGCCGAGCGTGTGAAGGGCTACATCATCACCCGCGGCCCGAAGGGCTCCGAAATCCACAGCCGGGACGGCGAGCTGCACATTCCCCCGGCCAACGCCATGCGCGTGGTCGACCCGACCGGCTGCGGCGACGCCTATCGCGCCGGGCTGATCTTCGGGCTCATGAACGGCATGGACATGGCCACCACCGGTCGCATCGCCTCGTTGATGGGCGCTCTCAAGATCGAGCACCTCGGCCCGCAGAACCAGCGGTTCGATTACGAAGAATTCGCCGAACAGTTCCGTCAGCAGTTCGGCTACGCCTTGCGTTGACCACTCGCTGCCGCCACCGCAAGCGCAAGTTCCACAGCTAATCGCGTAGGGCATTGATTTGCCTGACAGCAGGCAGGCAAAAATGACGCCACAGGGACGTCAGGCGGGCCGCCACCCCCCAGACCCCGGACAAGCCCCTGGCGATGACCTGTTGCGGGTCGCGCTGCGCGCAAAAGTTAAAGGGGCCAACCCTTTGGGATCGGCCCCTTTGGGGTAAAGCCCCTGGCGATGACCTGTTGCGGGTCGCGCTGCGCGCCAAAAGCGAAACCCCCAGCGGGTGGCTGGGGGTTTCAGGGTAAAGCCCCTGGCGATGACCTACTCTTGCATGGCTTGGGCCACACTACCATCGGCGCGTGTGCGTTTCACTTCCGAGTTCGGGATGGGATCGGGTGGTTCCACACAGCTATTGTCACCAGGGAGAGGGTGGAGGGTCGCGGTCTGCGCGCAGGGATCTGCAGGCGGTCGCGCCACACTCGCATGGGGACTTGGGACGTAGCAAGGTTTTCGACAACGGTCGACGTGGTCGCCGAGGTCAAGGCGGCTTCTGTGGAAAGTCCGGCCGGGGATGGCCGGGCTGTTGCGGAGGGGTCCGCATCGAAGCCACTTGAGGTTATATGGTCAAGCCGCACGGATCATTAGTACTGGTTAGCTCAACGCATTGCTGCGCTTACACACCCAGCCTAT
>NZ_JACHHX010000002.1:68856-256226 GCF_014202935.1 Rehaibacterium terrae | reverse complement strand
AAAACTCTCAGGAATTGGCAACGACGGTGTGATTTTCCGGGGATTCGCGCAGTCGTCCAAGGGGGGCCAAGCCAAGCCCGCTGCGGAGTTCGTGCATTTTGCAGGGCCGACTACACCGCCTTCGCGCTGGCGGTCGTGCTCAGCTGGTGGGCGGTGCCGCCGCGGCGGCGCTGAACGTCGCCGCCAGCCGGCAACGGCGAAGGCCCCGAACAGCGCCACGCCGCCGAGCTCGCGCCACACGGCCACGCCCTCGACCCGGAGCAGGACGAGCACGAGGTACAGCGATGCGGCTATGCCCGATCCACCCGCCAGCAGCGGCGGCCGTCGGCGCGGTGGGCGCGCAGGCGCAGGTGAAGGGCCATGGCCAGCACGGCGCCGGCCCTGACCCACGTCATCGTGTACGGACTCACCGGGTCAGCCGCAGTGACCGCGACACGCGGGCGCTGCATCCGTCCCGTCGGCGCGGCCGTCGACCCGGTAGCCCGCCGCCTCGATGGCGGCAATGGCCCTGGCGGGATCGAATCCGCCGACGGCCTCGACCGTGCCGGCGGCAAGGTCCACCGTCACGACTGCGTCCGGGTCGAGGGCGCGCAGTGCGCCGTGGATCGCCTGGACGCAATGGGTGCAGGTCATGCCCTGGACCTGGAATTTCATGAATGCCTCCTGTGCGGGTGGAACGGCGCGCGGCCGTCGGTTGCACAGGTTCACGTTTGCCATGGCTGGAAGGTCAAGCGGGCTTCCCGCCCGAGCCTCCCACCGTCGCGAGTCCGACCCTGCCCCTCCGACAACACCGACGCCACCGCCATGCATCGTCTGCCGCTCCTGCCCGCCCTCGGCCTGCTCGCCCGCCTGGGCCTGGCCCTGTTCGTGGCCTGCTACCTGATCGCCTGCAGCCGCCGCACCACCGCGGCCTGATCCGGCGCTTCACCTTCCCATCATGGGAAGGCCCATGCTGGCCTCGTCGCCGCAACGGGCCCACCCATGGACACCGCCCATCCCCCCTCCGAGCCGACCGCCGCGCCGCTGCGTTTCAGCATCCGGGGCCTGACCTGCGCCTCCTGCGTCACGCGGGTGGAGAAAGCCCTCGAGGCCATCCCCGGCGTCGTCGCCGCCAGCGTCAACCTCGCCACCGAAAGCGCCGAGGTGCGCACCGGAGCCGGCGCGCCACCGCTGGATTTCGCCGCCCTGTCGGAAGCCGTCGCCAGGGCCGGCTATGCGCTCGTCACTGATGTCAGTGAGCTCGCCATCGAAGGCATGACCTGCGCGGGCTGCGTGGCGCGGGTCGAGAGGGCGCTGCGTGCCGTGCCCGGCGTGACCACGGCCAGCGTCAACCTTGTTACCGGGCGCGCCCGGGTCGAGCACGTCGCCGGGCTGGATCGCGCGGCGCTCGTGGCCGCGGTTGCGAAAGCCGGCTACGCGGCCCATCCGGTCGTCGACGCGACGGCGGGCGCACCCGCACCGACCGGCACGCCCGCCGGCCAGCGCGAGCGTCGCCATCTGCTGCTGGCTGCCCTGCTGTCCGCCCCGCTGCTGCTGCCGATGCTGGCGCTGCCGTTCGGCGTGCACTGGATGCTGCCGGGCTGGCTGCAGTGGCTGCTGGCGACACCGGTGCAATTCTGGCTGGGCGCGCGCTTCTACCGCGCCGGCTGGAAAGCGCTGCGCGCGCACAGCGGCAACATGGACCTGCTGGTCGCGCTCGGCACCTCGGCCGGCTACGGGCTGAGCGTGTGGAACCTGCTGTTCGCCGAAGCGCACCACGGCGCACCGCACCTGTACTTCGAGGCCTCGGCGGTGATCATCACCCTGGTGCTGCTCGGCAAGTGGCTGGAGGCGCGCGCCAAGCGCCAGACCACCGAGGCGATCCGCGCGCTGCAGGCGCTGCGGCCGTCCACCGCGCGCGTGCTGCGCGACGGCGGCGAAGTCGAGGTGCCGGTCGAGTCGGTGCGGGTGGGCGACCACGTCGCCATTCGCCCCGGCGAGCGCATCCCGGTCGACGGCGAGATCCTCGAGGGCCGCACCCATGCCGACGAGTCGCTGGTCACGGGTGAAAGCCGGCCGGTGGCGCGCGGCCCGGGCGAGCGCGTCACTGGCGGCACGGTCAATGGCGAAGGCCGGATCGTGGTGCGCACGCTGGCGGTCGGCGCCGAAACCACGCTGGCGCGGATCATCCGTCTGGTCGAGGACGCGCAGGCGAAGAAGCCGCCGATCCAGCGCGTGGTGGACCGGGTGAGCGCGGTCTTCGTGCCGGCCGTGGTCGCCATCGCCGCCCTGACCGTGCTCGGCTGGGGCCTGACCACCGGCGACTGGAGCGCCGCCATCCTCAACGCCGTCGCCGTACTGGTGATCGCCTGTCCGTGCGCGCTCGGTCTGGCGACGCCCACCGCGATCATGGCCGGCACCGGCGTGGCCGCCCGCGCCGGCATCCTGATCAAGGACGCCGAGGTGCTGGAGACCGCGCACGCCGTGCGCATCGTCGCCTTCGACAAGACCGGCACCCTGACCGAAGGCAAACCGGCGCTGCGCGAGCTGGTCGCCATCGATGGCGACGCCGACGCGCTGCTGGCATTGGCTGCCGCGCTGCAACAGGGCAGCGAGCATGCGCTGGCACGCGCCGTCACCGACGCGGCCAAGGCGCGCGCATTGCACGTCGCCGTCGCCGGCGATGTCCAGGCGCTCGCCGGCCGTGGCCTCACCGGCCGCGTCGACGGCCGTGCGCTGCTGCTCGGCAGCCGCCGGCTGATGGAGGAATCCGGCATCGCGCTCGACGCACTCGCCGCGCGCGCCGACGCGCTCGCCGCCAGCGGCCACACCGTCTCCTGGCTGGCCGAAACCGGTGCCGCGCCGCGCCTGCTCGGCCTGCTGGCCTTCGCCGACCCACTCCGCCCCGGGTCGGCGGCTGCAATCGCCAACCTGCGCCGGCTTGGGCTGCGCACGGTGATGCTGACCGGCGACAACCGTGGTGCGACCGAGGCGGTCGCGCAGGCCCTCGGCATCGACGAGGTCCGCGCCGAGGTGCTGCCGGCCGACAAGGCCGACACGGTACGCGCACTGCGCGGCGACGGCCGGGTGGCGATGGTCGGCGACGGCATCAACGACGCCCCGGCGCTGGCAGCCGCCGATGTCGGCATCGCCATGGGCTCGGGCACCGATGTGGCGATGCAGGCCGCAGGCATCACCCTGATGCGCCCCGATCCGCGGCTGGTGGCCGACGCCATCGACGTGTCGCGACGCACCTACCGCAAGATCCGCCAGAACCTGTTCTGGGCCTTTGTCTACAATCTTGTCGGCATTCCGCTCGCCGCCGCCGGCCTGCTCAGTCCGGTGATCGCCGGCACGGCGATGGCCTTCTCCAGCGTCAGCGTGGTCGGCAACACCCTGCTGCTGCGTCGCTGGCGCACATCGGTGCCGGACTGATCGACGGGAGGATCCCCGATGTCCCGATATTCGCCCCGTCCCGAACTCGCCGACGCCAAGCAGCAAGGCCTGCACAACATCGGCGAAGCGGCTGCCCTCACCGGCGTCAGCGCCAAGATGATCCGCCACTACGAGGCGATCGGCCTGATGCCGGCGGCCGGCCGCACCCTGGCCGGCTACCGCCTCTACGGCGAGCGCGAACTGCACCGGCTGCGCTTCATCAAGCGTGCCCGCAGCCTGGGCTTCTCGATCAAGCAGATCGAAGCACTGCTCGGCCTGTGGGACGACCCGCAGCGCGCCAGCGCCGAGGTCAAGGCGCTGACGAAGCAGCACGTGGCCGAACTGGAAGCGCGCATCGCCGAGCTGGAAGCGATGAAGCGCGCGCTGCAGAGCCTCGCCCGTCACTGCCACGGCGACCATCGCCCGGACTGCCCGATCCTCGACGATCTCGCCGGCGGTGCCTGACGATATCCTCGTGGTGGCGGCCATGGCCGCCACCACAGGCCACACCAAGAGCGACATGGACATCCGGCTGTCCGATCCAGAACCACACGCACTCGAGCTCGGCCCCGCCCGGGCCAGCGCCTGGCTGCACCGCGCCGCCGATCCCGAGGCGCCGGCGCTGCTGATCGTGCCGGCGCTGGGCACGCCGGCCGGCGCCTATCGCCGGCTTGCCGAGGCTCTGGCGGCGCACGGCCTCAACGCGCTGCGAGTGGAGTTGCGCGGCAACGGCGAAAGCCCGGTGCGCGCGCGGCGCGGCATAGACTGGGGGTATCTCGACCTGGTAGACGACGAGCTGCGCGCGCTGTACGCGCTGGCGCGCGCCGAGTTGCCCGACGCGCCGCCAGTGCTCCTCGGCCATTCGCTCGGCGGCCACCTCGCGCTGCTGCACCAGGCCCGCCATCCCGACCAGCCGACCATCGGCGTCGCCCTGGTCGCCAGCGGCTCGCCCTGGCATCGCCAGTTCGGCGCGCTGTCACCGCTGCTGCGCGCCTTCGGCGTGCTCACCCGCGCGATGGCGGAGCGGCTGGGCGCGTTCCGCGGCGACTGGCTGGGCTTCGGCGGCGCGCAGGGTGCCTCGCTGATGCGCGAATGGGCGCACTTCCTCGCGACGGGTCGACTGCCGCCGCTGGGCGCGGAAGGCTGGGACCCGCACCCGGCGTTGGCACGGTTGCAGCGACCGGTCTTCGCCATCAGCATGCGTCGCGACCACTACGCCCCGCCGGCCGCCACCGAGCACCTGGCCTCGCTCACTGCCGGCCCGCTGGAGCTGCGCCGGCTGGAATCGGTGGGCGGCGGCCGCCCACCCGGCCACTTCCTGTGGCTGCGCCATCCCGAGCCGGTGGCGCGACTGCTGGCAGAACGCTTCGCGGCCGGTTGATCAGATCGTGAAACGGTAGCTGAGCTTGACCAGGAACTGTTCCTCGTCGCGCAACGAGAACGCCTCGCCCAGCAAGCGGCCGACAGACTGGCCGTCGTCGTCGAGAACGAAGCCGCCGCGTGCATACACCACGTACAGGTCCGACAGCGGCGCCAGCTCGTAGCGGTAGCGCACCTGGAAGCCGAGATTGCGGACAGCGAAGTCGGGGATCGGCTCGTTCACCCGCACGGGCGTGCCATCGGCGTCCACGCGCCAGGCCTGGCGCAGGCGGGCATCGATGGCGATGGTTTCCAGCTTCACCCGCAGCTCCTGCCGGTCGCCGACCTGCCACTGCAGATTGCCGGCGAGGTTGGCCGAGTCGGCGCGGAAGCTGCCCAGCCGGTTGCCGCCGCGCCACAGCAGCCAGTCGGGCTGGTGGTGCAGCTGCAGGCCAACGGCCAGGCTCAGGTCGTCGCGCAGGTGAAGGGTCGGCTGCACGAACACGCGCAGTCCCATCCCCTTTGCGCCCTCCAGCCCTTCGGCATTGCCGCGCAGGTTGCCGTACCAGGACCAGTGGCCACGCCGTGGCGCCGAACGCTCGTGGAAGAACCACAGCTTTTCCGGCACACGCACCACGCCGTTGCCGCGCAGGATCAGGTCGTCCTTGCCCGCGCTCCAGCCGGCGATGTCGATGAACTCGCTGCCGCCGTCGCGGCGCTGGCTGATGCGGTTGATCGCGAAGGCGTCGGCGATGTGCATGCCGTGATCGTTGCGCCGCTGCGACAGCGCCCCGCGCCATTCGTGCGAGGCGAAGCGCGACCCGGCCGGCAGGTCGGTGCGGCGCCGCGCCACCTCGTAGCGCAGGTAGTTGAAATCGTTGCGGTCGAGGTAACCGATGTCGTTGAGCTGCAGATCGTCGCCCAGGTGCAGGAAATAGAGCTGGTGGCGCCAGCCGTTGCCGAAGTCCTGGTCGGCGCGCACCTGGAAGCCGCTGCCCTCGCTGCGCGCGCCGGCCTGACGCACGCTCGACGCCACCGCCTGCGAGCGCACGATGACGCTGCCGTTCGGGGTCCACCGGTGATCGACCGAGTACACCGTGGCCTGGCGGTCGAGGAAGGGCCGGTCGACGTGGGTCACCATGCCGCCCAGACCCTGCGCCGCGAAATCGCGGGTCGCGCGCAGGGCGTAGAACTCGCGCCCGGCCGCGTCGCCCTCGCTGGCGGCAAGCAGGCCGTAGCGGGTGTCGCCGAGGCTGCCGTTGAGCTTGACCGCCGCGCGCACGTCGCCGGCGCCGCGGCCGTCGTCGGCCGGCCCGCCGATGCGGCGGGTGTAGAGCAGGCGGCTGTTGCTGACGCCGAACGGCACCTCGAACAGGCCCTGGTTCTCGGTGAAGAACGGCCGCTTGTCGCCGAAGAAGCTCTCCACCGCACTGAAGTTGACCACCAGGCTGTCGCTCTCGACCTGGCCGAAGTCCGGGTTCAGCGTGGCGGCGAGCTGGAACTGCCCGTTGACCTTCCAGAACAGGTCGGCACCCGCACTGCGGCCGGTATCGCCGCGTACGCGGTCGTGGGTCGCCGAGACGTAGGGCGTGACCGCCAGCAGCGCCTGGTGGTGATCCGGCACCTCGATGCGGACGAAATCCGACAGGAAGCGCGGCTGGTTGAAGCTGACCCCCGGCCAGGCGACGCGCTCGCCGGTGCTGCCGACCACGCGGTCCAGGTACAGGCCGAGGCTGCGACGGCCGTCCTGCGCCCGCCCCTGCGGCGCGATGTGCCAGGGGATCAGGAACTCGGCGCTCCAGCCGTCCTCGTCCTCGGCGACCGCGTAGCGCCAGTCGCCGTCCCAGTCCTTGTTGAAGTTGCGCTCGCTGGTGATCACCGCGTCGGCGATGCCGCCGGTGATCGTCACCATGAAGTTGTAACCGGTCCGCCCGTCGCCCTCGAAGTCCACCATGAGGTTGACCCGATCGACCTGCGCGTCCTGGTCGCGGCGGGTGCGCTGGCGGGTGCGCGGCACCTCGACCGGCTGGGCGTTGCGGAACGCCACCGCCAGGCCTTTCGGCGTCGCCAGCACCCAGGCTTCGGTCGCCAGCGTCGCCGGCGCGCCGGTCAGCGGCTGCACCTGCACGAACTCGCGGATATGCCGCGCGCCGGCCCACTCCTCGGGATCGAGGCGACCGTCGATCTCGATGGACTGCACGGTCGGCGCGGTACTGGCGAGGACAAGCGCAAGCGCGGAAAGGAACGGCCGCATGTCGGCTCCGGGAGGCTGGAGCGGGCGACCTTAGCGGCCCGGAGCCGCGCGGCCGCGGGCCTAAAGTCACGCTTGGGGTGACCCGTGTCGGAGTTGCGGCAGTACGTTGCCCGGGCGCGATGGATGCGCCGGACGGCGGCGGGGGTTCGGCAGCCCGTCAACGCCGCTTGGGCTGCAGCATGGTCCCGGTACAGCCGGGCGCGCCGCACCGGCAGGCCCAGAGCTTCTTCAACCGCGGCGTGTGCCGCTCGGCCAGGACGATGCCGTAGTTGTAGGTCAGCTCCTCGCCGGCGCGGATATCGCGGATGGTCTCGATGAACACGCGGTCGCGGCGGCGGTCGCTGCCGGGATGCTCGACCAGCACCGCCTCGCAGTTGGGCGTGCAGCCGTGGTTGATCCAGCGCGCCACATTGCCGTCGTTGTTGGCGTCGATCACGTACTCGTCGTTGAGCGTGAACAGGAAGGTGTGGCCGGTCTCGGCCTGGTCGCCATAAAGCTCGTCGGCTTCGGCGTGGGTGCGCAGGCGGCCCTTGTACTCGATCAGACGGGTACCGGCGGGCAGGTCGACGGCGGCGAACACGCCATTGCCGTGGATGGGTGAGCGGCGGGCGACGATCTTGCGGGGCATCGGCATTCCGGGTGCGTGGACAAACGCATATTGTTGCGCGGATCGCCTCATCGGGACGACAGGACGCAAGACGCACCCCGTCCCGCCGGCGCGTTTGAGCGGCGCGGACCGAAAGCGTACAATTTCAGTACGAATTCAGCCCGACCCGCCCGATGCTCCGCGTCACCAAGCTCACCGATTACGCGACGGTCGTGATGACCGTCCTCGCCAGCGACCCCGGCCGCGTCCACAGCGCGGCCGAGCTGGCCGAGCGCGCGCACCTGGAATTGCCCACCGTCAGCAAGCTGCTCAAGCCGCTGACCCATGCCGGGCTGGTGGAGAGCTTCCGCGGCGCCAATGGCGGCTATCGGCTGGCGCGCGCGGCGCAGGACATCTCGCTGGCCGACATCGTCGAGGCGATGGAAGGCCCGATCGGCATGACCGAATGCAGCGTCCACGAAGGCCAGTGCGGCCTCGAGGACAACTGCGGCATCCGCGCCAACTGGCGACGCATCAGCGACGTGGTGGCCGAGGCGCTGCGCGCGGTGTCGCTGGCGCAGATGCTGCTGCCGCCGCCCCAGCCCGGCCGGAGCGACCGCGCCAAATCCATCCCCCTGCGGCTCGCCGCAGGCTGAGCCCCATCCGTAGGCAGCCCCCATGGCCACCGAAAATCCCATCCTCGAAAACCGCGAGATCCACGAGCAGCTCGGGCGCCGCTACGCCGCCGGTTTCGTCACCGACATCGAGACCGACCGCCTGCCGCCCGGCCTGAACGAGGACGTGATCCGCTTCATCTCGGCGAAGAAGGACGAGCCGGAGTGGATGACGCAGTGGCGGCTGAAGGCCTACCGCCACTGGCTGACCATGCCGATGCCGCAGTGGGCCAAGCTGAAGATCGCGCCGATCGACTTCCAGGCGATCAGCTACTGGGCCGCGCCCAAGGCCAAGTACAAGTCGCTGGACGAGGTGCCGCAGGAGCTGCTCGACACCTACGACAGGCTGGGCGTGCCGCTGCACGAGCGGGCGCGCCTGGCCGGTGTGGCCGTCGACGCGGTGTTTGACTCGGTCAGCGTCGGCACCACCTTCCAGAAGGAGCTGAAGGAGGCCGGTGTGATCTTCTGCTCGATCAGCGAGGCGATCCGCGAGCATCCCGAGCTGGTGCAGAAATATCTCGGCTCGGTGGTGCCGCCACAGGACAACTTCTTTGCCGCGCTCAACTCGGCAGTGTTCTCCGACGGCAGCTTCGTGTTCGTGCCCAAGGGCGTGCGCTGCCCGATGGAGCTGTCCACCTACTTCCGCATCAACGCCCGCGACACCGGCCAGTTCGAGCGCACGCTGATCATCTGCGAGGACAGGGCCTACGTCTCCTACCTGGAGGGCTGCACCGCGCCGATGCGCGACGAGAACCAGCTGCACGCGGCGGTGGTCGAGCTGGTCGCGCTGGAAGACGCCGAGATCAAGTACTCGACGGTGCAGAACTGGTACCCCGGCGACGAGGAAGGCCGCGGCGGCATCTACAACTTCGTCACCAAGCGCGGCGAGTGCCGCGGCGCGCGCAGCAAGATTTCCTGGACCCAGGTCGAGACCGGCTCGGCGATCACCTGGAAGTACCCGAGCTGCGTCCTCAAGGGCGACGACTCGGTCGGCGAGTTCTACTCGGTGGCGCTCACCCACCACCGCCAGCAGGCCGACACCGGCACCAAGATGATCCACCTCGGCCGCAACACCAAGTCGAAGATCATCTCCAAGGGCATCAGCGCCGGTCGCGGCCAGAACACCTATCGCGGCCTGGTGAAGGTCGAGCGCAGCGCCGAGAACGCACGCAACCACACCCAGTGCGACAGCCTGCTGATCGGAAAGACCTGCGGAGCGCACACCTTCCCCTACATCGAGGTCAAGCATCCGACCGCGACCGTCGAGCACGAGGCCACCACTTCGAAGATCTCCGACGATCAGCTCTTCTACTGCCTGGCCCGCGGCATCGGCGAGGAGGACGCGGTGTCGATGATCGTCGACGGCTTCTGCAAGCAGGTGTTCCGCGAGCTGCCGATGGAGTTCGCGGTGGAGGCCAAGAAGTTGCTGGAAGTCAGCCTGGAAGGCTCGGTGGGCTGAGCACCCGTCGCCCGCGCTGGAACCAAGAATCGAGAAACGAGAAACGAGGAGTGAGAAACGAGGGGAAGCCCCTGCCCGGCCGCGCGTTGCCCTCCCCCGTTTCTCACTTCTCTTCACTGTTTTCCACTTCGCATCAACCCGGACACCCCATGCTCAAGATCGACAACCTCCACGTCCGCGTCGGCGACAAGGACATCCTCAAGGGCCTCACGCTGGAGGTCCGGCCGGGCGAAGTCCACGCCATCATGGGCCCCAACGGCGCCGGCAAGTCCACGCTCGGCTACGTGCTGGCCGGGCGCGAGGGCTATGAGGTCACCGCCGGCTCGATCCGCTACGAAGGCCGCGACCTGCTCGCGCTGGCGCCGGAGGCGCGCGCCGCCGAAGGCCTGTTCCTGGCCTTCCAGTACCCGGTCGAGATCCCGGGCGTGAACAACACCTACTTCCTGCGCGCCGCGCTCAACGCCCAGCGCAAATACCGCGGCGAGCCCGAGCTGGACTCGATGCAGTTCCTCAAGCTGGTGCGCGAGAAGCTCTCGGTGCTGCACATCAAGGACGAACTGCTGCACCGCGCCGTCAACGAAGGCTTCTCGGGCGGCGAGAAGAAGCGCAACGAGATCTTCCAGCTCGCCGTGCTGGAGCCCAAGCTCGCCATCCTCGACGAGACCGACTCGGGGCTCGACATCGACGCGCTCAAGCTGGTCGCCGAGGGCGTCAACCTGATGCGCGACCCCAAACGCGCCTTCCTGGTGATCACCCACTACCAGCGCCTGCTCGACTACATCAAGCCGGACGTGGTGCACGTGCTGGCCGACGGCCGCATCGTCGAGAGCGGCGGCCCGGCGCTGGCGCAGGAACTGGAGCAGCACGGCTACGCCTGGGTGAAGGAGCGCATCGCGCCGGAGGCCTCGGCCTGAGATGGACACGCCCCTGCTCGCATCGCTGAAGTCCGGCTTCGACGCGCTGCCGCCGACACTGGCCGAGGCCGCCGCGCTGGGCGAGTCGCGCCGCGCAGCGCTGGCCGCCGCGCTCGCCGACGGCCTGCCCGGCGCACGCGCCGAGCGCTGGAAATACACCTCGCTGCGCGCCTTCCAGCGTCGCCGTTTCGCACTGGCACTGCAGGCGCCGGCGGTCGATCCGGCCGCCGTCGCCGACATCCCGGCACCACGCATGGTGTTCGTCAACGGCGCCTTCGATGCGGCGCTGTCACGGCTCGACGGACTGCCCGACGGCCTGTCGCTGCGCCCGCTGTCGAGTGCGCTGCTTTCGGGCGACGGGCGCGAGGTGAATTTCCTCGCCCGCCGCTTCGATGGCGCCGACGAAGCCTTCGCCCGGCTCAATGCCGCGCTCGCCACCGATGGGGTGCTGCTGCGCGCCGAACCCGGCGTGCGCTGCGATGCGCCGATCCATCTGGTCTTTCTCGGCGCGAAGACCGACGCCGACCAGGCCTGGCACCTGCGCCACCTGATCGAGCTGCGCGAAGGCGCCGCGCTGCGTGTGATCGAGCACCACCGCGCGCTCGACGGCCACGCCCATCTCGGCAACACGCTCGCCCACGTCCACCTCAAGCCCGGCGCATCGCTGCTGCACGCCAGGGTGCAGGACGAGGCCGACGGCGCCAGCCTGTTCACCCGCACCGATGCCGCGCTCGCCGCCGGCAGCACCTACCGCCGTCTCGATCTGGAACTCGGCGCGGCGCTGTCGCGCCACGAGCTCAACGCCGCCCTGCAGGGCGAGGGCGCGACGCTGCGCTCCGGCGGCGTGCTGCTGGCCGCCGGCAAGCGCCACATGGACACCCGGCTGGGCATCGACCACATCGCCAGGGACACCGCCTGCGACCTGCTCTGGCGCGGCCTGGGTGCCGGCCGCGGCCGTGCCGTCTTCCACGGCGGCATCCTGATCCGCGCGGGCGCCGACGGCACCAGCGCCGAGCTGTCGAACAAGAACCTGCTGCTGTCCGACGAGGCCGAGATCGACACCCAGCCGGTGCTGGAGATCCACGCCGACGAGGTCAAGGCCGCGCACGGCGCCACCGTCGGCCGGCTCGACCCGAGCGCACTGTTCTACCTGCGCAGCCGCGGCCTGCCCGAGGGTGCGGCACGCCGGCTGCTCACCGCCGCGTTCTGTCGTCAGACGCTGAGCGTGCTCGGCGACGACGCGCTGGCCGACCCCCTGGTCGCCGCGCTAGACGCCCGGCTGGCCGTGCTGGAGGAATGATGGACAAGACCAGCATCGCCACCGCCCGCCACTACACCTGGGGACAGGCCTGCGACGGCTGGCACCTGCTGGAGGGCGAAGACCTGTCGGTAATCGAGGAGCGCGTGCCGCCCGGCGCCGCGGAAGCGCGCCATCGCCATGCGCGTGCGCGGCAGTTCTTCTATGTCCTGGCCGGCGAGGCCACGCTGGAGCTCGACGGCACCGTGCATCGCCTCGCCCCCGGCGAAGGCCTGCACGTGCCGCCCGGCGCCGCCCACCAGCTCCGCAACGAGGCGCACGAGGATCTGCGCTTCATCGTGGTCTCGTCGCCGCGCAGCCACGGCGACCGCATCGAGGTGCCGGCATGAGCGCCATCCGTCCGACGCCCGTGGCCGCGACCGGCGGGATCGATTGGGCCCGCGTCCGCGCGGATTTCCCGCTGCTCGCGCGCGAGATCCACGGCAAGCCGCTGGTCTATCTCGACTCGGCCAACACCGGGCAGAAGCCCGAGGCCGTGATCGCCGCGGTGGACGAGTTCTACCGCCGCCACAACGCCAACGTCTCGCGCGCCGTGCACACGCTGGGCGAAGAGGCCACCACCGCCTACGAGGCCAGCCGCGACAAGCTGGCACGGCACCTCAACGTGCGCCGCGACGAGCTGGTGTTCACCTCCGGCACCACGCTGGCGATCAACCTGGTCGCCTACAGCTACGCCCTGCCGCGCCTGAAGCCCGGCGACGCCATCCTGCTCACCCGCATGGAGCACCACGCCAACATCGTGCCGTGGCAGCTGGTGGCCGAGCGCACCGGCGCGAGGATCAAGGTCGCCGAGATCACGCCCGAAGGCGAACTCGACCTCGACGCGATGCATGCCGCGATGACGCCGGAGGTGAAGATTCTCGGCGTCACCCATGTCTCCAACGTGCTCGGCACGGTCAACCCGGTGCGCGAGATCTGTCGCGAGGCGCGCCGGCGCGGCATCGTCAGCGTCGTCGACGGCTCGCAGGCCGTGCCGCACCGTGCGGTCGACATCACCGCCATCGGCTGTGATTTCTATGCCTTCACCGGCCACAAGATGTGCGGCCCGACCGGCACCGGCGCGCTGTGGGCGCGACGCGAACACCTGGAGACGATGCCACCCTTCCTCGGCGGCGGCGAGATGATCAGGGAGGTGCGCTTCGACGGCACCGTGTTCAACGACCCGCCGCACAAGTTCGAGGCCGGCACGCCCAACATCGCCGGCTTCATCGGCCTGGGCGCGGCGGTCGATTATCTCGCCACGCTGGGCATGGCCAACGTCGATGCCCGCGAGCAGGAACTGCTCGCCCACGCCACCGAGGCGATGGCGAAGATCGACGGCCTGCGCATCATCGGCACCGCGAAGGAGAAGGCCGCGGTGATCTCCTTCCTGCTGGAGGGCGCCCACGCCCACGACCTCGCCACCCTGCTCGACCTGGAAGGCGTGGCGGTACGCTCCGGCCACCACTGCGCCCACCCGCTGATGCAGTTCTACGGTGTGCCTGCCACCTGCCGCGCCTCGCTGGCGTTCTACAACACCCACGAGGAGATCGAACGCTTCGTGGCGGCGCTGGGCAAGGTGCGGAGATTGTTGGTGTAAGAGCGGGGACCGGAGAAGAGCATCAGACCCTCGTCGTCCCGGCTTGCACCGGGATGACGGCTCCATGAAGCTCTTGCCAAGCATGAATCCCGAACCTTGAGCCCCATGCCGCCACTCGATTTCCGCGCCGCGACCGAGGCCGACATCCCGGCGCTGGTCGAACTGGTCACCTCCGCCTACCGCGGCGACGTGAGCCGGCAAGGCTGGACCACCGAGGCCGACCTGCTCGACGGCCAGCGCATCGACCCCGAGGTGCTGCGCCAGGACATCCTGCGCCCGCACAGCCGCGTGCTGATCGCCGAGCGCGACGGCCGGATGCTGGCCTGCGCCCACATCGCCGTCGATGGCGATGCCGGCTATTTCGGCATGTTCTCGGTCCATCCCGCCCTGCAGGGCGGCGGTATCGGCAAGGCGGTGCTGGCCGAAGCCGAGCGCATCGTCCGCGACGAGTGGCGCTGCCCGGCGATGCGGATGACGGTGATCGACTTGCGCGACGAACTGATCGCCTGGTACGAGCGCCGCGGCTACCGCCGCACCGGCATCAAGAAACCCTTCCCCTACGGCGACGAACGCTACGGCATCCCAAAGCGCCCGGACCTGCGCTTCGAGGTGCTGGAAAAACCGCTTCTGCCCTGAGCCCTGGAGCCGACAAGCCGATGTCCGACTGGATCTACGTCTGCGCCACCTCCGAGCTGCTGCCCGGCGAGATGACCGTCGTCTGGGCCGACGACCTGCCGATCCTGGTGGTCAACTACGACGGCGACTATTACGCGTTGGAGGACCGCTGCAGCCACGAGGATTACGAACTGTCCTCGGGCGTCTACGACCCGGAGGGCGCCACCGTGGAGTGCGTGCTGCACGGGGCGAAGTTCGACGTGCGCGACGGCCGGCCGCTGTGTCCGCCGGCCTACGAACCGGTGCGCAAGTTCCCGGTGAAGGTGGAAAACGGCGCGGTCTGGACCCGCGACGACCGCGGATGACCCGACCCATGCCGGCGGACACCGCCCGGCACGCTGGACGGTGTCCGCCCGGCGGCGAGCGGATCAGTGGCAGCGACCGATCACCTCGGTGACGCAGCCGTTCTGGTTGCAACGGATCCGCGTGCGCGAAGACGTCGCCTGGCAGGTGACCGGAATTCCCCAGGCGCGCGCCATGCGGGCCAGATCTTCCAGCGTCGTCTCGCTCAACTCGACCCGCTCATAACCGCCGGTCAGGGCTTCCCGCGACATGGGCAGCGGGTCGCCATGGCGATCCGAGGCAGAACCCGGAATCACCCGCAGCCCCATGACTCTCAACGTGTCTGTGGAAACATCGATGCCCGGACTGATTTCAATCCTGACCGTGCCGCCGTCCGCAAACCGCAGAGTCGCCCTCATCTTGCCATCCGAGGTCGGTATCACTCTCGACAGCAGGGCAGCCACCGCCATCGTGAAGTCGCGCGGCAAAGCAAACAGACCCTGCACTTTCCCTTCGACGAACTGGAAGGCGCGACCGTGATAGTGGCTGTTGGACAGGTAGTCCGTCAGCGAGGGAATCACGGCCTCCGGCACGTCGTGGACCGACGAGGAAAAGTCGTCGGCGGCCTTCCAGACCGAGCGGGCAAAATCCAAGACATCGGCCTCGCTTTCGACCTCGACGGCCTGCGCCAGCGAGAAGCCGGGTTCACTCTCGATCGTGACTTCGTACCTGCTCACCGTGCGGTTCGCATTGTCGACGACGTAGACTTGGCTGACTCCACTCCACGGCGGCGCTGCGGTGAGCGCGGCAGACTGCCTTTCGTGGGCACTGCAGGAGTTGCACGTCGTCACGTGGTGATCCGACGCTTCGGCGTATGCGGCCACCAGCGTGCAGGCAAGTACGAATCCCGTCAGTTTCATGCGGCTCCCTCCTTGTTGCTTGTCAAGTACTCGCGCAAGTTTATCCCCCCCCCCCCGCCCGGCCGTCAAGCGCTCGCCCGGCACAGATCCGGGCGAACCAGACCGGCGCAGCAGGCCGATCAACGGCTACGACGCAGCCGCCGCCGCTTGTGCGACGAGAAGTTCGACGCACCTCACGTACAACTGGCCGGGCCGCATCGCCTGCGTATCCAGAGCGGCGTGTTCCAGTACAAACCGGACGAACGAACACTGCCGGGGCAGGCCGGCCCGCTCAGTCTCCTGCCCGCTGTGCCCGCAGGGTCCAGCCGATCAGCATCGGACCGTGATGCAGCAGGTTGCATTCGATGACGCGGAATCCGTTGGCGGCGAAACGCTCACGCAACTGCGCCAGACCGTCTTCGTCCAAGGCGTGGGCACACAGCTCGCGGCTGCGAAAGGCTGCATCCTGCAGTGCCTGCTGGTAATCGCGATGCGCCTGCCGGGCCTGCTCCAGTGACGCCGCGCCTGCGGCCAGCGCACGGGTCCAGTCGACAAGGAAAGCACGCGTGTCGAGCAGGACATCCGGATACGGGCTTTGTGCGATCTGCACCTGCAGGTCGCGCATCGCGTCATTGAAGCGGTGCCGGGCGCGGGTGGCCTGCGGATCGGCCGACAGCTGCGCGCTGCGGCCCTGCGCGACCAGGGCAAGATACGGGTAGATGTCCCAAGCCACGGCAAGCAGCCCACCCGGAGACAGCAACAGGTCCACCAGCCTGACCTCCTCACCGGCCACCCGGGCCAGCTGCGAGCTGGCGTGGTGCGCGAGCACGGCCACCCGCCCGTCGGTACGGACGACGCGACCGAGCTCGGCCACCGACCTTTCCAGCTGCGTGTATTCGAGCCCGAACTGACTGACGGCCAAGGAGTAATGATGGTCGGGGAACGGCAGCGATTCGGCGCTGGTCCGGCCATGAAAGCGGACCGAGCTCCGGCAGGCAGGCGGTGCGGAAGCCAACCAGGCCGGCGCCACCTCCGCCAGATCCACGGCATCGACCGAGGGCATGGCATCGCCGCGCAGCCGGCACAGCAGCGCCGGCAACGGGCCGTTGCCTGTACCGATGTCGATGACCCGGTCCTGCGCCGTCAGCAGGGCGAATGTCTCCTCCCAGAAGGCGCGCACCGGGCCGTCGAGATCGTCGCTCAGGGAGCCGGCCAGCGAATGCAGCGAGCCAGTCCGCCAATAGGCGGTCCAGGCGGACTGGCGCAGTCCGGCGGGTGCGGTGGGTGGAATGTCGGACTCGGCCAAGGGCAGTGCTCCGGCCGGCACGAGCCGCCGGCCTGGGTGATCATGGGCTGGAGAAGGGCGAGCGCTGTGCCGCCACCCCCTCCATCCGGAACCTGGCGTTGAAGGCGACGGTGATGCGCAGGCCATCCTGGCGCGGCTCGAACGGCGTGACCTCGTGCAGCAACCAGGAGGGGAAGAGGACCAGCTGCCCAGGCACCAGCCGGATCGACAGGTTGCCCATGCTGAAGGGGGGCTTCATCCGGTGCATGGCCATATCGATGAACATGGTGTTCATCGCGTACGGGTTGATGAAAGTCAGCTTGCCGCTGTCGCTGGCCGGATCATCGCCCTCCTGACAGACGCAGTACACCCCCGACCAGGAATGCAACGGGTGGTTGTGCACTCCGAAATAGCCACCACGCCGGGTGATATGGAACCAGGACTCGTGGGCGATGTGCAGACGACGCAAGGTCTCGAGGTCGTACTGGTTGAGCTCCCCGATCATCCGGTAGAGGCTGGCCCAGCAGAAGTCCCGGAGCCGGGCGACGGCCGGCTGCGGCCAGTCGAACAACGTGAAGTTGCTCTCGAACAGGGCCTCATTGCGGTGGGTGTACGGCTCGGGATTGGCGAAGCGGCTGCCCTCGGCCTCGCAGGCGAGAAACAGGCTGCGGAGTTCTGCATTCAAGTCCTCGGGGGACTCCATCCGGGCGAACGCAAGAGGCGTGGAGAAGGCGGAGCTGATTTCCACCCGACTACCTTCCGGTTCAGTTACGTGGGATCCGGCATTCTGCCCGCAGCCGCCGGGGAAGGGAACGACTTGGCGGATGATGGCCGCAGCCAGCCGCCCCACGCCGCCGCTCAGGCAACCGCATCCAGCACGGGCGGCACGCTGGCCCAGCCGCCGAAGCGCGCCGTCTGCCGCCAGCCGTGCATGGTCTGGGTGCGTACTGCGGTCGGCCGGCCATACTGCTCCCACTCGCTCTGCGCCAGCTCGGCGGCGAAGGCTTCGGCGGCCTCGCGGGTCGGGAGCGTGTGCAGGTGCTTCATCTCGCGGCCGACGCACCAGCCCCGGCCGGGGCGCAAATCCTTGCTGACGTAGTAGTAGCTGCGCATCTCGGGACTCCTCGAAAAGCCTGCCGCTCCATCGCCATGATCGCGGCGTGCGCGGTGGCGCGGCATCGGCGGGACACCCCGGATCACGTAAGAAATTTCCTCGACCGGACACGACCGACCGGTCATCACCGTCGGCGCAGCCGGATCACCAGCAGTTCTCCGCCCCCGGACAGGATGACCCGCGCCGGCTCGCCCGCGGCCGGCGCGCTCAGCACGGCGGTGTCGCCAGCCTCCAGCGTGGCCGCCTCGGGACGATCCTGGAAGTGCGCGCGCCCGGCCAGCACATGCACCGCCCAGCTCACGCCCGCCTCGGCGAAGAACACCATCGGCCCGACCAGTGGGCGCCGCATCAGCTCGGCCTGGATCCGCCCGCGCCGCCACATCAGGTTGAAATCCCGGGTCGGCCCGGCCAGCAGCCGGCAATGCAGCGCGCGCTCACCGGCGAAGGCCACGTGGCCGTAGGGCGGATGCAGCTCGACCCGCTCGCCGTCGGCGAACTGCAAGCGCATCCCCTCGCCGCCGAGCAGCACCAGGATGCGGTCCACACCATCGAAAGTGGAGAAGTCGCAGTCGCGGTCGATCTCGGCGATCGACAGACGCCAGTCCCAGTCCTCCGCGCCGACCGGTGAGCGCACGATCTCGCGCGTCCAGCCCAGGCCGTTCTTCCAGCGCTCGCGACGGTACTCGTTGGCGGGGATGGCGTGGATATGCA
Source organism: Rehaibacterium terrae (assembly GCF_014202935.1). Lineage (GTDB taxonomy): Bacteria > Pseudomonadota > Gammaproteobacteria > Xanthomonadales > Xanthomonadaceae > Rehaibacterium > Rehaibacterium terrae. Next base: position 237,703 of record NZ_JACHHX010000002.1, on the reverse strand, counting down.
TGCCTTACCCCTGCGCCAGCAGCGCGCCGAGCGCGGCCGTGGAGCGCGCCAGCGACTCGCGCCAGCCGAAGCCGACGATGGCCTCGCCGCTGCGGGCATCGCGGAACGTCTCGACCTGGCCGTCGCCAAGCAGGTGCCGGTAATCCACCGTCAGCTCCTCGCCGGCGGCGAGATCGTGCGCGGCGAAGATGAAGCCCAGGTGCCACAGCCCGGTCGGCGCGAAACTGTGGTTGACGCAGCACTCGTCCGGCCAGTCCAGGGTGACCGTGTAGCGGTCCTCGAACCAGCGCACGCTGGCAGCCTGCGCCGCCTCGGGATCGGGCTGGGCCAGCACTTCGTCCCAGCGGTAGACCCGCGGAATCGCATCCGGCGCCACCAGCACCCGGCCGCCCCTCACGGGCTCATCGAGGAATAGCCCCCGCCCCGCGCCGGGGATGCGGGAAGCGGCGACACGGTAGGACACGAGGATCATGGCGAGACGGCCCGCTGGAGTGCGCACAGTGTATGCCTGCCGCGTGCGCCAACGAGCAAACCCCGGGCTCCGGGGAGCCCGGGGTACGGGGAGCGTGCGCAATCAGCGGGTGGCCGGGCTGGCCTCGGCGCCACCCACCACGATGCGGTCGCGGTTCTTCTCGACCAGCTTCAGACCGATGCCCTTGACCTGGGCGAGCTGGTCGGCGCTCTTGAAGGGCCCGTTCTCCTTGCGATAAGCGACGATCGCCTCGGCCTTGGCCTGGCCGACACCGTTGAGCGCGGCGGCCAGCGCGGCGGCATCGGCGCGGTTGATGTCGACCTTGTCGGCGGCGAAGGCCGAAGCGGCCAGCATCAGGGACAGGACCAGCGACTTCAGCACCAGGGCGAGCTTGTTCATGGCGTTTCTCCTTGTCGATGACGGGATGGTTGGACTGCATCCGTCGCGGTGTCGCACCGCATCCGGTGGGCACAGTCTCCCGATCCGCCGCGTCGCGCCCCATCGCCGTTCGGCGCAAGCCGCTGTCGGCGCCGCGCCGTGCCCGGAGTAAGCGTTTTCCTACCCTCGGCGATAGAATCGGCAACCCGTTCCGTACGAGGCTAGCCATGGACACCGCCCGCATCGACCGCTTCGTCGCCGCCAAGTGGGACGACGAGATCGTGCCGCAGCTGGTCGACTACATCCGCATTCCCAACAAGTCGCCGATGTTCGACGCCGACTGGGTGGCGCACGGCTACATGGAGGACGCGGTCAAGCTGATGGAAGCCTGGGCCAAGGCCCAGCCCATCGCCGGCATGCGCGTCGAGGTGGTGCGCCTGGCAGGCCGCACGCCGCTGATCTACATCGACATCCCGGCCTTCGGCGCGCCGGAAGGCCACGACGACTGCGTGCTGCTCTACGGCCACCTCGACAAGCAGCCGGAGATGACCGGCTGGGCCGATGACCTCGGCCCGTGGAAGCCGGTGATCAAGGGCGACAAGCTCTACGGCCGCGGCGGTGCCGACGATGGCTATGCCATTTTCGGCTCGCTGACGGCGATCCTGTCGCTGCAGCAGGAAGGCATCGCGCACAGCCGCTGCGTGGTGCTGATCGAGGCCTGCGAGGAGTCGGGCAGCTACGATCTGCCGTACTACGTGGACCATCTGGCCGACCGCATCGGCAAGCCCTCGCTGGTGGTCTGCCTGGATTCGGGCTGCGGCAACTACGAGCAGCTGTGGTGCACCACCTCGCTGCGCGGTCTTTGCGGCGGCAATCTCAAGGTGACCGTGCTGGAGGAGGGCGTGCACTCGGGCGATGCCTCCGGCGTGGTGCCGTCCTCGTTCCGCGTCCTGCGCCAGCTGCTGTCGCGGCTGGAGGACGAGATCAGCGGCCGCATCCACGTCGAGGATCTGCACGTGGAGATCCCCGCCGAGCGCATCGCGCAGGCGAAGCAGGCCGCTGCCGTGCTGGGCGACGCGGTGTGGAGCAAATTCCCGTTCCTGCCCGGCATGCGGCCGATGCACGACGAACTGCACGAGCTGGTGCTCAACCGCACCTGGCGCCCGGCACTGTCGGTGACCGGCGCCGACGGCCTGCCGCCGCTGGCGGATGCCGGCAACGTGCTGCGCCCGTTCACCGCGGTCAAGCTCAGCCTGCGCCTGCCGCCCACGCTGGACGGCGACACCGCCGGCAGGCTGGTGCAGAAGCTGCTGACCGAGAACCCGCCCTACGGCGCCAGGGTCGAGTTCGCGCTGGAGAAGTCCTCCACGGGCTGGAACGCGCCGGCGATGTCGCCCTGGCTGACCGAGGCCATCGACGCGGCCTCCCACGCCTTCTTCGGCAAGCCGGCGGTGTACATGGGCGAAGGCGGCTCGATCCCGTTCATGGGCATGCTAGGCGCCAAATTCCCAGGCGCGCAGTTCATGATCACCGGCGTGCTCGGCCCGCATTCCAACGCGCACGGCCCGAACGAGTTCCTGCACATTCCGACCGGCAAGCGCGTCACCGCCGCGGTGGCGCGGGTCATCGCCGAACACCACCAGGCCAGCCTCAAGGGCCTGACCCAGGGCGTCGGCGTCGATACCCACGGGCACGCCAAGTTCGGCGACCACGGTTGCTGCTGAGGGCTGGGATTCGGGACCGGGGCCCCGAAAAAGCTAGCCCCGCCCGTACACGTCCTCGAAGCGCACGATGTCGTCCTCGCCCAGATAGCTGCCGGACTGCACCTCGATCAGCTCCAGCGGCACCTGGCCGGGGTTCTCCAGCCGGTGCTTGACGCCGAGCGGGATGTAGGTGCTCTGGTTCTCGCCGAGCAGGAAGACTTCCTCGCCACGGGTGACCCGGGCGGTGCCGCTGACCACGATCCAGTGCTCGGCGCGGTGGTGGTGCATCTGCAGGCTCAACGCTGCGCCCGGTTTCACGGTGATGCGCTTGACCTGGAAGCGCGGGCCGACGTCGATGCCGTCGTAACTGCCCCACGGCCGGTACACCTTGCGGTGCCAGGTGGCCTGCGGGCGGTTGCCGGCCTTGAGCGCGGCGACGATCTCCTTGACCTCCTGCACGCGCTCCCTGTGCGCCACCAGGACGGCATCGGCGGTATCGACCACGACCACGTCCTCCAGCCCGAGCAGCGCCACCAGCCGGTGGTCGCCCCAGGCCAGCGTGTTGCGACAGCCACGCGCCAGCACGTCGCCGTGGTGGGCGTTGCCGTCGCCGTCCTGCTCGGCCACCTCCCACAGCGCCGACCACGAGCCGACGTCGTTCCAGCCCACATCCACCGGCAGCACGGCGGCAGCGTCGGTCTTCTCCATCACCGCGTAGTCGATGGAGTCGGCCGGACAGGCGGCGAACCGCTCCTTCGGCAGGCGCACGAACTCACTGTCGCGGCGCGCGGCGGCCAGCGCGGCGCGGCAGGCGTCCAGCATCGCCGGCTGGTGCCTGCCCAGCTCCTCCAGGTAGCGCGAGGCGCGGAACAGGAACATGCCGCTGTTCCAGAAATATTCGCCGGAGGCCAGGTACTGGCTGGCGGTGGCGAGGTCGGGTTTCTCGACGAAGCGCGCCACCGCACGCACACCCTCGCCGGCCTCGGCCGCCTCCCCGGCCCGAATGTAACCGTAACCGGTCTCCGGCCCGGTCGGAACGATGCCGAAGGTCACCAGCCGGCCCACGCGCGCGGCCGGCAGCGCCTTCTGCACCGCGGCGCGGAAAGCGGCCGGGTCGCGCACGACGTGATCGGAAGGCAGCACCAGCAGCAGCGGATCGGCGCCGTCGGCGCTCGCCTCCAGCGCGGCGATGGCGATCGCCGGCGCGGTGTTGCGGCCGACCGGCTCGAGCACGATGGCGCGCGGCGTGCAGCCGGCCTGGCGCAACTGCTCGGCGACCATGAAGCGGTGCTCCTCGTTGGCGATCACCAGCGGTGCCGGCGCCAGCGCCGCCACCCGAAGCCAGGTGTCCTGCAGCATCGAGCGCTCGCCGGCCAGCGGCAGGAACTGCTTGGGATAGGCCTCCCGCGACAGCGGCCACAGGCGGGTGCCGGAACCGCCGGACAGGATGACGGGCAGAAGCTCGGACATGCGGATCGATTCCCTGTGCCTCGCGGCGCGGATGCGGGAAGTTTACAGTGTGCGGCCACCGCCTCCGCCGCCCGTGACCGATGACGAACGACCGCGCCCCCCGCCGCCTGGCCTGGACCCGCGCCGTGCTGGACGACCCCGCCGCGACGCTCGAGCCTGCCTCGGCCGACGCCAGCTTCCGCAGCTACTGGCGCGCGCACTCCGGCGGGAAGCACTGGATCGTGATGGACGCGCCGCCGGACAAGGAGGACATCGGCCCCTGGCTCGACATCGCCGCCCGCCTGCGCGCCGCCGGCCTGAACGCGCCCAAGGTGCATGCGGTGGACCGCCAGCACGGGTTCGTCCTGATGACCGACCTCGGCCACCGCCTGTACCTGCCCGAGCTGTCGGAGGCCACGGTCGATGCGCTCTACGGCGATGCGCTGGATGCCATGCTGAGAATGCAGGCGGGCGTCGACTGCACCGGCCTGCCGCCCTACGACGATGCGCGGCTGGTGGCGGAGATGGAGCTGATGCCGACCTGGTTCCTGCAGCGCCACCTCGGCTTCACTCCCGGGTGCGAGCAGTGGGACGTGATCGAGTCGGCCTTCCGCGCACTGGTGAACAACGCACTCGAACAGCCGCAGGCCTTCGTCCACCGCGACTACCACTCGCGCAACCTGCTGATCGTCGCAGGCGACAACCCCGGCATCGTCGACTTCCAGGACGCCGTGCGCGGGCCGGTCACCTACGACCTGGTCTCGCTGCTGCGCGACTGCTACATCGCCTGGCCGGACGCCCGCGTCTACGGCTGGGTCGAGCGACACCGCCGGCGGCTCGCGCATGCGGGGCTCGTGCAGGCCGACGGCGCCCGCTTCCGCCGCTGGTTCGACCTGATGGGCCTGCAGCGGCACCTCAAGGTGCTCGGCATCTTCTGCCGGCTGTGGTATCGCGACGGCAAGGCCGGCTACCTCGCCGACCTGCCGCGGGTCTGGCGCTACACCCGCGAGGTCGGCAGCCAGTACGACGACACCCGCCCGCTGATCGCGCTGATCGAGCGCGCCATCGCCGGCCGCGACCTGACACGGCCCGTGGAGGCGGCATGAGCGCTGCTCGCAGGCGCCGCGCTTCGATTCTCGTCTCCCGCCGCCCATGCGCGCGCTGATCCTCGCCGCCGGCAAGGGCGAGCGGATGCGTCCGCTCACCGAGGCCACGCCCAAGCCGCTGCTGTCCGTCGGCGGCAAGCCGCTGATCGTCTGGCATCTGGAAAAACTGGCCGCGCTCGGCGTGCGCGAGGTCGTGATCAACACCGCCTGGCTGGCCGATGCCTTCCCCGCCGTGCTCGGCGACGGCGCGCGCTGGGGGCTGCGCCTGCACTATTCGCACGAGGGCGCCGAGCCGCTGGAGACCGGCGGCGGCATGCTGCATGCCCTGCCGTTGCTGGGTGAAGCGCCCTTCCTCGCCGTCAACGGCGACATCTGGTGCGATTTCGATTTCGCGCGCCTGCCACGCGAACCGGCAGGGCTGGCTCATCTGGTGCTGGTCGAGAATCCGGCGCATCACCCGGGCGGCGATTTCGTGCTCACCGGGGATGGCCGCCTGAGCGACGACGGCGATACGCGACTGACCTTCGCCGGCATCGGGATCTACCGGCCGCGACTCTTCGAGGGCTGGCGCGCCGTGGTCGGCGACGCGCCCGGGGCGGCGCAGACCCCGCCACGCTTCCGGCTCGCGCCGCTGTTGCGCGCGGCGATGGCGCGCGGACTGATCACCGGCGAGCATCATCGCGGCCACTGGACCGACGTCGGCACGCCGGCGCGTCTGGCCGAACTCGACACCCGCCTGCGCGGCACATGGTAGGAGCAACGCCGGCCGCGACCCACGGATCCGGCGAGAACAAAGCATTCAGCCACGGAGCTCCGCGGATGAGCGCGGATAAGGCTTTGGTCCGGCGCCATCCGCGTTCATCCTCATCCGCGTGAATCCGTGGCCAAAGGCTGTCGCTTTCCGGGCAGCCGGTCGCGGCTTCCGCCGTCAGCCTTCGGCGGACGACCACGTCGTGCTACGGCTCAAGCAGCTGGCGCAGGAACGGGATGGTGATGCGGCGTTGCGCGGCCAGGCTCTCGCGGTCGAGGCGGTCGAGCAGCGCGGTGAGGGTGCCCAGGTCGCGACCGACGCGGCGCAGCAGCCAGTCCAGCACCGCCTCGTCGAGCTCCAGTCCGCGCGCGGCGGCGCGGCGGCGCAGCACCTGGCGGCGGCCGTCATCGTCGAGCGTGGCCAGCGTCAATTGCGCGCATTGGCCGAGCCGCGAGCGCAGGTCGGGCAAGCCCGGCGGCAGTTGCGCCGGCGTGGCCTGCGCCGCGTACAGCACGGTGCTGCCGGCACTGCGGGCCCGGTTGTGGAAGTCGAACAATGCGATCTCGTCCCCGCGCTGGCCGGCGACGGCATCGAGCCCGTCAAGACAGACCAGATCGAAGCCCTCGAACATCGCCACCGCCTCGGCCACCTGCCCTGCGCAACCGGCCAGCGGCAGGTAGGCGGCGCGCCGGCCGCATTGCGTGGCCTCGGCGCAGGCGGCGATCAGCAGATGGGTCTTGCCGCTGCCGGCCGGACCGGAGACATACACCCAGTCGGCCAGTCCGCCACGGGCGACGGCGCGCAGCAGCGCCACCACCGGGTCGCTTCCGACGAAACCGTCGAAGCGCTGATCCGGAGGAAAGCGCAGGGCCAGGGGGAGCTGCGGCGTGCTCACGCGTCCCGCTTCGGCATCGAATCGCCCGCGGGCGCCAGCGGCTCGCCGGTGTGCGCCACCAGCGGCGGTACGGCCGGTGCGCCGTAGAGGTCGCTCTCGGTGTACCGGGCATGCAGCCAGCGCAGCACCACCATCGCCACGGCCGCCACCGGCAGCGCCAGCAGCACGCCGAGGAAGCCGAACAGCTGGCCGCCGGCCATGATCGCGAAGATCACCGCCACCGGATGCAGGCCGATGCGGTCGCCGACCAGCCACGGCGTGAGCAGGAAACTCTCCAGGGCCTGGCCGACGCCGAACACGACCAGCACCAGCACGACATGCAACAGATCGCCGTGCTGCACCAGCGCGGCGACCAGCCCGGCGGCGACGCCGATGAAGGCGCCGAGGTAGGGCACGAAGCTGACCAGGCCGGCCAGCATGCCGATCAGGAAGGCCAGCTCGATGCCGACCAGCCACAGGCCGAGCGAGTAGATCGCGCCCAGCGCCAGCATCACCGACAGCTGCCCGCGCAGGAAGCCGCCGAGCACGGCGTCGGACTCGGCCGCCAGCCGCACGACGGTCGGCTCCAGCGGGCGCGGCAGCAGCTCGCGCACGCGCTCGACCATGCCCGGCCAGTCGCGCAGGAAGTAGAACGTCAGCACCGGAATCAGCAGCAGGCTGGCCAGCCAGCCGAGGATCGCCAGCCCGGATCGGGAGATGCCGCCGAGCACGGCCGAGGCGATGCCGCCGGCCTCATGCCAGTGCTGCTTGAGCAGCCCGATCAACCGCGCCGGGTCGAAATAGCCGGCCAGCTCCAGCCCGGTGCGCTGCTCGATCCAGGGCAGCGCGGTGTCGCGCAGCCACGCGCCATACGCCGGCAGCTGCTGCACCAGGTAGGCGATCTGGCGTTCGAGCAGCGGCACCACGACCAGCAGCGCCAACAGCAGCGCCAGCGTCATCAGCGCGAACACCAGCACCACCGCCAGGGTGCGGCCCATCCCGCGCCGCTGCAGGCGTCCGACCAGCGGGTCGCCCAGCCAGGCCAGCAGCAGCGACACCGCGAACGGCGTGAGGATCGGCCCCAGCGCGTACAGCAACGCGCCGAGCACCGCCGCCATCGCCAACCACCACCACTTGCGCAGATCCTCACCGCTCATCCCCGCCCCCTCTGACATGCTGCCGCGCCTTGCGGCTCCAGCACACCACGTAGTCCACACCGCTGGCGACGGTCAGCGTCGCCACCGCGTACACCAGTGCATCGCGCGCCGCGCCGGGCACGCCGCCGAAGCCGAGCTGCACCAGCACCGTCAGCACCAGCACGATCTGAAAGAAGGTGTTGGCCTTGCTGAGCCGGGTCGGCGCCGCTTCCAGCGGGGCGATGCGCAGCTGCCAGATGCCGGCGCCGGCCAGGATCACCACGTCGCGGCACAGCACCAGCAGCACCAGCCAGGTCGGGAAGTGCCCGCCGTACCACCACAGGCTGAGAAAGGCCACCGCCAGCAGCAGCTTGTCGGCGATCGGGTCGAGCAGCCCGCCCAGCCGCGACTGCCAGCCGAAGCGTTTGGCCAGCACGCCGTCGAGCGCATCGGAGAAGCCGGCCAGTGCCGCCAGTGCCAGCGCCCAGCCGTAGTCACCGCGTGCCAGCAGCCACCACAGCGGCAGCACCATCACCATGCGGGCAAGGGTGATGGCATTGGGCAGCCAGGCCAGGCTCATGGGCGCAGCCTGAACTCCGCCTCGTCACCACGCGCGGCGGCCGGCTCGAGCGTGCGCCCGCCCGCCACCAGCCGGCGGAAGCCCTCCAGCCCGGCGGCCAGCTCCAGCCGCAGTCGCAGGCTGTCGTCGCGCGCTTGCAGCGGCGTGACCGAGCGCACGATGGCCAGCGTGTCCAGATAGCCCATCAGGCGGATGTAGTCGTCGCCCGAGCGCAGCCCGCGCACCACGATCTCGTGGCTGCCGGGCGGGCCGCTGGCGAGCAGGTCGGCGTAGCGGCGGCCGAGCGCATCGACCGCGCCGTCGGCGCCGTCGGACAGGGCGAGGCGGGCGTCCTCGTGGCTGGCGCCCCAGCGCGCCACCTCGCTGCCACCTTCGCGCAGCGTCCATTCCACCGACCAGCCCGCGCCGCTGCGTGCCAACCGGCCGAGCAGCAGCGGTGCGCTGCCGTGACGTTCGGCCAGCGCCGCCAGCGCCTCGGCCTCGCCGCGCCAGACGGCGCGCAGGGCGAGGTCGGCATTCGACTCGTCGGCTGCAGGCAGGGTCACGCGGATGCCGCGCTCCTCGGCGCGCCGGCTCAACGCGCGCACCGCATTGGCCTGCGCCGCGCCGACCAGGCGCGGGCCGCGACCGTCGTCGATCACCAACCACAGGTGCAGCCGCGGCCGCGGCGCCGGCCACACCGGCAGGCCGGCCTCGGCCAGCATCGTCTCGACTGCGACCGGGTCGAAGCGTGCCACCAGGTACTGCAGGTAGACCGGGACGCCGGTGCTGGTATCGAGGTCCTGCCGGTAGCGGAACTGCCGCGCCAGCTCCGGTGCGCGCCGCAGCTCGGACTGGATGCGCGGGTCGGTCGCGGCGCCACGGATGCCGGTGAGCTTGACCACCACCTGCGCCAACGCCTGCGCCAGCGCGGCCTCGCGCTCGGCGGCATCCTGCCCCTGTACCGGCGCCTCGCCCTCGTACAGGTCCAGCTCCTGCGCGGCGGCGGCGCCGAGGGACAGCAGCAGGGCGAGAGCGAACAGGCAGCGGCGCGGCGACAGACGCATGGGCGGCATCCGGAAGGGGGCGGGCGTCGGGAAAGCGGACGGCCGACATGGTGCCGCAAGCCCGCCGCCGCCGTCCAACCGCGCCGGCCGCCCGGCACGGCGCTGGTAGAATGGTGTTTTCCCGCGCCGAGCCGCCCCGTGAATCCGAACGCCACCCCGCTCACCTACCGCGATGCGGGCGTCGACATCGACGCCGGCAACACCGTCGTCGAACGCATCAAGCCGCTGGTCAAGCGCACCTTCCGGCCCGAGGTGATGGGCGGACTGGGTGGCTTCGGTGCCCTGTTCGACCTGTCCGGCCGCTACCGCGAGCCGGTACTGGTGTCGGGCACCGACGGCGTCGGCACCAAGCTCAAGCTGGCGCAGATCCTCGGCCGCCACGACAGCATCGGCATCGACCTGGTCGCCATGTGCGTCAACGACGTGCTGGTGCAGGGCGCCGAGCCGCTGTTCTTCCTCGACTACTTCGCCACCGGCAAGCTCGACGTCGACACCACCGTCGCCGTGGTCGGCGGCATCGCCAGGGGTTGCGAGCTGGCCGGCTGCGCGCTGATCGGCGGCGAGACCGCCGAGATGCCCGACATGTACCCGCCGGGCGAATACGACCTGGCCGGCTTCACCGTCGGCGCGGTGGAGAAGTCCGAACTGCTCGACGGCAGCCGCGTGCGCGAAGGCGACCTGATCGTCGGCCTGGCCTCCAGCGGCCCGCACTCCAACGGCTACTCGCTGATCCGCCGCATCGTCGACCGCGCCGAGCGCCCGTTCGACCTCGACCTGGGCGGCGTCAGCCTCGCCGACGCGCTGATGGCGCCCACCACCCTCTACGTCAAGCCGGTGCTGGCGCTGCTGCGCACGCATCCGATCCACGCCATGGCGCACATCACCGGCGGCGGCCTGACCGAGAACATCATCCGCGTCGTGCCCGAGGGCCTCGGTCTGGAGATCGACACCAGCGCGTGGACGCTGCCGGCGGTGTTCGACTGGCTGCAGCGCGAGGGCGCGGTGCCGATGCCGGAGATGTGGCGCACCTTCAACTGCGGCATCGGCTTCACCCTGATCGTGCCGCCCGAGGCCGAGGCCGCCCTCAGCGCCGACCTGGCCCGGCACGGCATCGCGCACTGGACCATCGGCCGGGTCACCCGGGCCGGCAGCGGCGGGCGCGTGCGCATCGGCTGAGTCCCCGCAGGAGCGGCACGAGCCACGCCTGGCCAACCCACGGGCCATCCGCTCGCATCTCGCGCCGCTCCGACCAGAGCCCCACGCCGTGAGCCCAGCCCATTCCCACACCTTCCGGCCCTTCCGCATCGCGGTGCTGGCCTCCGGCCGCGGCAGCAACCTGGCCGCGCTGATCGCCGCGCGCGCGGCCGGGCGGTTGCCGGTGGAACTGGTCGGCGTGTTCTCCGACCGCGCCGGTGCCGGCGCGCTGGAGATCGCACGCGCCCACGGCATCCCGGCGCTCGCGCTGTCGCCGAAGGATTCCGCCGATCGCACGGCCTTCGATGAATCGCTGTTCAGCCGCATCGCCGCGGTTCAGCCGGACCTCATCGTCTGTGCGGGATACATGCGGCTCATCAGCGAGGCGGCCGTGCGGCGCTTTGCGGGGCGGATGATCAACATCCACCCCTCGCTGCTGCCGAAGTATCCCGGGCTGCACACCCATGCCCGGGCCATCGCGGCCGGCGAGCGCGAGCACGGCGCCAGCGTGCACTACGTGATCCCGGCGCTGGATGCCGGCCCGGTGATCGCGCAGGCCCGGGTGCCGGTGCTAGACGGCGATACGCCGGAGACGCTGGCCGGGCGCGTGCTGGAGCGCGAGCATCCACTGCTGGTCGCCAGCGTGCGGTGGATCGCCGAAGGCCGCGTGCGCCAGGCCGGCGCCGCCGTCGCACTGGACGGCCGGCCGCTGCCCGCCCCGCTGCTGCTCGGACCCGACCAGGAGCTGCACCCGCCATGCGAATCGTCCACAGCCTGATCCTCACCCTCGCCGCCCTCGCCGCCGGCAGCGCCGAGGCCTCGCCCCTGCGCGGCTACACCGCCGAGTACGAAGTGCTGCGCAATGGCAGCGCCATCGGCCGCGCCCAAGTGCGCCTGCAACCGCTGTCCGGCGACCGCTGGGAGCTGCATTCCCTGACCCGCGGCACCGCGGGGCTGGCGGCGCTGGTCGGCATCGAGATCGACGAACGCTCGCAGTTCCGCTGGCAGGACGGGCGCCCCGAGACGCTCGCCTACCGCTATCGGCAGAGCGGCGCGATACGCACGCGCGAGCGTCGCGTCGATGTCGACCCGGCCGCCGGCCGCGTGATCAGCACCGACCGCGACCGCGAATACCGCTTCGATCTGCAGCCCGGCACGCTCGACCGCCAGGCCGTCACCCTCGCGATCGGCCGCGATCTCGCCGCCGGCAAACGCGACGGCCTGGAATACCGCGTGGTCGACCGTGACGACTACGAACTGCAGCGCTACCGCGTGACCGGCGACGAAACCGTGCAGGTGCCCGCCGGCGCGATCCGCGCGGTGCGCGTGGAGCGCGTGCGCGAGACCCCGGGCCGCAGCACCACCACCTGGATGGACCCGGCGCGCGAATACCTGCCGGTACGCATGGTGCAGCGCGAGCCGAAGGGCGAGACGATCGAGATGCGGCTGGTGGAGGTCCGGTAACCGGTAACTCCGGTAACCGGTAACCGGTAACCGGAAATCGGGAATCGGAAATCGGGAATCGGAAATCGGGAATCGGAAATCGGGAATCGGGAATCGGGAATCGGGAATCGGGAATCGGGAATCGGAAAGGCTCGCGCTACCGTCTTCTCGCGGCAACGCGAGTCGAAGCCCCGTTGCCGGTCACCGATTCCCGGTTACCGGCTGCCGTGATCAAGGCACCCGCCGGATACGCGCGCCGAGCGCGCCGAGCTTCTCTTCGATGTTCTCGTAGCCGCGGTCGATGTGATAGACGCGGTCCACCGTCGTCTCGCCGGCGGCGACCAGCCCGGCCAGCACCAGCGAGGCCGAGGCGCGCAGGTCGGTGGCCATGATCGGCGCGCCGGTCAGGCGCTCGCGGCCGCGGATGATGATGGTGTTGCCTTCCTCGTCGATGTCGGCACCGAGGCGGCGCAGCTCCTGCACGTGCATGAAGCGGTTCTCGAACACCGTCTCGGTGATCACGCCCACGCCCTCGGCGATGCAGTTGAGCGCGGTGAACTGCGCCTGCATGTCGGTCGGGAAGGCCGGATACGGTGCGGTGGTCAGGTTGACCGCCTTCGGCCGGCGGCCGCCCATGTCCAGCGCGATCCAGTCCGGCCCGGTGTCCAGGTGCGCGCCGGCCTGCTCCAGCTTGATCAGCACCGCATCGAGGATGTCGGCGCGGGTGCGGCGGGCGACCACGCGGCCCCCGGTCATCGCCGCCGCGACCAGGAAGGTGCCGGTCTCGATGCGGTCGGGCAGCACCTCGTAGACGCCGCCGTGCAGGCGCTCCACGCCCTCGATGGTGACGGTGCTGGTGCCGGCACCGTGGACCTTGCCGCCCATGGCATTGATGCAACGGGCCAGATCGACCACTTCCGGCTCCTGGGCGGCGTTCTCCAGCACCGTCGTGCCGCGCGCCAGCGCCGCCGCCATCATCAGGTTCTCGGTGCCGGTGACGGTCACCACGTCCATGACGATGCGCGCGCCCTTCAGGCGCTCGGCGCGGGCCTTGATGTAGCCGTTCTCGACCACGACCTCGGCGCCCAGCGCCTGCAGGCCGCGGATGTGCTGGTCGACCGGGCGCGAACCGATCGCGCAGCCGCCCGGCAGCGACACCTCGGCATGGCCGAAGCGCGCCACCAGCGGGCCCAGCACCAGGATCGAGGCGCGCATGGTCTTGACCAGCTCGTAGGGTGCGACGAAGCGCTCGACGTGACGCGGATCGGCCTGGATCCGCATCTTCTCGTCGATGGTCAGCTGCATGCCCAGCTCGCCGAGCAGGGACATGGTGGTGGTCACGTCCTGCAGGTGCGGCACGTTGCCGATCTCGACCGGCCCGTCGCACAGCAGCGTGGAGCACAGGATCGGCAGCACGGCGTTCTTGGCGCCGGAGATCTGCACCTCGCCGTGGAGCGGCTGACCGCCGTGGATCAGGATTTTGGCCATGGAACGGAACCCGGAAATCGGAAATCGGAAATCGGCAACGGCGGATTGCGGCACCGTCGACGCGCGATGGAGCTCCCCGGCCGTTCTAGCGCGGACATCGGCCGGTCTGCGGACAGGACAGGGCGGAACGGGGGCGGGCGCGCGGCACGCGGCGAGCCCTCACGCCCTATTCCCCGGTCCCGGCCTCGTCGGGCGTCAGGGTGCGCAGCGACAGCGCATGGATCGCGCCGCCCATCAGTTCGCCCAGGGTGGCGTAGACGAGGCGATGGCGGGCCAGCGGCAGCTTGCCGCGGAAGGCCTCGGCGACCACGGTGGCTTCGAAGTGCACGCCGTCGTCGCCGCGCACCTCGGCGCGCGCGCCGGGCAGGCCCTGCTCGATCAGCTGGCGGATGGTGTCTGCGTCCATGGGGAGTCGGCGCCGCGGAACGGGCGCGGGTGATGGCTGGGATACAATGGGCCGCTACTTTAATGGAAACCGCGCGGCGCCGGAACGCCGAGCCGCCGCCCGTCGAGCCCTCACCACCATGATGAACGCCCTTCCCGCCGCCGCGCCGGCCCATGACTGCCCCGACGAGCTGCTGGTCGACAGCGCGCTGGCGGTCATCGACATCGAAGCCCAGGCCCTGGAGGCGCTCAAGCCGCGCGTGGACGGCGGCTTCGTCGCCGCCTGCCGACTGATGCTGGCCTGCACCGGCAAGGTGGTGCTGACCGGCATGGGCAAATCCGGCCACATTGCCCGCAAGATCGCCGCCACCCTCGCCTCCACCGGCACCCCGGCCTTCTACGTCCACCCGGGCGAGGCCAGTCACGGCGACGTCGGCATGATCGCCCGCGGCGACGTGGTGCTCGCGCTGTCCAACTCGGGCGAAACCGACGAGGTGCTGACCATCGTGCCGGTGATCAAGCGCTTGGGCGTGCCGCTGATCGCGATGACCGGACGCCCGCAGTCCAGCCTGGCACAGCATGCCGACGCGCACCTGGACGTCAGCGTGCCGGCCGAGGCCTGTCCGCTGGGCCTGGCGCCGACCTCCAGCACCACCGCCTCGCTGGTGATGGGCGACGCGCTGGCGGTGGCGCTGCTGGAGGCGCGTGGCTTCACCGAGCAGGACTTCGCCCGCTCGCACCCGGCCGGCGCGCTCGGCCGCCGCCTGCTGCTGCACATCCGCGACGTGATGCACAGCGGCGAAGACATCCCGCGCGTGCGCGCCGAGGCCACCGTGACCGAGGCGCTGGTCGAAATGAGCCGCAAGCGGCTGGGCATGACCGCCATCGTCGACGAGGACAACCGCCTGCTCGGCGTGTTCACCGACGGCGACCTGCGCCGCACCCTCGACGACACCCAGCTCGACCTGCGCCGCACGCCGGTGGCCAGCCTGATGACGCTCAAGCCCAAGACGATCCGCCCGGACAGCCTCGCCGTGGAAGCCGCCCACCTGATGGAGTCGCACAAGATCAGCGCCCTGCTGGTGGTCGATGCCGACAACCGGGTGGTCGGTGCGCTCAACATTCACGACCTGTTGCGGGCGAGGGTGGTCTAAAGGCCGGAAACCGGAAACCGGGAATCGGTAATCGGCAATCGGAGAGCGCATCCCGGCCAGCCACGACTCCCCACCCTCGCTCCTCGCTCCTCGCTCCTCGCTCTCCGGTTTCCGGCTTCCAGTTCCCGGTTTCCGCTCTTCCGACTCCCCCTTCCCGATTCCCGGCAAAAAATGCCCTACTCCCACCTCAACGACTTCCCCGCCGACATCCGCGAACGCGCCGCGCGTGTGCGGCTGCTCGGGCTGGATGTCGACGGCACGCTGACCGACGGCCGGCTGATCCACAGCGACGCCGGCGTCGAGACCAAGGCCTTCCACGTGCAGGACGGGCTCGGGCTGAAGCTGCTCGGCGAGCACGGCATCGCGGTGGCGCTGGTCACCGCGCGGCGCAGCCCGGTCGTCGAGGCGCGGGCGCGCGAACTCGGCCTGCCGCACGTGCATCAGGGGGTGAGGGACAAGCGCGACTGCCTGCGCGCGCTGTGCGCCGGGCTTGGCCTCGCCCCGGACCAGGCCGCGTTCATGGGAGACGACCTGCCCGACCTGCCGGCGCTCGGCTTTGCCGGGTTCTCGGTGGCCCCGGCCAACGCCCACCCCTGGGTCCGCGAGCGCGTGCACTGGCGCACCCAGCACGCCGGCGGCGCCGGCGCCGTGCGCGAACTGGCCGACCTGCTGCTGGCCGCGCAGGGCCATGCCGAAGCCGTGCTCGCCCGTTTCCTGGATCGATGAAAGCCCGTCCGCTGGTCGCCCTGTTCCTGTTCGCCGCCGTCGTCGCCACCGGCTGGATGGCCTGGCAGCTGCGCAGCCGCGCGCCGGCGCAGGAATACATGGGTCCGCCACGCGCCAGCTACACCCTGGACGACTTCCAGGTGGTCTTCCTCGACGAGTTCGGCAGCGAGTCCTTCACTGCCCGCGGCCCGCTGCTGGCGCGCGATCCCTACACCGGCCAGATCACCATCGACCAGCCGGTGTTCAGCGTCCCTGCCGAAAATGGCGCCTGGGTCGCGCGCGCCGAAGACGGCTGGGTCAACGACCGCGGCGACGAGCTGCGCCTGACCCGCGCGGTGCGCGTCGACGGCCCGCCCATGCCGGGCAAGGGCGCACTGCGGATCGAGACCGAGGAACTCACCCTGTTCCCCAAGACCCAGCGCGCCACCAGCCAGCGCGAGGTGTACGTCACCTTCGGCGACTCTATACTCCGGGGCCGCGAGCTCGACGCCGACCTCGCCGCCCGCCGCATCCAGCTCGTCGAGGTCCGAAGCCGCCATGTTCCGATCCGCCGCTGATACCGCCTTGCGTTCGATCCTGCTGCTGGCCGCTCTCGCCCTCGCGCCGGATGCCGCCGCGCGCTCGGACGACCGCCGGCAGCCGATGCAGATCGAGGCCGACCGCGGCGATGCCCTGCTCACCGACGACGGCGAATCGCGCTTGACCGGCAACGTCCGCATCACCCAGGGCTCGCTCGACGTGCACGCCGACAGCGCCTTGGTGATCCGGCGCCGCGGCGAGATCGCCCGGGTGATCATCGAGGGCGCCCCGGCCACGCTCAGTCAGATCGACGACGAGGGCAACCCGATGCGCGCCGTCGCGCAACGGGTCGAATACGACCTGTCCAGCGACGTGATCGTGCTCAGCGGCGCGGTCACCGTCGAGCAGTCGCGCGGCACGCTCAGCGGCGAGCACGTCACCTACGACCTGAGCACCGGGCGGGTCGATGCCGGCAGCGAGGGCGGCCGCGTGCGCATGACCATCCAGCCGCGTGGCGGCGAGGGCGCGCCCTGATGCTGGTCGCGCGCGGGCTGCGCAAACGTTACCGGCAGCGCGAGGTCGTCCGCGATTTCGGCCTGACGCTCGACGCCGGCGAGGTGGTCGGCCTGCTCGGACCCAACGGCGCCGGCAAGACCACCTGCTTCTACATGATCGTCGGCCTGGTCCCGGCCGACGCCGGCGAGATCGTGCTCGACGGCGCCGACATCGCCGGCCTGCCGATGCACGCCCGCGCCCGCCTCGGCGTCGGCTACCTGCCGCAGGAACCGTCGGTGTTCCGCAAGCTCAGCGTGGCCGACAACATCCGCGCCGTGCTGGAACTGCGTCCGGACCTGGACGCCGCCGGTCGCGAGCGCGAACTGGAGGCGCTGCTCGACGAGCTGCAGGTCGGCCACGTCGCCGACCAGCTCGGCGCCAGCCTGTCCGGCGGCGAACGCCGCCGCGTCGAGATCGCCCGCGCCCTGGCTGCCCGGCCGCGGCTGATGCTGCTGGACGAGCCCTTCGCCGGCGTCGACCCGATCTCGGTCGGCGAGATCCAGAAGATCGTCCGCCACCTCAAGAACCGCGGCATCGGCGTGCTGATCACCGACCACAACGTGCGCGAGACCTTGGGCATCTGCGACCGCGCGTATATCCTGAACGCCGGTACGGTACTCGCGGAGGGAGCCCCCCAGGCGGTGCTCGCCAATCCCGAAGTGCGTCGCGTCTACCTGGGCGAGAGCTTCCGGCTCTGACCGCCCGCGCGACGGCCCGGCACCGCCGCTCCGAGCGCGCATGAAACCCACCCTCCGACCCGGCCTCGGCCAGCACCTCGCGCTCACCCCGCAGCTGCGGCAGGCGATCCGCCTGCTGCAGCTGTCGTCGATCGAGCTGGAAGCCGAGGTCGCCCGACTCCTCGACGGCAACCCGCTGCTCGAACGCGCCGACGAGGCCGAGCCGGACGACGACGCCAGCGGCGAAGGCGACAGCGCGGAAACGGCCGCCGAAGCCGGCCCGGCGGCCGACACGGCCGACGCGACCGGCGCCAGCGACCCGGCCGACATCGATGCTTCCGACGCCTCCGACGCCATCGACGCCATCGACTTCGACGACGGCCTGGACTGGCACGGCCGCGGCGACGACGACGGAAGCGACGGCGAGGACGGCGACCGCCCGGTCGCCGTCAGTGCGCCCGAGGACCTGCACGACCACCTCTACTGGCAGCTGCACCTGACCCCGATGGGCGCCCGCGACCGCGCCATCGCCGTCGCCCTGATCGAAGCCATCGGCGAGGACGGCTACCTGACCGAACCGCTGGACGCCATCCGCGCCAGTCTGCGCCCCGAGATCGACGTCACCCTGGAGGACATGCTGCCGGTCCTGCATCGCATCCAGCATTTCGACCCCCTCGGCGTCGGCGCCATCGACCTGGCCGATTGCCTGACCATCCAGCTCGGCACCCTGTCCCACGACACCCCCGGGCTGGCGCTGGCGCGCAGGATCGCCGCCGACCACCTCGAAGCACTGGCCCGCCACGGCCCCGAGCGACTCGCCGCCGAACTGCACGCCGATCCGGCCGAGCTGGCCGTCGCGATCGACCTGCTGCGTTCGCTCGACCCGCGCCCGGGCGCGCAAATCACCCCGGCCGCGCCCGAGTACATCCGCCCCGACTGCGTGGTCTGGCGCGAGGGTGGGGTCTGGAAGGTCGCACTGGCCCACGGCTGCCAGCCGCAGCTGTGCATCAACCGCCGCTACCAGCGCCTGCTGGCCCGCGCCAGCCGCGAGGATGCGCACTACCTGCGCGGCCAGTTGCAGGAGGCGCGCTGGCTGATCAGGAGCCTGCAGACCCGCGCCGACACCCTGCTGCGGGTGGCCCGCTGCATCGTCCGCCAGCAAAGCGGCTTTCTCGACCATGGCCCCGAGGCCATGCGCCCGCTCACCCTGCGCGATGTCGCCGACGAGCTGGGCCTGCACGAGTCGACCGTTTCCCGCGCCACCGCCCGCAAGTACCTGCGCACCCCGCGCGGCACCTTCGAGTTCCGGCACTTCTTCGCTTCCGGGATCGGCACCGGGGACGGCGGCGCCGCCTCCAGCACCGCCATCCAGGCCATGATCCGCAAGCTGATCGAAGCCGAAGACCCGCGCCGGCCGCTTTCCGACGCCCGGATGGCCGCCGAGCTGAAGGCGGCCGGCATCCCCGTGGCCCGGCGAACCGTGGCAAAATACCGGGAAGCGATGAATATCCCCTCGTCCAACGAGCGGCAGCGACTCGGCTGAGGCCCCGATGATCGACACGGCAGCGGCCCGGCCCCCGGTTGGGCGCGCGACGATCCCCTCCCCCCTTCCCTCCCCGCGTCCGTCCCGGGACGGGCGCATTCCTGCCGTCCACGAGTAAGGAGATCTGTCATGCGGATCGAGATCAGCGGCCACCAGATCGACGTGACCCCCGCCCTGCACGACTACGTCAAGAACAAGCTGGAGCGCCCCGATCGCCACTTCGACCACCACCTCGAAGCGCGCGTGATCCTCTCGGTGAACAAGCTGGAGCACAAGGCCGAGGCGACCCTGAACACCCCCGGCAAGACCCTGTTCGCCGACGCCGTCGCCGAGGACATGTACGCCGCCATCGACCTGCTGGCCGACAAGCTCGACCGCCTGCTGATCAAGCAGAAGGAAAAGATGACCGACCACCACCGCGGCCTCGACGCCGCGCGCTCGGGCAGCCTCGGCTGAGCCACGTCCCCGCCATGCACCTGCTCGACCTGCTGAGCCCCGCGCGCGTCAGCGCCGGGGTCCATGCCACCAGCAAGAAGCGGCTGCTGGAATCGCTGGCCCGCCTGCTCACCGACAATCAGGACGGCGCGCTGGAAGCCGCCGTCTTCGACAGCCTCTGTGCGCGCGAGCGGCTGGGCTCGACCGCCCTGGGTCACGGCGTGGCGATCCCGCACGGCCGCACCGCCGGACTGGCCGCGGCGACCGGCGCCTTCATCCGGCTGGCCGAGCCGATCGACTTCGGCGCGCCCGATGGCCAGCCGGTCGACCTGGTCTTCGCGTTGGCGGTGCCCGAGCACTTCACCCACCAGCACCTGCTGCTGCTCTCGCAGCTGGCCGAGATGTTCGGCGACGCGGCCTTCCGCGAACGCCTGCGCGCCGCCAAGGACTCGACCGCGCTGTACCGCCTGCTCTCGGACTGGCAAAGCGCCCACGCGGCCTAGCACGGGCATGGCCTCCCAGATCGCCGCCCGCGAACTGTTCGACCAGCTGCAGGCGCGGCTCGAGCTGCGCTGGGCCGCCGGCCAGGCCGGCGAATCGCGCGTGCTCGAATCCGGCGAGCACCTCTCGCGCCGGCCCTCGCTGGCCGGCTACCTGAACATCATCTACCCGAACAAGGTGCAGATCCTCGGCAGCGAGGAGCTGGCCTGGCTGGACGGCCTCGACGCCCGCCAACGCTGGGAAACGCTGCAGAAGATCGTCAACTTCCGTCCGCTGGCCCTGGTCATCAGCAAGAACCAGCCCTGCCCGGCAGACCTGCACGACGCCTGCGAGGAATCGCAGACCCCGCTTTGGATCTCGCCGCGCCGCGGCCACGAGCTGCTCACCCTGATCCAGTACCACCTGGCCCGCGCGCTGGCGCCGCGGATCACGCTGCACGGCGTGTTCATGGAGGTGTACTCGATCGGCGTGCTGATCACCGGCGAGAGCGGGGCCGGCAAGAGCGAGCTGGCGCTGGAGCTGGTCACCCGTGGCCACCGCCTGGTCGCCGACGACGCGCCCGAATTCACCCAGATCGCCCCCGACGTGCTCGACGGCACCTGCCCGGAGCTGCTGCAGGACCTGCTGGAGGTGCGCGGCCTGGGCATCCTCAACATCCGCCAGATGTTCGGCCACACCGCGATCAAGCGGAACAAGTACCTGCGCCTGATCGTCCACCTCAAGCCGGTCGGCGACCCCGACCACAGCGGCATCGACCGCCTGCTCGGCGATCTCGGCCTGCGCCGGGTACTCGACCTGGACGTGCCCACCATCACCCTGCCGGTCGCACCCGGCCGCAACCTCGCCGTGCTGCTGGAAGCCGCCGTGCGCCTGCACCTGCTGCGCGCCAAGGGCATCGACCCGGCGCAGGCCTTCCTCGCCCGCCACAGCCAGCAACTGAAGAACGACGTCTCGCCATGGTGACCGACAGCGCGCCAACCCGCCCCAGCCTGGTCGTCATCAGCGGCCTGTCCGGCTCCGGCAAGTCGGTGGCGCTGAACACGCTCGAAGACCTCGACTACAACTGCGTCGACAACCTGCCCGCCGAACTGCTGCCGGCCTTCGTCGAGAGCGTCACCCGCAGCGGCGAGGCGCATCCACGGCTGGCGGTCGGCATCGACGTGCGCAACCGTGGCGTCGACCTCTCGCAACTCCCCGAGTGGCTGTCGGCGGTCGGTGCGCTCGGCGTGGACTACACCCTGGTCTACTTCGACACCCGCGACGAAATCCTGCTCAAGCGCTACTCGGAAACGCGCCGCCGCCACCCGCTCAGCCACACCGGCCTGGCGCTGGCCGACGCCATCGTGCTGGAGCGGCAGGTGCTGCGCCCGGTGCGCGCCATCGCCGACCACGTCATCGACACCAGCGAGCTCAACGTCCACCAGCTGCGCCGACGGGTGATCGTCCAGCTCGGCGCCGGCCAGCGCCCCGGCCTGTCGCTGCTGTTCGAATCCTTCGCCTACAAGCGCGGCCTGCCGGCCGACGCCGACTTCGTGTTCGACGCCCGCTGCCTGCCCAACCCGCACTGGGACAGCCGCCTGCGCCCGCTGTCCGGCCGCGACGCCGCCGTGCGCGAGCATCTGGAGGCGCAGCCCGAGGTGCGCGAGTTCGTCCAACAGGTCGCCAGCTTCCTCGACGCCTGGCTGCCGCGCTTCGAGGACGGCACCCGCAGCTACGTCACCATCGCCTTCGGCTGCACCGGCGGCCGCCACCGCTCGGTCTTTCTCGCCGAGCATCTGGCGCGGCATTGCCGCGAACAGGGCCGCGAGGACGTGCTCACCTTCCATCGCGAGCTGGAATAGGGCCGGAAACCGGAAACCGGAAACCGGAAACCGGAAACCGGAAACCGGAAACCGGAAACCGGAAGAGCATCAAAGCATTGTCATCCCGGCGCAAGCCGGCATGCTCTTTCCCGGGCCCCGGATCCCGACGAGCACTGGACTGGCCGCACACGCCGTCCCGGACGACGCGACTCAGCCCTGCTCGATGAGCGGCGGCAACGGGCAGTGCAGCACGGCGCACACGGTGCGCAGCAGCTCGGCCTCTTCCACCGTCACCTGGCCATCGTGGCTGATCGCCGCCACCAGCGCCTCGACCAGCAAGGACTTGGCCAGCGGCTGCAGCTCGTCCAGCAACGGCCAGTCCTGGTCCAGCGCCTGCACGCCGGCCTCCGGTGGCGCGTACGGGAGGTGCTGGTGCGGCAGCACCCGATCGAGGCCGACGTGGTAGGCACGCCGCGCCTGCGCCGGATCGGCGTGCCCAACCTGCGCCATCACCGCCAGCAGGCGGGCGACCGCTTCGCGCGCCTCGGTCAGCTTGCGCCGTCCCGGGCGCCAGTGCCGCGCCGGATCCAGCGCCTCTAGCACCTGGCTGCGCAGCAACTGGCCGAGGCAATACTCGAACAGGCTCAGTCTGCCGTCGGCATGCGCCAGCGCGTGGACGCTGTCGGCGAAGGCCTCCAGCACCGGCCGCGGCTGCCGGCGCAGCGCCGGAAAGGCCAGCTCGGCCAACGGCAGCCGCAGCATCGGATGCAGCCTGGCCGCATCCTGCGCCACCGCCCGTGCCGCGTCCGCCACCGCGCCGCCGTGCCGGGCCATCAGCTCGCCGTACTGGCGCTGCGCGATGGCCGCATCGCGCGAGAACAGCAGGCCGAACAGCAGGCTCATGGCCGTATCCGATTGCCGCGCCATCGCCTGCAGGTGCTCCGGGATCGACGCCAGCAACGCGCCGGCACGCCGGTAGTCGCCCTCGACCGGCGCGGCGACATGCGCGGCCACCGCCGTCGGCACCACGTCGAGCGCCGCCCCCGGCGTCGGCAGCGGCGCCTCGCGTCCGGTCAGCCCGAGCGCGCGATCCTCGTCCAGCCCCGCGGGCGGCGCGTCGCGCCAGCGCCGCCGCAACTGCGCGACCTCTTCCGGCCTGAAACCCGGCTCCAGTGCCTGGATGCGCTTGAGCAGCGGCGGATGCGTCGCGAACAGCGAGGAAAAGCCGACGCCGTCGCCGAACAGCATGTGCGCGACCTCCTCGCCATCGGCGCTGACCAGCTTCGAGCCCTCCGGCAGGCCGGCGATCTTCTTCAGTGCGCCGGCGATGCCCTGCGTCTGGCGGGTGAACTGCACCGCCGAGGCATCCGCCAGGTATTCGCGCTGGCGGCTCACGCCGGCCTTGATCAACCGGCCGAAGAACACGCCGACGTAGCCGATCACCGTGATCGCCAGCGCGATCAGCATCACCGCCGCCACCCCGCGCGAATCGCGCCCGCCGCGGGCGAGACGCGCGTGCTGCAGCACCTTGCGGCCGATCAGCCCCAGCACCAGGATGCCGAACAGCACGCCCATCAGGCGGATGTTCAGCCGCATGTCGCCGTTGCGGATGTGGCTGAACTCGTGCGCGATCACGCCCTGCAGCTCGTCGCGGTTGAGCCGCTCCAGCGCGCCGCGGGTCACCGCCACCGCCGCATCCGAGGGCGACCAGCCGGCGGCGAAGGCGTTGATGCCGGCCTCCTGCTCCAGCACGTAGATCTCCGGCACCGGCACCGCCGAGGCGATGGCGATCTCCTCGACCACGTTGCGCAGCCGGCGCAGCTGCGGATCGACCGTGTCCTCGGGCACCCGCACACCGCCCAGCTCGCGCGCCACCGCGCCGCCACCGCTGCGCAGACCGGCCACACGGGCGAGCGAGGCCAGGCCGATCACCGCCAGCGTCGCCAGGCTGACGAACACGAGTGGCCCGATCACCTCGCCCACCGGCCGGTGGACCAGGCCGAAGGCGAACAGCAGCACCAAGTCCACCGCCAGCACGATGCCGAGCACCGCCAGCGCGAACAGCACGATCAGCCGCCGCGACTGGCGGCGGGCGGCATCCTGACGTTCGTAGAAGTTCATCGTGATGCGAGAGTATGGGGAGAGATCCGCCGCCGCACCCTAGCGGCGCGGTCCGCGGACGGACGGCGCGCCGATCTGCCGGCCACGGCCCACACCGCGCCTGCACGGACCGTCGGAAGCCCCTGCGGCGCGCCCCCACCCGCCACGCGTCAGAACTTCACCTGCGGCGCGCGGCGCATCTCCGGCGACTCGATCTCCAGCAGCGCGGCGGGCTGGAAGCCGAACAGGCCGGCGACGATGTTCGCGGGGAACACCTCGCGCTTGTTGTTGTAGCCCATCACCGCGTCGTTGAAGGCCTGGCGGGCGAAGGCGACCCGGTTCTCGGTCGAGGTCAGCTCCTCGGAGAGCTGCATCATGTTCTGGTTGGCCTTGAGGTCCGGGTAGGCCTCGGACAGCGCGAACAGCCGGCCCAGGGTCTGGGTGAGCATGTTCTCGGCGCCGGCAAGCTGCTGCATCGCGGCCGGATCGCCCGGGCTGGCCGCGGCGTTCTTCTGCGCGTTCACCGCGGCGCTGCGGGCGGCGATCACGGCCTCCAGCGTCTGGCGCTCGTGGGCCATGTAGCCCTTGGCGACCTCGACCAGATTCGGGATCAGGTCGTGACGGCGGGTGAGCTGCACGTCGATCTGCGCGAAGGCGTTGCGGAACGCGTTGCGCGCCACCACCAGCCCGTTGTAGATGCCGACCGCCCACAGCACGAGGACGACCAGTACGGCCAGAAAGATCAGAAAGCCCATCGGATGACTCCTTCCCTGAACGAGACGGCCCACATGCGGCGTACGGCGCTAGAATGGGGCGGCCGTTCCAAGCATACGCAGGCGATGCCACAGACGAAAGCCGCGCTCCTCGCCCTCCTGCTCGCCTGCGCGGGCGCCCCCGTGCTCCCCGTTGCGCCGGCCCACGCCAATTCGATCGACGCCACCCGCGAAGCCGGGCGCGACTACACGCACATCGCCCGCCAGGGCGAACGCCTGGCCCAGCGCATCGTCGACGAGGCCCGCATCCCCGGCCTGATGCTGGTGGTGGTGCAGGACGACCGGGTGCTCACCGCGCGCGGTTTCGGCGTCGCCAACGTCCGGACCCGCGAGCCGGTCACGCCGGACACCGCCTTCCGCGTCGCCTCCCTGTCCAAGGGCTTCGCCGCCACCCTGGCGGCGCTGCTGGTGCGCGACGGCGCGCTGAGCTGGGACACGCGGATCTCCAACTACCTCACCGCCTTCCGCCTGGCCGATGTCGAGGGCTCGCAGAACCTGACCGTGCGCGACGTGCTCAGCCACCGCGTCGGGCTGCCCTACCACGCGCTCGACAACGACCTGGAAGCCGACCAGCCCTACCCGCTGCTGGTCGCCAAACTCGGCGAGACGCCGATCATCTGCCGCCCGGGCGACTGCTACGGCTACCAGAACATCGCCTTCAGCCTGATCGGCGACATCGCCTTCGCGGTGACCGGCGACTTCTACAGCCGCCTGGTCGAGAAGCGCCTGTTCCACCCGCTGGGCATGTACGGCGCCACCTTCGGCCGCGACGCGCTCGAGTCCAGCCCGAGCTGGGCGGCGCCACACGTGCGCGGGCGCGGCGGCTGGGTGCCGGTGCGGCCGAAGGAGACCTACTACCGCGTGCCGCCCGCCGCCGGCGTCAACGCCAGTGCGCGCGACCTGGCGCAGTGGCTGATCGCCCAGCTCGGCCATCGCCCCGAGGTGCTGCCACCCGACCTGCTGCGCGAGGTGCACACCCCGCAGGTGCGCACGCCGGACCAGCTCGGCGGCTCGCCCTGGCGACGCGAGCGCCTGCGCAACGCCCACTACGCGCTCGGCTGGCGCAGCTACGACTACTCCGGCCACCGTCTGCAGTTCCACGGCGGCGCGGTACAGGGCTATCGCGCGATGATGGGCTTCCTGCCCGACCATGGCCTGGGCGTGGCGGTGATCTGGAACAGCGAGAGCCCGGCCCCGTCCGGCCTGTTCCCGACGCTGATCGACCGCGCGCTCGGCCTGCCGCAGCGCGACTGGCTGCAACTGGAGCGCCACGCGGCGCGCGGCGCGCGCTGAGCCGGCACGCTCCTGCGGCGCTCCGGCCACCGGCTCAGTCGAGGTTGAGCAGCGGCCTCGGCATGCCGAACAGGAAGCCCTGGCAGTAGTCCACGCCGATCTCGCGGATGCGGCGGAAGATGGCCTCGTTCTCGACGAACTCGGCGATGGTCTTGACCCCCATCACCTTGCCGATGCGGTGGATCGACTCGACCATCGCCAGGTTGACGCCGTCCTGCGCGGCGTCGCGCACGAACTGGCCGTCGATCTTGATGTAGTCCACCGGCAGCCGCTTGAGGTAGGCGAACGAGTTCAGCCCGCTGCCGAAGTCGTCCAGAGCGAAACGGCAGCCGTAGTCCTTCATCCGGCGCATGAAGTCGCCGACCTCGGCCAGGTTGGCGATCGCCTCGCTCTCGGTGATCTCGAAGCACAGCGTGCCGCCCGTGGGCAGGCCGCGCACCTGCTCTTCCAGGTAGTCGCGGAACTCGGCGTCGCTCATCGACGAGCCGGACAGGTTGATCGCCACCAGCTCGGGCAGGGCGCGGCCGGTGTGCGAACGCCACAGCAGCCACTCGCAGACCTGACCGATCACCCAGCGGTCGATCCGTCCCATCAGCCCGTAATGCAGCGCCGCCGGCAGGAACTCGCCCGGCGGCACCAGCCGTCCGCTGGCGTCGGGCAGCGAGATCAGCACCTCGATGTGGCGGCCGGTCGGAATGCCGCTTTGCACCGGCACGATGTCGTGCGCCAGCAGATGGAAGTCGCCCACCTCAAGCGCGGTCTGCAGGCGCGGGATCCAGCGCATCTCGCCCTGCCGGCGCACCAGGTCGACGTCGGCGGGCTCGGAGACATGCACGCGGTTGCGGCCGCGCTCCTTGGCGATGTAGCAGGCGGCATCGGCCGCCATCAGCACGCTCTCGTAGGTGCCGGACTGACGGCTCACCGGCGCCACGCCGACCGAGCCGGTGATGACGAACTGGCGCTCGCTCCATTCGAAGCGCATCCGGCTCAGCGCATCGACCAGCGCCTGCGCGCGCCGGGCCGCCTCGGCGGTGCCGCGCTGCGGCATCAGCACACCGAACTCGTCGCCACCCAGCCGCGCCAGCACGTCGCCCTCGCCCAGCGCCGATCGCAGCGTCTGCGCCACGTCCTTGAGCAGCGCGTCGCCGGCAGCGTGGCCGCAGGTGTCGTTGACCAGCTTGAACTGGTCCAGATCGAGGTAGCACAGCGCATGCGGTCCGCTGCCGGCGTTGGCTTCGAGCACCAGCCGCTTGAGCTGACGCTCGAACTCCTCGCGGTTGTACAGCCCGGTCAGCGAGTCGTGGCTGGAGCGGTAGGCCAGCTCGCGCAGCAGCGCGGCGGTCTGCGAAGTGTCGCGGAAGGTCAGCACCAGCCCCTGCGGCCGGCCCTCGCTGTCGGCCACCGCGGCCACCGCCACCTGCACCACGCACTCGCTGCCGTCGCGCCGGCGCAGCGTGGCCGGCGCGTCGGCGACGGCATGGAACCAGGCCGACAGCCCGGCCAGCCCTTCGTTCTCGGGCGGCGGCGCGCGATGCCCGCTGGGCATGAACACGCTGGTCACCGGCCGCCCCACCGCGCTGCCCGCGCTCCAGCCGGTGATGCGCTCGGCGGCCGGATTGAGGTAATCGATGCGGCCGTCCGGAGCGACGCTGATCACACCGTCGGCGATCGCGCGCAGCGTCGCCTGGGCGCGCTCCTTCTCGGCCGCCAGACGCTGCTCGAAGCGGCGCCGCTCGGTGATGTCGCGCAGGCTGGCCACCCAGCGCCAGCCGTCCTCGCCACCACCGGGAATCCAGCGCAGCCGCGACTCCAGCCACAGCCAGTGGCCGGACCTGTGCCGCGCGCGCAGTTCGATGGTCGCCTCGCGCACGCCGCCCGAGCGGGCGCGCTCGTAGGTGGCGCGCAGCCGCGGCACGTCGGCCGGATGCAGGAAGCGGAACACGCTGCGCCCCGCCAGCCCGGCCACGTCGTGCCCGAGCACGCGGTGCACCGACGGGCTGACGTAGCGGATCAGGCCATCGGCCTCGCCGACCGAAAGCACGTCGCCGGACTGCTCGGCGAGCTCGCGGAACAGGCTGTCATCGCCCGACAGGCGTGGCAGCGTCCGGCCGATGTGAGTGATCCTGCCGCTCATTCGATGGGGACCACCAGGTGCGTGACCAGCGCCTCCGGCGGCATCTCGCCGGGGTCGCTCAGGTACTGCGCGATCACCGGCCCGCGCTGGCGGTAGCCGTGGCCGGCGGTCCAGTCCATCGCCCCCTGCCAGTACGCGTGCAGGCGCTCGTAGGGCCCGACGTGGACGAAACGCAGCGCGCGGCCGCCCGGCGACATGCCGGCGCGCACCTCGCCGGCCAGGGCGATGTCGTTGCGGTCCACCGGGATCGCGGCATCGAAGCGCCACACCCCGTCCTCGACCGCATGGGTGATCGTCAGCGGTGCGCCGACCTGGCGGACGCCCTGCGCCTGCATCAGCGCCGTGATCTCGCCGTAGCGCGCGGCCAGCGCCTCGGCGATGGCATGGATGTCGTCGACCGGCGCGGTGCCGCTCGCATACAGCAGCCTCAGCGGCACGAAGTCGATCTCCTCGCCGTCCACCATGGCGGACGACGCCGATCCGGACCCGGACTCGAGCAGCGCCTTGAGGCGCGCCAGCCCGCGCTCGTAGTCGGCACCGATCAGGCGGTCGAGGAACAGTCCGAACCAGCGCCCGGCGATGCTGCCCCCGAAGTCGGCCTCGAACCGCCACAGCACATCGGTGCCGCCATCACGCGGCGAGAGCAGGAACCGGGCGGTCGCCTCGCCCTGCCCGTCGAATTCGAGCGCGGTGACCACCCGCTCGCCCGCCACGCTCTCGACGATGCGCTGGCGGCCGCTGCCGACGGCATCGTTGCCCGACCAGCGCAGGGTCGCGCCGACGCCCGTCGGCGGACCGGAAAATTCATACCGGGCCTGCGGGTCCAGTTCGGCCCAGGGCGACCATTCGTTGAAGCGGCCGAACCCGTCCAGCACGGCATGCACCTCGGCCGGCGGACGCGCCACATGGATGCCCCGCTCGACAACCACCCGGTCGGGCAGCAACCAGCCGACCGCGAAGAACAGCACGACCAGCGCCGCGATCACTCCCGCCAGCGCCTTGACTACCCGCATCGCCCTGTCCTCGATTCACCGCGCATCGACGCCGTCCTGATCGATCCGGGATGCCCGGATGTTGCCACTTCACGCCCGCACGGCCTGCGCTGTCCCCAATGGAGCAACGGCGCCTGCCGGCGCCGTCTCACCCCCTCCCCCGAAAGTCTCTCTCCCTGCCTGGGCCCACAGGGAGAGAGTCCGGACTTACGGTTCGGGACGTCGGCTTACATCACCGGCGCGACGGGGGCCGCCGGCATCACCGGAGCCGGAGCGGCCTTCTTCTTTGCCGCCTTCTTGGGAGCGGCCTTCTTCGGGGCCGCCTTCTTGGCAGCGGCCTTCTTCGGAGCCGCCTTCTTGGCAGCCTTCTTCGGAGCCGCCTTCCTGGCGACCTTCTTGGCAGCCTTCTTCGGAGCCGCCTTCTTGGCGACCTTCTTGGCGGCCTTCTTCGGAGCCGCCTTCTTGGCGACCTTCTTGGCGGCCTTCTTCGGAGCCGCCTTCTTCTTGGCGACCTTCTTGGCAGCCTTCTTCGGAGCCGCCTTCCTGGCGACCTTCTTCACCGCCGGCTTCTTGGCAGCGGCCTTCTTCACGGTTTTCTTGGCCGCGGATTTCTTCGCGGCGGTCTTCTTCGCAGCTTTCTTCATAGCCATGGTTCGTCTAGCTCCTCGTCAGTTGGCTGTTGACTGCCCAGTGTTGAAGTCACCGTCACAGGAGACGAGCCCGGGACGGACCGCGGCCACCCACGCGGGGCGGCGCGACGGATGCGCCGGACGGGACGAACCATGCATCCCGCCCAAAACGAACGCCCATGCCGGCAGCGGCATGGGCGTGAGATCGATGGGTGCCTCGGGAGAGGCTGCGGCTTTTTTCGAGGGAAAGATCCCCTGAGTCCACCTGACGACTTCCTGGGCGGCGAAGCGTGTCGCGCATGTTGGAAGTTGGTTTCGACTCACTATTCCCCGCAGCCGGCGTCTGCTGGGCGAAAGCTAATCACGTGAAAACACAGTGTCAATAACTCCAGGCGCATTTTTTTCGACGCCGCCGCACGCGCGTCGGGCAACGCCTCGCACGGGCGACCACGACATGCTCGCCATCGCGATCGCGAAGAACCAACGCGCATGCGATGAAAGCAAGCATCCGCGCGGCTTGCACGCGATCGCGCACTTGCATCGCCGCGACGCGCGACATGCGGCCGGACATGCGCGCCGCGGGCGACCACGACCTCGACGCCAGCGCTCACCGCAACCGCCGTCGCACCGGTTTTTCGCATCGCACAAGCCAGAAGTGCGCGAACTTGCGATGCCACCGACGCGCATGCGGACGATGCGACCGAGCGCAACCGACGCCATCCGCATCGCTCTGTCGGCCGGTGCGGGCAACCCGGCGGTGGCGCCGGACGAACACGACACCCTGTCGTCCGTCAGCCCGCATGCGAGGCCCCCGAAACGCACGAACCCGCGACGTCGCCGCCGCGGGTTCGCGCAGATCGAAGCGTCGGACCGGATCAGGCGACGGCGGCGGCGAGCGCCTCGGCGAACAGGTCCAGATCGGCGTCGGTCTTGGTCTCGGTGACGCACACCAGCAGCGCGTCGCCGAGTGCCGGGTACTCCTCGCCCAGCGCGACGCCGGCGACGATGCGCTGCTCGGCGAGCTTGGCGATCACCTCGCTGGCCGGCCTCGGCAGCACGAAGGCGCACTCGTGGAAGTGCGGCGCCTCCGGGAACAGCGCACGCACGCCGGGAATCGCTTCCAGGCGCCGCCGCAGTGCGCGGGCGCCGCTGGCCGACTGCACCGCCACGCGCCGGAGACCCTCGGGACCGAGCAGGCTCATGTAGATGGTGGCGGCGGTGACCAGCAGGCCCTGGTTGGTGCAGATGTTCGACGTCGCCTTGGCGCGGCGGATGTGCTGCTCGCGCGCCTGCAGGGTGAGCGCGAAGCCCTCGCGGCCGTCCAGATCGGTGGTGCGGCCGACGATGCGGCCGGGCATGTTGCGCACCAGGTCCTTCTTGCAGGTGAGGAAGCCGAAGTACGGGCCGCCCGAAGACAGCGGCACGCCCAGCGGCTGGCCATCGCCGCAGACGATGTCGGCGCCGGTCCCGCCCCAGCGGCCGGGCGCCTTGAGCAGCGCCAGCGACATCGGATTGACCACGGCGATGGCGAGCGCCCCGCGCGCATGCGCCCAGTCGGTCAGCGCATCCACGTCCTCCAGCACGCCGAAGAAGTTCGGCTGCGGGATCACCAGCGCGGTGAACGCCCCTTCGACCGCCTCCAGCGCCGCGATGTCGAGCCGGCCGCCCGGGCAGTCGATCTCCTCCACCGCGATGTCCTGCAGGCCGAGGATGGTCTTCATCGTCTTGCGGTAGGCCGGATGCACCGACACCGGCACCAGCACGCGGCGGGCGCCGCCGCGCTTGGCGCTGCGCTCGGCCATCAGCACCGCCTCGGCCAGCGCGGTGGCGCCGTCGTACATCGACGCGTTGGACACGTCCATGCCGGTCAGCCGCGTCATCATGGTCTGGTATTCGTAGATCAGCTGCAGCGTGCCCTGGCTGGCCTCGGCCTGGTACGGCGTGTAGGCCGAATAGAACTCGCCGCGGCCGACGATCTGCCAGACCGCCGCGGGGATGTGATGCTCGTAGGCGCCGGCGCCGGCGAAGCACAGGCGGGTCTCGTCGAGCCGGGCGCGCTCGCGCATCAGCCGCTCGACCTGCATTTCGTTCATGCCCTCGGGCACGCCGTCCAGCGAACGGACCTTGAGCTCGGCGGGGATCTCGTCGAACAGTTCCTCGATGCTGGCGGCGCCGATGGCCTTCAGCATGGACTGGACGTCGGCTTCACTGTGGGGAATGAAAGGCATGGGGCCGGAAACCGGGAATGGGGGAAGGGGGGAATGGGGGATACAGGGGATAGCGAAACGCGCGAGCGTCGGGGACCGGGGCGGGCCCGGGCATCGGGGCGGCGCAGCAGGCCGCATCCGACTCCCGCTCCCGCACCCGATGGCCGGCCGCTCAGTGGCCTTCTTCTTCGAGCAGCTCGGCGTAGTCGTCCGGCGACAACAGCTCGTTGAGCTGCTCGGCGTCGTCCATCCTGACCACGAAGATCCAGCCCTCGCCGTAGGCGTCCTCGTTGATGGTCTCGGGCTTGTCGGTGAGCGCCTCGTTGACCGCGACGATCTTGCCGGACACCGGGCTGTACACGTCCGAGGCGGCCTTCACCGACTCGACCACGGCGCAGGCGGCACCGGCCTCGACCTGGTCGCCGACGTTCGGCAGCTCCACATAGACCAGGTCGCCGAGCAGACCCTGGGCGTGGTCGGAGATGCCCACGGTGACGGTGCCGTCGTCCTCGACGCGGGCCCACTCGTGGGACTTCATGAACTTCAGGTCGCCTGGGATCTCGCTCATGGGATGCTCCTGGGAAATTGGGGCGTGGACGCGGCGCGGATTGTAACCGAGGCCGGGAACCGGGAATGGGAAATCGGAAACCGGCGGTCATCGCGGCGCAGGCGCCCCGGCTCGCATGCACCGCAAAGCCCCGTCCGTCGCCACCGCATCGACCGCGCTTCCGGTCCCCGACCCCGGCTCAGAGCACGCCGGGCTGTGCCTGGCCGTCGCGGACGAAGGGATACTTCACCACCCGCACCGGCACCTGCCTGCCGCGGATGTCCACCGACACCGCGCCGAGCTCGCCGCTGGGCACGCGCGCCAGCGCCACCGCCTTGCCCAGCGTCGGCGAGAAGGTGCCGGACAGGATCTCGCCCGCGCCGGCCGCGCAGTGCACCGCCTGGCCGTGGCGCAGCACGCCCTTCTCGTCCATCACCAGGCCGATGGTCTGGCGCGGCACGCCCTGGGCCTTGAGCCGCTCCAGCGCGGCGCGGCCGATGAAGTCGCGGCCCTCGTCGAAGCTCACCGTCCAGGCCAGCCCGGCCTCCAGCGGCGTCACCGACTCGTCCATGTCCTGGCCGTACAGCGCCATGCCCGCCTCCAGCCGCAAGGTGTCGCGCGCCCCCAGGCCGGCCGGCTTCACGCCGGCGGCGAGCAGGCGGTTCCAGAAATCGACCGCCTGCGTCTCGGGTACCATGACCTCGAAGCCGTCCTCGCCGGTGTAGCCGGTGCGCGCCACGAACAGGCCATCGACCTCGGCGGCGGCGAACTTGCCGAGCCTGCCGGCGACTTCGGCGCCCTCCGGCGACAGCAGCGACATCACCCTGGCGCGGGCGTTCGGCCCCTGCACGGCGATGATCGCCAGGTCGCGGCGCTCGCTCACCGACACATCGAAAGCCCTGGCCTGCTCGCCGATCCAGGCCAGATCCTTGTCGCGGGTGGCGGCGTTGACCACGATGCGGAAGAACGCCTCGTCGCGGTAATAGACGATCAGGTCGTCGATCACCCCGCCGGTGGCGTTGAGCATGCAGCTGTAGAGCGCCTTGCCCGGGACTTTCAGCTTGTCCACCGAGTTGGCCAGCAGCCGGCGCAGCAACGGCCGCACCCGCTCACCGCGCAGGTCCACCACCGTCATGTGCGAGACATCGAACATGCCGGCGTCGCGGCGCACCTGGTGGTGCTCCTCGATCTGCGAGCCGTAATTGAGCGGCATGTCCCAGCCGCCGAAATCCACCATCTTGGCGCCGAGCGCGCGATGGGCATCGTTGAGGATGGTCTTGCTGGTCATGGCGGGGCGGCCCTGCGGAAAACCGCGATTATCGCAGAAGCCGGGAATCGGGAATGGGAAACCGGAAACCGGAAACCGGAAGCGCCGGCGCTCGCGTCCTGCCGCCATCCCGGGCGCAGCGAGGGATTACGGACAGGATGAGAGTGGGTCTGCTCCGCTTCCCGACTCCCGAATCCCGGCGCCTCACCGCTGCTGCCGCACCAGCCACCACACCGGCAGCAGACCGACCAGCGACAGCAGCAGCGCCGGCCACGCCGCTTCCATCCACAACCCCTCGGCGGCGTAGGCATAGATGCGGATCGCCAGCGTGTCCCAGCCGAAGGGCCGCAGCATCAGCGTCGCCGGCAGCTCCTTCATCACCTCCACCAGCACCAGCAGGGCGCCGGCCACCAGCCCCGGCCGCAGCAGCGGCAGCACGATGCCGGTGAAGCGCCGCCACGCGGGCACCGCCAGCGAACGCGCCGTTTCCAGCAGCGACGGCCGCAGCGTGGCGAAGGCCGACTCCACCGCGCCATGCCCCACCCGCAGGAAGCGCGCCGACAGCGCGAACAGCACCGCCAGCAGGCTCGACGACAGCGCCCACTGCACGCCGGCCAGCCCGGCCAGCCAGCCCTCGGCGCGCACCAGCCACACCATCGCGCCCACCGCCAGCACCGTGCCGGGCACCGCATAGCCGAGATTGACGACGAAGCTCGCCGCCGCCACCCCGCGATCGCCCGGCGCACGCCGCGCCAGCAGCGCGAACAGCAGCGCCACCGCCAGCACCAGCGCCGTCGCCAGCGCGCCCAGCGCGAGCGTGTTGAGCGCCGCCTGCCCCACCACCGGCAAACCGCCGCGCACCGACCACGCCCAGGTCGCCAGCCGCCACAGCGGCACCACGAAGCCCAGCAGCACCACCCCCGTCGCCAGCGCCGACACCGTCCAGCCGCGCCAACCGCGCAGGGGACGGCGCGGCTGCGGGCGCAGGCTGCGCTCGGCGAAACGCGCGCGCCCGCGCGCCAGGCGTTCGAGCAGCAGCACCAGCGCCACCAGCGCCAGCAGGCCGAAGGCCAGTTGCGCCGCAGTCGGCAGCGAGTACAACCCGAACCACGTGCGATAGATCGTGGTCGTCAGCGTGTCCACACCGAGGATGCTGACCGCACCGAAATCCGCCAGCGCCTCCAGCACCGCCAGCGTCAGCCCGGCCACCCAGGCCGGCCGCGTCAGCGGCAGCACGCCGCGGAAGAACGCCGCCAACGGCCCGTGTCCGAGGCTGCGCGCCGCGTCCATCGCCACGCTGCCCTGGCGCACGAAGGCCGCGCGCGCCAGCAGGTAAACATAGGGATACAGCACCAGCGCCAGCATCAGCGCCGCGCCGACCACGCCGCGCCCGTTCGGCAACGAAGCCGTCGCCCCGAACCACGACCGCCACGCGCTCTGCACCGGCCCGGCGTAATCGAGCAGGCCGACATAGACGAAGGCGACCACGTAGCCCGGTATCGCCAGCGGCAGCACCAGCGC
The DNA here is from genome assembly GCF_014202935.1 of Rehaibacterium terrae. GTDB lineage: Bacteria > Pseudomonadota > Gammaproteobacteria > Xanthomonadales > Xanthomonadaceae > Rehaibacterium > Rehaibacterium terrae. The sequence goes on along the minus strand of NZ_JACHHX010000002.1, from coordinate 202,324 downwards.
CCAGTCCAGCACGCGCCGCCCCGGATAGTCGTAGCGTGCGCTCGCCCAGGCGAAGCCCAGGCCCGGCACCAGCACGAAGGCCGCCAGCAGCGCCGCCAGCGTCAGCGTGTTCGCCAGCGCCTGCGGCAACAGGTGGCGCGACAGGTGCGCCCACAGCGCCGCGTCGATCTCGGCGAAACCGGCGGCGAGAAACGCCGCCGGCATCAGCAGCGGCAGCGCCAGCAGCCAGGCCGCGTAACGCGGCCAGCGCGGGGGCGCGGCGGCGGGTGTCATCGCGCGCTCGCGCTCAGCGCCAGCCGGCGCGGTCCATCAACTGCACCGCCTCGGCCTGGCGGCGCCCGGCGACTGCCACGTTCACCGGATCGGCGCGGAACCCGCCCCAGGCCGCCACCAGCGGATCGACCGCGACGCCCGGCTTGGCCGGGAACTCGAAGTTGGTCTTGGCGAAGGCCTCCTGCACCGCGTCCGAGGCCAGCCACTCCAGGAACGCCTGCGCCGCGGCGGCGTTCCTCGAGTGCGCCGTCACGCCCGCGCCGGAGATGTTCACGTGCACGCCGGCCTCGCCCTCGCCCTGGTTGGGCCAGAACACCGCCACCGGCACATCCGGCGTGTCCTTCTGCACGCGGCCGAAGTAATAGGTGTTGACGATGCCCACATCGCACTGCCCCGCCGCCACCGCCTGGATCAGCAGCGTGTCGTCGGCGAACGGCGGCGCCGCCAGGTTGGCCACCCAGCCGCGCAGGATCTCCTCGGTGCGTTCCGCCCCCAGGCGCTCGATCAGCGTCGCCGTCAGCGACTGGTTGTAGACCTTCTTCGACGAACGCAGGCACAGCCGGCCGCGCCACTTCGGGTCGGCCAGGTCCTCGTAGGTGGACAGCTCCTCCGGCCGCACCCGCTCGGTGGAGTACACCAGCGTGCGCGCGCGCAGCGACAGCGCGAACCAGCGGCCGTCGGGATCGCGCAGATGGGCCGGGATGGCCGCCTCCAGCGCCGGCGAATCGATCACCGCCAGCACCCCGCGCTCGGCCGCCTGCCACAGATTGCCCGCGTCCACCGCCATGAACAGGTCCGCGCGCGTGTTCGCGCCTTCCGCCGCCAGCCGCTCGATCAGCGCCGGCGCCGCATCGGTGAGCCAGCTCACCTTGATGCCCGTCTCCGCCGTGTAGCGCTCGAAGATCGGCTGGATCAGCGGCTCGCGCCGCTCCGAATACACCACCAGCTCCACCGGCCGGGCGGCCGGCGCGGACGCCGACTCCTCCGGCGCCCGCGAACAGGCCGCAAGCGCCAGCAGCGTGACAGACAGGATCAACGGGCGACGAATCATGGCGAAGCTCCGCAGGGGGAAGGCTTCGAATGATAATCATTCTCAGATCAAAAGGGGAATGCCCGCCTCCCCTGCACGGCGGATCGTGCGCAGAGCGCACGCTACAGGGCTCCGCGCTTCAAGCCCTCCCCTTCAAGGGGAGGGTTGGGTGGGGATGGTGTCGACGCGGCCAAACGCCTCCCGCACCCCGCATCGAATGCGGCACGGCATGCACACCATCCCCACCCCGGCCCTCCCCTTGAAGGGGAGGGAGTAAAGCGTGCACACCGCACGCATCGCGCATGCAACACCAACCGACACGCAGCGCGCGCTGCGCGCACGGCTCTCCCTGTGGGAGCCACCACGGCGGCGATCCCCGCGCACCGCGCCCGTGCCGCGCCGACCATCGCGGCAATCGCGACAACGGCCGCCCTCACAACACCGCCACCGGGACACGCCGCACGCCACGCAATGCAGCAGCAGTCTCAGAGGTCTTCCGGCCGCAGACCGGTGTGCCTCGCGATGCGGACGAGCATGCGCGGTCCGATCTCGTCTGCGTCATGAAACGCGAAGACGAAATCCGGAAAGCCATCCCTGGACAACGTCCGATGAGAACCGGACTGACGTTTCAATCTCCACCCCAGACGATGCAGCGCGGCGAGGACTCGCCGGGCCTTGCACGCCGGCCACTCGCTCATGCAGCGGCAGGGAGCGAGATGCTGATGGCGAGCGGGCGGACCTCGCCGCTCTCAAGCTGCTCCGCAAGCGCGCGAAGCGCCAGCGCCTCGGCGCGTGCCATGGCCTCGTCGGCGGTAGCGCCGTATGCCATCGCCCCCGGCAGCTCGGGGACTTCGGCCAGCCAGCGCCCATCCGCCTCACGCTCGCACTCGATATTGAACTTCATGGCGAATCTCCCGTGATCGGCGCGATTCTAGCGCGGCTCCGCGGCGTCGAGGGCTCCACCCCAAAGCCGACAGCCCCTCCCCGTGGGAGCCGCCACGGCGGCGATCCCGCGCACCGCGCGCACCCCGCACATGCCGCGCCGACCATCGCGGCCATGGCCGCACCCCACAGCGCCCCGGCCACCGCATGCCGCAGGTAGCGTGCGCTGTGCGCATGAACACCCCCAGGCAACACCATGTACACACCATCCGGCGCGCCTGCCGGACTGCGCTTCGCCGCATCCCGGCTCCGCACTTCGGCCACGCGGCGGATCGTGCGCGCAGCACGCCACGGGGTTTCGCGCAGGCAACACAGGCCGGGCGAATGCGACGCCCGCTCAATCCGCCGCGATCAACGCATCCAACCCATCGCAGGCCAGCACGGCCTCGACATCCGCCGCCACGTCCGCCTCCGCCTGCAATGCCGCCAGGCAACGCCGCCTCTCCGCGGGCTGCTCGCGCAAGCGCGCCGCGACGCGCTCGAAGGCGCGGTCGATGCTGTGCCCGTACGCTGCGCGCGCTTTGTCCGCCGCCGCCACGGGGATCGCCCCCCAGCGACGCACCATCACGCACAGGTCGATCAAGTCACGATGCAGCGTGGCCGCATCCAGACCGCAGTCGGCATTGGCCAGCAGCTTCTCGGCGTGCAGGTCCGCCCGCGACAGCAAGGGCACGCCGGCCAGCCGCTCCGGCGCAGCCGAGAGCGCGATGCGCGCCTCGCGCACGATCTCGAACTTGACCGGCGCCACCGCATCGCCCAGCACCGCACGTATCCCGTACTGGTCCGTGCGCGGCTCGCGCAGCACCGGCAGCTCGCCGCGTGCCAGCCCGGCCAGCCCGGCATCGAACACGCGCCCGTGCCGCGCCGATAGCCCACGCCGACCATCGCCGTCATGGCGCGCCCCCGACATGCGAACAGCGAACGCAAGGGAACCCCCCACCCCCATGTCCAACAGTGACCCTTTGCGTCACTATGTGCCCCGCACCCCGGCCGCCCCCTCACGTCCACCCCGGAAAAACAGCCCCCAACATCCCGGAAGTGCGATGAAGTTCGCGCTGTCAACCGCTGGCCCAAATGGCACGCTTGATGCATCCTCTGCCATGCACGTGCGAAGGTCGCACGGCTGCACCAATGGATTGGCAAGGCCCGCGACGGGCACGTGAGCAAACATTCCACCTAGGGGAAACGTCATGAACATGAAGAAGATCCAGCAAGGCTTCACCCTCATCGAACTGATGATCGTCATCGCGATCCTCGGCATCCTGCTGGCGATCGCCATTCCGGCGTATCAGGACTACACCGTCCGCGCGAAGGTTTCCGAGGGCCTGAACATGGCCACCGCCGCCAAGCTCGGCGTCAGCGAGACCCGCCAGACGCGCGGCACATGGCCGAGCAACAATGCTACCGCCGGCATCGCCAACACCATCCAGTCCACCTATGTGAACAGCATCGCGGTGGGCGCCAATGGCGTGATCACCGTGACCTATCGCAACATCACGGAGCTGCCCACTGACGCCACCGTCACCTTGACTCCGACGTTTGCCAGCGAATCCGTGCGCTGGACCTGCGCCCCCGGTACGGTGCCCTCGCGCTATCTGCCGGCCACCTGCCGCTGACTGCTTGCAGTCTGACGACAGCCCCGTCATCGTGACGGGGCTGTTTTTTTGCGCGGAGAAGCTTCGGCAGGGCGCCATGACGAAGAAGAGCATCGGCAGTTGGGTCTTTCTCGGGTTCGCCCTTGTCACCGCGCTGCTCTATCTGCCGGGCCTCGATGGCCCATTCCTGCTGGATGACGCCCAGAATCTTGACCCTGTGCAAGAGTATGTGGACGGGCACAGGACGGCAGAGTCCGTCGTCTTCGGGAACAGATCCGGCCCCTTGGGGCGCCCCGTTTCGATGGCGAGCTTTGTGGCGAACGCCAAGCTCGGCCTGTTCGACGCCTATCACCTCAAGCTGGTCAATCTGCTGATCCATCTGGCATGCGGCTTGATCGCATGGCGGCTGATGAAGCGGCTCATGGAAGTCGATGGCAGCTTCCGGAACCCCACACTGGCAGCGGCTGTCTTGGCTGCGGCATGGCTGATCGCACCCGCACACGTGAGCACGGTGCTCTATGTGGTGCAGCGCATGGCGCAGCTCAGCACCCTCTTCATGCTCTTGGCCATCTGGGCCTTCGTGGTTGGCCGACAAAGGGAGGCTCTTTCGCCAGGAAGCGGCTGGCTGTGGCTGCTCGTCCTCTCGCCGGTGCTTACCGGCCTCGCAGCCTTCAGCAAAGAGAACGGCATTCTCGTCCCCCTCATTGCTGGCGTAATCGAGATCGCTTATTTCCGACGCTCACGGGAACGCCGCCTCACGCCGGCATGCCGACTCTACTTCGGCCTGTTCCTGCTAACTCCTGCACTTCTTGCGGCCGCAGCCCTCGTTCTGCGACCAGACTACTTCCTGGCAGGCTATGAGCAACGGGCATTCACACTGCTCGAAAGGGTGCTGAGCCAACCGAGAATCCTCTGGGACTACGCCGGAAACCTCATCGTGCCCCATGGGCCAAGCATGGGGATATTCCACGACAACTACCCGTTGTCTACAGGCCTGCTTTCTCCGGCCACCACGATCCTGGCCATCACTGGATGGGCTCTCGTGATCGCCATTGCGATCGCCCTGCGCAAACGCGCCCCCTCGATGCTTGCCGGCATCGGGATCTTTTTCGCAGGGCACGCACTCGAGTCCAGCTTCCTTCCGCTCGAACCCTACTTCGAGCATCGAAACTACTTCCCTTCTTTTGGCCTTCTACTGGCGCTGGCTGCGCTCATCAACACATTGATCACCCAAGGCAGCCCGGACGAGCAAAACAGAAAACGATTGCTGACATTTGTCGCCAGCGTGTGCGCTGTCGTTTTCTCCTTCGCCACGTACTCGCGAAACATCGTGTGGTCGGACTTCGCCCACATCATGACGCAAGAGCTTCGGCACAACCCGACATCCCCCCGAATGCAGACCATCCTCGCAGCCGAGTACATGGATGCCGGCCGCCTCGACGAGGCGCTGCACCACCTCAGGATCGCCGAGACCTACGCATCGGATCGCGACAAGATGGGCATTTCCATCGCGAAGGCACTGGCTCATTGCGCAGCAAACACCCCCATCGATGACGGCCTCATCGACGAGCTGCTTGCCCGCAAAGATGCGCCGATCTCGATTCTTGCACTGAATGTCTGGGAACGTCTTTCCCAACGAGTGGAAGCCGGGCAATGCGCGGCAGTCGATGCTGGCGATCTCATCGCCATCGGAAGATCTTGGCTCCAGAGCACATCCACACCCGAAACCGAGCATGGCAACTGGCGAGTCAGATACAACCTCGCAAGAATGCTTGCGTCACAGGGGAGCCTGGATGAAGCAGCCATGCTCGCCCACCAGGCATGGGAATCGAGCCGCCACAATATCGGCGTCGGCGTCTTTCTCTTCCAGGTCAGCGCATCTCTCGGGAACATGGAGACATGTGAAGAAGTGCTCGACATTCTCAAGAAATCAAAAGGAAAAGGCGATCTCAGGCTCGACAAGGCCATTGAGACCTTTCAATCCGCGATCGACGACTGGAAGAGTGGCCGTCGCATTGGCGCACGCCTCATCGTGCCCCTGACCACGAGCGGCAGCACGTGACCTCAACCCACCTGGAGCGCAATGCGCACCGATAGGGACCAGCCATGGACGAGCAGCCGTTTCTGACATTCGGCAGCCCCCTCATCGGCGAGGAAGAGATCGCCGAGGTCGAAGCCTGCCTGCGCTCGAGCTGGCTCGGCACCGGGCCGCGCGTGGCGCGGTTCGAGGCGGACTTTGCCGCCTACCTGGGCACCGACGCGGCGCATGTGGCGGCGGTCAACTCCTGCACGGCGGCGCTGCACGTGAGCATGGTGGCGGCAGGGCTGGAGCCGGGCGCGGAGGTGATCACCACGCCGCTCACCTTCTGCGCCACCGTCAACGCCATCATCCATGCCGGGCTCACGCCGGTGCTGGCCGATGTGGACCCGGTGACGCAATGCATCTCGCCCGATGCCATCGAAGCCGCCATCACGCCGCGCACGCAGGCGATCCTGCCGGTGCATTTCGCCGGGCGGCCCTGCGAGATGGACCGCATCATGGCCATCGCCGACAAGTACAAGCTGCTGGTGATCGAGGACTGCGCCCACGCCATCGAAACCGAGTACCACGGCCGCAAGGCCGGCACCTTCGGCGACTTCGGGGCTTTCAGCTTCTACGCGACCAAGAACGTGGTCACCGGCGAGGGCGGCATGATCCTGGGCCGCAGCGAGGCGCACATCGCCCGCGCCAAGGTGCTGGCCCTGCACGGCATGAGCAAGGACGCCTGGCACCGCTTCGGCGACAAGGGCTACAAGCACTACCAGGTGGTGGAGTGCGGCTTCAAATACAACATGATGGACTTGCAGGCAGCCATCGGCATCCACCAGCTCGCCCGCGTGGAGAAGAACTGGCTGCGCCGCCGCGAGGTCTGGAACCACTACCAGCAGGCCCTCGCCGACTTGCCCATCGGCCTTCCGGCCGAACCCGCCCCCGGCACCCGCCACGCCTACCACCTGTACACGGTGATGATCGACCGCGACCGCTGCGGCATCGGGCGCGACCAATTCCTCGACCGCATGAACGCCCAGCGCATCGGCACCGGCGTGCACTACCTGTCGGTGCCCGAGCACCCCTACTACCAGCAGCGTTTCGGCTGGCGGCCGGAACAATGGCCGAACGCGATGAAGATCGGGCGGGAGACGGTGAGCTTGCCGTTGTCGGCGAAGTTGTCCGAATCAGATGTCGCTCGCGTGCTCTCAGCAGTTGGAAATCTGCTTTAGCCCTTCGATGCGTCGCCGAGAATGCGCTCAGATGCTCTTTATCCGACGGGCTGGCACACCGACGTATAGCGAGTTGGCCTGAAGATCACCTCGCACCAATGCCGCTGCGCCGACGACTGTTCCGTTGCCTACGATCGCGCCGGACAGAATTGTGGCGCCAGTCCCGATCCAGCAAAAATCTCCTATGGTGACTCCATGTGCTTCACATGGGTACTGAGCCACTATCGGAGATCCGTGACTGGACCCGGGATCGGAATGGCTGATGATCGTCACGCGTGGAGACAAGGTTGTGCCCCTGCCGATGCGAACTGGACCCTTCAGGTCGAACAGGCAGTCGGCCCCGACATGGACATCATCCGCAAGATGAAGGTTCTTGAAGCCGTTCTCCAAGTTGATGAAACGGCACTCGTACACGCGGACGTTCTTCCCGACCTTTGCTCCCAAAAGTCTCAAAAGATTCGAGCGCAATCTCGGTGCGACACACAGGCGCAATAGCATTTCCAACAAGACAAAAACACCGTGCTTGATGGTTCCCGCCATCTGATCAACCCCTGCGCCCGCCATAGAGCATCAAGGCGCCTAACGGCATGCTCAGCAGGTCGATGCAGACCAGCGCCAGTCGCGTGATCACCACAAGAGCAGCCACAACAACCGCATCCACAGCGAACCATGACGAGGATGCCAGTAGTGCCACCTCTCGAATACCGATCCCAGCAGGCACCATGCTCAGCACACCAAGAATTTGCGATGCCGACTGAGCGGCGACAAACTGCAGGGCAGGCTCAAGCCTGACACCAAAGCCTAACATTAGCAGCATCGTCCAACCGAAGGCATACAGCGACAAGTAGGCAAGAATGAGCGGGACCACGCGGACAAGGCGTATGGCTGAATTCGGCGCGCGCCGCCGTTCAGTCTGATAGCCCGCCCTCCCAACGACACGCACGATCAAATCCTCGGCGCGCTTCATGAAACGCGCTGACATCATCGCCACCATCGCCCCTGCCGTGAGCAACACGGCTGCGACCGCAGTAACGCACCCCAAACGGATGAGTGCAATGCATGCCAGACCGCTCCCCGCCATTCCCACCAATGAGATCAAAGACACCTCTAGGTTTGCGACTATCATTGCTCGCGTTTGAAGTGCTTGACCCAAGGCAGCCTTCTGCATGACCAACCCCCACACCCGGCCTGGAACGTATTTCCCTACTTGAGCAAGAAGAAAGGCTCCGGCGACGGCCATTTTTGGAATGGGCTGGTCAGCCTCCCTGCTCGCCAGCTCGGAGAAAACCCAGGCAATCGACATGTTGGCCAACATCAACAAAATCAGGCAGCCAAGGATTGCCAGAAGATCTGCGTTACGAAGAGCAACAGCGATATCAGTGCGGTATACCCAAGCCAGATAGGCCGAAAAGCCGATACCGGCCACCACCAAGGCGGCCAGTATTGCTTTGCGCACCAGCACGGCATGCATTGACATGCCTTCATTCTCGTCCGCGTGGATTGGATGTAGATGACTGGATGCGCGTAGCGAGCGTATCCAGAGAAAAACGAACTGCCGCTTCGAAGATGCCGGGGGAGAGACTCCTCCGATCAGCCGTCAGCGACCTGCGCAGGCACTCGGCGAACGCGTCGCGAGACACCTCGGTGGCCACTTCGCCACACCGATAATGCGTCACCAGCGAGTCTAGGTCGCCGACAGGTGTTGCGACGACCGGGCACCCCAGCTTCATCGCATCCGAAAACACCACCGGGATGCTCTCGATGCGCGACGGGATCAGCAGGTAGTCGGCGCGCAGGATGGCCTCCTCGGCGGCAGCCTTGTCGAGGTAGCCGCGCAGCTCGATGGGGCGGCCCGCGGCCAGCAGGTCGGCGACGCCCTGTTTCACAAGCGGTTCGAGCGGGCCGCCGCCACAGATTTCCACGGTCTCGATGCGTTGCCAGTCCTCGTCGCGCAGCAGCTTGAGCGCGTCGATCAGCAGGTCCACGCCCTTGTTGGGGTGCCAGCGACCGAGAAACAGCAGGCGATACGGCGGTGCCGACTTGAGCGGCGTGGTGCGGGTGCGCTCGATACGGCGGGTGCTGGGCAGGAACTCGACTTCGCGCCCACCGATACGACGGGTGTCGTCGGCCAGCTTGAGGCCGTCTGAGTAGCAGGTGTGCGCATCGCGCAGTACGCGCCGCAGATGGCCACGCACGACGGGGATGCGGCCCAGCGTCCAGATGTCGCTGCCCAGCGTCCACACCGAATACGGCACGCCGGTTTCACGCGAGATGCGCCGGGCCCAATGGCCCGAGGGCAATGCCCACAGCGCGAGGATGTGCGCGGTCGGGCCGGCGCCTGCGGCCTCGCGCGTGGCGGCTTCGCCTGCGGCAAGCACGCGCCGGATCGCCAGCAGGTCCGACGGCATCCACGGCTTGAGCGTGGACAGCGGCTTGTCCGGGGCGGCGAAGCGGAACACCTCGACATTGTCGGCCCAATGCTCGCGCGTGCTGTGCGCGCCGGGCGCGACCACGCGCACGGGCAGGTGCTTGGCGAGTTCTTCGGCGAGGTCGGAAACGAACGAACCGGCCGCTTCGCTGCCGTCCCCGAGGATGGGGAAGGAGGTGGTGACGAGAACGATGGCAGGCTGCACGCTCAACCACGCGACTTGCTGTAGACCAGCGAGGTGATCTGCTCGGACACCAGGCCGATCAGGAAGATGATCACCGCGGCGCTGAACAGCAGCAGGCTCATGTTGGTGAAGCGCGCCATGGTGGCGTAGGTGTAGCCGTAGTAGCCCAGGCCCAGCAGGAAGAAGGCGAAGCCGGTGGGGGCGAACAGCTTGAGCGGCGAGTACAGGGTGGCGATCTTGAAGATGATCAGCAGAAAGCGCAGGCCGTCGCGCAGAGGGCGGATGTGGCTGGCGGTGCCGACGCGGGCGGCGACTTCGACCGGCACGTAGGCCACCGGGTAGGCGCTGCGGAAGAAGGCCATGGTGATGGTGGTGGGGTAGCTGAAGCCGTTGGGCAGCAGGTGCAGGAATTCGCGGAACTTGTCGGCGCGTACGGCGCGGAAGCCGGAGGTGAGGTCGCGGATGGGGTGGCCGGTCATCCAGCTCGCCAGCTTGTTGTAGAAGGCGTTGGCCAGGCCGCGCTGCAGGTTGGCCTGGCCGTGGCGGTCGCGGGCGGCGACGGCCATGTCGTAGCCGGCTTGCAGTCTCTCGAGCAGGCGCGGGATGTCGGCGGGGTTGTGCTGGCCATCGGCATCCATGAAGACGAGCACGTCGCCGCTGGCGGCGCGGGCGCCGCGCTTGATGGCGGCGCCGTTGCCCATCGAATAGGGAGTGCCGAGCACCCGCGCGCCGTGTTCGGTGGCAACGCTGGCGGTGTCGTCGCTGGAGCCGTCGTCGACGACGATGATCTCGGCCTCGGGCAGGGTCTGGCGCAGCGCGGGCAGGATCTGGCGCAGGCCTTGGGCTTCGTTCTTGGCGGGCAGGATGACGGTGATGCGCATCCGGCACTCCCCCGGAAAATGGCAGGGGAAGGGTAGCGGATTGCGGGGCGGGCTGTCGTGCGGGTGGTGGCTTGCCCGGCACGGCCGCCTCGGCCCGGCGCGGGTCGTGCGCGGAGCGCATGCCACGGGGCTGCGCGCTTCAAGCCCTCCCCTTCAAGGGGAGGGTTGGGTGGGGATGGTGTTGGCGCGACAAAACATCTCCCGCACCCGCATCGCATGCGATACGGCATGCACACCATCCCCACCCCGGCCCTCCCCTTGAAGGGGAGGGAGTAGAGCGGGCGCTTGGCGCATGCAACACCGACCGACAGGCCGTGCCGTAGCGCGGATGAAGGCCGCAGGCCGGCATCCGGGGCGCGGCACGCCTCCCGGATTCCGCTTCGCCGCATCCGGGCTACAGGCCCCGGCCGCGGCGCGGGTCGTGCGCGGAGCGCATGCCACGGGGCTGCGCGCTTCAAGCCCTCCCCTTCAAGGGGAGGGTTGGGTGGGGATGGTGTTGGCGCGACAAAACATCTCCCGCACCCGCATCGCATGCGATACGGCATGCACACCATCCCCACCCCGGCCCTCCCCTTGAAGGGGAGGGAGTAGAGCGGGCGCTTGGCGCATGCAACACCGACCGACAGGCCGTGCCGTAGCGCGGATGAAGGCCGCAGGTCGGCATCCGGGGCGCGGCACGTCTCCCGGATTCCGCTTCGCTGCATCCGGGCTACAGGCCCCGGCCGCGGCGCGGGTCGTGCGCATAGCGCACGCTACGGGGTGCGCGCGACTTCTTGTAGCGTGCGCCATGCGCACGATCCGGCCTGTGGGAGCCGCCATGGCGGCAATGGGGGTGGCCGGTTCGTTCGTCCTTCGACGCCACCAGCCCTTCGGGCCGGCTGTGTTCCCGGAATGCGTGCGGGTCGGCTATGCCGAACGGGACGAACGGGTGCTGGGGTGACAGCGAGGCGTGACGCTCATATCGGCTCGTGCGTGTCGCGCAAGGCCGGAAAAATGCGCTGGATGTCGGCGACGAACGCTTCGGCCTGCTCGACGAGTTCGCGCGCATCGCCGGGTTCGATCGCGTCGCCCCGGTAGTCGGCCATCAGGCGCAGGTCCTCCGCCCAGTTGATCGCACGCCCGAGAGCCAGTGGCACCAAGCCCGGCTTGACCAGGTTGAGGCCGAACGCGGCGATGAGGCCGCTGTGGGTCTTGACGGTTTCGGGCGGTATGGCCGCAGGCCCACCGAACAGGGCGGCGCGCGCGGCGTCGAACATGGCGTAGTACGCCCGGTTGCAGGCGCCATCGATGTCTCCCGCCGCCAGCAGCAACCGGGCGGACTCACAGGCGCGGCAGGCCTTGGCGATCAGGACGGCCGGCGTCAGCCCTTCGCTCACAGACGGATACCTTCCTTGGCGATGTTCCGAAGCAGGCGCGGATTCGGGTAGCGCTCCGGGTGAGCCCACTCCGCTTCCCAGACGGGCAGGGGCTGTACCCGGATCCCGGTTTCGAGCAGCACGTCGAAGGCGGCGTCGGCCATGGACCGCTTGGTCGCAAGGAAACGGCCGGGCTCGCCACGCAGAAGCACCGCTACGTCGGCGTCGCTGTCCGGCCGGTGAGTACGGCGGGCGCGGCTGCCGAAAACGATGGCACCTTGCGCCTGGTGCTGTGCGGCGATCCGCTGGAGAAAAAGCCGCACGGCGCGCTCGGTGAGAGGGTCCAGCTCGGTGGGGCGCATTGTCGTCTCTCCATGCTGCGTGCCTCGTCGAGCATGTGCCACTGTCGCACATGGCGGCATGATCACCTCCGGCCATGTCGCGCCTCGCCGGCCGGGCAACTGCCGGCTCGGACACGTCGGCCCGGCCCCGGGCACATCGAAGAGGGTAGCGGATTGCGGGGCAGGCTGTCGTGCGGGTGGTGGCTTGCCCGGCACGGCCGCCTCGGCCCGGCGCGGGTCGTGCGCGGAGCGCATGCCACGGGGCTGCGCGCTTCAAACCCTCCCCTTCAAGGGGAGGGAGTAGAGCGGGCGCTTGGCGCATGCAACACCGACCGACAGGCCGTGCCGTAGCGCGGATGAAGGCCGCAGGCCGGCATCCGGGGCGCGGCACGCCTCCCGGATTCCGCTTCGCTGCATCCGGGCTTCAGGCCCCGGCCGCGGCGCGGGTCGTGCGCGGAGCGCATGCCACGGGGCTGCGCGCTTCAAGCCCTCCCCTTCAAGGGGAGGGAGTAGAGCGGGCGCTTGGCGCATGCAACACCGACCGACAGGCCGTGCCGTAGCGCGGATGAAGGCCGCAGGTCGGCATCCGGGGCGCGGCACGCCTCCCGGATTCCGCTTCGCTGCATCCGGGCTACAGGCTTCGGCAGCGGCCCGGATCGTGCGCGGAGCGCATGCCACGGGGCAGTGCTGGCGGGATTCCGTCGGCGCGTTCCGCGACGTGGGCGACAGAATGCTGTCGCAGCGGCGCAATAGTTTATAAGGTGTGCAGGCCCGCCCCAGCCCGGCCGGGGTGGGCGGCCCGGCTGTGGCCGGTATCGCGTTTTAAGGTAAAGTTCCGGGCGTAAGTCCTTGGGGGGGCGAGATGAACGTGGCGGCAGCGGCCAATCTCGTGGGCATCACCGGCATCGTGCGCCGGCTGGTGCTCGACGGCGTGCTCGCCGAGCCGGATGCCCGCCAGGCCATGACGGCGGCCTCTTCCGAGCGCAAGCCCATCCATGCCTACCTGATCGAGAAGAAGCTGGTCAGCCCGGCCCATGTGGCGGCGGCCAATTCGCTCGAGTTCGGCATGCCGCTGTTCGATGCCTCGGCGCTGGATGTGGCGCAGTCGGCCGTCAAGCTGGTCGACGAGGAGCTGATCCAGAAGAACCAGGCGCTGCCGCTGTTCAAGCGCGGCAACCGGTTGTTCGTGGCCATCGCCGACCCCACCCATACGCGGGCGCTGGACGACATCAAGTTCCAGGCCAATCTCACCGTCGAGCCGATCCTGGTCGACGAGGAGACGCTCAAGCGCGCCATCGATCACTTCCTCGCCTCCAGCACGGCCCTGACCGAGGGCATGGAGGACGCCGAGGGGCTGGAGAACCTGGAGATCGGTGCCGATGACGACGAGCCCGGCGCCTCCGACAGCGGCGTGGATGCCAAGGGCGACGACACGCCGGTGGTGCGCTTCATCAACAAGGTGTTGTTGGACGCGGTCAAGCGCGGCGCCTCGGACATCCACTTCGAGCCCTACGAGAACGACTACCGCGTGCGCCTGCGCCTGGACGGCATCCTCAAGCCGGTGGCCAAGGTGCCGATCAAGCTCAAGGAGCGCATCTCGGCGCGCCTGAAGGTGATGGCACAGCTCGACATCGCCGAGAAACGCGTGCCGCAGGACGGCCGCATCAAGCTGAACATCTCCAAGTCCAGGCAGATGGACTTCCGCGTCAGCACCTGCCCGACGCTGTTCGGCGAGAAGGTGGTGCTGCGACTGCTCGACGGCAGCGCGGCCAGGCTGGGCATCGACAAGCTCGGCTACGAGGACGACCAGAAGCAGCTCTACCTGGACGCGCTGGCCAAGCCCTACGGCATGATCCTGGTGACCGGCCCGACCGGCTCGGGCAAGACGGTGTCGCTGTACACGGGCCTGAACATCCTCAACACCGAGGAGCGCAACATCTCCACGGTCGAGGATCCGGTGGAAATCCGCGTGCCGGGCATCAACCAGGTGCAGATGAACGTCAAGCGCGGCATGACCTTCGCCGCCGCGCTGCGCAGCTTCTTGCGCCAGGACCCGGACGTGATCATGGTCGGCGAGATCCGCGACCTGGAAACCGCCGAGATCGCCATCAAGGCGGCGCAGACCGGCCACCTGGTGCTGAGCACGCTGCACACCAACGACGCGCCGCAGACCATCACCCGCCTGATGAACATGGGCGTGGCGCCGTACAACATCACCTCGTCGGTGACGCTGGTGATCGCCCAGCGCCTGGCGCGGCGGCTGTGCAACAACTGCAAGCGCGAGGTCCATCTGCCGGAACACGCGCTGCTGGCGGAAGGCTTCAGCAAGGAAGAGATCGCCGCAGGGCTGCGCATCTACGAGGCCGTCGGCTGCCAGGACTGCAACGAAGGCTACAAGGGCCGCACCGGCATCTACGAGGTCATGCCGATGACCGAGGAGATCCAGCGCATCGTGCTGGAGGGCGGCAACGCCATCCAGATCGCCGAGGCGGCCAAGCGCTCGGGCGTGCGCAACCTGCGCACCTCGGCGCTGTGGAAGGTCAAGCAGGGCGTGACCAGCCTGGCCGAAATCAACCGCGTGACCAAGGACTGAGGACCAAGCCATGGCTGCCACCAAGTCCGCAGTGAAGGCCCAGACGCAGCCCAAGAGTCGCGGGACCGGCGTCCTGGACACCTACGTGTGGGAAGGCGTCGACAAGCGCGGCGTCAAGATGAAGGGCGAAACCCTCGCCAAGAACCCCAACATGCTGCGTGCCGAGCTGCGCCGGCAGGGCATCCAGCCGACGGTGGTCAAGGCCAAGCCCAAGCCGCTGTTCGGCAAGGCCGGCAAGGCGGTGACGCCACGCGACATCGCCATCTTCAGCCGCCAGATCGCCACCATGATGGCCTCGGGCGTGCCGATGGTGACGGCCTTGGAGATCATGGCCGGCGGGCAGAAGAACCCGCGCATGAAGGAGCTGCTCACCGACATCAAGAACGACATCGAGAGCGGCTCGTCCCTGTCCGAGGCGCTGGGCAGGCACCCGGTGTACTTCGACGAGCTGTACCGCAACCTGGTGAAGGCGGGCGAGAGCGCGGGCGTGCTCGATACCGTGCTCGACACGGTGGCCACCTACAAGGAAAACATCGAGTCGCTCAAGGGCAAGATCAAGAAGGCCCTGTTCTACCCGGCGGTGGTCATCGCGGTGGCGATCCTGGTCAGCGCCATCCTGCTGATCTTCGTGGTGCCGCAGTTCCAGAACGTGTTCAGCAGCTTCGGCGCGGATCTGCCGGCGTTCACGCTGATGATCATCGCGGCGTCGGATTTCATGATCGCCTACTGGTGGGCGGTGCTGTTCGGCGCGGTCGGCATGATCTTCGCCTTCGTCCAGGCCAGGAAACGCTCGGTGGGTTTCGCGCGCTTCCTCGACCGGATGATGCTCAGGCTGCCGGTGATCGGCCAGATCATGCACAACGCGGCCATCGCCCGTTTCGCCCGCACCCTGGCGGTGACCTTCAAGGCCGGCGTGCCGCTGGTGGAGGCGCTGGACACGGTCGCCGGCGCCACCGGCAACGTGGTCTACGAGGATGCCGTCAAACGCATCCGCGACGACGTCTCGGTGGGTTACCAGGTGAACGTGGCAATGCGCCAGGTCAACCTGTTCCCGCACATGGTGATCCAGATGACCGCGATCGGCGAGGAGGCCGGCGCGCTCGACACCATGCTGTTCAAGGTGGCCGAGTTCTACGAGGAAGAGGTCAACAACGCGGTGGACGCGCTGTCGAGCCTGATCGAGCCGATGGTGATGATCTTCATCGGCGGCATCGTCGGCGCGATGGTGATCGGCATGTACCTGCCGATCTTCAAGCTCGCCGCGGCGATCTGAGGCCTGCCATCGCGTGCTGGGCCTGATCGAGTCTTCCCCGGCGCTGACGCTCGCCAGCGCCTTCGCCTTCGGACTGCTGCTGGGCAGCTTCCTCAACGTGGTGATCCTGCGCCTGCCGCGCCGGCTGGAGTGGCAGTGGCGGCGCGACTGCCGCGAGATGCTGGAGCTGCCGGCCGAGGACGGGCCGGCGCCGCCGGGCATCGTCATCGAGCGCTCGCGCTGTCCGCACTGCGGCCACGCGCTGGCGGCGTGGGAGAACATCCCGCTGCTGAGCTTTGTCCTGTTGCGCGGGCGTTGCCGCCAGTGTGGCGCGACGATCTCCTGGCAATACCCGCTGGTGGAGCTGGTCACTGGCTTGATGGTGATGGCCTGCGTGTGGCGCTTCGGCCTGACCTGGGAAGGCGCGGGGGCGGTGGTGTTCACCGGCTTCCTGGTGGCGCTGGCCGGCATCGACCTGCGCACCACCCTGCTGCCCGACCAGCTCACCTATCCGCTGCTGTGGCTGGGCCTGCTGGCCAGCCTGGTGACGCTGTACGTGGCGCCACCGGCGGCGATCCTGGGTGCGGTGGCCGGCTATCTCAGCCTGTGGTCGGTGTACTGGCTGTTCAAGCTGCTCACCGGCAAGGAGGGCATGGGCTACGGCGATTTCAAGCTGCTGGCCGCGTTGGGCGCCTGGTGCGGGGCGAAGGCGATCCTGCCGATCGTGCTGCTGTCCTCGCTGATCGGCGCCATCGTCGGCAGCGCCTGGCTGGCCCTCAAGGGCCGCGACCGCGCCACGCCGATCCCCTTCGGCCCCTATCTGGCACTGGCCGGCTGGGTGGAGCTGGTCTTCCAGCCCGACCTGCTCGGCGCCTACGCGCGCTGGGCGGGACTGGCCTGAGCACGGACGCTGCCGCCGCTGCACGCACGCATATCCCCTGCCTGCATTCGTGCGCGCAGCCCCCGCTCACCCGCTCAGCCCCAACCCCCCCGTTCGTCCTGAGCGTAGCGAAGCGGAGTCGAAGGACGCCCCGAAACACCCACCCCAGCCCCCGCTCACCCGCTCAGCCCCAACCCCCCCGTTCGTCCTGAGCGTAGCGAAGCGGAGTCGAAGGACGCCCCGAAACATCCACCCAGCCCGTTCATCCTTCGACTTCACTGCGTTACGCTCAGGACGAACGGGGTCCAGGGCTGATGAGGATGGGAGGCAGCAGCATGAGGCCACCTCGCCCCACCTCCGCTCATCCGCTCAAGCCCCAGCCCCCGCTCACCCGCTCAGTCCCAACCTCCCCGTTCGTCCTGAGCGTAGCGAAGCGGAGTCGAAGGACGCCCCGAAACACCCACCCCACCCCGTTCGTCCTTCGACTTCACTGCGTTACGCTCAGGACGAACGGGGTCCAGGGCTGATGAGGATGGGAGGCAGCAGCATGAGACCACCTCGCCCCACCTCCGCTCATCCGCACAAGCCCCAGCCCCCGCTCACCCGCTCACCCCCAGCCCCCGCTCACCCGCTCAGCCCCACCCCCCGCTCGTCCTGAGCGTAGCGAAGCGGAGTCGAAGGACGCCCCGAAACATCCACCCCACCCCGTTCATCCTTCGACTTCACTGCGTTACGCTCAGGACGAACGGGGGCCGGGCCGATGTCGGAGGACGCTCCGCTCGGACTGGCGCCAGCTTCTTCATGCCCCACAGTCAGGGAGGACACCATGCCCTTCTGGGTCTACATGCTCCGTTGCGCGGACGGCTCCTACTACACGGGCCACACGGACGATCTCGATCGACGCATCGCCCAGCACCATGCAGGCGAGCTGCCGGGCTACACGCGCGATCGCCGG
The DNA here is from genome assembly GCF_014202935.1 of Rehaibacterium terrae. Lineage (GTDB taxonomy): Bacteria > Pseudomonadota > Gammaproteobacteria > Xanthomonadales > Xanthomonadaceae > Rehaibacterium > Rehaibacterium terrae. The sequence goes on along the minus strand of NZ_JACHHX010000002.1, from coordinate 184,354 downwards.
CCGCTGCGTCTGTGCTGGTCCGAGAGCTTTGCCAGTCGTGAGGAGGCGCTGGCCGCAGAGCGGCGCGTCAAAGGCTGGAGCCGGGCCAAGAAAGAGGCTTTGACGCGCGGCGACTGGCAGGCGATAAAACGCCTGTCACGCGGCAGTGATCGCCCGCGGTGCGCGACACTTCCCGCCACGCCGGGTCGCTGATGTCCCGCTACGTCGTCGCCATCACCGGAGGCATCGCCTCGGGCAAGTCGGAAGTGACGCGCCGCTTCGAGCGCTTGGGCGTGCATGTGGCCGATGCCGACGTGGCGGCGCGCGCCCTGGTCGAGCCGGGGCAGCCGGCGCTGGCGGACATCGTCGCCCGCTTCGGCGCCGGTGTGCTGGATGCGCAGGGACGCCTGGACCGTGCGGCATTGCGCCGGCACGTCTTCGACAACGACCAGGCGCGGCGCGATCTGGAGGCGATCCTGCACCCGCGCATCCGCGAGGCGCTGGCACGCGAATGCGCGCAGGCGCCGGGCGCCTACGCGATGGTGGCGGTGCCGCTGCTGACCGAGGTGGGCGGCCGGGATGCCTACCCGTGGGTGGACCGGGTGCTGGCGGTCGACGTGCCGGTCGACGAACAGGTCCGCCGGCTGATGCGGCGCGACGGCATCGACGAGGCGCTGGCGCGGCGGATGCTGGCGGCGCAGGCCACGCGCGAGCAACGGCTGGCGCTGGCCGACGACGTGATCGGCAACGACGGCCCGCTGGATGCACTGGACGCGGCGGTGTCCGCGCTGCACGCACGCTATCTGGCGCTGGCGGCGGACGCGACGGCGCGCCACACGCCGACGTGAAGCGCCCCGGGACCGGGCATCCGGGCGTGAGTCGGGCGGCGTGAGAAACGGGGGAGCGCGCGACCGGCGCTGCCTTGTCGTTCTCCCGCTCCGCACTCCCCCCGCTCGTTTCCCGCCACCGCGGTCGCGGTTTGTGTCGCCCGTGCAGGACAGGCGCCTCAGCGGGCCGGCGGCCAGAATGCGGAGATGCCGGCCACCCCCTGGGCGCCGTGACGGCGCGCCTCGGCGATGTCGTCGGGCCGCAGGCCCCCGAGTGCGTACAGCGGCAGCGTGGTGCGTTCGCGCAGGGCGGCGAAGCCGTCCCAGCCGAGCGGCGCGGCACCGGGATGGCTGGCGGTGGGCCGCACCGGACCGAGCACGGCGAAGTCGACGCCCAGCGCTTCGGCGCGGGCCAGCTCGTCGGCGTCGTGGCAGGAGGCGGCGACCGGCTGGCCCTCGGGCAGCGGACGCCGTTTCAGCCCGGGCAGCTGGTCGGCGCGCAGGTGCACGCCGAGGGCGAGTTCGCGTGCCAGGGCGATGTCGCCGTTGAGCAGCAGCTCGGCCCCCGCCTCGCGGCAGCGGGCGGCGACTTGCGCCGCCAGCGGACGCAGGGCGTCCCGGTCCAGGCGGCGCGCGCGCAGCTGGATGCGCCGCCAGCCGGCGGTGAGCAGGCGTTCGATCCGCTCGACGAAAGCCGCATGGTCGTCGCCCGGCTCGGGCGTGATCGGATAGCACCCGGGCTGGCGCAGGGCGGCGATCACCGGACGGTCGGCCGGCGGCATGGGGTAACGGTGCAGGCGTTCGGGCGGCGCCCAGGCCAGCGCCTGGCTCTCCAGCCCGCGCGGGGCACCCTCCCAGCGCGCGATGCGGAACACGTCGAGCAGGATGCGCTTGTCGGCGTAGGCGAAGGGCACGGCGATCAGCGGCGAGCAGTCGGCGGGATCGACAGCGATGCCGAGTTCCTCGTGCAGTTCGCGGGCGAGGCCGGCGGCGGGCGATTCGCCGTTCTCCAGCTTGCCGCCGGGAAACTCCCAGGCGCCGGCGAGATCGCGTCCTTCGGTGCGCCGCGTCAGCAGGACGCGGCCGCCGGCATCTTCGAGGACGGCCGCCACCACATGCAGACGCCGGCCCTCAGGGCCGGGCACGGACGATCGCATCTTGCGGCTCGGAAGCGGGGTGGATCATTCCTGCAAGGTGGCAAGGCCCGGCGCCGCCGTCAGCTCAGGCGGCCATGGCATTGCTTGTATTTCTTGCCGGAGCCGCAGGGGCACGGGTCGTTGCGGCCGACCTTGGGCATGTCGCGCACCACCGGCTGACCGGCGCCGGCCTGACGCCGGGCCTCGACCTCGGCGGCTTCCTCGTCGGCGCCGTAGCCGCCGGTCTCCGGGTGCTGGAACTGCATCGGCCGGTTGGCCTGGCGCTGGCGCTCGGCGGCTTCCAGCGCGGCGACCTCCTCCTCGCTGCGGATGCGGATGCGGGCGAGGATCTGGATCAGATCGCGCTTGACCTTCTCCAGCATCTCGGAGAACAGCTCGAAGCTCTCGCGCTTGTACTCCTGCTTGGGCTGTTTCTGCGCGTAGCCGCGCAAGTGGATGCCCTGGCGCATGTAGTCCATGCGCGCCAGGTGCTCCTTCCAGTTCTGGTCGAGCACCTGCAGCATGATGAAGCGCTCGATGTTGCGCATGTCGGCCTCGCCGATCTCGGCCTCTTTCGCGGCGAAATGGCGGTCGGCGGCCTCGACGACCAGACGGGCGATGCCGTCCGCGTCGAGTTCTTCGTGCTCCTTCAGCGCGGTCTGCAGGTCGATCTGGATGCCGTACTCGTCGGCCATGGCGCGCTCCAGGCCCGGCACGTCCCACTGCTCGTCGACCGAGCCTTCCGGCACGTAGCGGCGGGCCAGGTCCCAGAACACGTCGTGGCGGATGCCGTCGATGGAGTCCTTCACCGACTCGGCTTCCAGCAGCTCGTTGCGCTGCTGGTAGATGACCTTGCGCTGGTCGTTGGCGACGTCGTCGAAGTCGAGCAGGTGCTTGCGGATGTCGAAATTGTGCGCCTCGACCTTGCGCTGGGCCTTCTCGATCTGACGGCTGACGAGGCGATCCTCGATCACGTCGTCTTCCTTCATGCCCATCATCCGCATCGCCTTCTGCACCCAGTCGGAGGCGAAGATGCGCATCAGGTTGTCTTCCAGCGACAGGTAGAAGCGCGAGGAGCCGGGATCGCCCTGGCGGCCGGAGCGGCCACGCAGCTGGTTGTCGATGCGGCGGGATTCGTGGCGCTCGGTACCGATGATGTGCAGGCCGCCGGCGGCGATGACCTCGTCATGGCGCCGCTGCCAGTCCTCGCGGATGCGCTGCCTGTCGGCCTCCGTCGCATCCTCGCCGAGTGCGGCCAGTTCGGCCTCGAGCGAGCCGCCGAGCACGATGTCGGTGCCGCGGCCGGCCATGTTGGTGGCGATGGTGACCGCGCCCGGCCGGCCGGCCTGGGCGACGATGTGCGCTTCGCGCTCGTGCTGCTTGGCGTTGAGCACTTCGTGCGGGATGCCCTCGTCCTTGAGGATGCGCGAGAGCAGCTCGGAGGTCTCGATCGAGGTGGTGCCGACCAGCACCGGCTGCCGGCGCTGGTAGCAGTCCTTGATGTCCCGCACGACGGCCTTGAACTTGGCCATCTTGCCGAGGAAGACCAGGTCCGGATGGTCCTGACGGATCATCGGCTTGTTGGTCGGGATGACGACCACCTCCAGGCCGTAGATGCTCTGGAACTCGTAGGCCTCGGTGTCCGCCGTGCCGGTCATGCCGGCCAGCTTGGCGTACATGCGGAAGTAGTTCTGGAAGGTGATGCTCGCCAGCGTCTGGTTCTCGCGCTGGATCGGCACGCCCTCCTTGGCTTCGACCGCCTGGTGCAGGCCGTCGGACCAGCGCCGCCCCGGCAGGGTGCGGCCGGTGAACTCGTCGACGATGATCACCTCGCCGTCGCGCACGATGTAGTCCACGTCTCGCTGGTAGATGGCGTGGGCGCGCAGGGCGGCGTTGAGGTGATGGACGACGGCGATGTTCTGTGCGTCGTAGAGATTCTCGTCGTCGCGGATGATGCCGGCCTCGCGCAGCAGGCGCTCGGCGTTCTCCATGCCCTGCTCGGACAGGTGGACCTGCTTCTGCTTCTCGTCGACCCAGTAGTCGCCCTCGCCTTCCTCGGTCGCCTGCCGGGTCAGGTGGGGGACGATGCGGTTGACCTTGACGTACAGCTCGGGCGACTCGTCGGCCGGGCCGGAGATGATCAGCGGCGTGCGCGCCTCGTCGATCAGGATCGAGTCGACCTCGTCGACGATGGCGAAGTTGAGGCCGCGCTGGAAGCGGTCCTCCTTGCGCAGCGCCATGTTGTCGCGCAGGTAGTCGAAGCCGAATTCGTTGTTGGTGCCGTAGGTGATGTCGGCCGCGTAGGCCTCGAACTTGTCGCCGTGCGGCATGCCCGGGTAGACCACGCCGACCGACAGGCCCAGCCAGTTGTAGAGCCTGCCCATCCAGGCGGCGTCGCGCTTGGCCAGGTAATCGTTGACGGTGACCACGTGCACGCCCTTGCCGGCGATGGCGTTGAGGTACACCGGCAGGGTCGCGACCAGGGTCTTGCCCTCGCCGGTGCGCATCTCGGCGATCTTGCCCGCGTGCAGCACCATGCCGCCGATCAGCTGCACATCGTAGTGGCGCATGCCGAGCACGCGGCGCGCGGCCTCGCGGCAAACGGCGAAGGCCTCGGGCAGCAGCGCGTCCAGGCTCTCGCCGTCGGCATGGCGCTGCTTGAACTCGGCGGTCTTGGCCTTGAGGGCCTCGTCGTCGAGGGCCTGCATCTGCGGCTCGAGCGCATTGATCTTCGCGACGGTCTTCTGGAGCTGTTTGAGCAGGCGCTCGTTGCGGCTGCCGAAGATGCGGGTCAGGAGGCTGTTGAGCATGGGATAACCGGTTGACGGTACGAGGGTGCGCCGATCGCGCGCGCAAGCGAAAAGGCCGCATACCGCGGCCAAGACCGGTAGTTTAACGTGGGGACGAGGTCGTGTGCTTCAAGGGCCGGCCGGACGCGGCCGCGGGGCGCGGCGAAGTTTTCAGCGCCGTCATTCGCCCGACCCGGCGAAACGGCCGGCCCACACGCCGGGCATCGCCGTGGCAGCGGCCATGGCCGCGATCGCAGGCACTGCGGGCGGGCCATCACCGCCAGGGCGGCTCCCACAGGCACCCGCCACAGGCCCCGCCGTCGGGGCGAGCGTGGGCCATGCGGGCGCCATGCGTCACGACGGCCTGCGAAGTGTCGGGAAGAGCCCCTTCGAGTCAAGGGAACGCCCCGCGGCAACACCTCAACCGCGCGCGCGGTTGAGGTATTGCCGCGGGTTCACCGGCCGGCCGTTCTGCCAGACCTCGAAGTGCACGTGGTTGCCGGTGGCCCGTCCGGTGCGCCCCATCTTGGCGATGACCTGGCCGGCACGGACGCGTTCGCCGACCTGCACCAGGTTCCGGCTGTTGTGGGCGTAGCGGGTCATGTAGCCGTTGCCGTGGTCGATGTCGACCAGGTTGCCGTAGTTGCCGTCGCGGCCGGAGAAGATCACCACGCCGTCGGCCACCGCCAGCACGTCGGCGCCGGCCGGGCCGTTGAAGTCGATGCCGCGGTGGAACTGGCTGAAACCGGTGAACGGATCGAGCCGGTTGCCGAAGTGCGAGGAGGCGTAGCCGCTGCGCACCGGCAGGCCGGAGGGCATCAGGCTGGCGTCGAGGTCGCGGTCGATCAGCAGCGCCTCCAGCAACACCAGCTGGTTGCTGGCCAGGTCGAGTTCGGCGGCCACGCTGTCCAGCCGCGCGGTGAGACTGGCATCGACGATCGGCTCGCTGGCCTCGGCGCCGCCGATGCCCGGCAGGTCGTGGAAACTGAACTCGCCGTCGTCGAGCTTGCCGAGCCGGGTCAGGCGCTCGCCGAGGGCGTTGAGGCGGGTGGCCTGGGCCTGCAGTTCACCCAGTCGCGCCGCCATCGCGTTGATTTCGCGCTGGGCGCTGTCGCGCGCCTCGTCAAGCTCGATCTTCTGCGCGGCCACCTGCTGCTGCAGGCGTTTGACTTCGGCCAGCGCCGCCCCGTTGGCCCCGCGCAGCGCGAAGCCGGCGAGGAAGCCGAGCGTCAGGAGCAGCCCGAGCGCCGCGCCGAGCAGGGCGAGCGTGCGCGGATCCTGCAGGGAAAACTTCTTAGGTGATTTCAGGAATTTCGCTACGATGATGACATTCATGCCGAACCGATCCGCTCCTCGTCATCCAGGCGCCTCGCCCCAGTCCGGATTCCAGGACCCGCTCGCCGCGGTCAAGGATGCCGGTCTGGGCCGGGTGGTCGAGCGTGCCCTGATGCTGGATGCGCTCGACCGCCAACTGCGCCACTGCCTGCCGTCCGCACTCGCCGACCATTGCCGGCTGGGCAATGTGCGCGACGGCACGCTCGTCTTTCTCGTCGGTTCGCCCGTCTGGAAGGCCAAGCTGCGACTGCATGCCGACGACCTGCTGGAAGCGGCACGTGCCGCGGGCCTTCCGGCGCGCGAACTAGTGTTGAAAGTGGCGACGATGCAGCCCGTTCCCCCGGATGCGGCACCGCGCTTGCCCCTTTCGCGGGCCGCACGCGATGCGCTGCGGGCGGCCGCCGAAACCATCAAGGACCCGGAACTCCGGGCCAGGCTGATCGCCTTGGCGTCCGTTCCTTAGAATGCGGCCTTCCGGGCCTGGGTCCGGCCAGCCACCCAAGGTGGCCGGTGAACCGAAGGCCGTACGTTTACCGTATTTGATGGCCCGATGGAAGTGCAGCGGGCGGAAAACGCCCGGAAACGGGACCGGCGTCCCGGGGGCAGGATTTAACGATTGAAGACTTGACACGGCGGCGGGAAAGCCCCGGAAACGGGACCGCCGTCCCGGCGGGCACGCGCCCAGGAGCCGGTGGAAGGCCCGCCGGCCGTCGCGAGACCATCGCCGGGCGTTCGTGGTGGCGGCGATCGCAGCAGGCGATCGCAGCAGGCGGGCGAGGCTTCCCGGGCGCTCAGACGGCCTGGGCCGGATGCGCGTAGGAGATCGGCGCGGAGGCGTCGTCCTTGTAGGTGACCTCTTCCCAGGCCGAACGATCGGCCAGCAGCGCGCGCAGCAGCTGGTTGTTGAGGTAGTGGCCGGACTTGTAGCCGTAGAAGGCGCCGACCAGGCTGCGGCCGAGCAGGTACAGGTCGCCGATCGCGTCCAGGATCTTGTGGCGGACGAATTCGTCCTCGTAGCGCAGGCCGTCCTGGTTGAGCACGCGGTAGTCGTCCAGCACGATGGCGTTGTCCATGCTGCCGCCCAGCACGAGATTGCGCTCGCGCAGCATCTCGATGTCCTTCATGAAACCGAAGGTGCGGGCGCGGCTGACCTCCTTGACGAAGGAGGTGGTGGAGAAGTCGATCTCGGCGCTGGAGGTCGCGGCCGTGAACACCGGATGCTTGAAGTCGATGGTGAAGCCGACCTTGAAGCCGTCGAAGGGCTCGAAGCGCGCCCACTTGTCGCCGTCCTCGACGATCACCCGCTTCTTGATGCGGATGAAGCGCTTGGGCGCGGCCTGCTCCTCGATGCCGGCGGACTGGATCAGGAACACGTAGGGACCGGCCGAGCCGTCCATGATCGGCACTTCCGGCGCGGTCAGGTCGATGTAGCAGTTGTCGATGCCCAGGCCCGCCAGCGCCGAGAGCAGGTGCTCGATGGTGGCGACCTTGACCCCGTCGTAGACCAGGGTGGTCGACATGCTGGTCTCGCCGACGCGCTCGGCGCAGGCCGGCAGCTCGACCGGCGGACTGAGGTCGACGCGGCGGAACACGATGCCGGTGTCCGGCGCGGCCGGACGCAGGGTCATGAAGACTTTTTCGCCGGAATGGATGCCGACGCCGGTGGCGCGGATCACGTTCTTGAGCGTGCGCTGTTTGATCATCATCGGAGCTGGCGCTCTCTCTCGGGGCGTGGCACGGCCATGAACCACGGCCATAAACCAGCGAAGAGTATCACAGCGGTTTGAGCAGACAATCCAAAAAGGCCCGGGATTGTCGCACTGGCGAAACAATCCCGGCCGAATATGGTCCATTCGCCCGCGCTCGCCGCGCGGAGCACCTCCCTGTCTGAATGGAGCGCAACACGGCTTGCGCCCCGCGCGGAGGATCGCGGGGCGCAAGCCGCCGGCCTTCCCGTCCGGGGACGGCCGGCCGGCGGCCGGTCAGTCGGCCTGGCGGCGCAGGAACGCGGGGATGTCCAGGTAGCTGTGGTCGGCCGGCAGCTCGGCAGTGGCCGGCGCCGCCGCCTCCGCGCGGCCACCACGCAGCCCCAGCGCCGGGGGCGCCACGCCCACGCCGGCCATCGCGTCGAGATCGACCGTGCCGCTGGTGCCGGTACGGACCAGCCTGACCGGGCGGACATGCTCCTTCTCGTTGCGCAGCGGCTGGCGGGCGGCGGCGCGGTTGAGGCCGGTGGCGACCACGGTGACGCGGACCTCGTCGGCCATGTCCGGGTCGAGCACGGTGCCGATCACCACGGTGGCGTCCTCGCTGGCGAACTCCTCGATGGTGCGGCCGACCTCGTCGAACTCGCGCATCGTGAAGTCCGGGCCGGCGGTGATGTTGACCAGGATGCCGTTGGCGCCGGCGAGGTTGACGTCGTCGAGCAGCGGATTGCTGATCGCCGCCTCGGCGGCGGCCATCGCGCGGTCGTCACCGCGCGCGGTGCCGGTGCCCATCATCGCCATGCCCATCTCGCTCATCACCGTGCGCACGTCGGCGAAGTCGACGTTGATCAGGCCCGGGCGCACGATCAGGTCGGCGATGCCCTGCACCGCGCCCTGCAGCACGTCGTTGGCGGCGCGGAAGGCCTGGATCATCGTCGCGTCGCGGCCGAGCACGGTGATCAGCTTCTCGTTCGGCACCGTGATCAGCGAGTCGCAGTGCTGGCTGAGCTCCTCGATGCCCTTGAGCGCGACCTGCATGCGCCGGCGGCCCTCGAACGGGAACGGCTTGGTGACCACCGCCACCGTCAGGATGCCCATCTCCTTGGCCAGCTGCGCCACCACCGGCGCCGCGCCGGTGCCGGTGCCGCCGCCCATGCCGGCGGTGATGAACACCATGTCGGCGCCTTCCAGCGCCTCGACGATGCGCTCGCGGTCTTCCAGCGCGGCCTGACGGCCGACCTCCGGATTGGCGCCGGCGCCCAGGCCCTTGGTGACGTTGCCGCCGAGCTGCAGCTGCAGTTTGGCGCCGCAGTTGCGGATCGCCTGCGCGTCGGTGTTGGCGGTGATGAACTCGACGCCCTCGATGTTGCTGTTGACCATGTGCGCGACCGCGTTGCCACCGCCGCCACCCACGCCGATCACCTTGATCACGGCGTTCGGCGCCACCTTCTCGATCAGTTCGAACTGTGCCATTTCCTCGTCCTCCGTAGGTATTGCTCGTTGCCTTGTTGTTGTGCCGCTTGCTTCCACAGATCCCCAGCGCGTGTGAACGGTCAGCGGTGAGCGGTGCGCGCAAAAGGCACGGCCGCCTTCCCACCGCTCACCGCCGACGGCTCGCCGCTCACTGTCCTCACGTCAAAACTCCCCCCGATACCAATTCCGCAGCTTCGACCAGAACGTGCCCACCTTGCCGCTCGGCATCGCCGGGCGGCGCGGGTGCTCGCTCTGCGACCCCCACAGCAGCAGGCCGACACCGGTGGCGTGCACCGGGTTGCCCACCACTTCCCCCAGTCCGGTGACGTGCTGCGGGATACCCACGCGCACCGGCATGTGCAGCATTTCCTCGGCCAGCTCGACGACGCCTTCCATCTTGGCGGCGCCGCCGGTGAGCACCAGGCCTGCGCGCACCAGCTCCTCGAAGCCGGAACGGCGCAGCTCGGCCTGCACCATCTCGAAGATCTCCTCGTAGCGGTTCTGCACCGCCTCGGCCAGGGCCTGCCGCGCGAGGCGGCGCGGCGGACGGTCGCCGACCGAGGGCACCTGGATGCTTTCCTCCGCGGTCGCCAGCTGCGCCAGCGCGCAGGCGTAGCGGACCTTGATCTGCTCGGCTTCGGGCGTGGGCGTGCGCAGCAGGTGGGCGATGTCGTTGGTGACCTGGTCGCCGGCGATCGGCAGCGAGGCGCTGTGGCGGATCGCGCCCTGCACGAACACCGCGATGTCGGTGGTCCCGGCGCCCATGTCGACCAGCACCACGCCCAGTTCCTTCTCGTCGGCGGTGAGCACGGCGGTGCTGGAGGCCAGCGAGGACAGGATCAGGTCGTCCACCTGCAGGCCGCAGCGCTGCACGCACTTGGAGATGTTCTGCGCCGCCGACTGCGCGCAGGTGACCAGGTGTGCGCGCACCTCCAGCCGCACGCCGGACATGCCGACCGGGTTGCGGATGCCCTCCTGCGAGTTGTCGACGATGTACTCCTGCGGGATGGCGTGCAGGATCTTCTGGTCGGCCGGCACCGCGACCGCCTTGGCGGCCTCCAGCACGCGGTCGAGGTCGGCGTAGGTGACCTCGCCGCCAGCCACCGGCACGATGCCCGGCGAGTTGCGGCACTGGGTGTGGCTGCCGGACAGGCTGGCGTAGACCGAGCGGATCTCGCAGCCGGCCATCAGCTCGGCCTCCTCGATGGCGCGCTGGATCGACTGCACGGTGGACTCGATGTCCACCACCACGCCGCGGCGCATGCCGCGCGACTCGTGCGAGCCGATGCCGATCACCTCGATCGGATTGCCGGGTGAATACTCGCCCACCAGCGCCACCACCTTGGAGGTGCCGATGTCGAGGCCGACGATCAGGGACTTGTCGCCTTTGCGGTTCATGTGTCGGAGCCGGAAATGGGAAATCGGAAATCGGAAATCGGGCGCCGGGACCCGGAAAAGCCGGGCGCCGGCGCCACTGCGAGACCAGCAGCGCCTGCTCGGGCCGGCATCCACGGTGTCGCGCCGGAACAACAGGCCACGCCCTGGTGGAGATGGCTGGCCTTGCCGGCACTTCCCGGCGCCCCGGGCCCGGGGTCCCGGGCTCCGGCCTCACCCCACACCAGAGCGAATCCGTTCGTGTAGCGCAGGTCGGCGCGCACCAGCCGCCGCTGCTCGGCGGCCAGCAACTGCGGCAGCAGGCGGACGAAGCGGGCGAGCCGCGCCTCGGTGTCGGTGCGGCCGAGCACGATCTCGGTGCCGTCGCTCAGGCTCAGGCTCCAGCTGCCGCGCGCGCTCACCCGCACGCCGTGCACGGCCAGTCCGGTACCGGCGAACAGCGTGCGCGCCTGGTTGAACAACGCGACCACTTCGCGCACGCGCCCATCCGGGCCGTCGAACACGGGAAGGCGCTCCAGGCCACGGCCGCTGGCGGCGAACAGCACGCCACGGTCGGACAGCAGCCGGTCCTCGCCCCAGCGCGCATAGGCGCGGTGCTCGACCAGGGCCACCTCCAGCACGTCCGGCCAGCGCTTGCGCACCTCGACCCGCTCGACCCACGGCAGGGCCGCGACCGCCGCGCGCACCTCGTCCAGCCGCACGGCGAAGAAACCGCTGCCAAGGTGCGGCACGACCGTGTCGCGGACCTGCTCGGCATCGACCTGGCGGAACTCGCCGGTGACCTGCAGCCGCCGCATCGGCCAGCGCTCGGAAGCGATCCAGCCGTTGAGCACGGCGACGATCGGCAGCGCCAGCATCAGCAGCGCCACGATCCAGGCGGTGAGCCGGACGCCGGCGTTCATGGCCCGCCCTCCCCGAGAGAGGTCTCCAGCACCCGCCAGCACAGCTCCTCGAAAGACACGCCAAGCGCGCGCGCGGCCTTGGGCACCAGCGAGTGGCTGGTCATGCCCGGTGCGGTGTTCACCTCCAGCAGCCAGTTGCCGCCGTCGCGGTCGCGCATCACATCGACCCGGCCCCAGCCGCTGCAACCGACGGCGATGAAGGCCTGCAAGGCCAGCGCGCGCATGGCCTGCTCGTCCTCGCCGGTCAGGCCAGGGCACAGATACTGCGTGTCCTCGGCCACGTACTTGGCGTGGTAGTCGTAATACTCGCCGGCCGGGACGATGCGGATGCTCGGCAGCGCGGTCTCGCCGAGGATGCCGACCGTGTATTCCTCGCCGACGATGAGCTGCTCCATCAGCAACTCGCCCGGGTAGCGCGCCGCCAGTGCGACGGCGGCGTCGAGGCCGGCCTCGTCGAACACGCGGCTGATGCCGACGCTGGAGCCCTCGCAGGCCGGCTTGACGATCACCGGCAGGCCGAGTGCGCGCGCCGCCGCCTGCACGTCCCCACCCGGCGCCAAGCGCACGTAGCGGGGCGTCGGCAGGCCCAGCGCCAGCCACACCTGCTTGGTACGGATCTTGTCCATGCTCAGCGCCGAGCCGAGCACGCCGGAGCCGGTATAGGGCACGCCGAACGCATCGAGCAGCCCTTGCAGCACGCCGTCCTCGCCACCGCCATGGCTGCCGTGCAGCACGTTGAACACACGGTCGAAACGCCTGTCCAGCAGCGCCTGGATCAGCGCCGGCACGCCGTCCACCGGCACAGCGTCGATGCCGCGCGCGCGCAGCGCCTGAAGCACGTTGCGGCCGGAGTCGAGCGACACCTCGCGCTCGGACGAGCTGCCGCCCATCAACACGGCGACGCGGCCGAAGCCCTTCGGGTCGATGATGCGCAAGGCGGGCAGACCGCTCATTCCTTCCTCGCTCCTTCGATGCCCGCGCTCGCCAGCGACTGCGCGACCTGGCCGATGTCGCCGGCGCCCATCACCACCAGCAGGTCGCCGTCGCGCAGCACGTCCGGCAGCACGGACGGGATGTCTCTGGCCGCATTGACCAGCACCGGATCGATGCGGCCGCGGGCGCGGATCGCGCGCGCCAGCGCCTTGCCGTCGGCGCCCGCGATCGGCGCCTCCCCGGCCGGGTAGACCTCGGTCAGCACCAGCGCGTCGGCGCTGGAGAGCACGGCGGCGAATTCGTCGAGCAGGTCGCGGGTGCGGGTGTAGCGGTGCGGCTGGAACGCCACCACCAGCCGCCGCTGCGGCCAGCCGCCGCGGGCGGCATCGAACACTGCCTGCAGCTCCACCGGATGGTGACCGTAGTCGTCGACCAGCAGCGCCTTGCCGCGACCGAAGTCGAGTTCGCCGAGCAGGTTGAAGCGCCGACCGACGCCATGGAACGCCTCCAGCGCGCGGGCGATGGCGGCCGGCGCCACGCCGAGCTGCCAGCCCACCGCCGCGGCGGCCAGGGCGTTCTGCACGTTGTGGCGGCCGGGCAGGTTCAGCGTCACCGGCTGACGCACGCCTTCGGGCAGACACAGGGTGAAGTGCATCCGTCCGCCCTGCTGCGTCACGTCCTCGGCGCGCACCTCGGCCGACGGATCGAAGCCGTAGCGCATCACGTGGCGCGGCATCTCGGCCGCCAGCGCGGCCACTTCCGGGTCGTCCACGCAGAGCACGGCCAGGCCGTAGAACGGCAGCCGGTGCAGGAACTCGGAGAACGCCGCCTGCACCCTGGCGAAGTCGCCGTCGTAGTTCTCCAGGTGGTCGGCGTCGATGTTGGTGACCACCGCCACCAGCGGATTCAGGCGCAGGAAGCTGCCGTCGCTCTCGTCGGCCTCGGCCACCAGCCAGGTGCCGCTGCCCAGGCGCGCGTTGGCGCCGGCCGAGAGCAGCTTGCCGCCGATGACGAAGGTCGGGTCCAGCCCGCCCTCGGAGAGCACGCTGGCGATGAGCGAGGTGGTGGTGGTCTTGCCGTGCGTGCCGGCCACCGCGATGCCGCGACGGAAACGCATCAGCTCGGCCAGCATCTCGGCGCGCGGCACGACGGGAATGCGCTGCGCGCGTGCCTCCAGCAGTTCGGGGTTGTCCGGCCGGATCGCGCTGGACACCACCACCACATCGGCCCCCAGCACGTTGGCGGCGGCGTGGCCGCGGTGGATGGTCGCGCCCAGCTCGCCGAGCCGGCGCGTGGTGGCGCTGTCGGCCATGTCCGAGCCGGACACCCGGTAGCCGAGCGTGACCATGACCTCGGCGATGCCGCTCATGCCGACGCCGCCAATGCCGATGAAATGCACGCGCGGGAAGGCCTGCGCCAGGTCGCCGGACTGGCTGAGACGACGGATCATGCCGTGGCCTCCTCCAGACAGGCCTCGGCCACCCGCTGGGCGGCCTCCGGCATGGCCAGCGCGCGCGCCGCCTGTGCCATCGCCAGCAGCGCGGCGCGGTCGGCGAGCAGTTCGCGCAGGTTCGCGGTCAATCGCTCGGCGAGGTCATCGGCCTGCGGTACCAGGCGGGCGGCGCCACGTTCGACCAGGTATTCGGCATTGCGGGTCTGGTGGTCGTCCACCGCCTGCGGGAACGGCACCAGCACACTGCCCACCCCGGCGGCGCACAACTCGGCCAGGGTCAGCGCACCGGCGCGGCAGACGACCAGATCGGCCCAGCCGTAGGCCTCCGCCATGTCGTCGATGAAGGGTTCCACCGAAGCGGCCACGCCGGCCTCGGCATAGGCACGCTCGGCTTCTGCATGCAGGGCCTGACCGCACTGGTGGCGGACCTGCACTTCGAGTTGGTGGCGCAGTGCGGCCAGCGCCTTCGGCAGCGCCACATTGAGCGCGCGCGCGCCCTGGCTGCCGCCGAGCACCAGCAGTCGCAGCGCACCCTCGCGCCCGGCGAAGCGCTGCGCCGGCGGTGGCACCACGGCGATCTCGGCGCGTACCGGGTTGCCGACCGTCTCGGTGTTGATGCCGCCGAAACTGTCCGGGAAACCGCACAGCACCCGTTGCGCGATGCGCGCGAGCACGCGGTTGGTCAGGCCCGGCGCGCGGTTCTGCTCGTGCACCAGCAGCGGCCGCCGCTGCAGCCAGGCGGCCAGGCCACCGGGTCCGGCGACGAAGCCGCCGAAGCTGATCACCGCGCGCGGCCGGTGACGGCGCAGCAGCGACCAGGCCTGCGCCACCGCGCGCAGCACGCGCAGCGGCGCCAGCAGCAGGGTCAGCATGCCCTTGCCGCGCAATGCGCCGATGGCGATGGTCTCGATGGCGAAGCCGGCCGCCGGCACCAGCCGCGTCTCCATGCCGCCGTGAGCGCCCACCCAGAGCACCGGGACGGCGCGCTCGCGCAGCGCCTGCGCCACGGCCAGGCCCGGGAAGATGTGGCCGCCGGTGCCGCCGGCGAGAATCACGACCGGATGCGGGGCGCTCATGCGGCCTCCCCCAGGGTCGGCTCGACGCGACGGCGCCCGCGTGCGTCGGCGTGACTCACGCCGCCGCCATCGGAATCGTCCTCGGCTGCCAGCTCCTCGCGCGCGCGGGCGACCTGGCGGGTGGCGCGGTCGAGTTCGTAGCTCACCCGCAGCAGCAGGCCGATCGCCGCACAGGTCATCAGCACGCTCGAGCCGCCCGAGGAAATCAGCGGCAGGGTCAGGCCCTTGGTCGGCAGAAGGCCGAAATTCACGCCGATCGAGACGAAGGCCTGCAGACTGATCCACAGCCCCACCCCGAAGGCGCAGAAGCCGGAGAACAGGCGGCGCATCTCGACCGCGCGCAGGCCGATCCGGAATGCCCTGCCGGCAAGCACGGCAAACAGCGCAATCACCGTCATCACGCCGACGAAGCCGAGCTCCTCGCCGATCACCGAAAGAATGAAATCGGTGTGCGCCTCGGGCAGATAGAACAGCTTCTGCACGCTGCCGCCCAGGCCGACCCCGAACCACTCGCCGCGGCCGATGGCGATCAGCGCCTGGGTGAGCTGGAAGCCGTCCTTGAACGGATCCTCCCAGGGGTTCATGAACGAGGTCAGGCGGCGCACGCGGTAGGACTCGCTCATCGCCACCCAGGCCAGCACCGGCAGCGCCGCCATCGCCGGCAGCACCAGCTTGGGGATGCTGGCGCCGCCCAGCCAGAGCATGCCGCCGACGATGGCGCAGATCAGCAGGGCCGAGCCGAAGTCCGGCTGCGCCAGCAGCAGACCGACCAGCAGGGCGGCCACCAGCAACGGCTTGAACATGGTGCGCCAGCCGACGTGCACGGTGTTGTGGTAGCGCTTGAGGTAGCTGGCCATCCACACGATCAGCAGCAGCTTGACCGCTTCGACGACCTGGAAGTTGGAGATGCCCAGCCGGATCCAGCGCCGTGCCCCGTTGACGGTGTGCCCCAGCCCCGGCACGAAGACCAGCAGCAGCAGCACGAAGCAGAAGATCAGCAGCATCGGGGCATGCTTCTCGACCAGCTTGAGCTCGGTGCGCGCCAGCACCAGACCGAGGACCAGGCCACCGGTCAGGAACAGCGCATGGCGGGCGAGGAAATGGAACGGACCGACGTTGAGGCCCTCGGCGATGGCGATCGAACTGGATGCCACCATCACCAGGCCGATGCAGGCCAGCGCCAGTGCCGCGCCGAACACGACGCGGTCGTAGTGGCCGGGGATCGCGTCCAGGCGCTGGGCCTGGGTGTCCCGTGGGCGTTCCGCATACTGGCCGGGGAAGACGAGCACGGTCAGCGCACCTTGAGGGTGGCGAGCCCGACCAGCACGAGCATCACCGAGATGATCCAGAAGCGGACGATCACGCGCGGCTCGGGCCAGCCCTTGAGCTCGAAGTGGTGGTGGATCGGCGCCATCCGGAAGATGCGCCGGCCGGTGAGCTTGAACGAAGCGACCTGCGCCATCACCGACAGCGTCTCGATGACGAAGATGCCGCCCATCACGACGAGGATGAGCTCCTGGCGGACGATGACCGCCATCACGCCGAGCGCGGCGCCCAGCGCCAGCGCACCGATGTCACCCATGAACACCATCGCCGGATAGGTGTTGAACCACAGGAAGCCCAGGCCCGCGCCGGCGATGGCGGCGCAGACGATCACCAGCTCGCCGGCGCCCGGCACCTGCGGGATCTGCAGGTACTGGGCGAACACCGCGTGACCGGAGGCGTAGGCGAACACGCCCAGCGCGCCGGCCACCAGCACGGTCGGCATGATCGCCAGCCCGTCCAGGCCGTCGGTGAGGTTGACCGCGTTGGAGAAGCCGACGATCCAGAAATAGGCGACCACGACGAAGAAGCCCCCGAGCGGGATCGCCACGTCCTTGAACAGCGGCACGTAGAAGGTGGTCGCCGCCGGGGTGTCGGCGGTCCAGAACAGGAACAGCGCGGCGGCGAAACCGCACAGCGACTGCAATGCGTACTTCCAGCGCGACTTCAGGCCGTTGGGGTCGCGGCGGACGATCTTGATCCAGTCGTCCAGCCAGCCGATCGCGCCGAAGGCGACCAGCACCGCCAGCGTCACCCACACGTAGCGGTTGCCGAGATCGGCCCACAGCAGGGTCGACAACACCACCGAGAGCAGGATCAGCGCGCCGCCCATGGTCGGCGTGCCGGCCTTGGAGAAGTGCGTCTGCGGGCCGTCGCTGCGGATCGGCTGGCCGCCGCTCTTGAGCGAGGCCAGGTAGCGGATCAGCCGCGGCCCCAGCCACAGCGACAGGCCCATGGCCGTCAGCGCGCTGAGGATGCCGCGGAAGGTGATGTAGCCGAACAGCGCGAAGATGCGGTCCAGGCCTTTCAGCCACTCGGCCAGTTCAAGCAGCATGCCCGCTCCCCTTTTCCTGTGGCGCTTCCTGTGGCGCTTCCCGTGGCGCCGCCTCGCCGCGGTATGCGGCGAGCAGGGACGCGACCACCTCGTCCATCGCGCTCGAGCGCGAACCCTTGACCAGGCAGCGCACGCGCCGTCCCGGCGCACTGGCCTCCAGCGCCATCCGCAAGGCCGCGACCAGTGCGTTGCGGTCGTCGAAATGCATCGCGCCGCTGCCGTAGGCGCGGCTGGCGGCGCGGCTGAGCGCGCCGACCGTGAACAGCCGGGCGATGCCGGCGCGGCGCGCACGGCCGCCGATGTCGGCGTGCAGCAGTTCGGCGCCCTCGCCCAGTTCGGCCATGTCGCCGAGCACCAGCCAGCTCTCGTCGCCGGCGGCGGCCAGGGTGTCGATGGCGGCGGCGACCGAACCCGGATTGGCGTTGTAGCTGTCGTCGATCAGCATCAGGTGCTCGGACAAGGCATGCATCGTCTGCCGCCCTGGCACCGGCCTGGCCTCCTGCAGCCCCGCACGGACCGCTTCCAGCGAGGCGCCGGCCGCCAGCGCCAGCGCGGCGGCGGCGAGCGCGTTCATCACGCTGTGACGGCCGGGCAGCGGCAGGACCACCTCGCAGCGCCCCGCCGGAGCGACCAGTTCGAATCGGGAGCGGTCGGTGCCGAGCAGCAGGTCGTGCGCGGTCACCTCGGCATCGCCTTCCAGCCCGAAGCGCAGCACGCGCCGCCCCGCCGCACGCTCGACGAAGTACGGCGCGAAGGCATCGTCGGCATTGATCACCGCCACGCCGTCGGCCGGCAAGGCCTCGTAGATCGCGCCCTTGGTCTCGGCCACGCGCAGCAGGGTGCCCATGCGCTCCAGGTGCGCCGGCGCGATGTTGTTGACCAGCGACACGTGCGGGCGGGCGATGCCGGTCAGGTAGGCGATGTCGCCGGGCTTGCCGGCGCCCATCTCGTAGATCGCGTAATCGGCGTCCTCGGGCGCGTCGAGCACCGCCAGCGGCAGGCCGATCTCGTTGTTGCGGTTGCCCGGGTTGGCGTAGGCCTTGCCCGCCTGCGCCAGGATGCCGTGCAGCAGGGTCTTGACCGAAGTCTTGCCGTTGCTGCCGGTGATGGCGATCACTTTCGCCGGGCGGCCGGCCTGCACGGCGGCCGCCAGCCGGCCCAGCGCCCGCAGCGTGTCGCCACAGACCAGCTGCGGCAGCGCCACCTCGACCCGGCGACCGACCAGCAGGGCGGCGGCGCCGCGGGCCGCGGCCTCGACGCAGAAGTCGTGACCGTCGAAGCGCTCGCCGCGCAGGGCGACATACAGGCTGCCGGGCGCGAGCGTGCGGGTGTCGGTGGACACCGCGGCGATCCCGCCGTCGGCGCCGATCAGGCGGGCCTCGCACCAGGCAGCGACCTGCGACAGCTGCACGGGCCTCATGTCACCGCCTCCAGGGCCCGCCGGGCCACCTCGAGATCGTCGAAGGGATGCCTCACGCCGCGCACTTCCTGGTAAGACTCGTGACCCTTGCCGGCGATCAGCACGATGTCGTCAGGCCCGGCCTCGGCCACGGCGCGGGCAATGGCGCGACCGCGGTCGCGCTCGACCGCCACCGCGTCGCGGCGGGCGAAGCCGGCCAGGATCTCGGCGACGATGGCGTCGCCGTCTTCGCCGCGCGGGTTGTCGTCGGTGACGATCACCCGGTCGGCATGGGCTTCGGCGATCGCCGCCATCTGCGGCCGCTTGCCGCGGTCGCGCTCGCCGCCGCAGCCGAACACGCACACCAGCAGGCCGCGCGCGTGCGCGCGCAGGCTGCTCAACGCCTGCTCCAGCGCGTCCGGGGTGTGCGCGTAGTCGACCACCACCAGCGGCCGCACGCCGTCGCCGCCGAGGCGGTTCATCCGTCCGGCCACCGGCTGCAGGCGCGGCAGCACGCCGGCGATCTTCGCCAGCGGCCAGTCCAGCGCCAGCAGCACACCGGCCACGGCGAGCAGGTTGTCGACGTTGAAGCGGCCGAGCAGCGGCGAGTCGATGCGCATGCGCTCGTCGCCCTGCACCAGCTCGAAGGCGATTCCGGCCGGCGTGAGCCGGACCTGCTCGGCGCGCAGCGCAGCCTCGGCGCCGCGCGAGCTCAGGCCGACCCGCCGCAGCCCGGCCGGCAGGCCGGCATGCAGGCGACGGCCGAAGTCGTCGTCGAGGTTGACCACCGCCGCGCGCAGTCCCGGCCACTGGAACAGCCGTGCCTTGGCCGCGCCGTAGGACGCCATGTCGCCGTGGTAGTCGAGGTGATCGCGAGTGAGGTTGGTGAAGGCCGCGACGGCGAAACGCACGCCGTCCACCCGGCCCTGATCGAGCGCGTGCGAGGACACCTCCATCGCCACGTGGGTCGCCCCGGCGTCACGCAGCTCGGCGAGCAGGCGATGCACGGCGATCACGTCCGGCGTGGTGCGCTCGCCCGCCGCGATGCGGCCGTGCAGACCGGCACCGAGGGTGCCGATGCTGCCGGCGACGTGACCGGCCAGCGTGAAAGCCTGCGCCAGCAGCTGCACGGTGGAAGTCTTGCCGTTGGTGCCGGTGACGCCGACCACCGTCAGCGCCGCCGAGGGCGCGCCGTGGAAGCGGTCGGCGATGCCGCCGAGCGCGGCGCGCAGGCCGGGCACCCCGATGGCGTCGGCCGGCACCACCATGTCCGCCGGCACCGGCGGCTCGTACACGATCGCGGCGGCGCCGGCGGCACGCGCGGTGTCGGCGAAGCGCAGGCCATGCGTGCTGCCGCCGGGCAGCGCGACGAAGGCATCGCCCGGGCGTATGGCACGGCTGTCCAGGCTCAGGCCGGTGACCGTGACACGATCCAGGCCCGGCGTGTCCGCCAGGCCCTGCAGCAGTTCGGCGAGCGTACGGCGGCTCATTCCGGCCCGGCGCCTCCCACGAATTCCGGCAGCGGCTCGATGTCGGCCGGCAGCTCGGCCGACATCTCCGGTGGCGGCGCCGGCGGCAGCGCCACGTACCACTGCTCGGCCTGATCGGGCGGCACGTCGAGCAGACGCAGCGCACCGTCCATCACCCGGGCGAACACCGGTGCGGCGACCAGGCCGCCGTAGTAGTCGCGCCCCTGCGGGTCGTCGATGATCACGACCATCGCCAGGCGCGGATTGCTTGCCGGCACCAGGCCGGCGAACAGGCTGAGGTAACGCTTCTGGTAACCGCCGACGCTGGCCTTGCGCGAGGTGCCGGACTTGCCGGCGACCCGGTAGCCCTGCACCCGCGCGCGCTGGGCGGTGCCCTCCGGGCCGGTGACGGTTTCCAGCATCCCGACCACGGTGCGCGCCACCTGCGGGCTCACCGCCTGGCGGCCCGGCGCCTGGGCGCCCTTGACGAAGGTCGGCGGCATCAGCACGCCGGCGTTGCCGAGCGCCGCGTAGGCCTGGGCGATCTGCAGCGGCGTCATCGACAGGCCGTAGCCGTAGGAGATGGTCGCCTTCTCCAGGATGCCCCAGCTGCGCGGGGTCGGCAGCACGCCCGAGGACTCGCCGGGGAAGCCGGCCCCGGTGGCGTCGCCGAAGCCGAACTTGCGCAGCACCTCGTAGAACTGCTCGTTGCTCAGCTCCAGCGCGATCTTGGTCGAGGCGATGTTGGAGCTCTTGGTGAGCAGGCGGGTCATGTCGACCACACCGAAGTTGCGCACGTCGCGGATCACATGGCGCGCCAGCGGCATGTAGCCCGGGCTGGTGTCGAAGCTCGACGCCGGCGTGAACTTGCCGCTCTCCAGCGCCGCGGCGACGGTGAAGGCCTTGATCACCGAGCCCGGCTCGAACACGTCGGTGACGGCGCGGTTGCGCTGGCTGCCCGGCTCGGCCGACTCGCGCGCGTTGGGGTTGTACGAGGGCGCGTTGACCATGGCGAGCACCTCGCCGGTCGGCACGTCCAGTATCACCACGCTGCCGGCGGCGGCGCGGTGTTCCAGCAGCGCGGCCTTCAGCTCGCGGTAGGCCAGATACTGGATGCGGCGGTCGAGGCTCAGCACCAGATCGCGGCCGGGTTCGGCGGCACGCACCAGATCGACGTTCTCGACGATGCGGCCGCGACGGTCGCGGATCACCCGCTTGGCGCCGGGCTTGCCGGTCAGCCAGTCGTCGAAGGCCAGCTCCAGGCCCTCCTGGCCGCGGTCGTCGATGTTGGTGAAGCCGAGCACGTGCGCCATCACCTCGCCGAGCGGGTAGAAGCGCCGGAATTCGCGCTGCGAGTACACGCCCGGGATGCCGAGGTCGATGATGCGCTCGGCCTGGTCGGGATTCATGTGCCGGCGCAGGTAGACGAACTCGCGGTCGGCGCGCTGTGCGATGCGCTGGGTCAGCGGCTCCAGCGGCATGTTGAGCGCGCCGGCCAGCTGCGGCAGGCGGTCGGGATGCGCCAGCAGCTCCTTGGGGTTGGCCCAGATCGACTCCACCGGCGAGGAGATCGCCAGCGGCTCGCCGTTGCGGTCGAAGATGGTGCCGCGCGACACCGGGATCGGGATCTCGCGCAGGAAGCGCGCATCGCCCTGTTGCTGGTAGAAATCGTTGTTGAGCAGTTGCAGGTCGACCGCCCGCGCCACCAGCGCCAGGCCCGCCAGGCCGAGGAAGCCGCCCACCGCCCAGAGCCGGGCGCGGATGTCGAACGGGCGCGTGCGCGGCTTCATGGTTTCACCACCACCAGCGACTTGCCCTGCGGCGCCTGCATGCCCAGACGCGCGCGGGCGATCTGCTCGATGCGGTTGGTCTCGGCCCAGGTCGCCTGCTCCAGCTGCAGGCGGCCGAACTCGATGTTCAGCTCGTCGCGCTCGCGCTCCAGCCGGCTGAGCTCGACGAAGCGCTGGCGATGCTCGTGACGGGTGTGCACCACGGCGATGGCCGAGGCCAGCGTGGCGGCCAGCAGCAGGGCGAACAGGAAGAGGCGCGCGCTCATGCGGCGGCCTCCAGTTTTTCCGCCACGCGCAATACCGCGCTGCGGGCGCGCGGGTTGGCAGCCAGCTCGGCCGCGTCGGCGCGGATGGCATCGCCGACGATCTTCAGCGTCGGCACGAAGGCGCGCACCTCGGGCAGCCGGCGGTTGGCCGGCGGCGCCTTGGCGTGGCGGGCGATGAACTGCTTGACGAGGCGGTCTTCCAGCGAATGGAAGCTGATGACGGCGAGGCGACCGCCCGGCTTCAGGCGCGCATGGGCGGCGGCGAGCCCGCGCTCGACATCCTCCAGCTCGCGGTTGACGTGGATGCGGATCGCCTGGAATGTGCGTGTGGCCGGATGACGATCGCCGTCGCCGCGACCGACCACGCCGGCGACCAGCTCGGCCAGCTCGCCGGTGCTGGTGAGCGGACGCTCGCCACGGCGG
This sequence comes from Rehaibacterium terrae, assembly GCF_014202935.1. Lineage (GTDB taxonomy): Bacteria > Pseudomonadota > Gammaproteobacteria > Xanthomonadales > Xanthomonadaceae > Rehaibacterium > Rehaibacterium terrae. The sequence continues at coordinate 161,626 of NZ_JACHHX010000002.1, read as the reverse complement.
GCGACGATGGCCCGCGCGATGCGCCGGCTCATCCGCTCCTCGCCAAACTTCCACAGCACGTCCGCGATCTCCCGCTCACTCGCCCGCGCCAGCCATTCGGCGGCGCACTCCCCGCTCCCGGGGTCCATCCGCATGTCCAGCGGGCCGTCCTGGCGGAAGCTGAATCCGCGCCGCGCCTCGTCCAGCTGCGGCGAGGACACGCCGAGATCGAACAGCACGCCATCCAGCCCGGCCGCCGTCTCCTCCCACTCCGCCAGCGCGGCGAAACTGCCCTGCCGGATCGCCACCCGCGGATCGCCGCCGAACCGGCGTTCGGCCTCGGCGATCGCTTCGGGGTCCTTGTCCATCAGCAACAACCGCCCCGTCGGACCCAACCGCTCCAGCACGCCGGCCGCGTGCCCGCCACGTCCGAACGTCCCGTCCAGATACCGGCCGTCCCTGCGCACCCGCAGACCGTCCAGGGTCTGCGCATACATCACCGGGAGATGGCTCGGGGTCTGCGCCGTCATGCGCACCCGGCCCCCACCCTTACAACCGCAGCTCGAGCATGTCCTCGCTGATCTCGTCTTCCCCGATGGTCAGACGGATCTGCGCGAGGTGCGCCTGCTCGCTCCACAACTCGAACTTGCTGCCCATGCCCAGCAGCACCGCCTTCTTCTCGATGCCGGCGGCGTGACGGTGACTGGCGGGCAGGAGGATGCGGCCGTTGCCGTCCGGCTCCACCGGCGTGGCCGCACCGACCAGCTTGAGCTGGAGGTTGCGGTGCACGCGCTTGGCGGTGGGCAGGGCGACGACCTGGTCGCGCACCTTCTCCCACTCGGCCTGCGGGTAGAGCCAGAGGCAGCCGTGCTCGTAAGGGTTGTAGGTGATCACCAGACGATTGCCGCACTCGCGCGCGACCAGGTCCCGGTAGGCGACGGGAATCGCCAGCCGGCCCTTGTCGTCGATCGTGATGGCGGTTTCGCCCTGGAACATCACCCACTGAACCCCACGAAATCCCCGAAATTCCCTCAGGAGCCCACATTAGACCTGCCCATGGGGGGTGTCAAGCAGTGAATGAGGGAAATTTCCCTTGGCGCATCAACGCCTTGCGCCAATCTTGAGAGACTGGTTCAAGAACAGTTCGGGATGCCATGATTTGGCGCGAAAAATGATTTCACGCCCTGCACGCAAGCGGTGGCAGCCGAAAGGCTCCCCGCCCGCCCGCCCAGGTCGCCGACGGACGAGGAACGCGCCGGACTGCGCAAGGCAAGCGCCCTCGCGCTGCGCCCGATCGGGACGGGCGCCGATCGGTCCCGGCGAGATGGCAACACGGGAAGTCGTCCGGCTGCGGGAAAGTCCTTGGCCGCGACGCCGGCGCGCGCCACCGGCCCCGCGGCGGCCGCGGGCCGCGGATGCGGGGATGCAAAGCGAGACGGGAAGCGTCGCGTGGCGCGCGGCGCCCTCTCCGCCCGCCCCTTTCCGGCGGGCGCTTCAGGCCCGCAGGAAAGGGCGGAGCCGACCGATAAGCCGGGTTCTGTCGTGGACAGTCATTCCTCTCGGCCTTGCGTCGCCGCAAGGCTCCAGCGACCTACCCGGGCGCGGTGCGGGCCACACCATGACGCCCCTATTTGGTCTTGCTCCCGGTGGGGTTTGCCGTGCCGGTCCGTTGCCGGACTCGCGGTGCGCTCTTACCGCACCGTTTCACCCTTGCCACGCGCTCCCGGGGGAGCCGTTCGGCGGTCTGCTCTCTGTTGCACTTTCCGTCGGCTCGCGCCGCCCAGGCGTTACCTGGCACCGTGCCCTGTGGAGCCCGGACTTTCCTCGGCGCATCCGAAGATGCGTCGCGACTGTCTGGTCGACTCCGCGGGGGTGATTCTACGGCTTCGCCGTCGAATCACCCAAAGGTTTTCTGCGAAAACCTTGCCCCCCGCGTTCCGTTGCCTCCGAATCCCCGCCGCTGCCGCGGCGCCCCCTTCACTGAATGCGGCTGTCTGCAGCATGCGGCATCGCGGGCATGTTGTTGCAACATGACCGGCTGCCGCCGGCTCGATCGAAAACCGGAACAGTCCGGGCTTCCGGGAGCGCCTCGGCCACCGGAACGCTCTACCGACTCCCGCCTCCCGATTACCGATTCCCATCGGCCGCATCGCGGCCGTAGAGCGCCTTGCGCGGGGCGCCGCTGATGTCCGCCGCCAGGCGCGCGGCCTGCGAGGGCGGCAGGTGTTCGGCCAGCTTCGCGTACAGGCGCCGGCCTTCGATCAGCCTCGCGTCGGCATCCTCGCCGATGCCTTCGACCAGCAGCACGAACTCGCCCTTGCGCTGATTGGCGTCGTGCTGCACGCGTTCGAGCAGCGACTGCAGGCTGCCGTCGAGCATGGTCTCGAACAGCTTGGTCAGCTCGCGCGCCAGCACTGCGCGGCGTTCGCCGCCGAAGGCGGCGACGAAATCCGCCAGCGATTCCTCGATGCGGTGCGCGCTCTCGTAGAACACCAGCGTGCGCGGCTCGCCGGCGAGCCGGGCCAACCGCTCGCGCCGCGCCGCCGCCTTGGCCGGCAGGAAGCCCTCGAAGCAGAAGCGGTCGCTCGGCAGCCCCGCCACCGACAGGGCGGCGATCGCCGCGCAGGCGCCGGGGATCGGGCTGACCGCGACCCCGGCCGCACGCGCCGCGCGCACCAGCCGGAAGCCGGGATCGCTGACCAGCGGCGTGCCGGCGTCCGACACCAGCGCCAGCGCCTCGCCGGCCTGCAGCCGCGCCACCACCCGCTCGGCGAGCTCGGCCTCGTTGTGCTCGTGCAGCGCGACCAGCGGCCGCTCGATGCCGTAGTGGGCGAGCAGCTGGCGGCTGTGGCGGGTGTCCTCGGCGCAGACCGCGTCGACGCCGCGCAGCACCTCCAGCGCGCGCTGGGTGATATCGCCCAGGTTGCCGATCGGCGTGGCCACGACGTACAGCGTGCCTGCCCGAATTGCGCCCATCGCCGATGTCCTTCCGAGACGAAGGTATGATCTTAGCGGTTCCCTGCAAGGAAGCCGCTCCCCATGAACTTCCGTCCCGCCGCGCTCGGCCTGCTCGTCCTGCTCGCCGCCGGCTGCGCCAGCGTCCAGGTCACGCGCGAGATCTCGCAGGAGGAGCGCGCGGCCGACCGCCTGCTCGCCGAGGGCCGTCACGCCGACGCCGCCCGCGCCTACGAGCAGCTCGCCGCCGGACTGCGCGGCCACGCCCGCTACCCGCTGCTGCTGCGCGCCGCCGACGCCTGGCGCGAGGCCGGCGAACTCGAGCGCGCGCGCGTTCTCATCGACGGCATCGGCCCGCGCCGGCTCGCCGACGACGAGCTCGCGCTGCACGACCTGCTGCGCGCCGAGCTCGCCCTCGCCGACCGCCAGCCGGAGGCGGCGCGCGCGCTGCTAGGCGAGAGCGTCGCCCGCTTCCCGCACGCACTGCGGCCGCGCTGGCACCGGCTGCGCGCCGAGGCGCTGTCGCAGCAGGGCGAGCACTTCGCTGCCGCCGGCGAACTCGCCCGCCTCGACGCTTTGCTGCCGGCCGGCGAACGCCAGGCCAACCAGCGCCGGATCGAACGCGAACTCGCCCGGCTGGGCGACCGCGACCTGGCCCGCGCCAGCGCCGCGCTGCCGGCCGGCGATCCGCTGTACGCCTTCGCCGGCCGCGCCCTGACCGCGCGCGGTCTGCCGCTGCCGCGCGCCTACGACCGCGCCGACCTCGCCGCACCGAGCGTGGCTCGCCCGCCGGCCGAACCCGACGGCTACCGCCCGCCGCTGAAGCTGGCGCTGCTGGTGCCGCTGTCCGGGCCGCTCGCCGGCGCCGGCGCCTCGGTGCGCGACGGCGCGCTGACCGCCCACTTCGGTGAATCGCGGCGGCGGCCCGAGCTGCGTCTGTACGACACCGCCGGCACCGCACAGGGCGCCATCGACGCCTACCAGCTCGCGCTGGCCGACGGCGCCGACCAGATCCTCGGTCCGCTCTCGCGCGACGAGGTGCAGGCGCTGTTCTCGCAGGGCGAACTGGCCGCGCCGGTGCTGGCGCTCAATCGCGTCGCGCTGCCGCCGCCGCCCGGCAGCGCCAGCTTCGCGCTGTCGCCCGAGGACGAGGGCGTGGCCGCCGCCGAACGCATGCTGCGGCGCGGGCTGCTGCGGGTGGTGGTGGTCAGCGCCGGCGACGACAGCGCGCAGCGCAGCCTGGACGCCTTCCGCGAGCATTTCCGCGCGCGCGGCGGCGAAATCCTGACCGAAGCCCGCATCGCCGAGGGCACGCTGGACTACGCGCCGGTGCTGCGCGCCGCGCTGGCGGCGGCCGGCGGCGGCGAGGGCCGGCACGATGCGGTCTTCCTCGCCCTGCGCGGCCCGCAGGCGCGCCTGCTGGTGCCGCAGCTGGCCATCGCCGGCTTCGCCGGCCGGCCGCTGATCGCCACCTCGCAGATCCTGCAGGGCAGCGGCGACCCGCGTCTGGACCGCGACCTGGACGGCATCGAGTTCCCCGAACATCCCTGGCTGCTTGGCAGCCGCGCCGACCTGCCCGACCCGGCGCGCACCGGCCGCCGGCTCGCCAGCGCCCGCGGCGGCGGCGCGCGGCTGTTCGCCTTCGGCCTGGACGCCTACCGGCTCGCCGGCTACCTGGAGCACCTCGGCCGCCAGTCCGGCGCCTGGATCAACGGCGCCACCGGCGAGCTGCGGCTGGACGCCTTCGGCAACGTGCTGCGCATCCCGGCCTGGGGCGTGTTCAGCGGCGGCCGCCCGCGTCCGGCGCTCGACGGCGCGCTGACCCCGGATGCCGAGCTCCAGTGACCGCCGCGCCGATGGCGCGGCCTGGGAGGATCTCGCCCGCGCCACGCTGGAACGGCACGGGCTGCGCATGCTCGCCACCAACGCCCACTGCCGCTTCGGCGAACTCGACCTGGTGATGGCCGACGGCGCCACCGTGGTCTTCGTCGAAGTGCGCTACCGGCGCGGCGGCGGCTTCGGCGGCGGCCTGGCCTCGGTCGATGCGCGCAAGCGCCGCCGCATCGCGCTGGCCGCGCAGGCCTTCCTCGCCGCACGGCCGCCGCTGGCCCGGCGGCCCTGCCGCTTCGACGTGGTCGCCGTGTCCGGCAGCGCCGACGCACCACGCATCGACTGGGTGCGCAACGCCTTCAGCCTCGACGACCTCTGACGCCGTCATCGCTGCGCAACCGCGCTGTCACGCCGCGGTGATGCGCGCGTCCCAGCCTTCCACAGCGGGCAAGGCACGGGCGAGCCGCATGAGCACCCTCCGCTTCCGCAGCATCTTCATCTCCGATGTGCACCTGGGGACGCCGGACTGCAAGTCGGGCTACCTGCTGGACTTCCTGCGCTCGACGCACAGCGAGTTCCTCTATCTGGTCGGCGACATCATCGACCTGGAAGCGCTGGCGCGGCGACCGTACTGGCACCCCGAGCACAGCGCAGTGCTCGGCGAGCTGCTCCGCAAAGCCGGCGACGGCACCCGCGTGATCTTCATCCCCGGCAACCACGACGCACCGCTGCGCGGCCTGGCCGGGCAGTCGGTCGGCGGCATCGTGGTACGGCTGGACGCGCTGCACGTCGGTGCCGACGGCCGCCGCTACCGCGTCAGTCACGGCGACGAGTACGACCCCGAAGACTACGGCAAGCGCTGGCTGTACAGCGTCGGCGAGGCGGCGCGCCGGTTCATCTGCTGGACCAACCGTGCCCTCAACCGCCTGCGCCGCCGACTGCGCCTGCCCTACCTGCCGCTACCGATCATCGCCAAGTCGCACATCGGCAAGGCGCTGGAGTACATCCGCCGTTACGAGCACAGCGCTGCCGCCCGCGCCGCCGCCGAGGGACTCGACAGCCACATCTGCGGACATATCCACTACGGCGGCATCCGCATGATCGACGGTGTGCTGTATTGCAACGACGGCGACTGGGTCGAGCACTGCACCGCGCTGGTCGAGGATGCCGCCGGTGTGCTCGAACTGCTGCACTGGAGCGAGCACCGCACCGCCTTGGCCCAGGCCTCCGCCGACACCGTGCTGCCATCGCCGGTCGCGGCACTGGCCTTCGCCTCGTTGGCACGCGGCGTACGTCCGCTGTAGCCGCACGCGCCGCCCCGCCGAGACGCGGGGAGGGTCACGACGCGGCTATCATCGCCACGTGAGCCATGACCTCCTCCCGCCCGCCCTCGCCCGCGCGCTCGCCGACCTGCTCGGTGACGACGGCCTGCTGACCGACCCGGCCGAGCGGCTCACCTACGGCTACGACAATTCGCGCCGGCAGGCGATGCCGGCAGCGGTGGCGCTGCCGACCGAGGCCGTGCAGGTGGTCGAGCTGGTCCGCGCCTGCCGTCGCCACGGCATGCCGATCGTGGCGCGTGGCCGCGGCACCAACACCACCGGTGCGTCGGTGCCGGTCGCCGGCGGGCTGGTGGTGAGTTTCGAGCGCATGGACCGGATCCTGCGCATCGCGCCGGACGACCGCCTGGCCGTGGTCGAGCCGGGCGTGCTCAACGGCGACCTGCAACGCGCCGCCGGCGAGCACGGCTTCTTCTGGCCGCCCGACCCCACCAGCGCGCCGTTCTGCACCGTCGGCGGCAACATCGCCTGCAACGCCGGCGGGCCGCACGCGGTGAAGTACGGCGCCACCCGCGACAACGTGCTCGCGCTGGCCGCCGTCACCGGCGCCGGCGAGCTGGTCCGCTGCGGCACGCCCACCACCAAGGCCAGCACCGGCTACGACTTCACCCGCTTCCTGATCGGCTCGGAGGGCACGCTGGCGCTGGTCGTCGAGGCCACGCTGAAGCTCACCCCGCTGCCGCCGCTGCGGCGCGCATTGCGTGCGCTCTACGCCGACGTCGGCAGCGCCGCCGCCGCGGTGGCGCGGCTGATGGCGCAGCCGGTCGCGCCGTCGATGCTGGAGTTCATGGACGGCGACTGCGTGCGGCTGGCGCGCGAGGTCGGTGGTGCGGACATTCCCGCCGCCGGTGCGCTGCTGATGATCCAGGCCGATGGCGACGCGGCCACGCTGGAGCATGCCGTCGCCGCATTGTCGCGCGCCGCGCAGGGACCGGGGCTGGTCGCACTCGACGCCGCGCCAGACCAGGCCGCGGGCGAGCGCCTGTGGGCGGCGCGCAAGGCGCTGTCGCCCGCCTTGCGCACGCTGGCGCCGGGCAAGATCAACGAGGACGTGGTGGTGCCGGTGTCGCGCATCCCGGCGCTGGTGGATGCCGTGCAGGCCATCGCCCGCGAGCAGGATCTGCCGATCGTCTGCTTCGGCCACGCCGGCAACGGCAACCTGCACGTCAACATCCTCCACGATCCGGCCGACGTCGCGCAGTCGCAACGCGCGCAAGCCGCGCTGGGCCGCGTCTTCGATGCCGTGCTGGCGCTCGACGGTACCCTCTCCGGCGAGCACGGCATCGGCCTGCTCAAGCGCGACTTCCTCGCCCGCGCCGTCACACCGCAGACGCTGGCGCTGATGCGCGCGGTGAAAGCCCAGTTCGACCCCGACGGCATCCTCAACCCGGGGAAGCTGTTGCCGGAAGACGTTTGAACAGCACTCACGGAGCACAGCGGAGAAGGGCGGGAGGACACGGAGACGGTAAAAATTTGCTTTCTCCGCCCTTCTCCGCTTTTCTTCCTCTTCTCCGTGAGTGCTGTTGCTTCTGACCATGCCCCTGGACGGACTGCTCAAGGAAATCCGCGCCTGCCGGCTGTGCGAGGCGCAGTTGCCGCTCGGCCCCAAGCCGGTGCTGCGCGCCTCGGCGACGGCGCGGTTGCTGGTGGTCGGGCAGGCGCCCGGCATCCGCGTGCACGAGTCGGGCATCCCCTGGAACGACGCCAGCGGCATGCGTCTGCGCGAGTGGCTGCGGATGGAGCGCGAGCGCTTCTATGACCAATCGCAGGTGGCGATCGTGCCGATGGGCTTCTGCTATCCCGGCAAGGGCAGTTCCGGCGACCTGCCGCCACGGCCGGAGTGCCGGCAGACCTGGCACCCGCAGCTGATCCCGCTGCTGACGAACATCGAGCTGATCCTGCTGATCGGCCACTACGCGCAGGATTTCTTCCTCGGCGCACGGCGCAGGGGCACGCTGACCGACACCGTGCGGGCCTGGGCCGACTACGCGCCGCGCTACTTCCCGTTGCCGCACCCCAGCCCGCGCAACGTGGGCTGGTTCAAGCAGAATCCGTGGTTCGAGGCCGAGGTGCTGCCGGCGTTGCGCGAGCGGATCCGGGCGCTGTTCCCGCCCGGTCGCTGACCCGCGATGCCGCAGGCGCGGCGTCAGCCGCGCAAGAGCAGCATCAGCAACTGCAACGTGGCCAGCGCGTACAGGCCCGCGATCGCGTCGTCGAGCATGGTGCCGAAGCCGCCCTTGATGCGCTGGTCGGCCCAGGACACCGGCCACGGCTTCCAGATGTCGAACAGGCGGAACAGCGCGAAGCCCAGCGCGATCCAGCCCCAGCCGCGCGGCGCGGCGAGCAGGGCGATCCACAGGCCGACGAACTCGTCGATGACCACCACGCCCGGATCCTCCTCGCGCATGTCGGCGATCACCCGCTGCGCGGCCCAGGCGCCGAGCACGAACACGGCGCAGACGGCCAGCGCATAGCCCCACAGCGGCAACTCGCGCAGCAGCAGCCAGGGAATCAGCGCAGCCAGGCTGCCGAAAGTGCCGGCGGCGAATGGCGCCAGGCCGGCGCCGGCGCCGGAAGCGATCCAGAACGCGACGCTCCTGCGCACGCGCTGCGGCGGAAAGCTCATCCCTCGTCTCCCGTGAAATGCTCGTAACCGCGTCGCGGCGGCGTCCACGGCCGCCCCTGCGGGTCGCGCACGGCAATGCCTTCGCCGGCCACGATGCGGCCGATGACCGCGGCCGGGGTGGCGGCCGCCGCCAGCGCGGCCGCGATGGCCTCGCGCCGGTGCGGCGGCGCGCTGAACAGCAGCTCGTAATCGTCGCCGCCGGCGAGCTGCAAGCGCCAGCGCGCCGGCCCCTTGAACGACGCCGCCAGCGCCGGCGAACACGGCAGGCGGGCGATCTCGACCGCCGCGCCGACACCGCTGGCGCGCAGCATGTGGCCGAGATCGGCGAGCAGGCCGTCGGACACGTCGATGCAGGCGTGGGCGAGGCCGCGCAGGGCCAGTCCGGCGGCGACGCGCGGCGTGGGGCGGTCGAGGCGGGTGCGCAGGCGATGCCGCACTTCGGCATCCGCGACACGCGCATTGCCTGCGCCGTCGGCAGGCAGCGCGCGCGAAGCGTGCGCGGGCTGCCGAACCCTCGCCCCGCCCCCGCTCCCGGTGGGAGAAGGGCGCGCATGCGGACTGTCGGGCAGGTGGCCGAGCAAGGTGAGCGCGGCGGCGGCATCGCCGGGCGTGCCGGTGATCCACAGGTCGTCGCCTTCGCGTGCGGCATCGCGGCGCAGCGCCATGCCGGCGGGGACGAAGCCATGCACGGTGACGCACACCGAGAGCGGGCCGCGAGTGGTGTCGCCGCCGACCAGGGACACGCCGTGCCGATCCGCGAGATCGAGGAAGCCGTCGAGAAAGGCATCGAGCCAGGCCGCATCGGATTCGGGCAGCGACAGCGACAGCGCACACCAGGCCGGTTCGGCGGCCATCGCGGCCAGATCGCTGAGGTTGACCGCGAGCGCCTTCCAGCCGAGATCGGCAGGCGGGGTGTCGTGCGGAAAATGGATGCCGGCGTTGAGCGTGTCGGTGGCGACGGCGAGCAGCTCGCCGCTCCGCGGCGCCAGCAGTGCGGCGTCGTCGCCGATGCCCAGCATCACGTCATCGCGCGCGCCGGCGCGGGCGCGGATGCGGGCGATCAGGTCGAACTCGCCGACCACGGCGGATCGCTCAACCGCGCCGCGCAGCCTGCACTTCGGCCGCGCGCCAGTCGGCGGCGGCCTTGTCGAGCACGCCGTTGACGTAGCTGTGACCGTGATCGGCACCGAAGCGCTTGGTGGTCTCGATCGCCTCGTTGATCACCACCCGGTATGGCACGTCCGGGCGGTGCAGCAACTCGTAGGCGGCGATGCGCAGCACGCCGCGCTCGACCGGATCGACCTGGTCGATACCACGGTCGATGTACTTGGCCAGCGCCTGGTCGAGCGCGTCCATGTGCCGCTCGACGCCACGCACCAGATCCTCGAAGTACTCGACGTCGGCCACTTCCATGTCCTGCTCGTGGGCGAACTGCTCGAGCACGCGGGCGATGGGGGTGTGCGAAATCTGCCAGGCGTAGATCGCCTGCAGCGCGCGCCGGCGGGCGCGGGAGCGGGCGGCAGGGTCGATGCCGTCGGGACGACGATGCTTCATGGCGATCTCACTCGATCCGGATCCGGTGCAGCAGGTTGAGCATTTCCAGCGCGGCCAGGGCCGCCTCCTCGCCCTTGTTGCCGTGCGCGCCGCCGGCGCGCGCTTCGGCGTCCTCGTGGCGCTCCACCGCCAGCACGCCATTGGCGACCGGCAGGCGGAAGTCCAGCGCCACCCGCATCAGGCCCTCGGCGCAGCGGTCGGCGACGTGCTCGTAATGGCGGGTGTCGCCACGCACCACGCAGCCCAGCGCGACCAGGGCCTGGTGCCTGCCCGCCGCGGCCAGCCGCGCCGCCGCCAGCGGGATCTCCCAGGCGCCCGGCACGCGCACCACATCGAGCGCCTCGGCGGGTACGCCGTGGTCGGCGAAAGCCTGCCGCGCGCCCTCGACCAGCGTGTCGACGATGCGCGGGTTCCAGCGGCTGGCGACGATCGCCAGCCGCGCGCCGGCGGGCAGGCGCAGGTCGCCTTCGTAATGGGCCATGGGGTGGCGGTCTGAAACGGGTGGGTCAGTTTAGCCGATTCGGGGTCCGGGACCGGGTCCCGGCTTCACCCCGTCCCGACCTCCACGAACTCCACCACCTCCAGCCCGTAGCCGGCCAGGCCGATCTGCCGGCGCGGGGCACCGATCACCCGCAGCCGTCTGAGGCCGAGGTCGGCCAGGATCTGCGCGCCGGCACCGTTGCGCCGCCATTCGGCGACACGTCCGCGTTCGGCCTCCGGCTCGGGGTGCTGGCGCAGGCGCGCCAGCAGCGACTCGGGACCGGCCTGGTCGGACAGCACCACCAGCACGCCCTCGCCGACCGCGGCGATCTCGCGCAGCACCTCGGTGACCGGCACGCCGAAATCCGGGCGCTGCCAGTGCAGCACGTCCGAGAGCGGGTTCTTGACGTGGACGCGCACCAGCGTCGGGGCGTCGCCGCGCGGCGCGCCACGCACCAGCGCGAAGTGGATGTCGCGGGCGATGCGGTCGCGATAGGTGTACAGGTGGAACGGACCGTAGGCGGTGTCGATTTCACGCGCGTCGACGCGCTCGACGGTGTGCTCGGTTTCCAGCCGGTAGCGGATCAGGTCCTCGATCGAGCCGATCTTCAGGCCGTGCTCGCGGGCGAAGGCTTCCAGCTCCGGCCGCCGCGCCATCGAGCCATCGGCGTTGAGGATCTCGACCAGCACCCCTGCCGGTTCCAGTCCCGCCAGCAGGGCCAGATCCACCGCCGCCTCGGTATGACCGGCGCGGTTGAGCACGCCGCCGGGCTGGGCCATCAGCGGAAAGATGTGGCCGGGCTGGGTCAGGTCCTCGGGCTTGGCGTCCGGCCGCACCGCGGTGCGGATGGTGTGGGCGCGGTCGTAGGCGGAGATGCCGGTGGTGACGCCCTCGGCGGCCTCGATCGAAACGGTGAAGTTGGTGTGGTAGGGCGAGCGGTTGTCGCGCACCATCGGCGGCAGTGCGAGCTGGCGGCAGCGCTCCTTCGTCAGCGCCAGGCAGACCAGGCCGCGCGCGTGGGTGACCATGAAATTGATGTCGGCCGGGCGAACCAGCTCGGCGGCCATGATCAGGTCGCCCTCGTTCTCGCGGTCCTCGTCGTCGACGATGACCACCATGCGGCCGGCGCGGATCTCTTCGAGCAGTTCGGGGATGGGTGAGAACGACATCGTGAGCCTTCGGAACAGGTGGGTACGGAAATCGGGAATGGAAAATCGGAAATGGGAAAAGCGGGATCGGGAGCTGGCGGCCTGGCCCTACCGGCTGCCGGTTTCCGGTTTCCGATTTCCGGCCTCTGCAGCCAGCAGCCGCTCGACATACCGCGCCACCATGTCCACCTCCAGATTCACCGCGTCGCCGGGCCGGCGGAAGCCGAAGGTGGTGCGCTGGACGGTGTGCGGGATCAGGTTGACGCCGAAGCGGCTGCCCTCGACCTCGTTGACGGTCAGGCTGGTGCCGTCGATGCAGATCGAACCCTTGGCGGCGATGTAGCGCGCCAGCGCGGGCGGCGCTTCGAAGATCCAGCGCTGCGAGCGGGCGTCATCGCGCACGTCGAGCACGCGGCCAATGCCATCGACGTGACCGGACACCAGGTGCCCGCCAAGCCGGTCGGCCAGCCGCAGCGCCTTCTCCAGATTGACCGCGTCGCCGGCATGCAGCGCGCCGAGCGTGGTGCGGTCGAGTGTTTCCAGCGACACGTCGGCGGCGAAGCACGGGCCGTCGAGCTCGATCGCGGTCAGGCAGACGCCGGCCACGGCGATGCTGTCGCCCAGGGCGACGTCGTCGAGACCCAAGTCGACGCTGTCGATGACCAGGCGCACATCGCCGCCGCGCGGCTCCACGGCGGCGACACGGCCGACCGCCTGCACGATGCCGGTGAACATGTCAGCGCCCCTCGCGACGGGCGAGGGAGCGGCACGGGAGAAACTGGCGATGGCGCATGAAACGTTTCCTCGCAGACGAAGAACCGCTTCAGGGACGCGGCGGCGCGCGCGCCATGCGGCACGCGGGCGGCTGGCGTCTTCTCTCCTCCGGACTGTGACCGTCGGCTCCGGCATTCGACCGGATCTGCTGACCCTGCGGCGTGACCACAGGCGCTCGCGGGCTCGCACCGTCGCCGGTGCCTACCGCCGGTGGGGACTTCCACCCCGCCCTGAAGACGTCGTGATTGCCCCGGCCGGCAAGCCGGGCCGGGGAGCAGAAGGCTAGCACAAGCCCACGGTCACGGCGGCAGAGCCGCGTGTAGGACAGCAGGCTCAGGCCGGCTGCAGGATCAGCCGCAGGTCCGGACCGATATGGCGACAGTCGAGCAGGCGGAAGCCGAACCGGTCGCTCATCGCCGCCGGGGTGACGCCGCCGAACAGCGGCCGGCCACGCTCGCCGAGCAGGATCGGCGCGACGTACAGCAGCACCTCGTCGACCAGCCCCGCGGCCAGCAGTGCGCCGCTGAGGGTGGCGCCGGCCTCGACCTGCACCTCGTTGATCTCGCGCTGGGCCAGCTGCGCCATCACAGCCGCCAGGTCCAGCCCGGCGCCCAAACGGCGCGCCGGGAAGGCGTTGACACCGTCGTCATAGGCCGGCACCACGTCGTCGGCATGCACCAGCAGGGTCGGCGCGGCGCCGTCGGTGAGCAGGCGCGCGGTCGACGGCAACCGGCCGCGGGTGTCGAGCACCACGCGCAGCGGCGGCACGAAATCGGCATCCATGTCGTCGCCTTCGAGCCGCACGGTCAGACGCGGGTCGTCGGTGAGTACGGTGGACAGGCCGGTCAGGATGGCGCCACTGCGCGCGCGCCAGCGCTGCACGTCGGCGCGCGAGGCGTCGGAGCTGATCCAGAAGCTCTCGCCGCTCTCCAGCGCAGTGCGGCCGTCCAGGCTCATCGCCAGCTTCAGCCGCAGCCACGGCCGGGCGCGTTCGATGCGGGAGAAGAAGCCGCGGTTGAGCTGACGCGCCTGCGCCTGCATCAGCCCGGTCTCGACCGCCACGCCGGCGGCGGTGAGCTTCTGCAGGCCCTGGCCAGCGCGCTGCGAATGGTCGTCGGCCGCCACCACCACGCGCACGATGCCGGCGGCGATCAGCGCATCGGCGCAGGGCGGCGTGCGTCCGTGCAGACCGCAGGGCTCGAGGGTGACGTAGGCGGTGGCGCCGCGGGCGCGCTCGCCGGCCTGCGCCAGCGCATGCACTTCGGCGTGCGGCTCGCCGGCGCGCACGTGCCAGCCCTCGCCCACCACCTGCTCGCCGTGGGCGATCACGCAGCCGACCATCGGATTGGGCTTGGTGGTCCAGGCACCACGCTCGGCCAACCGCAGCGCGCGCGCCATGTGGCGGTGATCGACGGCGGAGAAACCGGCGCTCATTTCTTTTTTCCGTCGCCCTTGCCGGCGGGCTTGTCGCTCTCGCCGAGCAGCGGCAACTGCAACCCCTCCAGCGCCGGCAGGTCGCGCTCCAGCCGCTCGATCTCCTCACGGAAGGCCTGCACGTCCTCGAAGCGGCGGTACACCGAGGCGAAGCGCACGTAGGCCACCTGGTCGAGCTTCTTGAGCTCGCGCATCACCAGTTCGCCGATCCGCAGCGACGGCAGCTCGCGCTCGCCGGACAGGCGCAGCTCGCGCACCACCGCGCGCACCGCGTCGTCGATCCGGTCGGCCGACACCGGCCGCTTCTGCAGCGCGCGGTCGAAGCTCACCCGCAGCTTGCACTCGTCGAACACCTCGCGGCGGCCGTCGTTCTTCACCACCGCCGGCAGCTTCAGCTCGGCCGTCTCCACCGTCGAGAAACGCTCGCCGCAGGCCGGGCACTCGCGCCGGCGGCGGATGCTGGCGCCATCCTCGGAAACGCGCGAGTCGATCACGCGGGTGTCGTCGTGCTGGCAGAAGGGGCAGTGCATTTCACAGCCGGAAGCGCGCCATCATCCGTAGACGGGAAATGCGCGGCACTGCGCCGTCACCTGCTCACGCACGCGGGCGATGACGGCCTCGTCGGCCGGGGCGTCGAGCACGTCGGCGATCCAGTCGGCGAGGTCGGCGCACTCCTTTTCGCCATAACCGCGTGTGGTGACCGCCGGGGTGCCGATGCGCAGGCCGGAGGTGACGAAGGGCGAGCGCGGGTCGTTGGGCACGGCATTCTTGTTGACCGTGATGTGGGCGCGACCGAGCGCGGCCTCGGCATCCTTGCCGGTGAGTTCCCTGCCGATCAGGTCGACCAGGAACAGGTGGTTCTCGGTGCCGCCGGAGACGATCCTGTAGCCGCGCGCCATCAAGGCTTTGGCCATCGTCTGCGCGTTCTTCACCACCTGCCGCTGGTAGGCCTTGAACTCCGGCTCCAGCGCCTCCTTGAAGGCCACCGCCTTGGCGGCGATCACGTGCATCAGCGGGCCGCCCTGGGTGCCCGGGAACACCAGCGACTGCAGCTTCTTCTCGATCTCCGCAGCCGCCTCGCCCATGCCGGCGCGGCTGGCCAGGATGATGCCGCCGCGCGGGCCGCGCAGCGTCTTGTGGGTGGTCGAGGTGACCACGTGCGCGTGCGGGAGCGGGCTCGGGTAGACGCCGGCGGCGATCAGGCCGGCGACGTGCGCCATATCCACGAACAGCCAGGCGCCCACCTTGTCGGCGATGGCCCGGAAGCGGGCCCAGTCCATCACCTGCGAGTAGGCGGAGAAGCCGGCGACGATCATCTTCGGCCGGTGCTCGAGCGCCAGGCGTTCGATCTCGTCGTAGTCGATCAGGCCGTGCTCGTTCACGCCGTACTGCACGGCATTGAACACCTTGCCCGACAGGTTGACCTTGGCGCCATGGGTGAGGTGGCCGCCATGCGCGAGCGACATGCCGAGGATGGTGTCGCCGGGCGCGAGCAGCGCGAAGTACACCGCGGCATTGGCCTGCGAGCCCGAATGCGGCTGCACGTTCGCGTAGTCGCAGTCGAACAGCCGCCTGACGCGCTCGATGGCGAGCTGCTCGGCGACGTCCACGTAGTCGCAACCGCCGTAGTAGCGCTTGCCGGGGTAACCTTCGGCGTACTTGTTGGTCAGCACGCTCCCCTGGGCCTCCAGCACGCGCGGGCTGGCGTAGTTCTCGGAGGCGATCAGCTCGACGTGGTCTTCCTGGCGCCGGCGCTCGGCGGCGATGGCCTGGGCCAGCTCGTCGTCATAGCCGGCGATGCGCATGTCACGGGGAAACATCCTGGGAGCTCCGGGGTGGCGGCAGGGGCCGTCAAGTGTAGCGGCGGCCCGGGATCAGCGGCCAGTTCGCGAACCGCCCGGCTCGCCCCGCGCCGCCCCGTGCAGCGAGGCCACCAGGGCATGACTGACGATCATCAGCAGGAACCAGGCGCCCAGCTTGCCCGGCGCGACCAACGACCAGCCCCGCTGCTGGTGGGGATAGACCCAGGCGCCCGCGAAGGTGCCGACGTTTTCGGCGATCCAGATGAACAGCGCGATCAGCGCGAAGCCCACCAGCAAGGGCATGCGCCGGTCCCGGTCACGCACGCGCAAGCGCACCAGGGTACGGCGGAAGCACCAGCCCACGGCCAGGAACAGGGCCGGCCGGAGGTCGGGCAGGAAGTGGTGGGCGAAGAAGTTCGCATAGATCAGCACCGCCAGCAGTTGCGCCTGCCACAGCGGCGGGTGTGCCTGGTAGCGCAGGTCGAACAGGCGCCAGGCCCGGGCGATGTAGCTGCCCACCGCCGCGTACATGAAGCCGGTGAACAGCGGCACCCCGCCGATGCGCAGCACCGCGGCTTCCGGGTAGGCCCAGGATCCGACGGCCGTCTTGAACACCTCCATCACCGTGCCCACGGCATGGAAGACGAAGATGACGCGGGCCTCCTGCACGGTTTCCAGCCCGCTGCGCAGCAGCGCCAGCTGCAGTGCGAACGCGGCCAGGGTGAGCGCGTCGTAGCGGTTCAGCCAGCTCTCGCGCGGGTACCACAGCCAGCTGGCCAGGATCAGCGCCAGCAGCAGGCCGCCGAACAGGCTGGCCCAGGCCTGCTTGAGGCCGAACCAGAGAAATTCGTAGAACCCGGCGGCGAGCCGCCCGCGCACCGCCACGGCGCTGGCGAGCCTGCGTTCGCGTGCACGCCAGCGGCGCGGCCAACCGTCCGCGACCCGCTCCGGCTCGACCTGCCCGCCCGACGCTCCACCCATCCGCCCGCTCCGGTTCGGCCCGGCCGCAGTGTCGTCGCGGCAAAAGGCGGAATGCGGGCGCCGCGTGGCCGCCGGCGGGCGGGCGCGGCGGGTGACGCCCACGGCCCGGATCGGCGATAATCGCGCCCTTTCCCAAGGCCCTGCGAGCGCGCGTACCTCCTGCACGCGGCGCCCGGCGGCCCCGCGCCCCCTACCGGAGCATCCATGCAGTACATCTACACGATGAACGGTGTCAGCAAGACCGTTCCGCCCAAGCGCCAGATCCTCAAGGACATCTCGCTGAGCTTCTTCCCCGGCGCCAAGATCGGCCTGCTGGGCCTGAACGGCGCCGGCAAGTCCACCGTGCTGCGGATCATGGCCGGCGTGGACACCGACTTCACCGGCGAGGCGCGTCCGCAGCCGGGCATCAAGGTCGGCTACCTGCCGCAGGAGCCGCAGCTCGACCCCGAGCAGACCGTGCGCGAGGCGGTGGAGGAAGGCGTGGGCGAGATCCTGCAGGCGCAGAAGCGGCTGGAGGAGGTCTACGCCGCCTACGCCGAGGAAGGCGCCGACTTCGACGCCCTGGCCAAGGAGCAGGAGCGCCTGGAGGCGATCCTGGCCTCGGGCGACGCGCACATGCTCGAACAGCAGCTCGAAGTCGCCGCCGACGCCCTGCGCCTGCCGCCCTGGGACGCGAAGATCGGCCATCTGTCCGGCGGCGAGAAGCGCCGCGTGGCGCTGTGCCGCCTGCTGCTGTCCAAGCCCGACATGCTGCTGCTCGACGAGCCCACCAACCACCTGGACGCCGAGTCGGTGGAGTGGCTGGAGCAGTTCCTGCAGCGCTACCCGGGCACCGTGGTGGCGGTCACCCACGACCGCTACTTCCTCGACAACGCCGCCGAGTGGATCCTCGAACTCGACCGCGGCCGCGGCATCCCCTGGAAGGGCAACTACACCGAGTGGCTGGTGCAGAAGGAACAGCGCCTGAAGCAGGAGGAGATGCAGGAGAAGGCGCGCCAGAAGGCGATCGCCCGCGAGCTGGAGTGGGCCCGGCAGAACGCCAAGGGCGGCCGCTCCAAGGGCAAGGCGCGCCTGGCCCGGCTGGAGGAGTTGCAGTCGGTCGAGTACCAGAAGCGCCAGGAGACCAACGAAATCTTCATCCCGCCGGGCGAGCGGCTGGGCAACTCGGTGATCGAGTTCCGCAACGTCCGCAAGAGCTTCGGCGACCGTCTGCTGATCGACGACCTGAGCCTGGTGATCCCGCCGGGCGCCATCGTCGGCATCATCGGCCCCAACGGCGCCGGCAAGTCGACCCTGTTCAAGATGATCACCGGCCAGGAGAAGCCGGACTCGGGCGAGATCGTGATCGGCCCGACCGTGAAACTGGCCTACGTCGACCAGAGCCGCGACAAGCTGGAAGGCAACCACAACGTCTTCCAGGAAATTTCCGGCGGCAGCGACATCCTCAACATCAACGGCGTGGAGATCCAGTCGCGCGCCTACATCGGCCGCTTCAACTTCAAGGGCCAGGACCAGCAGAAGCTGGTCGGCACCCTGTCCGGCGGCGAGCGCGGCCGTCTGCACCTGGCCAAGACCCTGCTCCAGGGCGGCAACGTGCTGCTGCTCGACGAGCCCAGCAACGACCTCGACGTGGAAACCCTGCGCGCGCTGGAAGACGCGCTGCTGGAGTTCCCCGGCTGCGTGCTGGTGATCAGCCACGACCGCTGGTTCCTCGACCGCATCGCGACGCACATCCTCGCCTTCGAGGGCGACTCGCACGTGGAGTTCTTCCAGGGCAACTACCGCGAGTACGAGGAAGACAAGAAGCGCCGGCTCGGCGAGGAAGGCGCCAGGCCGCACCGCATCCGCTTCAAGGCGCTCAAGTAGCGGAATTGGCCACGGATGGACGCGGATCCTTGCCTGCTTTCCGACCCGCGCCCATCCGCGTCGATCCGTGGCTGAAACCGATGGGGGGATTGGCGATGGGCTTCATGCAGCAGTTGCGCCGCCGCTGGCACGACGCGAACACGCTGGTGTGCGTGGGCCTGGACCCGGAGCCGGCGAAGTTCCCGGCGCGGTTCCACGGCGACGCCGATGCGGTGTTCGGCTTCTGTCGCGCCATCGTCGACGCCACCGCCGACCTGGTCTGCGCCTTCAAGCCGCAGATCGCCCACTTCGCCGCGCTCGGCGCGGAGGGCGCGCTCGAACGGCTGATCGCGCACATCCATGCCAACCATCCCGGCGTGCCGGTGATCCTCGACGCCAAGCGCGGCGACATCGGCAGCACCGCGCAGCATTACGTCGCCGAGGCCTTCGCGCGTTACCGCGCCGACGCGGTGACGGTGAATCCGTACCTGGGCCGCGACTCGGTGCAGCCCTTCCTCGACCGCGCCGACAAGGGCGTGGTGATCCTGTGCCGCACCTCCAACCCGGGCGCGACCGACCTGCAGGATCTCGACGTCGGCGGCAAGCCGCTGTACCAGCACCTCGCCGCCACCATCGCCCGCGACTGGAACACGCACGGCAACTGCCTGCTGGTGGTCGGCGCGACCTGGCCCAGGCAGCTCGCCGAGCTGCGCACGCTCGTCGGCGAGGTGCCTTTCCTCGTCCCCGGCGTGGGCGCGCAGGGCGGCGATGCCGGCGAGGTGGTGCGCCACGGCGCCACCGCCGACGGCACCGGCCTGCTGATCTCGTCCTCGCGGGCGATCCTCTACGCCGGCAACGGCCCGGACTTCGCCGATGCCGCCCGCGCCGCCGCACAGGCATTGCGCGACGAGATCAACCGGCACCGCTGAGCGGATTTTTCGCTCCTAGCATGGCTGGCGGCGCGCCGCCAGCCACGCGCGCGGCGCGGCCAGCAGGAAGTGCGCCCACAGCGCGGCGAACACGAACGTGCGGGCGATGACGCCCGCGCCGGCGCCCTCGAACTTGCCGAAGTAGCGCCACATGCCGCGGTGCTTCTGCCACTCCACCCAGACCGGCCGGCGCCGGCTGGACACGCCGCGGATGTGCACCACGCGCACGTGGTTGGCGACGAACACACCGTGTCCGGCCTGGCGCACGCGCCGGCACAGGTCCAGGTCCTCGGCGTGCAGCCGGTAGCCCTCGTCGAAGCCGTGCAGCTGCAGGAACAGGCCGCGTGGCAGCAGCATCAGCGCCCCGGAGACGGCATCCACCGGCTGCAGGTCGAGCGCGTCGTTGGCCGGCACCGCCACGCTCCCGCGCCGGCCCAGGCCGGCGAGCATGGTGCGCAGGGCGGGGTCGCGCCGCCGCGCCGACAGGTCGCGCCGGCCGTCCTCGTCCACCAGATCGGCGCCGAGCAGACCGGCGTTGGGTACGGTCTCGGCCAGGCGACGCAGACGGGCGAGCGTGTCCGGCGTGACCAGCAGGTCGGGGTTCACGAACGCCAGCCACGGCGCATCGAGCTGCGCCGCGCCCTGGTTGCAGGCCGCCGCGAAGCCCGGATTGTGCGGATTGGCGATGAAGCGCAGGCGCGCATCGCGCGAGGCGAGGCGGCGCACGATCGGCAGGGTGTCGTCGCCAGAGCCGTTGTCCACGACCACGACCGCGGCCACGTCCTCGGCGGCAAGCAGTCGCTGCAGACAGTCCTCGATCGTCTCTTCGCTGTAGTGGCTGACGACGACGACACCGATGGCCGCAGTCATTTGGTCTCACCCTTCAGCCGCGCCAGCTCGGCTTCGAGATGGGCGATGTGCGCGGCGGCGGCGCGGTTGCGGCGCACCTCGTCGCGGTAGTCGGCATACACGCTCTCGCCGGCATCGCCGAACAGCGACAGCGCCGGCAGGCCCTGCAGCGCCCCGGGGCGCTTGGCGCACACGGCGACGTAGTACAGCGGCGCGTAGTCCAGCCCCGGCTCGACACGCTCGCCGTGCGCGGTCGCCGCATCGACGCCGCCGCCTTGCCCATCCAGCGCCCACAGCGCCGACTGGAACAGCAGCTTCTGTCCGTACAGGCGGTACGCCGGGAAGCGCGCCGAGAGCAGCGCCTCGAACTCGTCGCGGTACAGCTCACGCACGTGGTAGGGGTTCACTTCGCCGGTGAGCTCGCTGTAGGTGCGCTTGTCGGGCGTGGACACCAGCAGCAGGCCGTCGTCGGCCAGCAGCCGGACGAAGCCGTCGAGCATGCGCGCCTGCGCCTGCACGTGCTCCAGCGTCTCGAAGCTGACGATCAGGTCGAAGGTGGCGTCTGGCAGGTGGTCCAGCGCGGTCGCGTCGCCCCGCTCGAAGCGCAGGTTGGCGATATCGCCGTAACGCTGGCGTGCATGCGCCACCGCCTCGTCCGCCACGTCGACGCCGAGCACGTCGCGCGCGGTGGTCGCCAGCAGCGCGCTGCCGTAACCCTCGCCGCAGGCGGCGTCGAGCACACGCCGGCCGGCGGCCAGCGGACGCGCGAAGGCGTAGCGGTGCCAGTGCTCATAGGCGATCTCGCGCACGCATTCGGGCGTGAAGCGTTCGCCGGTGAAGGGCAGGATCGGGGCGTCGTCGTGGTTCATGGGTCGAAAAGATCGCGCTGTCCGGCCGGATGATCCATGGTATCGAGCCGGCGTTGCAGTCGGTCGCGCAGCGGCCGCAGCGGGTCGGCGAGGATGTAGCGGGCGATGCGCTCGTTGTAGCCCGGCCAGCGGGCATTGAGCCGGCGCAGGTTCTCGCCGCCCGGCCACTCGCCCAGCGGCCCGAAGCTGGCGTTGCCCAGGTGCACCACGTAGGCGTTGTCGCACAGCACGTTGCGCCAGCCCAGGCCGGCCACGCGCAGCGAGAAGTCGTTCTCCTCGCCGTAGCCGCGGCCGAAGGTGGCGGCGTCGAAAGCGCCGCACTGGTCGAGTGCCGCACGGCGCACGTACATGCAGAACCCGACGGCGGTCGGGAGCTCGGGATACTCCGGCGCGCCGGCACTGGCCGCGGCGTCGGCGATCCGGTCCGGGTCGTCCGGCACCGGGTTGGGCTCGATGAAGCGCGGAAAACTGGCGATCTCGGCGTTGTTCGACCACGGCGTGGCGGTGGCGATGCGCGGATCGGATGCCGCGCATTCGGCCAGCCGCTGCAGCCAGCCGCGTGTCGGCAGCGTGTCGCTGTTGAGCAGCACCACGTCGTCGGGCGCGGTCTCGGCGAAGGCGAGGTTGACGTTGGCGGTGAAGCCGAGGTTGCATTCGCGGCGGACGATGCGCGCATCGAGCCGGGTGCGCGCGCGCCAGCCATCCAGCACATCGGCCACGCGCGGGTCGGTGGAGGCGTCGTCGCAGACATGCACCTTCGCGCCGGCCGGCAGGGTGCGGTCGAGCGCGGCCAGGCAGGCGTCCAGCGCCGCGACGGCGTTGAACACGGGCACGACGACGGTGGGCAAGGCGGCGTTCACGCGGTGTGGTTTTCCCAGCGGTGCGGCAGCCGCACCAAGCCCAGTTCGCGCGACTCGCCACGGATCTCGATGGCGCGTTCGGCGGTGTCGAACAGACGCAGCCCCTCGGGATCGAGCGGATGCGCGCGCAGCCGGTAGCTGCCGGGCAACAGGTCGAGCGGATCGAACACCAGCCGCGCATGGTACTCGCCCACGCCGCCGCGCCGCACCGCCACGCCGTCCATGTCGGTGGACACGCCGTAGACCGGCGTGCCGTCGGCACGGACGATGCCGACCAGCAACGCCGGCGCGCGGTCGTCGCGCGACCCCATCGTCACGTCCACCACCAGCGCGTCGCCGCAGCGCAACGCCAGCGGCGCGTCGCCGCCATCGCCGTTGAGCGCCAGCGCGCGGATCGAATACTCCAGGTCGCCGCGGACGATCCCCGGGGATGCTTCCTTCGCCTGACGGCGCTCATGCCAGGCCAGGTAGCGTTGCGTCACGTCGAACACCTCGCCGATGGCCTCGACACGCCCGCGGTGCAGCCACAACGCACGCCGGCACAGCTTCTGCACGTGGTACATGCTGTGCGAGACCAGCAGCAGGGTGCCGCCGCCGGCGAGATACTCGTCCAGCCAGCGGATGCACTTTTTCTGGAAGCTCTCGTCGCCGACCGCCAGCACCTCGTCGGTGATCAGCAGCTCGGGACGCACCGCGGCGATCACCGCGAAGCCCAGCCGCACCACCATGCCCGAGCTGTAGTGCTTGACCGGCTCGTCGAGGTAGTCGCCGAGGTCGGCGAAGGCCGCGATCTCGGGCAGCTTCTCCTCCAGCGCGCGACCGTGCAGGCCGTACAGCGCGGCCGCCATGCGCACGTTCTCGCGGCCGCTGTACTCGGGGTGGAAGCCGGCGCCCAGCTCCAGCAGAGCGCCGACCCGGCCGCGCGTGCGCGCGATGCCTGACGAAGGCGTGAGCACGCCGGTGATGAGCTTGAGCAGGGTGGACTTGCCGGCCCCGTTCTCGCCGATGATCGCCAGCGACTCGCCGGGCCGTACCTCGAAGCTGACCTGATCGAGCACCGTGGCCACCCGTCGTGGCGGACGGCCGCGCAGCACGTCCCACAGTGCGCGCAGGCGGTCACCGCGATGGCCGACCACCGGGTAACGCTTGCACAGGCCGACCACCTCGACCAGCGGCGCGACGCTCACAGGAAATCCTCGACGTGTGGCCGGGTGCGCCGGAACAGGCCATGCGCGAGCCACAGGGCGACCACGGCCGCGGCGGCCGAGGCGCCGAGCGCCGCCCAGGCCACCTCGCCGCCGGCCAGCGCCATGCGGATCGCCTCGATCGGCGGCGCCAGCGGGTTCAAGCCCAGCGCCCGCGCCAGCGGCGCCGGCAACTGCGCGCGGTCGTACAGCACCGGACTGAGGAAGAAGCCGAGCATCACCAGTTGCGCGGCGACCTGCGCGGTGTCGCGCAGGAACACCTGCAGCGCCGACAGCGCGAAAGCCGCGGCCAGGCCGAGAGCGAGGATCACCGCCAGTGCCAGTACCACCACCGGCAGCCCGGCGGGCGCGAGCGGCAGGCCGAAGGCGGCAACCACCGCCAGCACCAGCATGAAGCCGAGCAGATCCGGCAGCGCTGCGCCGGCCGCACGCGCCAGCACGAACAGGCCGTGCGGCAAGGCCACCTTGCCGATCAGTGCGGCGTTGTCGGTGAGCGCGGTGCAACCGCGCTGCACCTGGTTGGCGAACAGCTGCCACGGCCACAGCCCGAGCGCGAGGAAGGCCGCATACGGCCACTGCCCGCCATGCGCCCGCGCCGGCAGCAGGAAGGTGAACACCAGACTCAGCACCGTCAGCTGCGCCAGCGGCAGCAGCAGGGCCCAGAGCGGGCCGAGCAGGCTGCCCTGGTAGCGCTCGCCGAGTTCGCGCCGCAGCAGTTCGCGGAAGAGGGCGTGGGTCATGGGCAGAGTGCGCGCACGGCGCGGGTGGTCATTGTAGGCGCAGCGCAAGCCGCGACCGGAAGTGCGGAGGAATGAGTGCGCGGGAGGGAGAAACCAGGGAAGGCGTCGGCGTGTCGAGGCCAGCCTCTCCCCCATTCCTTCTTCTTCAGTCGTTGTCTCGCCTCACGGTCGCGACGCCGGTCGCCGCGGCACCGCAACTCAGCGCTGTCCGCTCCCGTCTGTACGCAGCGGCTCCAGCGCGCGGAAGCGGCGCCCGTACTCGTCGGTGAGGCGGCGCGCATCCTGGGCATCGCTCAGGACGGTCGGCGTGATCAGCACGATGATCTCCTGCCGCGAGCTGCGCTGGCTCTGGCTGCCGAACAGGCCGCCGAGCACCGGGATCCGGCTCAGACCGGGCACGCCGGCGCTGCCTTTGGCGGCGTCGTCGCGGATCAGGCCGGCGATCAGGATGGTTTCCCCGCTCTGCACGGCCACCTCGGTGACCAGCGAGCGGTCATCGACGCTGACGTTCTCGCGCACGGTCGGGCCGGTGGCGCTGGGCGAGCTCACCGACTGGTCGATCTGCATGAACACCATGCCGTTGCGGCTCACCCGCGGCGTCACCTTCAGGTTCACGCCGGTGTCCAGGTACTGGATGTTGGCGAAGGTGCCGCCGCCGGTGCCAGGATCGCCGCTGATCGGGTTGAAGCTGGTGCTGGCGACCGGGATCTTGGTGCCGGAGCTGAGCTGCGCCTCGACGTTGTTGCGCACCACCACCGACGGCGCCGACAGCACCCGCACGTCGGTCACCGAGTCGAGCACGTCCAGGATCGCCAGCGAGTTGGGGCGCAGGATCTGCCAGTTGAAGCCGCCGTCGGCGATGCTGCCGGCGAAAGCCTTGGTGCCGGTGCTGTTCCGTGCCTCGGCGCGGATGCCGGCCGGGTCGCGCACCGGCGCGCCGGCGATGGAGTTGCCGAAGAACCAGCTCACGCCGTAGGCCAGTTCGCCGGTGAGGTTGACCTCGACGATCTGCGCCTCGATGTGCACCTGCAGCGGCATCACGTCGAGCCGCTCGATGGTGCGGCGGATCGATTCCCACTGCGAGGGCGTGGCGCGCACCACGATCGAGTTGTTCTCCTCGATGGCGGTGATCGAGACGTCGGCGGTGTCGCCCAGGGCGATGCCTTCGCCGCCGGCGCGCGCCGGCGCCGCGGGGGCGGCCGGGCGCTGCGCCTCGCCGATGGTGGTCAGTTCGCGCGGGGTCAGCCCCGGTGCCAGCTGGCTGCGGTCGGTGCGGCGGGCCGCGCCACCGGCGCTGCCACCGAACACGCTGGACAGCTGCTGGGCCAGGTCCACCGCCTTGGAATGCATCACGTCGTAGACGTACAGCCGCGTGCCCTGCCCGCCCTGGTCGATGCGCTCCAGCCACTCCTCGATGTCGCGCAGGTACTTGGGCTGCGGGGTGATCACCAGCACCGCGTTGATGCCCTCCAGCGGCATGAAGCGGAACATGCCGGCCAGCGGCGTGCCACCGTCGGTACCGAACAGCGTCTCCAGCTGCCGCACCACCTTCTCGGCCTCGGCCGACTGCAGCGGAAAGATGCCGACCGACATGCCGGCCAGCCAGTCGACGTCGAACACCTCGACGGTGCGCAGGTAGTTCTCCAGCTCGGCACGGGTGCCGGCCAGCACGATCAGGTTGCGCGCGGTGTCGACGCTGACCACGGCGCGCTCGCGGGCATA
The DNA here is from genome assembly GCF_014202935.1 of Rehaibacterium terrae. Taxonomy (GTDB): domain Bacteria; phylum Pseudomonadota; class Gammaproteobacteria; order Xanthomonadales; family Xanthomonadaceae; genus Rehaibacterium; species Rehaibacterium terrae. The sequence goes on along the minus strand of NZ_JACHHX010000002.1, from coordinate 135,703 downwards.
GGGCTTGAGCAGTTTCTCCATCTCCACCGCGGAAATGAAGCGCAGCGGCACCGCGCGCAGCTCGTAGCCGCGCGCGGCGCTGGCCGGCCCGACCCGCGGCGCCAGCTGGCCGGCGATGGCGCGGTCGTCGGCGACGATGTTGTAACGGCCGTCGGCCCAGACCATGCGCGCGTTGTTCCAGCCCAGCACCATCTCCAGCAGGCCCAGCGCCTGGGTCGGGCTGACCGGCCGCGGCGTGGCCAGCGTCACCGTGCCCTGCACGCCCGGGGCGATGACGTAGTTGTGCTGCAGCAGGTCGCCGAGGATGGCCTTGACCACGGCGTGCAGCGACTCGCCCTCGAAGTTGAAGGTGGCCTCGCCGGCCGCGGAGACGGCCGGAGGCGGGGCGGCCGCCGCGGCACGGTCGATCAGCTCGCCGGTGCCGGGCCGGAGCGTGGCCGCGCCGGCGGCCGTGCCGGGGGTGGCGGCGTCGATCGGGCCGTCATCGGCCGGCGTGGCGCCCTGGATCACCACCGGGGCGCGCTGGATCTGCGGGTGCGGCACGCTGGCGCAGCCGGCCAGCGCAGTGAGGGCGGCCAGCGGGGCGGCGAGCGCAATGCGGCGTCGAAGGGTCATGGTCGCGTCACTCTTCCTGTCGCTGTTGTCGGCGGGCCGCCTGCTCGCGCAGCTGCGCGCGGCGGGCCTCGATGCGTTGACGGATCGCTTCCGCCTGCTGTTCCGGGGTCTGCTCGGCCGCGGCCGTTTCTGGCTGGCCGCCGTTGCCGCGCGCACCGGCGACGATCGCGCCGGTCGGCGCACGCGGCGCGGCCTGCGACTGCGCCGGCGGGCTGACCTGGGTCGGCGCCTCGCCGCCGCTGCCGTCGAACACGCGCAGCTCGGCGTTCATCCGGCCGGTCGGACCTTCGAGCACCGCGAAGCGCGGCTGCAGCTCGGTCAGGCGCCAACCGGGGTGGCCTTCCAGCGATTCACCGAGCTTGGCGCGCAGGGTGCGGCCGCTGTCGTTGTCGCGCAGCAGCGCCAGGGACAGGTCGCCGGTGAGCACGACACTGGTCAGGGTGACGTTGAGCGGCGCGTCGCCGCCCTCGCTGTCGGCGATCACCACCGCCGCCGGCCGGCGATCGGGCGAGAACAGCGGCCGGGCGGCCGCCTCGGCGTAGTCGGACAGCCCGCCCAGACGCTGCGCGCTGGCGGCCAGCGACAGCTCCGGCAGCGGCGGCGCCAGCGAAGGATCGTCATCGTGCAAGGTGTAGCGTCCGCCCAGCCCGGTCGCCACCGCGAGCGCGACGACGAAGGACCAGCCGGCCAGTACGGCCAGCAGCAGGGTGCGCGGCGGAAGGCGGTCGATCATCGCTGCCCTCCCGTCTGGCGCGCGTGCAGGTAACCGTACAGGTCGAAGCTGATGTCGAGTGCGCTGGTCGCCGCGCCGCCCTGCGCGAGCAGGCTGCGACGCGACAGCACGGCGAGGTTGTCGATGAACAGCTCCGGCCGGCCGCTTTCCAGCGCGTGCAGCACGGCGACGAACTCCTCCATGCCGCAGCGCAGCCGCACCTGCACCACCACGCGCGGGTAGCGCTCCTGCGTGCGCGCCGCACTGGGGGTGCGGCCGGTGAGCTGGCAACGCTCGCGGGTCGGGCTGACCTGCTGGACCACGGTTTCCAGCCGCTGCACCAGCCCGGCGGTGGCCAGCTCGACGGTGGCCTCGGGCAGGAACCCGGGGTTGCCGGCCTCGAAGGCCTGCACCTCGGCCAGCTTCTGCTGGATCAGCGGCGCCTGGGCGGCGTGCATGCGCAGCCGCAGTTCCTGGTCGCGCAGCTCGGCCAGCTCGGCGCGCAGAGCCAGTTGCGGTGCCGTCCACCACCAGTGCAGGCCGACGAAGTACAGCAGCGCCAGGACCAGGGCCAGCAGGCCCAGCGCGGCCCAGCGTGAACGCTCAGCGGGCAGGCGCAGCGCCATCGGCGACCTCCGCTGCAGCGACCACCTCGGCGGTCAGGGTGAAGCGGTCGCGCCCGGTACGCGGATCGGCCTGCACGCTGCCGGCCAGCGCGGCCGAGGCCAGCCAGGGCGAGCCCTGCAGCCGGCCGACCGTGGCCGAGGCCTCGTTGCTGTAGCCGGTCAGGACCAGCCGGTTCTCCTGCACGTTCAGACGCTCCAGCCAGGTACCATCCGGCAGGCGGCGGCTGAGGTCGTCGAGGATCTCGATCATCGCCGGCCGCTGCGCGCGGGTACGGGCGAGGAAGTTGGCGCCCTCGGCGGCGTCGACCAGCCGCTCGCGCAGCGCCGACACGCGGCGCGCCTCGACGCGGCGCGCCTCGACCTCGGCCTGCAGCGCGGCGACGGCATCGCGACGGTTCTCCAGCGACTGCCAGAGAGCGTAGCCGAGCGCGAGGGCGGTGAAAGCGACCAGCGCCAGGTCGATCCATCGCACCGGATCGCGCCGCCGCAACCGACGCTCCGGGGGCAGCAGGTTCACGCCCAGCGGCACGCCATCGGCATCGGCCGCGTCGACGCCTTCCAGCCGCGCGGCCAGCGGGCCCAACCGCGCCAGCACGGCATCGAAGGCCGCCTTGGGCGCCACCACCAGCTCGACCTGCAACTGGCCCTGTCCGGCCGCGTCCGGCCGCAGCCGCCAGTCGTACACCGCCTGGTCGGCACGGAACGGCGTCTGCCGCTCGATCTCGTGCGCGAGCACATCGCGCAGACGCTGGCCGGCGGCCAGCGGCAGCACCAGCGGGCGGCGCAGCACCTGCCGGGCCGGCAGCAGCAGCCAGAACGCGCGCTCGGCGCGGGCCTCGCCGAGCAGGCCGGGCAGCGTGGCGGCCTCACCCAGCGGCACGCTGGCCAGGGTCTGCCACCCCCCGTCGTGCCAGGCCGCCACCTGCAGCTCGTCGTCCTGCGGCGACAGCCACAGCCGCGGCTCCTCGCTGCGCAGCCAGTGCTGCCACGAGGCCGGCACGCAGGCCAGCAGCTCGCGCCCCCACCAGCGCAGGAAACCCGACAGCGGGCTGCGCGCGTAGCGGGAGCGAAGGCGTTCGAACGGCAGTGCGAGCGTGTCGGCGAGCGGCATCAGTTCCCTTCGCGCCAGTGCAGCAGTGCGTACGGCGGGCCATGCGGAGCGGCGCTGCCGACACGCACCACGGCATGCGTCGATGCCCGGCTGCCATCGGCGAGCGTCGCCAGGCTGGCGATACTATACGTGCCGCTCCCCGGCGACACCATGTAAGGCTGCCCGTCCGGCGTCGACGGCGGCGGCTCGCCGCTGTCCGGCGACCAGGCCTGGCGCGTCTGTAGCCAGGCTTCGATCAGTTCGTTCGGGTAACCGTAGGCGGCGAGCACCGGCCCCTCGGCCAGCGCCGGATCGGGCGGCCGGCCGGTGAACACGGTCAGGTAAGGGGCGGCGCGTTCGAAGGTGTCGTAGTCCATGCCCAGTACCTGCTGCAGTTCGCCCAGCGTATCGAAGGCGCGGTTCTTCGGCCCGTAGGGCAGACCGGCGGCCGCATATTCCGGACCTTCGGCGCCGTGCAGGTGGACGAAATCGTCCATGTCGCGCCAGTCGACGATCGCGCCGGCCAGGCGCAGCGCACGCTCGCTGTCCTCCCCTATCGCCTCGAAGAAACGCGCCAGGCTCAGGTCATCGGCCACGTTGATGTCGAGCTTGCCCGACTCGTCCTGTACCCGCAGCAGCAGCTCGGCGCCCTCGAAGACGGTGAGGTACTCGCGGCCATCGGGTATCCAGCGTCGCCGCGGGTCCGGGTCCATCATCCGCGCCACCGCCAGCTCCATCCCCGCCAGCGCGGCGTAGCGCGCCTCGATGCCGAAGCGCAGATGCCGCGCCTGCATCTGCTCGCTGCGCGCGGTGACCGCGAAGGTGGCGACCAGTGCGGTGAGCAGGGCGAGCAGCCACAGGACCAGGACCAGGGCGATGCCGTCGTGGGGAGGCGGGGATCGGAGTGATCGCCCGGGCACGCCACGGGCACGGCCGTCAATCCGCGCGCCGCCCACGCCAACGCGCTGGCTCCCGCTTCCCGATCCCCGCTCTGCGTGAAAAATCACCGCTGTCCTCCCCGCCGCGGTGGCGGCGCGACCACGGCCGGCGCGGCGACCCGGCCGAAGCCCAGGGGCAGCGGCGTCTCCAACGTCGCCCAACGCATCCGCTCATCCGTGAAACGCAGCTCGATGCGCACCAGCAGCGGCAACTGACCGGCGTCTTCCCACGTGTCGGTCCAGTCGGCCAGCTCGCCGCGCTCGTCGAGCGTGCGGTAGGCGAAGCGCGCCTCGGCGATGCCGTCCAGCAGCACCACCGGCGGCCGCGGCTCGTCCGGTTCGATCAGTTCGTCGCCGACCAGCAGCACATGCTCGAACTCGAGCCGCTGGCCGTCCGCGCCGGGCGCCAGGCGCAGCGACTGCAGGTGCGGACCACCGCGTGAGAGGTAGCCGGGCATCGGTGCGACGAAACGCAGCCCGTCGCGCCCGCCCTCGAAGACGATGCCCTGCCCGGTCCGCTCGTCACGCGCGAACGCCAGCGGCAGCACGTTGCCGAACTGCCGGCGCAGGAACTGCTGCACGATCCGCACCCGCTCGGTGCGCTCGATCATCGCCTCGGCGCTGCTCACCGTGGCGCCGGCGGTGCGCAAGGCGGCGAAGGCGATCGCCAGCCCGGTGGCCAGGATGGCGGTCGCCAGCAGCAGCTCGATCAGGGTGAAGCCGCGGGAGCGGGCCATGGCGGTCACTCCATCGCCACCTGGCGCAGCCTGAGGGTGCGGAACACCGCACGCTCGCGCGGGCCTTCCGCCCCCCAGCGCATGGCCAGCTCGACCTTGTAGAGCTTCAGCACCTGCACGCCGCGCGCGGGCTCGCCGGCCGGCGCGACGCCCTGCTCCTCGTCGCCGTACTCGTGCTCGTATTCCTCGACGGCCAGGGTCCAGCGGAAACGGCCATCCCCGCTCTCCCCCTCCAGGCTGCCGGGCTCGATCGGCGCGCCCACGCCCACGGTGTCGAGCAGCGTCTGTGCGTGTTGCGCCGCCTCGCTGGCCTCAGCCGACCAACGCGCCTGGCCGACGCCGCCGCCGAGGATGCCCAGCAGCAGGCCCAGCCCCATCGCCAGCAGGGCGAAGGCGGCGACCACCTCGATCAGGGTATAGCCGCGCGCCCGCCTCATGGCGCCTCCCCGCGCCGCACGCGCACCTCGCCGGTGAGCCAGGCGACATCGATGCGCCACTCGGCGCCGTCGCGGCGCAGCCGCACCACGCCGCCGCTGGACGAGCCGTCGGGGAAGAAGCGGATCCGCGCCACGTCGTCCTCGATCTGCTCCTCGGCGGCGCCGAGCACGCGCAACTCGAGCGCGTGCGGCAGGGTGCCGCCCCTGCCGTCCGGGGCGGTCCAGCGGCGCTCGGTCACGTCGATCTCGAAGAACTGCGGCTCGCCGCGGACGATGGCCAGGCCGCGGGTGTGCCTGATCTGCGCCGCCATCTCGCGCGCCGTGCCGCGCAGCTGCAGGCCGGCCATGCCGCCGCCGAGCGTGGCGGCCAGGCCGGCGGCCAGTGCCGCGACCAGCGCCACCACCACCAGCACCTCGATCAGCGAGACGCCGCGCGCGGCACGGGCGGCCATGGCGGCGCTCCCTTACTCGTAGCGGATGTCCTGGTTCACGCTGTCGCCGCCGGGCTTGCCGTCGGCACCATAGCTGACCAGGGTGAAGCGGGCCGCCCCCTGCCCGCCGGTCGGGCTGTATTCGAACGGGTTGCCCCAGGGGTCCTTGAGCTCTTCAGCCCTGGCGTAGGGCCCGAGCCAGCCGGTCTCGCCGGGGTTGCTCACCAGCTCGTCGAGCTGGCGCGGCAGGCGGCCGACATCGAGCTCGAAGTTCTCGACCTTGCGCGCCAGCGTCTCGACCTGCGACTTGGCGAGGTTGAACTTGGCCCGGTCCGAGCCGCCGAGCACGCGACTGCCGACGAAGGTGAGCACCGCGCCGATCAACACGATCACGATGATGATCTCGATCAGGCTCATGCCGCGCGCGCGGGCGGCGGCCGGGGAGGCGGTGAAACGGGAAACGGTGGAACGCATGGGCATCAACCTATCGTCGTGGTCAGATCGTAGAGCGGCGTGAGGATGGCGAGGATGACCAGGCCCACGACCACGCTCATCAGCACGGTCAGGGCGGGCACCAGCGCGGACAGCATGCGCTCGATGGCGTGCGCCGTCTCCTGGTCGAAGGCATCGGCGACCTTGATCAGCATCGTGTCCAGCTCGCCGGACTCCTCGCCGACCTGGATCATCTGCAGCGCCAGCCGCGGAAACTCCGGATGCGCCGCGAGCGCATGCGCCAGCCCCCCGCCGGTCTTGACCGCCTCGCTGGCGGATTCGACCGCCTCGGCCAGCACCCGGTTCCCGAGCACGTTGCGGGCGATCGCCAGCGCCGACAGCAGCGGCACGCCGTTGCGCACCAGCGTGCCCAGCGTGCGCGCCAGCCGCGCGGTTTCCAGTCGCGCGATCAGCGGGCCGAACAGCCGCCGCCGCAACAGCCAGCCATCCAGGGCGTGCCGGAATGCCGGGTCGCGGCGCTTGCGGTCGAACCAGACCACCAACGCCGCCAGCGCGACCAGCATCAGCAGCCAGTAATCACGCACCGCCGCGCCGAAGGCCAGCACGATGCGCGTGAGCAGCGGCAGTTCGGCGTCCAGGCCCTGGTACATCAGCTCGAACTGCGGCACCACGTAGCCGAGCAGGAACATCAGCGCCAGGCCGATCATCGCCACCAGGATGGCGGGGTAGATCAGCGCATTGATCACCCGTCCGCGCAGGCTCTGGCTGCGTTCGAGGTAGTCGGCCAGCCGCGCCAGCGTCTCGTGCAGGCTGCCGCCGGCCTCGCCGGCGCGCACCATGTTCACGTACAGCCGCGAGAACACGCCGTGCTGCTGCTCCAGCGCCGTCGACAGCGGCGCGCCGCCGCGCACCGCCTCGCGCACCCGCGCCAGCACCCGTCGCGCCGGCGCCGACTCGGGCAGGTCCATCAGGATGCCGAGCGCACGGTCCAGCGGCTGGCCGGCGCCGAGCAGGGTCGCCAGCTGCTGGGTGAACTGCAGCACCTGCCTGGCATCCAGATCCTGGCGCCGGAACAGCGAGGCCAGCGACCCCGTCTCGGCCACCTCATCGGCCCGCCGCGCCTCCACCGGCAGATGCCCGGCATCCTGCAGACGGGCGATCACCTCCTCGGCGCTGTCCGCCTCCATCTGGCCTTCCAGCGCATCACCGGCAGTGCTCAGGGCTTTGTAGCGGAACAGGGGCACGAACCACCGATGAGGCAGCGGATGTCCGCGCGATTGTATTTCAGCATGAGGGCAGCTGCACTCGACGGGGGCAGCAGCCGCTCAGAGGGCACGGTACCGCCGTGCAGAATGCATCTGTCTATGCCAAGCACACCGAATGAATGGCGCCGCGCGTGCTGTGTTGTCAGCCCCACGCTCCGAGTCGCCGACCGGCACCTCGTCTCAGCGCCCACCACCCAGCCGGATGCCCTGCTCCGCCAGCCGCGCATCCAGCGCCGCGAGGTATTTCTGCATCAGCTCGAACTGCCAGCCCGACAGCTCGCGCTGCTGGATGTAGGTGCGGACATCCATCCCCAGACCGCAGTTGCCCAGATACAGGCACTGGCTCAGTTCGTGGTACTGATTCGGCCCGCAGGCGGCGCCCAGCTCGCAGGCACGCCAGCGTGCCGCCATCCATTTGATGCGCTCGACCTCGCTTCGCTGCAGGGAAAGCTCTGGAGGAAAAATCTCCCGATCCAGTTGCCTTGCGACCTCTCCTCTGCCCTCAGCGAAGGCTTGCAGAGCTCGCTCGATCAGCCACGGCTCATGGGACGCTGACAGCACCGCCAGCACATCGGCTTCACTCTCCTCCTCGAACGTATGATGCGCTCTGGCCAGCAAATCACCCTGTTCGGCTCTTTCCCGCAGCGCAGACGAGAACTTGGGTATACGACCCTCAGACAGCTCACCTTGCGGATACGGCACATCGCAGTAGGATGCGAGCAGTTCGACAGCCGTCTCGCGTGCTGCGCGCTCGGCAGTCCCCACTGCCGCTTGTTCTACAGCGTGCCGCGCATGGTATCGATCCCCACGGATCGGCCAGAACGGCCCACAGCGCCCTGCGAGCGCAATTACCGCGGCCATGGCTTGCGTGTCGCCACCCTGCGCACGGAGCAACAACAAATCGAAATCCAGTTGACTGGTGTGCCAGACCCGATCAAGTCTGTCCATGGTAGAGCTGTCCACCGCCTCCCATATCCTGCCATCCCGACTGGACCCAAGCTCTGCCCGCTCAGCCGCAGAAGTTGGCATGGCCCCAGTTACCGAGTCTGACCGGGCCAGCAAGTCCGTGTCGATCGCGCCACTCGCTTTCGGCGGGGCAGGGCTCCCTTCCGTCCGCCACAACACATAGAACACCGTTACTGCCACGACCATCAACGCCGCAAACCCCGCCAGCCAGCCAGAGCGTTTCATGATCTTTTCACCCACAGTTCGGCGCCTCTATCTCGTCCATCCCGTGACTGCTCCGAAATTCCGAATCCGACCGCTGGTACCTCCCAATCGAGCCATTGCTGAACAGGATCAGGAACTCGCGGTGGATGTTGTTGAGGTCTTCCCTCGCAGCCCGTGCCCCGTATCGGACCAACATGATCGCCCTGTACGCCAACCACATCTGCGACTCCCGCGTGATTACATCACCACTGCAAACCATTTCGACGCTGGCGGCACCCGGGTCCTCCGGCTCCAGCGACGCCTCCCCCGGCAGCGGTTCGCTGGTCGAGGGCGTGAAATAGGCATTGCAGCCGGAGCCTTCGCACAGCGTGGTCCAGCCACTGACACGATACCCGACCACCGTCACCGTGGGCAGCGTGGTGGGGAGTGCGTCCTGCGAGCACAGCGCGAGCACAACGAAAAAAAGCGTACGACGCAGCATGACATCTCCTTATGCCAAGCACCCGGATCGGGTGCGCCGCGCACGCTACCCCCCCCCCCCGCATTGTCAAGACTGCGCTCCGAGTCGCCGACCGGCACCTCGTCTCAGCGCCCACCACCCAGCCGGATGCCTTGCTCCGCCAGCCGCGCATCCAGCGCCGCGAGGTATTTCTGCATCAGCTCGAACTGCCGGCCCGACAGCTCGCGCTGACGGATATTGGTGCGAACATCCATATCCAATGAGCAGTTGCCGTGTTGCAGACAACTGAGCAACTCGTACGCCTGATTCGGACCACAAGGCGCCCCCAACTCGCATGCGCGCCATCGTGCTGCCGCGAGTTTGATGCGATTGACCTCATCCCGGGGCATGTTCTGCGCAAACACTCCGCTTTCAGCCTGCTGACCGACAGGTCCGTCGCGCTGCATTACCAGCCTGCCCAAAGCACGCTCTACAACCCAAGGGTCGTCCGAGGCTGCCAGCACATCCAACAGTTGTGCTTCGTCCTCCCCCATGAAATACCCATCCGCTCTTGCGACCAAGTCACCTCGATCCGCCGCCTCGCGCAGCATCTTCAGGATTTCGTCTTTCGGTCCATCGGGCGAGAACCAACGATACGCGGTTCCACAATAGGCAATCATCAGCCGGGCGGCCCTCTCCCGCGCTACCCGCTCCGGGCTGCCGACCGGAGACTTTTCGACCAGCCGGGCTGCATAGTCCCGTCGAGTCGGATCGAATTCCGCGCACCGAAATCCCAGCTCGGCGAATGCCGCCATCGCCTTGGTGTCGCCCGCCCAAGCCCGCGTCAGAAGCTCTTCATCAAGCCCCTCAAGGCTGGCCACTCGATCCAACCAGGCAACGGATGACACCATAACCATGCCCTGCTGACGCAATTGCTCCGCAGACGCAGACTCCGAAAGCGAACTGATCGAGCCGCCTGGTGCTTGCACTGCATCGCTATACAAGGGATGTCGTAGCTGCGCATCCACCCACCCGCGGGCGTCATCGACGCGAGATATCCACGCATACAGAGCGGCGCTCGCGATCGCGAGCGCCGCAACAACCAGCCATACGCCAGGCTTTTTAATCTTCACCATGGCCTATCAGCCGCAATTCGGCGCCTGAATTTCAATCAGTCCGCCAGTTGCGGACGTATATTGTGCAGTGGTGCGCAAGTAACTACCAACCGAGCCATTGCTGAAATTCATTATGATCGGAATCAAGTTGGACTGGATTTCGGCATCATTATTTCTCAGATCGTACGCATTCGAGTAGTATGCACTCATCATCCGTTTGTACGCATCCCAAGCAGCATTCTCCCGCGTGGACTTGTCCGGGCTGCATACCTGTTCGATGCCGATACGGTCATCCTCCGGCGGCAGCGACGCCTCTCCCGGCAGTGGCTCGCTGGTCGAGGGCCTGATATAGGCATTGCAGCCGGAGCCTTCGCACAGCGTGGTCCAGCCACTGACACGATACCCGACCACCGTCACCGTGGGCAGCGTGGTGGGGAGTGCGTCCTGCGAGCACAGCGCGAGCACAACGAAAAAAAGCGTACGACGCAGCATGACATCTCCTTATGCCAAGCACCCGGATCGGGTGCGCCGCGCACGCCCCCCCGCGCAGATTGTCAAGGCGCGCCCTTCCTGGAAGCTCTGGAAAGCCCGGGGCTGGAGCGAGCTTGCGAGCCCGGCACGAGATGCACCGCGCCTGCATAGGCGGATCGTCGGGGTTCGTCAGCTCACAGGGGCTACGCCCGGAGCGGACGCGCTTTCTCCTCCGCACCTCCCCGCTTTCGCCGGGATGCTGGTACGCATCCGGTACCAACCTTATGCCGGGGCTGAGGTCACGCTTCCTGCGTCACCCGCAGCACTTCCTCGATGGTGGTGACGCCGGCCAGCGCCTTGCGCAGGCCGTCCTCGTACATGGTCTGCATACCTTCGGCGCGGGCCTGGGCCTCGATCTCGCCCATGCCGGCGTGCTGCATCACCAACCGCCGCAGTGGGTCGCTCATCACCAGGAATTCCATGATCGTGGTGCGGCCGAGGTAGCCGGTCGGGGTCAGTTCCGAGGGGCGGGGGCGGTACAGGTAGATCGGGCCTTCGGGCTGGAAGCGGCGCAGGCCGAATTCCTCGATCACCTCGGGCAGCGCCTCGTACTTCTCGGCGTGGGTCGGCTCCAGCCGGCGCACCAGCCGCTGGGCGAGGATGCCGTTGACCGTGGAGGTGAGCAGGTAATCCTCCACGCCCATGTCGAGCAGGCGGGTGATGCCGCCGGCGGCGTTGTTGGTGTGCAGCGTGGACAGCACCAGGTGACCGGTCAGCGCCGACTGGATGGCGATGCGCGCGGTCTCCAGGTCGCGCATCTCGCCGATCATGATGATGTCCGGGTCCTGGCGCACGATCGAACGCAGCGCGTTGGCGAAGTCCAGGCCGATCTGCGGCTTGGCCTGGATCTGGTTGATGCCTTCGAGCTGGTACTCGACCGGATCCTCGACGGTGATGATCTTGACGTCGGGCGTGTTGAGCTTCTGCAGGGCGGTGTAAAGCGTGGTCGTCTTGCCCGAGCCGGTCGGGCCGGTCACCAGCAGGATGCCGTGCGGCTGTTCGAGCACCTTGATGAATTTCGGCAGGAACTCGTCGGTGAAGCCGAGCGATTCGAAGTCGAAGACGATCGCCTCGCGGTCGAGCAGACGCATCACCACCGACTCGCCGTGCGCGGTCGGCACGGTGCTCACGCGCAGGTCCAGCTCCTTGCCCTGCACGCGGATCATGATCCGTCCGTCCTGCGGCAGCCGGCGCTCGGCGATGTTGAGCCTGGCCATGATCTTGATGCGCGAGATCACCGCAGCGGTGAGGTTGGCGGGCGGGCTCTCGGCCTCCTCCAGCACGCCGTCGATGCGGTAGCGCACCTTGAGCCGGTTCTCGAACGGCTCGATGTGGATGTCGCTGGCGCGCGCTTCGACCGCACGCTGGATGATGAGATTCACCAGCCGGATCACCGGCGCCTCGGAGGCGAGGTCGCGCAGGTGCTCGACGTCGTCCTCGTCGCGCGCGCCCTCATCGCCCACGCTCTCGACGATCGCCCCCATCGCCGAGCGGCCGGCGCCGTAATAGCGCTCGATCAGATCGGCGATCTCCGAGCGCAGGCCGACCTTCATCCGCACCTCCCGGCCGGTCGCCAGCGCCAGCGCCTCGGCCGGGTAGCCGTCCTGCGGATCGGCCACCAGCAGGTCGACGTGCGCCTCGCCCTCGCCCACCGGACAGACCGCGTGCTGCTTGAGGAAGCGCACCGACACCTGCACCCCGGCCGGCGCCGACTCCGGGCAGTCGCGGGCGGCGAGCAGGGGCAGCCCGAGCACTTCGCTCGCCGCCTCGGCCATGTCGCGCTCGGACACCAGGCCGAGCCGCACCAGCAGCGCCGCCAGCGAGCCGCCGGATTCCTCGCGTAGCTTGCGCGCGCGGCCGAGGTCGGCCTCCTTGAGCCGGCCACGCGCCAGCAGCGCCGCGACGATGCGATCGTCGCTGTCCGGAATGAGGGTATCGCTTGCAACCGCATTCATGCCGTTGTTCCTGGCCGCGGGTTTCCTGCCCGGACTTTAGCAGTTCACGCGAAAGCCGGGATGATGCGGACGGAAACGGCCGCCAACGTCCATGCCTCGCCCCGCTACCGCTCGCGCACCCGCCACAGCCGCCCGTCGGAACCCGTCGTGCCGGAGCGTGCCTGCCGGCGTGGGCCGCGCTATAGGAAAGCCTCGCGAACAGGGGGCTGTCCGTGAACCTCTCCATCGACACCGCTCGCCTGCCTGGCGAGCGGCGCATCAACGTCGAAAGGCGCCGCGACCAGCGCCGCCTGCTCGACAGCGCGCGCACCTTCGGCGCCGCACTCGACACGCTCTGCCATCCGCTGCTGATCGTCGCGCCCGGCCACCCGCCCACGGTCTGGTTCGCCAACGCCGCGGCGCGCCGCCGGTTGCTGCCCGGCATGCCGCTGGTGCTGGATGCCGACCGGCTGCGGATCGCCGCGACGCCGGCCGGCGCCCAGCTCGGCCGCGCCCTGCGGCTGGCCCAGCTGCAGGGTCCGGGCTACCCGCAGACGGTCGAAGTCCGGGTCGACGACACGGCCGGCAGCCTGGTCGTGCACGTCGATGCAATCGAGCCCTGCGCCACGCTCGACATGCCCGCCGAGCGGATGCTGCTGGTCGAGGTCCGCGAGCGCGGCCCCTCCGCCGATGCGCTGAACCTGCTCTGCGAGCGCTTCGGGCTCACGCCGAAGGAAGCCGAGACCGCACTCGGCCTGTACGCCGCCGGCTCGGTCGAGGCGCTGGCCCGCCATGCCGGCAAGTCGATCCATACGGTCCGCAGCCAGCTCAAGGCGGCGATGCTCAAGACCGGCACCCGCACCCAGGCCGGCCTGGTCGCACTGGTCGGCCGCCGACTCGAAGGCTGACCACCGGTCGGACCGTTCGGCCGGCTTACCCCATTTGGGTGATGAACCCGCAGTCTCCCCCCGCATAGCGTGATCGCGACCATCCCTGTGCGGGATGGCGGAACAGGGGGACATCGTCATGAAACGCTCGATCGCGACGGCGCACCGTCGCTGGCCAGCATGGCTGCTACTGCTGGCCGCGTCCGCATTCTCGACTCCGGCCTTCGCCCAGGCCGGCACCTGCAACGGCAATCCGACCGCACGCATCAATCCCGCCACCCAGACCGTGCCGGAGCGGACCCACGGTCAGCCGACACTGGTCACCCTCAACGGCTCCGGCTCCACGCCGAGCGCCAATCTCGGCTTTTCCTGGGTGCAGACCGCCGGCACGCCCGTGACCCTGAACAACCCGAACACGGCCACACCGACCTTCAGCGCACCCGATGTCGGCCCGGGCGGCGAAACGCTGACCTTCCGGCTGACCGTCAACTGCGGCACCCGCACGGACACCGCGACCACCCACATCAACATCACCGATGTCGTGCTCAACCTGCCGCCGACGGCGGTGGCCGTCGCCGTCCCCGACAGCGTGGACGAGGGTGAGGTGGTGATCCTGGACGGCTCCGGATCGAGCGACCCCGACGGCGATCCGCTGACCTATGCCTGGACGCAGATTCTCGGCACGCCGGTCGTCATCCAGAACGCCAACAGCGCGATCGCCGGCTTCACCGCGCCCGACGTGGGCATGGCCGGCGAAACGCTGCAGTTCCGCCTGACCGTTTCCGACGGCACCCTGACCGGTATCGACGACGTCGAAGTCAACGTGGTCTGGGTCAACGCGCCGCCCGTGGCGATCGCGGTCTGCCCGGACAGCGTCGCTGAAGGCCAGCAAGCCACACTCGACGGCAGCCTCTCATACGATCTCGACGACGGCATCGCCAGCTACGCCTGGAACCAGCTCAACGGTCCGCCGCTGGTGGTGAACATCAGCGACGATCCCGCGCAGTTCGTCTTCGTCGCCCCGCAGCTCGGCTACCAGCAGCTCGGCTTGCTGCCGTTCGAGCTGACCGTCACCGACTTCCAGGGCGCCTTCACCACCGACGAGTGTGAAGTGCAGATCCTCGACATCACCCCGCCGGCGATTGCGGTCCCCGCCGACATCACCGCCGAAGCCACCTCCGCGGCCGGCGCCAGCGTCGGCTTCAGCGTCACCGCGCAGGACGCGGTGGACGACGCCGAACCGTACGAGATCGGCGCCAGCGGCTGCGCGCCGCCGTCGGGCAGCGTGTTCCCGCTCGGCGAAACCACGGTGGCCTGCGGCGCCGAGGACTCGGCCGGCAACCAGGCCAGCGCCAGCTTCAAGGTGACCGTGGTCGACACCACCCCGCCGGCGATCGACGTGCCCGACCCGATCACGGCCGAGGCCACCTCGGCGTCCGGTGCCGAAGTCAGCTTCGCCGTCAGTGCCACCGACCTGGTCAGCGGCAATGTGCCGGTGGACTGCCTGCCGCCCTCCGGCAGCACCTTCCCGCTCGGCACCACCACCGTGGAATGCAGCGCCAGCGACGCCGCCGGCAACGGCGCCGACGCCAGCTTCGACGTGACCGTGGTCGACACCACCCCGCCGGTCATCGACCCGATGGACGACATCCTCGGTGTAGAAGCCACCGGCCCGGCCGGTGCGGTCGTCCACTACACCGCCCCGGCGACCTCCGACATCGTCGACGGCGCCGGCGTCGCGACCTGCCTGCCGGCCTCCGGCAGCACCTTCGCGCTCGGCAGCACCGTGGTGACCTGCACCGCGTCCGACGCCGCCGGCAACGCCGCCAGCCCGGTGAGCTTCAACGTGCAGGTGGTCGACACCACCCCGCCAGTCATCGACCCGATGGCCGACATCCTCGGCGTCGAGGCCACCGGCCCGGATGGTGCGGTCGTCCACTACACCGCCCCGGCGACCTCCGACATCGTCGACGGCGCCGGCGTCGCGACCTGCCTGCCGGCCTCCGGCAGCACCTTCGCGCTCGGCAGCACCGTGGTGACCTGCACCGCGTCCGACGCCGCCGGCAACGCCGCCAGCCCGGTGAGCTTCAACGTGCAGGTGGTCGACACCACCCCGCCGGTCATCGACCCGGTGGCCGACATCGCCGTCGTCTCCGAATCCGGCTCTCAGGCCGTGGTCGAGTACGCGACGCCGAACGCCATCGACCTCGTCGACGGCCCGGTACCGGTTTCCTGCAGCCCGTCGTCCGGCAGCAGCTTCGGCATGGGTGACACCACGGTGACCTGCCAGGCCGAGGACAGCCGCGGCAACCAGGCCAGCCGCAGCTTCACGGTCACGGTGTCCTACCACTTCGCCGGGTTCTTCAAGCCGGTCGAGAACGGCAAGACCAACGCCGTCAAGGCCGGCAGCGCGATCCCGCTCAAGTTCAGCCTCGGCGGCAACCAGGGGCTGGACATCTTCGCGCCCGGCCATCCGCGTTCGACGGTCATGGCCTGCACTGGCAGCACCGGCGAGGAAGTCGCCGAGACGGTCACCGCCGGCAACAGCAGCCTCAATTACGACGCCACACTCGATCAGTACGTCTATGTGTGGAAGAGCGAACGCAGCTGGAGGGGTTGCCGGCTGCTGACGGTCAAGCTCAAGGACGGCAGCGTGCACACAGCGATGTTCGAATTCCGCTGAACGCCCCCGGCACCTGCCGCGCCTCGGCGGGCCCGATCCGCAACGGATCGGGCCCGTCGCTCTTCCGCGCACGCCGGGCCATGCGAATCCGGGCGTGGCGACTCAGTCTCCATGAAAGAAATCCCGCCGCCGCGGAGAGCCATGAGTGCATGTGGCCGGCCAAGCCGGTCCGCCCCTGCCGGGATCGCCACCGCGGCCTGGGCACACCGCGGCGTGGGCACGGGGACCAGCCGGCTCAGCCCACCCACACCCGCGCGTTGCGGAACATGCGCATCCACGGCGAGTCCTCGCCCCAGTCGGCCGGGTGCCAGCTCATCTGCACACTGCGGAAGACGCGCTCGGGGTGCGGCATCAGCAAGGTGGCGCGGCCGTCCTCGGAGGTCAGGCCGGTGATGCCCTCGGGCGAGCCGTTGGGATTGGCGGGATAGCGCGTGGCGATGTTGCCGTGGCCGTCGACGAAGCGCAGCGCGACGCGGGCGGCGGCCATGTCGAGTTCGCTGTCGAAGCGCGCCTGGCCCTCGCCGTGGGCGACGGCGACCGGGATGCGCGAGCCTTCCATGCCGCGGAAGAAGATCGACGGCGAGTCCTGCACTTCGAGCAGGGCCAGCCGCGCTTCGTACTGCTCGCTGCGGTTGCGCAGGAACGTCGGCCAGTGCCGGGCGCCGGGGATCAGCGCCTTGAGCTGGCTGAGCATCTGGCAACCGTTGCACACGCCCAGGCTGAAGGTGTCGGGGCGGGCGAAGTACGCGGCGAACTCGTCACGCAGCGACGGGTGCTCGAGGATCGACATCGCCCAGCCACGGCCGGCGCCAAGGACGTCGCCGTAGCTGAAGCCGCCGCAGGCAGCCAGCCCCTTGAAGCCGGCGAGGTCGATGCGGCCGGCGATCAGGTCGCTCATGTGCACGTCCACGGCCTCGAAGCCGGCGCGGGTGAACGCGGCCGCCATCTCGATCTGGCCGTTGACGCCCTGCTCGCGCAGCACCGCCACGCGCGGTTTCACGCCGGTGTTGATGAACGGCGCCGCCACATCCTCGGCCGGATCGAAGCTCAGCACCGGGGTCAGACCCGGGGCGTCGAAGTCGCGACGCGCCTCGCGCTCGGCGTCGGCGCACTCGGGGTTGTCGCGCAGGCGCTGCATGGCGTGGGTGACCGACCACCAGGCGTCGAACAGCTCCTGCCAGGTCCACTCGGCGACGGTCACGCGCCCCCCGGTGACGCGGATGCGCGGCGAGGTGGTCGGTCGGCCGATGCGCTGCGCGCAATGGGTGAGGTTGTAGCGGTCGACGAGGTCGGCGAAGGCGGCGCGGTCCTCGACCGCGACCTGCACCACCGCGCCCAGCTCCTCGTTGAACAGCGTGCTGAACGGATCCTCGCCCCAGCCGTCGAGGTTGAGCTCCAGCCCGCAGTGCGAGGCGAAGGCCATCTCGCACAGCGCGGCGAAGGCGCCGCCGTCGCTGCGGTCGTGGTAGGCGCGGATCAACCCGTCGGCGCGCGCGGCCTGGATCAGGCCGAAGAAATCCTTCAGGCGTCCGGGCTCGTCGAGGTCGGGCGACGCGCCGCCGAAGGCGTTGCAGACCTGGGCCAGGATCGAGCCGCCCAGGCGGCGCTGGCCGGCGCCCAGGCCGATCAGCCACAGCTCCGACTCGACTCCGCGGTCGAGCACCGGCACGAGCTGGCCGCGCACGTCGCCGACGCGGGCGAAAGCCGAGACGATCAGCGACACCGGCGACACCGACTGCTGCGGGCCTTCCGGCGCGCTCCACTGCGCCTGCATCGACAGCGAGTCCTTGCCGACCGGGATGCTGATGCCCAGCGCCGGGCACAGTTCCAGGCCGACCGCGCGCACGGCGTCGTACAGCAGCGCGTCCTCGCCGTCGAAGCCGGCGGCGGCCATCCAGTTGGCCGAGAGCTTGACCTCCTCCAGCGACGCGACCGGCGCGGCGGCGAGGTTGGTGATCGCCTCGCCCACCGCCATGCGCGCCGAGGCGGCGGCGTCGATCAGCGCCAGCGGCGTGCGCTCGCCCACCGCCATCGCCTCGCCGGCGACGCCGTCGAAGTCGGTGAGGGTGATGGCGCAGTCGGCCAGCGGCAGCTGCCACGGGCCGACCATCTGGTCGCGCGAGCACAGGCCGCCGACGGTGCGGTCGCCGATGGTGACGAGGAAATTCTTGGCCGCGACGGTCGGGTGCGACAGCACGCGCAGGCCGGCCTCGCGCAGGTCGAGCGCGGCGGTGTCCAGCTTCGGCCAGCGCGGGCGCGGCGGACGGCGGGTGTCGCGGTGCATCTTCGGCGCCTTGCCGAACAGGACGTCCATCGGCAGGTCGATGGCGGGCTCCCGGGATCCGGAGCCGGGGGCCGCAGCTCCGGGACCGACGCCTTCGCCGACCACGAGGCGCTCCTCGGCGGTGACGGTGCCGACCACGGCGCAGGGGCAGCGCTCGCGGGCGCAGATCGCCTCGAACTCGGCCAGGCGCTCGGCGGCGATGCCGAGCACGTAGCGCTCCTGCGACTCGTTGCACCACAGCTGCATCGGCGACAGCGAGGGATCCACCCGCGGGATCTTCGCCAGGTCGATGAGGCCACCGACACCGGAATCGTGCAGCAGCTCGGGGATGGCGTTGGACAGGCCGCCGGCACCGACATCGTGGGCGCTCAGGATCGGGTTGCGCTCACCCAGCGCGGCGCAGCGATCGATCACTTCCTGGCAGCGGCGCTGCATCTCGGGGTTGTCGCGCTGCACCGAGGCGAAGTCGAGCGCCTCCGAACTCTGGCCGGAGGCGACCGAGCTGGCCGCGCCGCCGCCCAGGCCGATCAGCATCGCCGGGCCGCCGAGCACCACCACCGCGTCGCCCGGCCGCAGGCGCAGCTTCTGCACCTGGCCGCGGTCGATCGCGCCCAGGCCGCCGGCCAGCATGATCGGCTTGTCGTAGGCGCGGGTCAGGCCCGGCGTGTCGGTGGCCAGCTCGAAGCTGCGGAAGTAGCCGGCCAGGGCCGGCCGGCCGAACTCGTTGTTGAACGCCGCCGCACCGATCGGGCCGTCGAGCATGATCTCCAGCGCGCTGGCCATGCGCGGGTTGAGCGGGCGCGGCCGCTCCCACGGCTGTGGCAGGCTCGGGATGCGCAGGTGCGACACGGAAAAGCCGGTCAGGCCGGCCTTGGGCTTGCCGCCGCGGCCGGTGGCGCCCTCGTCGCGGATCTCGCCGCCGGCGCCGGTGGAGGCGCCCGGATAGGGCGAGATGGCGGTCGGGTGGTTGTGCGTCTCGACCTTGATCGCGAACGCCGACGGGGCGACCGGTTCGGCGCGGTACACGCCGTCGTCGCCGGGTCGGAAGCGGCGGCCGTCGAAGCCCTCGATCACCGCCGCATTGTCCGCATACGCGGTCAGCGTGAGCTGCGGCGCCTGCGCGTGGGTGTGGCGGATCATCCTGAACAGCGACAGCGGCTGGTCCTCGCCGTCGATGCAGTAGCTGGCGTTGAAGATCTTGTGCCGGCAATGCTCGGAATTGGCCTGCGCGAACATCATCAGCTCGGCGTCGCTGGGGTCGCGGCCGAGCTCGCCGTAGCGGGCTTCCAGGTATTCGATCTCGTCCTCGCTCAATGCCAGGCCGAGGCGGGCGTTGGCCTCGCGCAGCGCGGCAAGCGGGATGCGCACGAGCGCGCCGGCCGGTGGCGCGACGAACAGCTTCGCGGCCTCGTCGCGCGAGGTCAGCAGCGACTGCGTCATCGGGTCGTGCAGCAGCTTCGCCACCGCGGCGAATTCGGCCGACCCGGGCGCCGGCAGGCCGGCGATGTCCAGCCGCAGGCCGCGCTCAACCCGGCGGACCGGCAGCTCGGCGCCGCGCAGGATCTCGGTGGCCTTGCTCGCCCAGGGCGAGACCGTGCCCAGCCGCGGCACCACGAACAGGCTCAGGCTGCCGGCGGCGGCCGGCACGCTGTCGTAGCCGCCTTCGAGGATGCGCGCCAGCGCCTCGCGGTCGGGCACCGCGCCCGGCTCCGGATCGACGAAATAGACATGCCGGCTGTCGCTGACGACGGCGCCGGGGGCGAGGGACTGGAGACGGGATTGCAGGCGGTCGCGCCGGAACGGCGACAGGGCCGGTCGGCCCTCGAGAGCGATCATTTCCGCGGGAGATCCGTGATCGACGGGGCGCAAATGATACCGGATGGCCGGCCCCGGCGCGGGCCTGGGCCGGTTGGCGCCCGGGGTCGCGCGGGGCCGGGATTCAGCGTGCGGCCTGGCGCGCCGCCAGCTGCTCCAGGCGCTGCAGCATCTGCTGCGGGGCCAGGTAGCCGCCGATGTAGATGCCCTCGCCGGTGTAGATGGCGGGCGTGCCGTCCACGCCGACCTGCTGACCGAGGGCAAAGTCGCTGGCGACCGGGTTGTCACACTCGCGCCGGGGGATCTCGATGCCGTTCTTGGCCTCGGTCATCGCCTGGTGGCGGTCGTCGGCGCACCACACCGACACCGCCTTCTGGAAGCTCTCCGAGCCGATGCCGGCGCGCGGGAAGAACAGGTATTCCACCGCGATGCCGAGCTCGTTGTACTCCTTCATCTGCTGGTGCAGGCGACGGCAGTAGCCGCAGTCGATGTCGGTGAAGACGGTGACCGTGTGCTTGCGCTCGGCTGGCGCGAACACGATGCGCTGCTCGGGGCCGACCTTGGCCAGCGCCTCGCGGCGGATGCCGGCGCGGGTCGCCTCGGTGAGGTCGGTACGGGTGGCGATGTCGAACAGCGTGCCCTGGATCAGGTACTTGCCGTCCTCGGAGACGTACAGCACCTGTCCGGACAGCACCACCTCGCGGAAACCGGCGATCGGCGACGGCTTGATGCTGTCGATCTTGACGTTGGGGACCAGCGTTTCCAGCGCCTGCCGGACGGCGGCGTCGCCCTCCGCGGCCGAGGCGGCGGCCGGCGTCGCGCGCGCGTCCCCGGACTGGTCGGCGGCGCAGGCGGTGATACTCAGGGCGCCGACCAGGGCGGCGGCAAGCAGGCGATTCATGGGCGGATCCTTGCGAAAGCGTCGGTCTGGGCCGGTGTGACAGCGGCCGGCCGGTGGGGTTCCCGGGATTTTGGCATGGACTCGGGGCTCGGGGCTCGGGACAAGCACTGCCTCGCCGCAGGCCGCGGCGACGACCGATGTTTCACGCCCTTGCCGCTTGCCGGGGTCCGGGCTCCGGGTTCCGGGCTCCGAATCACCCCCTCAGCCGCGCGGATGATGCCGCTCGTGCAGCCGCTTGAGCCCCTCCCTGGCCACCAGGGTGTAGATCTGGGTGGTCGAGAGCGAGCTGTGGCCGAGCAGCATCTGCAGCGCGCGCAGGTCGGCGCCGTGGTTGAGAAGATGGGTGGCGAAACTGTGGCGCAGGCCGTGCGGGCTGACCCGCGCCGGGTCGATGCCGGCACGCAGCGCACAGGCCTTGACCGTGTTCCAGAACTGCTGCCGGCTCGGCGCCTTGCCGCGCCGGTTGAGGAACAGCGGTGCCAGGGTCCGTTGCCCGGCCAGCAGCGGCCGCGCTTCGGCCAGGTAGCGCTCCAGCCAGTGCTGGGCCTCCTCGCCCAGCGGCACCAGCCGCTCCTTGCCGCCCTTGCCGAGCACCCGCAGCACGCCCTGGCACAGGTTGACCGCGACCGTCGGCAGACCGACCAGCTCGCTCACGCGCAGGCCGGTGGCGTACATCAGTTCGAGCATGGCGCGGTCGCGCAGGCCCAACGGAGTGCCGATGTCGGGCGCCAGCAGCAGGGCCTCGACCTCGCTCTCGGACAGCGCCTTGGGCAGGGCCTTGCGCAGCTTGGGCGGATCGAGCCGGGCGGTCGGATCGACGGCGATCTCGCCGCGCCGCAGCAACTGGCCGTAGAAGGCGCGCAAGGCCGACAACAGGCGGGCGTTGCTGCGCGCCGAGTAGCCCTGCGCGGTGCGCTCGGCCAGGTAGGCGAACAGGCGCTCGCGGCCGGCCCCGCGCAGCCCGCCGTCGTGCCCGCCCAGCCAGCGCGCCAGCCCGTCCAGATCGCGCCGGTAGCTGGCCAGCGTCTGTCGCGCCAGGCCGGCTTCCGCCCACAAACGGTCGAGAACATCGTCGATCAGACGCTGGTCGGGCGCAGGGGCCGGCGGCATCGCCCGGGCGCGCAGACGGCGGTCGGCGGGGGTGGAAGCAGGCATGCGCCGAAGCTTAACGGCTATCCTGTCGCGATGGCCTCGACTCCCGACACCGCCGCCCGCCCCGCCCACCTCGGCTGGCGTCTGCTCGCCCTGCTCTACGACGCCCTGCCCGTGCTGGCGCTGTGGTTGCTGACCAGCGCCGTGGTCTATGCCCTGCGCGGCGGCGTGCCGGTGACCCCGGGCAGCCCCGGCGCCTGGCTGGAGCTGGCCCTGCTGTGGGCGGTGACCGGCGCCTACGCGGTACTGTCGTGGCGGCGCGGGGGCCAGACCCTCGGGATGCGGCCGTGGCGGCTGAAAGTGGTCGCCGCCGACGGCCGCCCCGCCGGCGTGGCCATGCTGTGGCGGCGCTATGCGGTCGCCAGCCTCAGCCTCGGACTGGCGCTGCTGTGGAGCCTGATCGACGACGAACGCCGCGGCCTGCACGACCTGGCCGCCGACACCGTGCTGGTACGCCTGCCGAAACCCGCGCGAGGGTAGGCGGCGCGGGCCGCGACCGGTTCAGACGCGGCGATGGAACAGCAGCCAGCTGGTCGCCAGCACCAGCAAGGGCGGCAGCAGGTGGGCCAGGCGCAGGTCGATGCGGTAGACGCTGGCCAGGTTCACCGCCAGCCGCTCCAGCAGGAAGAAACTCAGACCGAACACGATGCCGGCGAACAGCCGCTTGCCGAAGCCGCCCGAGCGCAGCTGGCCGAAGGCGAACGGCATCGCCGCCAGGCACAGTGCCAGCACGTTGAGCGGGTAGAACCAGCGCTCCCAGTAGGCCACCGCGTAGGGGCCGGGATCGATGCCGTTGCGCCGCATGTGTTCGATGGTGGCGCCGAGCTGGGCGGTGGTCAGGTAGCGCGGACGGACCATGCTGGCGGCCAGCGTCCCCGCATCGAGCGAGGAGGCCCAGCGCTCCTCGGCCCGCTCCTCCAGCGTCGCCTCGCGCTCGCCGAACCGGGTGCGACGCACCTCGCGCAGGGTCCACTCGCCGGCGCGGTGCTCGGCGATGCGCGCCTGTGCCAGCGACAGCAGCCGGCCGTCGGGCGCGAACTCGTACAGCCGCACGTCCTCCAGCTCGACCCAGCCCTCGCCGCTGCGCCCGCGCTGCACGCCGGTGCGGGCGTTGAGGAAGACGTCGCCCTCGCGCGCCCACAGGCCGGAGAAGCGGGCCAGGATCATGTCGCGCGACTTGGCGGCGGTGGCCAGCGCCTGGGCGCGCTGGTCGCCCTCCGGGCCGGCCGTCTCGCCGACCACCACCATGCCGGCGGTGACCACGCCCAGCGCCAGCGCAGCGCCGGCGCAGATGCGCAGGCGCGACAATCCGGCCGCACGCAGCGCGGTCAGCTCGGAGGTCGCGGCCAGCCCACCCAGGCCGAGCAGGCAGCCGATCACCGCGGCGGTCGGAAACAGGGTGTAGGCGCGCCGCGGCAGCGTGTTGAGCGTGTACAGCACGGCATGGCCAGCGGTGTAATCGCCCTCGCCGACCGAGTTCAGCGCGTCGGCGAAGGCGATGATCAGGTCGAAGCCGAGCAGCACGCCCCAGGCCGCCGCCAGCGACAGCAGCACCGTCCTGGCGACGTACAGATCGTGGATGCGCGGGCGCAGCGTCATGCGCGCGCCCTCCGCGGCCGCGCCACCTGGCCATCGGTGAGCAGCAGCCACGCCCCGATCGCGAAAGCCGGCAGGTGCACCCACCAGGCGCCCAGCCAGAGCGGGATCTGCCCGCTCCCCAGCCAGGCGCGGGACAGGATCAGCAGATTGGTGTAGAGCAGGTAGGCCAGCAGGGCGAACAGCACCCGGCCGTAGCGCGGCTGGCGCGGCTCGCTGCGCGCCAGCGGCAGGGCGAGCAGGCCGAGCGCCAGCGTCGCCAGCGGCGCGCCCAGCCGCCAGTGCAGCTCGGCGCGTGCCTCCGGGGCGGCATCGGGCAACAGGCTGCGCAGACTGCGGATGCGCACCTCGTCGCGGACCACGTCACCGGCACGGTCGGGCAGGCGGATCTCGTTGCGGGCGAAGCGCATCAGCCGGTACTCGCGCGCGCCCAGCTCGCCCTCGGCGCGGAAGCCATCATACAGCTGCAGGTAGCGCTCCTCGCCGCCGTCGAGAAACAGCTCGCCGGCACGGGCCGTGGTCACATCCACCCGGCCGTCCTTCTCGGACTGCAGGAACAGCCGGCCGAAACGGGTGCCGTCGTCGGACATCTCGCCGACGTAGAGCACGCCGCCGCCGCCGGGCAGCTCGATGAACCGGCCCGGCTCCAGCCCGGCCACCAGCAGCGAGCGGTTGGCCTGGTCGATCATCCGCTGCGAGTGGTCCAGCGCCTTGGGCGCCGCCCACAGCGAGCACAGCCCCACCAGCAGCGCCACCGGCACGGTCAGCATCGCCACCGGCCGCAACAGCTGGCGCGGCCCCAGGCCCACCGAGGCCAGCACCGCCATCTCCGAGTCGCGGTACAGCCGGCCGATCGCCAGCAGCAGGCCGAGGAACAACGCCAGCGGCAGCATCAGCGAGAAGTAGCCGACCGAGCGCAGCCCCAGCTGCGAGAGCAGCAGGCTGGCCGGCAGCTTGCCGCGCGCGATCTCCGACAGCAGGGCCGTGACGATGCCGCCCAGGCTCACCATCGCCAGCACCAGCAGGCTGGCGGCGAAGGTGGCGATGAAGTCGCGGACGAGGTAGCGCTCGATCAGCATCAGGGCAACGGAGGCAGGCAGGTGGGCGTCCGGAACGGGAGCGGCTTCCAGCCCACGGCCAGGGCATGAAGGCGGGGGCGGCGTTTAGTAGACTGGCGGCTTGGCAGCGGCCCGGTCGACCCGGGACCGGCTACTGTGCCCACCCCCTCCCGGTTGATCAATCACCTGCGTGCTTGATCGGCGACGCGACTGCTCCGGTCGCGTCCGCCCGGGCGCCACACCCGCCGCGGAACACGACCGCGATTGTACGGAACTTCACACATGGCCCTCGAATTCGACCTGAACCGCCCCGCCCCCGCCGCCGCCGAGACCGACTGCGTGGTGCTCGGCCTGTACGCCGACGGCACTCTCACGCCGGCCGGCGACGCGCTGGACGACGCCAGCGGCGGCCGGCTCAAGCGGCTCATCGCCCGCGGCGACGTCACCGGCAAGGCCGGCCGCACCGCACTGCTGCACGACCTGCCGGGCGTGAAGGCGCCGCGGGTGCTGGTGGTCGGCCTGGGCGAGCGCGACAAGCTCGACGCCGGCGCCTGGCTCAAGGCGGTCGGCGAGGCGGTGAAGGCGCTCAAGGACGGCCCGGCGCGGCACGCGCTGCTGACCCTGAGCGAGTGCGAAGTCTCCGGCCGCGACGCCGCCTGGACCGTGCAGCAGGCCGTGGTCGCCGCCGACCATGCCGCCTACCGCTACACCGCCACCAAGCCGGTCAAGGACGAGGGCCCCGGGCTGCGCCAGGTGACCGTGTACGGCGAGGCCGCGCTGCGGCCCGCCCTCGACACCGGCGTGGGCATCGCCGCCGGTGTCGAGGCCGCCCGCGAGCTGGGCAACCTGCCGCCGAACATCTGCAACCCGGCCTACCTCGCCGAACGCGCCCGCGCCTTCGCCGCCGAACACGCCGGCGCCGAGTGCGACGTGCTCGAGCGCGAGGACATGGAAAAACTCGGCATGGGCGCGCTGCTCGCCGTGGCGCGCGGCTCGGCCAACCCGCCCAAGCTGATCGTGCTGCGCTGGAACGGCGCCGGCGAGGCCAGACCCTATGCGCTGGTCGGCAAGGGCCTGACCTTCGACTCCGGCGGCCTCAACCTCAAGGTGCAGGGCGGCATCGAGGAGATGAAGTACGACATGTGCGGCGCCGCCGCCGTGTTCGGCACCTTCGTCGCCGCGGTCAGGAATCGCCTGCCGCTGAATCTCGTCGCCGTGCTGGCCGCGGTCGAGAACATGCCTGACGGCAACGCCTACCGTCCCAGCGACGTGCTCACCTCGATGTCCGGCAAGACCATCGAGGTCGGCAACACCGACGCCGAAGGCCGTCTGGTGCTGTGCGACGCGCTGACCTACGTGCAGAAGTTCGAGCCGGCCGCGATCGTCGACGTCGCCACCCTCACCGGCGCCTGCATGATCGCGCTGGGCAAGGTCGCCACCGGCCTGATGAGCAAGCACGACGACCTCGCCGACGAGCTGCTCGCCGCCGGCCAGCACGTGCACGACCGCGCCTGGCGCCTGCCGCTGTGGGACGACTACCAGCCGCTGCTCGACTCCACCTTCGCCGACGTCTACAACATCGGCGGCCGCTGGGGCGGCGCGATCACCGCCGGCTGCTTCCTCGCCCGCTTCACCGAAGGCCGGCGCTGGGCGCACCTGGACATCGCCGGCTCCGGCTCCGAGGAGGGCCGCAAGGGCATGGCGACCGGGCGGCCGGTGGGGTTGCTCAGCCAGTGGTTGATGGACAGGGCCGGTAACCGGTAATCGGGAATCGGGAACCAGGAGCCGGTAACCGGAAAACCCTCGTCCCTCCATGCGCCTTCACCCCCTGAAGCCCCCTGCTCTGCGGTCACCGGCTCCCGGTTTCCGGTTCCCATGCCTTCAGCCATGTCCCGCGCCGACTTCTACCTGATCGCCAAGCCGCGCTTCCGCGAGAATCCGCTGCTGCTGGTCTGCGAGCTGGCGCGCAAGGCCCACGAGGCCGGCCAGCCGACGCTGATCCTGGCGCGCGATGCCGCGCAGGCCGAGGCGCTGGACGACCTGCTGTGGGCTTTCGACGAGAATGCCTACATCCCGCACCAGATCGCCGGCGCCGACGAGGACGAGGACGAGGCCGCGGTGCTGATCGCCGCGCCCGGACACGACCCGCCGTCGCGGTCGCTGGTGATCAACCTGCGCGACGGCATTGCGCCCGGCGACTACCAGCGCGTGCTGGAAGTGGTGCCGGCCGACGAATCGGCGCGCGGCCCGCTGCGCCAGCGCTGGCGCGAGTACCAGGCGCGTGGCTTCGTCCTGAACAAGTACGACATGTAGACGACGGGAACCGGAAACCGGCAGCCGGGAACAGGATCGCCTGGTTCCGCCGCCGCTCTCCGGTTGCCGTCTCCCCATTACCGGTTACCAAGGCCTCCAGCCCATGACCCGCGAACTGCCCAAGAGCTACGAACCCGGCACCTTCGAAACCAAGTGGTACGACCACTGGGAAAGCACCGGCTGCTTCAAGCCCACCGGACAGGGCACGCCGTACGCCATCATGCTGCCGCCGCCGAACGTCACCGGCACCCTGCACATGGGCCACGCGTTCCAGCACACGCTGATGGACACGCTGATCCGCTACCACCGCATGCGCGGCTTCGACACGCTCTGGCAGGTCGGCACCGACCACGCCGGCATCGCCACCGAGATGGTGGTCAACCGCAACCTCGCGCTGGAAGGCAAGGGCGAGACGCGCGAGAGCCTCGGCCGCGAGAAATTCATCGAGCGTGTGTGGCGATGGAAGGAGGAGTCCGGCAACACCATCACCCGGCAGATGCGTCGCCTCGGCGCCTCCGGTGACTGGAGCCGCGAGCGCTTCACCATGGACCAGGGCCTGAGCCGCGCCGTGATCGAGACCTTCGTGCGCCTGTACGAGGAAGGCCTGATCTACCGCGGCCAGCGGCTGGTGAACTGGGATCCGGTGCTGCAGACCGCGATCTCCGACCTGGAAGTGGTCAACGAGGAGGAGAACGGCCAGCTGTGGACCATCCGCTACCCGCTGGCCGATGGCACCGGTGCGCTGGAGGTCGCCACCACCCGCCCGGAAACCATGCTCGGCGACGTTGCCGTGGCCGTGCACCCGGAGGACGCGCGCTACGCGCATCTGGTCGGCAAGACGCTGAAACTGCCGCTGTGCGACCGCGAGATTCCGGTCATCGCCGACGATTACGTCGAGCGCGAGTTCGGCACCGGCTGCGTCAAGATCACCCCGGCGCACGACTTCAACGACTACGCCATCGGCCAGCGGCATGGTCTGCCGCTGCGCAACATCTTCACCCCGACCGCCACCATCAACGACAACGCCCCGGCGAAGTATCGCGGCCTCGACCGCTACCAGGCGCGCAAGGCGGTGCTCGCCGACCTCGAGGCCGGCGGCTTCCTGGTCAAGGTCGAGCCGCACAAGCTGATGGTGCCGCGCGGCGACCGCACCGGCCAGGTGATCGAGCCCTACCTCACCGACCAGTGGTTCGTGCGCATGGAAAAGCTCGCCGCGCGCGGCCTGGAGCTGGTCGAGAACGGCGCGGTGCGCTTCGTGCCGCCGAACTGGATCAACACCTACCGCCACTGGATGGAAAACATCCAGGACTGGTGCATCAGCCGCCAGCTGTGGTGGGGCCACCGCATCCCGGCCTGGTACGACGACCTGGGCAAGGTCTACGTCGGCCGCAACGAGGAGGAAGTGCGCCGCAGGCACGGCCTCGGCGCCGGACACCCGCTGCGCCAGGACGAGGACGTGCTGGAAACCTGGTTCAGCTCGGCGCTGTGGTCGCACTCCACGCTCGGCTGGCCCGATCCGGCCGAGATGGAGAAGTACGGCTTCGACCGCTACCTGCCGACCTCGGTGCTGGTGACCGGCTTCGACATCATCTTCTTCTGGGTCGCCCGGATGATCATGATGACCGACCACTTCACCGGCCGCGTGCCCTTCCGGGACGTCTACATCACCGGCCTGGTGCGCGACAAGGACGGCCAGAAGATGTCCAAGTCCAAGGGCAACGTGCTCGACCCCATCGACCTGATCGACGGCATCGGCGTCGATGCGCTGGTGGCCAAGCGCACCACCGGCCTGATGCAGCCGCAGATGGCGGCGAAGATCGAACAGGCCACCCGCAAGGAATTCCCCGACGGCATCCCCGCCTTCGGCGCCGACGCCCTGCGCTTCACCTTCGCCTCGCTGGCCACCCACGGCCGCGACATCAAGTTCGACCTCAGCCGCTGCGAGGGCTACAAGGCCTTCTGCAACAAGCTGTGGAACGCGGCGCGCTTCGTCCTGATGCACTGCGAGGGCTTCGCCGCGCAGGGCATGCCGCAGCCGCAGACCGATGCCGAGCGCTGGATCCTGGCCCGCCTCGCCCACGCCGTGCGCGAGGTCGAGGCGCAGTTCGCCGCCTACCGCTTCGATCTGGCCAGCCAGGCGATGTACGAGTTCACCTGGAACGAGTTCTGCGACTGGTTCCTCGAGCTGGCCAAACCCGCACTCCAGGGCGAGGACCGCACCGTCGCCGACAGCACCCGCCACACCCTGCTGTTCGTGCTGGAGCGGCTGCTGTGCCTGCTGCACCCGCTGATCCCCTTCGTCACCGAGGAGATCTGGCAGTCGGTGGCGCCGCAACTGGGCCTGACGGAGGACAGCATCAGCCGCCGCCCGTACCCGGAGCCGCGCGATTTCAGCGCCGATTTCGGCGATGCCGAAGCCGACATCGAGTGGCTCAAGGCGGTGGTGTCGAGCATCCGCCGCATCCGCAGCGAGATGAACGTCGCCCCGGGCCGCGCCGTGCCGCTGCTGCTGGCCGGCGGCGTGGCCGCCGACCGCGAACGCGGCGCGCGTTTCGCGCCGGCGCTGAAGTTCCTCGCCCGGCTGGCGTCGATCGCCTGGCTCGACCCCGGCGACGAAGCCCCGCCGGCCGCCGCCGCGGTGATCGGCGAGCTGCGCGTGCTGATCCCGCTGGCCGGGCTGATCGACGTCGGCGCCGAGCGCGCGCGGCTGGAGAAGGAGATCCGGCGCGTCGAGGGCGAGATCGCCAAGTGCAACGGCAAGCTCGGCAACGCGACCTTCGTGCAGAACGCCCCGGCCGCCGTCGTCGAGCAGGAGCGCCAGCGCCTCGGGGAATGGACCCGTCAGCTCGCCGGCCTGCGCGAACAGTTGCAGCGTCTGGCGGCGCTGTAGCCGGGGTGCGGAGTGCGAGAGACGAGTGAAGAGGAGCGAGAAACGAGGGAGAGCGCAGGCTGTGCCACCGCCTCGTCTTTCTCTGACGCTGCACGCGCCTACGGCGGCAGCAGCTCCATCGCCATCACGATGGCGTCCTCGCGCCCGCCCTTGGCCGGGTAGTAGTTGGGCCGCCGGCCGATCTCGTTGAAGCCGGCGCGTTCGTACAGCCCGATCGCGACCGGATTGGACGGCCGCACCTCCAGGAACACCCGCTCGACCCGGTGCCAGCGCGCCAGCTCCAGCAGCCGGTGCAGCAGGCGCCGCCCCAGGCCACGCCCCTGATGCTCCGGCGCCACACAGACGTTGAGCACGTGCGCCTCGCCGGCGGCGGCGCTGAGGATGCCGTAGCCGACCGGCATCCCGTCCAGCGCCAGCACCCAGCATTCGTAGCCGGCGCGCAGGCAGTCGCGGAAGATGCCGGCGGTCCAGGGAAACTCGTAGGCGCGCCGCTCGATGGCGGCGACGAGCTCGATCTCGGCCTCGCGCATCGGCCGCAGCTCGGCGACGGCGCCGGCCGGGACGGCGCTCATCGCCGCGCCCGCTCCCGCCGCCAGCGCCGCAGCCGCGGCCACAACGCGCGCTTGGCCTGCGGATCGCGGCGCAGTTCGGCCAGCGGCGGCAGGCCGACGGCATGCGCCCAGCCCTGCCAGTCGAATTCGCTCGGCCGCGCCGGCAGCAGGCCGGCGGCGCGGATCAGGGCCGGGAACAGCGGATCGTCGAAATCGATAGCGTCCACGGCCACCGCCGGCGCCGGGGCCGTTGCCGCCCCATCCGGCTCGCCCACCGGCCCGCGCAGCGCATACAGCGCATAGCCCATCGCCGCCAGCAGGCGCTGCTGCTCGGCCGACCAGGGCAGGCCCGCCGGGCTCATGCCGCGCCGCCGCTCCGCTGCCGCCGCAGGCGCTGCCATGCCCACATCGCCGGCCCGGACAGCGCGTACAAGGCGCCGGCCGTCAGCAGCACCTTGGGCGGGTCGATGGTGAGCGCGACGAACACCACCACCGCCAGCACGATGAACAGGAACGGCACCCGGTCCGAGCGCGGGAACGCCTTGAAGCTGAAATAGCGCGCCCGGCTGACCATCAGCAGGCCGGCGGCCACGGTGACGCCCAGCGCCAGGAAACGCACCTGCTCGCCGCTGTAGCCCGCGGCCG
Source organism: Rehaibacterium terrae (assembly GCF_014202935.1). Taxonomy (GTDB): domain Bacteria; phylum Pseudomonadota; class Gammaproteobacteria; order Xanthomonadales; family Xanthomonadaceae; genus Rehaibacterium; species Rehaibacterium terrae. The sequence goes on along the minus strand of NZ_JACHHX010000002.1, from coordinate 104,435 downwards.
CCAGCGTCCAGACGAAGGCCATCATCAGGCCCGCGGCCGCCGGGCTGGCCAGACCGATGAACCAGCGCTTGTCCACCTGCCCGGTCTGCACGTTGAAGCGCGCCAGCCGCAGCGCCGTGCAGGCGGCGTAGAGGAAGGCGGCGGTCCAGCCGACCTTGCCCCAGGTGGCGCCGTCGTAGCGCAGGGTGTGCAGCGCCCAGTGGTACATCACCAGCGCCGGCGCCATGCCGAAGCTGACCAGGTCGGCGAGCGAGTCGTACTGGATGCCGAATTCGCTGCTGGTGCCGGTCAGGCGCGCGATGCGTCCGTCCAGCCCGTCGAGCAGCCCGGCCACGAAGACGGCGATGCAGGCGGCGATGAACTGCCCCTGCGAGGCGGCGATGATGGCGTAGAAACCGGCGAACAGCGCGCCCGTGGTGAACAGGTTGGGCAGCAGGTAGATGGCGCGGGGACGCGGCTTCTGGGGGTTGTCGGTAGCGTGCATCAATGCGTCCTGGCTCGGCGGAGGCGGGCACGGGCGGACGGGCCGGATGGCGACCGGTGCCCTTTCCTGCCCGAGAGTGTAGCCGTTCGGCCCGGCCGGCATGAACGCCCGGCCGGGATGCTTGCACGCAGTTGGTGACGGTGCTACCAAGGGCCACCCCCCTGGAGAAGTGCCATGCGCGTCGTGCCGTGTGCCTTGCTGGCCGTCCTGTTCACCCTGCCCGCGAGCGGTCCCGCCGCCGAGCGGGTGTTCAAGTGGACCGATGAGCGCGGCGTCACCCACTACTCCGACTCGCCGCCGCCGGGCGTTCGCTACCAGGACGTCCACATCCGCCAACGCGATTCCGGGCGCGGCGAAACGGACACGGCCGGGACCGCCGATGCCCCGGAGGCCACCCTGCGTGCCGAGAATTGCCAGCGCGCCCGTCAGAACCTGGAAACCCTGCAACGCTCGCCGCAGGTCAGCATGGACCTCGACGGCGACGGACAGGCCGAGCCGCTCGACGCCACCGAGCGCGCGCACCAGATCGAACTGGCCGCCGAGCAGCTGCGGCGTTTCTGTGAGGGCTGAGGCCGGGGCCGACCATGCGGACCTGGCACGCCGTCATCCTCGGCCTGCTGCTCGGCGGCGCGCTGGCCTGGTGGCTGGACCGCGTGCCGCGCGAGGCGGCACCGGCCGCCGCCCCGGCCGACACGCCGCGCGCCACGACCGGAACCCGGCCGCCCACGCTGTACCGCTGGCGCGACGATGACGGCGTGCTGCAGGTCACCGACCGGCCGCCGCAGGGCCGCCCCTACGAGATCGTGGACATTCCGGACGACCGCAACGTCGTCCCGCTGACGCCGCCCCGCGACCGCGACTGAGCCCGCCGCCGCGGCGCGGCGGTTTGGGCCGTGCCGGGCGCGCCGCTACAATCGCCTTCCTTTTTGCCGACCGGCCCGACCGCGCCATGCGCCTTTCGCGATTCCACCTCAGCACCAGCAAGGAAACCCCCGCCGACGCGGAGATCGTCAGCCACCAGCTGATGCTCAGGGCCGGCATGATCCGCAAGCTCGCCGCCGGCATCTACACCTGGACGCCGCTGGGCCTGCGCGTGCTGCGCAAGGTGGAAGCCGTGGTGCGCGAGGAAATGACCCGCGCCGGCGCGATCGAGCTGCTGATGCCCTCGATCCAGCCGCGCGAGCTGTGGGAGGAGACCGGCCGCTGGGAGAAGTTCGGCGGCCAGCTGCTCAAGCTTCGCGACCGCAAGGACGGCGAGTTCTGCTACGGCCCCACCCACGAGGAAGTCATCACCGACTTCGCCCGCCACGAGCTGCGCTCCTACCGGCAACTGCCGGTCAACTTCTTCCAGATCCAGACCAAGTTCCGCGACGAGATCCGCCCGCGCTTCGGCGTGATGCGCGCGCGCGAGTTCCTGATGAAGGACGCCTACTCCTTCCACCTCGACGCCGAAGGGCTGGAGGCCGAGTACTGGAACATGTACCGCGCCTACGAGCGCATCTTCACCCGCCTGGGCCTGAAATTCCGCGCCGTCTTCGCCGACACCGGCGCCATCGGCGGCTCGGCCAGCCACGAATTCCACGTGCTGGCCGACTCCGGCGAGGACGCCATCGCCTTTTCCGACGGCTCGGACTACGCCGCCAACGTCGAACTGGCCGAGGCGCTGGCCCCGGCCGCGCCGCGCCCGGCCCCCGCCGAGCCGCTGCGCCGCATCGACACGCCCACCCAGAAGACCTGCGAGGAAGTCGCCGCGCTGATGGGCATCGCGCTCGCGCGCACGGTCAAGTCGGTCGCACTGGTCGGCGAGCAGGGCTTCGTGCTCGCGCTGGTGCGCGGCGACCACACCGTCAACGAGATCAAGCTGGCCAAGCTGCCGGGCCTGGCCGAATACCGGCTCGCGACCGAGGCCGAGATCCTCGACCACCTCGGCGCCGCGCCCGGCTTCCTCGGCCCGGTGAACCCGCTCAAGCCGGTCACCGTGATCGCCGACCGCAGCGTCGCGGCGATGGCCGACTTCGTGGTCGGCGCCAACCAGGGCGGCTACCACCTGGCCGGCGTCAACTGGGGCCGCGACCTGCCCGAGCCGGACCTGGTCGCCGACATCCGCAACGTGGTCGAGGGCGACCCCTCGCCGGACGGCAAGGGCACGCTGCGCATCGCCCGCGGCATCGAGGTCGGCCATGTGTTCCAGCTCGGCACCAAGTACGCCGAAGCGATGGGCGCCACCGTGCTCGACCAGGACAGCAAGGCGCGGGTGATGCACATGGGCTGCTACGGCATCGGCGTCAGCCGCATCGTCGCCGCCGCCATCGAGCAGAACTTCGACGAGCGCGGCATCTGCTGGCCCGAGCCGATGGCGCCCTGGCAGGTGGCGGTGTGCGTGATCAACCCGAAGAACGATCCGGCCGTGGCCGCGGCCGCCGAGGCGCTCTACAGCGAGCTGCAGGCCGCCGGCCTCGACCCGCTGCTGGACGACCGCGGCCTGCGTCCCGGCCCGATGTTCGCCGACATCGAACTGATCGGCATCCCGCACCGGGTGGTGGTGTCCGAGCGCGGCCTGGCCGCCGGCACCTTCGAATACCGCGCCCGCCGCGCCCAGGCCGCCGAATCGCTGGATCGCGACGGCCTGCGCCGGCGACTGGGGCTGGCCGAATAGCCCATTCGCTCCTGCCCCGCGAATTGCAGCCCGTCGAAAAGCCCGTCCATTGACGGGCTTTTCTTATTCTCGACATAATCGCCTCCGATACCGTTTTACCGGATATCACCGGATTTCACCGGATTCACCCGCCACGCAGGACCGGATTACGGAGGATTCATGACCATCAATCTCGAAAGTCTCAGTGCCCAGGAGCTGGCCGAGCTCATCGCCAGAGCCGAACAGCAGCAGAAGAAACTGCATCGCGACCGTATCGCCGAGGTCCGCCGGAAAATCACCGCCATGGCCAAGGCCGAGGGCTACACCATCGAGGAGCTGTTCGGCGGCGGCCGCGCACCGGCGGCACGCAAGCGCAGCGGCGGCAAGGTGGCGCCGAAATACCGCAACCCGGCCGACCCCAGCCAGACCTGGACCGGCCGCGGCAAGCGTCCGCGCTGGTTCACCGAGGCACTGGCCCAGGGCAGGAAGGAATCGGATCTGCTGATCTGACAGCGCGCCAGCGCATCGAATGCAAACGCCGGCCATTGGCCGGCGTTTGCGTTTGCCGGCACCTTCGTTTCAGCGGCCGGCTTTGCAGTTACAGATTGCGCCGCGACGGGATCAGCAGATTGCCGAACAGGATGCCGGCCACCAGCGCCACCAGCGCATTGACCAGGGTGAAGGCGGTATCCAGACCCAGCATCACGTCGCGCTCCATCATGAAGGTCAGGCTGCGGAAACCGACGCTGCCGGGCACCAGCAGAATGATGCCCGGCACCCGGATCAATGCGCCGGGCCGATTCACCCAGCGCGCGTAGCCATTGCTGACCGCGGTGACCGCCATGCCGGCCAGGAAGACCCCGACTGGAAAACCGCCCGCCTCGGTGCCGAGCCAGACACCGGCCAGACGGGTCACGCCGTAGCCCAGCCAGGCCGCCGCCATCACCAGCAGGTAATCGCGCTTCTCGGCGCGGAACAGCACCGCGAAGGCGTACGAGGCCGTCGCCAGCGCCACCCACTCCAGCCACGGCGGCAGCAGCGCCGTGGCGGCTTCCTGCGGCTGCCAGCCGAGCAGGCGCACCAACTGCATCGCCGCCACGGTGCCGAAGGTGAGCTTGAGCAGGGTCGCCATCGCCCCGGCGAAGCGCGCCGTGCCGGAGACCAGGTGCTGATGGGTCAGCTCGGCGACCGCGTTGGTCAGCGCCAGGCCGGGCAACAGCACGATCAGCGAGGCGACGATGACCAGGTTGAGCGTCAGCGGCATCAGCCAGGTCGCCACCGCCGCCGCCAGCAGGGTGGCGAGCAGCGCGGCGACCGCATCGGAAGCCTCGAGCAGGCGCGGCCGGGTGGTGGCTGCCATCGACAGCGCGCCGATCAGCCAGCCGATCACGGCCGCGGTGGCGATGTCGCCCCAGCCGGTGCGCAGCAACGCCGCCACCGAGGCCGAGGCCAGGCCGAAACTGAACACCGTCATCGCCACCATGCGCCGGCTCGGCGGCCGATCCAGCGCGCGCAGCGCCGCCTTGCCGGCGGCCAGGTCCATCTCCCCGGTCACCACCCGGTCGGCGATCTCGTCCGCCTGGCAGAGCTTGCGCAGGTCGACATCGCCCGGCTCCAGCCGGATCACCCGGGTGGTGTCGGTGAGCGGCCCGCGCGTGGGGTCGGAAAAACTCAGGATGATGCCGGTCGGGTTCGACCAGACCTCGCAGCCCACGCCCAGCCGCCTGGCGACCGCCGAGATCGCGCCCTCCAGGCGCTGCGCGGTGGTGCCATAGGCGTGCAGCCGACGCGCCAGCTCGATGATGAACTCGGTGCGGGCGACGAAGCTGGATTCGGCGTCGGTCATGGCGCGGCGGCGGGCGGCGGCGGAAGCGGCGCACAGCATGCCACGCGCAGGCTTAACCACGCCGCCTGCGGACGCAGCACGGCCCGCATCCGCTAGACTTGCCCGACGCTCCCGACCCGCGCGCCCATGCCCGCCCCGTCCCATCTCGACCGCCTCGAAGCCGAGAGCATCCATATCCTGCGCGAGGTGGCGGCCGAGTTCCGCAACCCGGTGCTGCTGTACTCGATCGGCAAGGACAGCTCGGTGCTGCTGCACCTGCTGCTCAAGGCCTTCCACCCGGCGCGGCCACCGATCCCGCTGCTGCACATCGACACCGGCTGGAAGTTCCGCGAGATGATCGCCTTTCGCGACCGCCGCGCCGCCGAGTGCGGGCTGGAGCTGCGCGTGCACACCAATCCCGAGGGGCTGCGCGCGGGCGTCTCGCCGGTGACCCACGGCGCCAGCGTGCACACCGACGTGATGAAGACCCAGGCGCTACGCCAGGCGCTGGACCTGTGGGGCTTCGACGCCGCCATCGGCGGCGCCCGCCGCGACGAGGAGAAGTCCCGCGCCAAGGAGCGCGTGTTCTCCTTCCGCAACGCGCAGCACCGCTGGGACCCGAAGAACCAGCGCCCGGAGCTGTGGAACCTCTACAACACCCGCATCCACAAAGGCGAGAGCGTGCGCGTGTTCCCGCTCTCCAACTGGACCGAGCTGGACGTGTGGCTGTACATCCGCCGCGAGCGCATCCCGGTGGTGCCGCTGTACTTCGCCGCCGAGCGGCCGGTGGTCGAGCGCGACGGCGCGCTGATCGTGGTCGACGACGAGCGCCTGCCGCTGCGCGAAGGCGAGACGCCGGCGATCAGGCGGGTGCGTTTCCGCACGCTCGGCTGCTACCCGCTCACCGGTGCCATCGAATCCGACGCCGACACCCTCGACGCCGTGATCGCCGAGATGCTGCATAGCCGCGCCTCCGAGCGGCAGGGCCGGGTGATCGACCACGACCCGGCCGCGTCGATGGAGAAGAAGAAGCAGGAGGGCTACTTTTGAGCCGGGATTCGATGACGACGGCCGCGGACGCGCGCACGCTGCCGGCTTGCGGTTCCCCACGCGCGCCGCGGACGCCGCATCCGGCCGCACCGGCCTGTCCGCGCCGCCCCGCCGACACGGCCTCCGGAGGCCGCTGACATGGGCGACGCCACCGACCTGCACGCCTGGCTGCAACGGCACGAGTCGAAATCGCTGCTGCGCTTGATCACCTGCGGCAGCGTCGACGACGGCAAGAGCACCCTGCTCGGCCGCCTGCTGCATGACACCGGCCAGCTGTTCGACGACCAGCTCGCCGCGCTGCTCAAGGACAGCCGCCGTCACGGCACCCAGGGCGACCAGATCGACTTCGCCCTGCTGCTCGACGGCCTGGAGGCCGAGCGCGAGCAGGGCATCACCATCGACGTCGCCTACCGCTACTTCACCACCGAGCGGCGCAAGTTCATCGTCGCCGACTGTCCCGGCCACGAGCAGTACACCCGCAACATGGCCACCGGCGCCTCCACCGCCGACCTCGCCGTGGTGCTGGTCGACGCCCGCAAGGGCCTGCTCACCCAGACCCGCCGGCACAGCTACATCGCCGCCCTGCTCGGCATCGGCCAGGTGCTGCTGGCGGTGAACAAGATGGACCTGGTCGGTCACGACCGCGCCGTGTTCGAACGCATCGCCGACGACTACCGCGCGCTCGCCGCGCAGCTCGGCATCGCCGCGGTGCAATGCATCCCGGTGTCGGCGCTGCGCGGCGAAAACCTCGTGACGCGCGCGGCGACGATGCCGTGGTATGCCGGCCCGACCCTGATCGAAGCGCTCGAGGCCGCGCCGATCCCCGAGCCGGCGGGCGACATCGGCTTCCGGCTGCCGGTGCAGTGGGTGAACCGGCCGGACCAGGACTTCCGCGGCTTCGCCGGCACCGTCGCCGCCGGCCGTGTCGCCCCCGGCGACGAGGTGGTGGTGCTGCCGTCCGGCCGCCGCTCGCGCGTGGCCCGCGTCATCGGCCCGGAGGGCGACCTGCCGCAAGCCGACGCCGGCCAGCCGGTCACGCTCACGCTCACCGACCAGATCGACGCCAGCCGCGGCGACGTGATCGCCAGCGCGTCACGCCCGCCCCAGGTGGCCGATGCCTTCGCCGCGCACCTGCTGTGGATGGACGACGCCCCACTGCTGCCCGGCCGCCCGTACTGGCTCAGGATCGGCACCCGCACCGCCGTGGCCCAGGTCACCGAGATCAAGCACCGCATCGACGTGAACACCCAGGAGCACATCGCCGCCAAGCGGCTCGCGCTCAACGAGGTCGGCGTGTGCAATCTGGCGCTCGACCAACCGCTGCCCTTCGAGGCCTACCGCGACAACCGCACGCTCGGCGGCTTCATCCTGATCGACCGCATCAGCCACGCCACCGTCGCCGCCGGCACGCTCGACTTCGCCCTGCGCCGCGCCGCCAACGTGCACTGGCAGCAGCTGGACGTGGACAAGGCCGCGCGTGCCGCGATCAAGGGCCAGGCGCCGCGCTGCCTGTGGTTCACCGGCCTGTCGGGCGCCGGCAAGTCCACCATCGCCAACCTGGTCGAGCGCCGCCTGCACGCGCTCGGCCACCACACCTACCTGCTCGACGGCGACAACGTTCGCCACGGGCTCAACAAGGACTTGGGCTTCAGCGACGAGGACCGAGTCGAGAACATCCGCCGCGTCGCCGAAGTGGCGAAGCTGATGGTCGATGCCGGCCTGATCGTGCTGGTGAGCTTCATCTCGCCCTTCCGCGCCGAGCGGCGCATGGCGCGCGAGCTGTTCGCGCCGGGCGAGTTCGTCGAGGTGTTCGTGGATGCGCCGTTGGAGGTGTGCGAACGGCGCGACCCCAAGGGCCTGTATGCCAAGGCGCGCGCCGGGCAGATCCCCAACTTCACCGGCATCGGCTCGCCCTACGAGCCGCCCGAACGGGCCGAACTGCACTTGGACACCACCCACGAGCCGCCCGAGGCCCTGGCGGCGCGGGTGGTGGCGCATATCGAGCCGCCGGGACAGCCCTTGCAGGAGCGGCCTGAGCCGCAACCGGAACGCAACGGCGAAGATTCAGCCACGGATCGGCGCGGATGAAGCGCGGATGGCGCCAATTCAAAGTCTTATCCGCGTCCATCCGCGCCGATCCGTGGCCTACGGCTGTGCAGGTCCCGGGCCTCGGGTCGCGGCGGAAGCCGCTCCACGCGCGGGCGAATCAGCGTGCGCCGAGCCGCGCCCGCAATGCCTGCGCGAAGCGGTCCGCCGCGCCGGGGGCGTGGGTGAAGAACAGCGACGGCTCGGTGAGTTCCAGCTCGAGCAGGCGCGGCCCGTCGGCGCTCGGCAACAGATCGACGCGCGCATAGGGCAGCGGCGCGCCCAGGCCGAGCAGGCGCGGCAGCAGCGCCACGATGCGGTCGGCGGCGGCGCGTTCGGCGGGATCGGGCTCGCGCGCGGCGATCCGCTCCGGCGCGAACAGGTGCGAGGTCGGCGCCTCGCCGCGAGTCAGCAGCGCCGCCTTGCGGATGGCGTGCGAGAAGATCCCATCGAAATAGAGCAACGCGGTCTCGCCGTGCTCGTCGACTTCGTGCAGGTAGGGCTGCGCCAGCACGCTGCGCCCGGCGGCGAGCAGCGCCCGCGCGTGTTCGACCGCCGCCGGGCGCTCGGCACGCACATAGCGCTGGGTGTCGCGTGAGCCGGCACTCACCGTCGGCTTGATCACGTACTCGTCCCAGTCCGGGAAGCCGGCCGGGTCGTCGCCCGGTTCGAGGAACACGCTCTCGACGACCGCCACCCCGGCGCAGGCCAGTTCGGCGAGATAGTGCTTGTCGGTGTTCCAGCGCACCACGTGCAGCGGATTGAGCAACTGCGTGGTCACGGCGACGCGCTCGCACCAGGCGAGGAATTCCGGCAGCCGCCGCGTGTAGTCCCAGGGTGAGCGCAGCACGGCGGCGTCGAAGCGCGCCCAGGACACGGTCGGGTCGTCCCAGGCCAGCGTCTCGCTGGCCACGCCCAGCCGCGCCAGCGCCTCGGCCAGCGGCGGGATGTCGTCGTCGGTGCCGTGGGCGGCGATGGCGGTGACCAGGGCGATGCGGGGCATGGGCGTTTGGCTCCCACAGAAGCGGCGTGAGCGGCGACCGGGTGCCGCGCGGGCCAGCCGGTCGCGGCTCACGCCGCGCCTACAGAAGATGAGGTGTCAGAGGTTCTGGTAGTTCGGTCCCGAACCGCCTTCCGGCGGCACCCAGGTGATGATCTCGTACGGGTCCTTGATGTCGCAGGTCTTGCAGTGCACGCAGTTGGCGGCATTGATCTGCAGGCGCTTGCCCGACGCGTCCTCGACGATCTCGTACACGCCTGCCGGGCAGAAGCGGGTGCAGGGATTGCCGTACTCCTCGACGCAACGGGTGACGCAGATCGAGGTGTCGGCCACCTTCAGGTGCACCGGCTGGTCCTCGTCGTGCTCGGTGGCGGCGAAGTACACCCCGGCCAGGCGATCGCGCGGCGGCAGCGTGCGCTCGACGTAGTCGCGCCTGGGCGGCCGGTACTGGCCGAGTTTGTGCAGGCTCGACCAGTCGGGATGGTTCTTGAGCGTCCACGGCGACAGGCCGGCGGTGGCGGTTTCCCAGGCGGCGTTGAGCAGGCCGAACCACAGGCCCTTCTTGAAGCCGGGCTTGACGTTGCGGACCCGGCGCAGCTCCTTCATCACCGCCGAGGCGCGCAGCTTCGCATCGAAGCCCTGGGGCGAGAGTCCGTCCGCCAGATGCTCGGCGGCGAGCATGCCCGAGCGCATCGCCTGGTGGGTGCCCTTGATCTTGGGCACGTTGAGCAGGCCGGCGGTGTCGCCGATCAGCAGCGCGCCGGGCATCTCCACCTTCGGCAGCGACTGCCAGCCGCCGGTGACGATGGCGCGCGCGCCGGCGCTGAGGATGCTGCCGCCCTCCAGCAGCGGCTTGATCATCGGGTGGTGCTTGAACTGCTGGAAGGCCTCGTAGGGCTGGTACAGCGGGTCGCTGTAGTCCAGCCCCGAGACGTAGCCGATGGCGACCCGGTCCTTGTCCAGGTGGTAGATGAAGCTGCCGCCGTAGGTCTTGCTGTCGGCCGGCCAGCCGAAGGTATGCACGATCCTGCCGGGGGTGACCCGACCTGCGGGCAGTTGCCACAGCTCCTTGATGCCGATCGAGTAGCCCTGCGGGTCGCAGTCCCTGTCGAGCGCGAAGCGCTGGACGAGCTGCTTGGTGAGGTGACCGCGCGCGCCCTCGGCCAACACGGTGACCTTGGCGCGGATGTCGATGCCCTGCGTGTAGCCGGGCTTGTGCGAGCCATCGCGGGCCACGCCCATGTCGCCGATGCGCACGCCGCCGACGCTGCCGTCCTCGTTGAAGTACGGCTCGGCCGCGGCGAAGCCGGGGTAGATCTCCACGCCCAGCGCCTCGGCCTGCGGCGCCAGCCAGGCGCACAGCGCGCCGAGGCTGACGATGAAATTGCCGTGGTTGTTCATCCCCGGCGGCACGATCGGGAATCGGATGCCACCGGTCTTGCTGAGCAGCCAGAACTCGTCCTGCCCGGCCGGCACGCAGATCGGCGGCGGATTCTCGCGCCAGCCCGGCAGCAGCTCGTCCAGCGGCTGCGGCTCGATCACCGCGCCGGAGAGGATGTGCGCGCCGATGGTCGAGGCCTTTTCGATGACGCAGACCGACAGCTCCGGCTTGAGCTGCTTGAGGCGGATGGCGAAGGCCAGGCCGGCGGGACCGGCGCCGACCGTCACCACGTCGTATTCCATGAACTCGCGCTCGGACATCGGCTCACTCCAGGGCTGCATTGCCGGGCAGCGACGGCGCCGGCGGATGGGGCGTGCTTTGGTGCCCCCGACGCCAGGCCGTGGGGAACACGTCACGAATCAAGCGTTTGGATTGTCGATGATCGGACCCGGACACGGCAAATCGACAGCGCTGCCACCATAATCGGCGCACCTGCCCGCCCCGGACCGCCCATGACCGCCAGCACCGCCGACGCCCTGCGCCACGCCCCGCTCACCCGCGTGCTGCGCGCGCTGGCGCTGGGCGAGACCAGCAGCGCGGCGCTCACCGCGGCCTGTCTGGACGCCATCGACGGCGAGAACCCGCAGCTGCGCGCCTGGACCCACGTCGATGCCGACGGCGCGCTGGCCGCCGCCCGTGCCTCCGACGCGCGCCGCGCGCAGGGCCAGCCGCTGGGCCGGCTCGACGGCGTGCCGCTGGCGGTCAAGGACAACCTCGACGTCGCCGGGCTGCCGACCGGCCTCGGCCTGCCCGGCCCGGCCCCGGTCGCCGCCGAGGACGCCCACGCGGTCGGCCGTCTGCGCGGCGCCGGCGCGGTGATCCTCGGCAAGACCGCGCTCGACGAGGCCGCCTTCGGCACCGTCGGGCGCAATCCGCACCACGGCGACGTGCGCAACCCGCGCTTCCCCGGCAAGGCCTGCGGCGGCTCCTCGGCCGGCGCGGCCGCCGCCGTCGCCGCCGGCCATGCCAGCGCCGCCATCGGCACCGACACGCTCGGCGCGATCCGCATCCCGGCCGCCTTCTGCGGCCTGGCCGGGCTGCGCCCGACCTTCGGCGAGATCAGCGGCCGCGGCATGGCGCCGGCGCTGCGCCGGCTCGACACCGTCGGCGTGCTCGCCCGCGCGGTCGAAGACATCGCGCCGCTGCTGCAGGTGCTGGCCGGCTACGACCCGGGCGACCCGCGCTCGCGCATGCGCCGCACCCCGTTCGCCCTGCCCGACTGGCAGCCGGGCAGCCTGCGCGTCGGCGTGGTGCGCGGCCTGGATGCGCTGGGCGTGACAGGTAGCGTCGTTGACGTCTTCGAACGCGCCGTGGCGCGCGCCGGCGCCGGACTGGGCGCGCTGCACGCCATCGACCTCGACCTCGCGCCGCTGGACATCGCCACCACCCGCCGCGCCGCGCTGCTGCTGATGGAGGCCGAGATCCTCGCCGCTCACGGCGACCGCCTCGCCGGCAGCTCGCCGCGCCTGCGCGGCCTGCTCGCCTTTGCCGAAGGCAAGCGCGCCGTCGACTACGTCGCCGCCGACCGCCGCCTCGACGTCCACGTGGTGCGGATGCGACAGCTCTTCGACCGCGTCGACGTGCTGCTGCTGCCGACCGTCTCCGCCCCGCCGCCGGACCTCGGCGCCGAGGAGCCGTCCAACCTCGCCGACCTCTCCGCCCTCGCCAGCCTGGCCGGCTGCCCGGCGCTGAGCCTGCCGCTCGGCGACGGCATCGGCCTGCAACTGGTCGGCGCACGCGGCAGCGACCTGCGCCTGCTCGAACTCGGCCAGATCCTCGCCTGCGTCATCGACGCGATGCAGTGATGCATCTCGGAGCGGCGTGAGCCTGCGGCAGACGACTGCATCGTTGCTACAATCGAGTGCAATCGCACGCATGAGCCTGCAAGCGCTGCCGCTGCCCGATGCCGAGCTGCTGTTCGATCCGGTCTGGCTGTGCGCCGCCGAGGCCGACGCGCTGTTCGCCGCCCTGCGCGAGGGCATCGCCTGGGAGCGCCACCGCATCCGCCTCTTCGGCCGCGAAGTGGACTCGCCGCGGCTGAGCTGCTGGATCGGCGATCCCGGCGCGGCCTACACCTACTCGCGCACCCGCTTCGCGCCGCATCCGTGGCCGCCCGCCCTCGCCGCCCTGCGCGGACGCGTGTCGGCGGCGGCGGGCGAATGCTTCGACAGCGTGCTCGCCAACCTGTACCGCGACGGTGCCGACGGCATGGGCTGGCACAGCGATGACGAGCCCGCGCTGGGCCCGGCACCGGTCATCGCCTCGCTGAGCCTGGGCGCCGCCCGCCGCTTCGTGCTGCGCCATCGCCGCGACCAGGCGCGGCAACTGGCGCTGGAGCTGCCGCACGGCAGCCTGCTGGTGATGCGCGGCGCGACGCAGCGCCACTACCGGCACGCCCTGCCGAAGACGGCGCGCCCGGTCGGTGCGCGCATCAACCTCACCTTCCGCCGCATCGTCCACCGCCCGATGCAGGAACGGCTGGCCGGTGGCAGCGGGTAAGCCGCGAAGCGGCCGAATCCAGTGTCTTTGGCTTTCAAAGGCTCGAAGTCGCCGGATCCCCGCTTTGGCGGGGATGACGGCACGTGTCCAGGCCTTGCTTGACCTTCGGCAGGCGACCAGGCCGTTTCTGCACGAGCGCGCCTCAGCGGCGGCGCATCACGCTCTGCGCGTTGGCCTCGCCGGTGACCAGGGTCCAGCCGACGATGTCCTGCGCGACCTGCCCCAGTGTCGGCTCGAACGCCGCCACGGCGGCGGGCGTGGCGGTGTCGGACAGCGGCGTCGCCGCGGCGAAGGTGCGCGAGGCCAGCACCTGGTTGCTGACCGCATCGAGCAGGCGCGCGCGGATCTCCACCCGCACCTGCGGCGCGCCGCCGTCGGCGGGATAGTCGGTCTCGAACCGGCGCAGGTCCAGGCTCAGCGAATAGTCGGCGCGCAGGCCGGTGCCGGGCCGGCCCACGGCGACGATCCGGCCGGAATCCTCGAAGCCGCGCAGGATCGCGTTCTGCACCAGGTTCGGCGCACTCTCCACCCACACCGCATCGCGGTACACCTGCAACTGGCCCGGTCGCGGGCGCACGGCGATGCGGTTGGAATCGAGCAGCTGGCTGGCGACCGGGCGGACCACCACCAGTTGCCAGGTCACCCGCGGCCAGGTCTCGTCGACGGCGATGCGCGGCTCGGCGGTGTAGATCTGCGCGCTGGTGCGCTTGGCCGGCAGCGGCGAACAGGCCGCGAGCGCGGCGGCGAGGGCGAGCGCCACGACGGCGCGCGGCAACGGCAGACGGGTCATCGCGGCGAGAACTCCTTGGGTTGGTCGCGGCCGAGCAGGAAGGCGGCCGGGTTGTCCTCCAGGCGCGCGCTGATGCGGGTCAGTTCGCGCAGCAGTTCGCGCAGCTCGGCCAACGCCGGGCCGACCTGGGCCAGCCCCTGGCTGCCGAAGCTGGCCAGCGATTCGTGGTTCTCGGCCAGGATGACGTCGGCGCGGCGGGTGAGCGAATCGACCTGCGTCATCGTCCGCCTGAGGTTGCCGAGCAGCTGCGGCAGCTCGTCGGTCAGGTTTTCGTCCAGCGCGGTGGCGAGGCGGTCGAAGCGCCGCAGGCTGCCTTCCAGACGCTCGGAGGCCTCACGCGCGGAGCGGATCAAGGCGCCGATGTCCTCGCGCTCGGCGGCGATGGTGGTGGTGACCGCATCGATGTTGGACAGGGTGGTGGCGATGCGCGCGGCGTTCTCGTCGCTGAGGATGTTGCGCAGCCGCACCAGCACCTCGCTGGCGGCGATGGCGATGTCCTCGGACGAGGCGAACAGCTTCTGCAGCGCCGACTCCTCGGCCACGATCACCGGCACCGGCTCGTCCTCGCGCGCGAGGAGCCGGGGGCTGCCGGGGCTGCCCCCGGAGAGCTGGATGAAGGCCACGCCGGTCAGACCGGTCAGAGCGAGGCGGGCGGTGGTATCGCGCAGCACGGGCGTGTCGGCGCCGACCCGGATACGGGCGATCACCCGGCCGGGGTCGTCCGGCGCCAGCGACAGATGGCGCACCGAGCCAACGGTGATGCCGTTGTACTGGACGATGCCGCCGACCGACAGGCCGGTGACGGCTTCGCGGAAGACCACGTCGTATTCCGCCCAGGAGCTTTCCGACGCGTACTTGGCGGCCCACAGCGCGAACAGCAGCAGGCCGGCCGAGACGGCGAGGGTGAAGGCGCCGATCAGGACGTGGTTGGCCTTGGTTTCCATGGTGACTCCGGGCGTGGGTCGGGCACAGGATACGGGATCGCAGCAGGATTCTGCCGCCCGTGGCCGGACCCGCCTGGCACCCTGCGCCGCAACGCAGCGATCGCGGCAACGCCGCGCCTGCAACGAATCCCGCCCCCGGCTCAGGCCCCGGCGGCAGCCCGTCCGCGCGGGCCGTGGAAGTAGTCCTGCACCCAGGGATGATCCACGCGGCCGACCTCGGACAGTGTGCCCACCGCCAGCGTGCGGCCGTCGCCGAGCACGGCCACGCGGTCGCAGATGGCGTACAGGGTGTCCAGGTCGTGGGTGATCAGGAACACGGTCAGCCCCAGCGACTGCTGCAGCATGCGCAGCAATTCATCGAAGGCGGCGGCGCTGATCGGGTCGAGGCCGGCGGTGGGCTCGTCCAGGAACAGCAGCTCCGGGTCCAGCGCCAGCGCGCGCGCCAGCGCGGCGCGCTTGCGCATGCCGCCGGACAGCTGCGCCGGGTATTTCGCGCCGCTGCCCTCGGGCAGGCCGGCGAGGCGGATCTTCACCCGCGCCAGGTCCTCGATCAGCTCGCGCGGCAGTTCGGGGTAGTGCTCCTTGAGCGGCACCTGCACGTTCTCCTCGACGGTGAGCGAGGAGAACAGCGCACCGTCCTGGAACAGCACGCCGGTGCGCGTCTCCAGGATGCGATGCGCACCCGCCTGGTCGCCGAGCACGTCCACGCCGAGCACGTGGATGCTGCCGGCCTGCGGCGGACGCAGCCGCAGGATGGTGCGCATCAGCACCGACTTGCCGGAGCCCGAGCCGCCGACGATGCCCATGATCTCGCCACGGCGCACGTCCAGGTCGAGCCCGTCGTGCACGGTCTGCGTGCCGAAACGGTTGACCAGGCCGCGGATGCGGATGGCGATGTCGTCGGTGGCCTCGCTCACCAGCCCATCTCCATGAAGAACACCGCGGCCACGGCATCGAGCAGGATCACCAGCGAGATGCTCTGCACCACGCTGGAGGTGGTGCGCTCGCCGACCGACTGCGCCGTGCCGCCGACCTTGAAGCCCTCCAGGCAGCCGATCAGCGCGATCACCGCCGCGAACACCGGCGCCTTGCTCAGGCCGGTGACGAGGTGGCGCAGCTGGATGGTCTCGTGCAGCCGCACCACGAACGCCTCCGGCGACATCCCCATCTCCAGCATGCAGATCACCAGGCCGCCGGCGATGCCGGCCAGCGCGGCCAGGAAGCTCAGCAGCGGCAGCATCACCAGCAGCGCCAGCAGGCGCGGGATCACCAGCAGCTCGATCGGGTCCAGGCCGAGGGTGCGGATTGCGTCGATCTCCTCGCGCGCCTTCATCGCGCCGATCTGCGCGGTGAAGGCGCTGGCGGTGCGGCCGGCGAGCAGGATCGCGGTCAGCAGCACGCCGAACTCGCGCAGGAAGGAGAACCCCACCAGCTCGACCACGAACACCTCCGCGCCGAAGTCGCGCAGCACGGTGATGCCGAGAAAGGCCACCACCGCGCCGATCATGAAGCTCAGCAGCGCGGTCAGCGGCACCGCATCCAGCCCGACCTGCTCCATGTGATGCACGGTGGCGGTCAGCCGCAGCCTGGCCGGGCGCAGCAGCACGCCGGCGAGCGTGGACAGGCTCAGGCCGAGGAAGCCGAGCAGCATCCGGCCCTGCGCCCACACCTCGTGCACGGCGTGACCGACCCGTTCGACCAGCGCCTTCACCCCGTAATCGCGCCGCAGCGGGTGCGGCTCGATGGCGAAGGCGCGGCCGACCGTCTGCGCCAGCGCGCGGTGCTCCTGGCGCCAGTCCAGCGTGGCGGGATCGAGGCCAAGCCGGTCGAGCAGGCGCAGGATCACCACCACCCCGGCCGAATCGAGCCGCTCGACGGCGGCGACATCGACCCGCTCGACGCGGCCGAAATCGCGCGACAGCTCGCGCTCCAGCGTCGCCGCCTCGGGCAGCGTCCACGCCCCGCGCAGGCGCAGGGTGCCGGGGACGGAGACATCGATGGGGGCGGCGGGGATGGCGCTCATGCTCCGGGCGTGGTGGCTGCGGCTGACGGCCTGCGTGGGCCGAGTGTACCGGCAGTGCCGCAGGCGCGGCGCGCGCGGATGCGCCGCCCCGCCCCGGCGGGTAAAATCCGGCGTTCCCCTTCCGCCGCCGGCCCCGCGCCGCGCGGCCCGTCGCACAGGAAACCTTGAAGACGATGAAGATCCTGGTCGGATACAAGCGGGTCGTGGACTACAACGTCCGCATCCAGGTCAAGCCGGACGGCTCCGGCGTGGTCACCGAGGGCGTCAAGCTCTCCGCCAACCCGTTCGACGAAATCGCCCTGGAAGAGGCCCTGCGCCTGCGCGAGAAGGGCGTGGCCAGCGAGGTGGTCGTGGTCACCCTCGGCCCAGCCGACTGCCAGGCGCATCTGCGCAACGGCCTGGCGATGGGCGCCAACCGCGCCATCCACGTCGTCACCGACGAGGCGGTGCAGCCGCTGGCCGCCGCCCGCGCCTTCCTCAAGCTGATCGAGAAGGAGCAGCCGGGCCTGGTCATCCTCGGCAAGCAGGCCATCGACGACGATGCCAACCAGACCGGCCAGATGCTGGCCACGCTGTGGGGCCGGCCGCAGGCCACCTTCGCCAGCCAGGTCGAGGTCGCCGACGGCAAGGCGCGCGTCACCCGCGAGGTGGATGCCGGCCTGGAGACGCTCGAGATCGAGCTGCCCGCCGTCATCACCACCGACCTGCGCCTGAACGAACCGCGCTTCATCAAGCTGCCGGACATCATGAAGGCCAAGTCCAAGCCGCTGGAGACCATCGCCTTCGCCGAGCTCGGCGTCGACCACGGCGGCGGCCTCCAGATCTTGGGCTACGCCCCGCCGCCCAAGCGCCAGAAGGGCGTGATGGTGAAGGACGTGGCCGAACTGGTGTCGGCGCTGAAGGCCAAGGGCCTGCTGTAAGCCCGGCCCTGTCTGTCGGAGCGGCGCAAGCCGCGACCCGGAACATCGCTGGTACGCCTGTCGCGGCTCACGCCGCTCCGACAGGGGAGCCTGCAACACGGAGAACGCTTCCATGAGCAACGTCCTGATCGTCGCCGAGCACCTCGACGGCAAACTCAACCCGGCCACCGCCAAGTGCGTCAGCGCCGCCGCCGCGCTCGCGCCCGCGGCCATCGACATCGTCGTGCTGGCCGCCGACCCGGCCGCCGTCGCCGCCGAGGCGGCCAGGCTCGACGGCGTGCGCAAGGTCATCGCCGTCGCCAACCCCGCCAACGCCCACCCCATCGCCCAGGTGCTGGCGCCGCAGGTGGCCAAGATCGCCGCCGGTTACAGCCACGTGTTCGGCCCCTCCACCACCTTCGGCAAGGACCTGATGCCCTGCGTGGCGGCGCGGCTGGGCGTGGCGCAGGTGTCGGACGTGATGGCGGTCGAGGGCACGCACACCTTCCGGCGGCCGATCTACGCCGGCAATGCCATCGTCACCGTGCAGGCGCCGGCCGACCGTACCGTGGTCGCCACCGTGCGCGTGGCCTCGTGGCCGGCTGCCGGCACCGGCGGCGACGCCGCCATCGAGAGCGCCAGCGTCGATGTCGCCCTGCCGACCCACACCCGTTTCGTCGAACTCCGGCAGGGCAAGAGCGACCGCCCGGACCTGCAGAGCGCATCGCGCGTGGTGTCCGGCGGCCGCGGCCTCGGCTCGAAGGAGAACTTCGACATCATCTTCCGGCTCGCCGACAAGCTCGGCGCGGCGGTCGGCGCCTCGCGCGCCGCGGTCGACGCCGGCTACGTGCCCAACGAGCTGCAGGTCGGCCAGACCGGCAAGATCATCGCCCCGGAACTGTACCTGGCCATCGGCATCTCCGGCGCGATCCAGCACCTGACCGGCATCAAGGACGCCGGCACCATCGTCGCCATCAACAAGGACCCCGAGGCGCCGATCTTCGAAGTCGCCGACATCGGCCTGGTCGGCGACCTGTTCAAGCTCGTGCCGGAGCTGGAGGCGGCGCTGGGCTGAGCCGCCGCGACGGCGCCTGCGCGGACGGCCGCCCCCCCGGGGCGGCCGTTTGTTTTTGCTGGCAGCGCGCGCCTGCCGGGAGGGCAGGCTTCAGGCGGCGCGCCTGAGCGGCACCCCGGTCTTCCCGCGCAGCTCGTCCTCGCTCACCCCCGGCGCCAGCTCCACCAGCGCCAGGCCGTCCGGCGTCACGTCCAGCACCGCCAGCTCGGTGATGATGCGGTTCACCACGCCCACGCCGGTCAGCGGCAGCGTGCACTCGGGCAGGATCTTGTGGCTGCCGTCCTTGGCGGTGTGCTCCATCAGCACCACCACCCGCTTGACGCCGGCCACCAGATCCATCGCCCCGCCCATGCCCTTGACCATCTTGCCGGGGATCATCCAGTTGGCGAGGTCGCCCCGGTCGGTGACCTGCATCGCGCCGAGGATGGCCAGGTCGATGTGGCCGCCGCGGATCATCGCGAAGCTGTCGTGGCTGCCGAAATAGCTCGCCCCCGGCCGGGCGGTGACGGTCTGCTTGCCGGCGTTGATCAGGTCCGGGTCCACCTCGTCCTCGGTCGGGAACGGGCCGATGCCGAGCAGGCCGTTCTCGCTCTGCAGCCACACGTCCATCCCCTCCGGGATGAAGTTGGCCACCAGCGTCGGCAGGCCGATGCCGAGATTGACGTACATGCCGTCGGTGAGTTCTTTCGCGGCGCGCTGCGCCATCTGCTCGCGGGTCCAGGCCATGGTCGTTGTTCCTGTCTTGGATTCGGTATTCGAAGTGCCCTGCCCCCTGCCGGGAAACTCCACACCGTCATCCCCGCGAAAGCGGGGATCCAGCGACTTCGGGGTGCCATCCGGACATTGAAGCCACTGGATTCCCGCTTTCGCGGGAATGACATCGCGTGAAGACGGCAAGGTCGCGGCGCATCGGCGTCGGATGAGGCTCAGCCCGTCCGCACGGTGCGCTGCTCGATGCGCTTCTCGGGGGTCGGGTTGACCACGATGCGGTCGACGTAGATGCCGGGCAGGTGCACGTGATCGGGGTCGATCTCGCCGATCTCCACCAGCTGCTCCACCTCGGCCACACAGACCTTGCCCGCCATGGCGCAGACCGGGTTGAAATTGCGCGCGGTCTTGCGGAACACCAGGTTGCCGGCCTTGTCGGCCTTCCACGCCTTCACCAGCGCCACGTCGGCGGTGAGCGCGGTCTCCAGCACGTACCAGTGCTCGCCGAACCGGCGCGTCTCCTTGCCCTCGGCCACCACCGTGCCGTAGCCGGTGCGGGTGAAGAAGGCCGGGATGCCGGCGCCGCCGGCGCGCAGGCGCTCGGCCAGGGTGCCCTGCGGGTTGAATTCCAGCTCCAGCTCGCCGGCCAGGAACTGCCGCTCGAATTCCTTGTTCTCGCCCACGTAGGACGAAATCATCTTTCTGATCTGCCGCGTGCTCAGCAGCATGCCGAGGCCGAAGCCGTCCACGCCGGCGTTGTTGGAAATCACCGTCAGCCCCGTGACGCCGCTGTCGCGCAGCGCCGCGATCAGGGCCTCGGGGATGCCGCACAGGCCGAAGCCGCCGACCGCCAGCGTCTGCCCGTCGCGGACGATGTCGCGCAGCGCCGCCTCGGCGCTGGCGTAGAGCTTGCGATCGGCGCCGTGCCGCGCGCCGGCCGGGGGGTTCGCGCTGTCCACCATGATCACGATCCGGTTGTGCAGGGAGCGGCAGAGTTTACCGCGCCGGCCTGCGCCCCGGCAGCGGACTTTAGGGCAATGGCGGCTGGGCAGAGCGGGCCGACGCGGCGCCACGGACTCGCCCGACCCGCCTGTGAATCGCCCGCCACGGCACGGTCGCGATGTCGTAACCGGCGAAAGCCAGCAGCAGCTGCAAACCGGAGAGCACGGACAGGGCCGCGATCATGATCGTCCCCACCGGCGTGCTGGTGCCCGCCTGCGCCGAGGCCCACCAGTGCCAGCCGCCGAAGCCGGCACCGAACGCCAGCAGTCCGGCGCCCGCCACCAATTCCAGACTGGCCACCGAAACGTCGCGCAGAAACGATCGCCATGCCGGCCTGCTTGGCCCACGCGACGAAGACCTCGCCCAGGAACTCCGGGCCGTTGTCCACGCGAAGCACCTGCGGCAGGGGCCGCTCCTGGCGGATGCGCTCGAAAATGCGCACCAGCCGCTGCGACGTGATCGATGTGTCGACCTCGATGTGGATGATCTCGCGGTTGAAATCGTCGGTGATGTTGAAGGTGCGGAATGGCCGACCACAGGCCAGCGCGTCGAGCATGAAATCGGCCGACCAGACGGTATCGGGATGTTCGGGCACGTACAGCGGCACGCGCTCGCGCTTCGGCAGGCGTCGCTTGGCGGCGCGGCGCAGATTGAGTTTCATGGCGCAGTACACGCGGTAGTCGGCCCTGAAGAATCCGCCTCTCATCCCCGTGCGGGTACCGTTGGCTGCGATCCAGCCGTGATGAGCGAAATCAACGCCCCCAGCATCCAGGCACAAAAAGCCGCGATCCAGCGCATCAGCCAGCGCAGGTTGTAGCCCGCCGCGCACAGGACCGCGTGCATGGCGTCCCCTTGCGCGCCCTTCAGCCAGCAGCGGCGCAGGCCACAGTCGTCCTTGACGTGGCCGATGATCGGTTCGATCGCCTGGCGACGCTTCACCCAGCGCCATTGGCTTCGGGTCAGGCGCTTGGGCTTGCCTCGATGCAGGATCTCCACGCCCGCCACTTCGCGGCCCCGGTAGCCAAGATCCACAATCGCCACCTTCGGCTTGCAGCCGCTCACGATCTCGGCCTGCTCCAACTGCTCGGCCAGCGTGTCGCCGTCGTACGGATTGCCGGGAAAACTGCGGGCCCCGACGATCAAGCCCTGCCTGGCGGTCACCGCCAGGCCGACCTTCACCCCGAACTCGTACGGCTGTCGCGACTTCCCCTTGCCTATGCACTCCACCTCCGGGGCATGCAATGCGTACAGCTTGCCCTTGTCCTTCGGACGCTGCGCATGCAGCCGCTTGGCGCGATCCAGCCACGTCCCAAGTGCCGCTTTGGCCGCCTCTCCGGCATCGGCCAGCTTGCGTTCGAT
Source organism: Rehaibacterium terrae (assembly GCF_014202935.1). Lineage (GTDB taxonomy): Bacteria > Pseudomonadota > Gammaproteobacteria > Xanthomonadales > Xanthomonadaceae > Rehaibacterium > Rehaibacterium terrae. The sequence continues at coordinate 82,616 of NZ_JACHHX010000002.1, read as the reverse complement.
GTCGCGAATCACCCGGCCCAGTACCGTGCGCTGGCGACGCAGCACACGGCGCATCCGCTTGAACTGCTTGGCGTGTGCATAGCCGCCAGCACGGCGACGGAGCGTGGGCCCTTCCCGTTCGTAGCTCTGCCGCAGCGCAATGCCGTGGCGCTTGGCCAGGAGCACCAGCTTGCGGCGGCCCGCCTCCAATAGTCGGCTGTCGGTCGGGTACGCCACCGCCTTCTCCTGCACGGTGCTGTCCACGATCACCCGTTCCAGGTCCCGTGCCTTCACCGCCTTCATCGAGCGCGCAGCGGCAATCGTCTGGGCCAGCAACTCCTCCATGCCCGCCTCGCCCAGACGCTTGCGCCAGCGCACCAGCGAACTGGGGTCGCACGGCAGCCGGGTCTGGAAGAATTCCTCGCCGGTGAAGAACTGCCAGTACGGGTTCTCCAGCCAACGCTCGCACACCGCCTCGTCCGACAGGTCGTAGGCATGTTTGAGGTAGAGCAGACCGGCCATCAGCCGAACCGGCAACGCCGGTCGCCCGCCGCCGCTCACGGTGGGCGCGGGCAACGTGCACGAAAGCGCTTCCTCCAGCGCCGTCCAGGGCATGCGGCAGGCCAGCCGGGCCAGCGGATGACGCAGGTCGATCTGGGTTTCCAGGCGGGCCCGGAACAAGTCATCGGGACGGACCGTCGGGTCCTCGGCGGGCGTCGAGCGGCGGCGCATCGGGTATCCGAATCTGCAAGGAATCGCGGGGGAGATTATCCGTTCCCGGCAAACTCAACACGACCCCTCGACGCCACAGGCCGCATGGCTGCTGGCTATGAGGGGTTCTTCAGGGCCGACTAGGTCTGATCCACCACCAGCGCGAAGGGCCCCTCCAAGGGAGACGTCGCCTCGCGCGCATGGTTGTACTTGGACAGGCGCCCTTCGCACCACGAGGCGCGCAGCGCGGCCGCCCGCGAGCACTCGTCTTGCCCGTGGGGCCGCGCGATCAACGCCTCGATTCGAGAGGGAGAGGAAGCGTCGTAGTAGATGCCCAGGTCGTCGAGCACGATGGACAAGGGCGGGTCCTGGTTCCCGAGCCCCACCGACCGCAAGAAACCGTCTTCGGCACGCCACACGGGCAGCCCGTGGCGGGAAGCGAACGCCTCGGCCACGCGCGCGCTCGGTTTGCGGCCCCAGGCGAGGACCGCGTCCAGGCCTTCGACAGCAGGCCGGCGGCTCATGCGCAGCTCGACATCGCCGAGCAACGCCGACAAGGTGTCCACCCGCTGCAGGCCTGGCGTGAGGACGGCCAAGCAGCGGGCCAGGGGGGGCGCAGAGGTCAAAGTCTTGGCAGGGTGAACAAGAAGATCTGGCGGGATTGTGCGCGACGACAGCCGTGGCTCAGGCGGCTCGCTCTTCACCGCGCCGGCCCGTCAAACCCAGGCGTCGGGAAGCGCGGCCTCCAGGCAGGCTTCCACGTCTTCAGGAGGCACCCGCAGGCTCTCGGGCACGTCAAAGGGCCGATGCCGCACCGCAGCGCGGACGTCGGCCGGCATGAAGGGCTTGCGGCGCCGCGCCAGCGTTTCGATGTGCCAGCGGTTCCAGGCCTCCCAGTACGCCAGCCGCTGGGGCGACATGCCGGCTTCGCAGTAGCCGGTGGCCGAGGCCGTCATCAAGGAATCAGGGCGGTGGCTGCCCAGCGTCAAGGGCTGACCGACCTTGCGAACGGCCTTGGCGCCAAACACCAGCTTCAGGCGGGCCAAGAACTCACTGTCCGCGCCCGTGCGCACGCAATCCCAGGCGCCGGCTTCACGTAGCACGCGCTCGCGCCGGAACAAGGGCGACGACGGGTTCAGGCGCGTGAGCGGATGCACCATGCGGGCGTAGAAGCTGCCGTCGTCGCTCATGCGCACCCAGTTCGACACCGTGCACACCAAGCGCGGGTCTGCCAGCAGCGGCGCCACCTGTCGGGCGATCTTCTCCGGGTGCGACCAATCGTCCGAATCGTGGCAGGTGAGGAACTCCCCGCGCGCGCGGGTCAGGCCGATCAGCTTGGCGGCGTAGGTGCCGACGTTGCGCGGCAAGCTCACAAGCCGCAGGCGCGCATCGCGAAGCGCCAGCGCTTGCAGACGTTCGATCGTGTCATCGCCGCTGGCATCGTCCACCACAATCAACTCCAGATGGCGGTAACTTTGCGCCAGCACCGATTCGACAGCCGCCACCGCACGCGCGCCCGTGCGGTAGGTCGTCATCACCACGCTGACCAGCGGCCCTTGTGCCACCTGCGTGGGCTCGCCGGCCATGACATTGCCGGGCGACGGTGGCTGGTTCACATCGCGCAGCCGCAACGCCGGCACGCCGTGGGCCTGCAGGAAGGCGTTGAGGCGCCCCAATTGCTCGGCGGGAGCGCCTGCACTCGCATTCGTGCGCAACAAGTGCAGCTCGGGTTGCGCCGCGAAGAGGGCTGGCGGCAGCTCATCGAGCAAGCGCTGTGCATCCTGCGCGCGGCCACAGCGCAGCCAGGCCGCCACCCGCAGGGCCGCGGGCACCTCGCGTTGCTCTTCGATCAACCGCAAGGCGGCCTCGGGCATGAAAGGCAGCAGCGCTTCCGCCAGGCGGAGGTGCTGAGCAGCCGGCGGTCGTTGGGCCGCAAAGCGCGTGACGGCCTCTTGGGCAGCCGCAGCGTCACCGCAGGCGGCGTGAGCCACCGCCTTGGCGAAGGCCGAGCGCCACCCTGCAAAGGCAACGGGAGCGTCGGCAACCGTACGATGCGCGCCGATGCGGTGGAAGGCCCACAGTTGTTGCGGTGTGCGCGGCGATCCCTTCACGCCCACACACGACAAGGCGGAAGCGTACTGCTCCTTCCGACAGCGCCAGAAAAACTTCAGTGCTTGCACGCCGTCAGCTCGATCGACTGCCGTGAACGACGTCGAGAATCTGGCGCAGTCGATGCGCCCAGGTGTGGTGCTTCGCCACGTAATCGGCGCCGGCCGCCATCCGCTCGCGGTCTTGCGGCGAGAGGCCGTCACGTTTCAAACGTGCAAACAATTCGTCGGCCTCTTCGGCTGACCGCACGAAACGACGAGGGGGCGAACTGAACGATGCGGGCGATCTCATGCCGGTTCAGCTCTCGGAAACGGATTTACGCGAAGTGCCATCTGCTCTCAAAATAGGCCAAGAACTTTCCGGGACCAGACACTTAGATCAACGAAACGATCTTCCTTGCCATTTCAAGGGTTTGAACCGCTCCCGATTTCCTGGACACGCCTGAGGGCGTAATTCACGCCGCCATGCGCTGCATCGTGGCGTGGTGATCCCGGCGCACCTGTGCCGGGCTGCGGTGGCCGTGCCGGCCCACCATCCAGTGCTCGTTGTACACCTTCTGCCACGCCAGCAGCGCCTGGCGCAGCTCCTCCACGGTCTCGAACGTCCGCACCCACAGCAACTGCTCCTTCAGCGTGCGGATCATCCGCTCGGCGCACCCGTTGCCCTCCGGGGCGCGGACAAACGACGGGCTCGACGCAATCCCCAGGAACGCGAGCTCCTGCTGGAAATCGTCGGCCATGTACTGCGTCCCGTGGTCATGGCGCAACCGCAGCCCGCTGGCGACCTTCGCGCCGATCCGCCCGAAGCGCTCCCGCACCCCCTGCCGGATCGGCTCCAGTGCCTCCCAGCGCGTCGCACGGGCCGCCGCATGCACGCCCACCAGCTCGGCCGTGCAATGGTCGACCGCGATGAACACCGCCGCCGTACCCTCCCGCAGCGTGACCGTCGTCGAGAAGTCCGTCCCCCACATCAGGTCCGGCGCCTCGGTGAGAATCGTCCCCTCGTGCGCCCGCGGTCCCCGCGGGCCGCCGCCGCGTTGCGGCGCCAGCAGGCCGTGCGCGCCCATCAGCCGCAGCACCCGCGACTTGCCGCTACGGATGCCCTCGGCCCGCAGCTTCGCCCACACCTTGCGGTAGCCCTCGCCGGTGAACGGGCTCACCGCCAGCACGGCCCGGATCGCCGCCACCAGCGCCTCGTCACTGAGCGCCGTCTTCGGGCCGCGCTTGGCCGGCGGGGCACGGTCCGGCCGCGTGGCCGCAGCCTGGGCATACCACGTCGAGCGGGCAAGCTCCCACGCCGAGCACACGCGCCTGACCCCGTACACCCGGCCCGTCCCCTCCGACGTCGCCGCGCTCATTTCGGCAACCTCGTCTCGTCCAAAGGGAGGCCGGCTTTCAACCTCCGGATCGCGTCGCGCTGCAGCTCGCAGCGCATCGTCATCTCGCCCAGCACCGCCTTGAGCCGTTCGATTTCCTCGTCCCGCGCGTCGGTCTCGCGTGCCTTCAGGCCCGCCATGCCCGATGCGAGAAACGCCTCGCGCCACTCGGTCAGCTTCGCCGCCGTGACCTTCGACTCCCGCGACACCGTGTCCAAGTCCTCGCCGCGCAGCAGCCTCAGCACCGCATCACGCTTGGACTTCGCCGACCAGCGGCCGCGCTCCTTCACCAACTCGACCTTCTTGTGCTTCATCTCGGACTCTCCTCTTGGGGTTAGGATCCCGCAAGAGCGTGTCCAAGGAAATCGAGGGGCGGAGGAGGTTTCGGGAACGTGTCCTCTTTCATCCCGATAGACCCACGCCACGTGCTTCCCGGCTCGACAGATGCCCATTGCTGCCCTCCCTCCCCCAAGCGATTCCCAAAATGGTTTAAAATGAATCGAGTAATGGTGTTCATCTAATTCATTCTGGACAAGCACAACTCTGGATCTACCGACATTATCCCACCTAGAGATCATATTCACTCGATCAGCAAATGTGTCACGAATACGCTCCTCATCCCACCCAGAAAAACACCATTGCCGCACAAGTGCAACCTGCTTTGATACATGATACGCTAGTGCATCCGTCTGAGCATTGATGGCAACCGCAACAGAACCATCTAGCCGAGCCGCAAGGGCAAGGGCCGCAAAACCTCCCGCAGACGAGCCGTAGAAAACTATTCTATCGCGCGGGATGCTTTGAGCGCGAGCAAACATAATAACCAGTTTAACAAGTTCTTCAGTCGCGCAGTTCTCTAGACTCCCAAGGCACCAGCCCAATTGGAGATCCCGATTTAGCTCCAACGTGGGGTCAGCAACGCATAGCACTTTTCCCGGGAAGATGCCTTGAGCAGCCCATGTCCAACGGCTAAAGACAGGCAAAGAAACCTTGGCTCGATCGACAGCGGACGGCATCAGCACGAAGAGTGAATTAGCTTCACCCGGAAAAAAAATTGCTGGGAACTTCCATCGCTCACCCCGCAGCAAATATACGGAACCCTCATCGCCAAACACACTGATGGCTCCTTCATCAATCTCTATCGGATGCGCAAAAATCGGAGCAGATTTGGCGCTTTGCACAGCACCGCCACGGCCTCTCACAAACCCGATGACCTGATAATACCCAGATACGAAGCCGGTGTCATAATCAAACAACCGGCTCTTCTGATACCACCGTGTATGTATGCGGCGATCATTCCTGTTTATGTAGAATGCATACTCCAGCTCTGGGTCTTCTTCGCCTGAAATTACTATCTCGCAGCGCAAAGTGCTTCCAGACAACTCAGCGCGGATTTTCAGAACCTGAACCGGCGTTTCCATTCACATCCCCATGCAGCAGTTATGAGAAGCATCTTCTGCGCCCAAAATCTTTAGCTCAGCATCGATCACCACAGATGCGTCTGACTGTCTACGAACACGCGCCGCCGCTGCCGCCGACATCTGCTGGAACCTGTCCGGATCGAGGACTAGATTTTCGATACCTTGCGCCATCGCCAGATGGTCTTCTGCTGGTGCCAGGACACCACAGCCCTCGTCGACAAACTCGGGAATAGCGGCAACGGCATTCGTGACCGGCACGAGACCTGAGGCCATGGCTTCATCTCGAGAGACGCCTTGTGTATCCATCCTCGTGGGGCAGAGGAAGATCCCATACGTCCTATGTAGCGACGCGATTTCCTGTTGAGTCAGAAACCGCCTCTCAAGGTGCACATTCGACAGGCCTCGCAACGGCGCCAGAGTTTCTTCAAAAAGTACTCCGTCACCGATGAGGCGAAACTCGACGTCGCTGAACCACGACCTGTCCTTTAACTCCGTGATGGCCTTGACGCTCAAGTCATTAGCGTATGTGGCGGAAGCATAGGGCCGAATAGACAGAACCTTCTTTCGTTGCTCCGGCGGCTTCGGTTCGTACGTGAAAAGACGGGTGTCAATCGGGTTGTGGATGATGCTAAAGTGACTCTCCGGCAACCGGAACCCCAGATCCTCCATGACTTCTTCCGCGAAATAGCGGGAAACGAAGACGAGATGCAGGTTGGGCGGCATGGTCTTGAGCAAGCCGCGCCAGAAGGCCATGCGGGCATCGCTCTTGGCCTGCGCGGCGGCCCGCTCCTTGTCTGTGCGGTAGTTGTACTCGCGGCGGTGAAAGGGCTGGATTTCCGCGCCGTGCACCCACACGATGATTCGCTGCCGTCGCACGTGGCGCTCCAGGACCTGCCACATGCCCGGGTCGAGGAAGTGCACGAGCACCGCTCGGTAGCGCCCGGTGGCCAGTAGACGATCGAGAGCCTCCGCGGACCCCGTGAGACAATCTACGTTCTCGAACTCGTGGTAAGACAGCTGTTCTCCAGGCCGCAAGCGGAATACATCCGCCTTCACGCCCCTTTCTCGGTAAGCCACGACCCTTCGGTGCACAAAACCGTTGCGATAGAGGTCATTGGCCGAGGGGTAGTGATTGGTTAGGACGAGGTAGTCGCCCGTGGTGATTAGTTCGGCAGGTTCCAGTGCGCGGTGGGCAAGGAGGAGGCTCTTCACTTGGGCGCCCCCTGGGCCATAGACCCGTAGCCCCAGACGGAGTTTGGCCGTTTCCGCAGGGATATCCACCTCGTGATTACGGTTGCCGACTTTCACGACGTGTCCCAGCTTCTTTCCTCGACCGTCCAAGAAGAGCCAGACCACTTGCAAATTCAGCCCCGGGGTGGCATCGAGATAGAAGCGTAACCGGCCGCCTTCCGTGATACCCAGCGCCTGCAAGTCCAGATCACGGCGGGCATAGACGTACTCGTGCGTATCATCCGGAAGTTCCGATTGCACACGCAGTCCGCGGTCATCCTGTGAAATCTGTACGGGCTTATGGCTGGGTTGGCCTGCGAAAAGATCGGACAGTTCACCCGGGCTGAGCGCTGGGCCCTCGTCCTGTGCAGCGAGTGGCTGGATGGCCTCAGCCCGCTGTATCAGGGCATCAAGACGGATCCCCGTCGAGAGCCCGGGCAAGTTATCCGTCTCAGCACGTTCCTCTTCCTTGAGTCCTTCCATCCCCGCGTTGCGACAGTAGTTGAACTCGTCAATCGAGAGCGCATCAGGGTGCTCCAACCTTGCGGTATGAAGCGTGGTGATCCACTCTCGCACCGGAGCCGTCGCCACGTGTTCACCCCGTACCATGGCTGCTCGCGCCAGTAACCCCGGTACTTTCTTGTACGCTTGGGCACGGTCCTTGAGCCATAACCCCGTCGCTTCTGATCGGACGTAATGGCTCGCCTTCCCAATGATGGGGCCGGGGGCATAGCGTGTAGCCAGCACAAGGTCGGTCAGGTAATGGGCGCCATAATGGTCTTCGGGCACCATCGGTGCCAGCCACTCACCCGGCAACAGCACCTCTGACCACGTCTTTGACGCCACGGCCGACGCGTTCAAGACTTCCACGCCGGCCATGTTGAGTGGCAGTTGGGGCTGGAAGCCGCCGGGAACTACCATCAACAAGCGCTTGCGGCTGTATTCCTGGTTGTGGTACAGGCGCAGGAGGCGTTGCACCTTCTCTTGATCATTGGCGTAGCACACCACTGCCACCTGGGGCAGCAGGCAGTCCAAGCCAGGTTTGTTCAGCGCCTTCGACGCGACGTACGCCAACCTGTCTTGATACGTATGCTCGGCCATGACTTTTCGCAGGGCGGCCAGGCGCAACTTCCGGCTCTTCGTTTCGTCGGCGGTCAATTCCTTCAAACGTCTAACCGCTTCAGCGCCGCTGTCCGTCGTGATCACCAGATCTTCGAACAGCAGGCGTATCCCGCGCGAATAATTGCTCACCGTGATGGTGTTCGACGCCAAGAGCTCGAAAACTCTGCGGGCAAACATCGTCTGAGACTGCTTGACCGAATTCAGGTTTATCGAGCAAAAATACCCTTTGTATGCCCGGTCAATCTGATCAAATGGTAGTTTGCCAACGATGTAAGGCTTATAATCATCCGGAAAAGCATAACTCGGATCACTCCTGCCATAATTCCGGTCAAAAATCTCAAAAGGCTTGAACTGCGGCAGGTGTCTAACGAACTCGACCAAGTCTTTCGTTCGCTCAGGATATTTGACGTAATAGGCGCCAGCGAAGCAAATTGCGTCTTTGCGTTCATACAGCTCGATCGGATTGTTCACAGCGGGCTGGGCTGCAAACGGGAGCAGGTACACGCGTTCGTGCCCCAAGGCCGCCTTGTAGCGATGGATGCAGTCGATGTCCGTTGTGAAGACATGATCGAACAGTTTTGCTGTATTCAGGAAGGTTTCGAAGTGGACCGGGTCTTCCTTGTTCCAAAAGACGGTCGGAATAGCGTGTTGCTTACACCACTGGACGATGCCGCGCAGCTCCGGACTCGTATGACCAACTTTGCTTCCCCAAAGCTCATCCTTGCCACGCCAAGCCGACTCAATGAAAAGTAGTTGAGGCTGAAATTCCTCAAGCTCTTTACGCCAATGCTGAGGAGACAACTGGAGCAAATCACATTCGTATTTGTAAGAGCTGTGGGTGAACTCGTCCATGATGGCGGCCACTTTCAAGCTCTTGAGTGGGTGCGTCGCCTCTGCGAGGGGTCGGCGCTCAGTCAGGGTTAGGAGCAGTTTGGAGGCATTGGCAGACCGATTCAACCCTGACAGTTCGTACAAGCGCTTCTCGCACAGGAACACGTTGGCTTGAAAATTTCTTTCGCCAAGCAGCGTTGAAAGCTGGCGATAGATTTTCAGGGCTGCGGCGTAATCACCCTTGCGGAATGCCTCAGAGGCGGCTCTAGCCAAAGAGGTGCCCTGTTTTTCTTTGACGGACATATCCATTTCAACCTAGCACCATATCAACCCAGCAGCCCCACGGCGTCGACCAACCGGAGGTGTGCAGAAATTTCGGCCTTCGACTCGACGAAGACCCGGTGCTTCACCAGCACACAGATGACATCCGTCCTCAATAGGGCTGAACCCAGTTCTGCTTTACGCACATTGCCCATCAGGAGATCCGGGGGTAGCGCCTCGATGTGAGGTTCGACGGCTGCCACTTGACAGCCGAGCCGAGCGACCGTTTTGGCAATCTCCAATGCAGGACTTTCCCGCAGATCGTCAATATCCGGCTTGAACGCCAAGCCTAAACATGCGACTCGCACGTCGCTGATGGTGCGCCCCGGGTTGGCGGCTAGCACATCGGTAATCGCCGCCTTGATCTTGTCGACCACCCATTCGGGTTTGTGGTCATTGACTTCGCGCGCCGTTCGGATCAGGCGCGCTTGTTCGGGCGTGCTGTCGACGATGAACCACGGGTCCACCGCGATGCAGTGTCCGCCCACGCCGCAGCCAGGTTGGAGGATGTTCACGCGCGGGTGGCGGTTGGCCAGGCGAATGAGCTCCCAGACGTTGATGCCGAGCTTGTCGCAGATCATCGACAGCTCGTTGGCGAAGGCGATGTTCACGTCGCGGAAGCTGTTTTCCGTGAGCTTGCACATCTCGGCGGTGCGGGCGTTGGTGACGATGCACTCGCCTTGGACGAACACCTTGTACAGCGCCACGGCCATGTCGCTGGCCTTGCGCGTCATGCCGCCGATCACGCGGTCGTTGGCGACCAGTTCATGCACCACTTTGCCCGGCAGTACCCGCTCCGGACAGTAGGCGATCTGAATGTCGGCCTCCTCCCCGACCTGTTGCGGGAAGGTGAGATCCGGCCTGGCCTGGGACAGCCAGTGGGCAAGCTTTTCTGTGGTGCCAACCGGCGAGGTGGATTCGAGGATGACCAGATTGCCCCTGGCCAGCACCGGAGCGATGGCCCGAGCTGCGGCTTCGATGCAGCTCAGGTCCGGCTTGTGGCCGTCGGTGAACGGGGTGGGCACGGCGATGAGGAAGGCATCGGCGGGTTCCGGCCGGGTGGTGGCGCGCAGATAACCTTCGGTGACGACGGAATGCACCAACATGTCCAGCTCGGGCTCGACGATGTGGATTTTCCCTTGGTTGATCGTCTCGACCGCGTGCGGATTGATGTCGACACCGATGACCTTCTTCTTGCGTGAGGCGAACAGGGTGGCGGTGGGCAGGCCGATATAGCCCAGGCCGATCATAGAGAGAGTGTTGAACATGCGGAACTTCCTTTCTCCAAGTACAGATCCTGTGGATCGCTCCGGTCAGGAGCCTGCTTTGAGCAGGTCACGGATGCGTCGGGCAGCCATGCCGTCGCCATAGGGATTGTGGGCCTGTGCCATGGCCGCATGAGCTGCCGGGTCGTCCAGCAGGCGGCTGGCCTCACGGACGATGCCATGGCGATCGGTGCCGACCAGTCGAACGGTGCCGGCCTCGACCGCCTCCGGGCGTTCGGTGGTGTTGCGCATCACCAGTACCGGCTTGCCTAGCGAGGGCGCCTCCTCCTGTACACCGCCAGAGTCGGTGAGAATCAGCGTGCTGCGATCCATCAGGTACACGAACGGCAGGTAGTCGAGTGGCTCGATCAGGTACACGTTGGGTACGCTGGAAAGGATGCGGCGCACTGGCTCCTGCACGTTGGGGTTGAGGTGCACCGGATAGACGATCTGCACATCACCGCGCGCAGCCAGATCGCGCAGCGCCAGGCAGATGTTTTCGAACCCGGCGCCGAAGTTCTCCCGGCGATGGCCGGTGACGAGGATCAGGCGTCGAGACGGATCGAGGAAGTCGAAACGCGCATCGTGGCTGGCGCGGAGTGATTCATCACTGCGCAGCCGCTCTACCACCTCGAGCAGCGCATCGATGACGGTGTTGCCGGTGATATGGATGGCCTCTGGCGCGATGGCTTCGTGCAGAAGGTTGTCGCGCGCCTGGGCGGTCGGGGCGAAGTGGATGTCCGCCACGGCGCCAGCGATCCGGCGGTTCATCTCCTCCGGCCAGGGAGAATATTTGTCGTGGGTGCGCAAGCCGGCTTCCACATGCCCCACCCTGACCTTGGCGTAGTAGGCCGAAAGGCTTGCTGCCAGGGTGGTGGTGGTGTCGCCATGCACTAGCACGATGTCGGGCCGCCACTGGCTGAGCACCTCACGCATCCCGAGCAATACGTTGCCGGTTATGTCGTACAGGTCCTGCCCTGGCTGCATCAGATTGAGGTCGAAATCCGGGCGGATGGCGAAAAGCTCCAGCACCTGGTCGAGCATTTGCCTGTGCTGCGCAGTGACGCAGATTTTGGTTTCGAAAGCCACGTCGGACGCCAGCGCCCTCACGACCGGGGCCATCTTGATCGCTTCCGGGCGGGTGCCAAAGATGGTCAGTATCCTCATTCCTCATCAGTCCTTTTGCCACCCACCTCGATCAGGCAGGCCATTTTCTCCAAGTTCGGGTATTTGGTCACCGTGTGGGGGATGCCGCGCTGCTGCAAGTGCTGCACCCAACTGGCGACGATTTGCTGCTCATCTTCACGCAGGTAGTCGTCCAGCACCGCATGCACCACGAATTGCTCAGGAGGGAATGCCTGCAGCACTTTGGGCAGAGCTGGATAACGTGCGTGCTTGCCCGTCGACGCCGGCGGGCCGTCGACGAAGACCAGCACCTTGCCCACCTTGCCTGGAGGCAATCGCTGCCGTAGTCGCGCCAAGGCCTCCTCGCAGGCATAGAAGCGGTACCGAACCTGCTGGTCGTCCAACCAATCGACCAAGGGGGTCAAGACGACATCCGCCAGCTTCGCCAACCGGCCCTGCGCGAGGATCGTCCGGGTTTTACCGGCATATTCCTTCAGATGTTCGAAGCTCAACAGGGGCACCGGGCTCTGCCCCGTATGCTGTGCCATGCGCTGCACAGCTCTGGCCAAGATCAGCGTGGAGGTGCCGGATCCGAACTCGATCACGGCGTCATATCCGTTCTGCTCGACCAGCTTGACCAGCAGCACGCCCAGGTCGGGGCTGATCGGCCAGCCATGCATCTCGGGCAGCAGCACATCCTGACCCAGATAATTCTGCAAGCGCAGGAAGTTCTCGATCTGCTTCATCGAGTTTTCGACTTCCTTTTTTTGCTTGCGGGCGAGCTCGTCCAGCCTCGCCTCGAAGTCGGCGGCCAGATCCTGTGCGGTCGACTCGCACAACTGCAGACGCGTCTTGCTCAAGGTCACAGTCCCGGCGCCGGAGAACCGGATACCGATATCGAAGCGCCGCATTTCCGATCGGGTCGCAAACCGATGCTTGAACCGCCCGTGCTCAGTCTTGATGGATGCCGAATCGATCCTTTTTCCAGCAGCATCGTACTGAAAGATCCAGACCACCGGGCTGCTGTCGCCGCTATGTGCCAGCTCCCCCGATATCACATAGGCCGCGCCTGCTCTCAGCGAGATCTGCACATCACCGGCGGGCTTGTCGAAATTACCGTTTTGGTTGCTGACCAGGTAAAGCGGCGCACTCTCGTCGGTCCTGTACTCGACCACGTCTCCCGACACGGTCAGCCATTCTTTCCTGACGGTGTTGAATCCAAGATCGATGACAGCGTGATCCTCGAGCTCGAGGGCAAGCCGGAGGATATAGGTGGACACCGAGGTCGCGATCGAGAGTGGTCGCTCGGGCGTCTCGGCCTGCAATGGGCGAGGCATCTGCTGGCTCAACTGCCGAAGCTGCTGGATCTGCTGTGCATAGCGAGCCTGGGCCAACAGACGCAGGTCCGCCCCAGGGCTTCCCGCGCCAATGGCCGCTTCGAACCGGTCCATGGCATCGAGCCGCAGGCCAGCCAGCAGGGCAAAACGACCCAGGCTGCTGTACACACCCGAGATCAGGATCCGGCCGATCTGCTCCAGGCTCGCCCCCCAGTCGCGAGCCAAACGCAGATAGGCCCGCCCCTCGTCGAGCTGGCCGGTCTGCAAGCGACCGGCAGCAGCAAACAGGGCCAGTTCGGCTCGCATCGGATGATGTTGCAGGGCGTCCTGCCCAAGCGCAGCCAGGCTCTGCCAGTCGCCGAACTGCCACTGCAGTCTGGCCCTCTCCAGCAGATGCACGTCGTGGGGTGTGACTTCCTGCGTCGGCCGCGACGTGTCACGCGCGGCGCGCGCCCCCGTACGTCGCGGTCGTGCAGGTCGGCCTGAGGGCTTGCTCATGGTCCGGACTCTCTCACCACCAGTGCCTTGAGCAGATCGAGCTGCGCTTCAGCCCGTAACACTTCGTCATCCATGAGTCGCAGCCGGGTGGCCAGGTCGGCCTCCAGCTGCCCCTTGGCCTCCGCCAGCCGGCCGTTCTCCGCCTCTGCCGCCTCCAGCTGCGCCTGCCGCTCGGCCAGTTCCTGCGCCAGCGCATCGCGCTGACGGCTCAGCGCGGCCTTCTCCTCCGCCCAGGCCACCTGGGCCGCCTGCAGCGCCGCCCGTGCCTGCTCGGCCTGCTCCAGCCGGCTCACCAGCGCGGCGCACTCGGCCTGCAGCTGCCCCTTGGCCTCCGCCAACCGGCCGTTCTCCGCCTCTGCCGCCTCCAGCTGCGCCTGCCGCTCGGCCAGTTCCTGCGCCAGCGCATCGCGCTGACGGCTCAGCGCGGCCTTCTCCT
>NZ_JACHHX010000002.1:0-68763 GCF_014202935.1 Rehaibacterium terrae | reverse complement strand
CCAGCGCGGCGCACTCGGCCTGCAGCTGCCCCTTGGCCTCCGCCAACCGGCCGTTCTCCGCCTCTGCCGCCTCCAGCTGCGCCTGCCGCTCGGCCAGTTGCTGCTCCAACTGTCGACGGCGCTGCTCCTCCCGAGCCAAAGCGAGGAGTTTGCTCTCCGCCTCGCGCAATTGCGCAAGGCTACGGCGATGCGCCTGATCGAGCGCCCTCAGGCGCTGCTCGTGTGCAGTGCATCGGGTCTTGTAGTCGCCATCCTGCTCGGCCAGCTGCCTGCGAGCGCGTCTGGCCTCCTCGCGCACCACACTGGCATGGCACGATTCGGCCTTGCTGAATTCGGTGTCTTCGGGCAACAGGTCGAGAAGGGCCTCGGCCGAGATGACGTCTCCGGCCTCATGAGTGCGCAGTGCCAGCCACTTGAGCCGATAGGGCTGTGGATCGAGCGCGTAGGCGCGCCAGGCCGCCTCCACCGCCAACGGATGCTGCCCGTCCTCGCGCAGCCGAGTGGCGAGGGCGAGATAGGCATCGGCAAGGATGATGGCAGAGGCACGGGCAGACGAGACCAGCCTGTCGACCGCCTCAAAGCCGCCTTGGCGGTAGGCATCGATCACCCGGGAATAACCGGGGCCACCCAGACGCCTGGGGATGTTCCGGCGGAGCCGTCGCAGCCAGGCAGCCAGCAGCCGAACTGGAAGCCCCAGCATCCGTGCCGGATTGCGCGCAGCGCGGATCAGCATGCTGCCGAGCTGTGCAGGAAATGACTGGGACTTCTCGATCGAGTGGACCTTGCGCGCTGCCTCCACCAGGGCCGTCAGGCGGAGCTTTTCTGCTCGGAGCGAGGGCACCTCCTCATCCACCCAGGCCGGCAATGGCATCAGGCTGTGTTGGCTCTCCAACTCCTCACAGCGCCGAAAGTAGCGCTCGAGCTCTTCCTGCACCACATGTAGCTGCTCCAGCAGCAGTTCATTCTCCTGGCTCAGTTCCTGGATGCGTGCCTCGGTGTTCTCGGGCATGAGTGTCATCGGCTTGAGTCCATACTGGTGATTGGTTCGCCCTGCAGCCAGGGTAAGAGCAGATCTGTTTCCCGAGCTAAAACCAGGTCACTGGATCGCGATCGTCGGATCTGCATTGCTGCAGCCCGGGACATCGACAGGAACCGCTCCGGACTCTCCACCAGTGCAAGCAGGGCTTCGGCCAGAGCCCTGGGGCTCTCGGGTTCACACAGCATGCCGCAGTCGCCATCCACGAACTCCGGCACCGCCCCCACCGGATTGGTGACCGGCACCATGCCGCAGGCCATGGCCTCGTCGCGGCTCACGCCTTGGGTATCCCCCCGTGTGGGCACCAGGAATATGCCGTAATCCCGGTACAGCCGGGCCAACTCCCCCTGACGCATGAAACGACGCTCTATCTGAACATTCGGGTATCGCTCCAGCCCCGCAAAATTATCATCGAACAAGGGGCCGTCCCCGATCAGATGGAATTCCATCTGAAGAAACAACGGGTGGCTGGAGAGTTCATGGATGGTGGCGGCCACCAGATCATTGGCATAGATCCTCGATGCATGCGGGCGCACCGAAAGTATGCGCAGCCGCTGCTCGGGGGGCTTGGGAATGTACTGGAACAGCGCAGTATCGATGGGATTGGGGATGACACTCCAGCGCTCCTCCGGCAGGCGCAGCCCGAGGTCTTGCCAGACCTGCTCGGCAAAGGCGCGCGACACGAACACCAGGTGCAGCCCGTCCGGGGGGGCGCTCAGCAGTCGGCGCCAAAACGCCATGCGCCGCTCACTCTGCGCGATCGCCTCGGCCTGTTCCTCGTCACTGGTGTAGTTGAAGGCACGCCGGGTCCAAGGCTGGATCTCCGCGCCATGCAGCCAGACCACGACCCGAGTGTGTCGTGCCACTTCGGCCAGCGCGGCCCAGACCGCCTCGTCGAGAAAATGCGCTGCGACCACTGGATGGCCCGAGCGGGCGACGGTGGCCCGCAGGGTGTCCGGATCACATTGGATTACCGGCACCCCCTCGTACTCATAGCTCCTGACCTGCTGCATCGGGCGGACACCGAGCACGTCCACCGCCAGACCGCGCCGCAGGTATCCAAGCACGCGCCGGTGCACAAAGGCGTTCTGGTATGGGCGATCGACCTCCGGATAACCGTTGCTGACTAGCAGCAGCCGTCCCCTGCCCGGCAGCGTCAGCGGGCTGGCAGGCCGTCCGGCCAGCCAGAGCCCGTCGATCTGGCGGACGAAGCTGCCACGGAGCCGCACGGCCAGCCGGTAGCCGGCGGTTCCCGCGGGAGGATCGAGCCGCACGGTCACCTCCGGAGGCAGCCTCTCACGTGCCAGCATCACTCCGTGAACGTCCAAGGCGTCCAGGTAGAAATCGAACACATTGTCCGGCCTGGCATCCAGGCACACCACGGCCGTGCCGTTGCGTTCGAAAACCTCCCGTGCCAGCGACATGGAGAACAGCGCGTCCTCGCGTCCAGCCGGCAAGGTCGAGCAGATCTCTAGCCTATGCCGACGCGCGCAGGCCGAGACTCCTGGCGGAACCACCCCACAGTTGAACAGATGTGCCAGCAAGTCGCCACGCAGGCCGGGCAGACCGTCCCAGCCGGCCGATGCCGCCGCTGGCAGCTGCTCGCAGTAGTCAAGCAACTGCTGCAAGTCGATGCCCGGATCGAAGCCGTGGACCTCGAACTCCGGCAACCCGCGCGCTGCCCCGCCCTCCAGATAAGAGAAGGAGTCGATCGAGATCATCACAGGTGCCTCGAGGCTACCGCCATCGAGGTCTTCGATCAGTTCAGCCAGCGTCAACCGACAGTCTGCCGCCGGGAAGAGTGCACGCCGCCAAGCCAGGGAGCGCACTGCGCGATATTCCTGCTCCGGCTGCTCAAGCACCAAGGCACCGCCTTGCAACCGGTAATAAGCGGCCTTACCGATCGGACGACCCGCTGCGTACTCACGGGCCAATGCCAAGTCGCACAGGTAATGTGGGCCGTGATAATCGTCGGCATGCACGGGCGCCAGCCAGGCATCACCGAACACATCGGCCACCGGTTGGTTCAGCAGCGCAGGATCGAGCAGACGCACTCCGGGCGGGAGCTCAGTCTCCGGTGGCGCTGTGCAGAACACGACAAGACCGGCATCGACCTCGCGCTGCCGTTCGAACGACGCCAGCAGTCGCAGCCAGTCATTGGCGCAACGCACATGACCAAACATCACCACTGGTGCCTGCGAGCGCGGCACTGCGGTGCCCAATGCTTGCCGTGTCAGGTACTGTAGTCGTCGACTCCAGGTGTGCTGTGACAGCACCCTGCGGAGGGCCATCGCACGCCGCAGCCGATGGCGTGGCGCGTCCGGCGAGGCCGCCTCATCGTAGGCCTGGGCAAGCAGCTGCTCCGGGTCGTCGGTGGCGATGACCAACTCCCCGAGCAAGGTGCGTAAGCCCCGCGCGTGATTGCTGTACACCGACACGTTGCATGCCGCCAGCTCAAGCGCCCGGCGCGCGAACATCGTCGGCGAGTGCTTGATGGTGTTCAGGTTGATGCCGAACCGGTAACGCCGGTAGAGCGCCGGCGTGTCCTGGTATGGCACGGCCGGGCGCACCATGCCGGCATATCGTGCCGGAAACCGCAGCGCAGGATCCCCAGTGCCGTAATTCCGGTCGTAGATATCCAGTGGGGCAACCAGGCTCAGGGCATGGGCCATCCGCTCGAAGTCGAGTTGACGCGTGGCTGCCCGACCATACCAGGCGCCGGCAAACAGGAACCGGTTCTTCGGTGCGTGATTTCGCACCGGATGATGCAGCCTGGGCTGAACCGCAAAAGGCAGCAGGAAGACCCGGTCGTGCCCGAGTTCGCGCTTGTAACGCGGAATACTGGCCGAGTCCGTCGTCATCACGATATCGAACAGGCGGGCCGTCTCAATGAATGCCTCAAAATGGAGCGGATCCTCCTTGTTCCAGAAAACAGTCGGGATCCCGGCGTGGCGGCAGGACATGACGACCGAGCGCAGCACCTCACTGGCACGCTCTACCATTCCCTGCCATTCACCCTGCCTCCCCCTCCATGCCGACTCCACGAACAGCACATGTGGTCGAAACTGCCGCATCTGCTGCTCCCAGCGATCGGGAAGCAACATCTCGACACGACACTCGGGCGATACGCCATCCAGCGAGAATTGATCCAGAATCACTGCCAGACGCAGCTCGGCAATGGTCTCCGGAGGTTCTTCGGCAGGCAGCAGCGGACGCACCTCGACAGGCAGCGGATCGGCCTCGGCAGGAGTGAATGCCGGCAGCGGGGCAAAGTACAGCGCGGGGGCGCTATCTTTTCCTGTTGCGATCGGGAGAGCCTGAGACGGCTCCGGCCGGCCCGTCGCGGTCGCGATGTCCACAGTAGAGCGCTTCCGCAGCAGACGCAGCAAACGTATGGGCAAACGCAGCAGTCCGCCCAGGCTCCTGGCTTCAGAGAGCATGGTAGCCAATGCATGGCACCTGCTCATCAGCACCCGCTGCAGCTCGTCTTCAAGTACATGCAGTCGCTGCTGCAGAGCCTGATTCTGTTCTCGCAGCCTGCAAACCGTCGCCTGAAGCCCGGCATCCTCCTTGCGAAGCCGACCGATGAAGCTGTTCTCGCGATTTTCTTCGGAGGTGGCCTGTGACAATGCCTGGATCAGAGACAGCTCTGCCCGCAGTACACGCTGACGTAACCAGAACCCATCCCGATCTCCTGCCTGATCACCCGCGCTCATCTGCGCACACCCCCCCAGCCAAAGCAACCAACCGACTCGCCAACCGCTCCCATGTGTATTGGTTGCGATCGAAGTCCGGATCGGCAGTGAGCTCGATACAGCCCAGACGCTGCTTTTGCATCACCAGCTCCCGAAGCAGGGCAGCGATCGCCGCCGTATCGTCGACCACGCACCAGCCACCGGAATCACGTATCAGGCCGCTCGCCGGGTCGGCATCGCCATCGGTGATGTGGAGGATAGGGCGCTGTGCGCCGAGATACTCGTAGAGCTTGCCTGGAATCTGCACGTGGTCGGCATTGGCAATGTTGACCAAGACATCGCAACGCCGCTGCAACATCAGTGCATGCGTATGTGGCAGGAAACCCAGGATACGCACACTCTCGGGATGCCCAGCAGCGGCTTGCACCACGACATCCGGCACCATGATGCTGGCAACACTGAGCCGCACACCCGGAGTGTCCAGAACGGCCGCAATCAGTGCGTCGGGCCGACGGAACGAGTAGAAGCTGCCGGTGTAAAGAAGCTCCAGGATTCCTGCCGTAAATACCGGCTCGCCAGAGGAGCCCGTCACTACCGTGTCATCGAAACGATGGTCATAGCCTTGGGTGACCACGTGACAGCGATCAGGACCGATCCCATGCCGGGTCATCAGCAGGTCGCGCGCATGCACCGAGGTTACCGTCACAAAATCGGCCTTCTCGCAAACCAGGCGCTCCAGCGCATGCGCACGCTGACGCCAGCGATAAGGCGTGTATGCGGCCAAGACCGGATCCCCTAGATCAGCGATCCAGGCAAAGCCCATCTGCTTCGCCAGCGCCCCCAGTGGGATCGAATTGGCTGGCTCGTGCGAGGTGATCACTACATCGGGCCGGTGTGCCTGGAGCAGTTGGGCCAGCTTGCGCCTGGCCCATGGCGCCCACTCGGCGCGATGGTCTGGAAACATGAACAGGCCAAGCAGGCTCTTGATCAGATTGGAAAGATGGCCCTTCCAGTTCAGGCCCTGCTGGACGACGCGCCCCCCCATCAAAGGCAGCATGCACAGGGGGCTGAGCCGTTCCCACACCCACCTGACACCTTGCCCGGCCATCGAGCAGAGACTCAGCACGCGCTCACGCAGCCTGCCCTTCCAGTTGAGCCGATCATAGGGCTGCGCGACCTGTATCGCCTGGCCCGGCCGCTGGATTAGGCACGTACCGTCCATCAGTTCGACTACGGCCACGCCGTCACCATAGACGGTGTGTCTGCGGACCGCCTGCCCCTGCAATCCGGCCTGCTGCAGCAGGGTTTCGATCCACGGCGCCAAACCATTCGATCGGGCATGTCTGAGCGGCTCGATTCCCGGCATCGACGCCGCCTGCGTCCGGCATACCGGTCGCCCTCGTCCATAGAGCAATCGCGTGATCGGCCCAGGGCAGACGCGATGCACTTCGACCCTGGGCCCCAGTTCCGGCAGCCCGCCCGCACCATATCCGGGGACGTCGGGAGCCAGCACCATGACCTGATGCCCCGCCTGGGCGAGCTCACGGGTCAGATAGGCCCAACGCAACGCCTGCGGCGAAGGAATGGGGGGGAAGTCATAGGCGATCAGGAGGAACTTCATTGCCCCCGACCATCCGAATCTGCGCCACTGGCCGCCTCACGCAGAAGCGTCTCGTATTGCCTGAGCACGACCTCCACTGGTCCATACGCCAGGCTTCTCCCCGCTTCGAGCAGCATCGCAACGTTGCACACATCCTTGATGAGCTGAAAATTGTGGCTGGCCAACACCACGATACGAGCATTGTTCACACGTGATCGTATCCTGTCTCTGGCCTTGGCGACGAACCCGGCATCACCGGTACCGATCCACTCGTCCATGATCAGGATTTCGTGCTGAACCGCCGTGGCCAAGGCAAAGCCGAGGCGCATACGTTGTCCGGCGGACAGCGTGCGCAGCCGGTGCCCGGCCTTTTCCGTCAACTCGGCAAAGTCCAGAACTTCATCGATGACCGCACTGGCCTGTTGCGAGCGCAAGCCCATGGCGATGCCACGCAGCATGATGTTCTCGACGACCGTGGCCTCCTGATTGAAACCAAGCGAGAGGTTGAGCAGGGCCTGACGGCTTCCGCAGATCTCGACATGGCCACGGGTCGGCGGGTAGGCCCCGACCAACACCTTCAGCAGAGTCGACTTGCCTGCGCCGTTGCGCCCAACCACGGCCAGTCTATCCCCTGCCTGCAGCGAGAAGCTGATGCCGTCCAAGGTGGTGCAAACTTCGCGCCTGGGCGGCTGAAAGGCTGCCCGCAGGAACAAGCCCAGGGTCGCCCGCACCCCTCGGGCATCCTGAGTGAACAGCGGCATGTCCAAGCCCACGCCATGGGCGCGCAGATAAGCTTCCGTACTCATATCCAGATAGGCACGAAGCGCGCGTAGCGACGATAGGCCCAAGCAGCCAGCCCCCACCCGATCACCAGCATGGCAGCCAGATACACGAACGTGAACCGCTCAAGTGGCTCACCGAGCAAGGGCGCGCGGATGATCTCGACCAGGTGGAACAGGGGGTTCATCCTGGCGATTCCTCCGCGCAGGGTGTCTGTCGGCGCCTGCTCGGCATACCAGAGTATGGGTGTGAACAGGAAGCTGAACATCAGCACGCTTCCAATCAGCTCGTGGATGTCGGGAAAGCGCGCACCGACCACCGCCAATACAGCTCCCATCCAGATCACATTGAGCAGCACCAGCAGTAATGATGGCACCAAGGTCAGCAACCCCTCCGGTTGAAACTGCGGTGCGATCGCCAGTGCCACGGCAACGACCGGCAGCGCAACCAGAAAATAGAACAGTGCCTTGGCGACCACACGCAGTATGTAATCGGTCAGCCGCACGCGGCCGTCCAGTATGAAGCTGGTATGACTGCTGCAGGCGGTAGTCGCCTCGCTGAGCGAGACGGTTACCAGCCGGAATACGATGTATCCCAGTCCCAGATGTGGAATGAAGCGCATCGGGTCGTGCCCCTGCAGGTGTGCGAAGAAAGCGCCGACTCCGAAGGAATACACGAATGCCGGGAAGATCGCCCAGAACAGTCCAAGGCGAGAACGCCGGTACTTGGTGACGATCTCCAGCCAAGTGGCATACAGCCAGAACTCGGGATAGCGCAGGCTGTCGCGATAGTCGCGCAGCAGACTGCGACTCATGCCTTCAGCCCCTCGGCCAGCTCCGCACGCAGATCGGCCACGTCCTCGATCCCCACGCTCAGGCGCACCAGGTTGTCGGTGATACCGAGCGCGGCGCGGCGCTCGGGTGGGACCGAGGCGTGGGTCATGATCGCCGGGTGGTTGACCAGGCTCTCGACGCCGCCGAGCGACTCGGCCAGGGCGAACAGCTCGCAGCGTTCGAGCATCCGCTTGGCGGCGGCGAAGCCGCCCTTCACGTAGAGGCTGATGATGCCGCCGGCGCCGGCCATCTGGCGCTGCGCCAGTGCGTGCTGCGGATGCGATGCCAGGCCGGGGTAGATGACCTTGTCGACCGCCGGGTGCGTTTCCAGCCACTGCGCCAGCGCCAGGGCGTTCTCGCAGTGCGCCTTCATGCGCAGGTGCAGGGTCTTCAAGCCGCGCAAGGCAAGGAAGCTGTCGAACGGGCCCTGCACCGCGCCGACGGCGTTCTGCAGGAAGGCCAGCCGCTCGGCCAGCTCGGCGTCGTCACCGACCACCACCATCCCGCCGACGATGTCGGAGTGGCCATTGAGGTACTTGGTCGCCGAATGCACGACCAGGTGCGCACCGAGTTCCAGCGGCCGCTGCAGCACCGGGGTGGCGAAGGTGTTGTCGACCACGACGATGAGGCCGCGCTTGCGGGCGATCTCCGCCACGCGGGCGATGTCGACCAGCTTGAGCATCGGGTTGGTCGGCGTCTCGATCCACACCATCCGCGTCTCGGGTCGGATCGCGGCCTCGAAGCCGGCGTAGTCGTTGAGATCGACCCAGCTGAAGTCCAGCCCGGCGCTGCGCCGGCGCACGCGCTCGAACAGCCGGTAGGTGCCGCCGTAGACGTCGTCCATGGCGATCACATGGCTGCCGCTGTCGAGCAGGTCGAGCACGGTCGCGCTCGCCGCCAGGCCGGAAGCGAAGGCGTAGCCGCGGCTGCCGCCTTCCAGCGCCGCCACGCAGCGCTCGTAGGCGAAGCGGGTCGGGTTGTGGCTGCGCGAGTACTCGAAGCCCTTGTGTACGCCGGGGCTGGCCTGCACGTAGGTGGAGGTGGCGTAGATCGGCGTCATCACCGCGCCGGTGGAGGGGTCGGGCGACTGGCCGGCGTGGATGGCGCGGGTGCCGAGGCCGAGGGGCTTGGTGTCGGTCATGGGATCGCTTCGCGGAGGCGGCCGGGTCAGTTGACGCGGCGGCGCAGGTAGTTGAGCAGGTCGATGCGGGTGATCAGGCCGAGGAACTGGTCGCCGTCCATCACGATGGCGACATGGCCGCGATCGAACACCGGCAGCAGCGCTTCGATCGGCGACTTGACGTCGAGCACGTCGAGCTTGGAGACCATCGCGGTCGAGACCGGGTCGCGAAAGCGCTGCTGGTCGCCGTAGACATGCATCAGCACGTCGGATTCGTCGAGGATGCCGACCAGCCTCTCGCCCTCCATCACTGGTAGCTGCGAGATCTCGTAGAGCTTCATGCGCTGGTAGGCGGTGACCAGCAGGTCGTTGGGGCCGATCACGACGGTATCCCTCTGCGCGTAGGGACGCAGGATCAGGTCGCGCAGGTCGCCGTACTGCGGGCGCTCGAGAAAGCCGTTGTCGAGCATCCAGTAGTCGTTGTACATCTTCGACAGGTACTTGTTGCCGGTGTCGCAGACGAACACCAGCACCTTTTTCGGCACGGTCTGCTCGCGGCAGTACTTGAGCGCGGCGGCCAGCAGGGTGCCGGTGGAGGAGCCGCCGAGGATGCCCTCCTTGCGCAGCAGTTCGCGCGCGGCGAGGAAGCTCTCCCGGTCGGAGATGGCGTAAGCCTTGCTGACCCGGCTGAAGTCGGAAATCACCGGCAGGAAGTCCTCGCCGATGCCTTCCACCATCCAGGTGCCGGACTTTTCGCTCAGGGTGCCCTCGTTGATGTACTGGGCCAGGATCGAACCGACCGGATCGGCCAGGATCAGTTCGACCTGCGGCGCCACCTCGGCGAAATAGCGCGACAGGCCGGTCATCGTGCCCGAGGAGCCGCAGCCGAACACGATGGCGTCGAGCCGGCCGTCCATCTGCCGCCAGATCTCCGGCCCGGTCCCCTCGTAATGGGCGCGCGGGTTGTCCGGGTTGCCGAACTGGTTGATGAAGTAGGCGTTCGGCGTCTGGCGGGCGATCCGTTCGGCCAGGTCCTGGTAGTAGTCGGGGTGGCCCTTGGCGACATCCGAACGGGTCAGCACCACCTCGGCGCCCATCGCCTTGAGGTTGAAGATCTTCTCCCGGCTCATCTTGTCGGGCACGACGAGGATGAGGCGATAGCCCTTCTGCTGGGCGACCAGCGCCAGGCCGATGCCGGTGTTGCCGGCGGTGCCCTCGACCAGGGTGTCACCGGGCTTGATCTTTCCGGCCCGCTCGGCCGCCTCGATCATCGACAGGCCGATGCGGTCCTTGATCGAGCCGCCCGGGTTGGCGCTTTCGAGCTTGAGGTAGATCTCGCAGAGGCCGGCATCCAGATGCTGCGCCTTGACGATGGGGGTGTTGCCGATGAGTTCGAGGACGTTCTGGTGGACCGGCATGATGGGCTCGGACGGGCGGCGGTGCGGCGCCGTCGCAGAAGGACGGACGGGGGATTCTACCAGCGCCGCCCGGCCGCCACCGGCCCGCGGCCGGAACGACGAAGGCGCCCCGCAGGGCGCCTTCGTTGAGGGGGTGCGGGCGACGGCGGCCGACGAGGAGAGGCCGCCGCCACCCGCGAAGAAACGTTCATCAGTGTCTGGTCTGATGATGTGCGTCGAACATCCGGGTCAGCCGGTCCTTCGCGTGGAGCTTTTCCTTCTTCATCCGCGCGAGGGTGGTGTCGTCGATGGGCAGCACGCCCAGTTCGGCATCGAGCACCTGCTTGTCGAGCTCGCGGTGGCGGTGGTAGAGCTGGCGGAACTCGGGGTTGCTCTTGAGCAGCGCCTCCACGTCGGATTGGGGTTGCCCTTCAAACATCGGTTGACCTCCTTCGATCAAAGACACGAACGCCCCGGCCGCGGGAACGGCGCAGGGCGCAGGTTGAGTCAACGTCAGGTCGGTATCGCGGGCGGCGTCCATCATCGGCACGCCCGCCCCGGCATTCGAGGCGGCGGTCTCCGTGAGGACGAGGTCTGCATTCATCGGCCTGGCTCGGAAAACCCGCACAGCAGGGATGCCGTACGGGAATCTGACCCTACGCCCCTGCCCAGGCGCCCGCAAGTGCGCCCACAACCTGCTGATTCAAAAAAGAAATCCCGTCTCACCAGGCAGCGAGACGGGACTGCGGAAACCTGCTTTCCGATCAGTGACTTAGCCTTGCGCCACCCCGGAACGGCCTTGCAAGTGGTTGAATCTGAAAGAGATCACCCGCCGCCGGCGAGCACCACGATCTCGACCCGCCGGTTGCGGGCCCGGCCCTCCTCGGTGCGGTTGTCGGCCACCGGCCGGTCCTGTCCGAAACCGACCGCCTCCAGCCGCGCCGCATCCACGCCTTCCTCGATCAGCGCCTGCCGCACCGACTCGGCGCGCCGCTGCGACAGCGCCTGGTTCAGGTTGGCGCTGCCGGTGCTGTCGGTGTGGCCTTCGATGCGTACCCGCGCGCCCGGATTGCGCTGCACGAACTCGACCACGCGGCGCAGGTGGGCCCGCGCTTCGGGCCGCAGCGCACCCTGACCGGGGGCGAACACGTCACCCGAGAGGGTCATCACTTCGCCGCGCTCCTCGCGCCGGGAGGTGAGGCTTTCCAGCTGCAGGCGCAGACTCTCGGCGGCGGCGGCGGCCAGCTCGGCCTCGCGGCGCGCCAGCGCCGCCTCGCGGGCGCGCGCCTCGGCCAGCCGGCGCGCCTGCTCGGCCTGCGCCAGCGCCGCCTCGGCTTCGGCGGTGGACTGCTCGCGCGCCAACCGCTCGCGCTGCGCCTCCTCGGCCCGTGCCAGGCTCAGCAGCCGCAGCCGCTCGGCCTCCTGGCGGGCCAGCGCGGCATCGCGCTGGCTGGCCTGCAGCAGGATCTGGTCGCGCTCGCGATCGAGCTGCTCGGCCTGGCTGCGCGCCAGTTCGGCCTGGGCGGCGATGCGCGCGGTGAGCACGCGCCGCTCCGCCATGTACAGCGCATGCGGCCGCTCGCGGCGGGTGGCCGCCTGCAGGGCGGCCAGCGCCTGGCGCGCCTTGAGCCGCTCCACGCCGGCCAGGCCGCCCAGCGCTGGATCGCTCTCGAGCGCCCGCAGCTCCGCCATCAGGCGGTCGTAGTCGGGATCCGGCTGACCCTGCGCCATCGCCAGTGGCGTCGCCAGCGCCAGCCCCAGCACACAGACACGCAGCAGCAGGCTCATGGCTGACGCCCCTCGCCGAGCAGGCTGCGCCGCAGCGACGCGTTCTGCTCGGTCTTCTGTTCGACCTCGGCGCGCCAGGCGGCGGCGCGGCTGCGCGCGATCGCCAGCGAGGCCTCGGCCTCGGCCTGCTCGGCGAGCTGGCGGGCCTCGTCGTACTTGCCCCGTGCCATGGCCGCCTGGGCCTCCTCGAGCCGTATCCGTGCCAGGCGCAGCTCGTCGGGCGCGAACCGCTCGGCCCGCACTTCGCGGGCGCCGGCCAGCGCGACCTCGGCGGCGTCGAGCTGGAGGGTGGGCGGCGGCGCGCTGGCGCAGCCGGCCAGCGCCAGCATCGCCAAAACGGGAAGCGTTCGATGGATTTTTGCGCGCGATGATGTCATAACAAAAACCGCTGTCCGGTCGTCGCGACCGATGCGGCTATTGTGTTGGGCCGCCCCCCGGCACGCAACCGCGACCGGCCGCATCCACGCACGGGGAGAGATGACAGCGCATGGACATCGGCTATTTCCTCAAGCTGATGAAGGAAAAGAACGCGTCCGACATGTTCCTGACCACGGGCGCGCCAGTGCACATCAAGGTCGAGGGCAAGCTCTACCCCCTCGGCAACACCGGCCTGCCGGCCGGCATGGTCAAGAAGATCGCCTACTCGCTGATGGACGAGGGCCAGGTGCCGCAGTTCGAACGCGACCTGGAATTCAACATGGCGATCGCAGTGAAGGACGCCGGCCGCTTCCGCGTCAACGTGTTCAAACAGCGCGGCGAAGTCGGCATGGTGATCCGCGCGATCAAGAGCGAGATCCCGAGCATCGAGCAGCTGCGGCTGCCCGCCATCCTCAAGGACATCATCATGGAGCCGCGCGGCCTGGTGCTGGTGGTCGGCTCCACCGGCTCGGGCAAGTCGACCACGCTGGCGGCGATGATCGACTATCGCAACACGCACTCGTGCGGTCACATCCTCACCATCGAGGATCCGATCGAGTTCCTGCACCGGCACAAGAAATCGCTGGTCAACCAGCGCGAGGTCGGCATGGATACCCATGCCTTCCACAACGCGCTGAAGAACGCCATGCGCGAAGCGCCGGACGTGATCCTGATCGGCGAGATCCTCGACTCGACCACGATGGAGTCTGCGATCGCCTTCGCCGAGACCGGTCACCTGTGCCTGGCCACGCTGCACTCCAACAACGCCGACCAGACCCTCGAGCGCATCCTCAACTTCTTCCCCGAGGCTGCGCACAAGAACGTGCTGATGAACCTGGCGCTGAACCTCAAGGCGGTCATCTCGCAGCGCCTGGTGGTCGGCAAGGACGGCAAGCGCCTGCCGGCGGTGGAAATCCTGATCAACACCCCGATGATCCGCGACCTGATGCGCCGCGGTGAGACCCACGCCATCAAGGATGCGATGGAGAAGTCGCTGCAGGAAGGCATGCAGACCTTCGACCAGTCGCTCTACCGCCTCTACAAGGAAGGCAAGATCGACCTGGAGGAGGCGCTGCGCAAGGCCGACTCGCGCGACGGGCTGTCGCTGAAGATCCGCCTCTCCGAGGGCGCCTCGGGCGAGCACGACCCGTACGCCGACGTGTTCAACGTCGACGACACCCAGCACCAGTTCTGAGCCCCGTCGGCGCGCTGCGCCGACGCCCCCTCACTGCCGCGAGGGCGCGTCCGGCTGCCGCTCGGGACGCGCCGCCTCGAAGGCCGGCAGCGCCTCGCAGACGGCCTGGATGCGCCGGATCGTCGGGAACGGCTCCAGATCGACGCCGAACCGCCGGGCATTGTAGACCTGCGGCACCAGGCAGCAGTCGGCCAGGGTCGGCGTGTCGCCCTCGCAGAATTCGCCGGTCGCGGGGCTTTCCTGCAGCAGCCGCTCGAGGGCGGTGAAGCCCTCCTGTATCCAACGCCTCACCCACAGCTCGCGCTCGGGCTGCGGCACGTTCCAGGTCTGCTCGAAAAACTGCAGCACGCGCAGGTTGTTCAGCGGGTGGATGTCGCAGGCGATCAGCTGGGCGATGCCGCGCACGCGCGCGCGGTCGCGCGCGGTGGCCGGCAGCAGCGGCGGATCGGGCCAGGTCTCGTCCAGATACTCGATGATCGCCAGCGACTGCCGCAGCACGCGGCTGCCGTGGAGCAGCACCGGCACCAGCTCCTGCGGATTGAGCTGACGGTAACCGTCGCTGTGCTGCTCGCCGCCGTCGCGCAGCAGATGCACCGGCACCGACTCGTAGGTCAACCCCTTGAGGTTGAGCGCAATCCTGACCCGATAGGCGGCACTGGATCGCCAGTAGCCGTACAGCCGCAACGCCTCGTTCACGTTCCTCGGTCCCCTGCGGTTGCCATCGAAGACGCGGCCTCGCCGCATCCCGCCATCCCCCGCGACGAGGCTAGCGCGCGGGCACCGCGAAAGGAAGCCAGCGCGCCGATTCTGCCGACGGCCGGCCTGCCGCCGCGGGATCAGCGCGGCTCGTAACGCGCGATCGTCTGCTCGATCGCGCCGAAGATGCTGCGGCCCTCGCGGTCGAACATCTCGATGCGCACCGTGTCGCCGAACTTCATGAACGGGGTGAGCGGCTTGCCGTGCTCGAGCGTTTCGACCGTGCGCTTTTCGGCGAAGCAGGACGCGCCCAGCGACGTGTCCTGGTTGGCGACGGTACCCGAGCCGACGAGGGTGCCGGCCGACAGCGGGCGGGTCTTGGCCGCATGGGCGACCAGCTGCGCGAAGTCGAACTGCATGTCGACGCCGGCCTCCGGTGCGCCGAACCACTCGCCATTGATGTGGGTCACCAGCGGCAGGTGCACCTTGTTGCCCCGCCAGGCCTCGCCCAGCTCGTCCGGCGTGACGAACACCGGGCTCAGCGCCGAGCGCGGCTTGGACTGCAAAAAACCGAAGCCCTTGGCCAGCTCGGCCGGGATCAGGTTGCGCAGGGAGACGTCGTTGACCAGCCCGATCAGCTGAATGTGTGCGGCGGCCTGTTCCGGCGTCACCGCCATCGGCACGTCGTCGGTCACCACCACGATCTCGGCCTCCAGGTCGATGCCGTAGGCCTCGTCCGCCACCAGCACCGGATCGCGCGGGCCGTAGAAGCCGGCACTGGTCGCCTGGTACATCAGCGGATCGGTGTAGAACGACTCGGGCACCTCGGCGCCGCGCGCGCGGCGCACCCGCTCCACATGCGGCAGGTAGGCCGAGCCGTCGACGAATTCGTAGGCCCGCGGCAGCGGCGCGGCGAGCTGGGCCACATCCAGCGCGAAGGCGCCGGCGGCCGTGCCGGCATCGAGGCTCTCATACAGCGCGTTCAGACGCGGCGCGAGGTTTTGCCAGTCTTCCAGCGCGCGCTGCAGCGTGTCGGCGATGCCGGTGGCCTTGACCGCCTTGGACAGATCGCGGCTGACGACGACCAGCGTGCCGTCGCGACCGCCTTCCTTGAGAGAGCCCAGTTTCATGTGTGCGTGCCCAGTTCCGTTGGCGCGAATGGATGCGCCGGCTGCGAAAGGTTTCAAGTGTAACCGATACCTTGTCCGGCCAGGCGGGCGCATGCCTGCCTGATGGCCAGTCGCGGCCAAACAAAAAGGCCCCGCAAACGCGGGGCCTCGATGTGGCAGGGGGACTAGGATTCGAACCTAGATTGACGGAGTCAGAGTCCGCTGTCCTACCGTTAGACGATCCCCCTAAACCGGGAGCGCCCGGATCAGCGCTTGGAGAACTGGGTGGCGCGGCGGGCCTTGTGCAGACCGACCTTCTTGCGCTCGACCTCGCGGGCATCGCGGGTCATGTAACCCGCCTTGCGCAGCTCGGGCTTGAGGTTCTCGTCGTACTCGACCAGGGCGCGGGCCAGGCCCAGGCGGATGGCGCCGGCCTGGCCGGTGCTGCCGCCGCCCTCGACGGTGACCTTGACGTCGAACTTCTCGGCCAGCCGGGTCAGTTCGAGCGGCTGGCGCACGATCATGCGCGCGGTCTCACGGCCGAAGAACTCGTCCAGCGAGCGGTCGTTGACGGTGATGCTGCCCTTGCCCGGGCGCAGGAACACGCGGGCGGTCGAGGACTTGCGGCGGCCGGTGCCGTAGTACTGCTGCAGTGCCATGGTCGGATCCGTTAGATGTCCAGCGCCTGCGGCTGCTGGGCGGTGTGCGGGTGGTTCGGGCCGGCGTAGACCTTGAGCTTCCTGAACATCGCGCGGCCGAGCGGGTTCTTCGGCAGCATGCCCTTGACGCCGATCTCGATGGCGCGCTCGGGGTGCTTGTCGAGCATCTGGCCCAGGGTCTCGGTCTTCAGGTTGCCGACGTAGCCGGTGAAGCGGTGGTACTTCTTGTCCTGGAGCTTGTTGCCGGTGACGGCGATCTTCTCGGCATTGACGACCACGATGTAGTCGCCCGTGTCGACGTGCGGGGTGAACACCGGCTTGTGCTTGCCGCGGAGACGGCGCGCGAGTTCCGAGCAGAGGCGGCCGAGCGTCTTGCCGGTCGCATCCACCACGTACCAGTCGCGCTGCACGGTTTCCGGCTTGGCGCTGAAAGTCTTCATGACAGCTCCGAAACGGAGAAAGCGAAAACGAAAGGAGCGGAATGATAACCCGCTCCCGCAAGCGCCGCAAGCCCGCCGGGCGGCGTGCTAGCATCGGCTGGATGGCCCCGACACCCGCCCCGTCCGACGCTCCCGACCCGCTGACGGCGCTGGCGGACCGCTGCGTGCAGTGTGGTCTGTGCCTGCCGCATTGCCCGACCTACCGGCTCGACCGCTGCGAGGCCGAGTCCCCGCGTGGGCGGATCGCACTGGCGCGCGGCCTGGCGACCGGGTGGCTGCCCCCCTCCCCGGCCGGCGACGCCCACCTCGACCATTGCCTGGGCTGCCGCCGCTGCGAGGCGGTCTGCCCGGCCGGGGTGCGTTACGGCGAGCTGCTGGTCGAAACCCGCCGCCGGCAACGGCTGCGCCGCCGGCCCGGCCTGCGTCGGCGCCTGGCCGAGTGGCTGACGGCAAGGCCGGCCCTGCTCGACCGCGGGCTGGGATTCTATCGCATCCTCGCACCGCTGCTGCCGGCGCGACTGCGGCCGCTGCCGCGCCCGCCGGCGACGAGGCCGCGCCCCGCCGGCCCGGCCCGCGTGGCCGTGTTCACCGGCTGCGTGGCGCGCCGCTACGAAGCCCCGGTACAGGCCGCACTGGCTCGCCTGTGCGCGGCCCTGGACACCGCCATCGCCTGGCCGGAGGGGCAGACCTGCTGCGGCGCCCTGCACGCCCACGCCGGCGACACGGACACTGCACAGCGGCTGGCCGCGACCAACCGCGCCGCGTTCGCCGGCGCACAGGCTGTGCTGACCTGCGCCAGCGGCTGCCACGCCGCCGTCGCCGCGAGCCTGCCCGAGGGTACACGAGCGCTCGATGCGCTGGACTTCCTGCAAGCGCAGGTCGATCGCCTGCATTTGCGGCCGCTGCCGCTGCGCATCGCCCTGCACCTGCCCTGTACCCAGCGCAGCGTGGTGGGCAGTGACCGCGCCCTGCGCGCGCTGCTGGCGCGCATCCCGGCGCTGGAGGTGGTCGAACTGCCCGACACCGGCTGCTGCGGCGCCGCCGGGATACACATGTTCGACGAACCCATGCGCGCCGCGCGGCTGCGCCAGCCGCTGCTCGACGCGCTCGCCGCCAGCGGGGCGGCTACACTGGTGAGCGCGAACATCGGCTGTCGGCTGCACCTGGCCGACGCCGCCGGCATCCGCACGATCCATCCGCTCGAACTGCTCGCCGACGCCCTGCCATGAGCGCGACCCGTCACTATTCGCTGATCGACCGCCTGCTGATCGAGGCCGAGCACGCCCTCGCCACCACCCTCGGCAATCCGCCGGCCGAGCGCCCCAATCCGGCCGGCCTGCTGCCCGACGCTTTCCTCGACGAGGACGAGCGCCGTCACGCCGCCGGCCTGATGCGGATCAACCACGTCGGCGAGGTCTGCGCGCAGGCGCTGTACTTCGGCCAGGCCGCGGTGGCGCGCGACGAGCGCACCCGCGAGCACCTGCTGGTCGCGGCGCAGGAAGAGACCGATCACCTGGCCTGGTGCGCCGACCGCCTGCGCGAGCTGCACGACCGCCCCAGCCTGCTCAACCCGCTGTGGTACGCCGGTGCCTACGCCATCGGCGTGCTGGCCGGGCTGCGCGGCGATGGCTGGAACCTGGGCTTCGTGGTCGAGACCGAGCGCCAGGTCGAGGCCCACCTCGATGAGCATCTGGAATCATTGCCGGCCGACGACGAGCGCAGCCGCGCGATCCTGCGGCAGATGAAGGACGACGAGATCCGCCACGCCGACAACGCGCTGGCCGCCGGTGCGCGCCCGCTGCCGGCGCCGATTCCGCAGGCGATGGCGCTGGCATCGAAAGTGATGAAACTGGTGGCCTACCGGGTCTGAATCCGCCGCGCTTTCCCAAGCCCCGGCCCCGAGCCCCGGCCCCTCACGCCGGCACCCGCACCCAGCCTTCCATCAGCACCCGCGCCGAGCGCGACATGATCGCCTTGCGCACGACCCACTGACCATCCACCCGTTCGGCCTGCGCGCCGACGCGCAGCGTGCCGCTGGGGTGGCCGAAGCGCACCGTCTCGCGCTCGCCACCGCCGGCGGCGCGGTTGACCAGCGTGCCGGGAATGGCGGCGGCGGTCGCGATGGCCACCGCGCAGGTGCCCATCATCGCGTGGTGCAGCTTGCCCATGCTCAGGGCGCGCACGTTGAGGTCGATGTCGCCGGCGGCGATGCGCCTGCCGCTGCTGGCGACGTAGTCCTGCGCCGGCGCGACGAAGGCGATCTTGGGGGTGTGCTGGCGCTTGGGCGCTTCCGAGACATCCCTGATCAGCCCCATGCGCACCGCGCCGTGGGCGCGGATGGCCTCGAACATCGCCAGCGCCTTGGCGTCGCCGTTGATCGCCTCCTGCAGCTCGGTGCCGGTATAGCCGATGTCGGCCGCGTTGACGAACACGGTCGGAATGCCGGCGTTGATCAGCGTGGCCTCGAGCGTGCCGACGCCAGGCACGTCCAGCGTGTCGACCAGATGGCCGGTGGGGAACATCGCCCCGCTGCCTTCGCCCTCGTCGGCCGGGTCGATGAACTCGAGCACGATCTCGGCCGCCGGGAAGGCGACGCCGTCGAGTTCGAAGTCGCCGGTCTCCTGCACCTGCCCGTTCGCGATCGGCACATGGCAGAGGATGGTCTTGCCGATGTTGGCCTGCCACACCTTCACCGTGCACACGCCGTTCTCCGGCAGCCGCGCCCTGTCGATGAAGCCGTTGGCGATCGCGAACGGGCCGACGGCGGTGCTCAAGTTGCCGCAGTTGCCGCTCCAGTCCACGAAGGCGGTGTCGATCGCCACCTGGCCGTAGAGGTAGTCGACGTCGTGGCCGGGTTGCGTGCTCTGGCTGATGATCACGCACTTGCTGGTGCTGCTGGTGGCCCCGCCCATGCCGTCGGTGTGCTTGCCGTAGGGGTCGGGCGAGCCGATCACCCGCATCAGCAGCGCATCGCGTGCTGGCCCCGGCACCTGCGCTGCCGGTGGGAGATCGTCGAGGCGGAAGAACACCCCCTTGGAGGTGCCGCCGCGCATGTACATGGCGGGGATGCGCAGTTGCGGCTTGTGGCTCATGGCGTCAGCTGGCCCGGTTGGCTTCGAGGAAATCCTGCGCGAAGCGCTGCAGTACGCCGCCGGCTTCGTAGATGGAGACTTCCTCGTCGGAGTCGAGGCGGCAGGTGACGGGCACCTCGACGGTCTCGCCGCTGCGGCGGTGCACGACCAGGGTGAGCTCGGCGCCCGGGGTGCGCTCGCCGACCACGTCGTAGGTTTCGGTGCCGTCGAGGGCGAGCGTGTGGCGGTCGGTGCCGGGCTTGAACTCCAGCGGCAGCACGCCCATGCCGATCAGGTTGGTGCGGTGGATGCGCTCGAAGCCTTCCGCGACGATGGCCTCCACACCGGCCAGCCGCACGCCCTTGGCGGCCCAGTCGCGCGAGCTGCCCTGTCCGTAGTCCTTGCCGGCGATGATGATCAGCGGCTGGCGGCGCTGCATGTAGGTCTCGATCGCCTCCCACATGCGCATCACCTCGCCCTCCGGCTCGACCCGGGCCAGCGAGCCCTGCCGCACGCTGCCGTCGGGGTTGCGCACCATCTCGTTGAACAGCTTGGGGTTGGCGAAGGTGGCGCGCTGCGCGGTGAGGTGGTCGCCGCGATGCGTCGCGTAGGAATTGAAGTCCTCCTCCGGCAGGCCCATGCTGGCCAGGTACTCGCCGGCGGCGCTGTCGGGCAGGATCGCGTTCGACGGCGAGATGTGGTCGGTGGTGATGTTGTCGCCGAGGATCGCCAGCGGACGCATGCCGCGCAGCGTGCGCTCGCCGGCCAGCGCGCCTTCCCAGTAGGGCGGGCGGCGGATGTAGGTGCTGCGCGGGCGCCAGTCGTACAGCGGGCTGACCTGCGGGCCGCTGTCCACGGCGATGCGGAACATCGGCTCGTAGACCTGGCGGAAGTGCTCGGGCTTGACCGCGGACTTCACCAGCGCATCGATCTCCTCATCCGAGGGCCACAGGTCCTTCAGGGTGATCGGCTTGCCGTCCGGGTCGTGGCCCAGCGCGTCCTTCTCGATGTCGAAGCGGATGGTGCCGGCGATGGCGTAGGCCACCACCAGCGGAGGCGAGGCCAGGAAGGCCTGCCTGGCGTAGGGATGGATGCGGCCGTCGAAGTTGCGGTTGCCGGAGAGCACGGCGACCGCATACAGGTCGCGATCGATGATCTCCTGCTGGATCCTCGGGTCGAGCGCGCCGCTCATGCCGTTGCAGGTGGTGCAGGCGAAGCCGACGATGCCGAAGCCGAGCCGCTCCAGCTCCGGCTTCAGCCCGGCTTCCTCCAGGTACAGCGCCACGGCGCGCGAGCCGGGCGCCAGCGAAGTCTTCACCCACGGCTTGCGGGTCAGCCCGGCGCGGTTGGCGTTGCGCGCCAGCAGGCCGGCGGCGATCACGTTGCGCGGGTTGGAGGTGTTGGTGCAGCTGGTGATGGCGGCGATGATCACCGCGCCGTCGGGCAGCAGGCCCTGTGCCTCCTGCGCGCGCACGGCGGCGAGGTTGCCGGCGATGCCGCGCGCCGACAGCTCGGCCACCGGCAGCTTGGCATGCGGGTTGGACGGGCCGGCCATCGTGCGCTCGACGCTGGACAGGTCGAACTGCAGGCAGCGCTCGTACTGCGCATGCTCGAGGTCGCCGGCCCACAGGCCGGCGGTTTTCGCGTAGGTCTCGACCAGGCTGACCTGCCCGTCGCTGCGGCCGGTCAGGCGCAGGTAGTCGAGCGTGTTGTCGTCGATGAAGAACATCGCCGCGGTGGCGCCGTACTCGGGCGCCATGTTGGAGATCGTCGCACGGTCGCCCACGCCCAGCGCGGCGGCGCCTTCGCCATGGAACTCCAGATAGGCGCCGACCACCTTCTGCTTGCGCAGGAACTCGGTCAGCGACAGCACGATGTCGGTGGCGGTGATGCCGGGCCGCGGCCTGCCGGTCAGCTCGACGCCGACGATCTCCGGCAGGCGCATCCACGAGGCGCGGCCGAGCATCACGTTCTCGGCTTCCAGGCCGCCGACGCCGATGGCGATCACGCCCAGCGCATCGACGTGCGGCGTGTGGCTGTCGGTGCCGACGCAGGTATCGGGGAAGGCCACACCGTCCTGCACGCACACCACCGGGCTCATCTTCTCCAGATTGATCTGGTGCATGATCCCGTTGCCCGGCGGGATCACGTCGACGTTGCGGAACGCGCGCCGGGTCCAGTCGATGAAGTGGAAGCGGTCCTCGTTGCGGCGGTCCTCGATCTCGCGATTCTTGCGGAAGGCGTCCGGGTCGTGACCGCCGCACTCCACTGCCAGCGAGTGGTCGACGATCAACTGG
The DNA here is from genome assembly GCF_014202935.1 of Rehaibacterium terrae. Classification (GTDB taxonomy): domain Bacteria; phylum Pseudomonadota; class Gammaproteobacteria; order Xanthomonadales; family Xanthomonadaceae; genus Rehaibacterium; species Rehaibacterium terrae. The sequence continues at coordinate 46,630 of NZ_JACHHX010000002.1, read as the reverse complement.
ACGGGAACGACCGGATTGACCTGGGCCGGATCGCCGCCCTGCGCGGCGATGGCGTCGCGCAGGCCGGCCAGATCGACCAGCGCGGTCTGGCCGAGGATGTCATGGCAGACCACCCGTGCCGGATACCACGGGAAGTCGCGATCGCGGCGGCGCTCGACCAGCTGCCGCAGCGAGTCCTCCAGGATCGCCGGATCGCAGCGCCGCACCAGGTTCTCGGCCAGCACGCGCGAGGTGTACGGCAGCCCGGCCCAGGCGCCCGGGCGGATCGCCTCCACCGCCTCGCGGGCGTCGAACCAGTCCAGCGAGGTACCGGGCAGGGGCTTGCGGTAGGCGGTATTCATCGGCATCGGATCCTGTGATGAGGCCGCCGCGCGATCGCGGCAAGCGCACGGCGAGGGAGCCGTTCATTATCGGCCAAGGACCGTGGCGGCGCATCCGGCGGGACCCGCAAAAGCGAAGGGCCGGCAGAGCCGGCCCTTCGCGGGAGGCGCATGGCGCGGGCGATCAGTCGACCAGGTTGCGGCCGTGGAACAGCTCCTCGATCTCGCGCCTGAGCTGCGCCTCGATGCGCAGACGGTCCTTGAAGCCGAGATTCTTGGCCTTCTCCTCGAACAGGTAGGTGTCCAGGTCGAAGTCCTTCACATGCATCTTGGTGTGGAACATGTTCTCCTGGTACACGTTCACGTCGAGCATTTCGTAGCGACTCTTGATCGACTTGGACAGGTAGTCCTGGATCGAATTGATCTTGTGGTCGATGTAGTGCTTCTTGCCCTTCACGTCGCGGGTGAAGCCGCGCACGCGGTAGTCCATGATGACGATGTCGGACTCGAAGCTCTCGATCAGGTAGTTCAGGGCCTTCAGCGGCGAGATCACGCCGCAGGTCGCCACGTCGATGTCGGCGCGGAAGGTCGCGATGCCGTTGTGCGGGTGCGTCTCCGGGTAGGTGTGCACCGTGATGTGGCTCTTGTCCATGTGCGCCACCACGCTGGCCTCGTGGTGCTCGCGCACGGCCCCGGCCAGCACCTCCTTGCCCGCCGCCCGCTTGTCGATCACCGGCTCCTCGGAGATCAGGATCGTCACCGAGGCACCCTGGGGGTCGTAATCCTGGCGGGCCACGTTGAGAATGTTGGCACCGATGATCTCGGCCACGTCGGTCAGGATCTGCGTCAGGCGGTCGGCGTTGTACGCCTCGTCGATGTACTCGATGTAGCGCTGGCGCTGCTCCTCGCTGACCGCGTAGCAGACGTCATAGATGTTGAAGCTCAGGGCCTTGGTGAGGTTGTTGAAGCCCTGCAGCTTCAGGCGGGGAATCGGCTTGACCACGGTACGGCGCCCTCGTCTGGCGCGGTGCTGGGGAGACAAGTGGTGAATTATCGGCCAAAGCTCCCCCGGGGGCTACCTCCGCGTCAAGGCGGCGTTGAAGCCGGGCGCCGACCGGCCTAAGCTGGACGGAACGAGACGCCGGTCACACACCGATGGCACATCCTGCCTACCTGACACCCGTTCCCGGCCTGCGGCGCCCCGCGCCGCTCAGCCCGCTGTCGCCGGACCAGACTACCCTGGACCGGTTCCTGGCCCATTGCCACCGCCGCCGCTACCCCAGCCGTTCGGACGTGTTCCGTCCCGGCGATCCGGCCGGCACGCTGTACTACGTGATGAGCGGCTCGCTGAGCATCATCAGCGAGGAGCCCGACGGCCGCGAGCTGGTGCTGGGTTACATCAACGCCGGCGAGTTCATCGGCGAGATGGGCCTGTTCGTCTACGCCGAGCAGCGCGAGGTGCTGCTGCGCACCCGCACCCCCTGCGAGCTGGCCGAGATCAGCTACGAGCGCCTGCACCAGCTGTTCGCCACCAGCCTGGCGGCCGAGTGCCCGCGCATCCTATACGCCATCGGCGCGCAGATCTCCAAGCGCCTGCTCGACACCAGCCGCAAGGCCAGCCGTCTGGCCTTCCTCGACGTCACCGGCCGCATCGTCCGCACCCTGCTCGACCTATGCCAGGAGCCGGATGCCATGAGCCACCCGCAGGGCACCCAGATCAAGGTGTCGCGCCAGGAGCTGGCGCGCATCGTCGGCTGCTCGCGCGAGATGGCCGGCCGCGTGCTCAAGCAGCTACAGGAGCAGGGCATGCTGCACGCGCGCGGCAAGACCGTCGTGGTCTACGGCACCCGCTGATGTCCGATTCCGCCACGCCCGACCGGCTGCGCCCCCTGCTCCGGCCGGTCACGCAGGCGGATGCGGCGGCGGTGGCCGCCCTGCTCGACGCGCTCGGCTACCCCTGCAGCCGCGAGGATGCGGCCGAGCGCATCGCCGTCGTCGAGGACGATCCGACCCAGGCGCTGATCGTCGCCGACCACCACGGCGATCTCTGCGGGCTGGTGGCGCTGGACTTCATGTACTACCTGCCGCTGGGCCGGCGCACCTGCCGCATCACCGCGCTGGTGGTCGCCGAGAGCCACCGCGACCGTGGCATCGGCCACGCCCTGCTGCGCGAGGCGGAAAGCCGCGCCCGCGCCGCCGGCGCCGCGCGCATCGAGGTCACCAGCGCCGATCACCGCACCCGCGCCCACGCCTTCTACCGCGCCTGCGGCTACGGCGGCGGCTCGGTGCGGCTGGTCAAGCGTCTGGGCGAGGCCTGACCGCAGCCGCCGTCACACCGCGCAGGGGGCTTCGGGATCGCGCCAGATCATGTAGACGTCGGCGCGCTGGTAGTGCGAGCCCGGCCGCGTGCCGGGCTGCATCTCGAAGCCCATGCTGGCGTACAGCCGCAGCGCCGGCTGCAGCCGGCTGTTGGACTCCAGGAACAGCTCGCGCCCGCCGCGGCGGCGGAAGGCCTCGATCGCCGCGGCCAGCAGCTTGCGGCCGATACCCAGGCCCTGATGGCGCTCGGTCACCGCCATCTTGGTCAGCTCGAACACGCCCGGCGATTCCTGCAGCAGCGCGCAGGTGCCGACCACTTCCTCGCCGAGCAGGGCGAACAGGATCTCGCCGCCGGGGGCGAGGATCCTCTCCTCCGGGTTCGACAGCACCTCGTGATCGACCTGCTCCAGGTAGAAGTACTTCTGCAACCACTCGGCATTGAGCCGGTAGAAGTGCTCGCGCAGTGCCGGGTCGAACGGCACCACCCGCAATGCGCGCTGCGCACTTTCGCGGTGGCGGGCGACGACGGCCTCGTGGAGCGGCACCGCGTCCAGCCGCTGCTCGAAGGCCGCCAGCGCGGCCAGCAGGTCGTGGCCGGTCGCCGCGATCGTCTCGTCCACCGTCTCGCGCACCGCGCGCCAGAGCGGGCGCAGCGCCTTGAGCTCGGCCTCGGCCTTCGGCGTCAGCGCCAGCACCCGGCGCCGACGGTCCTTGCGGTCGCCGCGCGCGCTCAGCCAGCCCTCGCGCGCCAGCCGGGTCGCCAGCTGACTCACCGCCGAATGGCTCTGGCCGATCTCGCGGGCGATGTCGCCCACCGGCATCGGCCCGCGCTCGAGCAGCAGCTTGAGCACCGGCAGCCAGCGCGCCTGCATGGCCGAACCCTGCGCCCGGTAGACCGCATCGGCGGCGTCGTACAGGCGTTCGCTCAGCGCCTTCAAGCGGCTGCCCAGCGCCAGCGCGCCTTGGGCGGAGAGGAAGTCCACGGAACACTCCAGTAAGCAATTGCGTAATTACTTACGTATTTATCCCGGACCGGCCCGGCCTGCAAGCCGTCGCGGCGACGAACCGTGTCCCACCGCCCGCCCCGGCGCCGGTCAGGCGAACAGCCGCGCCAGCGCCTCGCCTGGATCGTCGGCGCGCATGAAGGCTTCGCCGACCAGAAAGGCGTGCACGCCGTGCTCGCGCATCCGTCGCACGTCGGCCGGGGTGAGGATGCCGCTCTCGGTGACCAGCAGGCGGTCGGGCGGCACGGCGTCCTTCATCTTCAGGGTGGTGTCGAGCGACACCTCGAACGTGCGCAGGTCGCGGTTGTTGATGCCGACCAGCGGCACGGCGATCTGCAGGGCGCGTTCGAGCTCGTCGAGGTCGTGCACTTCCACCAGCACGTCCATGCCCAGCTCCATCGCCAGGTGCGACAGCTCGGCCAGCGCCGCGTCGCCGAGCGCGGCGACGATCAGCAGGATGCAGTCGGCGCCGAGCGCGCGCGCCTCGTACACCTGGTAGGCGTCGACGACGAAATCCTTGCGCAGCACCGGCAGCGCGCAGGCCGCGCGGGCTTCCTGCAGGTAGGCATCGGCGCCCTGGAAGAAATCCGCGTCGGTCAGCACCGACAGGCAGGCCGCGCCGCCGCGCTCATAGCTGCGGGCGATCTCGGCCGGGTGGAAGTCGGCGCGGATCACGCCCTTGCTCGGGCTGGCCTTCTTCACCTCGGCGATCACCGCCGGCAGGCCGGCGGCGATCTTCGCCGCCAGCGCGGCGGCGAAACCGCGCACCGGCGGCGCGTCGTCGATGCGCGCGGACAGCTCGCGCAGGCTCACGCGCGCCGCGCGCTCGCGCACTTCCTCGGCCTTGCGGCGCAGGATGGTCTGGAGGATGTCGCTCATGAACCCGCTCTCGTCGCCCGTCACTCGTCGCTCGCCCCACGCACGGCCGGAGGCCATGCCGTGCTCAGCCACCGCCCACCGGCTGCCCGGCCAGTTGCCGGGTCATGCCGACGAATTCCTCCATCTTCGCCAGCGCCGCGCCGGAGGCGATCGCTTCGCGCGCTCTGGCGATGCCCTCGCCGATGGACGCCGCCACGCCGGCCACGTACAGCGCCGCGCCGGCGTTGAGCGCCACGATCTCGCGCGGCAGCCCGTCGGCGTTGCCCAGCGCTTCGAGCAGCATGGCCTTGGACTGGTCGGCATCGGCCACCCGCAGGTTGCGGCTGGCGGCCATGGCGATGCCGAAGTCCTCGGGATGGATCTCGTACTCGCGCACCTGCCCGTCGCGCAGCTCGCCCACCAGCGTGCCGGCGCCGAGCGAGATCTCGTCCATGCCGTCGCGGCCCCACACCACCAGCGCGCGTTGCGCGCCCAGCCGCTGCAGCACGCGCACCTGGATGCCGACCAGGTCGGGGTGGAACACGCCCATCAGGATGTTCGGCGCCCCGGCCGGGTTGGTCAGCGGCCCGAGGATGTTGAAGATCGTGCGCACGCCCATCTCGCGCCGCACCGGCGCCACGTGCCTCATCGCCGGGTGATGGATCGGCGCGAACATGAAGCCGAGGCCGGTTTCGGCGATGCACTCGGCCACCTGCGCCGGTTGCAGCTCGATGGCCGCGCCCAGCGCCTCCAGCACGTCGGCGCTGCCCGACTTCGACGACACGCCGCGGTTGCCGTGCTTGGCCACCCTGGCGCCCGCCGCGGCGACCACGAACATCGCCGCGGTGGAGATGTTGAAGGTATGCGCGCCGTCGCCGCCGGTGCCGACGATATCGACGAAATGCGCGCTGTCGGGCACCGCCACCTTGGCCGCGAACTCGCGCATCACCTGCGCCGCGCCGGCGATCTCGCCGATGGTCTCCTTCTTCACGCGCAGGCCGGTGAGGATGGCCGCCGTCATCACCGGCGACACCTCGCCGCGCATGATCTGCCGCATCAGATCGACCATCTCGTCGTGGAAGATCTCGCGGTGCTCGATGGTGCGCTGGAGTGCTTCCTGGGGCGTGATGGGCATGGTCGTTCTCGCTTTCAAAGCTCCTCTCCCGACGGGAGAGGGGGTGGGGTGAGGGTACGGTGAAACCGCAAGGGCGATCGATCCGCGTGCCGCCCGAGGCAACCGCCCCGCCAGCCGATCATTTCCAACCGCCGTTCCACAACATCGCTCCGCCGAACCCTCACCCTGAATCCCTCTGCCACGGGGAGAGGGACTTTCACGCCGCCCGCCGCGACGCCTGCAGGAAATTCCGCAGCAGCGCGTGGCCGTGTTGTGTGAGGATCGACTCCGGGTGGAACTGCACGCCCTCTGCCGGCAGCGTGCGGTGGCGCAGGCCCATGATCTCCTCCATCGAGCCGTCGTCGTTCTGCGTCCAGGCGGTGATTTCCAGACAGTCCGGCAGCGACTCGCGCTCGACCACCAGCGAATGGTAGCGCGTCGCCTCGAACGGGTTCGGCAGGCCGGCGAACACGCCCTGCCCGGTGTGATGGATCAGCGAGGTCTTGCCGTGCATGATCCGCCTGGCCCGCACCACCCGCCCGCCGAAGGCCTGCCCCAGGCTCTGGTGGCCCAGGCACACGCCGAACACCGGAATCCGCCCGGCCAGTTGCTCGAACACCGCCAGCGACACCCCCGCCTCGTTCGGCGTGCACGGCCCCGGCGAGATCACGATGCGCTCCGGCGCCAGCCGCGCGATCGCATCGACCGTAAGCTCGTCGTTGCGCACCACCTTCACCTCCTCGCCCAGCTCCTGCAGGTACTGCACGAGGTTGAAGGTGAAGCTGTCGTAGTTGTCGATCATCAGGAGCATGGCGTCACAACCCCCCCGCCGCCTGCGCCACCGCGCGGAACAGGGCGCGGCCCTTGTTCATGGTTTCTTCCCACTCCTTGACCGGGTCGGAGTCGTGGACGATGCCGGCGCCGGCCTGCACGTGCAGGCGGCCGTCCTGGATGACGGCGGTGCGGATGGCGATGGCGGTGTCGGCATCGCCGTGCCAGCCGATGTAGCCGACCGCGCCGGAGTAGATGTTGCGCTTGACCGGTTCCAGCGCGCGGATGATCTCCAGCGCGCGGATCTTGGGCGCGCCGCTGACGGTGCCGGCCGGGAAGGTGGCCTTGAGCACGTCGGCGTAGCTCAGGCCCGGCCGCAACCGGCCGGTGACCTCGCTGACGATGTGCATGACGTGGCTGTAGCGCTCGATGACGAACCGCTCGCCCACCTGCACGCTGCCGGCGGCGGCGACGCGGCCGACGTCGTTGCGGCCGAGGTCGATCAGCATCAGGTGCTCGGCGCGCTCCTTGGGGTCGGCCAGCAGATCGGCTTCGAGCGCGCTGTCTTCTTCCGGCGTGCGGCCACGCGGGCGGGTGCCGGCGATGGGGCGCACGGTGAGGGTGTCGCCCTGCAGGCGGACCAGGATCTCCGGCGAGCTGCCCACCACCTGGGTGGCGCCGGTGTCGATGAAGTACATGTACGGCGAGGGGTTCATCGCCCGCAGCGCCCGGTAGACGTCCACCGGGCGGGCGCGGAACGGCACGCTCAGGCGCTGGCTCAGCACCACCTGGAAGACATCCCCGGCGCGGATGTAGTCCTGGCACTTCCCGACCGCGGCGATGAAGCCCTCGCGGGTGAAGCCGGAAACGAAGTCGCCCTCGTCGAGCGCGGCCGGGTCGAGCACGTCGGGGTAGCTGGCGCCGGCGTGGCGCAGGCGGTGCGTCAGTGCGTCGAGCCGGCGCTGCGCTTTCGCATAGGCCTGCGGCTCGGCCGGATCGGCGTGGACGACGAGGTACAGGCGGCCCTTGAGGTTGTCGAAGACGGCGACCTCTTCCGACAGCATCAGGAAGATGTCCGGCGTGCCGAGCTGGTCAGGCGTGTCGCCACCGGCCAGGCGCGGCTCGATGTAGCCGATGCACTCGAAGCCGAACCAGCCGACCAGCCCGCCGGTGAAGGCCGGCAGGCCGTCGAGCTTCGGCACCGAATGGGCGGCGCGCAGGCGCTCGACCTCGCCGAGCGGGTCGGCGACCTCGCGCGTCTCGACCAGTTCGCCGTACTCGCGCACCTCCAGCGTGTGGCCACGGAAGGCATAGGTACGTCGCGCCGGCAGGCCGATGATCGAGTGCCGGCCCCAGGTCTCGCCGCCCTCCACCGACTCGAACAGGTAACTGTTCGGCGCGTCGGCGAACTTGAGATACACCGACAGCGGGGTGTCGAGATCGGACAGCACTTCGCGCACCACCGGGATGCGGGTGTGCCCGGCGGCGGCCAGTTGCCGGAAGGTGGCGGCGTCGATCTGCACGTGGGGCCTGCGTGCGGCGCATGGGAGGGGGAAGCGAGTATGCCAGCCGCGCGGGTGCAGGCAAGGTCACGGCCACGACGATGCCCGCAGGAGGGCGGCACGCCGCATGAACTGTCACATGCAACGACCAGAATGCGCGGCGTTCGCAGCGGTCATCGGCAAGGACGAAAACCTGGAGCCAGGGAGGGCTCCAACCACCCGCGCCGCGCCCGGTCACCCTGCGGCCTCAGCTGCGTCGGCGCGGCATGCCGGCCAGGCGCAAAGCGAACTCGACGCCACCGCCCCCGGGCAGGTCGCTGGCCTCGGCACGGCCGCGGTGCAGGTCGACGATCACCCGGACGATGTACAGGCCCAGGCCGAGGTGCACGCCGCCATCGCCGCGCGCGGGTTCGCGCACCGACACCAGCGAGTCGAACAGCTTGCCGCGCATCGACGCCGGCAGCGGCGGACCGAGGTTGGCGACGCGCAGCACCGGCCCGTCGGGCACGTCGTCGAGCGCGATGCGCACCCAGCCGTCCTCGGGCGTGAAGCCGCGGGCGTTGTCGATCAGCTTGTCCAGCGCCTGCGCGATCAGCTCGGGCGCGCCGTGCAGCGGCACTGGCCGCGCCGGCAGCGACACCTCGAGCCGGCGCGGCGCCAGCAGGGCGCGGTAGCTTTCGGCGCAGTCGGCCACCAGCGCGCGCAGGTCGAAATCCTCGCCCTCGGCGGCGGCGATGGCGTGCTCGATGCGGCTGGCCTCGCTCATCGCGCGCACCAGCGTGCCGAGGCGGTCGATGCCGCCGCGCGCGCGCTCCAGATACGGCAAGGCCTGCGCCGGCATCTGGCCCGGGTCGAGGTTTTCCAGCGAGGTGCGGACGATGGCCAGCGGCGTGTTCAGCTCATGCGAGAGCTTGCCGGCGAGCGTGCGCAGGTAGTCGGTGTAAGCGGCCACTTCGCCGAGCAGGCGGCCGAAGCTGCGGCCGAGGTCGCCGATCTCGTCGCGGCTGCGCATCTTCGGGAACGGCCGCAGCCGGCCTTCCGGATCGAAGGCGTTCTCGGCAGCGTCGCGCAGGCGGCGGATGCGCCCGCTCAGCCGCGAGGCGAACCAGAACACCACGCCACCGGCGCCGAGCAGGGCGAGCAGCGTGGAGCCGAGCAGGCCGGCCACGGCACGGTCGGCCAGCAGCAGGGCGGCGTCGTTCTCGCGTTCGAGCAGCACCGCGCCGCGCACATCGCCATCGACACGCAGCGGCACCGCCGCCGACAGCAGCTGCCGCTGGCCGTCGGGATCGCGCCGCCAGGCCGCGCCGGGCTTGCCCGACAGCGCCTGCCGGACTTCGCCGGCATCGCTGCGGATCGCACCGGCATCGTCCGCGCGCAACGGCTCGTCCTGCGCCATCAGCAGCCAGCGGTAGATCCAGCGTCGCCAGATCGGCAGCTCGCCACGCGGCAGCGGCGAGATCAGCGCGCCGGCCTCGGCCAGGATCCAGCCCTCGCCATCGAGCAGGCGCGCACGCATCTGCGGCGGCGCCAGCGACTGCAGCGCGCGCGCCTGCGCTTCGCTGCGCACCAGCAGCGGCCACAGCCGGCCAGGTGTTTCGACCTCGGTGCCGGCGAGCCGCACGGCGCCGGCTTCGTCCGCGTCGTGCACGAGCAGGCCGAGCGAATCGACGCGGTAGCCCTGCGGCAGCGCCAGCTCGACCTCGTAGCCGTCCTCCACTTCGCGCCACGCGCCGACCGGCCGCAGCGAGGCCGGGCCGCCGTCCGCATCGGTGGCGATCAGGGCCCCGGAAGCGGCATTGGCGAGGCGGAACTCGGCACGGCCGTGCGGCCCGTCCAGGCCCAGCCGCAGGTGATCGCGCCGCGCCGCGATCGGCCAGTGCGCGTCGGCGCGCAGCGGGGTGTCGTCACGCACGCGGATGAGCAGGTACAGGCTGTCCTGTGCGCGACCGAGCGTGAGCTCGACCGCATCGGCGCGGCCGGCATGGCCGAAGCGGCGCGTCGGCAGCACCGCGCCTGGCCAGTCGTCGGCACGGCCATCCAGCCGCGGCGGCGCGGCCAGCTCCTGCACGAACAGAGCCGGACCGGCCGCCGGCAACGTCTCCGGCTGCAACGCCAGGCCGCGCGCCAGCGCCTCGGCCGAAGCCAGCAGCGCCTGCGCCTGGCCCTGCCGCAGCAGCGTCTCCATCTGCCGGATGAACTGCCAGCCGGCCCAGGGCAGGACCAGCACCGACAGCGCGACCAGCAGGAGTTGGGAGCGGAGGCGCAAGGGTCAGCTTTCGGAAGTCGGGAACCGGAAATGGGGAATCGGAAAAGCCAAGCCGGCCGCCCGCATGACGAACGGACGCACGCAGCACGCAGCCGATGCCCGGTGCCCCGTGTCCGGCGCGTTCATCACGGCCGCCACCGGTAACCCGCCCCGTGCACGGTGTCGATCTCGTCGAAGGTGGGGTCGATGGCCTGGAATTTGCGCCGGATGCGCTTGATGTGCGAGGTGATGGTGGCATCGTCCACCACCACCTGCGCCTCGCGCATGAGCTGTTCGCGGCTGCGCACATGGCCGGGGTGGCGCACCAGCGCATGCACCATCCAGAACTCGGTGACGGTCAGCGGCACGTCGCTGCCGTTCCAGACCACCCGCATGCGCTCCACCTCCAGCCGCAAGCCGCGCAACGCGAACACCTGCTCGCGCGCGGCCGGCGCGCGCAGCGCCTCCATCCGGCGGAACAGCGCCTGCACGCGCGCGGTGAGCTGCGGCAGGCTGATGTCCTTGCTGAGGTAGTCGTCGGCGCCCAGCCGCAGGCCGGAGATCACGTCCAGGTCGGAATCGCGCGCGGTCAAGAACAGGATCGGCAGCGTCGACGAACGCGCGCGCAGCTCGCGACACAGCTCGAAACCGCCCTCGGGCTCGTCGCCCAGGCCGATGTCGATGATCACCAGATCGGGCAGCCGGAGCGAGAAGGCCAGCTTCGCCTCCGGCCGGCTGCCGAAGCCGTGCACCTCGAAGCCGTAGCGGCGCAGTGCCTCGGCGTAGTTGTCACGGATGGCGGGTTCGTCTTCGACGATGGCGACGGTCCGGCTCATGGCTGCGAGGATAGGCGGCGCCCCGCCGCGCGACAACGCGCCGCCCGCGAATTGCCACAACTCGTCGGCCAGCCGGCCCGAAGCGGCCCGGCCACGCCCGATGGCGGCGTTGCAATGGCGCCGCACCCTCGACCGGAGCCGGCCATGAGCGACCGCGCCACACCCCGCGAAACCCGCAAGCCGCGCTGTCTGGACAGCGCCAGCGCCCGCCACCGCCGCGCCATCGGCGTGGCGCTGATGCAGCGCGCGCTGCGCGCGGCGCTGGCGGCGCGCGCCGGCGCGCACGAAGTCCCACCCCCCCGAAGCTGACGGGGCGCGACCATGCCATCCATCGCCCGCACCGGGCCCGGATTCCGCCCCGTCGCTGCCGCGCACACGGCGCGTGACCTGCCGCTGCGTCTGCTGGTCGCGCTGGTCATCGTGCTGCTGGCGCTGGTCATCCCCCGCGATTGAGAGGAGCGCCGCCATGATCCTGAGCCCCGACCGGCCGCTTGCGCCCGACGCCCGTCCGGACATCGCCGAGCCGCACGAGCTGCCCGGCAAAGTGCGCCTGCGCTACGGCGAATCGGCCGCCCCGCCCTGGCCCGGCCCGCCGCTGCCGCGCCCGTCGCGGCGGCGCGACGAGACCGCGCCCGAGTGGCGCCCGCTGTGAGCGCACTGGCCGCCATGTCATCGGCAGGGACGATGCCACGGGGCAGGGAGGCCCCGACCCTGTCCGCGCTCAGGAACCTCTGATCAATTCAGAGGTTCCGCCGGCCATGCATGGCCGGCTCGCGAATCAAGCACGCAAGTGCTTGATTCGTCGAAGCCGCGTCCGGACATGCGCCGGACGCGGCGTGGGCTGGCAAGTCCAGGATGGACACTTGTTCAGACCTTCCCTCAGCCGCGCGCCGCGGCCACCGCCGCGCGCATGCGGGCGATCACGTCGGCGTAATCGGGCGCGTTGAAGATCGCCGAGCCGGCGACGAAGGTGTCGGCGCCGGCGGCGGCGATCTCGCCGATGTTGTCAACCTTCACGCCGCCGTCGATCTGCAGCCGGATGGCCTTGCCGCTACGGTCGATCATCCCGCGCACGCGGCGCAGCTTGTCGAGCGCCGAGGGGATGAAGGCCTGGCCGCCGAAGCCCGGGTTCACCGACATCAGCAGCACCAGGTCGAGTTCCTCCAGCACCCACTCCAGCACCTCGACCGGCGTGGCCGGGTTGAGCACCAGGCCGGCTCGGCAGCCATGCGACTTGATCAGCTGGACGGTGCGGTGGACATGCTCGCTGGCCTCGGGATGGAAGCTGATCAGCGTGGCGCCGGCCTTGGCGAAATCCGGCACGATGCGGTCCACCGGCTTGACCATCAGATGCACGTCGATCGGCGCGGTGACGCCGTGCCTGCGCAGCGCCTCGCAGACCATCGGGCCGATGGTGAGGTTGGGCACGTAATGGTTGTCCATCACGTCGAAATGCACCCAGTCGGCACCGGCGGCGAGCACGGCATCGACGTCCTCGCCCAGCTTGGCGAAGTTCGCGGAGAGGATGGACGGGGCGATGATGCAGTCGGACATGGCGTGGCTCGTCAGGAGTGGCGCTTGCGGCGCTGTTTCTGGATCGCCTCGTAGGCGGCGTTGATGCGGCGCGCCTTGTCCTCGGCCTGCTGGCGCAGGTCGTCGGCGATGCCGACCAGCTTGTCCGGGTGGTACTGGGCGATCAGGCGGCGGTAGGCGCGCTCGACCTCGGCATCGGAGGCGTCCTCGGTCAGGCCCAGCTCGCGGTACGGGCTGGGCTTGCGCAGGCCGAACCAGTCGGCGTCGAAGGCGTGGCCGATCAGCAGGCCGATCAGCCCCCCGGCCGGGTGGCGCAGCAGCAGCCAGCCGGCGATGAAGCCGAGCAGTTTGCCGTACCACCTCATGGCGTGCCCTCCGCCGCGGCCGGCCAGCGCTGCGCGGCGTACCAGGCCGCCAGTGCATCGATGTCGGCAGCGGACAGGCCGCCGGCGGCGGCATTCATCGGCCCGCCGTGGCGGCGGCCGTCGCGGTACTCGGTCAGCGCCTTGCGCAGGTAGATCTCGTCCTGGCCGGCGATGTGCGGCGTGCCGGGGATGCGGCTGATGCCGGTATCGCCGTGGCAGGCCACGCACAGGCCGAGTTTGGCCGGGCGCGCCACGTCCGCGGCCATGCCGACGGCGGCATTCGGCGGGGGTTCGGTGGAACAGGCGGAAAGCGCGAGGGCCGTCAGGGCGGCCAGGGCGTGACGTGTCATGGCGCCCATTCTAGCCGGGATCGTCCGCCGCTCCTGCAGCGGGCACGCCCGCCGCTACAATTGGCGCTTTGCCGGAGTGCCCGCCTTGTCCACCGTCCTGCACACCGCCGACCTGCCCGGCCTGGAGCTGCTCCATCGCGGCAAGGTCCGCGATGTCTACGCCTTGCCCGGCCAGCGCCTGCTGATGATCGCCACCGACCGCCTCTCGGCCTTCGATGTGGTGCTGCCCGATCCGATCCCGGGCAAGGGCGAGATGCTCTGCCAGATCTCCAATTTCTGGTTCGACAAGACCGCGCACATCGTCCCCAACCACCTCACCCACGAATCGGTGGCGGCGGTGCTGCCGGCCGGCGTGGACGCGGCGCTGTACGAAAAGCGCGCGGTGGTGACGCGACGGCTCAGGCCGCTGCCGGTGGAGGCCATCGTGCGCGGCTACCTGATCGGCTCGGGCTGGAAGGACTACCAGGCGACCGGCGCGGTCTGCGGCATCCGGCTGCCGGCCGGGCTGCGCCAGGCCGAGAAGCTGCCCGAGCCGATCTTCACGCCCTCGACCAAGGCCGCCGTCGGCGACCACGACCAGAACGTCAGCTTCGATGCCATCGTCGCGCGGATCGGCGGCGAGCTGGCCGAGCGCGTGCGCGAGGCGACGCTGGCGATCTACCGCTTCGCCGCCGACTACGCTGCGCAGCGCGGGATCATCATCGCCGACACCAAGCTGGAGTTCGGCCTCGACGAGGACGGCACACTGCGGGTGATGGATGAGATGCTCACGCCGGATTCCTCGCGTTTCTGGCCGGCCGACCAGTACCGGGTCGGCATCAGCCCGCCGAGTTACGACAAGCAGTTCGTGCGCGACTACCTGGAGACGCTGGACTGGAACAAGACCGCGCCGGGTCCGAAACTCCCGCCCGAGGTCATCGAAGGCACCCGCGCGAAGTACGCCGAGGCGTTGAAGCGGCTGGCGGGCATCGCGCTGGCGTAAAGCCGGAAATCGGGAATCGGAACTGGGTCGCGCGCGGCGCGCTCGATCGGAAGCGCAGGAGCAAGGCCTGCGCAAGGATGCCGAGCCGCTTGTTCCGATCCGATCACCGGTTTGCATCCACCGAACCACCACCGACGGAGCACACACCATGCGCTCGATCCACCCCTGGCTGGAAAAATACGGCGAGGACCACCAGCACCCGACCAACCAGGCCATCCATCTGGTCTGCGTGCCGCTGATCGTGTGGTCGGTGATCGCCCTGCTGTGGACGATCCCGGTGCCGACCGCCTTCGCCCGCCCCGGCGCCTGGGCCGGCGTGGCCTGCTTCTTCGCGCTGCTGTTCTACTGGCCACGCTCGCGCGCGCTGGGCGCCGGCCTCTTCGTCGCTTTTGCGCTGATGCTCTACGGCTGCCATCTGTTCGCCGCCGCGTTCGGCATGCAGGCACTGCTGTACACCGCCATCGTGGTGTTCGTCGCGGCCTGGATCGGCCAGTTCATCGGTCACAGGATCGAGGGCAAGCGTCCGAGCTTCTTCACCGACCTGGTCTATCTGCTGATCGGGCCGGCATGGACGCTGAGCAAGCTCTACCGCAAGCTCGGCTGGTCGTACTGAGCAACGCCCTGCCGGGCACGAAGACACCACCGGCGCCGAACAGGCAGCCGGGCCGCACAGGCGCTGCGTTGCAGCGCCCTCGGCCACGACGCGCGGGTATACGAGGCAGCCGGCCGCGGCAGAAGCCGCGGATGCGCAAGGCCTCCCCGCGGACCTTGCACGCTGGCTGACGTCCGCTTCGGTGGGCGCCGCCGGCCCGCCAGAGCAATCCCATGCCCGCCCGCGACATCGCCATCCTGCTGCTGATTTGCGCCGCCTGGGCGGGCAACTTCCTCACCTCGGCGTTCGCGCTGCGGGAGATCCCGCCGTTCCTGTTCACCGGCCTGCGCCTGGCGCTGCTGTCGGTGCTGCTGATTCCATTCCTGCAGCGGCCGGCGCCGGGGCAATGGCCGCGGCTGGTGACGGTGGCGCTGTGCAACGGCGTGCTGCATTTCGGCCTGAGCTTCTGGGCGCTGAAGGCGGCCGGCAACCTGGCCTCGCCGGCGATCGTGATGCAGAGCTACGTGCCGATGGCGGCGCTGCTGGCCTGGTTCGCGCTCGGCGAGCGCTTCGGCTGGCGCACCGGTGCCGGCATCGCGGTCAGCTTCGCCGGCGTGCTGGTGCTGGGCTTCGATCCGCTGGTACTGCAGCGCCCGGAGTCGGTGGTGGTGATGCTGATCTCGGCCGCCTTCCTCGCCCTGGGGACGGTGCTGATGCGCGGACTGGTCGGGCAGAGCCTGTTCAGCGCGCAGGGCTGGACGGCGGTGCTCGGCGTCGGCCCGCTGTTCGCGATCAGCTTCGCGTTCGAGCCGGACGCGGCGGCGGCGTTCGCCGGGGCGAGCTGGATCGGCTGGGGCGGCGTGGCCTACTCGGCGCTGGTCTCCTCGCTGCTCGGCCACGGCCTGTACTACACGCTGATCCAGCGCCATCCGGTGGCGGTGGTGACGCCCTGGCTGCTGCTGGCGCCGGTGGGCGCGGTGATCTTGGGCATGCTGTTCTGGGGCGACCGCCCCGGGCCGCGACTGTTCGTCGGCGGCGCGATGGTGCTCGGCGGCGTGCTGGTCATCGCGCTGCGCGCCAAGACCCGGCACCGGCCGGCGCCGCCGGCGTCGGATGCCTAGCGGCCGGCAACCGGAAAAGCAGCACCTCGCTCACTGCCGCTTTCCCACCCGGCTACCCGTGCGCGCAGGCGCACGGCTCTCCGGTTTCCGGCAACCGATTTCCGGTTACCGGTTACCGGCCACCGCTTCCTGCCCCCTGAGCAACCACCGCAACAGCGCCGGCAGCAGCACGATCGCGCCGATCATGTTCATCAGGAAGAAGAAGCTCAGCAGCACGCCCATGTCGGCCTGGAACTTGAGCTCGGAGAAGATCCAGGTGCCGACGCCGGCGGCCAGGGTGAGGCCGGTGAACAGCACCGCGGTGCCGGTGAGCTTGAGCGCGCGGAAATAGGCCTCGCTCAGGCCCAGGCCCTGGTCGAGGAATTCCTTCATGCGGCTGTAGATGTAGATCGCGTAGTCCACGCCGATGCCGACGCCGAGCGCGGCCACCGGCAGGGTGTTGACCTTGAGGCCGATGTTCATCGACGCCATCAGGGCGTTGGCCAGCAGCGAGACGATCACCAGCGGCAGCACGATCGCCAGGGTCGCCTTCGGCGAGCGGTAGGCCAGCAGGCACAGCACGATCACCGCCAGATACACCAGGCCCATCATCGGGTACTGCGCCGCGCTGACGCGCTCGTTGGTGGCTGCCATCACGCCGGCGTTGCCGGTGGCCAGGCGCAAGTTGACCTGGTGGGACTCGAAGGCGTCACCCTCTTCCAGTGCCCGCTCGGCCAGCTCGACGCGCAGGTTGGTGCCGGGATACCACGCCTGGTTGGCCTCGCGGAATTCCTTCACGGCGCGCACCACGCGGGTGATGGTCTCGGCCTTGTGATCGGTGAGGAAGGCGGTGACCGGAATCGCCGAGCAGTCGGCGTTGAGCAGGCCCGAGTCGGTCTCGAAGCCCTGGGTGGCGACGCGCAGGGTGTCGGGATCGCGCGGCAGCACGCGCCAGCGGATCGAGCCGTCGTTCCAGCCGGCGTTGACGATCTTGGCCGCCTGCGGCAGCGAGATCACCTGCTGCACGCCCTCGACGTTGTACAGGTGCCAGGCGAAGCGGTCGATCAGCTCCATCGCCGGGTAGCTCAGCGTGCAGGCGTCGGGACGTGCCTCGGCGATGACGGTGATGGAGTCGATGCCGAGCGCGAAGTGGTCGGCGATCTTGGCCGCGTCCTGGTTGAAGCGCGCTTCCGGACGCAATTCGGGCACGCCGGCCTCGGAATCGCCGACCTGCATCTTCTGTCCGTGGACGAAGCCGAACACGCCCAGCGACACGGCGACGACGATGGTCGCCAGCGCCGGCCCCGGCTCGGACAGACGGGTCAGCAGGCGCCAGTAATGGTCGCGCCTGCCGATCCGCTTCAAGGCCTTCTCGCGCGCCAGCGCCGGCTTGGCGAAGTCGATGTACGACAGCAGGATCGGCAGCAGGATCAGGTTGGTCAGGATGATCAGCGCCACGCCGACCGAGGCGGTGATCGCCAGTTCGCGGATGATCTGGATCGGGATCAGCAGGATGGTGAGAAAGCCGACCACGTCCGAGGCCAGCGCCACCGACCCGGGCAGCAGCAGCTTGGCGAAGGCGGCGCGCGCCGCCGCATAGGCATCCAGGCCGGTGCCGGCCTGACTGGCATCGATGATCTCGCTGCCGAACAGGCGTTCGCTGATCCAGGCGTTGATCATCTGCACGCCGTGGGATACGCCGATCGCGAAGATCAGGAACGGCGTGAGGATGTTCATCGGGTCGATGCCGAAACCGAGCAGACGCAGGCTGCCCAGCGTCCAGATCACCGCGGTCAGCGCCGCCACGATGCCTAGCGCGGCATGGCGCGCCGAGCGGGTGTAGGCCATCAGCAGCAGGAAGGTGATCGCCACGGTGACGCCGAAGAAAGCCACCACCGAACGCGCGCCGTCGGCGATGTCGCCGACCACCTTGGCGAAGCCGATGATGTGGACGCTGTGGTGCTCGTCTTCGTACTGCTGGCGGATCGCTTCGAGCTGGGCGGCGACTTTCTGGTAATCGAGCTTCTCGACCGCGTCCTCGGGCACCAGTTCGGCCCAGACCATGGCGCCGGTCCAGTCCTTGGCGACCAGCCGGCCGAGGATGTTGGCCTTGACGATGTTGGCGCGGATGGTGGCGAAGTCTTCCTCGCTCGCCACGAAACCGTCGACATAGGGCGTGAAGGTGTCGGGGATGACGTTGCCGCCGGCGAAGCCGTCCTCCACCACCTCGACGAAGCGCACGTTGGGCGTGAACAGCGAGCGCACACGGGCGTCGTCGACCTCGTCGATCGCCATCACCGCCTGGGTGACGTGGTAGAGCTTGGTGTAGAACGCCTGGCTGTCGATGCTGCCTTCGCGGGCCATCAGCGCGACCAGCACGCGGTTGGCGCCACCGAATTCGCGCTCGTAGTCCAGGAAGGTCTGCATGTATTCGTGCTGCAGCGGGATCTGCTTCTTGAATCCCGCGTCCACGCGAAGCTGGCTGGCGAAGTACAGCATCGCCACGGTCAGCACCGCGAAAACCAGCAGCACCAGCGGGCGGCTGCCGAAGACCAGGCCCTCGGCGAGGCGCCGGAACAGACTGGGGTTGGCGTGCATGGACTGGTTCACGGCTCCCCCGTCAGTCTTGGATGCGGTAGCGGTCGACGCCGCGGTCGCCGATGACGACCAGACCGCCGTCGGCGGCCGGCAGCACGCCGGACAGCACCGGCGTCTCGCCGGCCTGGTTGGTGAAGGTGCGGACGCGGAACGGCGCGCCGGCACGCGGGCGATGCAGGACCACGCCCTCGGCGCCGACGATCAGCGCACCGCCGTCGGGCAGCGCATGGCCGCCCATCAGGCTGGACGTGGTGCCGGTGTCGATCTCGATCCAGCTGTCGCCGAGGTCCATGCTCTCGAACACGTTGCCGCGCAGACCGAACACCAGCACGTGGTCGCCTTGCCAGGCCAGCACGCCGAACATCGAACCCTCGTAGGGCAGGCTCAGCCGCTCCCAGGTGTCGCCCTGGTCGCGCGAGCGGAACACGGTGCCGCGCTCGCCGGCGATCAGCAATGCGCCGGAGCCGGTGCGGGCGATGGCGTTCAGGTGCGGATCGGCCTCGGCCTCCAGCTGCAGCTCATCCTCGCTGAAGGTCCAGTCGCTCGGCTCGCCGTCCGGCGCCGCAACGGGTCCGGCCTCATCGGGAATCACGGTTTCGTCGGCCAGGAAGCGCGCCTGCCAGCTGGCACCACCGTCGCGCGTCTCCAGCAACAGGCTGTAGGCGCCGATGGCGAAGCCGTGGCTCTCGTCGAGAAAGAGGATGTCGAGCAAGGGCACGCCGGCTTCGGGATCGGCGCCGCCCGGCCGCCAGGGCGAGACGCGCTGGCGCTCCCAGCTGCGGCCGTCGTCGCGCGAGTGCAGGATCACGCCATCGTGTCCGGCCGCCCAGTAGCGGCCGCCGGCCTCGGCGATCGCGGTGAGGGTGGCCCGCGTCGGCACATGCTCGGCCTGGACCCAGCGGTTCCCGTCGCTGGAGAGCAGCACATGCCCCCGCTCGCCCACCACGGCCAGCCCCGTGCCGTTCGCCACCACGTCGAGCAGCAGGCTGTGCACGGCGCGCGGCATGGGCTCGGCGGCGAGCACGGCCGGATCGTCGGCCGGTATCTCGTCGGCGCCATCCGGCGACTGCGCTGCAAGCGGACAGGCGAGGATCAGCAGGAACGCGGCGACCGGGAGGGGCCGCATGGCGGGCTTGGGCATCGATGCTCTCCGGGCGCGGCACGCGCCGACCCGGCCGGGCGTGCCGTCGTGTGGCCGGACCGGCCGCGCCATCCGGCGCGACCGGCCCCGATGGACCTGGCTCAGCGGACGCCGCTGGCGCGCAGGTTCTGCGGCGAGTAGTTCGCCGGCGTGCTCTGGTAGCCGAAGTCGCGCGGCTGGTCCTCGTTGTCGAGCAGGCCGGTGATGTAGCGGCCCGACTTGAGGTCGTGATGCGTCTCCTTGGTGGTCCAGAAGGTCGGCACCTCGTAGTAGTTGATCGCCGCCGCCTCAGAGTAGCGCCAGATCTGGCCCTGGCCGTCGTAGTGGTCGAGCATCAAGATCTGCCAGCTGTCCTCGTCGATGTAGAAGGTGCGGCGGCTGTTGATGTGGCGCGCACCCGGCTTCAGCGTGGCCTCGACCACCCACACGCGGTGCAGTTCGTAGCGCATGTGGTCGGGATTGAGGTGGTTGGGCTTCACCAGATCGGCGACCTTGGCGTAGCGGCCGGTCGCCTTGTAGGAGTTGTACGGCACGTACATCTCCTGCTTGCCGACCAGCTTCCAGTCGAAGCGGTCCATGGCGCCGTTGAACATGTCGGTCATGTCGTTGGTGCGCAGGCCGTCGGAGGCGGTGCCGGGGTTGTCGTAGGCGACGTTCGGGGCGCGGCGCACGCGGCGCTGGCCGGGGTTGTAGATCCAGGCCTGGCGCGGCGCGGCGGCGGCGTTGAGGGTCTCGTGCACCAGCAGCACCTGGCCGGCGAGGCGCGCCGGACCGAGCACCTCCTGCTTGAAGTACAGCAGGATGTTGTTGATGTTCTCCGACGTGTTGCCCGGCTTGTAGTACAGGCCCAGCGCCTCCTCGCGCAGCCGCACCAGGGTGTAGGCGCCACTCGGGGTGGGCGCGGCCTGGTTGGAGTAGCTCAGCACCGACAGGCCCTTGTACTTGAGCTTGTGGTTCCAGATCACCTCATGGGCGTTCTGCGGGATCGGGAACGGGAAGCCCTCGGCGCAGTTCTCGATGCCCTCGCCGTCGGCGACCAGCCGGCACTGGGTGGCGTTGCGCTTGGTGTACTCGTAGGTGCGCTGCGGGAACGAGGCCGAGCGGCGGGTCGGGTACACGTCCATGCGGAAGGTGCCGTAGCGCTCGAACATGGCCTTCTGGCCCTCGCCGAGCTTGTCGGCGTACTGCCGCCAGTTCTGCGGGGTGATCGAGAACTTCACCTTGTCGTCGGCGTACGGATCGATGTGGAACTCGCCGATCCGGAACCCCGCCGGCGGCTGGGTGATGCCGCCGGTCCAGGCCGGGATGGTGCCGTCGGCATTGCCGGCCTTCTCGGCGCCGACCGGGGTCAGGTCGTTGCCGAGCCGGTTGGCCTGGTCGGCGCCGACCGCCGCCGCCGCATCGAGGCCGACGCCGAGTGCGAGCGCGCCGACGAAGGCCGCCAGCGCGTTTTTCCTGAAATCCTTCATCGCAGAGCCCTCCAGTCAGCCTGCTTAGAACGAATACCGGACCGAGAACGACGCGAAGTCGCGGTCATGGATCTGGTTGAACGGCTTGCCGCCGCTGAACACGGTGTAGCTGAGATCGAAAGCCAGCTTGTTCAGGTACAGCGCCTCGACGCCCAGAGTGTAGGACTTGCGCCCTTCCAGGAAGTTGCCGCCCGGACCTGGGGTGATGCCGTTGACGTCGTGGTTGAAGGCCAGCCGCGGCGACAGGTTGAAGGCGGTGCCGAAGACGTTGTTGTAGTCGGCGCGCATGGCGAGGCGGTAGCCCCAGCTGAACGACGTCGGGAAGCCGCCGCGCTGGGTGAACGGATTGCGCAGGTCGCCGGTGGAGATGTCGGGGCCGCCGCCGGTGTCGGTGCCCTCGCCCTCGTAGCGCAGCACGCCCGGGTCGGGCAGGTCCCAGACCTTGGTCGCGCCGACTTCCAGCACGGTGGCGATCTGCTGCGCGCCGAGCCAGTTGCCCGGGCCGAAGACCTTGGTGAAGGTCGACTGCACCTGGCTGACCTTGTGCTCCTCCCAGCCGCGGATCTCCTGGCCGAAGCCGTAGCTGCCGAGCTGGCTGCGGAAGCGCAGGCCCGGCTGCGGGATGGCGATGTTGAGCGGGGTCAGGCCGGCAAACAGCAGTTCGACGTCGTCGATCTGCAACGGCATGTTCGGGCGGTAGCTGAGTTCGCCCTGCATCGCCACGCCCCAGGGCAGCATGGTGTTCCAGCTCAGGCCGAACAGGTGGATGCCTTCCGGGTACTCCAGGAAGTAGCGGCCGGTGTTCGGCGCGGCGCCGGTCACGGCGATGCCCGAGATCAACGGCAGGCGGCTGTGGTAGCGCAGATAGTACAGGCCGAACTCGGTCTCGTTCAGCGCCGAGGCGAAGTAGCGCATCGCCGCGCCGTACTGGCCGCTGTCCTTGGCATGACGGTTGGGCGCACGCGGGAAGGCGCCGCTGCAACCGGCGCCGATCAGCTGCAGGGCGGTGGCCTGGCCGTAGCGGGCGCTGAGCTCGCCGAGCCGGTCGGAATTGGCGAAGCCGGCCGGGCCGGCGAAGCAGGTCTGCCAGAACAGCTCGGGATTGTTCACCGGCTGCGGGACGGTGCCGAAGCCGAGCATCACGTAGCTGCCGCCCGGGGAGGCGAAGTCGTTGGCGCTGAAGTAGGTGCCCGAGGCATCGATCTCGATCTCCTCCCATTCGAGCAGATAGGTCAGCTCGAAGGAGAGGTTCTGGTTGAGGTTGAACGAGGCCCAGACCGAGTTGACCGGCAGGAAGGCCTCCTTCAGTTCGGCGCCGGCCACCCGCAGCGCCGACAGGTCGACGGCGTTGATGACGTTGATGCCGTTGGTGATGAAGGTGCTCTCGCCCCAGCTGATCACCTGGTTGCCGACGCGGATCGTGCCCGTGCCCTCCTCGCCGAAGGTGAAGTCGCGCCAGGCGAAGGCGTCGAGCAGGCGGAAGCGCTCGCCGATGCGGTCGCGCGCCTCACGGGTGAGGTCGCGGCGGTCGGCGTTCTCGAAGTCGTAGAAGTAGGTGGCGCGGGTGAACAGGCCCCAATCGCGCCAGGTCAGCTTGAGCTCGGGCGTGATCTTGATCGCGTTGGAGATCAGGTCGTGCTTGTCGTACTTGAGGTTGCCGTCGTCGCGGTTGGCCGAGAAGCGGCCACGGGCGGCGAGCTGCAGCGCCTGGGCGTCGAGATAGCGGCCCTGCGCCTGCAGGGCCGCGATCTGCGCGGCCAGGGTCGGGTCGAAGTGCGACTTGGCGAGCAGGTTGTCGTCGCGGTCCTGCATGCGCCAGGAGGCGCCGTAGGAAATGGTGGTGTCGAAGCTGCCGCTGAGCTCGCCGCGGCTGAACTCGAAGGCGGAGGCCGGCGCCGCCGCCAGCAGGGCGACGGCCACGGCGGCCGCGAGCGGAGTGCGGACCACGCGGCCGCGGACGGTGTGCATGGGCTTGGTCATGTCGGGTGTCCTCGGGTCGGGGCTCACTGGGTCCGGATGATGGCGGTGTTGCCAACCTGCACCGCCGTGCCGTTGCTGAAAATGAAGCTGGCCATCTGCCCCTGCATCTCGGTGGTCACATCCAGGAAGCCGACCGGGTCGGCCGGCGGATGGATCGCGCTACGGGCCGGACTGAGCAGCGAGCCGTGCTCGCCCTTGACGAAGCGCACCGCACCGCGCAGCGGATTGCCGCCGGTGCTGCCGACCACCGTGGACAGGCCGAGCGCACGGATCAGCGGCTCGGTGCCGGACAGCGGCGCGCCCGGCACCGTATTGGGCACGACCTGGTCGGGCAGGTTGGTGATGCCGCCCGAAAGGCTGGCACCGCCGACCACCTCGTGCAGCAGCAGCGCCTTGGCCGCGATGATCGGTGAGTTGACGGCGAGGTTCAGCGGGTCGCCCGAGTCCACCACCATCTGGGCGGCGCCCATGAAGCGGTCGAAGTCCGGGGTGCCGGCCTGCACGCCCGAGGCCGCCAGACCGGCGCGGATGCGCGGACCGAAGCTGGCCGAGCCGTTGAGCAGCTGGGCGATGCCGCCGCCGGGGACGCTCAGCACGCCGACGCCCACGGTCGGCTCGATCGACAGGAAGCTGGTACCGGCCATGGCGCCGAGCGACTGGCCGACGAACATCACCCGGTTCGGGTCGAAATCGAGCCCGAGCGCCGGGATGGTCATGTTCGGCACGCTGGCCTTGACCACGAACAGGTCGGCGATGGCCTGGCGCAGGTTGTCGCGCGAGGTCAGCAGCGAGGACAGGTTGATGAAGTGGGTGCCGGACGGATCGACCTGGCCGTCGGGGCCGGCGGCGCCGGTCGTGTTGTTGACGTAGTCGACGTCGAAGGTGCGCTCGCGGGCGCCGAGCGCGAAGAACGGCGTGTTGTTGACCCGGAACGGCGCCAGCGCGGTGTCGGCCGGCGTGATGCCATGCAGCGGCTGGTCGATCGCCACCACCGCGAAGCCGAGCTGGGCGAAGGTCGCCGAGATCGCCAGCGCATCGCTGCGGTTGCGGGTGATGCCGTGCTGGAAGATCACCAGCGGCCAGCCCGACGGCGGCTTGACGCGGCCGGAGGCGGCATTGGGCACGGTCATCAGCAACGGCACCTTGACGGTGGCCTGCTGCACCGGCATGCGGTTGAGGAAGGTCAGGTTGGTCGACGGGTTGTTCGGGCCGAGCACCGCGGCGCAGGAAGGCACCGTGCCGCAGGCCGGCGCGCGCCAGAACCCGGCCAGCGGACCGGGCAGGTTGCCGAAGTAGCCGGTCTGCTGATCGGTGCGCAGGTAGTACGGCAGGTCGATGGTGCCGACCACGATGTCGGCGATCGGCGGCAGCCCGGCGGCGGCGATGGTCAGCCCGGACGGCGCCAAGGTCACCGGGGCCGGCTGCACGGCAGCGCGCACGGTCTGCAGCACCGGAGTGATGCTCTGGGTGGTGAAGGTCCAACTCAGCACCACGCGTTCGCGCGGGATGCCGGCCGCGGTGGCCAGCACCGCCTCCTGGGCGTTGGTGAGCTGGCGCAGCGGCTCCAGCGCGCAGGCCTGGGCGTTGGTCAGCGTCGGCACGGTGCTCTGGCCATTGACGCACAGGGCCGTGGTGCTCTTGGTGAAGAAGTAGACCTGGTCCGGGGTGGCCGCATTGCCGCGGCTGTCGGCGATGCCGTCGGTCAGCACCGCCAGGTAGGTGGTCATCTGCTTGAGCGGTCGCGTCGGCACGATGGCGATGGTGCGGCCGCTGGCGTCGCTGGCGGTCGGCGCCACCACGAACTCGGTGCCGCCCGCGAGCTCGCGGGTGAT
The DNA here is from genome assembly GCF_014202935.1 of Rehaibacterium terrae. GTDB lineage: Bacteria > Pseudomonadota > Gammaproteobacteria > Xanthomonadales > Xanthomonadaceae > Rehaibacterium > Rehaibacterium terrae. The sequence goes on along the minus strand of NZ_JACHHX010000002.1, from coordinate 21,716 downwards.
GCCGGTGACCGCGCCGGCCGGACCGGTCAGCGTCACCTCGAACATCCGGACGGTCTGACCGGGCACCAGGGTGTTGGTCGCCGGCGCGGCGTTGAAAGTGGTGGTGACCGGGGTCACCGTGCTCCAGCCGTCGAGCGCGCTGACCGCGACGGTCGGATCGCCGAAGTTGTTCGGATCGGCGACCGGCGGGTTGAGGGTGAGGTCGGTGGTCCCCTGGAAGGCGAGGTTGGTCGCCGAGGGCAGCACACCGGCAGACGGATCGAAGCGCGCGGTGAGCACGCCGGTGACCGGCGTGCCGCCGGGATTGGTCGAAGGTGCAGTGGGCTTGGCGCGGTCGCTGTTGCTGGAGCCGCCGCAGGCGACGAGCAGCACGGCGGACAGCGCGACGGCCAGAGTGAGTCGGGCCTTCATTATGGTTCCCCCCCAGGGAAATCGGAGCGCGAAATGCCTCGGTATCCTACGTGCCGGTTTCGCGCGTTGGCAATGCTGTGGCGTACGGTTACGCGCACTGCTTCATGTTGCGCCGCAACACATCACCGCACCCGGGCGCGCATCGCTCAGGAAAACTCGAACGGACTGTCGTCCGGCGGCTCGAAGGCGTTCGCGCTGGGCGCGAACGCGCGCGGCACGATGCCGAGCCGCTCCCAGCCGGAGGCGTCGCGCACCTGCAGGTCTTCGCGCGTGCGACCGAGCTGCGCGGAGAGCGTGGCCGCGCGTCCGGGTAGCCGGCCGAGCAGCCAGATCGCCGGCCACGCCAGCAGGTCGGGCACCTGCACCAGCCGCACCTGCGGCGCGGCGACGGCGAGACTGCGCGCGAGCATGTCGCGAAACGGCAGGGCCTCGCCGCCCGGCAGCGGCAGCACGGCGCGATCGAGGTCCGGGTGTCCGGCGGCGGCGATCATCGCCTGCGCCAGATCGTCGGCATGCACGGGCTGGCGCAGGCCGCGCGCGCTGCGCGGCAGAGGCAACATGCCCCACTGCCGTCCGAGCTCGACCAGTGCGGTCAGGCTGCGGTCCATGCCGGCGCCCCAGATCAGGGTCGGCCGCAGCAGGGTCACTCGCCAGCCACGCGCCGCGGCGGCATCGACCAGCGCCTCCTCGGCGTGCACCAGCCGCCGGGCCAGTGCGCGCTCGGCGGGATCGGGCGAGTCCTGCTTGGTGACGGCGCTCATCGAGGACAGCGCGACCACGCGGGTGCCGGCCGGCCAGTCGGCCTGCAGACAGGCGTCGACGAAACCGTCGAGCGGGCCGGCGCTGAGCACGCGCGCTGCACACAGCCCGCGCTCGAGCCGTTCGCCGAACAGGTCGAGCCGGGTCCAGCGCACCTGCGTCAGCGCCGCGCTCCAGGCCGGCCGCCCGCGCCGGCTGACGGCAAGCACCGTCTCGCCGCGGGCCGCCAGGCGCCCCAGGAGAAAGCGGCCGACGGCGCCACTCGCACCGAATACCAGCCAATCGCTCTGCGTCATTCCGCCATGCGCATCGTGGACATGCGCGGCGAGGATAACGCGATGCATGACGCGATCCGGGACCGGGGATCGCGGACCGGAAAGGTGGCGCCACCCCTCGTGCGCCCGGCGGCACGCCGGCCGGATTCCGGGTCTGCGCGATGATGCGCCGATCCCGGAGGCCGTCCGCCGGGGTTAAACTCCCGCGCCACGGCCGGCCGTCCCGGTCCCGCTTCCCCCGCCTGTTCCGTCGCCGGAGCGCGCTCCGTCGGCCACGCACGAACCAAAGAAGAGAGCGATGCTCCACGCCCTGCTCGCCCTGCCCTTCCTCGCCGCGCTGCTGATCGCGGTCTCGCGCGGCGCCCCGCGCCGCGTCATCGCCTGGTTGGCCGGGCTGGCGCCACTGGCCGGCCTGGTCCTGCTGGCGACGCTCACCCCCGAGGTGCTGGCCGGTGTGATCCCGCATGCCAGCATCGACTGGATTCCGCAGGTCGGCCTCGCCTTCACGCTGCGGCTGGACGGCCTGGCCTGGATGTTCGCCGGGCTGGTGCTGGCGATCGGCGCGCTGATCGTGCTCTATGCCCGCTACTACCTGAGCGAGCAGGACAGCGCCTCGCGCTTCTTCGCGCTGCTGATGCTGTTCATGGGCGCGATGCTCGGCGTCGTCACCGCCGGCAACCTGCTGTTGCTGGTGGTGTTCTGGGAGCTGACCTCGATCAGCTCGTTCCTGCTGATCGGCTTCTGGCACCACCGCGGCGACGCCCGCGAGGGCGCGCGCATGGCGCTCACGCTGACCGGCGGCGGCGGCCTGGCGATGCTGGCCGGCGTGCTGCTGATCGGCCGCATCGTCGGCAGCTACGAGCTCGACGTGGTGCTGGCCGCCGGCGAACAGATCCGCGCCCATGCGCTGTACCCGTGGGCGCTGGGGCTGATCCTGCTCGGCATCTTCACCAAGTCGGCGCAGTTCCCGTTCCACTTCTGGCTGCCGCACGCGATGGCGGCGCCGACGCCGGTGTCGGCCTACCTGCACTCGGCGACGATGGTGAAGGCCGGCGTGTTCCTGTTGGCGCGGCTGCACCCGGCGCTGGCCGGCAGCGACCTGTTCTTCTACACCGTCAGCGGCGTCGGCGCGGCGACGCTGCTGGTCGGCGCCTGGTTCGCGATCTTCCAGCACGACCTCAAGGGCCTGCTGGCCTATTCGACCATCTCGCACCTGGGCCTGATCACGCTGCTGTTCGGCCTGTCCTCGGAGATGGCGGTGGTGGCCGGGCTGTTCCACATCCTCAACCACGCCACCTTCAAGGCCTCGCTGTTCATGGCCGCCGGCATCATCGACCACGAGTGCCACAGCCGCGACATGCGCCGTCTGGGCGGCCTGCTCAAACTCATGCCGCTGACCAGCACGCTGGCGATCATCGCCGCGCTGTCGATGGCCGGCGTGCCGCTGCTCAACGGCTTCCTGTCCAAGGAGATGTTCTTCGAACAGGCGCTGCTGATCGAGGGTGACGCCGGCTGGCGGATGCTGATCGCCGGCGTGGCGGTGCTGGCCGGCATCTGCAGCGTGGCCTACAGCCTGCGCTTCGTGCACGACAGCTTCTTCGGCATCGGCCCGCGCGGCCTGGACACCACGCCGCACGAGCCGCCGCGCTTCATGCGCGTGCCGGTCGAGGCGCTGGTGCTGCTGTGCCTGGCGGTGGGCATGCTGCCGGCGCTGACCATCTCCGGCGTGCTGAAAACCGCCGTCGCCGGCACGCTCGGCGCGGCGGCGCCGGAGTTCACGCTCAAGATCTGGCACGGCTTCAACCTGCCGCTGCTGATGAGCCTGGTCAGCCTGGCCGGCGGCATCGCGCTGTACTTCGGCCTGCGCCAGCTCACCGACCTGTACGGCAACGTGCGCGCCTCGCTCGGTCGCGCCGTGTTCCGCTGGAAGATCGAACGCCTGTTCGAGCTCGCCGGCGCGCTGGTGCCACGGCTGGAGAACGGCAGCCTGCAACGCTACCTGCTGCTGGTGGTGCTGGCGGCGCTGCTGCTGGGCGCGGCGCCGTTCCTCGCCGGCGGCGGGCTCCCATTCGGCCCCGGGCAGCCGCTGCCCTGGCTGGGCTGGCTGCTGTGGGCGCTGTTGCTGGCGTCCACCGCCGGCGTGCTGGCGCTGCACCGGCAGCGGCTGATCGCGGTGATCGTGCTCGGCGCGGTCGGCCTGCTGGTCAGCCTGGCGTTCGTCTTCCTGTCGGCACCGGACCTGGCGCTGACCCAGCTGCTGGTCGAGATGGCCAGCCTGGCGTTGCTGCTGCTGGCGCTGAACTACCTGCCCGAGCAGCCGGCACCCGAGCCCGGCCGGCTGCGCCGCTGGCGCGATGCAGCGATCGCGCTGGTGGCCGGCGGCGGCGTCGCCGCGCTGGTCTACGCGATCATCACCCGTCCCTATGACACCGTGGCCGGCGAGATGCTGCAGCGCTCGCTGCCCGAGGGCGGCGGCAGCAACGTGGTCAACGTGATCCTGGTCGACTTCCGCGGCCTGGACACGATGGGCGAGATCACCGTGTTCGGCATCGCCGGCCTGATCGTCTGTGCGCTGCTGCGGCGGGCCAGGATCGCACCGACCGCGCTGGTGCCGGGCGAGCCGGAGCGGCCGCTGATCCCGATCCTGGTGGCGCAGATCGTGTTCCCGATCGCGCTGGCGGTGTCGCTGTACCTGTTCCTGCGCGGCCACAACCAGCCCGGCGGCGGCTTCATCGCCGGCCTGGTGCTGGCAGTGCCGCTGCTGTTGCAGTACGTGCTTTCCGGCAGCGACTACGTCGAGCGCCGGCTCGGCTTCGACTACCCGCGCTGGATCGGCATCGGTTTGCTGGTCGCACTGGCCACCGGCGCGGCGAGCTGGGTGCTGGGCTATCCGTTCCTGACCAGCACCCACGCCCACCCGACCCTGCCAGTGGTCGGCGAGGTGCCGCTGGCCAGCGCGATGGCCTTCGACACCGGCGTGTACCTGGTCGTGTTCGGCGCGACCATGCTGATGCTTTCGATGCTCGGCCGCCTGCAGCGTCCGAGCGACCATTCCCCGGAGAACCGCTGATGGAACTCGCCGTCGCTTCCGCCATCGGCCTGCTGGTCGCCGCCGGCGTGTGGCTGCTGCTGCGCGCGCGCACCTTCGAGGTCGTGCTCGGACTGACCCTGCTCTCCTACGCGGTCAACCTGCTGATCTTCTCGATGGGCCGGCTGGCGATCGGCAAGCCGCCGGTGCTCGATGCCGGCGCCGGTGCCGCCGGCCACACGCTCGCCAACCACGTCGATCCGCTGCCACAGGCGCTGGTGCTGACCGCCATCGTGATCGGCTTCGCCACCACCGCGGTGCTGCTGGTGGTGGCGATCCGCAACCGCGCCGACAACCGCAGCGACCATGTCGACGCGCGCGAGCCGGAGGACAAGGCATGAGCCATCTGCCGATCCTGCCGGTGGCGTTGCCGCTGGCGCTGGGCGCGCTGCTGCTGACGCTGGAACGCCTCGGCCTGCGCGTGCAGCGCGCGCTCGGCCTGGCCGGCACGCTGGTGCTGGTCGTCGTCGCGGCCACCCTGGCGATGCAGGCGGACGGCGGCGTCATGCAGGTGTACCTGGCCGGCAACTGGCCGGCGCATCTGGGCATCGCGCTGCTGGCCGACCGCACCGCGGCGCTGATGGTGCTGCTCACCGCCGTGCTCGGCCTGATCGCGCTGGTGCATGCGGCGTCGGGCTGGGACCGGCGCGCACCCCACTTCCACGCCCTGTTCCAGTTCCAGCTCGCCGGCCTGTGCGGCGCCTTCCTCACCGCCGACCTGTTCAACCTGTTCGTGTTCTTCGAGGTGCTGCTGATCGCTTCCTACGGCCTGCTGCTCAGCGGCGGCCGCGGGCCGCGCATGCGCGCCGGCTTCCATTACCTGGCCTTCAACATCACCGCCTCGCTGCTGTTCCTGGTCGCGCTCGGCCTGATCTACGGCCAGCTCGGCACGCTCAACATCGGCGCGCTGGCGCAGCGCATCGCCCTGGCCGAGCCGGCGCAGGCGCCGCTGCTGCGTGCCGCCGGCGGCATCCTGCTGGTGGTGTTCTGCGCCAAGGCGGCATTGCTGCCGCTGTACTTCTGGCTGCCGCAGACCTACTCGCGGGCGCCCGGCGCGGTGGCGGCGCTGTTCGCGATCCTGACCAAGGTCGGCATCTACTCGGCATTGCGCGTGTACACCGCGATGTTCGGCGGCGAGGCCGGCGAACTCGCCGGGCTGGCCTGGCCGTGGCTGCTGCCGGCCGGCGCGCTCACGCTGGCGCTGGGCACGCTGGGCGCGCTGGCGGCGCCCAACCTGCGCCTGCTGAGCGCCAACCTGGTCGTCGCCTCGGCCGGCACGCTGTTCGTCGCGATCGGGCTGGCGACGCCGGAGACGACCGCCGCCGGCCTGTACTACCTGGTGCACAGCACGCTGGCGACGGCCGCGCTGTTCCTGCTCGCCGACCTGATCCGCGGCCAGCGCCGCCCGGGCGGCGACAGCCTGCGCCGGATCGGCCGGATCGGGCCCCGCGGGCTGCTCGGCGGCCTGTACCTGGTCGCCGCGGTATCGCTGGCCGGCCTGCCGCCGCTGTCCGGCTTCGTCGCCAAGTTCAGCCTGCTCGCCGCGATTCCCGCCGCGCAGGCAGCCTGGCTGTGGCCGCTGATCCTGATCTGCGGCCTGCTGACCATCGTCGCCCTCGCGCGCGCCGGCAGCCGGCTGTTCTGGCACCAGGCCAAGGTCGTCGCCCCTGCCGTCACGCCGCCCGTGGCGCTCGGCGCCACGCGCCTGCTGCCGGCGATGCTGCTGCTGGCGCTGGCGGTCGCGCTCAGCGCATTCGCCGCGCCGGCGCTGCGCTACACCGCCGCCGCCGCCGGCCAGTTGGCCGCGCCGCGCGGCTACATCGACGCGCTGCGCGGCGCGACGCCGCGACCGTCCGCGCATGCCGCCCCGGAGGTGAGCCCATGAGCCGCATCCTGCCCTCGCCCTTCCTGAGCCTGACCGTGCTCGCGGTCTGGCTGCTGCTGGTCGGCGAGCTGTCCGCCGGACAGCTGCTGCTCGGCGCACTGGTCGCCATCGTGCTGCCGTGGGTCGCCCAGCGCCTGCGCCAGACCCGCGCGCGCATGCGCTCGCCGCTGACCATGCTCAAGCTGGCGGGCGTGGTGCTGTGGGACATCGTGGTGTCGAACATCCAGGTCGCCCGCGTCATCCTCGGCCCGGAGTCGGCGATCCGCCCCGGCTTCGTCTGGATCCCGCTCGACATCCGCAACCCGCACGGCATCGCCACCCTGGCCGGAATCATCACCATGACGCCGGGCACGGTGTCGGCCGACCTGTCACCGGACCGCAGCCACCTGCTGGTGCACTTCCTCAACCTCGACGACCCACAGGCGCAGATCGACCAGATCAAGCAACGCTACGAAGCGCCGCTGCGGGAGATCTTCCGATGATCCACACCACCATCGGCATCGTCATGGGCATGGTCGGGCTGGCGATGGCGCTCAATCTGTGGCGCCTGCTGCGCGGGCCGGACACCGCCGACCGCGTGCTCGCGCTCGACACCCTCTACATCAACACCATCGCGCTGCTGTTCCTGTTCGGCATGCGCCTGGAGTCGCCGATCTACTTCGAGGCCGAGGCGATCATCGCCCTGCTCGGCTTCGTCGGCACCCTGGCGCTGGCCAAGTACATGCTGCGCCGGGACATCATCGAATGAACGCCACCGCGACCGAACTGCTGATTTCCGCGATGCTGCTGATCGGCGGCTTCTTCTCGCTGGTCGGCTCGATCGGGCTGGCCCGGCTGTCCGACTTCCTGCGCCGCCTGCACGGCCCGACCAAGGCCACCACGCTGGGGGTCGGCGGGATCCTGATCGCCGCGATGTTGTACCATGGTCTGATCGAGGGAAGCTGGGGCTTCCGCGAACTGCTCATCACGCTGTTCCTTTTCCTGACTGCGCCGGTCAGCGCGCACATGCTGGCGAAGGCGGCGATGGCGCAGGCGGCCCCCACCCGACGGCCCGCCCCCATTCCGCCATGCCCCCCGACCCGAACAAGCTCCACGCCGACCACCACCACGCAGGCGCCGCCTCCCGACTCGGCTGGCTCGCGCTGATCCCACTGTCCGTGTTCGCGCTGGCCCTCGGCCAGCTCGGGCGGGAGGCCGACGCGCTGGCGTTCGTCGTCCCCTGGATCCCCTCGCTGGGGATCGATCTCGCCTTCCGCCTCGACGGCCTGTCGCTGCTGTTCGTGCTGCTGATCAGCGGCATCGGCACGATGGTGCTGATCTACGCCGGCGGCTACATGGCCGGCATGGCGCAACGCGAGCGGCTGTTCGCGCTGCTGCTGCTGTTCATGGTGGCGATGCTCGGCTGCACGACCAGCGACAACCTGCTGTTGCTGTTCGGATTCTGGGAGCTGACCAGCCTGACCTCCTTCCTGCTGGTCGGCTTCAAGCACGAGTACGAGAGCGCGCGCAAGTCCGCGCAGCAGGCGCTGATGGTCACCGCCGGCGGCGGGCTGGTGCTGCTGGCCGGCTTCATCCTGCTCGGCCAGGCGGCCGGCACCTACACGATCTCCGAACTGGTGACGAACGCCGAGGCCTGGCGCGACGACCCGCTGGTCAAGCCGGCGCTGATCTGCCTCTTCGTCGGCGCCTTCACCAAGTCGGCGCAGCTGCCGTTCCACTTCTGGCTGCCGAACGCGATGGCGGCGCCGACGCCGGTCAGCGCCTACCTGCACTCGGCGACGATGGTGAAGCTCGGCGTCTACCTGCTGGCGCGGCTGGACCCGGCCTTCGACGGCGTGGCGATGTGGCATGACGTGCTGGTGACCATTGGCGCGATCACCGCCGCCTGGTCGATGCTGCTGACCCTGCGCGAGCGCGATCTCAAGCGCATCCTGGCCTGGTCGACGGTGTCGGCGCTGGGCACGCTGGTGATGCTGATCGGCCTGCCCGACGGCGATGCCGCCGCCGCGGTGGCCGCCTTCCTGCTCACCCACGCGCTGTACAAGGCGCCACTGTTCTTCGTCGCCGGCAACATCGACCACTGCACCGGCACCCGCAACATCGACCACCTCGCCGGCCTGGCGCGGGCGATGCCGTGGACCGCCGCCGCCGCCGCACTGGCGGCAGTCTCGATGGCCGGCATGCCGTTCTCGCTCGGCTTCGTCGCCAAGGAGCTGATCAAGATCTCCAAGAGCGAGGCCGGCGTGTTCGCCTGGGTCAGCTACTCGGGCGTGTTCGTCAACGTGATCGCGGTGGCGGTGGCCTCGGTGGCGGCGATCCGGGTGTTCTGGCACCGCGGCGGCGCGCCGGTGCCGGAGGAAATCCGCGAGGCCGGCTGGGCGATGCGCCTGCCGCCGGTGCTGATCGCCGCGCTGGGCCTGGTGTTCGGCCTGTGGACCGGCCTGCTCGATCCGCTGCTCGGCGCCGCCGCGCAGGCGATCCACCCGGCGCTGACGACGATGCCCGCCTCGCTCGGCCTGGAGGACACCGAGGCGTTGCAGGCGATCGCGCTGGCGGTGCTGCTCGGCATCGTCGTATTCGTGCTGTGGGACCGCATCCACCACCTGCTCGAGCGCCTGATGCAGCCGCTCGACCGGCTCGGTGCGCAGGCCTGGTACGGCCGCCTGCTGCTGGCGATCCCGGCCCTCGCCGGCATCCTCACCCGCGCCTTGCAGAGCGGCCGCCTGAGTCGCTACACGCTGCTGTGTCTGGGCTTCGTGATCGCGCCGGTCGCGCTCGCGCTGGCGCTGCCGGGCGCCTTCGCCCTGCCGGCGATGCAGGCACCGAGTCTGGCGCTGGTGGGGGCCAGCGCGTTGCTGATCGTCGCCTCGATCGCCGCCTGCCTGGTGCGCGACGCCTTCGTGATGCTGCTGGTCAGCGGCTTCGTCGGCCTCGGCTCGGCGCTGGCCTTCCTGTTCCTGCAGGCGCCGGACCTGGCCTTCACCCAGTTCGCGGTCGAGGTCGCCTTCGTGGTGGTGATCGCCTCGATCCTCCTGCGCCTGCGCCACCTCGGCCTGAGCGCGCACGACGACTCACCGGCGCTGCCGCGCGCGGTGGTCGCCTTCGCCACCGCCGGCGTGCTCACGGCGTTGCTGTTGGCCGCCACCGCCGGGCCGCTCGACAGCACCGTGCCCGACACGCTCGCCGCGCTGAGCGTACCCGAAGCACACGGGCGCAACGTGGTCAACGTGATCCTGGTCGATTTCCGCGCCGTCGACACGCTGGGCGAGATCGCCGTGGTCGCGCTGGCCTTCGCCGGCACGCTGCCGCTGTTCGCCCTGCTGCGCCGGCGTAAGGAGAAAGCCGCATGAGCCCGCGTTCGCTGATCCTGGACACGCTCGCGCGGCTGCTCTACCCGATGATGCTGCTGGCCGCGGTGGTGATCCTGCTGCGCGGCCACAACGAGCCCGGCGGCGGCTTCATCGGCGGCATGGTGGCGGTCAGCGCCACCGCGCTGCTCGCCGTCGCGCGCGGCACCGACGGCGCGCTGCGTGCACTGCCACTGCCGCCGTTGCCGCTGGCCGCCGGCGGCGTGCTGCTCGGCCTGCTCAGCGGCGTGCCGGCACTGCTGCTCGGCCACGGCTACATGACCCACCTGTGGGCCACACTGCCGCTGGGCTTCACCGAGTTCGCCGTTTCCACCGTGCTGCTGTTCGACATCGGGGTGTTCTTCGCGGTCTGGGGCGCGCTCGGCGGCCTCTGCGCCGAGGCCATCGGCTTGGACGAGGAGGCCGGCGCATGAGCTGGGTGTTCGCACTCGCGCTGTTCGCGGCCATCGCCGCCGGGGTGTTCCTGGCGCTCTCGCGCAACCTGCTGCGCTGCGTGATCGGGGTGTCGATCGTCGGCTCGGCGATCAACCTGTACCTGTTCGCCGCCGGCCGCCTCGGCGCCACCGCGCCGCCGCTGGTGCCGGCCGGAACGGAACGGCTGCTGGAAGGCGCCGCCAACCCGCTGCCGCAGGCGCTGGTGCTGACCGCCATCGTGATCGGCTTCGCCCTGACCTGCTTCTCGCTGGTGCTGGCGCTGGCGATCAAGCAACGCACCGGCAGCGCCGACACCGACACCCTCCGCCACGCCGAACCGCCGGAAGGCGCCGACGGCAAGCCGACGCCGCTGAACGACCGGGAGGACTGACATGGACGCCTTCCTGCTGATCGCCCCGGTGATCGTGCCGCTGGGCACCGCCCTCCTGACCGCCCTGCTCGCCGCACGCCCGCGCGCCGCGCAGGCGCTGAGCCTGCTCGGCGCGATTGCGCTGCTCGGCTGCGCGCTGGCGCTGACGGTGCGGGTGATCCGGGACGGCACGCTGCGCGGCAGCTTCGGTGGCTGGGACGCGCCGTTCGGCATCGAGTTCGCCGCCGATCCGCTCGGCGCCAGCATGGTGCTGATCACCGCACTGATGGGCGTGGCCTGCCTGCTGTTCCAGCGCTCCGACGCCGATCCGGCGCCGGAGCGCCCGACCCTGCACCCGCTGATCCATGCCCTGCTGGCCGGCGTCGGCGGCGCCTTCGCCACCGCCGACATCTTCAACCTGTACGTGTGGTTCGAGGTGATGCTGCTGGCCTCGCTGGGCCTGCTGGCACTGGGCCTGGGCCGCCGTCACCTCGACGCCACCCTCAAATACTTCGTGCTCAACGCGCTCGGCACGCTGCTGTTCCTGGCCGGCATCGCCGGCCTCTACGGCCTGACCGGGCATCTGAACTTCGCCGCGCTGGAAATCGCCGGCGCCGGCGTCGAACCGGCGCGGCTGCTGCCGGCGGCGGCGCTGGTGGCACTGGCCTTCCTGGTCAAGGCCGGCGGCTTTCCGCTGTTCGCCTGGCTGCCGGCCAGCTACCACACCCTGCCGGCGCCGGTGCTGGCGCTGTTCGCCGGTCTGCTCACCAAGGTCGGCGTCTACGCGGTGCTGCGGCTGGTCGGCGACGTGTTCGATCTGGACGCCGTCGCCTACGCCCTGCTGGGCTGGATCGCAGTGGCGACGATGGTGGCCGGCGTGCTCGGCGCGGCGTTCCACTGGGACATCCGCCGCATCCTCGCCTTCCACATCGTCAGCCAGATCGGCTACATGCTGCTCGGCATCGCCCTGCATTCGCCGGTAGCCACCGTGGGCACGGTGTTCTACATCCTCCACCACATCATCGTGAAGGCGAACCTGTTCCTGATCGCGGCGATGGTGTGGCGGCTCACCGGCAGTTACGACCTGCGCCATATCGGCGGGCTGTGGAAGACCAGACCCTGGCTGGGCGTGCTGTTCCTGATCCCGGCGCTGTCGCTAGTCGGCATCCCGCCGCTGTCGGGCTTCTGGGCCAAGTTCATCGTCGTGCGCGAGGCGCTGGCGCAGGGCCAGGCCTGGTGGGCGGCGGCGGCCCTGCTGGTCGGCTTCCTCACCCTGTATTCGATGATGAAGATCTGGTTCGAGGCGTTCTGGAAGAAGCACCCACAGGCGGCGTGGACGCCGCCGACGGGCACCCGGCTCGGCCCGGCCTGGGCGGCGACGCTCGGCCTGGCCGCGCTGACGCTGGCGATCGGCCTGTATCCGGAGCCGCTGTACCGCTTCGCCGAACGTGCGGCGCTGATGATGGCGGGAGCGCCCTGATGAAGCTGCTGACCGTGTTTAGCCTGCTGTTGCGCTTCCTGCTGGAAGTGGCGAAATCCGGCCTGGCCACCGCGTGGCTGATCCTGCGCCCCGGCGTGCGGCCCACGCCCGGGCTGGTACGGATGCGCTATGCGGGCCTGAGCGACACCGGGGTGGCGCTGCTCGGCTGCATGATCACGCTCACGCCGGGCACCACCGTCATCGACATCGACAACCAGCGCCGCGAACTGCTGATCCATCTGCTCGACGACAGCGACCCGGCCGCCGTGGTCGCCAACGTGCGGCGCAGCTTCGAAACGCCGCTGCGGCGGCTGTTCCCGGCCGGAGACCAGGCATGAACGCACTACTCGCCACTGTCGTCGTCACCGGTACCCTGCTGGCACTGGCGCTCGCCATGGCCCGGCTGCTGCGCGGCCCCAGCCAGGCCGACCGGGTGGTGGCACTGGACGTGGTGTTCTCGGCCAGCGTGGCGATGGCCGCCGCCGCCGCGCTGGCGACCGGCCGGGTGCTGTTCCTGGATGTCGCGGTCGGACTGGCGGTGGTCGGCTTCGTCGCCGCCATCGTCTGGGCGCGGCTGATCGACAAATCGCCGGAGGATCCGCGATGACCATGCTCGGCTTCGTGCTCGCCGGTGCCGGCGTGCTGCTGCTGGTGATCGCCGCGCTCGGCCTGTTCCTGCTGCCGGACGCGCTGTCGCGCCAGCACGCCGCCACCAAGTCCGGCACGCTGGCGCTCGGCCTGCTGCTGATCGGCGCCGCACTGGTCGCCGGCGACCCGGGCTGGTGGATCCGCGTCGCGCTGATCCTGGTCTTCCTGCTGCTGACCCTGCCGGTGGCCTCGCACCTGCTGGCGCGCGCCGCCGCGCGCCACGCCTACACCCGCGAACAGTTGCGCGAAGCGCGCGACCCCGAGATCGACCGGTAAGGCGACGCAACGAAGAGCAACAGCACGCACGGAGAGAATGGAGAACGGCGGAGGACGCGGAGAGGCTCGATGTTTCTCCGTTTCCTCCGCTTTTCTCTGCCATCACCGTGCGTGCAGTCGCTTCTTCCCCGCGCCTCAGTACAACCCTTGCAGTTCGTAGCCCATGAAGGCGGCGAAAGCGGCCAGCAGGACCAGGCCCTGCCGTCGGCCCAGGGTGAGGTCGCCGCGTGCCAGCGGGTAGATCGCCAGCGCGAAGGCGGTCATCAGCGGAATCTCGACCCACAGCATCGAAGACTCGATCGGCAACGGCCGCAGTGCCGCCGAGGCACCGAGGATCAGCAGCAGGTTGAACAGGCAGGAGCCGACCACGTTGCCGACCGCGATGTCGACGTCGCCGCGCCAGGCGGCGACCAGCGAGGCGGCCAGCTCCGGCAGCGAGGTGCCGATGGCGACGATGGTCAGGCCGATCACCAGTTCGCCGATGCCCCACAGGCGCGCCAGATCCACCGCCGAGTCGACCATCAGGTGCGCGCCGCCGAGCAGCCCGGCGAAACCGAGCACGATGCGTGTGCCGTTGATGACCACCCCGCCGCGGGCGGTGGCGCTGTGGCCAAGCTCCTCCTGCACCGCCTCGGGCTCGCTGCGCGCCTGGCTGGCGATCAGGCCCATCAGCACCACGAAGCCGGCCAGCAGCAGCAGACCGTCGAAGCGCCCCAGCCAGCCGTTGAGCGCGAGCAGCCACAGCAGCGCGCAGGACAGCAGCAGCAGCGGCATCTCCACCCGCAGCATGCGCATCTGCACGGTCAGCGGCGCCACCAGCGCGGCGCTGCCGAGGATCAGGCCGACGTTGGCGATATTGCTGCCGACGATGTTGCCGACGGCAAGATCCGTGCGGCCGTCCAGTACCGCGGTCATGTTCACCGCCATCTCCGGCACCGAGGTGCCGAAGCCGACCAGGGTCAGGCCGACCACGAACGGACTGATGCCGAACCGCAAGGCCATGCCGCCGGCACCGCGCACGAAGGCGTCCGCGCCCAGCACCAGCAGCAACAGGCCGCCGGCGAACACTCCGATCTCGATCAGCATGCAAGGTCCGTGACGGGAAAGCCGCGGCCGATTCTATCCGGAAGGCGGCGGCCGGGCGGAAAAGCGGAAAGCACGCACGGAGAGAGCGGAGAGAAGCGGAGGAAGCGGCGAAACATCGGTCAGCTCCGCGTTCTCCGCCGTTCTCCGGTCTCTCCATGCGTGCTGTCGCTCCTGACGGCGAGCGACTTTGGTCTGCGGCCTCAGCGGCGGGTCGGGTCGAAGTGCTTGCGCAGCCCCTGCCAGCACCGCACGTAATCGCGCTGGCGCTGCGGTGCGGCCAGCGCCTGCGCGGTCGGCCGGATCACGTGACGGCTCTCGAACATGAAGGCCATGGTGTCGGTGATCACGTCCGGCCTGGAGAGATCGGCGTTGGAGGCTTTTTCGAACGTCGCCGCGTCCGGGCCGTGGCCGGTCATGCAGTTGTGCAGCGAGCTGCCGCCGGGCACGAAGCCTTCCGCCTTGGCGTCGTAGGCGCCGTGCACCAGGCCCATGAACTCGCTGGCGACGTTGCGGTGGAACCACGGCGGCCGGAAGGTGTGCTGCGCCACCAGCCAGCGCGGCGGGAAGATCACGAAATCCATGTTGCTGGTGCCCGGCGTGTCGCTGGGCGAATGCAGCACCAGGAAAATGCTCGGATCGGGATGGTCGTAGCTGATCGAGCCGATGGTGTTGAAACGGCGCAAGTCATAGCGGTAGGGCGCGTAGTTGCCATGCCAGGCGACCACGTCCAGTGGCGAGTGGCCGATGTCGGCCTGCCACAGCGCACCCTGGAACTTGGCGACCAGGGTGAACGCACCCTCGCGATCCTCGAAGGCCGCCTGCGGGGTCTGGAAGTCGCGCGGATTGGCCAGGCCGTTGCTGCCGATCGGCCCCAGGTCCGGCAGCTTGAGCAGCGCGCCGAAGTTCTCGCAGACATAGCCGCGCGCGGCGCCGTCCGGCAGCGAGACCGTGAAACGCACGCCGCGCGGAATGACGGCGATCTGCTGCGGCTCGACCTCCAGCACGCCCAGCTCGGTGGCGATGTGCAGCCGCCCCTGCTGCGGCACGATCAGCAGCTCGCCGTCGGCGTCGTAGAAATAACGCCCGTCCATGTCGCGATTGGCCGCGTACAGGTGGATGGCGATCCCCGAGTGCGCCTCCGGGCCGCCATTGCCGGCCATGGTGAACAGGCCGTCGAGAAAGTCGGTCGGCGTCTCCGGGATCGGCAGCGGATTCCAGCGCAGCTGCTCGGGCGTCACCGGCCCGTGGCCGAAGTCGTTGTGGAAGCGGGCGTGCGGCAGCGGCGCGAAGGACCCATGCATCGCCGCCGGCCGGATCCGGTACAGCCAGCTGCGGCGGTTGGCATGGCGCGGCGCGGTGAAGGCGGTGCCGGAGATCTGCTCGGCATACAGGCCGTAAGGGCACTTCTGCGGCGAGTTCTGTCCGACCGGCAACGCGCCGGGCAACGCCTCGGTGGCGAATTCGTTGGCGAAGCCGGACTGGTAGCCGGTGGCGCGGAGAGTGGGTCCGGCCTGCGGCAGATTCTTCGGAGTCGCTGACATGGCAAAGGCTCTCGCTCTAGAGCCCCTCTCCCGCCGGGAGAGGGGGTGGGGTGAGGGTACGGTCGCCGACGGCGTTCAGCATCGCCTCGAGTACCGCATCCGTATTCAAAAGCACATCGTTGTCCCAGAAGCGCAGCACACGAAGCCCCTTGGACTCCAGGAATCGCGTCCGCGCGGCATCCGCTTCATCACCATGCTGCGAACCATCCAGCTCGATCGCCAAACCTGCATCCCCGCAGAAAAAATCGACGATGTACGGCGGGATCGGGTGCTGGCGGCGGAATTTCAGACCATTCAACTGCCCTGCGCGCAGTCGTTGCCACAGCTTGCACTCGGCATCCGTGGCGTTGCCGCGCATGTGGCGCGCATGAGCACGAGTCCCGGCAGGTAGCGGAGGATTTCGAACGCCTACCATTTCACCGCACCCTCACCCCAACCCCTCTCCCGGCGGGAGAGGGGCTGAAAGCGCAAGCCTTACAGCACGCCGCGACGCATCTGGTCGCGTTCGATCGACTCGAACAGGGCCTGGAAGTTGCCCTCGCCGAAACCCTCGTTGCCCTTGCGCTGGATGATCTCGAAGAAGATCGGGCCGATGCAGTTCTGGGTGAAGATCTGCAGCAGCAGCTTGGTCTTGGTCTCCGGGTCGGCGTCGATCAGGATCCTGTTCCTGGCCAGCCGCGGCACGTCCTCGCCGTGCCCGGGGATGCGCTGGTCGATCACCTCGTAGTAGGTGTCCGGCGTGTCGAGGAAGGCGATGCCCTGCGCGCGCATCGCCTCCACCGTGGCGTAGATGTCGTCGGTGAAGCAGGCGATGTGCTGGATGCCCTCGCCCTTGTACTGGTCCAGGTACTCGTTGATCTGCGACTTCGGATCGCTCGATTCGTTGAGCGGGATGCGCACGACGCCGTCCGGCGCGGTCATTGCCTTGGACACCAGCCCGGTCTTGGCGCCCTTGATGTCGAAGTAGCGGATCTCGCGGAAGTTGAACAGCCGCTCGTAGTAGTCGCTCCACTTCTGCATGTTGCCGAAGTAGAGGTTGTGGGTGAGGTGGTCGATGAAGGTCAGGCCGAACCCCTTCGGGTTCTGCTCGGCACCCGGGATCGGCGCGTAATCCGCGTCGTAGATCGAGCCCGCCTCGCCGAAGCGGTCGATCAGATAGAGCATGCAGTCGCCGATGCCCTTGACCACCGGCGCGTTGACCGCGCGGGTGTCGGCCTTGTGGTCGACGGGCTCGCCGCCGTTTTCGGTCACGGCGTGGTAGACCTCGTGCGCCGGCTTGTGGAAACGGATCGCGAAGCCGCAGGCGCAGGGGCCGTGCTTGGCGGCGAAGTCGGCGGCGAAGCTGTCCGGGTCCTCGTTGACCAGGAAGTTCACCCCGCCCTGGCGGTAGACGGTGATCGGCCGCGACTTGTGCCTGAGCACCGCGGTGAAGCCCATGCGCTTGAACAGATCGTGCAGGTCGACGCTGCCGGCCGGGGCGGCGAACTCGACGAACTCGAAGCCGTCGATGCCCATCGGGTTCTCGAAGGTGGTCGGCTTCATGCCGAGGTTCGGTTGCGCGCTCATGGGACTCTCCTGCGATGACGGATGGCGGCTTGCGCCGACGGTGGCGACGTTATAGTTTCAGATGAAACCAATTGCAAGGCGCAGCGCACCATGCCGGACCATCAAGTGCTTGAACTGGAAAGGTTTCTGCCCTACCGGCTGTCGGTGCTGTCGAACCGCCTGAGCCAGGCCATCGCCCGCAATTACGAGAGCCGCTTCCAGCTCAGCATCACCGAGTGGCGGGTGCTGGCGGTGCTTGGCCGCTACCCCGGGCTGTCCGCCAGCGAGGTGGCCGAGCGTACCGCGATGGACAAGGTGGCAGTGAGCCGCGCGGTCAACCGCCTGCTCGACGCCGGCCGCCTGCGCCGCGAAACCCACGAGGACGACCGCCGCCGTTCGGTGCTGGCACTGACCGAGGCCGGCTACGCGATCTTCGACGCCATCGTGCCGGTGGCGCTGGCCTACGAGCGCGCCCTGCTGTCCTCGCTCGACGCCGAGGAGCGCGCTGTGCTCGATCGCCTGCTCGACAAGCTGGCCGGCAACGGTGCGCAGGCCGAGGGCGTCTTGCTGGCGGCCGAGGGCTGAGGAATCGGGAACCGGGGAATCGGGAAAGAGCGACCGGAGCAGCGTCATCCCGGGCCCCGATCCCGAAGACCCGGCAAAGTCGCAACGCCCGCCGGCGCCCACCGCCACCCCGCCCGGCTTGCCATGGCCAGGCCGCGACAGGCTAAAGTGCCAGCCCGCGTCCTCCACCACGAGACCGAGCCGACATGAGCCAAGCCCTTCCCGGCGCCCCGCTGCCGCGTCCCACGCCCCTCCAGCGCTGGCTGGTGCTGTTGTTCGTCAGCCTGGCCATGTTCGGCAACTACTACGTGTACGACGCGCTGGGCCCGGTGGTGGACCTGATGCGCGAGCAGCTCGGCTTCAGTTATCGCCAGATCGGGCTGCTGTCCTCGGCCTACAACTGGGCGGCGCTGCTGGTGCTGCTGGCCGGCGGCGTCATCATCGACCGCTTCGGCACCAAGAAGGCGATCACGGTATTCGCGGTGATCTGCCTGATCGGCGCGGCCCTGACCGCGCTCACGCCGCACTTCGAGGTGATCCTGGCCGGCCGTTTCGTGCTCGGCCTGGGCGCCGAGCCGCTGATCGTCGCCGCCACCACCGTGCTGGCGAAGTGGTTCAAGGGCAAGGAGCTCAGCTTCGCCTTCGGCATCAACCTGTCGATCTCGCGCCTGGGCTCGGCCTCGGCCGACTGGTCGACCGGCTTCGCCAGCCCGCTCTACGCCAACTGGCAGGACCCGCTGTGGCTGGCCACCGCCGTGGCCGGCATCTCGGTGGCGGCGGCGATGCTGTACTGGATGCTGGAGCGCCGCGCCGAGGGCCGCATCGACCTCGGCCCCGGCGGCGAGGCCGAGCGGCTCGACTTCAAGCGCCTGTTCGCCTTCGGCAAGAGCTTCTGGTTCATCGTCGCGCTGTGCGTGGTGTTCTACTCCACGGTGTTCCCGTTCCGCACCTTCGCCATCGACTACTTCCAGCAGGCGCACGGCCTGCAGCGCGAGGCCGCCGGCCTGCTCAGCAGCCTGCTGCCGATGGCGGCGATCGTCGCCACGCCGCTGTTCGGCCTGTGGGTGGACCGTGTCGGCCGCCGCTCGGTGTTCATGCTGGTCGGCGCGCTGGTGATGCTGCCGCTGTTCCTGGCAGTGACCTACCTGCCACCCGGGCCGGCGGTCGGCATCGCGATTCCCTACATCGGCGCCGGCGAGGTGCCGCTGACCCTGCTGGTGGTGATGCTGCTGCTCGGCGGCGTGTTCTCGCTGATCCCGGCGGTGATGTGGCCGTCGGTGGCCTACATCGTCGACCAGCGCCGGCTCGGCTCGGCCTACGCGATGATGACCTTCTGCCAGCAGCTCGGCTGGGCGGCGGTGCCGCCGATCGTCGGCCTGCTCAACGACCTGGGCGGCGCCGGCCCCGAGAATCCGGCCGGGTATGCCGGCGGCATGTGGTTCTACAGCGCGCTGTGCGGGCTCGGCCTGCTGTTCGCCTTCCTGCTCTGGCGCCACGAAGGCGGCACCCGCGGGCACGGGCTGGACACCATCACCATCCGCCACCCGGCGGCCGGCTGAGGGAGACGCACACGATGCCCGGACGCCGACTGCTGCACTGGCTGCCCGTGATCCTGGTCCCCACCCTGACCGGCCTGAGCTTCAGCCTCTATCTCGGCCAGCGCGGCGACGGCGGCTGGCAGGGCGGGCCGTTGCTGGCCGGCATGCTGGTCTCGGTGCTGGCCTTCCTCGCCCTCGCCGGCTGGGAGCTGCATCGCCTGCGGCGACGCGAGCCGGCGCGGCCGGCACCGCGCATGCGGCTGATCGAAAGCCCGATCCTCTGGCTGCCGCCGCTGATCCTGCTGGCCCTGCTGGCGGTGTTCCTGTTCCGCGTCTGAGCGGCTGCACACCGCAGCCATGAAAAGGGCGGCCGAGGCCGCCCTTTTCGTTGCCGCAAGGCCGCGCTCAGCCGGCCGGGTAACTGTAGGTGGCGCCGATGCCGAGCGGGATGTCCAGCGCCCAGAAGCCGAGCAGGAACGCCGTCCAGGTGACCAGCAGGGCGATCGAGAACGGCAGCATCAGCGCCAGCAGGGTGCCGATGCCGCTGGCTTTCACGTAGCGCTGGCAGAACACCACGATCAGCGGGAAGTACGGCAGCAGCGGGGTGATGATGTTGGTGCTGGAGTCGCCGACGCGGTAGGCGGCCTGGGTGAGGTCGGGCGAGACGCCCAGCTCCATCAGCATCGGCACCATGATCGCGCCGATCAGTGCCCACTTGGCCGAGGCCGAGCCGATCATCAGGTTGACGAAGCCCGACAGCAGCACGATGCCGATCAGCGTCACGCTCATCGGGAAGCCCATCATCTTCAGCCAGTTGGCGCCCTTGATCGCCAGCAGCGCGCCCAGATTGGACTGGCCGAAGGCGTAGATGAACTGCGCGCAGAAGAAGGCCATGACGATGTAGTAGCCCATGCCGCTCATCGCCCGGCTCATGCCCTGGACGATGTCGCGGTGACTCTTGGCGGTGCCGGCAACGTAACCGTAGACGATGCCGGGAATCACGAAGAAGACGAAGATCAGCGGCACGATCGACTGCATCACCGGCGCGCGCGCGTTGGTCAGCTCCCCGGTCTCGGCGAAGCGCCAGGGCGAGGTCTCCGGAACCAGGCTGAGGATGAACAGCACCAGCGTCAGCACCATCGAACCGGCGGCCCACAGCAGGCCCCGGATCTCGGCCGGCTTGAGCGCATCCATGGTCGGCATCTGCGAGACGTCGCCGTCCACCTTCGTGCCGCGCAGGCGCGGCTCGATCACCTTGTCGGTCAGGAACCAGCCGACCAGCACCACCAGGAAGGTGGAGGCGGTGGTGAAGAAGAAGTTGTTGAGCGGGTTGATGATGATCTCGGCGTCGGTCAGCCGCGCCGCCGCCTGGGTCAGGCCGGCCAGCAGCGGGTCGAGGCTGGACGGCACGAACATGGTCGCCGAGAAGCCGCCCGACACGCCGGCGAAGGCCGCTGCGATGCCGGCCAGCGGGTGCCGACCGGCGGCGTAGAAGATCACCGCGCCGAGCGGGATCACCAGCACATAACCGGCATCCACCGCCACATGGCTGAGCACGCCGACCGCGATCAGCGCCGGGGTCAGCAGCATCTTCGGCGTCACCGCCAGGATCGCGCGCAGCGAGGCGCTGATGAAGCCGGTGTGCTCGGCCACGCCCAGGCCCAGCATCGCCACCAGCACCACGCCCAGGGGCGGGAAGTTGACGAAGGTGGTCACCACCTGCGCCATGAAACCGGTGAGCGCCGCCCCTTCGAGCATGTTGCGCACCCGGATGCCCTCGCCGGTGCGCGGGTCGATCTCGGCGAAGGACACGCCCGACAGCAACCAGGACACTACCCACACGACCACCATCAGCAGCAGGAACAGGATGGCCGGGTCGGGCAGCTTGTTGCCCACGCGCTCGACCAGGTCGAGCGCCCGATAGATCCAGCCGCGCGGCGCTTCGGCGGCAGGGTTGGCTTGCGACATGCGGGTGTCCCCCAGGGTCTGCGGAAAGCCCGAATCCTAGCAGGCTGCCGCCTGAGGCGTTGCCGCGGCGCGGCAAGGCTGGCGGGCATGCCCACCCAGCCCTGCAGGAGCGGTTTCAGTCGCGACCGGATGCCTGCGGGGTTCTCCACTCACGGCTGAAGCCGCTCCTGCAATGTGTGGGCTGGGTTTGCCGCGATCTGGCCGGCGCTACGCGCCGGGGGTTCCGTCCGCCTGCCGGCGGCCGGGTTACTTTTCTTTGCTTGCCCGACACGACTTCGGACGGTGCCCCGCGAGCACACATCCCTGTGGCGCCCGCCGGCCAGCACATCCGTGTGCTGGCGCTCGCCGGGGCGAAGCTGTGCTTCGCCTTATCCGGCTCGCCCCCGGAGCGGCGCCTTTCGGACTTCCTGTCCGAAAGGTGCGCGTGCGCGCTGCGGGCGTTTGCGACGGCACCTCCTGTGCCGGCGCAAACGTCGCCGGCCTCCCTGCCGGCGACCCTT
>NZ_JACHHX010000001.1 GCF_014202935.1 Rehaibacterium terrae | reverse complement strand
GGGCGCCCGGCGGCGGCGCCAGGTCGGTCACGGTGCGCCGTTGCGCGAGTGGCTGACGACGTTGCCGGCACTTGGATGAATTTCGCAGGGCCGACGACTTAGCCACCGGTATCGAAGTGTTCAGCCCGCCCGACAGTGACGGTTTATTGATCCGGCGATCAAATATCTTCACGCAGCATAGCGCAGCGGCTCGTGCATGAAGTACCGCCGAACGCGATCCGGCGACTTCTGCAGCAGGAACACCTTGCGATCGCTGTCCTTGACAAGACGCTTGAAGAAGTCGATCAGAAGATCGACGTGCATCGCGCCTTCGAACACCTTCCAGCGCACCTTGCCCTGGTTGGCGACCGTCGAGATGATGCCAGGCCTTCGCGCTTGTTGTTCACGCGCAAGACCGGCGTCTGGCCTTTCGGGGTGTAGCCGCAGCCGCGCACGTCGTCCGAGCGCAGGCCGGCCTCCTGGCCGCGGGCATCGGTCGCCAGGGTGCGGGTGTAGGTACCGGCGCTGCCGTCGGCACAGGTCGCCACGCTGTCGCGCTGCTCGACTCGCACACCGCACGGGCAAAGCCGCTGGTGTCGTAATGCGTCTTCAGCCAGCGGGCGCTGGCGTCCTGGTGTTTCCGGGAGGCGCTGTAATTCCCGGGATCGTGAAAGAACGGCCGCGCCGATGATGCGTGGAGCTCAGGGATCTGGCGTGCTTCATTGCTGGACCTGACCCCGTACTACGCTAGCGCATTGGTATTTGCCGGGTAGAGGTCGAGCCCGCCACACTGGAACAGCGCGGCGATACGGAAGCTGGCGCGGCAGGCCGTGACTGGCCTTGATCTGCTCGAAGCCGCGCACGAGACGGTGTGAGCTGATCGAGGTGTCGACCTCGATGTGCAGCGCCTCGCGATTGAAGTCGTCGACGATGTCGAAGGTCCGGAAGCGGCGGCCACAGGCCAGCGCGTCGGACATGAAGTCCGCCGGCCGGATCGTGTCCGGCAGCCGCGGCACGTAGAGCGGAACCCGCTCGCGCTTGGGCAGACGGCGCCCGGCCCGCCCGCGACACGGGCCCGGCTGGGCCGTAAAAAGAACGCCAGGCACGAAGCCTGGCGTCAACACACTCAGCGGTCCGCCGCTCAGGCGGCCTGGATATCGATGCGCCGTCCGCTCACCGCGGACACCCCGGGCTTGCGCGGCACCGTCACGGTCAGCACGCCATTGCGGTGGCTGGCGGTGATCCGTTCGGCATCGGCGTCGGCCGGCAGGTCGAGCACCCGCTGGAACGCGCCGTAAGCCCGCTCGATGCGATGGACCTGCTGGTCCTGGCTGCGCTGTTCGCGCTTCTTTTGGCCCGCGATGGTCAGGCAGCCGTCGGCCAGCGAAAGCTGCAGGTCATCGCGCTCGACGCCAGGCACTTCCACGGTGATCGTATAGGCATCCTTGCTCTCGATGATGTCCAGCTGCGGACGCAGCACGCCCGCGAAGTCCTCGCCGAAACCCGGCATCCAGGTCGTCGGCATGGTCATGCGCGGCATGCCGAAGTCGCGGAAGACATCGTCGAACAGACGATCGATCTCGCGCTGCAGGCGCGAAACCGGCAACAGCCCGTCACTGCCGCCGCGGCTCATCGGCACCGTGCCGGCGGACTCGTCGCGCCGGAACCAGTTCCACGGCGAAAGACGGCTCAACTCAAGGGCCATGCCCATGATGTGCTCACCTCCTCGGACAATCGACGTGGGACATGGATGTATCACACCTCGGGTGCGCCGATCCCGGACGTCCGGAGCCGGCGGACACCCCGGGCGGAACGCCGCCTTTGACCGTCGGGCCGGCCGGCGGTTCCGCGTGCATCCCCGCATCGAGAGCCCCGTACAGCTTCGCTTCAGGCTGGCGGCCACGGGCGGTGCTGCTCCCTCCCGCGGACCACGCGCCAGGCCGGCGCGACCACGACGCAGGCCGGCCCGGACGCTTCCATGCCGCCACGCATCCCAGGCAGCGCAGCCGCGACATGGTCGGTGTATGTCGCGTTCGCGATAGCCACGACGGTACGCACGCCCTTCCAGAGCTTCTTCCAGCTGTACCCGCTCGGGCATGATCGCTGGACGACCGGCAGCCTCGCGGCCGGCGCGGACGCGGCAGACTGCGGCAAGATCCCCTGCCGGGTGCACGCTCCGTCGACGCCAGCACAGCGCATGACCTCCACCGATACCGACATCCCGAAACGTCCGCCGCTCGCCGCGCTGCGCGGCCTGTGGCCCTTTGTGCGGCCCTACCGCGGCCTGATCGCCGCCTGGCTGGGTTTCCTCGCCTTGTCGTCGGCGGCGACGCTGAGCCTGCCGGTGGCGGTCCGCTACATGATCGATCGCGGCTTCGCCGGCGATGGCGGCGACATCGACCGCTGGTTCCTCGGCCTGCTGGCGGTGGCGATGGTGCTGGCCTTCGCGACCGCGGCGCGCTTCTACTGCGTCAGTCTGCTTGGGGAAAAGGTCGTCGCCGACCTGCGGCGCGCGGTGTACGCGCGGCTGATGGGCCTCGACATGGGCTTCTACGAACGCACGCGTACCGGTGAGCTGGTGTCGCGGCTGTCATCCGACACCGAGCTGCTGCGCAGCGTGGTCGGCTCGACCGCCTCGATCGCGCTGCGCAGTCTGGTCACGCTGCTCGGCAGCGCGACCATGCTGGCGGTGACCAGCCCGCGCCTGGCGGGGCTGGCGGCCATCGGCATCCCGCTCGCGGTGGCACCGATCGTCGTCTTCGGCCGCAAGGTGGAGCGCCTGTCGCGCGAGAGCCAGGACCGCCTCGCCGACGCCAACGCCCGCGCCAGCGAGACCTTCAACGCGATCCACACGGTCCAGAGCTACGCGCGCGAGGCGTTCGAGACCACCCGCTTCGGTGAGGCGGTACTGCGCGCGCTGCACACTGCGCGACGGCGCATCCGCACCCAGGCGCTGCTCACCGCCGTGGTCATCGTGCTGGTGTTCGGCGCGATCACCGGGGTGCTCTGGGTCGGCGCGCGCGACGTGATCGCCGGCACGATGAGCGCCGGCACACTCGGCCAGTTCGTGCTCTATGCCCTGCTCGGCGCCGGTTCCGTGGGTGCGCTCTCGGAAGTGTGGAGCGAGGTGCACCGCGCCGCCGGCGGCATGGGCCGGATTGCCGAGCTGCTGGCCGAGACGCCGCGCATCGCCACGCCGCCCGCGCCGCGCGCCCTCCCCTCGCCGCTGCGGGGCGAGATCCGGTTCGAGCGGGTGCGCTTCCACTACCCCTCGCGTCCGGACGCCCCGGCGCTGGAGGACTTCGACCTGCACGTGCGGCCCGGCGAGACGGTGGCGCTGGTCGGCCCCAGCGGCGCGGGCAAGAGCACCGTGCTGCAACTGCTGCTGCGCTTCCACGACCCCGATGCCGGCCGCATCGCGATCGACGGCATCGACCTGCGCGAACTCGACCCGGCCGCGCTGCGCGAACGCATCGCGCTGGTGCCGCAGGACCCGGTGATCTTCGGTGCCAGCGCGCTCGAGAACATCCGTTACGGACGCCTGGATGCCAGCGAGGAGGAAGTGATCGCCGCCGCCCGCAACGCCGAAGCGCACGATTTTCTCGCCGCATTGCCCGAGGGCTATCGCACCTACCTCGGCGAGCGTGGCGTGCGCCTGTCCGGCGGCCAGCAGCAACGCATCGCCATCGCCCGCGCCCTGCTCAAGGACGCGCCGATCCTGCTGCTGGACGAAGCCACCAGCGCCCTGGACGCGCAAAGCGAACGCGCCATCCAGCAGGCACTCGAGCGATTGATGCAGGGCCGCACCACGCTGGTCATCGCCCACCGCCTGGCCACCGTGCTCCGCGCCGATCGCATCGTGGTGATGGACAAGGGCCGCATCGTCGCCGAAGGCCCGCACAGCGAACTCATCGCCGCCGGCGGCCTCTACGCCGAGCTGGCGCGGCTGCAGTTCCAGGGCCGGTAGCTTGTGGATTTTTCAGGAAGGCCTGAAGTTGCCAAGGACAGCCGATGCCGTGGTGGGAGCGGAATCACCGCAGCACCTCACGGCAGCAGCGCCCACAAGCCAAGCAGTGCAAGCAGCAGGCCGATGCCGGCCACTGGCAGGCGCGCCAGCATGGCGTCAGTGCGGCACAAGGCCTCGCCGACCGATCGCCAGTCGATCGACGGAATCCTGCTCTGTCGCCTGTCGCGACCTGAGCCGGTGACGGTCTTCACGACCGCCGCCGCGGCGCGTTCGAGCGGAGCAAGCAGATCGCCCTCGGGAATCCGCAGGGCTGGCACACGGCCGCGCAACACGAGCACGATCGCCACCGCGAGCAGCGCTGGCCACAATCCCGCCGACGACAACGCCGCCAGTGGCATCCAGGCACTGCCGAACCACCACGGGATCAGCAGACCGGCAATCACCGCGCCCAGCCACGCCGGGTGGGGCCGCGCGCGTCCACTGCGCTGTGCCCGGGCCAAGCGCCATGCGTGCAACAGCAGGATCGTGCTCAACAGCGAACTGAGACCGAATGCGAGGTCCCAGCCTGCGGCAGCTTCCTTCAGCGCCGACTTGGCCAGCGCGCCCGAGGTGAATGGCAGGCCGATCAGCGAGGCTGCCGGCAGCACGAACAATGCACGCGCCAGCCAGCCATCGAGGCGATGGCCGGCCGCGAGGAACAACGCAACCTTGTTGAGCCCGTGATGCAGCACGAACAGCCCGAGGGCGCCCAACGCGGCCGAACCACTGCCAACCTGCACCGCGGCAAACCCTGCCATCGCCAGCCCCATCTGGCTGATGGTCGAATACGCCAGCACGGTCTTGAGCCGCGACTGGGTCAAGCCGACCAACGCAGCGTAGGCCGCAGTGAAGAACCCGAGCACGAAAAGCCCCTCGCCGACCGTGAGGGACAGGGGCGGCGCGAAACGCAACATGCCGAGCAGGCCGATCTTCACCAGCACGCCACTGAGCACCGCGCTGGCCGGAACCGGCGCCACCGGGTGCGCGAGTGGCAACCATACGTGCAAGGGCACCAACCCGAGCTTCAGCGCAAAGCCAAAAAACAAGAGCCAGGCCGCGACACCGCCGCTCTCGCCCAGCCACAGCGTCAGCGTGGCGAAATCGGCGTTGCCGTGCGCGGCGCCGAGCAGCAGCAGGCCCGAAAGCACCGCCGCCTCGCCGGCGAAGGCCAGCGCCAGGTACACCCGCCCCGCCCGCCAGGCCTCGCGAGTACGGGCATGGATCACCAGCCCGTAGATGCCAAGCGTCATGATCACGTAGCCGAGATAGAAGCCGACCATGTCCGCGGCGAGCAGCGCCAGCGCCTGCCCAGCCAAGGTCACCAGCCAGAACCCGGCGAAGACCCGTGGCCGCGTGTCTGCTGCCGCGCCCACGAAGGCGCCGGCCAGCGACCAGCCGATGCCGGCGAGCAGCAGCAGCGGACGATTCACCTCGTCGACCAGGAAACCCGCCCCAAGCAACAGCAGCGCGATACGGCCCTCGCCTTCCCCGACGATGCCGAGCGCCAGCAGCGGCAACGGCGCGGACACCAGCGCCGGCAGCCGCCAACGCGGCCGCAGCAGCGCCAGCGCCGCGAGCGGCGCCGAGAACAAGGCGAGCGCGAGCAGCGGACTCATCCGTAATGCTCCCGCACGATGAACTGCACCCAGCCCAGCGGACTGAGGTCGAAACCGGCGAGCAGCCCGGCCAGCAGCGCGAACAGCGCCGTAAGCAGCGGCGGAACCGCCAGTGACAGGCGCACCTGCCGGCTCATCGGCTGTTCGTCTGGCCACTGCGCTGGCGGCGTGCCGAACCAGATCCTGCGCAGCAGCGGCAGGAAGTAGGCCGCGTTGAGCAGCGTGCTGGCGACCAGCACGCCGATCACCCAGTAATGCCCGACAGCGGCCGCGCCGACACCGAGATACCACTTGCTGACGAAGCCGGCGAGCGGCGGCAAGCCGATCATGCCCAACGCGCCGATGGTGAAGGCCGCGCTGGTCCACGGCATGCGTCGGCCGATGCCGTCCAGTTGCCGGACGGTCTTCACCCCCAGTGCCTCGGAATAATTGCCGGCGCAGAAGAACAGCGTGATCTTCATCAGCCCCTGGTGCACCAGATGGACCATGCCGCCGACGCTGGCCAGCGGCCCCGCGATGGCCGTGCCCAGCACGATGTAGGAAACCTGGCTCACCGTCGAATACGCCAGCCGCCGCTTGAGGTCTTCCTGCCGCAACGCCAGCAGCGAGCCGTAGACGATGGTGATGCCGGCGACGATGGCGAGCGGCTGGTCCATACCGAGCGCCTGCACGCGCTCGGGTCCATACACGTCGTACACCACCCGCACGATGCCGAAGGCACCCGCCTTGACCACCGCCACCGCATGCAGCAGCGCGCTCACCGGCGCCGGTGCGACCATCGCGTTTGGCAGCCAGCCATGCAGCGGCACCAGCGCCGCCTTCACGCCCAGGCCCGCCACCAGCAGCACGAACACCGCGCGCTGTGCACCGGCCTGCCCATCCAGCACATCGCCGAGCAGCCCGCGGGCGATGAAGTCCTGCGGCCCGGCCAGCACATGCAGCCATACCAGGCCGGCCAGGAACAATGCGCTGCCGAACAGTGTGTAGCGCAGGTAGCTGCGCGCGCCGGCCAGCGACCCTGGCGTACCGCGGTGCGCCACCAGCGGCCAGGTGGCCAGCGTCAGCAGTTCGTAGAAGACGAAGAAGGTGAACAGGTTGCCGGCCGCCGCCACTCCCATCGTGCTCGCCACGCACAGGCTGAAGAAGCCGAAGAAACGCGCCCGGTGCGGACTACGCTCCAGGTAGCCGATGGCATAGACGGTGGTCAGCAGCCACAACACCGCCGACAGGGTGGAGAACAACAGGGTCAGCGGATCGGCGTGCAGCACAAGATCCAGACCCGGCAGCAGCGGCAACCGCCACACGAAGGACTCCCCGGCGCGGATCGCGTCGAGCAGCACGGCGATCAGTCCGAGCTTGAGCAGCGCGGCGGCGAGATTCACGATCGTGCGCAGTCGCTGGCGCCGCTCGCCGAGTGCGAAGATCAGCACTGCCGCCGCCAGTGAAGTGAGCACGATGTACAGCGGCAGCGCCTGGCCGAGCAGCGCGCTCATGGCCCCATCCCCAGCGGCACACGCAACACGGCCAGGACAGGCGCCGAGGCGAAACCCATCGCGATCGCCAGCAGCGCCAGCACGAGCGCCGCGTATTCGGCCACGACCGATGGCTTCACACCGGACGGCGCAGGCCTGTCGGGCCGTGGCTGCGAGAACATCAGCGCCAACACGCGGAACAGATACGCCGCCGCGAACAGGCTGCCAAGCAGGAGCGTCACGACCCAGGGCCAGGCCTGGTGCTCCCAGGCTGCGACGAGGAGCTGCCACTTGACGAGGAAGCCCCCGCTGGGCGGCAACCCCATCA
The DNA here is from genome assembly GCF_014202935.1 of Rehaibacterium terrae. Classification (GTDB taxonomy): domain Bacteria; phylum Pseudomonadota; class Gammaproteobacteria; order Xanthomonadales; family Xanthomonadaceae; genus Rehaibacterium; species Rehaibacterium terrae. Next base: position 303,951 of record NZ_JACHHX010000001.1, on the reverse strand, counting down.
GACTCACGCCGGCCAGACCGAAGGCGAACACGCTGACCGGCATCCGAGCATCACTGCCCGGCAAGTGCCCGAAGTGGTCGCCGCCGTGGCGCAGGATCAGGTTGGCCGCGGCCAGGAACATCGCCGCCTTGGCCAGCCCGTGGCTGAGCAAGTGCAGCACCGTACCCTGCCAGGCCGCCGCCACCGGCAGCGCGAACACCAGCATTGCGTAGCCGAGCTGGGCCACGGTCGAATACGCCACCAATTGCTTGAGCCGGCGCTGCGCCAACGCCAGCAGCGAGCCGTACAGCACCGCACAAAGTCCCAGCACCGCCAGCAGCGTGCCGGCCGATGCCGGCGGCAGAGGCCGCATCTCGAACCACAGCCGGTACAGCAGGTACAGCGACGCCTTCACCACCAGGCCCGACAGGACTGCACTGACCGGGCCTGGCGCGCTCGCGTGCGCCGGCGGCAGCCAGCCATGCAGCGGGAAGATCGCCGACTTGAGCAGCAGGCCCAGGGTCATCAGCGCCAGCGCAGCCGTCGCGACGCCACCCTCGCCCAGCCGCAGACCGGCCAGGCGCAGATCCAGCGTGCCGGTCGCCGCGTACACCAGGGCGACGCCGAGCAGGTAGACCAGCGAGGCCAGCATCGCCACCAGCAGGTAGCGCATCGCTCCACGCAGCGCGCCGGTTTCCCCGCGGCTGGCCACCAGCGCCACCGCGGCCAGCGTGAGCAATTCCAGGCTGACATAAAGATTGAACAGGTCGGCCGAGACGAGCACCGCGTTCAGGCCGGCGTACAGGATCATCCAGGCCGGCCAGAAGGCGCGGGACGCACGCTCGCTACCGGGGCCGACGGCCGCATGGGCGGTCGCGGCCAGCATCACCAACGCCACCAGCCACAGCAGCAACAGGCTCAGGCCATCGGCATACAGTTCGATGCCCAACGGCGCGGCCAGTCCGGCCACCGCCACCCCTGCCCCGCCGGTCTCGGACACGAGCCTGCTCAAGGGCCACAACGCCAGCGGCACCAGCAGCGCCACCACCAGCGCGGCGACGCGCCCGCCACGCGCCGGCATCAGCACGGCCACGATGGCGCCCGCCAGTGGCAGGAACACCGGCGCGAGCAGGGCATCAGCCGCCATCGCCCTCCTCGTCGTCCATGTCGAGGTCGGCATGTCCGCTGCGCCGGTACAGGGCCAGCAGCAGCGCCAGCGCGAAGGCGGTCGCCGATACCGTCACCACGATGCCGGTCAGCACCATCGCCTGCGGCACCGGATCGAGCAGCTCGGTCACCCGCCGTCCTTGCGACACCAGCAGCAGAAACACCGCGCCGCCGAGCAGGTTCAACGCAAGAAGTTTGCGCAGAAGATGGCCCGCGACCAGCACACCGTATACGCCCAGCCCGGTGAGGGCGGCGGCGGCGATCAGATAGACCAGCGCCACGGGCTCCATCACCGCCTCCGCCGCACGCCGCCGGAAGAGAGGAACAGCAGCACCAGCGTGATCGCGATCGAGACGGTCAGGGCTGCTTCGATCGTGTAGACCGCCCACATGCCGGTCAACGCAAACGCCGGCTCGCTGGCCAATCCGGTCACCGAGAACACTGCCACGCCGAGTACCAGCATCAGGCGCTGCAGCGGCAGCGGTTCATGCAGCGGCGCCAACCGTCCGCACAAGGCCAGCAGCACACCCGTCGCCGCCAGCACCGCCCCGGCCTGGAAAGCGCCGCCCGGCGCCTGCCCGCCGGCATGCAGCAGGTAACCGCCGACCAGCACCGCACTTGGCACGACCATGGCCAGCAGCGCATCGAGCAGCGCCACCCGCTCCGGCGGCTGCGGCCGCGCTGGCCGCACTATCGGCTGCACGATGCACACGCCAACCCAGGCCGCCAGCAGCACGACCATTTCCAGCAACGTGTCGTAGCCGCGGAACAGCAACAAGACCGCAGTGACCGGATTGCCGACCCCGGTGCCGTCCAGCGCCGCCAGCGCGTCACCCCCGGCACTGCTCTGCGGTTCGGGCAGCTGCGCCAGCGTCCAGCCCAGGCCGAGCACCAGCATCGCGCACAACACACCCACCGGCGCGGCCAGCCGGGACGGCCGCAACAACCGCTGGCCAGCGCGCTCCGGCGCCATCTCCAGCATCCGTCGCCAGGTCAGCAGCAGCATCGCGCCGGTGAGGCCGGCGCCGATCGCCGCTTCGGCCAGCGCCAGGTCGGGCGAGCCCAGGCGTGCCCACACCACCGCCATCAGCACACCGAACGCGGCGAACATCACGATCGAGCGGAACGGCGTGCGCCCGGCCACCACCTGCCAGCCAAGCCACAGCAGGCCGAGCGCAAGCAGCAGGTCGATCGCCAGGCTCACCCGTCCTTCTCCAGGTCATGTTCGGCACGACGCGCGATCAGGTGCGCCGAGACGGTGGCGGCCAGTTGCGCCAGCAGCCAGACCACGGTGAGCAGGAAGGCTACGCGCAGTGATGCCGCGTGCAGCGCGAGCGCGACGCAGACCAGCAGCAGCCCGAGGTTGTCGGCCTTGGTCAGCGCATGCAGGCGCGAGAAGGTATCCGGAAACCGCAGCAGCCCGACCGTACCGGCGAAATAGAAGCCGCAACCGGCCAACAGCGACAGCACTGCCACCAGTTCGGCTGCGCTCACCCGTCACGTCCTCCACGTCGCGCAGGAAGCCCGACGAATGCCACGCTCAGGATCGTCGCCAGCAGCACCAGCAGCAGTGCCACGTCGCGCAGCGCCGGCACCTCGAGCCAGGCCGCCATCAGCAGCAGGATTGCCACCGTCGTGCTGCCGAACAGCAGCACCGCCAGCATCCGGTCGGCCGCACGCGGCCCGCGCACCACCCGCACCAGTCCGGCGGCCAGGTTGAGCGCGAGAAACGCGATCGCAGCCGGCAGCAGGCTCTCCATCACGATCCCCCAGCGCGGCCGTCGAGCGAGAACAGCCGATGAATGCGCCGCTGGAGTTCCGGCACGCCGGCAAACGCACCCGGCATCAGCGCGTGCACGCGCAACGCTCCGTCGTCGTCGATGCTGACACTGAGCGTGCCCGGCAGCAGGCTGACCGTGCTCACCATCAACGTGCGCGGCAAGCCGGCAGGCAGGTCGAGTACGAAGCGCTCGAAGCATGGCTTGATCGGCAAGCGTGGATGCAGCGCGCGCCAGGCGACATCGATGCCGCCGCGCAACGACTCGCGCAGGAAGTAGAGGCAGAAACCCGGAAGACGCCACGGCCGCCACCGATACAGCTCGCCTGGTGCCAGCCAAGCGCCAGCCAGCGCACCGAGCGCGGCGAAGACCAGCCCCACCCACAGATTTTGCGCGCCATCGAGAGCCAGCCACACCAGCAGCAGCAGGCACAGCGTCTGCACCGCCCACAGGCTGCGACCCCGGCCGGCCGACGGCGAACGTCCGGTCGTCATTGCGACCTCCGCGTGTCAGCTCCGCTTCGATGGTACACGAGGGACCGTGCAGCCCCCGTTGACAGGCGCGGACAGGGGGCGGACCCGCAGCCCGATAGCGCACGGGCACCGCCGCGAACCCGACCCGGGATGGGCCTTGCAGGAGAACTCGATCCCGCCCCGGTGGGGACTACGGCAGCCCCGCCGGCCTGCGGATTGGTGCATCCTCCCCACTCCTGCCTCCTGCACGGATCCGCGCATGCGCCTGCAACTGTCCACCTGGCCCGAGGTCGAGGCCTACCTGACCCGCTCCACCGGCATCATCGTGCCGATCGGCTCCACCGAGCAGCACGGCCCCAACGGCCTGATCGGCACCGACGCGCTGTGTCCGGAGATCGTCGCCAACGGCGTGGCCGAGCGCATCGACGTGCTGGTGGCGCCGACCATCAACGTCGGCATGGCCCAGCACCACCTCGCCTTTCCCGGCTCGATCACGCTGCGGCCGAGCACGCTGATCGCGGTGATCCGCGACATGGTGCAGTCGCTGGCGCGCACGGGCTTCCGCCACATCTATTTCTTCAACGGCCACGGTGGCAATGTCGCCACGGTGCAGGCGGCGTTCGCCGAGATCTACGCCGAGAACAGTCTGGCCGGCGCGCCGGGCTCGCCGTTGCACCTGAAGCTGGCCAACTGGTACCAGGGCCGGCGGGTCGGCGAGGTCTCGCGCGAACTGTTCGCCGGCGACGAGGGCAGCCACGCCACGCCGTCGGAAATCTCGCTGACCTGGCACGCCTACCCGCAGGCCGCGAAACGGGTCGCGATGCAGCCCGCGCGCGCGCCGACCGGGAATTTCCGCGATGCGGAGGACTATCGCCGCGTGTTCCCCGACGGCCGCATCGGCTCCAACCCGATGCTGGCCAGTGTCGAAGCCGGTCGACGCCTGTTCGAGGCCAGCGTCGAGGACACCATCGAGGACTACACCGCCTTCCTCGCACGCTGAGCGCGGAAGCCATCCGAACCCGGCCCGCGCCACGGCGTGCCGGCGGACCCTCGCTCAGCTGTAGCCGATCCAGACCGCGACCACCAGTGCCGCCGCGGCCAGCACCAGCAGCTTGAGCATCAGCGGCCAGACGAAGCGGAACCAGCGGTCGAACGGGATGCCGGCCGCGCCCAGGATCGCCATCAGCACGATGTTGGTCGGCAGGATGATGTTCGACAGCCCGTCGCCGAACTGGAACGCCAGCACGGCGACCTGCCGTTCGATGCCGACCACGTCGGCCAGCGGCGCCATGATCGGCATGGTCGCGAAGGCCTGACCCGAACCCGACGGGATGAAGAAGTTCATCAGCGTCTGCATCAGCAGCATGCCGACCGCTGACAGCTCGGCACCCACCCAGCCCAGCGGAATCGAGGCGCCATGGACGATGGTGTGCAGCACCTGCCCATCCTCCAGGATCAGCGCGATCGAGCGGGCAAAGCCGACCAGCAGCGCCACCGCCGCCAGCTCGATCGCGCCGTTGGTGAAGCGCTTGGCCATCTCGTCCAGGCTAAGGCCGCCGATCAGGCCGGCAATCACGGCGACCGCCAGCCAGACCGCGCCGAGCTGGTTGAGGTACCAGCCATGCTGCGAGATGCCATAGACCATCGCCACCAGGCCGGCCAGGGTGACCAGGGCCACCGCGAGCCGGCGCCGATCCAGCGACGGGTATTCCGGTAGCGCGCTGTGGCGGGGGTCGTCGAGATCGGCGACCAGGCTCGCCGAGGGGTCGGCCGCCACGCGCCGCGAGTAGCGCCAGACGTGATGCGCGGCCACCGCGACGAAGGGCACGAACAACGCCAGCCGGTAACCCCAGCCAGAGGTGGGCGGCAACTCGGCGATGCCCTGGGCGACGATCACCGTGTACGGGTTCATCCAGGCCACGCCGTAACCGACGCCGTAGCCGCAGATCATGATGCCCATGGCGGTCATCGCATCCAGCCGCATCGCCACGCACAGCGAGATCAGCACCACCGCGAACGGGATGTATTCGGTCGAGACCCCGAAGGTGGCCGAGCCGGCCGCGAAGGCGGCGGTGCCGAACACGATCAGCAGGGCCGGATTGTGGCCGATGCGGCGCAGCAGCCAGCCGAGCACGGCGTCGATCATGCCGGTGGCGCGCAGCACGGCAATGGCGCCGCCGACGATCAGCAGGAAGAAGATGATCGCCTGCGCGTCGGCCAGGGCGCGCGGCACCGCGGTGAACAACACCGCCGGCGACAGCCAGACCCGCTCCGCGTGCACGCTGTAGCTGCCCGGCACCACCATCATCCGGCCCTGCTCGTTGGGCGCCATCTGGAAGCTGCCCTGCGGCAGCACCCAGGTCGCCGCCAGCGCCAGGATCATGATCAGGAACAGCAGGACGAGCGTATGCGGGACGTGGAAACGTTTCGACATGGGCGCGGCGCCTCGTGGCGGGTGGTGGCGGACAAAGTCCCGGATGCTACTCCACCCGCGACCATCCTGCGCTACCCGCCGAGCGCCCCCGGCACCGGGCCCGCATCCCGAGCGGCGCCCGGCAGCGCGGCCGAGCGCTGCCGGGCGAGTCACCTGCCCGGCCAAACCCGCGATTCGCCTCACATTTCGGACAATGCCGGGCGCCCGCCATGCACACTTTGTGACGCGATCAGCAACTTCGCCCCACTCCCGTTCGGAGACTGCCTGCCAGCCGCTGCCGGCCGACGGCCGACAGCGCATCGCGGCCCGGACCGCAACCGGCACCCCACGGGATTCCAGACGTGCGCATTTCCTTCAAGACCCTCACCCTGTCCGGCCTGCTGCTGGCCCTGCCCGTGCTCGCCTTCGCACAGGGGCGCCCCGGCGCCAGCAACCAGCCGCCGACCGCGGTCATCGTCACCCCGGGGGGCGGCGCGCAGTTCGACGCCGGCGCCGACATCGCCATCGAAGCCGATGCCCACGACAGCGACGGCCGGATTTCGCGCGTGGACTTCTACCAGGGCACGACCCTGCTCGGCCGCGTCAGCAAGGCCCCCTGGCGGCTGGTGTGGCGCGGCGTGCCGGCCGGCGAGTACTCGCTCACCGTGGTGGCGACCGACAATGCCAAGGCCACCGGCCGATCGGCACCGGTCGTCATCACCGTCAACGCCAAAACCGACACGACCCCGCCCAGCGTGCCCACCGGGCTGGCGCCCAACGGCCAGACCACGAGCAGCATCTCGCTCAGCTGGAACGCCTCCAGCGACGAGGCCGGCGGCAGCGGCGTGGCCGGCTACGACGTGTTCCGCGATGGCGTCAAGGTCGCCTCGCCCGCCTCGACCGGCTACACCGACAGCGGCCTGAGCGCCGACACCGCCTACAGCTATGCGGTGCGCGCGCGCGACCACGCCGGCAACACCTCGGCGCTGAGCCCCGCCATCTCGGTGCGCACCGCCAGGGCCGGCGGCGACAGTGGCGAGCCGGCGCGCGTGGTCGGCTACTTCACCCAGTGGGGCATCTACACCCAGGGCTACCGGGTGAAGGATCTGGATAGCAGCGGCGCCGCCTCGCGCCTGACCCACCTCATCTACGCCTTCGGCAACGTCCGCGACAACCGCTGCGAGCTGGGCGTGCTCAAGGCCACCAACCCGGACACCGGCGAAGGCGGCGATGCGTACGCCGACTACTCGCGCACCTACAGCGCCGCCGAGAGCGTCGACGGCAAGGGCGACGTCTGGAACCAGCCATTGCGTGGCCACTGGAACCAGCTCAAGAAGCTCAAGGCCCGGCACCCGCACCTGAAGGTGATGATCTCGCTGGGCGGCTGGACCTGGTCGCGCGGCTTCGCCGAGGCGGCGCGGCCGGAGAACCGCGAGGCTTTCGTCGCTTCCTGCATCGACGCCTACATCCACGGCAACCTGCCGCTGTTCGATCATGCCGGCGGTCCCGGCGCCGCGGCCGGGGTGTTCGACGGCTTCGACATCGATTGGGAATATCCGGCCGCCTGCGGCCTGAGCTGCGGCAGTGCCGAGGACAGCGCCAACTTCACCGCCCTGCTGGCCGAGTTCCGCCGCCAGCTCGACGCGGTGCGCCCGGGCCTGCTGCTCAGCGCCGCGGTCGGCGCCGGCATCGACAAGATCCGTGTCACCGACCCGGGGCAGTACCAGCAGCACGTCGACTTCATCAACCTGATGAGCTACGACTTCCACGGCAGCTGGGAGTCGCGCACCAATTTCCATTCGGCGCTGTTCGACTCGCCGAACGACCCCTCCACCGGCGACGCGAAGCTCTACAACAGCAATGACGCGGTCGAGGCACTGCTGGCACGCGGCGTGCCGGCCGCCAAGCTGAATCTCGGCGTGGCCTCCTACGGCCGCGGCTGGACCGAGGTGAAGAACATCAACAACGGCCTGTACCAGAACGGCAAGCCCGCGCCGGGCAGCCTGGGTAGCGGCGTCGAGAGCTATCGGGTGCTGGCCGCGCGCAACGCACCGCGGTTCGTCGACCCGTATTCTCGGGCCAGCTGGACTTACGACGGCAAGACCTTCTGGAGCTTCGACGACCCGCAGACCCTGGCCGAAAAGACCACCTACGCAAGAGTGCAGGGCCTGGGCGGCGTATTCCTGTGGGACTTCAGCGGCGACGATGCGGCGGGCTCGTTGATCACGGCGATCAGCGACGGACTGCGCTGAGCCCGCGGGCTGCGGCTTGGGTCCGCCGCATCGTCACGCCATCGCGGACCGGCTGTGGGGGGGCTGGGGCCGAGGCCGGGTGCGCGGGACAGGGGCACCGCCTCATCCCGGGCTCCCGGCCTCCACTTCTTCATGGATCGGCTGCTCGCAGCGGAACAGGCGCATCGGCAGCAGGTTGCGCCACTCGGTCTCGCCAAGCACGTGCGCGAAGCGGTCGCGCAGCAGCGGCAGCACGCGGTTGGAATGCTGGTAAACCAGCAGACGGCCGTCCGGACTGAGCGCATCGCGCACTGCATCGAGCACTGCGCCGCGCAAGGTTTCGGGCATGGTGCTGAAGGGGATCCCCGAGATCGCCGCGTCGACCCGCCCGAGACCATGCGCGCGCAGATGCGCGCGCAGGTCGGCGGCGCTGCCATGCACCACGGTCAGGCGCGGGTCGCGGATCGTCCGCCGCAGGGCGGCGACGAAATCGGCGTTGGTTTCCACCGCCAGCAGCCGCGCCTCTGGCGGCAGGCGCGCCAGCAGCTCACGTGTCACCGCGCCGGTTCCCGGCCCGAGTTCGACCACGCTGCGGCAGCCCTGCCAGTCCACACCGTCCAGCAGACGCTTCACCAGCGCGGGCGAACTCTCGACGAAGGTTCCGACGGTGAGCGGATGCTTGAGGAAATTGGCGGCAAACAGCAGGCCGCGTCCGAGACTTTCCAGCCAACGCCTCACTGGCGCGGCGCCGGCGCGCCCGTTGCGCTCGCTGATCGGCTTCCCACCCGTGTCTGGGGGCTGGGCTTGCATCGGCATCGACTCCCGTGGACTCCGGGTTCTGGTTACGTGAACATCGCCGGGCCGTCAACCCGCCGCGCCACGCTCACAGCCGTCCCTGCCGGCGCAGGCGCCGGCGCACCAGGTGCCGATAGATCACCGACAGCGTGTGGCGGAGGCCGGGGAGCCCGATCAGCCGCGCTAGCCACCGCAGTCGGCGGGTGCGCGCCATCAGCAGGATGTAGGCGTCGAGCTCGCGATGGACGCGCCCCTGCGCATCCAGCACGTGCAGCGCCAGCAGCGCCTCGCGCGGATCGATGCCGAGGGCGCGCAGGGCTGCGTCGCGACCGGTGATGTCGCACCATTCGACCGCCTCGCCGGCCTCGCCCGCCAACCTTTCGTAGCGCGCCCGGTCGCGCACGCAGCGCGGGCAGGCACCGTCGTAGAACACCGTCAGCCGGTCGTTCGTGCCCGTCGCCACACTCACTCCGGCATCGCCCGCGCGATCAGCGTCGGGAAGTCGGTGTCCGGCGGCAAGGTGCCGAAGGCCAGGCCGTGGCCGCCGTCCAGACGAGAACGGCAGAAGCTCTCCGCAGCCACGGCCAGCTCCGGTTCGCGGCTCGCCGCGCGCAGCAGCAGCGCCGCCTGCAGCGCCAGCGCCATGCGTTCGACCAGGAAACGGGCGCGGGTCTCGATCCCGTCGCGGGAGTCCAGCGCGAGGGCGAGCGCATCGATCTCCTCGTCCAGTGCCTCATCGAGCCCGCGTGCCGCGCCGAGCTCCGCGAACAGCGCCTCGCGGGTCGCCGGCTCGCGCCCGAGCGCGCGCAGCACATCCAGGCACTGGATGTTGCCGCAGCCTTCCCAGATCGAATTGAGCGGCGCCTCGCGGTAGAGCCGCGCCAGCATCGACTCCTCGACATAGCCGGCGCCGCCCAGACACTCCTGCGCCTCGTTGACGAACGGCACCGCACGCTTGCACAGCCAGTACTTGCCGACGGCGGTGGCCAGCCGGGCGAAGGCGGCCTCGCCGGGATCGCGCGCCGAGGCATCCACCGCGCGCGCCACCCGCAGCGCGAAAGCCGTCGCCGCCTCGGATTCGAGCGCCAGGTCGGCCAGCACGTTGATCATCAGCGCGTGTTCGACCAGCCGTCGGCCGAAGGCCTGCCGGTGCGCCGCATGGTGCAGCGCCTGCGCCAGCGCCATGCGCATTTCCGCCGCCGCGCCGATCATGCAGTCCAGGCGGGTGAGCGCAACCATCTCGATGATGGTCGCCACGCCGCGTCCCTCCTCGCCGATGCGGCGCGCCCAGGCGTCGCAGAACTCGACCTCCGCCGAGGCGTTGGACCAGTTGCCGAGCTTGTCCTTCAGCCGCATCAGCCGCAGCGCGTTGCGGCTGCCGTCGGGCCGCCAGCGCGGCAGCAGGAAGCAGGTGAGCCCACCCGGCGCCTGCGCCAGCACGAGGAACCCATCCGACATCGGCGCCGACATGAACCATTTGTGCCCGACCAGCGCGTACTCGCCCTCGGCGGCCAGCGGCCGTGCCCGGGTGCTGTTGCTGCGTACGTCCGAGCCGCCCTGCTTCTCGGTCATGCCCATGCCGAGCGTGACGCCGGCCTTGCTGGCGATCGGCACGTCACGACCGTCGTAGTGTGGCGCGACCGCCTTGTCGGCCCATTCGCGCAATTCCGGCTCGCGGCGCAGCACCGGGATGGCCGCATGGGTCATGGTCAGCGGGCAGTTGCTGCCGGCCTCGGCCTGGTGATGCAGGAAGGTCAGCGCCGCACGGACGACGTGACTGCCGGCGCGCGTCTCGCGCCAGGCGCCGCCGCTGACGCCATGCTCGACACCGAGCTGCATCAGCCGATGGTAGGCCGGGTGAAAGTCGACGCGGTCGATGCGATGGCCGAAGCGATCATGCGTACGCAGGCGCGGGCGGTCGCGGTTGGCCTCCACCCCCAGCGCCAGGCCCTCCTCGCCCATGATCGCGCCGTAGCCGGCCAGCACCGCGGCGCCCCACCCGCCGCCCTCGCGCATCACCGCCGCCCGCAGCGCACGGTCGCTGGCCCACAGGTCGCGCGGCTCGAATGGCGGCGGCTGGTTGTCGACGCGATGGGTTTCGAAGGGACTGGACTCGCCCATGGCCGGCTCCGACGGGGGGATCCTCCGATTCTGCGCCGTCGTCCCGGAATGTCCACCGCCACGACGAAGAAGCCCCGCCGGAGCGGGGCTTCTTCGTCATGCCGAGGTGCGGCCGCGACTCAGGAGACGACGCTCACGCCCGCCGCCTGCGCCCCCTTGGGGCCCTGGACGATCTCGAAGCTGACCCGCTGGCCTTCCTTCAGCGTGCGGAAGCCGTTGGCGCTGATCGCCGAATAGTGGACGAAGACGTCCTGACCGCCGCCTTCGGGCGAGATGAAGCCGAACCCCTTGGCGTCGTTGAACCATTTGACTGTGCCGTAACTCATTTCGACCTCGAATAGTTTCCCCACAACGACGTGCCCGTCAGCAGCGTGGCCATCCGGTGCGGATGTGTTGGCGCGCACGGCCCGAGTATGCGAAAGCCCCGCACGCTTGCCAACAGGGCACTCAATCCGCCAGCAGGTGCTCGAGCAGACGGGGGATCGGCGCGGTGGCGTGCTCGAGGTTGGCGAAGACCTCGTCGAGGGTGATCTCGGTCTGGTCGCCGCAACCGGCCGCCCAGTTGGCGACCAGCGCCAGACAGGCATAGTCCAGGCCCAGCTCCCGCGCCAGCGCCGCCTCGGGCATGCCGGTCATGCCGACCAGATCGCAGCCGTCGCGGCGCAAGCGCGCGACTTCGGCGCGGGTCTCAAGCCGCGGTCCCTGGGTGACGCCATAGCAGCCACCGTCGACCAGGGTGATGCCGGCCGCCGCGCCGGCCTTCAGCACGGCCCGGCGCAGCGCGGGCGTGTACGGCTCGGTGAAGTCCACGTGCAGCACCTCGCTGCCGGGCTCCTCGCAGAGGGTGGACACACGGCCCCAGGTGTAGTCGATGAGCTGATCGGGCACGCCGAGCGTGCGCGGCCCCCAGCGCTCGGTAATGCCGCCGACGGCGTTGACGGCGAGCACGCGGCGCGCGCCGGCCTCCTTCAGCAGCCACAGGTTGGCGCGGTAGTTGATGCGGTGCGGCGGAACCGAATGGCCCTCGCCGTGGCGGGCGAGGAAGGCGATGCGGCGACCGGCGAAGTCGCCGATCCGCACCGGCCCGGACGCGGCGCCGTAGGGCGTGTCGCGCTCGAAGCTGTCGACGTTTTCCAGCGCGGCGAGCTTGTAGAGGCCGGTGCCGCCGATGACGGCGAGTGCGATGTCGGTCATGCGTGGCGATTCCTATGCGATGCGGCCGCTGTCAGCCTTCGGTTCTCAAGGCATGGATCGCCGGCAGGTTGCGCCCCTGCTCGTGGTAGTCCATGCCGAAGCCGTACACGTAGCGATCCGGGACTTCGAGGCCCACGTAATTGGCCGCCAGACCAGGGACGCAGCGGTCATGCCGCTTGACCGCCAGCGCCGCGATGCGGACCTCGGCGGCCCCCTGCTGCCGGCACCAGTCGCGCACCTCGGCCAGGGTGTGGCCCTCGTCGACGATGTCGTCCGCCAGCAACACGCGGCGCCCGGCCAGCGGCGTGGCCGGGCGATGCAGCCAGTGCAGGCCGCCACCGCTGGTGGCGCCGCGGTAGCGGGTGGCATGCAGGTAATCGAACTCGAGATCGACCGCCTCGCTGATCTCGAGCGCCAGCAGCGAAGCGAAAAGCATGCCGCCGTGCATCACGGTGAGGAACAGCGGACGCTGGCCGGCGTAGTCGGCGCGGATGGCGGCGGCCATGCGGGCGATGGCCTGCTCGATCTGGGCGCGGTCGAACAGCAGATCGGAGCGGGCGAGCGCGGTGGCGAGGTCGTTGTGCATGCGGGTCAGGCCAGTCCTGTACGGGAGTCGTCGGGAGCGAGCGTGGCGCGGGCGGCAGCATAGCGGGGGTCGGCCAGCAGGCCGTCCCAGCCGCGCGGGCCGCGGCCGAGCAGGCCGCTCAACGCCATCGTGTTGGAAGCGGGACGGCGGTCCATCGCCCGGAGCGAATCCTCGACCAGCGCCGGCGCGCACACCAGCACCACGTCGCAGCCGGCATCGAGGTGGGCATCGATGCGCGCGGCGACGCCGCCCGCGCTTTCCGCGGCAGCCATGCCGATGTCGTCGGAGAACACCACGCCGCGGAAACCCAGCTCGCCGCGCAGGATGCCGTCGATCCAGCGCGACGAATACCCCGCCGGCTCCGGCGCCACGGCCGGGTAGCTCACATGCGCCATCATCACCGCGTCGGCGCCGGCCCCGATGCCGGCGACGAATGGCAGCAGATCCTCGGCCTGCAGCGTTTCCAGCGGCCGTGGATCGACGGCATCGTCGAAGTGAGTGTCCTCCAGCACCGAGCCATGGCCGGGAAAATGCTTGAGCGTCGCCGCCATGCCGGCGCTGTGCATGCCGCGCACATAGGCGCGGGCGAATTCCGCGACCACCACCGGATCGGCATGGAAGGCGCGGTCGCCGATAGCCCGGTTGCCGCGGCCCAGATCCACCACAGGCGCGAAGCTCAGGTCCACCCCCAAGGCGAGGATCTCGCGCGCCATCAGCCAGGCATGCTCCTCGGCCAGCGCCAGCGCGGCGGCGGGGTCGGTGGCGTAGCGCTCGCCGAACACGCTCAGCGGCGGCAGCGCGGTGAAGCCCTCGCGGAAGCGCTGCACGCGCCCGCCCTCCTGGTCCACGCAGATCAGCTGCGGGCGCGGCGCGGCATCGCGGATGGCGGCGCTGAGGTCAGCCACTTGTTCGCGCGAGGCGAAGTTGCGACCGAACAGGATCACGCCGGCCACGGCCGGATGCTGCAACCAGTCTTTCTCCTGCGCCGACAGCCCGGTGCCGGCGATGCCGATGACGAGCATCAGGCCTTCTCCTGTTGCGTCCACTGCGAATACGGCCGCTCGGCCAGGGCCAGATTGTAGTAGCGGCGCTGATCGGTCACCTCGCGTCCCAGCCAATCGGGCTTCTCGAAGGCTTGGTCGGGATCGTCCAGCTCGATCTCGGCCACCACCAGCCCGGCGTTGTCGCCAAGGAACTCGTCCACTTCCCACAGGTGGCCGGCATGCTCGACATAGTGGCGGCGTTTCTCGACCCGGCCGCCGACACACAGGTCCAGCAGCGCCCTGCCCTCGTCGGCCGGAATCGGGTATTCGAACTCCTGCCGGACAGCCCCCAGCTCGCGCGACTTGATGTTGAGGAAAGCCGCCTCGCCGATGATGCGCACCCGCACCGAGCAGCGCTGGCGGCCGCTTTCCACCGAAGCGGCGTCGTTGAGATAGCCCTGGGCCATGCACTCGACCCGCTGCGCGGCCGCGCGCCAGCCGTCGCCGGCGACCAGGAATTTGCGTTCGATCTCGATGCCCATGGGATTCCCCTGCAGGCGCGGCGTGAGCCGGTCCCGTGGAAAGCTCAGCGCTCGAACAGCGCGATGCTCTCGACGTGCGCGGTGTGCGGGAACATGTCCATCACGCCGGCCGCCTTGAGCGTGTAGCCGCGCTCGCGGACGAGGAAACCGGCATCGCGCGCCAGCGAGCCGGGGTGACAGCTCACGTACACGATGCGGTCGATGCCATCGAGCGGGAGCTGCGCCAGCACCACGTCGGCGCCGGAACGCGGCGGATCGAGCAGCAGCTTGTCGAAGCCGTCGCGCATCCACGGCTCGGCGGCCAGATCCTTCGCCAGATCGGCGGTGAAGAACTCGACATTGCCGATGCCGTTGGCGGCGGCATTGTCGCGCGCCCGCTGCACCAGCCCGGCCTCGCCCTCGACGCCGACCACGCGGCCGGCACGGCGCGCCAGCGGCAGGGTGAAGTTGCCCAGACCGCAGAACAGGTCGAGCACGCGGTCGCCGGCCTGCGGATCGAGCAGGTCCAGCGCGTGGGCGATCATGCGGTCGTTGATGGCGGCGTTGACCTGGATGAAGTCGAGCGGACGGAAGGCCAGCTCGATGCCGGAATCGGCCAGCCGGAACGACAACGGCACGGCTTGCGGCCACAGCGGTCGCACCGAATCGACGCCGCCCGGCTGCAGGAACACCGCCAGCCCGGTGTCCTGCGCGAACTGCGTGAGGATGCCGGTGTCGCGTCCGCTCAGCGGATTGAGATGGCGGAATACCAGCGCCACCGCTCCGTCACCGGCGATGAATTCGATCTGCGGGATCTCGCGCTTGCCGTCGAGGCGGTCGACCATGGCCGCGATCTCGCCGATGCGGGTGCCGATCTCCGGCACCACCACCTCGCAGCGGGCGACATCGGCGACGAAGCGCGGGTTGGTCTCGCGAAAGCCCACCACCGTCTTGCCCTTCTTTTCCACCCAGCGCACCGACAGCCGGCCCTTGCGGCGATAGCCCCAGCTGTCGGCGGTGAGCGGCGGCAGGATGCGTTCCGCGCTCACGTGGCCGATCCGCTCGAGGTTCTCCAGCAGCACCTTCTGCTTGGCCTGGATCTGCTTGCCGGCATCCAGATGCTGCAGCACGCAGCCCGCGCACTGCCGGAAGTGGGCGCAGCGCGGCTCGACGCGATCCGGCGATGCCGCGAGCACCGCCAGCGTTTCACCTTCGTCGAAGTTGCGGTGACGGCGGATCAGCCTGGCGCGCACGCGCTCGCCGGGCAGCGCGCCGGCGACGAACATCGCCTTGCCTTCACGACGGGCCACGCCTCGGCCATCGTGACTGAGATCGACGATGTCGAGCTCGAATTCCTGCGGTGCGTTGGAGCGGGACACGGGCATCCGGAATGACAGCGGGGCGCGGATTGTCTCAAATCCGCGCCCCGCGTGTTCGCCGTGCTTCGTGCGGTATCGGCCTACTTCTGCCGCCAGCCACCGTTGTCCTGGTACCACCAGCCGCTGCGTGCACTGGCGATCCACTGGCTGGCGAAGATCTCGCGGATCTGGCCTTCCCACTCCGGGTGCCCGTTGGCCACGGCGATCTCGCGGTAGACGGCGTTGCGGTCGCGATTGTCGTCGGCGACGTGCTGGTTGAGCGCGACGCGGGCGTTGAGCGGCACCTTGGAGGCGTCGCGCACGACGATCAGGCCGTCCCGGGTGAAGCCCAGGGCACCGGAGTCGAAGTGCGGCTGCAGGTGGGTGCGGAAGCGCTCGGCCATGCGCGCCTGGATGGCCTGGATCGCCGGGGTGCGGATGTTGATGTCGGCCGACTGGGCGTGGGCGCTGCCGATGAAGAAGCTCAGCACCGCCTCGCCCGGCGACCGCATCGCGCCGCGGTTGTCACGCGCGGCCGGCGGCTGGCGCTCGCCGTCCTCGCCGATCACCTTCTCCACGAACTCCTTCGCCGCCTCGCGGGCCTCGGCTGCCGGGAAGTAGACATTGATGGTGACGCAGGCGCTGAGCATGAGCAGCGTCAGCGCGAGGAACGGAACGAGCAGCCTGCGCATGGAGAACTCCTTATCGGACGATGGGTGTCTGACCCTCGGTTGCCGCCTTCAGCCGGTCGACCAGTACCGGCCAGTCGACCCGGCGCTGGAAGCCGACCACGGTGATCCGCGGCAGGCCGGCGCCTTCGACGATGGTATAGCCCTGCCCCGCTGAACCGATACCGTCCATCAGGCACACGTCGTCGGCCAGCCGGCATCTGATGCCGATCCGTTCGTAGCCGAAGCTGCTGAAGCGGCGCAGCAGCTGGTTCTGCAGGCCGGCGACAAGCCCGCCGCCGCCGATGTTGGAGATGTCCTGCACGGCGCGCTGGCTGATCCGCCGGCGGCCACGCCAGGCCGGGTCGGTGTGCAGGTCGGCGTCGAAGGCGACCGGCGACCAGTCCAGCAGGCGCAGCCCGGCAATGCGCCCCTGCAGCCGGCCGGTGATCTCGCCGAAGCCGAAGGCCGCGGTGAGCGGCTCCAGGTCCAGGCCGGAGAAATCGACGTCGGCGCTCAAGGTCGGCGCGACGCCGAAAGGGCGTTCCATCGACAGCGCGCCGATCCGCACCTCGCCATCGAACAGGTTCATCGTCAGCCCTCCGTCGAACTGCAGCCGGTTGTCGGCGTAGTGCGCGGCGGGGATGCGGCCGCTGAGGCTGCCGGTGAACGGCGGCCAGCCGAGCCGTTGCGACAGCTGGGCGAGGTCCAGGCCCCGCA
This sequence comes from Rehaibacterium terrae, assembly GCF_014202935.1. Classification (GTDB taxonomy): domain Bacteria; phylum Pseudomonadota; class Gammaproteobacteria; order Xanthomonadales; family Xanthomonadaceae; genus Rehaibacterium; species Rehaibacterium terrae. Next base: position 286,964 of record NZ_JACHHX010000001.1, on the reverse strand, counting down.
GCTCGATGCCGAGCCGGGCACGGGCGCCGGTGGCGCCGAGCGGCGGCGTGAGCCTGAAGTCGTCGAGCCGCAGGCTGCCGGCGAGCACGTCGAGCACGACCGGCGACGCCAACCGCAGTTCGCGGGCGCTGCTCTCCAGCGGGAAGCGCGCGGCACCGAGGCCGATGCCGTAGATCGCGCCGCTGGCCCAACGCAGTTCGCCACGCTGCGGCGGCGCGGCGGCGGTCCAGTGCAGGTCTCCGGCGAGCCCGGCGAAGCCGAAGCGGCCGGCCGGATCGACGATGTTCACCTCCTGCGGTCGCAGGCGCATCGTGCGTGGGCCGTCGGCATCGAGCGCGAGCGCGGCCTCGGCCGCACCGTGCAGTTGCAGGTCGGCCAGGCCGGCCAGCCCCAGCCAGCCGCTGAGGTAGCGCTCGCGCAACGTGGCCAGGTCGTCACTGCGGGCGGTCAGGTCCAGCGCGGCGAGTCCGGAGTCGGCATCCAGGACCAGGCTGCCTTCCAGCGCGAGCGTCCGGCCGTCGCTCCAGCGCAGGCGTGGGAGGCGCCAGCCGCCCGCACCGCGCTGCTCGCCGGCCAGTTCGAACGGCAGCGCCGTCGCCGGCAGCGGCACGTACAGCGTGCCGGCCAGCAGCTCGCCGCCGCGGAATTCACCGCGCAGGCTCAGTTGCTGGTGCCGCCCGTCACTGCGGTAGTCCAGCCGCGCATTCGCCGCGACGCCTTCGGCGGCCAGCCAGCCGTCGGGCGTGTCCAGCCCGATGCCGGCCAGGCGCAGGTCACCTGCCACCTGCAGCGGCGCGTCGGTCGGTGTGCGGATGCGCAGCTCGCCGTCGACCCGTCCGGCCTGCGGCCGCCCTTCCGCCCACAGCGTGGCGAGGAAGGATTGCAGCCAGGCCACCGGCACCCGCTCCAGCAGCAGCCGCGTGTCGTCCGGCGCGGCGACGTGGCGGCGCAGGCCGATCCGGCTGCGTCCCTGCGCCAGGTCGACCTCGGTGGCCACCGACGAGACGGCTACCGCCAGACGCTTGTCGGGATGGCCGGCGCTGCGCAGCGTCCCCTCGCAGCGCCAGTTGCCCTCGCCGTCCCGAGCCAGCGGGCAGCGCCAGTCGAGCGTGGCGAAGCGGTAGCCGAAGTCGCCGGCATCGAGGCGATCGACGCTGACGACGAGTTCGCCCTGCGTCGCTTCGTCGGGCCAGCGCAGTTCGAGCCGCAGCCCTTCGGCCCGCGCCAGTCCGGCGTCCAGTGCGGCGATCTCCGCCCGCAGCGTGCGCGCGGCGGCCGGCTGGACCAGCCACAGGCCGGCCAGCAGGAGCAGCCACTTGCCGCCTGTCCCTGCGCTCTGCATGCTCACAGCATAGTCGTTGCTAGGGATTCGGCGATGAACACTGCACTCCGTCTGCTGCTGGTCGAGGACGACCCGGTCAGCGGCGCCTTCCTCACCGCCGCGCTGGAAGCGCTGCCGGCCATCGTCGATCTGGCCACCGATGCCGCCCAGGCCCGGCGACTGGCCCGCGTGCAGATCCACGCCCTGTGGCTGATCGACGCCAACCTGCCCGACGGCAGCGGCGAGCGACTGCTCGCCGACCTGCGCGCCGGCCTGCATGCCGACGCGCCGTCGGTGCCGTCCGCGCTGGCCCTGACCGCCGACCCTTTCCCGGAACGCCATGCCAGCCTGCGCGCGGCGGGTTTCGCCAAGGTGCTGACCAAGCCGCTCGATGGCGAGACCCTGCGCACGGCCGTGCTGGCGCAGCTTGCCGGAGACACGTCGGCGCCACCCCGGCCGGACGGAGGCCCGTGGGACGAGGCCCGCGCATTGGCGGCCGCTGGCGGCCGGATCGAGACGGTGCTGGCGCTACGCCAGCTCTTCCTCACCGAACTGCCCCGGCAGCGCAGCGCGATCCGGCAGGCACTGGCCGCTGGCGACGCGACCACCGCGCAGGCGACGCTGCATCAGCTCAAGGCGGCCTGCGCTTTCGTCGGCGCGACACGACTGCTCGACGCCGTGCGCGCACTGCACGCGACACCGGCCGACGACGTGGCGCGCGCAGCCTTCGAGCGTGAGTGCGACGCGCTGATCTGACGGCGCACGATGAAGGGGCGACCGGCCCGGCAGTGTAGAATTTGCCGTTTCCCGCTGCCGCCGCGCCCGCCATGACCGACGCCGCCCTCACCGCCCTGTCCCCCATCGACGGCCGCTACGCCGCCAAGGCCGAGGCCCTGCGCCCGATCTTCTCCGAGTACGGCCTGATCCGGGCGCGGGTGAAGGTCGAAGTCGAGTGGCTGCTGGCGCTGGCCGCGGAGCCTGGCATCGTCGAGCTCGCACCGTTCTCCGACGCCGCCACGGCCCGGCTGCGCGCGCTCGCCGACGGCTTCTCGGTGCAGGACGCCGCGCGGGTCAAGGCGATCGAACGCACCACCAACCACGACGTCAAGGCGGTGGAGTATTTCCTCAAGGAGCGGCTCAAGGACGATGCCGGACTCGCCCCGGCGCTGGAGTTCGTGCACTTCGCCTGCACCTCCGAGGACATCAACAACCTCAGCTATTCGCTGATGCTGCGCGAGGCGCGCGCGGCGGTGCTCGGGCCGATGCTCGACGCGCTCGCCGGCAAGCTGCGCGCGATGGCGCACGAGTACGCCGCGCTGCCGATGCTCTCGCGCACCCACGGCCAGACCGCCTCGCCCACCACCGTCGGCAAGGAGATCGCCAACGTGCTGGCCCGGCTGCAGCGGCAGCGGCGCCAACTCGACGGCGTCGAGCTGCTGGGCAAGATCAATGGCGCGGTCGGCAACTACAACGCCCACGTCGTCGCCTACCCGGGGGTCGACTGGCCGGCACTGTCGCGCCGCTTCGTCGAGTCGCTCGGGCTGACCTGGAACCCGTACACCACCCAGATCGAGCCGCACGACTGCATCGCCGAGCTGTGCGACGTGCAGCGCCGCATCAACACCATCGGCATCGACCTGTGCCGCGACGTCTGGGGCTACATCTCGCTGGGCTACTTCAAGCAGGCGGTGAAGGCTGGCGAAGTCGGCTCCAGCACCATGCCGCACAAGGTCAACCCGATCGACTTCGAGAACGCCGAAGGCAACTTCGGCGTCGCCAACGGACTGTTCGAGCACTTCGCCGCCAAGCTGCCGATCAGCCGCTGGCAGCGCGACCTGACCGACTCCACCGTGCTGCGCGCGCTCGGCACCGCCTTCGGCCACACCGTCGTGGCGCTGGATGCGCTGCTGCGCGGCTTGGGCAAGCTCAGCGCCAACCCCGAGCGCCTCGCCGAAGACCTCGACGCCGCCTGGGAAGTGCTGGCCGAGCCGGTGCAGACGGTGATGCGCCGCCACGGCCTGCCCAACCCCTACGAACAGCTCAAGGCGCTGACCCGCGGCCACGGCATCAGTGAAGCCGCCATGCGCCAATTCATCGCCGGTCTCGACCTGCCGCAGGACGCCAAGGATCGCCTGCTGGCACTCACCCCGGCCAGCTACACCGGCCTGGCCGAGCGGCTGGCGAAGGAGATTTGACCGCACGCAACTGGCCGCGTGACGCGGGCAGGATGCCCGCCTGCCCTTGAAACGGGGGCCGGAGCGGCAGCGGGCGCGCGGAAGTTGAGTCCCAAGGATCGCCGGCAGGGAGGGCCGGCCGGTCGCGACCGGATCACAAGCCAGCGCCCGCTCCCCCTCGAAAGGGATGAGGGCAGAAACGATCGCGGCTCACACCGCCCCTGCATTCGAGGCTGAAGCCATGCGCACCCCGATCGAAATCGACGCTTCCCGGCTGCCGCCGCTCGGCATGCCGCCCGAACGCTTCCTGCGCGACTACTGGCAGAAGAAGCCGCTGCTGATCCGCAACGCCTTCCCCGGCTTCGTCCCGCCGATCGAGCCCGAGGACCTGGCCGGGCTGGCCTGCGAGGAGGCGGCGCTGTCGCGCATCGTCGTCCACGACCGCAAGCGCGACCGCTGGGAGCTGCGCCACGGTCCGTTCGCCGAAGAGACGTTCCCGAAGATGCCGCGCAATGACTGGACCCTGCTGGTCCAGGACGTGGACAAGTGGGACGCCGACGTCCGCGCGCTGATCGCGCATTTTTCGTTCCTGCCGCGCTGGCGCATCGACGACGTGATGATCAGCTTCGCCGCCCCGGGCGGCTCGGTCGGCCCGCACACCGACCAGTACGACGTGTTCCTGCTGCAGGCCCAAGGCCAGCGCCGCTGGCAGATCAGCACCGATCCGAAGGCGCCGCAGGACTTCCGCGACGACGCCGAGCTCAAGCTGCTCAAGCGCTTCACGCCGACCCACGAATGGGTGCTGGCGCCCGGCGACATGCTCTACCTGCCGCCCGGCGTGCCGCACCATGGCGAGGCGGTGGATGCCTGCCTGACCTTTTCGCTGGGCATGCGCGCGCCCTCGGTGGCCGAGCTGATGGTGGACCTGGTCGAGCACCTGGCCGCCTCGATCCCCGACGAGCAGCGCTACGCCGACCCCGACCTGGCACCCGCCACCGATCCGGCCGAGATCGACGCCGCCGCCTTGGCACGCCTCGATGCCGCCCTGGCCCGGCTCAGGACCATCGACGCCGGCGAACTGCGCGACTGGTTCGGCCGCTTCATCACCACCTACCGCGCGGCCGGCGACCTGAGCCCGCCGGGCCGCCTGCCGACAGCGGCCACGGTGGAGAAAACGCTCTCCGCCGGCGGCCGTCTGCTGCGCCACCCCTTCGCCCGCTTCGCCTGGGCCCGTGCCGGCCGGGGCGCGCGGCTGTACGCGCACGGCCAGGACTACCCGATGGGCGTGGCCGCCGCACGCCGGCTCGCCAATGCCGAGTCGCTCGATGGCGCGGATCTCGCCGCGCTCGATGCCGACGCCCGGGCGGCCGTGATGGCGCTCGTCCGCCGTGGACTTTATCGTCCGCACCGGGCCCGGGCGGACGGCCCGACCCGGTAGCGGGCGAGAGAACAGCACGAGGAATCCCCGATGCGCGCCACCATCGATCCGGAGGCCGGCTTCCACGTCGAACCGGCCGACTACGCCACCGATTTCCAAGACCTGCGCCGCGTCCGCGAGACGGTGTTCGTGCAGGAGCAGAACGTCCCGCTCGAAGAGGAATGGGATGCACTGGACCCCAAGTGCCATCACGTGCTGGCACGCGACGCGGCGGGCCATGCGATCGGCACCGGCCGGCTCACCCCGGAGCGCAAGATCGGCCGCATGGCGGTGATGCGCGACTGGCGCGGCAAGGGCGTGGGCGAGGCGATCATGCACGCCCTGCTCGACCGTGCCCGCGCGCTCGGCTGGCCCGAGGTCAGCCTGCACGCGCAGGTCGCGGCGATCGGCTTCTACCAGAAGCTCGGCTTCGAGCCCTACGGCGAGCGCTTCGACGAGGCCGGCATCGAACATCAGGCCATGCGTCTGGCGCTGACGCCGACCGAGGCCGTGCCGCGCGCGCCCTCCGACCTGCCGCCCGCCGAGCCGCCGCAGCCGGTGGATAGCGCCGAACAGGCCGCCGCGGCGCTGCTGCGGATGATCCCGCTGGCGCGCAGCCTGATCCGTATCTACACCCGCGACCTCGACCCGCTGCTGTTCGGCCGCCCGGATGTGCTCGATGCCCTGCGCCAGTTCGCCACCGGTCGCCGCGGCGCGCAGGTGCGGGTGCTGGTGCAGGATCCGGCCAACGTCCAGCTGCGCCATCATCCGCTGCTGGCGCTGGCGCAACGGCTGGCCAGCACCTTCCACTTCCGTGCGCCGGTCGAGCCGCAGGACGAGCACTACCCGGCCGCTTTCGTCGCCACCGACCGCGGCGGCTTCCTGTTCCGCGCCCTCGGCAGCCGTTTCGAGGGCGAGGCCAGCGCCTGCGCGCCGGCACGGGCGCGCCAGCTGACCGCCCTGTTCGATCCGGTCTGGGAGCGCAGCCGCGTGTGCAGCGAGTTCCGCGCGCTGGGGATCTGAAGCGGGGACGGGACCCGGGCAAGAGCACCAAAGCACCGGCCTCCCGGCCGCCGCGTGATCCAGGTCGGCCCAAGGCCGCGCGTGCCTTGGCTCAGGTTCCGGTGCGCTGCGCCATCGGGCTATAATTGGAAACTTGTCTGCTGCGGCGCAGCAGGCTCCAGAAAAATCCTGCCCCGACAATCCTTTAGCCCCGAACGCACAGGGCCCGGTACTCGCCGTGGAAAGCCTTATCAAGCAGTTCGCTCAGACCTCGCACATTTCCGGCGGCAACGCCGCCTTCGTGGAAGACCTCTACGAGCAGTACCTGGTCGATCCCGACAGTGTCGGGCCGGAATGGAAAGCCTATTTCGACGGCATGAAGGGGCGCGAGGCCGGCGACATCCCGCATTCGGCGGTGATGGCCGGCATCCGGCAGGCGGCGAAGGCCGCCGGCCGGGTCGCGCCGGGCACGGTCTGTGATGAGGACGCCGCCAAGCAGGGGGCGGTGCTCAAGCTGATCACCGCCTACCGCTCGCGCGGCCACCTGCAGGCCGATCTCGACCCGCTCGGCATGATGGTCAAGCCGGCGGCACCGGACCTCGAGCTGGCCTTCCACGGCCTGTCCGATGCCGACCTCGACAGCGAGTTCGGCACCGGCCCGCACTTCGGCGGTCCGGCCCGGATGAAGCTCCGGGATCTGGTCGCCCAGCTCAGGGCCACCTACTGCGGCAGCATCGGCGCAGAGTTCATGCACATCACCGACGCCGAGCAGCGCCGCTGGGTGTACGAGCGTCTGGAGCGCGCCGCCGGCCGCTTCGGTTTCGGCGCCGACCAGCGCAAGCGCATCCTGGAGCGCCTGACCGCGGCGGAAGGGCTCGAGCGCTACCTGCACACCAAGTACGTCGGCCAGAAGCGCTTCTCGCTGGAAGGCGGCGACAGCCTGATCCCGCTGCTGGACGTGCTGGTGCAGCGCGCCGGCGCCGACGGCGTCAAGGAGATCGCCATCGGCATGGCCCACCGCGGCCGCCTCAACGTCCTGGTCAACACCCTCGGCAAGCCGCCGCACAAGCTGTTTGCCGAGTTCGAGGGCAAGTTCGACCACGTCGACGACCCGGCCCACACCGGCGACGTGAAGTACCACATGGGCTTCAGCTCGGACATCAAGACCCCGGGCGGGCCGGTGCATCTGGCGCTGGCCTTCAATCCCTCGCACCTGGAAATCGTCGGCCCGGTGGTGGCCGGTTCGGTGCGTGCCCGTCAGCTGCGCCGCGACGATACCGAGCGCAAGCAGGTGCTGCCGGTGCTGATGCACGGCGACGCCGCCTTCGCCGGCCAGGGCGTGGTGATGGAGCTGTTGCAGATGTCGCAGGCACGCGGTTTCGCCGTCGGCGGCACGGTGCATGTTGTCATCAACAACCAGGTCGGCTTCACCACCTCGCGCGTCGACGACGCCCGCTCGACCCTGTACTGCACCGACGTCGCCAAGATGGTCGGCGCGCCGATCCTGCACGTCAACGGCGACGACCCGGAGGCGGTGGTGTTCTGCGCCCAGCTCGCCCTCGACTTCCGCCAGGCCTTCCGCAAGGACGTGGTGATCGACCTGGTCTGCTACCGCCGCCACGGCCACAACGAGGCCGACGAGCCGGCGGCCACCCAGCCGTTGATGTACCAGAACATCCGCCGCCGCAAGACCACCCGCGAGCTGTACGCCCTCAAGCTGGTCGAGGAAAAGGTGATCGGCGCCGACGAGGCGCAGGCGATGATGGACGCCTACCGCGACCGACTGGATGCCGGCGAGGTCACCGCCGAGGTGGTGCCGCCGGCGGCCGATGCCATCACCGTCGACTGGACACCCTACCTCAAGGGCCGCATCGACAGCCCGGCCGATACCCGGGTGGCGCCGGACCGGCTGCAGACACTGGCTGACCGGATCTTCCAGATTCCCGAGCAGGTCAAGCTGCACCCGCGCGTGGCCAAGATCTACGAGGACCGCCGCAGGATGGCCGCCGGCGAGCAGCCGATGGACTGGGGCTTCGCCGAGAACCTCGCCTACGCCACCCTGATCGACGAAGGCTTCAAGCTGCGCCTGGTCGGCCAGGACGCCGGCCGCGGCACCTTCTTCCACCGTCACGCGGTGCTGCACGAGCAGACCACGGGCGAAACGTACTGGCCGCTGCGCCAGCTGGTCGACAAGCCCGAATACGTCACCATCATCGACTCGTTGCTGAGCGAAGAGGCGGTGCTGGCATTCGAGTACGGCTACGCCACCGCCGACCCGACCACGCTGACCATCTGGGAAGGCCAGTTCGGCGACTTCGCCAACGGCGCCCAGGTGGTGATCGACCAGTTCATCGCCTCCGGCGAGGCCAAGTGGGGCCGCCTGTGCGGGCTGGTGCTGTTCCTGCCGCACGGCTACGAGGGCCAGGGGCCCGAGCACAGCTCGGCGCGCCTGGAGCGCTTCCTGCAGCTGTGCGCGCTGGACAACATGCAGGTCTGCGCGCCGACCACGCCGGCGCAGATGTTCCACATGCTGCGCCGGCAGATGAAGCGCGCCGCCCGCAAGCCGCTGGTGGTGATGACACCCAAGTCGATGCTGCGCCACAAGCTGTCGGTCTCGACGCTGGACGACCTCAGCGGCGGCGGCTTCCAGTTGCTGATCCCGGACAGCCAGGTCAAGAATGCCAAAAAGACCAAGCGCGTCGTGGTCTGCGCCGGCAAGGTCTATTACGACCTGCTGGAAGAACACGAAAAGCGCGGCCTCGAGGACGTCGCGCTGGTGCGCGTCGAGCAGCTGTACCCGTTCCCGCGCGCCGAGCTGTCGGCCGAGCTCAAGCGCTTTGCTGCGGTCACGGACGTGGTGTGGTGCCAGGAGGAGCCGATGAACCAGGGCGCCTGGTACCAGATCCAGCATCATCTGCGGGCCTGCCTGCAACCCGGGCAGCACCTGCACTACGCCGGCCGCGGACGTTCGCCCGCCCCGGCCTGCGGCCATTTCAACCAGCATGTGGCCGAGCAGGCCAAGCTGGTCGACGACGCGCTCGTCGGCAAGCTCAACGGCGACCTCGCCGCCGAATGATCCCGACCCTCGCCCTTCCCCACGACCGACGCAACCCAGGACCCCGTCCATGAGCACCGAAGTCAAAGTCCCCGTCCTGCCGGAATCCGTTTCCGACGCCACCATCGCCAGCTGGCACAAGAAGGTCGGCGACGCCGTCAAGCGCGACGAGAACCTGGTCGATCTGGAAACCGACAAGGTCGTGCTGGAAGTGCCCTCGCCGGTGGACGGCGTGCTCAAGGAGATCAAGTTCCAGGCCGGTGACACGGTGACCAGCCAGCAGGTCATCGCCCTGATCGAGGAAGGCGCGGTCGCCGAAGCCAAGGACGAAAAACCCGCCACCGAGGCCGAAGAAAAGAAGGCCGAGGCCCCCAAGGCCGCCAAGGCCGCCGCGCCCGCCACGAAGAAGGCCGGCACCGCCGAGTTGTCGCCGGCCGGCCGCCGTGTCGCCGAGCAGCACGGCATCGATCCCGCGCAGGTCGAGGGCACCGGCCGCGGCGGCCGCGTGACCAAGGAGGACCTGGTCAACTACATGAGCGGCAAAACCGGTGCCGCGCCGTCCGGCGCCCGTCCGGAGCAGCGCGTGGCGATGACCCGCATCCGCCAGCGCATCGCCGAGCGCATGATGGAGTCGAAGAACTCCATCGCCATGCTCACCTCTTTCAACGAGGTGAATCTGCGCGAGGTGATGAAGATGCGCAAGACCATGGGCGAGCAGTTCGAGAAGGCCCACGGCATCAAGCTCGGCTTCATGAGCTTCTTCGTGAAGGCCGCCGCCAACGCGCTGCAGCGCTTCCCGATCATCAACGCCTCGGTCGACGGCAGCGACATCATCTACCACGGCTACGCCGACATCTCGATCGCCGTCGCCACCGACAAGGGGTTGGTGACGCCGGTACTGCGCAACGCCGAGTCGATGAGCTTCGCCGAGGTCGAGCAGGCCATCGCCGACTACGCGAAGAAGGCCCGCGACGGCAAGCTCGCGCTGGAAGACCTGCAGGGCGGCACCTTCACCATCACCAACGGCGGCACCTTCGGCTCGCTGATGTCCACGCCGATCGTCAACCCGCCGCAGTCGGCGATCCTCGGCATGCATGCCATCAAGGAGCGTCCGGTGGTGGAGAACGGCCAGGTGATCGCCGCGCCGATGATGTACATCGCGCTCAGCTACGACCACCGCATCATCGATGGCAAGGACGCGGTGCTGTTCCTGGTCGACATCAAGAACCAGCTCGAGAACCCGCACCGCATGCTGCTGGGCATGTAAGCGGCGCGGCTGTGAGCGGTGAGCGGCTGGTTCCGCTGACCGCTCAGCGTTCTCCTGCGCACACCCCCTGAATATCGACGACCGGAACGACCATGAGCGAACAGCAGAACTTCGACGTTGTAGTGATCGGCGGCGGCCCCGGCGGCTACGTGGCGGCGATCCGCGCCGCGCAGCTCGGCATGAAGGTCGCCTGCGTGGACGCCTTCAAGGCCAAGGGCGACGGCAAGCTGGCGCTGGGCGGCACCTGCCTCAACGTCGGCTGCATCCCGTCCAAGGCGATGCTCGATTCCTCGCGGCAGTTCCACAACCTGACCCACATGTTCGCCGACCATGGCATCACGGCGGACAACGTGGCCATCGACGTCAAGAAGATGGTTGCCCGCAAGGACAAGATCGTCAAACAGTTCAACGGCGGCGTGGCGCAGTTGTTCAAGGCCAACAAGGTCACCGCCTTCCACGGCTTCGGTACCCTGCACCCGGAGCGCGTGGTGAAGGTCAAGCTGCACGACGGCGGCGAAGCCGTGCTCAAGGCCACCAACGTGATCCTCGCGGCCGGCTCGGTGTCGATCGAGCTGCCGTTCGCCAAGTACGACGGCAAGTACATCGTCGACAACATCGGCGTGCTCGACTTCGAGGAGACCCCCAAGCGTCTGGGCGTGATCGGCGCCGGCGTGATCGGCCTGGAGATGGGCAGCGTGTGGCGCCGCCTCGGCGCCGAGGTGACCATCCTGGAAGCGCTGCCGGACTTCCTCGCCGCCGCCGACGCCGACATCGCCAAGGTGGCCGCGCGCGAGTTCAAAAAGCAGGGCCTGGACATCCGGCTCGGCTGCAAGGTCGGCAAGGTCGAGGTCAAGAAGAACGAAGTCCATCTCACCTACAACGACGGCAAGGAAGACCAGACCCTGGTCGTCGACAAGCTGCTGGTCTCGGTCGGCCGCCGCGCCGCCACCGAGGGGCTGCTGGCCGAGGGCACCGGCGTCAGGCTCGACGGACGCGGCATGATCGAGGTGGACGAGCACTGCCACACCGGCGTCGAGGGCGTATGGGCCATCGGCGACTGCGTACGCGGCCCGATGCTGGCGCACAAGGCCTCGGAGGAAGGCATCGCGGTGGCCGAGATGATCGCCGGCCTGCCCGGCCACGTCGACTTCAACACCGTGCCGTGGGTGATCTACACCGAGCCGGAAATCGCCTGGGTCGGCCGCACCGAGAAGCAGTGCAAGGACGAGGGCATCCCGTACAAGGTCGGCACCTTCCCGTTCGCCGCCATCGGCCGCGCCGTGGCGATGAATGAAACCGCCGGCATGGTGAAGGTGATCGCGCATGCCGAGACCGACCGCATCCTCGGCATGCACCTGTGCGGCCCGAACGTCTCCGAGCTGGTGCATGAAGGCGTGGTGGCGATGGAGTTCAAGGGCTCGGCCGAGGATCTGGCACGCATCTGCCATGCCCACCCGACCCTGTCCGAAGCGGTCCACGAAGCCGCCCTGGCAGTGGACAAGCGCGCGATCCACAAGGCCAACTGAGCCGCAGCTTCCGCCAGAGGGCGCCTGCGGGCGCCCTTGGCCTTCCAGGAGACAGCAACAGCATGAGCGTCCCTGCCGCCTTCCGCGCCTTCCGCATCCACCATGACAAGGCCGGCTATCGCGCCGGGCTGGAAACGATCGGGCTCGACGACCTCTCACCGGGCGAGCTGGTGATCCGTGCCGCCTACTCCAGCGTCAACTACAAGGACGCGCTGGCCGGCACCGGCGAGGGCAAGATCCTGCGCCGGTTCCCGCTGGTCGGCGGCATCGACGTGGCCGGCCATGTGGTGGCGTCGAGCGATGCGCGCTTCAGGGAAGGCGACGCGGTGCTGTGCACCGGCTGCGGGCTGTCGGAGACGCGCGACGGCGGTTATTCGGAGTACGTGCGGCTGGAGTCGCAATGGGCGATCCCCCTGCCGGCCGGGCTCGACCTGCGCGAGGCGATGATCCTCGGCACCGCCGGTTTCACCGCCGGCCTGGCCCTGTTCCGGATGATGCAGAACGGCCAGACCCCGACGATGGGCCCGGTCGTGGTGACCGGGGCCACCGGCGGCGTCGGTATGCTGGCGATCGACATCCTCACCCGCGCCGGCTACGAGGCACATGCCATCACCGGCAAGTTCGAGCAGTTGGACTTCCTGACCATGCTCGGTGCCAGGCAGGTGGTCTCGCGCCGCGATCTCGATCTGGGCCAGCGCCCGCTCGAAACAGCGATATGGGCCGGCGCCATCGACAACGTCGGCGGCGAGATGCTGGCCGGCCTCACCCGCGTCATCAAGCCGTACGGCAACATCGCCAGCTGCGGCCTGGCCGGCGGTCACACGCTGTCGACCACGGTGATGCCCTTCATCATCCGCGGCGTGAGCCTGCTCGGCATCGCCTCGGCCGGCACCGCGCGCGACATCCGCGAGCAGGTCTGGCAGCGCCTGGCCTCGGACTGGAAGCCGGCCCACCTGCCGGCGATCTGCACGCGCGAAGTGGGTCTCGACGAACTGCACGAGGTCTTTCCGCGCATGCTGCAGGGCGAGTCCTTCGGGCGGACCCTGGTGCGGATCTGATCCATCCTGTGGACATGTCCGGCCGCGGGGCTACAATCGCGGCGGCCGAATCCCCCGAGAGCGCATCCGATGGCACGCATCCTGATCGTCGACGACTCGCCTTCCCAGCTGCTGGGCATGAAGCGGGTCATCGAGAAGCTCGGCCACGAGCCGCTCACGGCCGAGGACGGCGCCGCCGGCGTCGAAGTCGCCAGGCGAGAGCTGCCGGACCTGATCCTGATGGACGTGGTGATGCCGAACCTCAACGGCTTCCAGGCCACCCGCGCGATCACCAAGGATCCGCTCACCGCCCACATCCCGGTCGTGCTGGTGACCACCAAGGACCAGGAAACCGACAAGGTCTGGGGGATGCGCCAGGGCGCCAAGGCCTACATCGTCAAGCCGTTCAACGAAGCGCAACTGACCCAGGTCGTCAACGAGCTGCTCGGCCCCAAGGCCGGCTGACCCCGCCGCGTGTCCCGACGCGTTCCGGAGCCTGCGAAAGCAGGCGCGTCGCGCGAGCCTTGCGCTGGCGAGTGCGCCGCATGCACGGGCCGAGCCCGCCGAAGGGTCCGCTACCGCCCCCTGTCCCGGCCCCGGCATCGCGAACCTGGCGCCGGCGCCCGGCTTGGCACACGAAGCCTGCCGGGCCAGCCTGGAACCATGCTCTGCAGCCCTCAGCCCTGGCCTGCGTCGCCCCCGAAGGCCTTGGCCATGTCGCGGTAGACCTGTCGCTGGCGGTCGTTGGCGGCACGCGGGGCGCGGATCTCGATCTCGACGATCTGGTCGCCGCGCGGCTTGCCGGGCAGGCCGCGGCCGCGCAGACGCAGCTTGCGGCCGGCGTCGGAATCCGGCGGCACCTTGAGTTCGACCGGCCCACCCAGCGTCGGTACGGTGACGGTGGTGCCGAGCGCGGCCTCCCACGGTGCGAGTTGCAGGGTGTAGATGATGTTGCGGCCGTCGACCTCGAACTGTGGGTGCGGCTGGTAGTCGATCTCGATCAGCAGATCGCCACGCCGGCCGGCGCCACCCTGCCCCTGTCCGGCCAGACGGATCACCTGTCCGGGACGGATGCCGGCCGGGATCTTCACCTCCAGGGTGCGCCCGTCCACGTTCAGCCGCTGGCTGCCGCCCGCATAGGCCACCTCCAGCGGAATCGCCAGCCGCGCCCGCACATCGCCACCGGACGCCGCCTGCGGACGCCCGCTGCGCATGCGGCCGAACAGCGACTCGAAAAAGTCGCTGAAACCGCCGGCGCCCTCGTCGAAATCGAAATCGAACCCCTGCGCCCCGTGCTGGCCGAAACCCGGCGGCGGGCGGAACTCCTCGCCCGCCCGGTAGCCGCCGGCACGCAGCTGGTCGTACTGCGCCCGTCGGACCGGATCGCGCAGCACCTCGTAGGCCTCATTGACGGCCTTGAACTTCTCCTCGGCCCCTGGCTCCTTGCTGACGTCGGGGTGGTACTTGCGCGCCAGCCGGCGGTAGGCGGCCTTCAGCTCGGCCTCGCCGGCGCCGGGTTCGACGCCGAGCGTGCTGTAGTAATCCTTGAACTGCATGGCGTGAGCTTATCCATCGCATCGGGACGTCGCGAAGTGTGCGCGAACCCGACACAAAAGAACACGGCCCGCGGCTCAGCACCGCAGGCCGTGCGAGCGGGTGCCCGTGAGGGCCCCGGCCCGTCGTCGCGGTCAGCCGCCGTTGACGGTGATGCGGCGCGGCGTGGTCTCGGGCTTCTTGGGAATGTCGATCTGCAGCACGCCGTTCTTGCCGCTGGCGGTGATGCCGTCCGGGTTGGCGCTGTCCGGCAGCGCGAAGCGGCGGTAGAACACGCCGTGCTGGCGCTCGATCCGCGAGTAGCGGTCGGTCTCCTCACGGGTCTCCGACTTGCGCTCGCCGCGGATCGACAGGATGCCCTTGTCCATGTTGATCTCGATGTCCTTCGGATCCACACCGGGGATGTCGGCGAAGATCACGAAGCGCTCGGGTTCTTCCTTGATGTCCACCCGGGGCACCCACTGGCTGGTCACCACGTTGGACTGGTCGGCGTCGGTCTCGCTGAAGAAGCGGTCGAAGACCTGCTTGATTTCTTCCTGGAGGCTGTTCTGCACCGCCCAGGGGTTGTAACGCACGATGCTCATGGTCGATCCTCCTGCATGCTTGGCCGGGGCGAACCCCGGCGGGCCGGGGCTGCCATGCCCGGATAGATGGGGATTCCAGCCGTGAGTTCAAGCCCCGCTGCTACACTCCGCTCCCCATTCCGCTGCACACGAGGCCACCATGAGCATCCGGGTCGGAGACAGGATTCCCCGCGCCACCCTCAACGTCCTGCGCGACGGCGTGCAGGCCGTCGATACCGACGAGATCTTCGCCGGCAGGAAGGTCGTGCTGTTCGGCGTACCCGGCGCATTCACGCCCACCTGCTCGGCCAGGCACCTGCCCGGCTTCGTCGAAAGGATCGACGAGTTCCGCAAGCGCGGCATCGAGGTCGCCTGTCTGGCGGTCAACGACGCCTTCGTGATGGACGCCTGGGGCAAGAGCCAGGGCGTGCCCGACGATCTGCACATGCTGGCCGACGGCAACGGCGCCTTCACCCGGGCCCTGGGGCTGGAGCTGGACGCGACCGCTTTCGGCATGGGCCTGCGCGCCAGGCGATTCGCGCTGTACGCCGAGGACGGGGTGGTCAAGCAGATCCACGTCGAGGCGCCGGGCGAGTTCAAGGTCAGCAGCGCGGACTACGTGCTCGAACACCTCGACTGAGGGCGGGACTCGGGTCCCGGGGCTCGGGAAAGAGCACCGGAACATCGTCATCCAGGCACGAGCCGGGACCCGATTCTCTGCTGAAGCCGAAGATCGCAGCGGCAAGGCCTCCGGCGCGGACGAAGCCGCCTCACCCCTCCCCTCGCGCTGGGGGCAGGCTCGTCGAAGCACCGGGATGCCGCTCCCGCGGCATGACGAACAAGGGCGCCCGGCGGCGCCCTTGTTCGTTTCAGCCGGGCGGACCGCCCGTCTCAGGCTGTGGGCTGCGGGGCCACTTCGTGCGTGGCCGTCCGCGGCAGGTCCCCGCGTTCGCCTTCGCCATCGGCTTCCTCCTCGGCGATCGCATCCACGCGCTCGATCGCCTGCAGCTTCTCGCCCTCGGCCAGGCGCATCAGGGTCACGCCCTGGGTGTTGCGGCCGACCTGCGAGATCTCCGCCGCGCGGGTGCGCACCAGTGTGCCCTGATCGGAGATCAGCAGGATCTCGTGCTGCTCGGTGAGCTGGATCGCACCGACCAGCGGCCCGTTGCGCTCGGAGGTCTGGATGGCGATCACGCCCATCGTGCCGCGGCCCTTGCGCGGGTATTCCGCCAGCGCGGTGCGCTTGCCGTAGCCGTTGGCGGTGGCGGTGAGGATGTCGCCGTCGCCATCGACCACGATCAGGCTGACCACATGCTCGCCCTCGGCCAGGCGCATGCCGCGCACGCCGGTGGCGGTACGGCCCATCGAGCGCACCTCGCTCTCGGCGAAGCGCACCGCCTTGCCGTTGGAGGCGAACAGCATCACGTCGCGGCTGCCGTCGGTGAGCTGCACGTCGACCAGGGCATCGCCCTCGTCGAGATTGATGGCGATCTTGCCGCGCTGCAGGCGGAAGGCGAATTCGGTCAGCGGGGTCTTCTTGACCGTGCCATTGCGGGTGGCGAAGAACACGTAGTGACCCTCGGCGTACTCGCGTACGGGCAGCACGGCCTGCACCTTCTCGCCTTCCTCCAGTGGAATCCAGTTGACGATCGGGCGGCCGCGCGCGTTCGGGCCGGCCTCCGGCAGCTGGTACACCGACAGCCAGAACACGCGGCCGGCGCTGGTGAAGGTCAGCAGGGTGTCGTGGGTGTTGACCAGCCACAGCTTGTCGATGAAATCCTCTTCCTTCGTCGCTGCCGCCGCGCGGCCCTTGCCGCCGCGGCGCTGGGCGCGGTAGGCGCTGACCGGCTGGCGCTTGGCGTAGCCGGCATGCGAGAGCGTGACCACCACGTCCTCGGGCGCGATCAGGTCGAGGATGTCCAGGTCCTCTTCGCTCTGGCGGATCTCGGTGCGGCGCGCGTCGCCGAACTCGGCACGGGTGGCGCGCAGCTCGGTGCGGATCACGTCCAGCAGCACGTCCGGGTTTTCCAGGATGTCGATCAGGCCGCGGATGGTATCGAGCAGCGCGCGGTACTCGTCGGTGAGCTTTTCCTGCTCCAGGCCGGTGAGGCGGTGCAGGCGCATCTCGAGGATTTCCCTGGCCTGCGCTTCGGAGAGCTGGTAGCCGTCCTCCAGCAGGCCCAGACCCGGCGCCAGATCCTCCGGGCGCGAGGCTTCGGCACCGGCCGCAGACAGCAGCGCGCCGACCATGCCCGGCGGCCAGCGCCGCGCCAGCATGCGCTCGCGCGCGACCTGCGGATTCTCCGAGGTCTTGATCAGCTCGATCATCTCGTCGACGTTGGCCAGCGCGACGGTCAGGCCTTCGAGGATGTGGGCGCGGGCGCGCGCACGGCGCAATTCGTAGATGGTGCGCCGGGTCACCACCTCGCGGCGATGGCGCACGAAGGCTTCCAGCATCTGCTTGAGGTTGAGCAGCTGCGGACGGCCATCCACCAGCGCCACCATGTTGATGCCGAACACCGACTCCATCGGCGTCTGCGCGTACAGGTTGTTGAGCACCACCTCGGCGCTCTCGCCGCGCTTGACCTCGATGTAGATGCGCATGCCGTCCTTGTCGGACTCGTCGCGCAGTTCGGAGATGCCTTCGAGCTTCTTCTCCTTCACCAGCTCGGCGATCTTCTCGATCAGCCGGGCCTTGTTGACCATGTACGGGATCTCGGTGACGACGATCGCCTCCCGGCCGGTGCGGTCGTCCACCTCGATCTCGGCACGCGCGCGTATGCGCACGCGGCCGCGGCCGCTGTGGTAGGCGGCGTGGATACCGGCGGTGCCGTTGATGATGCCCGCGGTCGGGAAGTCTGGACCGGGGATGTACTCCATCAGCTCGCCGATGCCGATCTCCGGGTTGTCGATCAGCGCGATGGTCGCGTCGATCACCTCCGAGAGGTTGTGCGGCGGGATGTTGGTGGCCATGCCCACGGCGATGCCGGCCGAGCCGTTGACCAGCAGGTTCGGCACCCGCGTCGGCAGGACGGTGGGTTCGAGTTCCTTCTCGTCGTAGTTGGGCTGGAAGTCGACCGTGTCCTTGTCGATGTCGGCCATCAGCTCGTGCGCCAGACGCGACATGCGCGCCTCGGTGTAGCGCATCGCCGCGGCGGCGTCGCCGTCGATCGAGCCGAAGTTGCCCTGGCCGTCCACCAGCAGGTAGCGCAGCGAGAACGGCTGCGCCATGCGCACCAGGGTGTCGTACACCGCGGTATCGCCATGCGGGTGGAACTTGCCGATCACGTCACCGACGATTCGGGCCGACTTGTAGTAGGGCTTGTTGCTGTGCGCGCCGAGCTCGTTCATCGCGTACAGCACCCGGCGGTGGACCGGCTTGAGGCCGTCGCGGACATCCGGGAGGGCGCGTCCCACGATCACGCTCATGGCGTAATCGAGGTAGCTCTTCCTCATCTCGTCTTCGAGGTTGACGGGGATGACTTCCTTGGCGAGCTCGGACATTCGTTTTTCCGTTTTGTTTCAGCGACTTGAAGCAACTTTATGAAGTTGATTCAAACGACGGTTTCCGACCGTCCGAAAGGCCGGTCGAAAAGACGTGAAATGGTACCACGGACGGGCGCCCCGAAGGGTCCCGTTTCGCGCTCGGAACAAGCACTTGCGGGCCCCGGCGGCAGGCGCGCCAGGGGCCGGATCAGTCGCCGAACACCGCCCGCATCCGCGCCGGGTCGGGACGCTCGATGACGCCCTTCTCGGTCACGATGGCGTCGATCAGTCCGGCCGGGGTCACGTCGAACACCGGATTCCACGCCGTCACGCCCGCGGCCACCGTGCGCTGGCCGCCGTAGCCGAGCAGTTCATCGGGGTCGCGCAGCTCGATCTCGATGTCCTCGCCGCGCGTGGTGGCCATGTCCACCGTCGACGACGGTGCCACCACCATGAACTTCAGCCCGTGGTGCCGGGCGGCGATGGCGAGCTGGTAGGTGCCGATCTTGTTGGCGGTGTCGCCATTGGCGCAGATGCGGTCGGCGCCGACCACCACCCATTGCACCTGACCGGACCGCATCAGATGCGACGCCGCGGCGTCGGCGATCAGGGTGGCCGGGATGCCGTCCTGCTGCAGTTCCCACACGGTCAGTCGCGCGCCCTGCAGCCAGGGCCGGGTTTCGCCGGCGAACACGCGGGCGATGCGGCCGCTCGCCACGCCGGCGCGGATCACGCCCAGCGCGGTGCCGAAACCGGCGGTCGCCAGCGAGCCGGTGTTGCAGTGGGTGAGCACGCCGGCGCCGGGGGCGATCAGCCCGGCGCCGAGCGCGCCCATGCGCCGGTTGGCGGCCAGATCCTCGGCCTCGATGGTGCGCGCCTCGCGCTCCAGCACCAGGCGCCAGTCGGCGCCCGCGCCGGCCAGGGCGCGGCGCACGCGCGCCAGCGCCCACATCAGGTTGACCGCGGTCGGCCGGGCGGCATTGAGCCGGTCCAGCGCCGGGGCCAGCCTGGCCAGCGCCGTGCCGCCGTCCGCCGCCTCCACACCCTGCCCCGCCAGCACCGCACCCCAGGCGGCGGCGATGCCGATCGCCGGCGCACCGCGCACCACGAGATCGCGAATCGCCTGCGCCACCGCGTCGCTGTCGGCGCAGTCGAGGTATTCGACGGTGAAAGGCAGCTTGCGCTGGTCGAGCAGCGAGAGGCGGTCGCCCAGCCAGCGGATCGGACGGACGCGGTCGTAGCGGTCGAAGTCGAGCATCGGAATCCTTGCAGGAGAAAACAGCGGCGAGCTTACCCGATACACCTCGCGGCGGTCCGCGTTATGCTCCGCTCATGCCCGCACGCAAGGCACCCGCCAAGCCCGCCCGGAAGACACCGCGTGGAAAGCCCGCGCCGGCGCCGGCCAAGGTTCCCGCGACAGCCCCTGCCGGAGCTTCCGCCCCGTCCTCCCCAGCCCCGATGCTGTCGCGGGACATGGCGGTCGACAGCCTGCTGCACACCGCGGCGGTGAAGGCCGGCGCCGGCGCCGCGCTCAAGGTCGTACTGGACGGCATCCCGCTGCTCAAGCCGTTCATCCCGACGCGTCTGCGCCGCACCGCGGGCGTCTGGTCCGAGGAGCGGATTCAGCGCCACCTGGTCCGCGCCGTGTACGCACGGCATGGCCTGAAGCCGGCTCGCTGGGAGATCGACGGCGTGCTGGCGGTCGCGCAGTCGCAGGGCGTGCTCACCCCGCTGGCCAGCCGGGCCGGCGTGCAGGCGCTGCTCTCGACCTGGATCCCGCGCGGCATGGCCGACACCGTGTTGCGCTACACCCCGCTCGACCCGCTGGTGACCGCCACCGCCCGCGCAGTCGCGGCCACCTGGGCCGCCGGCCGCTACGCCGACGGCGTCTGCAAGCTGCGCCGCGCCGGCGCCGACTGGCTGCCGGCGCCGGTGGCCGGGATGCTGAAACTCACCCCTGCCAAGCTGCGCGACTGGAGCGCGGAGGCGCTCGCGCTCGCCCTGCCGCCGCTCAAGCTCGTCTCCGGGTGGGGTCCGCACGCGGAGCGGGCGGAGAGGCCCCCGGGCAAGCGCTGAGTCAGTACACCGCGAACTCGCCCCGGCAGCCGTCGGCCACCCAGATGCCGCGCCGGTCCCAGCCCCAGGTACGCCCCTCGATGCAGGCCGCGCGCGAATACTGCTCGACCAACCGCACGCCGCCACGGCCCAGTGGCGCATCGCACCACTGGGTGCGCCCGCGATGGGACTCGCAGGTGACGAAGACCGGATGGATGCCGATCGCGCCGCCACGGCCACGACCATGCCCGCGGCCGTGCCCGCGTCCGGGATGGCCGCCATAGGCCGCGAACTCGGCCCGGCAACCGCCGGCCACCCAGATGCCACGCCGGTCCCAGCCCCAGGTGCGCCCCTCGATGCACGACGCATTCGAGTGCTGGCGCAGCAGGCGTACGCCGCCACGGGTATCGGCGGGACACCAGGCCTCGCGCCCGCGATGCGACTCGCACAGCACGATCTCGCCGCTCCAGCCTCGGCCGTACCCGCGCTCCGCCTGTGCGGCCGCCGGCAGCAGGCCTGCGCCGAGACCGATCGCGAGACCGCCAAGCAGCCCCATCCGCCGGATTCGAAAGTCGAACATCGCCCGTCCACCTCGCCTCTCGCGGCTCATGCCGCGCCACGACGCTAGGCGAGTCCGGATGAATACGCGGCCAACCCGGCCGGCCGCCGCGATCGATGTTCAGTCGCCGGTTAGCGCGGCCATGGACGCGCGCAGGCTGCGCTCGAACGCCTCGGCCGACATCGGCCGGCCGAACCACCAGCCCTGCACTTCGTCGCAACCGAGCTCCTGCGCGAAACGCGCGTGCTCGGCGTCCTCGATGCCTTCGGCCGTCAGCGCCAGGCCAAGCTCGCCGGCCACCGCCGCGATGGCGCGGGCGATGGCATGTGCGTGCTCGCCGCCATTCTCCTCGCCGCTGATGAAGGCGCGGTCGATCTTGATCCGGTCGACCGGCATCCGCTGCAATCGCGCCAGCGAGGAGTAGCCGGTGCCGAAATCGTCGATGGCGATGTGCACGCCGCCGTCCCGCAACGCCTTGAGCTGGGCGAGGATCTGCGATTGCTCCTCCTGGTGTGCCAGCACGCTCTCGGTGACCTCCAGCTCCAGCGACGCCGGCGGCAGGCCGAAGCGCTCGAGCAGGGCGAACACCTGTCGGTCGAAGCCACCGCGCTCGAGTTGCCGCACCGACACGTTCACCGCGAAGCGCAGCGACGGCAGGCCCGCCTCCCGCCAGCGGGCCGCCTGGGCGATGGCATGTTCGAGCACCCAGGCGCCGATCGGCACGATCAGGCCGCTGGACTCGGCCACCGGAATGAACTCGGCGGGCGAAACCTCGCCGATCATCTCGCTGCGCCAGCGCAGCAGGACCTCGGCCGCGACCATCCGCCGCTCGGCCAGACCGATCACCGGCTGGAAATGCAGCGTGAACTCGCCCCGCTGCAGCGCCGTGCGCAAGGCGTTGTCGTAGGCCAGCCGCTCGGCAGCGGCGCGGGTAAGCTCGCGCGAATAGAAGCGCAAGGTGTTGCGGCCAGCCGCCTTGGCCGCATACATCGCGGTATCGGCATTGCGCAGCAGGGTTTCGGCGTCCTCGCCGTCGCCCGGATACAGGCTGATGCCGATGCTCGGGGTCAGGTACAGGCTGTGTTCGCCGACCACGAAAGGCTCGTTGAACGCCTCCATCACCTTCTCCGCGACGCGCTCGGCGCCGCCGGGATCCTTCAGCGATTCCAGCACGATCACGAACTCGTCGCCGCCGATCCGCGCCACCATGTCGCTGTCGCGGATCAGCGCGCGCAGCCGCGCGGCGACCGCCTGCAACAGACGGTCGCCGACGCTGTGACCGAGCGAATCGTTGATGTTCTTGAAGCCATCCAGATCCAGAAACAGGATCGCCACGCCGCTGTGCATGAAGCGCGCCCGCGACAGCACCCGCTGCAGATCCCTGGTCAGCAGTGCGCGGTTGGGCAGGCCGGTCAGTGCATCGTGGTGGGCCAGGTGGTCGAGATGCTCGCGCGCGAGCACCAGCTCGGCGATGTTGAGGTAGCCGAGGATGAAGTTGACCGTCCGCCCCTGCTCGTCGCGTGCGGCGGTGACCGTGCGCCATACCGGATAACGCGAACCGTCGACGTGGGTCAGCCAGCCTTCGCCCCGGTGCCCCTCCGGCGGCAGCCGGTCGTCGGCCAGGCCGCCGCGCAGCAGTTCCGGATCGAGCAGGTGCCAAGGCTGGCCCACCAGCTCGGACTCGCTGCGACCGAGCATCTCCTCCAGCATCGGGTTGACCTGCACGACGATGCCCGCGGCATCGGTGACCGCGAGCCCTTCCGCCGAGCTGGCGAACACTTCCGCCGCCAGCCGCTCGCGCTCGTTCCTGCGGTAGATGTCGGTGACGTCGCGCGCCGCCATCAGCACGCCGCGCAGGCGCCCCTCGGCGGTGCGCAAGGCGAGCTTGTGGATCTGGATCAGGCACATCTGGCCCGTGATGCCGTGTTTCTGCCAGTGCATCGCGGTGATGACCGAATCCGACGCGATCGCGCGGCGGTCGTCCTCCTCGAAGCGGGCGGCGACCTCGGGCGGGAAGATATCGCCGGCGTGGCGTCCCACGATGTCCTCGCGCTTCATGCCGACGAAGTCGGCGAAGATCGGATTGCACTCCAGATAGGCACCGTCGGCATCCTTGATCGCCACCGGGTCGGGCAGGCTCTCCACCACGACCCGCAACAGCGCGCGCTCCTCCTCGAGCCGTCGTTTGGCGGCACGGTGCTCGGCATCCGTGCGCAGCCAGACGATCATGCTGGCGCAGGCCGCAAACACGGCCTTGAGCCGTGAAAGCATCCGCTCGTTGTAGCCGCCGTCACGATTGGCGAGCGCCAGCAGGCCGATCACCTCGTCCCCGCGCTTGAGCGGCACACCGAGAAAGTTGCGCAACGGGAAATGCCCCGCCGGCAGGGTGCCGCCCCAGCCCGGATGGCCGGGCGGATCGTTGGCGATCAGCGGCTCGCCGCTGGTGACCGGATACCCGAGCAGGCTGTCCAGATTGTGTATCTCCAGCCCGCTGTCGAGGTACTGGCGATGCAACTCGGCCGAGGCCCCGTCCCAGGGCTCGGCGGTCAATGCCAGCGCCCGCAGGAGAACGCCGCCCTGTCCGTCGCGGACCACCTCGGCCAGCAGGCCGTGCTCGCTCTCGGTGAGCGCGGCCAGTTCCCGCACCATCTCCTCGGCGCGCCGGCGCGGCTCGCCCTGGCTCATGAACTTCGACAGCACGCGCACGGCAGCGTTGTCGATGCGCGCCATCTCCTGCTCGCCGAGCACGGCGGCATGCAGCCCGGCGGCCAGGCCGGCGAGCCGCCCGAAGTCGGCCAGCGTCCGCAGCTCGCATTCGGTCGGCTCGCGCACGCGGTCGAAGTACACCGACAGCGCGCCGCGCACGCAGCCCGCCGCATCGATCATCGGCTCGGACCAGCAGGCGCGCAGCCCGAGCTCGTCGGCCAGCGGGAGCAGCGGCGCCCAATGCGGATCGGCGGCCACGTCGGGCGTCAGCACGCGCCGCCCCAGCGCCACGGCGCGCGGGCAGCTGCCCAGGGAGGGGTCCGGACGCAGCCCGGCGACCGCCTCCACCCACCGTTGCGGCAGGCGCTCTGCATGCGCGACCTGCAGCCGACCGGTCTCCGGATCGAGCACGAGCACCAGACACATGGCGCCCTCGATGGCGGACTCGAGCCGCGACGCCAGCAGGGCCGCCAGGTGCGGGAAGGGGACGCTGCCCGATTGCGTCGCCGGCGCCGCAGCGTCGCCGGAAATCGGGGGAGATGCCGTCGTGGTCGGACGAGTGGTCACGCGAGGGCCAGGCTCCGTTGCCATCGGCGTCCCGCGTCTGCCAGGCGAGACGTCGACAAGTCTGACTCAACGCCCTGGCACTGCCAAGCCGAGCGGTGCTGCGCCCCGCCAGGCGGCTTGCGACCGACGCTCAGGCGCGTTCGAACGGGAAGGCCAGCACATCGGCGATCCGCTCGCAGCCCAGCATGGCCATCAACAGGCGGTCCACGCCCAGGGCGACGCCCGCGCAGGACGGCAGGCCGGCGTCGAGCGCCGCCAGCAGCCGCTCATCGACCGGCGGCCGCACCTGGCCGCGACGGTGGCGAACGACCAGATCCCTGCCGAACCGTTCGCGCTGCTCGCCGGCGTCGCACAGCTCGTGGTAGCCGTTGGCCAGTTCCAGCGGGCCCAGGTACAGCTCGAAGCGCTCGGCCACCGGCGGCTCACCGGGGCGGATCCGCGCCAGTGCGCACTGCGAGGCCGGATAGTCGTAGAGCAGCAGGATGCGGTTGTCGGGCAGTACCGGCTGGACGAGATGGGTCATCAGCAGGTCGAGCAGATCGTCGCGGGTCAGGCCCTGCGGATCGATGCCGAACATCGCCAGCGGCGCGTACAGCTCGGCCTCGCTGGCGGTATGCGGGTCGAGCCCGAAACGGTCGCGGTAGAGCTCGCCGAAGCTCATCCGGCGCACCGTGGTGCGCTTGCCGACCAGCGCCATCGCCGCCTGCACCAGATCGGCACACTCCTCCATCAGGCGATGGTGGTCCCAGCCCTCGCGGTACCACTCGAGCATGGTGAACTCGGGATTGTGGCACTTGCCGGCCTCGCCGTTGCGGAACACCCGACCGAGTTCGTAGCAGTCGCCGACGCCGGCAGCGAGCAGCCGCTTGAGCGCGTGCTCCGGCGAGGTGCGCAGCCAGCGCCGGCGCTGGCCGGCTGCGGCGGGGCCCTCGAATTCCAGGCTCAGGCTCTGGATGTTGGGATCGGTATTGCCGGCCTCGGAGAGGATCGGCGTCTCGACCTCGAGCACGCCGCGCTCGGCGAAGAAGCGGCGGATCAGCGCGTACAGCCCGGCGCGCAGCTTGAGCGCCCTGAGCGGGGCGGTGGGTTGCCAGTCGTTGGCGGGATTCGTAGTCATCGTCGAAGTCTGGAGATGCGGCGCAAGGGAAGCGCGGAGAAGGACACGACTGCAGGAACGACGTGGTCGTCTCCCGGAGGCCGACGGCCTCAGCCGCGACCGCGAGAGCCGAGGAGTGAGTGAAGAGGAGTGAGTGAAGAGGAGTGAGTGAAGAGGAGTGAGAAACGAGGGAAAGCATCGGCTGACCGCAGCCTTGTCGCTCCCTCACTCCTCACTCCTCTTCACTCGTTTCCAGCCATGGCGGTCGCGGCTTGCACCGTTCTACAACATACCCTGCGGCGCAGCGGTTCCGTCATTTCCCGTGTTCGGCCAGGAAGGCCAGCAGCCGCGCCTCGTCCCAGACCTCGACGCCCAGCTCGCGCGCCTTGGCGAGCTTGGAGCCGGCCGCCTCGCCGGCGACCACGAAGCTGGTCTTTTTCGATACGCTGCTGACCGTCTTGGCGCCGAGCGCCTCCAGCCTGGCCCCGGCCTCCTCGCGGGTCAGCGACGAAAGCGCGCCGGTCAGCACCACCGTCTTGCCCGTCAGCGGACCGGTGCGGGCATCGGCCCGGGCGCGTGCGCGCAGCGCGTGCATCTGCGCCTCGGCCGCCCGCAGGCGCGGGCCCCAGTGCGGATCGTCGAGCAGGGCCAGCAGCGCGGCCGCGGGCGCGGCCGGCACGCCGAGCGCGATCAGGCCGTGTTCGCCCAGCGAACGCAACGCGGCGAGGTCGGCGCAGCGCGCGCCGATCCGTTCGATGGACGTGTCGCCGAGGCCAGCCAGCGGTGCGCCGAGCGCCTTGGCCGCGGAAAGCAGGTGCGCCAGGTCGAGCCGACTGGTCAGCATCGACGAAGGCGCGCCGCTGCCCTGTGCGCTGACGCCAGCCGCGAGCAGCGCATCGATCACCTGCTGGTTGTGCGGCTCGGCGAAGAAGGCGGCGACCGACTGCGCCACCTTCGGGCCGACGTCCGGCACCGCCAGCAGCAGCATTGCGTCGGCATGGCGGATTTCCTCCAGCGAGCCGAACGCGCGTGCCAGCGCCTTGGCGGTCTCCTCGCCGATCTGCATGATGCCGAGCGCGAACAGCAGCCGCTCCAGGCCGGCGCCACGGCTGCGGTCGATGGCCTCGACCAGGTTCTCGGCCCATTTGGTGGCGATCTTGCCGGACTTCACCGTCTCCGGCACGGTGCCATCGCGCTCGTCGGCACGCCGCTTCATCTCGAGAAAATCCTCGAGCGTGAGCCGGTAGAGATCGGCGACGGTCTCGACGTAGCCGAGATCGACCAGGTCCTCGATGATGCGCTCGCCCAGGCCTTCGATGTCCATCGCGCGACGCGAGGCGAAGTGGATCAGCGCCTGCTTGCGCTGCGCCGGGCAGTACAGCCCGCCACTGCAGCGGGCCACCGCCTCGCCGGCTTCGCGGACGATGGCCGAGCCGCAGGCCGGGCACACGGCCGGCATCGCATAGGGCGGATGCAGCGGCTCGCCGTTTGCGTCGCGCGGGCGGCGCTCTTCGATGACGCGCACCACCTCGGGGATCACGTCGCCGGCGCGGCGCACGATCACGCTGTCGCCGACGCGCACGTCCAGCCGGGCGATCTGGTCGGCGTTGTGCAGGGTGGCGTTGGTGACGGTGACACCCCCCACCTGCACCGGCTTCAGCCGCGCCACCGGGGTGATCGCGCCGGTGCGGCCGACCTGCACATCGATGCCCTCGACGACGGTGAGCTCCTCCTGCGCCGGGTACTTGTGCGCGATCGCCCAGCGCGGCGCACGGGCGACGAAGCCCATCGCCCGCTGCTGCTCGTAGCGATCGAGCTTGTAGACCACGCCGTCGATGTCGTAGGCCAGCGCGTCGCGCCGCGCACCGATGCGGGCGTAGTAGGCCAGCAGCCCGGCGAGCCCCCGCGCCACGTCGGCCTCGGGGCATACCGGCAGTCCGAACGCACGCAGTTTCGCCAGCGTCTCGGAATGCCGGGCCGGCAGGTCCCAGCCCTGTACGGCGCCCAGTCCATAGGCGAAGAAACTCAGCGGCCGGCGCGCGGTGACGCGCGGGTCGAGCTGGCGCAGCGAGCCGGCCGCCCCGTTGCGCGGATTGGCCAGCGGCTTCTCGCCCCGCGCCAGCGCCTGCGCATTGAAGCGCTCGAAGGCGGCCTTGGGCATGTAGACCTCGCCGCGCACTTCCAGCACCGCCGGCGCCTCCCCGCGCAGGACCAGCGGAATGGCGCGCACGGTGCGCAGGTTGGCGGTGACATCCTCGCCGGTGAGGCCATCGCCCCGCGTGGCGCCGCGCACCATCCGGCCGTCTTCGTAGCGCAGGCTGATCGCCAGCCCGTCGATCTTCGGCTCGACCGAGAACTCGGGGTCGGCGTCCCCGGTTTCTTCGGCGATGCGGCGCACGAAGTCGCGCACTTCGTCCTCACTGAAGGCGTTGCCGAGCGAAAGCATCGGCACTTCGTGCACCACCTCGGCGAATTCCCGCGCAGCCTGGCTGCCGACCCGCTGGGTCGGGGAGTCCGGCGTCAGCAGTTCGGGATGCTCGGCCTCCAGCGCCTGCAGCTCGCGCATCAGCCGGTCGTACTCGGCATCGGGAATACTGGGGTCGTCGAGCACGAAATAGCGGTAGTTGGCGTCCTCGATCAGACGCCGCAGTTCGGCGACACGGGCGGCGGCGGATGTGTTGCTCATTGCGGTGGTCGGTGCCTTGGAGTTCCAGCCGGGATGCGACGGATCATCCCGGGCAGGTCCCACCCGCAATCCGGGAGGCGACAGACGAGCAAGGAGGCGCGGAAAGCGGGAGAAAGCGTCGGCTCGTCGCAGCGCTGCCCTTCTCTCACTTCCCGCTCCTCTTCACTCGTTTTCCGCTTTTCGGGTCGCGGCTGAGGCCGCCCCTGCAGGGTGGATGCGGTCACCAGCGGGGCGGCTGGTGCAGTTTTTCCTGCTTGCGGTCGTAGGCGCGCAGCTCATCGCGGATGTGGGCGATGCGCTGACGGCCGAGCGCGTTGCGCTCCTCGTCCAGCACCACCGCGTCGAGCAGTTCGGCCATGCGTTGCGCGGTCGGCAGCATCATGTCCCAGGCATCGAGCGCCGGCATGGGGCCCGGCAGGGTCATGAAGAAGGTGATGCCCGGGGTCTGCAGTGTCTGGATCTGCGCCATGTCGAAGCTGCCCGGCTGCAGGATGTTGGCAACCGAGAACACCGGCCCGGCCTCGGGATGGCCATCGAGCAGGCGATGGAAGATGTTCATGTGACCGTAGACCAGACCGGCGCGCTCGGCGGCGACCACCAGGTCGGGGCCGTGCAGCAGGTGGCCGGCGCGGGCGGCAATGTAGAGGGTGACGATGCGGTCGTAGTCGGTCTGCGGCCGGGCACCCAGCCCGGACTGCCCGCCGCCAGGCGCCGCGCGCGGCTCGCCGTCGCCGAGGCTGCGGTCGATCAGTTCCAGCTCGTCCTGCACGTCGCGCGGGTCGTCCCGTCCCTGCGCGTGTTCGGCAGCCTCGGCTTCGATGATCTCCTTGAGCGTCGGCTCCACACGCGCTCCGCTGCGCTTGGGCGCAGGCGCGGCACTGCGGCGTCCCTGATCGGGCTTCTTCGGCCGACCGAGGAAATAGATCGCGGCAATCAGCACCAGGCCGGCGATGAGCAGGATGATGCGAAGCTGGGTGGCGTCCACGGGTGTGCTCCCTCTGTTCCGGTCAGGCGGCGCCGGCCAGGCGCGAGGCTTCGGCCAGGTCGACCGAGACCAGGCGCGACACGCCCGGCTCGCGCATGGTCACGCCGCACAGTTGACGCGCAGCCTCCATGGTCGCCTTGTTGTGAGTGACGAACAGGAACTGCACCTTCTCGCTCATCTCGCTCACCATCGCGCAGAAGCGGCCGACGTTGGCCTCGTCCAGCGGTGCGTCGACCTCGTCGAGCAGGCAGAACGGCGCCGGGTTGAGGCGGAAGATGGCGAACACCAGCGCCACCGCGGTCAGCGCCTTCTCGCCGCCGGACAGCAGCGAGATGTTCGACGGCCGCTTGCCGGGCGGACGGGCCATGATCGCCACGCCGGTATCGAGCAGGTCCTCGCCGGTAAGCTCCAGATAGGCGTGGCCACCGCCGAACAGGCGCGGAAACAGCTCCTGGACGCCGGCGTTGACACGGTCGAAGGTGTCCTTGAAGCGGCCGCGTGTCTCGCGGTCGATCTTGCGGATGGCGTCCTCGAGGGTTTCCAGCGCCGAGGTGAGATCGGCGTGCTGGGAATCGAGGTAGGTCTTGCGCTGCGACTGCTCGCCGTACTCCTGGATGGCGGCGAGGTTGACCGGCTCCAGGCGGCGGATCCTGGCCTCCAGGTCGGCCAGCGCCTTCTGCCAGGCATCGAAATCGGCCTCGGGCGGCAGCGCCGAAAGCACGGCGTCGAGCGTCATGCCGGCGGCGGCGATGCCCTCCTCCAGCTGCTGCGCCTTGAGCGCCAGTGCCTGTTCCTCCAGCCGCTTGCGCGAGATCGTCTCGCGCTGCGCCAGTGCCTGCTGGTCACGCTGCTGGCGGGTCTGTTCGTAGCGGCGCATCTCGTCCTCGATGCCATCGACCGCCGAACGCGCGGCGGCGAGGTCGCGCTCGACCACCACGCGCTGATCGAGATAGGCCTGCCGCTCGGCTTCCAGTTGCCGGATCGGCGCGTCGCCGTCGGCCAGCTGCGCGGCCAGTTCGCTGCGGCGGCTTTCCAGTTGCGAGCGCTGGCTGCCCATGCGCGCCAGTGCCTGGGTCAGCGACACCACCCGGGTGCGCTTGGACTCCAGCGTCAGGGCCAGTTGATGCGCGGTCTCACGCACCTCGCGTGCGGCGTTGCGGGCGGCGTCGCGGCGGTCGATCAGCAGGCGGCGCTCGCTCTCCAGGGCGGCGCGCTGCGACTCCAGCTCGCCCATGGCCGAGAGTGCCCGCTCCAGGCCGCCACGCGCCTCGCTGGCGCGCGCCTGCGACTCCTGCAGCGTCTGCGCGAGCTGGGCCAGTTCCTGCTCGATGCGGGCGAGCCGGCCCTGCGCCGACTCCAGCCGGCCCTGCTGGCTCTGGATCTGGCCGGCCAGCTCGGACACGCCGCGATGCGCCAGATACAGGCTGCGCTGGGCATCCTCGCGCTGCTGCTCGGCTTCCAGGATACGGTCGCGCAGCAGCGCCAACTGCTCGTTGAGTTCGTGCTCGCGCCGCGCCAGCGTGTCGATCTCCTCGCGCAGCGCGTGGATCTCGCGCTCGCGCGCCAGCGCGCCCTGCTGAGCCTCGCCGGAGCGCAGCACACGCACCCAGCCCGGGCCGATCCATTCGCCGGCGCGGGTGACGATCGCCTGGCCATCGGCCAGCGCAGGCAGACGCGCCTTCGCCGCAGCCAGATCCTCGGCGACCAGGACATTCTTCAACAGGCGCCGGATCGCGGCCGGGCCGCGCAGCCGCGCCGCCAGCGAATCCGGCGCCACCTCGACCGGGGCGGTGTCGGCCGCCACCAGCGCGACCCGTCCGTTGGCGAACTGCGCCAGCGACTCGAACAGCCGCTCGGGCGCGTCGACCGTCACAGCTTCGAGCAGGGCGCCGAGCACGGTCTCGACGGCGGTTTCCCAGCCGGCCTCGACCTCCAGCGTTTCGCCGAGCCGGGCGGCGTTTTCCAGCCCGTGCTGGCGCAGCCATTCGAGCGCGGCGCCCTTTTCCTGGCCGAGCGCGGCGTGCTGCAGGGCTTCCAGCGAGCCGAGCCGGCCGCGCGCGGCCTGGCCCTGCTTGCGGGTCTCGGCCAGCTCGGCCTGCGCCTGCCGTTGCTGCTCCTGCAGCGCGGCGACCGCCCGCTTGCGCTGTTCGAGCTGCTCGCCGAGCGCATCCAGGCTGGCCTTCTGCTCCTCGTGCCGCAGCCGCATCTCCTCCAGCGCCTGGCCGAGTGTGGTCACATCCAGGCCACCGCGCTCGCTGGCCAGTGCTTCGCGGCGCCGGCCGGCTTCCAGCGCCTGCCGCTCCAGGTATTCGATTTTGGTGCGCTCGACTTCGGCCGCACGCGAGGCTTCCGCGTGCGACTTGGCGTAGGCGTCCCAGCGCAGCTGCCAGTCGGCCAGCGCGGCTTCGGTGCTCCGCAGCGCCTCCTGGCGTTCACCATCCTCGGACTGCAGCGCCTCCAGCCGCGGTTCGGCCTCGGCGATGGCCAGGCGCAGCTCCTCGAGCTGACGCTCGTCGGCCTCGATGTGCTCGCCGATTTCGGCCCAGGCGGCGTCGGCCTCGATGCGGGCGCGCTCCAGCCGCTGGTACAGCTCGCGCTGGTGCTGGATCTGCTGCTCGACGCGGGCGATGTCGCCGCCGATGCGGTAGACCTCGGCCTGCACCTGCGCCAGCCGCTCGCTGGCCTCGCCATGCTGGGCACGGCAGATTTCGATCTGCGCCTCGGCATGGCGCTGCTCGGCGATCAGTTGTTCCAGGCGGGTCTCGTCCTGCGCCAATGTCTCGCGCAGCGCAGCCAGCTGGCCGTCGAGCCTGCGGTATTCGAGCGCCTTGAGCTGGGCGTCCTTTTCGCGCCGCTCGGCCTGGTACTGCTGGTACAGCTCGGCGGCGCGCGCCTGGCGCTTGAGGTGTTCGAGCTGCTTGTCGATCTCCTCGCGCAGGTCGTTGAGGCGGTCGAGGTTCTCGCGGGTGTGGCGGATGCGGGTTTCGGTCTCCTTGCGGCGCTCCTTGTACTTGGAGATGCCGGCGGCCTCCTCCAGGTACACGCGCAGGTCCTCGGGCCGCGCCTCGATGATCTGCGAGATCATGCCCTGCTCGATGATCGAGTAGCTGCGCGGGCCCAGGCCGGTGCCGAGGAACAGGTCGGTGATGTCGCGGCGGCGGCAGCGCGCGTTGTTGAGGAAGTAGCTGCTCTGGCCATCGCGGCTGACCACGCGCTTGACCGAGATTTCGTTGAAGCGGGCGTACTCGCCACCGACTGCGCCGTCGCTGTTGTCGAAGATCAGCTCGACCGTGGCCTGGCTCACCGGCTTGCGCGTGGACGAGCCGGAGAAGATCACGTCGGTCAGGCTGTCCCCGCGCAGGCGGCTGGCCGAGCTCTCGCCCATCACCCAGCGCACGGCGTCGATGATGTTGGACTTGCCGCAACCATTCGGACCGACGATGCCGGTCATGTTGGTCGGCAGGTGCAGGGTCGTGGGGTCGACGAAGGATTTGAAGCCCGAGAGCTTGATCGTTGAGAGACGCATGGGTCCGGAGCATACGCCGCGGCGGCGCGGAAGATGAGGCCCTCCGTGGAGCCGTCCGGGGACGGTTCCGCCACGTCAATCCATGGGAAACGCGAACCGGGGGCGCCCCTTCGGCCAAGTGCCTGATTCCCTTGGCCAAGCTTCGGGCCGCCCCGCGCTCGCAGCCGGCCGGCAGTATAGCCGGAACCGTCCCCGCCGGTTCAGCCGCCGCCGGCCTCGTCCGGCGTCTGCGCGCGGATGCTCAGCGCGTGGATGTCGGTCCGCATCAGCTCGCCGACCGCGTCGAACACCAGCCGGTGCCTGGCCAGCGGACGCAGCCCCGCAAAGGCCGCGCTGACCACATGCACGGCGAAGTGCCCGCGACCGTCGCGCGCGCCCTCGTGGCCGGCGTGCAGGTGGCTCTCGTCGACGACCTCCAGCGCGACCGGTGCCAGCGCGGTCTCGATCGCCGCGCGGATCAGTGCGACCCGGCGTTCGCCCACGTTCACGTTCATGGCAGCACCTTGCGGAACGGCCGCACCTCGACCCGCTCGTAGACACCGGCGGTCACGTAGGGGTCGGCCTCGGCCCAGGCGCGGGCAGCTTCCAGCGAGGGGAACTCGGCGACGATCAGGCTGCCGCTGAAACCGGCCGGGCCGGGATCCTCGGCGTCGATGGCCGGGCACGGACCGGCCAGCAACAGCCGCCCCAGCGCCGCCAGGGCCTCCAGCCGCGCCAGATGCGCCGGACGCGCGGCCTGGCGGGCGGGGAGCGAACCGGGGCGGTCATGGCCGAGGATCAGATACCACATGGGTGAGCTTGCCTTCGTGTCGAAGGGCGGCATGATACTGCGATGAGCGAACGCTTCCGCGTCCACCCCGTCGACCCCCAAGCCCGACTGATCGAACGCGCCGCCGACCTGCTGCGCCGCGGCGCGCTGGGCCTGTGCCCCACCGATGCCGGCTATTCGCTGGTGTGGACGATGGAGGCGCGCGATGCCGAAGACCGGGTGCTGCGGATGCGCGCACTGGACACCAAGCACCCGTTCACCTTACTCTGTGGCGCATTGAGCGAGGTCGGCCGCCTGGGCCGGCTCGACGACCGGGCCTTCCGACTGCTCCGGTCGCTGACCCCCGGCCCCTGCACTTTCATCCTGCCGGCCGCCTCCGAGCTTCCCCGCCGTCTCAAGCAGAGCAAGCGCCGCGCCATCGGAATCCGGCTGCCGGACCACCCTGTCGCGCAGGCCCTCATCGCCGCGGTCCGTGAGCCGCTGCTGTCGACCACGCTGCTGCTGCCCGACGACGAGGAACTGGCCAGCCACGAGGCCGAAGCCGTGGCGGAGCGGACCGAACGACTTGTCGATTTCATGCTCGACGCCGGGGACTGCGAACCCGGCCCCACCAGCGTGATCGACTGCACCGGAGACGAACCGGAACTGGTGCGCCAGGGCTTTCGCCCGTTGGCGCTTTGATCGGACAGACAAGCTTGCGCGGCCAGGCCAGGCTTTGCGATGGGCATGAGCGGATGAGCATGCAACCGGCGCAGGACGCCAATCCCAGCACGACCGCCGACGCGGCGCCCGGCAACGGCGCGACGCCCCCTCACCACCCGCAGCAACAGGAAATGCCGCTGGCGGTGGTCAAGGGCCAGCCGGTGGTGGAGATCCCGCAGGATCTGTACATCCCGCCGGATGCGCTGGAAGTGATCCTGGAGGCCTTCGAGGGGCCGCTGGACCTGCTGCTGTATCTGATCCGCCGGCAGAATCTGGACATCCTCGACATCCCGGTCGCCGAGATCACCCGGCAGTACATGGGCTACATCGAAGTCATGCGCGAAATGCGCTTCGAGCTGGCGGCCGAGTATCTGCTGATGGCCGCCATCCTCGCCGAGATCAAGTCGCGGATGCTGCTGCCGCGTCCGCCCAGCGAGGAAAGCCACGAGGAAGACCCGCGCGCCGAGCTGGTGCGCAGGCTGCAGGAGTACGAGCGGTTCAAGAAGGCCGCCGAGGACATCGACGGCCTGCCGCGGCTGGAGCGCGACACCATGCCGGTGAGCGCGCACGTGGCCGACCGCAATGTGGTGCGGCTGCCGCCGCCGGTGGACCTGCGCGAGATGCTGCTGGCGCTGCGCGACGTGCTCAAGCGCGCCGAGCTGTTCAGCCGCCACGCGATCCGCCGCGAGGCGCTGAGCGTGCGCCAGCGCATGGGCGAGCTGCTCGCGCGCCTGCAGGACGGCCAGTTCCACGCCTTCCAGACGCTGTTCGCGGTCGAGGAAGGCCGGCTCGGCGTGGTGGTCACTTTCCTCGCCATCCTCGAACTGGCCAAGGAGCAGCTGCTGGAGATCGTGCAGGAGCAACCGCTGGCGCAGATCTACGTGAAATCGCTGGCCGCCGACGGCAACGAGTGAACCCGGACGCATGGAACAGGACCTGATCAAGCGCATCGTCGAGGCCGCACTGCTGGCGGCCAACCAGCCGCTGAGCCTCGCCCAGCTCAACGCGCTGTTTCCCGAGGAGCAACCGCCGGCGCCGGGCAGCCTGGAGCTGGCCCTGGAAAGCCTGCGCGAAGACTGCGCCGGCCGCGGCATCGAGCTGGTCGAGGTCGCTTCCGGCTTCCGCTACCAGGTCCGCCAGGACGTCTACCCGTGGGTGGCGCGCCTGTGGACCGAGCGCCAGACCCGCTACGGCCGCGCCGTGCTGGAGACGCTGGCGCTGATCGCCTACCGGCAGCCGATCACCCGCGGCGAGATCGAGCAGATCCGCGGCGTGGCGGTGTCGAGCAACATCATCAAGCAGCTGGAGGAGCGCGAGTGGATCCGCGTGGTCGGCCACCGCGACGTGCCCGGCAAGCCGGCGCTGTTCGGCACCACCAAGGCCTTCCTCGACTACTTCGGCCTCAAGAGCCTGGATCAGCTCCCGCCGCTGACCGAACTGCAGGAGATCCCCGACCTGGAGCCGGAGCTCCCGTTCGATTCCGCCCCGGTGCCCGCCGCGGCAGCCATGCCGGAGACTTCCGCCAACGACGACGCCTCGCCCGAGGCGCCGCAGGCTTCCGAGGGTCCCAGCGCGGGCAGCTCTTTCCGAACCTCCGCGGACTCGTCCGCGGACAGCCCCACCGACGCCGTCGCGACGACGACCGTCCCTTCCCACCCCGATACGGCCGAGCCCGTCGCTGAAGACGCCGCCACGCCGGAGCCAGAAAAGCAATGAGTGAAACCCAACGCCGCGTTCTCTCGCTGAAGCGCGAACGCACCGAAGACAGCGACAGCCGTCGCATCGAGGAGCGCCTGCACAAGGTGCTCGCC
Organism: Rehaibacterium terrae; assembly: GCF_014202935.1. Classification (GTDB taxonomy): domain Bacteria; phylum Pseudomonadota; class Gammaproteobacteria; order Xanthomonadales; family Xanthomonadaceae; genus Rehaibacterium; species Rehaibacterium terrae. The sequence continues at coordinate 251,100 of NZ_JACHHX010000001.1, read as the reverse complement.
CAGGCCGGCCTCGGCTCGCGCCGCGCGCTCGAGGAGCGCATCGCCGCCGGTCTGGTCAAGGTCAACAACGAGGTCGCCAAGGTCGGACAGAGCATCCGCGGCGGCGACCGCATCGAGATCGACGGCAAGACCTTCGTCGCCACTGCCCTGACCGAGCCGGCGCGCGTGCTGGTCTACCACAAGCCCGAGGGCGAGGTGACCACGCGCGAGGATCCGGAAGGCCGCCCGACCGTGTTCGACCATCTGCCGCGCCTGAAGGGCGCGCGCTGGATCGCCGTCGGCCGCCTGGACATCAACACCACGGGCCTGCTGCTGCTCACCACCGACGGCGAGCTGGCCAACGCGCTGATGCATCCCTCGCACGAGGTCGAGCGCGAGTACGTCTGCCGCATCCATGGCGAGGTCGGCCAGGACGTGATCGACCGGCTGGCACGCGGCGTCGAACTGGAGGACGGCCCGGCCAAGTTCGAGCAGATCGAGGCGATCGGCGCGTCTGACAGCCATGCCTGGTTCCGCGTCGTCGTCAAGGAAGGCCGCAACCGCGAAGTGCGCCGGATGTGGGAGTCGCAGGGTTTCCAGGTCAGCCGCCTCAAGCGCGTGCGTTACGGCACCGTCACCCTGCCCCGCCTGCTCAAGCGCGGCCAGAGCGAGGAGCTGCCCGCCGAACGCGTGGCCCAGCTCAAGCGCGCGCTCGGGCTGGAGGACAACGCCGGCAGCCTGACCCTGCAGCCGGTCATCGGCCAGCGCCGCGCCCGCACCACCGAGGTCAAGGTCAGCCGCGAGGATCGCCAGGCCGCCTACGTCAACGGCTACATCGCCGACGAGGCCCGCGAGCTGCGGGCCTTCGACCACATCCGCGACGAAACGCCCGCACGCCGTGGCCGCGGCGCCGGACCGGGGCGCGGCAAGGCCGGCAAGGGCAAGCGCGGTGGCAAGCCGGGCCGGCCGGCGGGCCAGGACAAGCGCCTTGGTGGTGGGGCACGCGACGTGCAGGCGCCCGGCTACGACCACAATGCCACCGCCTTCCGCACCTGGTACGTGCCCGAAGGCGTGGAGACCGGCCCGGCCGGCCACCGCAACCCCGGCACCGGCCGCGGACCGCGACCGTCGGGCGGCAAACCGGGCGGCAGGCCAGGCCCCAAGGGGGCTGGTGCCCGCCCGGGCGGCGGCGGCAACAAGCCCGGCGGACAGCGTCGCGGCCCCGGCGGAAAGCCCGGCGGCAAGCCCGGCGGAAAGCCGGGCGGGCGTCCGCATGGCCGTGGCGCGGGACCGCGCGGCGGCGGCGGCGGCCACTGAGGCCCAACGCCCGACGCCGAAACGGCCACGGGCGCGCTCGATCCGGTGGCCGTCCCGGGCCGCGACAGGCTCAGTCGATGAGACTGAACCGATCCGCATCGAGCTGTGCCGGAAAGCGCTCGCGGTGGCGCGCCAGCGGCTCGGCGGAAAGCGTGGTGGTGACCACCGCCGGCTGCAGCGCCAGGTCGGCCAGGGTCTGTCCGAGGAAGTCGGCCACCAGGCTGTCGCCGTGATACGGGATGTCGTTGCCGTCGGTGCCGACCCGGTTCACCGCCGCGACGTAGCACAGGTTCTCGATCGCCCGCGCCTGCAGCAGCGTGCGCCAGGCGTGCCGCCGCGGCGCCGGCCAGTTGGCGACGAACAGCAGCAGGTCGTAGTCGAAGCGCCCCTCGGCCTCGACGCCGAAACGGTTGCGGCAGAACACCGGAAAGCGCAGGTCGTAGCAGACCAGCGGACAGATCCGCCAGCCCTTCCACTCGACGGTCAGCCGCGCGCGGCCGGCGGCGTAGCGCTCGTGCTCGCCGGCCATGCGGAACAGATGACGCTTGTCGTAGTGACACAGCCCGCCGTCGGGCGTGGCCCACAGCAGCCGGTTGTAGACACGCTCGCCGTCGCGGATCTGCACGCTGCCGGTGACGGCGGCATCCAGCTCGGCGGCCAGCGCGCGGATCCAGGCCACGGTCGGCCCCTGCATGTCCTCGGCCTCGGCGATGGCCTCGTTGCTGAAGCCGCTGGTGAAGGTTTCGGGGAGGATCACCAGGTCGGTTCGTCCGGCCAGCGGGCGCGCCATTCCGGCATACATCGCCCGATTGGCGGCAGGATCGCGCCACACCGTGTCGCCCTGGATCAGCGAAACGCGCAGATCGTTCATGGTTCCGGCTCCGCTCGGTTCGGCAGCATCGGTTCGGTTCCTGTCCGGCGCTGCGGCGGGCCGCCCCGCCACCTCGGCGGGGCGGCCGGCCGCGGCCTGGGGTTCACAGTTGCTGCAGGCGCGCGACCGCGGCCTGGAGCGTTTCCTCGCTCTTGGCGAAGCACAGCCGCACCAGACGCTGCCCGGCCGGCGCGGTTTGGTAGAACGGCGACAGCGGGATCGCCGCCACCCCCTTCTCCACCGTCAGCCAGCGGGCGAATTCCGCGTCCGGCAGGTCGCTGACCTGCGAGTAATCGACCAGCTGGAAGTAGCCGCCCGGCACCGGCAGCGGCAGCAGGCGCGTGCGCGTCAGCAGCTCGCGGAAACGGTCGCGCTTGGGCTGGTAGAAGGCGCCGAGCCCGAGATGATGCTCCGGGTGGCGCTCGATCATCTCGGCGAATGCCCACTGCGCCGGAGCGAACGTGCAGAAGGTGTTGTACTGGTGCACCTTGCGGAACTCGGCCGACAGCGCGCGCGGGGCGATGCAGTAGCCGAGCTTCCAGCCGGTGCAGTGGTAGGTCTTGCCGAAGCTCGACACCACGAAGCTGCGCGCGGCCAGCTCCGGGTAACGCAGCACGCTCTCGTGGCGACGGCCGTCGTAGACGATGTGCTCGTAGACCTCGTCGGACAGCACCAGCACCGGCGTGTCGCGCAGGATCTCAGCCAGCGTCGCCATGTCCTGTGCCGACAGCATGGCGCCGGACGGGTTGTGCGGCGTGTTGATGAAGATCAGGCGCGTACGCGGCGTGATCGCGTCCTTCACCCGCTGCCAGTCCACCGAGAAGTCGTGCGGATGCAGTGGCACATGCACCGCCACGCCGCCAGCCAGCGCGATCGCCGGCTCGTAGCAGTCGTAGCAGGGGTCGAGCACGATCACCTCCTCGCCCGGACGGACCACCGCCGCGACCGCATCGAAGATCGCCTCGCTGGCCCCCGAGGTCACGGTGATCTCGGCGTCCGCATCCGGCCGATGGCCATACATCGCCTCGGTCTTCGCGGCGATCGCCTGGCGCAGCGCCGGGATGCCGCTCATCGGCGCGTATTGGTTTCTGCCTTCGCGCATCGCGCGTGCCAACGCGTCGACCAGGAATTCCGGTGGATCGAAATCGGGAAAGCCCTGGCCGAGGTTGATCGCCCCATGCTCCAGCGCGAGCTGGGACATGACGGTGAAGATGGTGGTGCCGACCTTGGGCAGCTTGCTCTGGATCTGCATGAGCGTCCTGTCGGAAACGCGGCGAGTCGAGGATGAAGAAGGGCGCGGCCCGCGTGGACCGCGCCCCGGATCATAGCCGGCAACCGGCTTACTGGCAGAGCTTGGGCTCCGACAGCACCGCCGTCGGCAGCGACTCCACCCAGAGGCCGGACAGCGGCGGAGCGAATTCCGCGGTGATGCCCAGCCGCTCGACGCGATTGGTGCCGTAGCGGCGCACGCCCTGCCCGACGATGCGGCTGGTGGTGGGCTGGTAGGTGCACAGCGGGCAGAAGCCGGTGAGCTGTTCCATGGCGATGCTCGCCTCGGCGTTGCCGGCATCATAGTCGCGGGCACCGATCAGCCAGCGCGGGAAGCCCTGGCCGTCGTACAGGTAGGCGGTGAGGATCTCCAACCCGTTCGGGATCACGCCGGGCGGCTCCAGCTGCACGTTGTAACCGAAGCCCGATTTGTCCGGCGAGTACCAGTGGCCGGTGACGTCGAGAGCCTGCCCGTTGAAGACCGGGCAGCCCTGCCCGCCGCCCAGGCGATCCATCGGCTCGTAACCGCTCTGGCCGTCGAGCTGGTAGTGGAAGTCGAGCGTGCTGGTCCCGGTGGGGATGATCTGCACCCGGCCGACCGGGGTGGAGGCGGTCTGGTTGCCGTTCCAGACGATGCGCAGCAGGTCGGCGTTCCAGACGCCGCCGTTCCCGGCCAGCGCCGGCGCCACCGCCAGGTACCAGGTCGGCGTGCCGTCCTGCAGGTAGGTGTACCAGAGCATCAGCCACTGGCTGCCGGCATAGTCCAGGAAGATGCCGTGGCCGGAGCGACGCCAGTTGTAGTACTGGCCGGAGCGCAGGTCAGGACGGGGACCACTCTGCAGCACACGGGCACGGAGGGCGAACTCGGTGCTGGGGGTGGCGCGAGTGTTTACCGGAGTCAGGTACCAGCGCCCGGGCTTCAGGTGGTTCCCGCTGAGAATGATGCTGCGGCTGTCATGCGCCCCACTGAGCACGGTCTGGGCCTGGTTGCGCGGCGGCGCGAGATTGATCTGCGGTGAGGATGCCTCGCTGGCATGCGCCAAGTACAGGTCGACGCCGAATGCGTTCTCCAGCGTGAAAGCCACCTCTTGGGCATTCGGCGGCACCTCGAAGTAAATGCGTTCGTGAGCGGCATTGCCTGACAGGCGCAGACGCAGTGTCTCCCCATCCTTCAACGCCCGTGCCGCTGACGTACCGGCAACACGGCTGATCCTCACCGGCACCTCCATGGTGACGAAGTCACGGGTCGCCGAGATCTGGACCAGGCCATAGCGGACATCCCCAGGCAGCATGCCCGGGTCGTTCCAGCTCAGACGCAGGTTGAATGGGGCGTTGCGGGCGACCTGTCCGGGACCGGTCGCGGTCAGGCCCCGCAGGTCTGCCCCCAAGGGGGATCGTGGCACGGCATAGCCTTCGAGCCGGATGGTGTCGACAGCCCCAGGCGAGCTCGACTCCCAGTTCTGCACCAGGGCCCAGACCACGAGGTTCTCAGAGCCCCCCGGGTGCTGGACATCCAGCTCGCAGCGCTCGCGCGCCTGGCCCTTGGGATCGGTCGAACGGCAGCGCTCCTCGCTGGCATCCGGACGGCTATTGCCGTTCTCGTCGATGCCGACGTAGAGATCGTAGTCGACGCTGGCCGGGCCGGTGGCCTCGAACACGACCTTCCAGGACACCGGCTGGCCATCGGCGCTCGGCGGCAGGGTCAGGGTGACGTAGGCAACGCCATCGGTCAGGTCGTCGTAGACATTGTTGCGTGCCGAATCCTGGCGCAGGTTGAAGTTGGTAATGAGGGGCGCGGCCAGCGGCGTGCCGCGGAAACGGGCATCAGGCAACGCCACCAGCCCCGACAGTGGGTAGTCGACGAAGCCGGCATCGCTATCGACCTGAAGCTCGATCGGTGGCGGCACCTGTCCCGGCAGGACATGGAGCGAGACCGGAATGGTCGCATCCGGCCGACCGTCGTTGGTGATGCGCTTGAAGCGCACCGTGCCATGGATCCAGCGCCCCGCCAGCGACGGGTCGGAGACATCGAAGGAGAAGTTCACCGACTGCGTGGCCCCGGCCGTGAGCGTGAAGCTGGCGGGACTGGCACTGGCGACGACTCCGGCCGGCAAGGATTCGAACTGCACCTGCCACTGCCCGCCGCCGGCGAGGTCGGTCACCCGTCGGGTCAGTGCGCATGCTTCCAGACAGGAGGCATGCACCAGAGCCGGCAGGTTGAGGTCGCGTGGCGTGCCCCCCGCACCCGGATTGGCATTGACGAACTCGGCAGAGGTCACGTTGAAGGACAGCGCCGCCCGGATGGCGCGCGACACGTCGATACTGCCGGCGCCCTGGTCGAACGGCGCGGCCAAGGTCGTGCCGTCGGTCAACTTGACCGAATTGCGTGCAGTGGTCGTGAGCGCGGAGATGATCTCGTTGGCACGCCAAGTCGGGTTGGCGGCTCGCAACAGGGCAGCCGCACCGGCCACGTGCGGGGTGGCCATCGAGGTACCCGACTTGAAGACCACACCACTCCCGGTGCGGTCGGCGGCCAGGATACTGACCCCAGGCGCCGTCACGTTCGGCTTGAGTACCTCGGCGATGTTGTCCGGCTTGGCCGGACCACGGCCACTGAAGCCCGCCAGCACATCGGCGAAGCCGGCCGCATCGCGCACCGTGGCGGCATCGAGCCGCCCGGTGTGGCCGCTGCCGGTGGACAGCCACTGCAGGAGCGCCTGGGCGTCGGCGTAACGGAGGTGGGTGGAGGGGATCGTGTGGGCATCCGCCACCACGCTGGCGCCGTCGGAGATCTGGTTCAGCAGCACCATCGCCGCGCCGCCGGCATTCTTCACATTGCGGCTCTTGTCCACGCGCGCATAGATGCCGCGGTCGCACAGCACCATGCGGTTGCTGTAGGTCGTCGCCCCCCACGCCGAAGGCATGTTGTTGCCGTTGAGGCTGGTGTCCGCGCCCTCGGCGCACAGCCGCGGCTCGGCGTGCACCAGCGGGAAGGTGCCGCTGCCGCCGGTCTGGCTGGCGCCGATCAGCACCCCGCCATTGGGCGGCGGCGTGGCGCCACCGCTCAGGAAGAGCTGGTTGCCGATGATGCGGGTATGGCTGGCCGCCGCCACCGTCAGCACCCAGGGGGCGTTGCCGGGGCTGGTGACCGTGCCCGCGCCGGGCCCGTCGTTGCCGGCGGCGACCACCACCACCACGCCGGCGTCGCGCAAGCCGCGCATCGCGTTGGCGCTGGAGTTGCTCCAGGGGTTGTTTGCGCTGCCGCCGATCGAATAGTTGACCACATGGACCTGGTCGGTGGCCGCCTGGTTGAGGGCCGCCAGTGTGGCACTGCCCGGGCAGGAACCGGACGAGCCCTCGTTGGTGCAGGCCTTGTAGCTGATCAGGTTGGCGCGCGGCGCCACGCCGGAGATCGTGCGGGCGACCCCGGACACGGTGACATTGAGCGGATTGCCGAGCACCGTGCCGGCGACATGGGTGCCGTGGCCGCTGACGTCGGAACCGTCGCTGCCCTCGCTGGTGAAGTTGTAGATGCCGATGAGCTTGTTGTTGCAGGTCGCCTGTCCGGTGGCACAAAGGCCAAGGAAGCCACCTTTCGGGTTGACGTGCACGTAGCCGTCCAGCGGGCTGGTGGCGGCGAATGAAGGGTGGCTTGCGTGGATGCCGGAGTCGACAACACCGACGATGACGCCCTCGCCGCGGGTGGTCACGCCGGCCGCACCGCTCCAGACCTGGTCGGCGCGGATCCAGCCCGGACCGGCATCGGTGTGCAGCCGTTCGATTTGCTCGCGCTCTACCTGCCTGACACCTGGCAGCTGGGCCAGCCGCTCGGCCTCGTGCGGCTCCAGCTCCAGCGCCACGCCATTGAACACGACATCGTAGACATGGGTCGGCCGCAGCGTGCGCCCGAGCCGCGCCTCGGCCTCCGACAGGCGCGCCTCGCGGCGGTCGCGCAGGAACGCCAGATACCCCTGGCTTTCCGGCGTCTTCACGTCGAGCATGCGCGCGCCGGTCACCGCCGGGCTGGTCGCGCTCAGGCGCGGGGCGCGCTTGTCCAGCTGGTCCGGGCCGGTGTAGCTGGCCAGGGCCGGCTCCTCGAACTGGACGATGTAGATGGCGCGGCCCTGGCTGCCGTGCTCCTTGGCGCCGGCCACCGGCACGGCGAAGGCGGCGATGCCGAGGACGCCGGCGATGGCGCGGGCGAGGATGGGCATGGCGGGGGGCGTCATGTTGGGCGTTCTCCTGATGGGCCGGTAGCGTGGCCACGGCAGCGTGGCTGCCGTTCGTCCTTGCGGCTGCGTGAGAAGGGTTTCGGGCCGTTCCGGGAATCCGACATTTACCGTGTTTGACCGCCACGGACAAGACTGATTGCACATACGTTCAGACGGCCTCATGCGGATGCCGGCGGCGCAGACAGAAACCTGAACGTGCCGGCGGCCCCGTGACACGGCCCTTGGCTTGCATGCGTGGATGCGGAGCGCGACCGCCCCCGGCAACCGGCCCGCCGCGCCGGCCGGCCGGCCGGCCGGCCGGCAAGATTTGATCGGCATCATGGACACCCCTTTCCGCGACTGGGTAGCATGCGCCCGCCGATGACTCCCGACGCTCCCGCCAGCCCGCCGCTGCTCGCTGCACGCGGCTTGCGCTTCCTGCGCAACGAAGAACCCGTGTTCGGGCCGCTCGATTTCGAGGTGCACGGTGGCGAGGCGCTGCTGGTGCTGGGCGGCAACGGCGCCGGCAAGACCACATTGCTGCGCGTGCTGGCCGGCCTGCTGGCGCTGTCCGAGGGCGAAGTCCTGCTGGACGGCGAAACACCGACGCGCGACAGACTCGCCCTCGCCGTCGCCTACCTCGGCCACCACCTCGCCCACAAGGGCGAGCTGACCGCGCTGGAGAACCTCGCCTTCGCCGTCGGCCTGGGCGGCCAGCGCCCGCGCAGCTCGCTGACCCAGGCACTGGCCAGCGTCGGCCTCGCCGGCTACGAGGACACCCCGGCGCGCAAGCTCTCCGCCGGCCAGAAAAAACGCCTGTCACTGGCCCGCCTGCTGCTGGTGCCGGCGCGGCTGTGGCTGCTGGACGAGCCTTACGCCAACCTCGACCTGGACGGCATCACGCTGGTGAACCGCATGATCCGGAAGCACGTCGGCGAGGGCGGCGCCGCGCTCATCACCACCCACGGCGCCTACGCCGCGCCGCCGGTGCGCACCCGCACCCTGAGCATGAACGGCGAGGCGTCGCGCTATGGCTGAGCCCGGGATGCTGCGTGCCGGCCGCGCCATGCTGGCGCGCGACCTCAAGCTGGTCTGGCGCCGCCGCGGCGACGCCGCCCAGCCACTGATCTTCGCCCTGCTGGTGGTCACCATGTTCCCGCTCGCGCTCGGCTCGGAACCGGCGCTGCTGGCGAAGATCGCGCCGGCCGTGCTGTGGGTGGCCGTGCTGCTGGCAGGCCTGCTCACCCTGGACACGCTCTACCGCGGCGATGCCGACGACGGCAGCCTGGAACAGATGCTGCTGGCCCCCACCCCGCTGGCCTGGCTGGTGTTCATCCGCGTGCTGGTGCACTGGGCCACCACCGCCCTGCCGCTGTTGCTGGTGACGCCGCTGCTGGCCGAGCTGCTGCACCTGCCGGGGAACCTTCTGCCGGTGTTGATGGTCTCCCTTGCGCTCGGCACCCCGCTGCTCAGCCTGATCGGCGCGGTGGTGGCCGCGCTGACGGTCGGGATGCGCCGCTCTGGTATGCTGCTCGGCCTGCTGGCGCTGCCGCTGTACGTGCCGGTGCTGGTGTTCGGCGCCGGCAGCGTGATGGCCGCCGCACAGGGCCTGCCCTGGACCGGCGCCCTCCTGCTGCTCGCCGCCGGCCTCGCCCTGGCCCTGATCCTCGCCCCCCTCGCCGCCGCGACCGCCGTCCGCATCGCCCTGACATGAACGCTCTCGTCCGCTGGTTCCATCGGCTCGGCTCGCCGCCCACCTTCTACGCCTTCGCCGCGCGCTGGGTGCCGTGGCTGTTCGCCGCCGCCGTGCTGACCACCCTGTGGGGGCTGTGGGCGGCGCTGTTCCAGGCGCCGGCCGACTACCAGCAGGGCGACAGCGCACGCATCCTCTACATCCACGTGCCGGCCGCCTGGATGAGCCTGTTCGTCTACGCGCTGATGGCCTTGTATGCCGCCATCGCGCTGATCTGGCGGATCAAGCTGTGCGAGGTGCTGGCGATGGCCTGCGCCCCGGTCGGCGCGATGTTCACCGCCGTCACCCTGCTCACCGGCGCGATCTGGGGCAAGCCGATGTGGGGCACCTGGTGGACCTGGGACCCGCGGCTGACCTCCGAACTGATCCTGCTGTTCCTGTACCTGGGCGTGATGGGGCTGAACGCCGCCATCGAGGACCGCCGCAACGCCGCCCGCGCGGCCGGCTTCCTGGCCATCGTCGGCGTCGCCATCCTGCCGGTGATCCGCTACTCGGTGGACTGGTGGAACTCGCTGCACCAGGGCGCCACCGTGCGCATCTTCGGCGAGTCGAGCATCGACCCGAGCATGGTGCCGCCGCTGGTCGCGATGGTGGTCGCCACCAAGTTCTGGTTCGCCGGCTCGCTGCTGCAACGCGCGCAGGTGGACATCCTGGAGCGAGAGGCCGGCAAGGACTGGGCCCGCGCGCTCGCCGGAGACGCTGCATGAGCACGCTGCTGGAAATGAGCTACGCGCCCTACGTCTGGTCCGCCTTCGCGGTCTTCATCGTCGCGCTGGCCTGGGACGGCCTGTCGCCCTGGTTCAGGCACCGTCGTGTCCGTCGCGACATCGTCCTGCGCGCGCGCCGTGAGGCGGCGCGCACAGGCAAGCGAGTCGAAGTCGAATGAATCCCACCCGCCGCCGCCGCCTGTTCCTGGTTCTCGCCCTGCTCTCCGCCGCCAGCGTCGCCGTCGCGCTGGTGACGCTGGCGCTGCAGCAGAACCTCACCTACCTCTACACGCCGACCCAGGTCCACGAAGGCGAAGCCGGCAGCGCCCGCTTCCGTCTCGGCGGCGAAGTCTGCGACGGCAGCATCGAGCGCACGCCGGGCACGCTGAAGGTGCGCTTCGACGTCACCGACCGCGTCAACGCGCTGCCGGTGCGCTACGAAGGCATCCTCCCGGACCTGTTCCGCGAGGGCCAGAGCATCGTCGCCACCGGCCGGATGGAAGACGGCGAGTTCGTCGCCGAGCAGATCCTGGCCAAGCACGACGAGACCTACATGCCCAAGGAAGTGGCCGACGCCATGGCGCAGGCCATGCAGCGCCCGGAGAACAGCGGTTGCCCGGCGAGGTGATCGACTGTGCTGCGGGAGCAGCGGAGGTCGCGGCCGATGCCCGCGAGCCCGGCAGTCGCGGCTTCCGACGCTTCCGCAATCGACCCGATGACGACCGCCGCGTGAAACCATCCCATGCTCCCTGAACTCGGCCAATTCGCCCTCATCCTCGCCCTGGTCGTCGCCTTCGCCCAGACCATCCTGCCGCTGGCCGGCGCCCAGCGCGGGCACGAGGGATTGATGCGGGTCGCGCGCCCGGCCGCCTGGGGCCAGTTCGTGCTGCTGGCGATCAGCTTCGCGCTGCTGACCTGGGCCTTCATCGCCCAGGACTTCTCGGTGGCCTACGTCGCCCACAACTCCAACAGCCTGCTGCCGATGCAGTACCGCTTCTCGGCGGTGTGGGGCGCGCACGAGGGTTCGCTGCTGCTGTGGGTGCTGATCCTGGCGGGCTGGAGCGCCGCGGTCGCCCATTTCAGCCGCAGCCTGCCGCTGCCGGTGGTGGCGCGCGTGCTCGGCATCATGGGCGTGGTCAGCATCGGCTTCCTGCTGTTCACCATCCTGACCTCCAACCCGTTCGAACGCCTGCTGCCGGCCGCACCGGAAGGCCGCGACCTCAATCCGCTGCTGCAGGATCCGGGGCTGATCTTCCATCCGCCGATGCTGTACATGGGCTATGTCGGCTTCGCGGTGGCCTTCGCCTTTGCCATCGCCGCGCTGATCGACGGCAAGGTGGACGCGCGCTGGGTGCGCTGGTCGCGGCCGTGGACCAACGTCGCCTGGGGCTTTCTCACTCTCGGCATCGCGCTCGGCTCGTGGTGGGCCTACTACGAACTGGGCTGGGGCGGCTGGTGGTTCTGGGACCCGGTAGAGAACGCCAGCTTCATGCCCTGGCTGGCCGGCGCGGCGCTGATCCACTCGCAGGCGGTGACCGAAAAACGCGGCTCGTTCCGCGGCTGGACGCTGCTGCTGGCCATCGCGGCGTTCTCGCTCTCGCTGCTCGGCACCTTCCTGGTGCGCTCGGGCGTGCTGACTTCGGTGCATGCCTTCGCCTCGGACCCCGAGCGCGGCATGTTCATCCTGCTGTTCCTCGGTTTCGTGGTCGGCGGCTCGCTGCTGCTGTACGCCCTGCGCGCGCCACGCGACGACACCGGCGCCCCGTTCGCCGCCAGCTCGCGCGAAACGCTGCTGCTGGTCAACAACCTGCTGCTGACCGCCGCCTGCGCGATGGTGCTGATCGGCACCCTGTTCCCGCTGTTCGCCGACGCGCTCGACCTGGGCAAGTTCTCGGTCGGCCCACCCTACTTCGGCCTGCTGTTCACCGTACTGATGGCGCCACTGGTGATGCTGGTGCCGTTCGGCCCGCTCACCCGCTGGCAGCGCGAGCAGCCCGACAAACCGCTGCGCATGCTCGCACCGTGGGCCGGGCTGGCGCTGATGTTGGGCGTGATCGCCTTCTTCGCCTGGCCCGAGGGCAGCGCCAAGACCGCCTTCGGCATCCTCGGCGCGGCCTGGGTGCTGGGCGGCACGCTGCGCTTCGTCTGGCAGCGCCTGCGTACCGCCAACGGCCGCTTCACCGCCGAGATGCTCGGCATGACGCTGGCCCACTTCGGCATCGGCCTGTTCGTGGCCGGCGTGCTGGTGGTCGAGAGCACCAAGCTCGAAACCGACGTGGCGGTGACACCGGGCCAGACGGTGTCCGCGCGCGGTTACGACTTCCGCTTCCTCGGCGTCGAGCAGGTGCCCGGCCCCAACTACCTCGCCGACCGCGGCCATGTCGTGGTCACCCGCAACGGCCGCATGGTCGCCGACCTGTGGCCGGAGAAGCGCGCCTACGCCAGCGGCGGCCAGGTGATGACCGAGGCGGCGATCGACTGGGGTCTGATGCGCGATGTGTACGTCGCGCTGGGCGAGCCGCTGGATCCCTCCGGCGAAAGCTGGGCGATGCGCCTGTACGTCAAGCCGATGATCCGCTGGATCTGGCTGGGCGCGCTGCTGATGGCGCTGGGCGGCTTCGTCGCCGCCGCCGACCGCCGCTTCCGCCGCGCGCCGAAGGAGGACAGCGCATGAGCTTGAGCCGCCTGTGGCCGTTCCTTGTATTCCTCGCGCTCGGCGCGCTGCTGTTCGCCGGCGTGCTGATGAGCGGACGCGAGAACCGCGAAGCCATCCCTTCGCCGCTGATCGGCAAGCCGGCGCCGGGCTTCGCGCTGCACCTGCTGCACCAGCCCGAGCGCATGGTGACGATGGACGAGCTGCGCGGCGAGCCGTTCCTGCTCAACGTCTGGGGCAGCTGGTGCCCGGCCTGCCGCGACGAGCACCCGTACATCGAAGCCTTGGCCCGTAGCAGCAAGATCCGGGTGGTGGGCTTCAACTGGAAGGACGAGCGCCAGGACGCCCTGCGCTGGCTGCAGCAGTTCGGCGACCCCTACCACCTGATCGTGGTGGACGAGGAAGGCGGCACCGCCATCGACTGGGGTGTGTACGGCGCGCCGGAAACCTTCCTGGTCGATGCCGAGGGCATCGTGCGCTGGAAGTACATCGGCCCGATCACGCCGGCCGTGATCGAGTCGCAGCTCAAGCCCCGGCTGGCCGAACTGGGAGTCGCGCTGTGATCCGCCGCCTCCTGCTCGCCCTGCTGCTCGCCTGCTCCACCACGGCCGTGGCGCTCGACCCGTTCGACTTCCGCGATGCCGCCGAAGAGGCGCGCTTCCGGGCACTCGCCCACGAACTGCGCTGCGTGATGTGCCAGAACCAGTCGCTGGCCGACTCCAACGCGCAAATCGCCCAGGACTTGCGCAGGCAGGTGCTCACGCTGATGCGCGAGGGCAAGAGCGACGAGGAGATCAAGCGCTTTCTGGTCGAACGCTACAGCGAATTCGTGCTCTACAAGCCACCGGTGACGCCGGCCACCTGGCTGCTGTGGTTCGGCCCGGCGCTGGTGCTGCTCGGCGGCATCGTCGCGGTCACGGCCATCGTCCGCCGACGCGCGAAGCAATTGCCGCCGCCGACCCCGGCCGACGACGAACAGGAGTGGTGACCCGATGACCGGATTCGTCCTGGGCGCGATCGCGCTGACCGTGCTGACGCTGGCCTTCCTGCTGCCGCCGCTGTGGCGCGATGCGCGCCCGCTGGCGATCGCACTGGCACTGCTGGTGCCGGCTGCTGGCGTCGGCCTGTACCTGGGCTACGGCACGCCGGCCGCGTTGCAACCACATGCCCAGATCGCTCCATCGCTGGAGGAGGCCATCGACCGCCTCGCCGCACACCTGGCCGACAACCCCGGGGACCAGCAGGGTTGGGCCCTGCTCGGCCGCAGCCGCAAGGCGCAGGAGCGCTTCGCCGAGGCCCGCGAGGCCTTCGCCCGCGCCCACGCGCTGGCACCCGACGATGCCGATCTGATGGTCGAGTACGCCGAGGCCATGACCCTCGCCAGCACGACCCGCATGATCGATGGCGAAGCGCTCGCGCTGCTCGAACGCGCCCTCGCCGCCGACCCGCAGCAACAGCGCGCACTGTGGTTCCTCGGCATCCATCACGTGCAGCACGGGCGTCCGGTCGAGGCAGCCGAGACCTGGGAGCGCCTGCTGCCGCTGGTGTCCGGGCAGACCCGCCCGGTGCTGATCGCGCAGATCAACGAGGTCCGCCAGCAGGCGGGCCTGCCGGCCATCGAGGACGCCGCACCCGCCGCCGTGCTCACCGTCACCGTCGATCTCGACCCGGCCCTGCGCGGCCACCTGCGGCCGGGCGACACGCTGTACGTGATGGCCCGCCAGACGGACGGCGCGAACATGCCGCTGGCGGTCAAGCGCCTGCCCGCCACCGGTTTCCCGCTGCAGGTGAGCCTGGGCGACGACGACAGCCCGATGCCCACGCTCAAGCTGTCCGATCAGGCGACAGTGCGCCTGATCGCCCGTGTTTCACATTCGGGCGATGCCGCCGCCCGCCCCGGCGACCTCGAATCCGCGCCGCTGGACGTGACACTTGCCGAAGGGACGAGCCACACACTGCGGATCGAGCGCGTCGTCGAGTAAGCGCACGCACCTGCCGCAGCCCGGGCGCAAGAGCCACGGCACGCACGGAGAGCAACCGAGAACAGCGGAGACAATGGAGGGGCTGATTTCGAATCCCTCCGCTTCCTCCACTGTTCTCTTTCCGCTCCGTGCGTGCTTTAAGCTTTGTCCGTTTTGTGCGCCGCCACCCGACGATGACCGAATACATCCCGCCCGGCACCCGCTTCCATGCCCTGCCCTCGCCGTTCCCGATGAAACGCGGCGGCGCCCTGCACGGCGCGCGCATGGCCTACGAGACCTGGGGTGAGCTGAACGCCGCACGCGACAATGCCATTCTGATTCTCACCGGCCTGTCGCCGAACGCCCACGCCGCGGCCAACGCCGGCAACCCGGCGCCGGGCTGGTGGGAGGAGATGCTCGGTCCCGGCAAACCGATCGACACCGACCACTGGTTCGTGGTCTGCGTCAACTCGCTGGGCAGCTGCAAGGGCTCGACCGGCCCTGCCTCCATCGACCCGGCCAGCGGCGAACCCTACCGGCTCGACTTCCCCAAGCTGTCCATCGAGGACGGCGCCAATGCCGCCCACGAGGTCGTGCGGGGGCTGGGAATCGAGCGCCTGGCCTGTCTGATCGGCTGCTCGATGGGCGGCATGACCGCACTCGCCTACCTGCTGCTGCACCCCGGCAGCGCACGCAGCCACATCAACGTCTCCGGCAGCGCCCGCGCGCTGCCGTTCTCGATCGCGATCCGCTCGCTGCAGCGAGAGGCGATCCGGCTCGACCCAAACTGGAACCAGGGCCGCTACGACGACACCCACTACCCGGAAAACGGCATGCGCATGGCGCGCAAGCTCGGCGTGGTCACCTACCGCTCGGCGCTGGAGTGGTCCGGCCGCTTCGGCCGGGTGCGGCTGGACAGCGACCGCCGCGACGGCGACGATCCGTTCGGCCTCGAATTCGAAGTCGAGAGCTATCTCGAAGGGCACGCGCGCCGCTTCGTGCGCCAGTTCGACCCCAACTGCTACCTGTACCTCAGCCGCTCGATGGACTGGTTCGACGTGGCCGAGTACGCCCCCGCGCGCGGCCCGGACGAAGTGCTGCAGGCACTCTCACGGATCGCACTCGAAAAATCGCTCGCGATCGGCGTGGAAACCGACATCCTGTTCCCGCTGCAACAGCAGGAGGAGATCGCCGAGGGCCTGCGCCTGGGCGGCGCCGACAGCCGCTTCGCCCCGCTGCCTTCGCCGCAGGGCCACGACGCGTTTCTGGTCGACATCCCGCGCTTCGGCGACCGGATCGGCGGCTTCCTCGCCGAGCTGCGCCCCCCTCCGCGCAGGGGCGGCTGGTAAGATCCACGCACCCACCCGACACGAACCGCCATGCTCACGCTGGATTTTCCCGGCAGCCGCAAACTGATCGCCGCCATCGACGCGGCCGTCGCCGCCCCGGACGACAAGGCCGTCACCGATGCCCTGCGCAGCACGCTGTGCCGACTGATCCGCGATCCCGAGGTGCGCCTGCCCGACTGCGTGCTCGATGCCCTCCCCGACCACTACGCCCGCCGCGAGCTCTACGTCAGCGATCGGTACGGTTACTGCGTGGTCGCGATGACCTGGGGCCCCGGCCAGGGCACGCCGATCCACGACCACGCCGGCATGTGGTGCGTCGAGGGCGTCTGGCATGGTCAGCTAGAGATCACCCAGTACGAATGCCTCGCCGCCGCCGAGGAGTGCTGCCGCTTCCGCCCGGTCGGCACGCTCACCGCCGGCCCCGGCTCGGCCGGCAGCCTGATCCCGCCGCACGAGTACCACACCATCCGTAATCCCAGCGACGACGCGGTCGCGGTGTCGCTGCACATCTACCAGCGCCAGATGACCTGCTGCTCGGTCTTCCAGCCGCTCGGCCAAGACCGCTACGCCCGCGCCACGCGGCAGCTGTGCCTGGACAAACTGGACTGAGGGCGGGGACGGGGACTCGGGAAAAAGCTGTCGGCACATCGTCATCCCGGCACAAGCCGGGGTCCATGCCGACCCTGCGCTTCGGCTGCGGCAGAGACGGATTCCGGCTCGGGCGAAGCCCGGCCTGCCCTGAGCTCGTCGAAGGGCCAGGACGACGGCAAGCCCCCCAGCCCCCAGCCCGCCTGGGCTATACTTCGCCCCCGCTGCCGGCGTGGCGGAATCGGTAGACGCAGCGGACTCAAAATCCGCCGATGGCGACATCGTGAGAGTTCGAGTCTCTCCGCCGGCACCAGCGAGCATCGCGAGAACCCGCGCACCCGCGCGGGTTTTTCGTTTCCGCGGCGCTCACAGCGGCCACACCACGAGCAGCATCGGCAGGCCGACGGCGATCACCAGGATCTCCAACGGCAGGCCGAGCGGCCAGTAGTCGCCGAAGCGGAAGCCGCCCGGGCCGAGAATCAACGTGTTGTTCTGGTGCCCGATCGGGGTCAGGAAGGCGCAGGACGCGCCCACCGCCACCGCCATCAGGAACGGGTCGGCGCTCACCCCGAGCTGGCCGGCGGTGCCGATCGCGATCGGACACATCACCGCCGCGGTGGCGGCGTTGTTCATCAGGTCCGACAGTGTCATGGTGACGACCAGGATCAGCGCCAGACTGAAAATCGCGTGGCCGTGGGCCACGTTTTCGATCAGCACGCGGGCGACCAGGTCGGCCGTGCCGGTACTCTCCATGGCGCCGGCCACCGGGATCAGCGCAGCCAGCAGCACGATCACCGGCCAGTCGATCGCCTCGTAGACCGCGCGCGGCGGCACCGTGCGCAGGGCCATCGAAGCCAGCACGCCCGCCGCGAATGACACTGCCGCCGGCACCAGCCCGAACGCCGCGCCGCCGACCGCGACAGCCATGATGGCACCGGCGGTCAGCGCGCGGCGGCGGTCGGGAATGCGCAGTTCGCGTTCGGCGAGCGGCACGCAGCCGTAATTGGAGGCGAATTCGGCGACGGCCTCGGACGGCCCCTGCATCAGCAGCAGGTCGCCGGCCTGGAACGTGAGCGAACGCAGCCGCGCCAGCGAACGCTGCCCCTGCCGCGACAGCGCCAGCAGGTTGATGCCGTACCGGGTGCGCAGGAGGATGTCGCTGGCCGAGCGCCCGGTCAGCGCCGATCCCGGCAGCACGGCCAGTTCGATCAGCACGATGTCGTCGCCCGCGGCCGCGGCCTCCCCGTCCGCCCCGACTCCATCCGCATCCTCACGCTTCTCGGCATCCGTATCGGCCGGTGCATGATGCCCGGCGCCGCCATCGCCCACGGAGTCATCCTTGCCGGTTCCGACCTCCTTGGCCTCCTCCAGCCGCAGGCCGAGAGCGGAGAGCGTGTTGGCCAGCGCATCGGCCTCGGCCTCGATCACCAGGATGTCTCCGACACGCACGCGCCGCCCGGGGTTGGGCGCGGTCACCCGAACATCGTTGCGCACCAGGCCCACCACCTGGGCCCCGGTTTCCTCCAGGAGCGCCTCGATCTCGCGCAGCGAGCGACCAGCCGCCTTGCTGCCCTCGGGCACTCGCGCCTCGGTGAGGTAGGCGCCGGCGTCGAAGCTGTCGACACCCCCCTGCCTGCGCGCCGGCACCAGCCGCCAGCCGATCAGTGCGACGAAGGCGACGCCGACCGCCGCGACGACGACACCGACCGGGGCGAAATCGAACATCGCGAAGGTGTCCGCACCGGTCTGGCCACGAAAGCCGGACACGATCAGGTTCGGCGGCGTGCCGATCAGCGTCGTCATGCCGCCCAGGATCGAGCCGAAGGCCAGCGGCATCAGCACCTGGCCCGGCGGCATCTGCTGGCGCTTGGCAACCTGGATCGCCACCGGCATCAGCAGCGCCAGCGCGCCGACGTTGTTCATGAACGCCGAGAGCACGGCGGCCAGCGCCGTCAGCGCGGCGATGCTCACGGTCGGCCCGGCTTTCGACGGCAGCACGACCCGGGTGACCGCATCCACAGCTCCCGAAGTCTGCAGGCCGCGGCTGAGCACCAGCACGCAGGCCACCGTGATCACCGCCGGGTGACCGAAGCCGGCAAAAGCCTCGGTGGGCTGCACCAGCCCGGCCAGTACGCAGGCGAGCAGCGCGCCGGCCGCCACCATGTCGTGGCGCCAGCGTCCCCACAGGAACATCGCCACCGTCGCCAGCAGGATGGCGAGGATCAGGACCTGCTCCGTCGTCATGCTCACCCCTCCACCTCGACCGGGCGTGGCTACAGACTAACGCCATCCCTGCGGGCGTTCCGCACGCAGGGGGGGTGCGCGGCGTCCGCCCGGGCGGGAACCCGGCGGCCACTGGCGACTTCAGCGCTGCTGCGCCGTCTGGGCGAGCAGCGCCGCGCCAACCCGCTCGAACACCGGCATCAGCTCGGCACGCACGCCGACCGGCAGCCGGCCCAGCAGCGTCGGCAGGCCGAACGGGGGCGCGGGCAACGGATCGCCGCGCCAGCCGAACGCCACCCGGTTGCTCATCGCCCGCTCGCCGACCACCAGCAGCCGCTCGCCGAAGCTGCGGCGCAGGCGGTCGAGATGGCGCTCGACATCGTCACCGTACAGGTTGAACGCCGCCACGCCGCCATCGGCCAGTGCATCGCGGCAATCGTCGTAGAAACGTTGCGACGAGAGTGCCTCGGGAATGCCGGTCTCGTCGTAGCCGTCCACCAGCAGCAGGTCGTAGCGGCCCGGCCGCGCGGCGACGAAGCGCGCGCCGTCGTCCAGCACCACGACGAAACGCGCATCGTCGTCGGGAATACGAAACTCCCGCCGCAGCGCGACCACGTGCGGATTGATCTCCACCACCTCGATCCGCGCCTCGGGCAGGTGGCGGTAGCAGAACTTCGCCTGCGAACCGCCGCCCAGCCCGACCATGCCGACCCGACGCGGCCGCGGCTGCCACAGCAGGGCCGCCATCATCGTCCGCGTGTAGTCGATCAGCAGCACGTCCGGCCGGCGGGTGAGCATCCGGCTCTGCGCTTCGCCGGCGGTGAACTGCAGCGAGGTGTAGCGCCAACCGCGGCGGATGAAGGGCTTGCGCAGGTGCGGCGGCGCGTCGTCCGTGCGACGGCCGTGCAGGCGTCGCGCCAACACATCCAGCCAATGCCGCCAACCGCTCGACTGCTTGTCCGCCATCGCGCTTTCGTCATGCCACACGGGGCGCAAAGCCTAGCGCAGCCGGCGCGCAGGGGGGAAACACGCAGAAATCGATCCGTCACCGCCCACACGTCGAACAGGGCGGCGTTGTCGGCGCCTTCCGGCTCCAGCCATTCGCCGTACGGCCACTGCTCGTCGAAGCTGCCGCCGGCCTGGGTCTGGAAGCGAATCTTGCCGGCACCGGCCAGGCGGAATACCGCCGTCGCGGTCTGCGGGGTGTCCACCACCGATTCGACCAGTTTTCACTGCGCCACAGATTTCACCCACGCGACGCTCACCGACACGGCAGCGGTGTTGGGGTAGCGGCGGCTGCCGCTGCGTGCGTTCGCGGCGCTCCGACAAGGAAAGGGGACGGGTCGACAACCCCCGTCCCCCGCCCCGCCCGGCCCGCGCTGCGCGCGGGCAGGAGCGCGGTGCCTGCCGGGTTACTGTGCGAACTCGCAGGTCACTTCCGGATTCCAGTCGGCGAAGATGCCGCTGGGGTTGTCGCGGCCGACCCACACGTGCAGCGCCCATATGTCCTGGTGCGGGTTGTAGTGCAGGTGCTGGCCGAGGAACTGCGGCGGTTCGGCGTGCGGCCACAGCGGCGCCGGGATGATGTATTCGACGCCGAGGAACTCCATCGAGCCGTCGGCGGTGGGCGCATACAGCAGCGCTTCGGGCCGCAGCAGCGAAAGCGTGCCGTTGCCGAGCTGGTCGAGCTTGCCGTAGTGATAGCCCATGCCGCCCATCGGCGACTCGACGCAGCCGCTCAGCGGAACATCCCAGCCGGCGGCCACGGCCGTGTCGAAGCTGAAGAACGGCGAGACGGCGCGACGCAGCATGTCGAGCTGCCTGGCGACTTCGTCCTGCCGGCACGCCGGCGGCAGGGAGCCGCCCGGCTTGGCTGCGGCAACCACACCGCAGTGTTTGGGCAACGCATCGCTCCCGCTGGAATGGGCGCCAGCCGCGCCGGCGGCCAGCGCGCCGCCGAACAGGCAGCACAGCACGGACGCGAACTTCGTTGACGGCCGGCAGGCTGGTGCACGGGTCGGATTGTCGATGGCGGATTTCATGTCGTTCTCCCTGTCGAGGAATGTCGGTCGGGCGGAGCAGGCCCGCTCCCGATGCTGCGCGGCGGGCTGCCGCGAGACTTCCGCGAATCCTCAAGAAGTCATCAAATTCCGCTCCGGATCAGGCGCTTGGCATGGTCCGGCGAGTTGCCCGGCGGCGACCGACGTGCCAGCCTTGGCCGCATGGCCTTTCGCTTCGGCGATTTCGTCCTCGATCCACGGACCGGCAGCCTGACC
Organism: Rehaibacterium terrae; assembly: GCF_014202935.1. GTDB lineage: Bacteria > Pseudomonadota > Gammaproteobacteria > Xanthomonadales > Xanthomonadaceae > Rehaibacterium > Rehaibacterium terrae. The sequence goes on along the minus strand of NZ_JACHHX010000001.1, from coordinate 229,943 downwards.
GGACCGGAGGGTCCGGTCGCGCTGCGCCGGCAGGCGTTCCGACTGGCTGAGGTACTGCTCGAGCACGCCCCCGAACTGCTCGACCGCGACACCCTGCTCGACGCCGTCTGGGGCCACGACGCGCTGTCGCCCAACGTGCTGCCGCAGACCATCAGCGAGCTGCGCCACGCACTCGGCGACGACGCGCACGCCCCGCGCTACATCGAGACCCTGCATCGGCGCGGCTACCGGATGGTCTGCGCGGTGGAACGGATCGACCCCGGGACGCCATCCGCGGCGGCCGGCACGACGCCGGGGATATCGGAACCGACGGCACAACGGCCGCGCTGGCGATTGCCCGCAGTGGTGGGCATCGTCATCGCGGCCTTGCTGTCGTCCGCGCACTGGTGGCAACGTGACGCGCATTGGCGCTGGCTGCACGTGGAGACGATCCCGGAGATCCGTCGCCTGATCGAAACCGACCTGGTCGCCGCCTGGCGCCTGGCCCATGCCGCGCGCCAGCGTGCGCCGGACGATCCGGTACTGGAGCAGCTCTGGCTCGATGTCAGCCTGCCGGTCACGCTGACCAGCGAACCGGAGGGCGCGACGGTCGCCGTGCGCGGCTACCGCGACGAAGCCGACTGGCTCGCGCTGGGCCGCACGCCGCTGCACGACGTACGCCTGCCGCTGACCATGCTGCGCTTCCGGGTCGACTTGGCGGACCATGCGCCGATCGAGGTCGCGCCGAGCGTGTTGCCCGCCCCTGATGCCTTCCGCCTGCACGCCGCGGACGAGGCGCCCGAGGACATGGTGTTCGTCCCCGCCGGGCCGGTGCGCTACCTGCTCGTCCCCGCCGAACTGCCGGATTTCTGGATCGACCGCCACGAAGTCAGCAACCGCGACTATCTGCGCTTCGTCGAGGATGGCGGCTACCGGCGCCCGGAATTCTGGCGCCATCCGGCGATCGAGGACGGCCGCGAGCTGGCGTGGGAGGAGCTGATCGCCCGCCTGGTCGACAGCACCGGCCTGCCCGGTCCGGCCACTTGGGCGCTCGGCACCTTTCCCGAAGGCGAAGGCGACCATCCGGTCGCCGGCGTGAGCTGGTACGAGGCCGCCGCCTACGCCGAGTGGGCCGGCAAATCGCTGCCGACGGTGTTCCACTGGTGGCGCGCCGCCGGCCTGGGTATCGCGCAGGTGGCGAACTTTTCCGACATCCTCGCCGCCAGCAACTTCGCCGGCCGCGGTACCGTGCCGCGCGGCAGCCTCGGCGGCCTCGGCCCGTACGGCACCTACGACATGGCCGGCAACGTCGCCGAATGGTGCGCCAACCCCGCCGGCGAGCGTCGCCACATCCTCGGCGGCGGCTGGGCCGACAACGCCTACCAGTTCCGCGATTTCGACGCCCAGCCCGCACTCGAACGCCGCCCGGGCTTCGGCTTCCGGCTGGTGAAGCAGGCCACCCCCGTCGACGAGGGCCTGCTCGCCGAAGTGCTGTTCCCGACCCGGGAACTCGCGCCGCCGGTCGACGACATCACCTTCGGTCACTTCGCCCGCATGTTCGACTACGACCCGGCGCCGCTGGACGCCGTGGTCGAGGAAATCGACGACAGCCACCATGCCTGGCGGCGCGAGCGGGTGAGCTTCAGTGCCGGCTATCCGGGCGAGCGCGTCATCCTGCAGCTGCTCCTGCCCCGGCGCAGCCAGCCGCCGTACCAGACCGTCGTCCATTTTCCGGGCGGCGACGCGCTGATGCTGGCCGACAGCCGCGAGGCCGGCCTGCTGCAGGTCGAGCCGTTTCTGCGCAGCGGCCGCGCGGTGGCGTACCCGGTCTATCGCGGCACGTTCGAGCGGCGCGTGCAGATGCCGCCGGGACCGCTCGCCGCGCGCAGCCTGCTGGTGCAGCAGGTCAAGGATCTTCGCCGCACGCTGGACTACCTCGCCAGCCGCGACGACATCGACAACGACCGGCTCGCCTTCCACGGCCTGAGCTACGGAGGCTGGCGCGCGCCGTTCGTGCTCGCCGTCGAGGATCGCTTCCGGATGGCGATGATCATGTCGGCCGGGCTCAGCGCCGCGCCGCTGCCGCCGGAAGTGGCGCTGCACAACTACCTGCCGCGGGTCACTCTTCCGGTACTCCTGATCTCGGGCCGCGACGATTTCAATTTCCCCTATGAGCAGTCGCAGAGGCCATTCTTCGAGCTGCTCGGCACGCCCGACGCGTACAAGCGCCACGTGGCGTTGCCGTGGGGCCACCTGCCACCCGGCTACACCGAGGTCGTGCGCGAGCTGCTCGACTGGACCGACCGATGGCTGGGACCGGTGTCGGCCGTCGCGCTGGCCGCGCGCGACGGCGGCGAGGCCAGCGAGTAGCTGCACCGCTGTCGATTTCCGCCGCTCCGGTTCGTCGTACACACGAATGCCGCACTCGCGCCGGCACCGTGCCATCCCCCACGCCCGGAGAACGACATGGCCACCCGCTTCCAGCGCATCACGCCCTTCCTCTGGTTCGACGCCCAGGCCGAAGAGGCCGCGGAGTTCTACGTTTCGATCTTCGACAACTCGCGCATCCGCAGTGTCGCCCGCTACGACCAGGCCAGCGCGCAGGCTTCCGGGCGGCCGGAGGGGGCGGCGATGACGGTCGATTTCGAGCTCGACGGCCAGCGTTTCACCGCACTCAACGGTGGACCACATTTCGCGTTCACCGAGGCGGTGTCGTTCGTCGTCCATTGCGATACGCAGGAAGAGATCGATCGCTACTGGGATCGTTTGTCCGAAGGCGGCGACCCGCGCGCGCAACAGTGCGGCTGGCTGAAGGACCGCTACGGGCTGTCGTGGCAGATCGTTCCGCGCGAGCTGCCGGCGCTGCTCGGTCGGGGAGACTCGGGCAAGGCCGGCAAGGTCATGCAGGCGCTGCTGTCGATGAAGAAGCCGGACCTGGCCGCACTGCGCGCCGCGGCCGAGTGAGCCGCCGCGGCATTCAAGCGCGCAGCGTCTGCAGATGGATGCTGGTCTCGGTGGCGCTGACGCCCTTGATGCGGCGGATGCGCTCCAGCGCCGCCGAGAGTTCCGTCAGGTTGCCCACGCGCAGTTCCGCCAGCAGGTCCCAGCGGCCGTTGGTGTCGTGCAGCGCCGCCACGCCGGGCTCGCCGAGCAGCGCGCGGATCACCGTCTGCTGGTTGCCCTCGACGGCGATGCTGGTCCAGGCCCGGATCTCGTCCGGCGCCGAATCGGGCCGCAGCCTCACCGTGTAGCCGACGATCACACCCTCGCGCTCGAGCCTGGCGATGCGATTGGTGATGGTGCCGCGCGAGACCTTCAGCGCCTGGGCGAGTTCGGCGATCGAGGCGCGCGCGTCGTGGCGCAGCTTGGCGATCAGTTGCTGGTCGAGGGCGTCCATTTGCGCATACTGCCATCGACAACTGCCGAAATGCCACGCATCTGCCCATTTACGCGCATTTTTGCTGTTTTGCGCTGACGGCCGCCTGCGGACAATGGAATCGACGGCGCAACCGCCCGCGCCCCCATGCGTCCGAGGACACCGATGACCACCCTGCTCACCACCCGCGACATCGCCCGCATCGTCGCCACGCTCGGCCTGCCGCACGTGCTTGCGCGCATGGTCGACTACATCGACGCCGACTTCCGCCGCTGGCCGGAGTTCGAGAAGTGCGCGCGGCTGGCCTCGCATTCGGACGTGGGCGTGATCGAGCTGATGCCGGTGTCCGATGCCCGCGAGTACAGCTTCAAGTACGTCAACGGTCACCCCAAGAACACCCGCGAGGGCCTGCCCACGGTGATGGCCTTCGGCGTGCTCGCCGACGTGGACACCGGCAAGCCCACGCTGCTCAGCGAACTGACCCTCACCACCGCCATCCGCACCGCCGCCACCTCGGTGCTCGCGGCGCGGGTCTTGGCGCGCAAGGACGCGCGCACGATGGCGCTGATCGGCAACGGCGCGCAGAGCGAGTTCCAGGCGCTGGCCTTCCATCACCTGCTCGGCATCGAGGAAGTGCGCCTGTTCGACGTCGACCCGGCCGCCACGACGAAGCTCGCCAGCCATCTGGCGGGGGCCGCCCCGGCGCTGCGCGTGCTGCGCTGTGCCGACACCGCCGGGGCGGTGCGCGGCGCCGACATCGTCACCACCGTCACCGCCGACAAGACCAACGCCACCATCCTCACCCCCGACATGCTCGTCCCCGGCATGCACATCAACGGCGTCGGCGGCGACTGCCCGGGCAAGACCGAGCTGCATCGCGAGGTGCTGGCGCGCGCGTCGGTGTTCGTCGAGTTCGAGCCGCAGACCCGCATCGAGGGCGATCTGCAGCAGATGCCGGCGGACTTCGCCGTCACCGAGCTGTGGCGGGTGCTGACCGGCGCGGCGCCGGGCCGCCGCCGCGACGACGAGATCACCGTGTTCGACTCGGTCGGCTTCGCGCTGGAGGACTATTCGGCCCTGCGCCTGCTGCGCGACTGCGCCGGTGAGCTGGGCCTGGGCGAGACCATCGGCCTGATCCCGGCGCTGGACGATCCCAAGGACCTGTACGGCCACCTGCTGGCCGAACCCGTGCGGTCGCGCCGGCGGGCGGCCTGATCCGGCGACCGGCGACCGCTTCCCGCGGTGGCGGTCTTCGCGCAACATCGCGGCTCGGACTCAGGGACGCCGCGATGACCTCTCCCCTGCCGGAAACGCTGCGGCTCGGACTGCGCCGTATCGACGACACCGACCTCGACGCCCTGCACGCCGTCTACGGCGATGCCGAGGCGATGCGCTGGGTCGGCGACGGCCGTCCGCTCGACCGCGCGCAGTGCGCACGCTGGATCGCGCTCACCCGTGCCAACTATGCCCGGCGCGGCTACGGCATGTTCGCCGTCGTCGCCCGCGGCCAGGACCGGCCCCTGGGCTTCTGCGGGCTGGTGCATCCCGGCGGCCAGCCGCTGCCCGAACTCAAGTACGCCCTGCACCGCAGCGCCTGGGGCCGCGGACTGGCGACCGAGGCCGCCGCTGCCCTGCTCGGCTACGGCGCGACGGCCCATGGCCTGCGCCACGTCGTCGCCACCGTGGCGGCGGCGAACACCGCCTCGCGGCGGGTACTGGAGAAGATCGGCATGCGCCGCACGACCACGCGGCGGGAAGCCGACGGCAGCGACACGCTGGTGTTCGCCTGGCGCTTGCCGGCCTGAGCGCGCCAGCCGCCCGGCGCTGGAGCCCGACCCCACCGGCCCGGACGCTGCCCTGTGCGCGCCGCTTCGACGAGGCCTGCAACGGCCACGCCACCCTCCGGCCTCCACCGGTCCGGCGCGGAAAGCACGCGCTACTCCTGCTGTCAGCCGCTGCAGCCGCCGCAGCACACCGAAGGCAACCGGACGATCTGGCACGCCGCCACCGGACAGCCGACCTGGCCTGGCGCAGAGCCCCCGCCAGCTCGGTCACCGACAGTACCGCCGCCACCTTCAGGCTGATGCCATCTGCGCCCGGCGCGTGCAGCGCTGCCCGGTCCAGTGCACGAATCGGCTCTTCCACCGCCCCGAGGTCGGGCGCCGGGGCAGTCAGTCCGATCTTGCATTCCATCGCATCGCTCCCGTGGCTGGACCGCCCCCGCGGCGGTGTTCGGGCATGCCCGGCGACCGCGACGCCGCGCTCACTGACCTCGATCAGGCCGGGCGCAATGGCGCGCTGACGGCTCCTCCCCGGGCGTGCGGCTCAAGCACCCGGCCGGGAAGCTGTCAGCACCACCGCGTCGTCCTGCAGCCGCAGCGTGCCGGGGCCGTGGGAGTCTGCCGACCGCCATACCGCATGGCCAAGCTGGACCTCGACATTGGGATACACTGCCTCGCCCACCGCGACATGGGCGTTCGCCGCCAGCGTCAGCATCGCCTGCAACTCGGCGTGCCGGGCCTCCAGTGCTTCCCGCGCCTGCTCGGCGGCTGCCAGCGTGCGCTCGGCCCGTTCCTTGGCCGCGCGACGCGCGGCACGATCGTCGTCGCGGGTCAGGGCGATGACCTTGCGCAGGTCGTCCTGCTGCGCGCGGTTGCGCGTCAGCGCTTCCAGGACGGCAGCCAGCTCCGAATACACCTGCGGGTGGTAGCCGACCAGCAGGCAGGTGCGCACGCCGGCCTGCGAGCCCAGCCTGCCCACCGACAGCGCCGCGCCGGCCCGCGCCATGCCGCCGATCAGCTGGCTGCGGCGCGCACCCGGCTTGCCGATGACGATGCAGTTGGGCGCGGTCAGCTCGCTGTGCACGGCGAACTCGCCGATCGCGATATCGTCGCCGGCTTCGATGACCGCGTTCTCGCAGAACTGCAGGCCGATCGGACCCTTCGCCTTCAGCCTCGCCGGTTGCAAGGCTCCGCGCGGATCCAGGCAGCCGATCACCCCGGCCCGCACTACGATGCTGCCACCGGCCTCGATCTGCGCCGCCTCCACCGTACCGCCGACCACCACGTCGCCGCTGGCACGGATGCGCATGCCGGCGATGACGTCGCCCGTCACGTTCACCGAGCCGTCGAAATCGATGTTGCCCGTGGACAGATCCACCGCCGGCAGCGTGATGGTCGGCTCGACGTCCACGCCGTCCGGCCGCAGCAGCGGCTGGCCGGTGATGTCGGCGATCAGCAGGTCCGGGTCGTCGGGCGAGGGCGAAGCGCCACGCAGGTCGGGGGCGTACGGCGTGTCGACGACACCGTCGGCGGGGATCACCCCGCCCCGCACGTCCTCGCCACTGCGCCCGGGAATGGCCGGGCTGCGCCGCATCAGCGCATCGCCGGCCTTCACCACCACCAGACCGCCCAGCTCCCGGTAGTCGACCACACCCCACTCGTCCACCCGCGGGCCGCGCCGACGGATGTCCGGAATCAGGCTCTGGAAACGCGCCGGCACGCCGGGTTCGGGCGGCCGGCCGCGCGCGATCGGCAACCGCTCGACGATGCCGGCGGCCAGCGCGCGCTCGATCTCGCCCTCCAGGATGCCCACGACCACGCCCTGCGCGGCCAATGCCGCGTCGACCTGAGCACGGGTCACCGGCGCGCCGCCGAAGGGCGGCTCCAGCGACAGCCAGGCGGTCATCGCGTCCGTCGCCAGCACGATCTCCAGCCGGCCATCGCGCCGCTCGGCCACCTCCAGCGCGAATGGCTGGCCCGCCGCCACCCGCCGCACGAACTCGTCCATGGCACCGTCGAGGCGGTACAGTGCCCCCCAACCACCGTCGGCAATGGCCTCGTGCAGGCATCCGCGATCGATCCGTTCGCGGGCCGTCGCGCCCTGCTCTGGCGCGAAATGGGCAACCAGCTTGCCCTCGGCCTCCCGCCACTCCAGCCGCAGCATCGATGGCGGAAGCCCGCTCATGCCGGCCCGGGCTCCCCGTCGGACCGCCCTGGCGCGTGCCATGTCCCGACATACGACGAATTCGACATGCCGCTGCGCACCCCGCATCACGCGGGCGGACCACGGATCGGCCCGCCCTGCAGATTACTTATCGGTGCCAGCGCCGGGATTTCCAAGCGCCGGGGCCCGGATCCCGTGACGGCCGTCGCAATCGCGAAGCTTCGGTGCCCACGGCAGCCCGTCGCGCCTCCGGCCTGCGCCGTGCCCGGCACGGGCTGACCTGTCCAGCGCGCCGCCGCCGCCTCCCTCTGGACACTGCGTCCCACGATGCCAGGCGCCGCCACCCCGGATGCCGGCCATGCGACCATTTCCGCCGCGCGCACGTCGTTGCCCGCGCAATCGATCCGCCCCGCTCCCCACCGAGGCCAGCGCGTGACCCCCGCCATCTCGATCCGGAATCTCTGCAAGACCTACGACAGCGGCTTCCAGGCGCTGAGAAACGTCGATCTCGATATCCGCCGCGGCGAAATCTTCGCCCTGCTCGGCCCCAACGGCGCTGGCAAGACCACTCTGATCGGCATCGTCTGCGGTATCGTCCGCCCCACCGCCGGCACGGTGCTGGCCGACGGCCACGACGTGGTGCGCGACTACCGCGCCGCCCGCAGCAAGATCGGCCTGGTGCCGCAGGAACTGGCCACCGAGACCTTCGAGACCGTCTGGGCCGCACTGCGCTTCTCACGCGGCCTGTTCGGCAAACCGCCCGACCCGGCCCACCTGGAGCGCGTGCTGCGCGACCTGTCGCTGTGGGACAAGCGCGACACCAGGATCAGCCAGCTCTCCGGCGGCATGAAGCGGCGCGTGCTGATCGCCAAGGCGCTGGCGCACGAGCCCAGCATCCTGTTCCTGGACGAGCCCACCGCCGGCGTCGACGTCGAACTGCGCCGCGACATGTGGGACATGGTGCGCCGCCTGCGCGAACACGGCGTCACCATCATCCTCACCACCCACTACATCGAGGAGGCCGAGCAGATGGCCGACCGCATCGGCATCATCAACCGCGGCGAGCTGCTGCTGGTCGAGGAAACCGCCACCCTGATGCGCCAGCTCGGCAAGAAGCAACTGCTGCTCACGCTGCAAAGCCCGCTGGCGGAGGTGCCCGAGCGCCTGGCCGACCTGCCGCTGGAGCTGACCGAGGGCGGCGAGCAGCTGGTGTTCACCTTCGACTCGCAGCGCGAGCGCACCGGCATCGCCAGCCTGCTCAAGCGCCTGCAGGACGAAGGCATCGCCTTCCGCGACCTGCACTCGCGCGAATCCTCGCTGGAGGAGATTTTCGTCGACCTGGTGAGGGCCGGCCGATGAACGTCCACGCCATCCGCGCCATCTACCGTTTCGAGATGGCCCGTACCTTCCGCACCCTCACCGAAAGCCTGGCCTCGCCGGTGCTCACCACCTCGCTGTATTTCATCGTCTTCGGCGCCGCCATCGGCAGCCGCATGGGCGACATCGACGGCGTGAGCTACGGTGCCTTCATCATCCCCGGCCTGATCATGCTCGCCCTGCTCAACGAGAGCATTTCCAACGCCTCGTTCGGCATCTACATGCCCAAGTGGTCGGGCACCATCTACGAGCTGCTCTCGGCGCCGGTGTCCTTCGTCGAGGTGGTGCTCGGCTACGTCGGCGCGGCGGCCACCAAGTCGCTGATGATCGGCGCGCTGATCCTCATCACCGCCCGCTTTTTCGTGCCCTACGAGATCGTCCACCCCGGCTGGATGCTGTTCTTCCTCGTGCTCACCGCGGTCAGCTTCAGCCTGTTCGGCTTCCTGATCGGCCTGTGGGCCAGCGACTGGCAGCAGTTGCAGGTGATCCCGCTGATGATCGTCACCCCGCTGACCTTCCTCGGCGGCGCCTTCTACTCGATCCAGATGCTGCCGCCGATCTGGCAGACGCTGTCGCTGTTCAACCCCGTCGTCTACCTGATCTCCGGCATGCGCTGGGCCTTCTACGGCGTCGCCGACGTCAACGTGCTGATCAGCGCCGGCATGATCCTCGGCTTCCTCGCCGCCTGCCTGGCCGCCGTGTGGTGGATCTTCCGGACCGGCTGGAAGCTGCGCAGCTGAGCCCACGGAGCGACACAAGGCCATGGACGGCATGGCAGCCGGCATGCCCGGCATCCACCCTACTGCGACAAGGCATGGTCGATCGCCGCGCACACTGCCGCCACCTGCGCCTCATCGCACTGCTCGGGCGTGGCGCGCGGGCTGTCGGGGTAGACCTCGGTCGTGGTGGTGTAGCGGGCGCCGGTGATGCCGGCACACAGGCCGAGCTCACGGAACGGATAGAGGATCACGCCCGGGGCGACCACGGGCGAGCCGATGATCTGGCCGCGGGCATCGGCCGGCGCGATGTGGGTCACCCGGCGCACCGCCTCGATCACCGCGGACTGGAAGACGAGCTGCGGATTCTCACTGTCGCCGACCAGGTAAAAACCGTCGGGAATCTGCCCGGGCTCGAACGGCTTGCCGTCGCGCGCGGCCAAGGCCGGCCGGAATTCGGTTTCGTCGGAATCGGTGGTCTCGTGCAGGTCGATGTGCAGCAGGAAACGACCACGCAGCGGCTCGACCAGGCGCATCAGCGCGGCCGACTCGGGCGCCTGCTGGCTGTGCTCCCGGAACGCGCGATTGGGATCGACCGCCTGCGCATTCCAGCGCTGGATTCGTTCGTAGGCCCACGGGCTGACGCAGGGGGCCACCAGCAGATTGACCCGATCCGCATAGCGTGCCGCCTCCCGATCCAGAAACAGCAGTGCGCCACGCACGCCACTGGTTTCGTAGCCATGCACGCCGGCGGTCACCAGCACGCAGGGCAGCCCGTCGCGCCAGTCGCGGCTGCGGACGGCGAACAGCGGGTAGCTGTCGGGCGGATACTCGATCCGGCCGTACTGCACCACTTCGAAGCGCGCCCCCAGCCGCTCGATCGCGCTCACCACGTCCTCGCTGTAGCTGCGCTGGCGGCGCTGGCGCGCCCGCCAGGCGGCAAGCTCGGTCGCGCCCCAGGCTTGGCCGGGAACACCGATGGGATAACTGCCCGCCATTGCGCGGCAACTCCAGTGATCCAGAAAGGACGCGCACTTTAGCACCCACCGCCGGCCGGCAGGCACAATGGCCAGACCGCACGCCACCAGACCGGACCCGACCCCGTGCCGCACTATTCCGGCCCCCTGCTCACCCGTGCACTCGCCCAGGCGCTGCTCGCCGCACGCGATGCCGGCGCGGCCATCTGGACCGGCTCGCTGGACCTCGGGCGCTCGCAAACCGAGGCACGGCTGGAGGCCGACGCCTGGCACTGGCAGGGCCGGCGCTATCCGTACCCGGACGCGCTCCGGGACCGCACGATCCATTACTGGGACGGCGCGGGCTTCGCGCCGGTGTCGCGCTACTCCGGCGCGCTGATCAAGCTGGTGCCGACCGAATGGGGCGCGCCGACCTTCGAGATCGACGGCATCAAGATGCTGCCCACGTCGAAGGAGTCGCCCATCGACGACGCGCGGCGCAAAGTGGGGCTGATCGAGCCGCGCGGCAAGGTCGTGCTCGACACCTGCGGTGGCCTCGGCTACTTCGCCGCCTGCTGCCTGGAGGCCGGCGCCGCGCGCATCCTGTCGTTCGAGAAGAACGCCGACGTGCTGTGGCTGCGCACGCTCAATCCGTGGTCGCCCGACCCGGATGCGCCCGCCAGCGACGGCCGGCTGCAGCTCACCCACGCCGACGTGTCGCAGGCGATCACGGGCCTGGCCGACGCCTGCGTCGATGCCGTGCTGCACGACCCGCCGCGCTTCGGCATCGCCGGCGAGCTGTATTCGCAGGCGTTCTACGACCAGCTCGCGCGCGTGTTGCGCCGCGGTGGGCGACTGTTCCACTACACCGGCAGCCCGAACAGACTCACCAGCGGCCGCGATGTGCCGCGCGAAGTCGCAAGGCGGCTCGAAAAGGCCGGCTTCAGGGCGCAGCCCGCACTGGACGGGGTGCTGGCAAGCAAGCGCTGAGCGCGCCCCCTCAGCCGCGCCAGTTCGCGTGCGTCTCCCAGAACGCCACGCTGCGCAGGTAGGCCGCGCGGTCGATCGGCACGCCCGAGCCGCCCTCTTCCACCCCGAGCGCATTGCGCATCATGGTGATCGGCGCCATCGGGATCTCCTCCGGCGCGGCGGTGTACAGGCAGCCCACCACGCCCCAGTCGGCCTCGATGGGCGTGCCCTCCTTCGCCATCTGCTCGCGGCTGTAGAGAATGGCGATCAGATAGTCCGCCACCGGCGGCTCCACACCCTCGAACCAGCGCACCAGCACCGGCAGTTCGTCCTTCGTGCGCGCCTCGTAGGCCGAGCGCAGCAGGTGCCGGTTGTCGTCGGTGATCGGCACCACCATGCAGCGCGTGGAGGTCCAGTTGCGGTGCACGTGCAGCTTGCAGAACGGCGCATAGCCGTCGAGCACCTTCAGCGGCGGCACGGTGTTGAGGTGCCGCTCGAACTGCTCGGGCGTGCAATCCTGGATGGTGTTGCGGCGCGGCTCGCGCGGGAACAGGCGGGTACGGGCGAACTCGGTCAGGACGATCGACATGCGGTGGGCCACGGGTTTCGGACTGCGCTGGATTGTCTCCGAAATGGCGCGCTGTCCGCAGCGCCCTCAGCCCGTCATCACCAGCGGCCGCCACAGCAGCACGAACGCGCTGATCGTGGCCAGCGCGACCAGGTTCATCCAGAACCCGGCCCGCACCATGTCGTCGATGTGCAACCAGTCGGCACTGAATACCGCCGCGTTGGGCGGCGTCGAGATCGGCAGCATGAACGCACAACTGGCCGACAACGCGATCACCGCCATGATCGTGTGCGGGTCGACGCCGATGCCCGCGGCCAGGCCGATGCCGACCGGGATCAGCATGTTCGAGACCGCCGTGTTCGACATCACCTCGGTCATGAACAGCACGATCGCCGCCAACGCCACCACGATCAGCACGGTGGGCAGCACCTGCAGCCCGCCCAGCAGCGTGCCGAACCACACCGTCAGCCCCGAGCTTTCGAACGCCGCCGCCAGCGACAGCCCGCCGCCGAACAGCAGCAGCAGGCCCCAGGGGAGGTTTCGCATGTCCGGCCAGCCCATCAGCCGGCCGCGCCCGCGCCGCGCCGGCAGCAGGAACAGGCTGACCGCGCCGATCATCGAGATCGACGTGTCCGACAGCCGCAGCGGCGCCGGCAGAAAGCCGCTGCCGATCCACAGCGCCGCCACCGTGCCGAACACCGCCAGCACCGCCTTCTCCTCGAATGCCATCGGGCCGAGCTGGCGGAGCTGCTCGCGGGCGAAATCCGCGCCCACCTCCTGGCGCGGGCGCACCGCAAACGCCACCCGCGTCATGTAGAAGTACAGCGCCGTCAGCATCAACGCCGTCAGCGGCGCGGCGAAGAAGAACCATTCGGCGAAACTGACCGTCCGCCCCAGGCTCATCTGCGACACCGCCGCGAACACCGCGTTGGGCACCGAGCCGATCAGCGTGGCCAGGCCGCCGATCGAGGCCGCGTAGGCGATCGACAGCAACAGCCCCTTGGCGAAGCGCCGCAGCGATTCGTCGTCGTAGAGCTGTTCGCGGCGGACCTCTTCGATCAGCGCCAGCCCGATCGGCAGCATCATCAGCGCCGTGGCCGCGTTGGAGATCCACATCGACAGAAAGGCCGTCGCCAGGATGATGCCCAGCGTGATGCGCCGCCCGCCGGCCCCGACCATCGCCACGATGCGCATCGCGATGCGCCGGTGCAGATCCCATTTCTGGATCGCCAGCGCGATGGTGAACCCGCCCATGTACATGAACACGATCGGATTGCCGTAGGCCATCGCCGCCGTGCGCTCGTCCGCGCCGCCGGCGATCGGCAGCAGGAAGACCGGCATCAGCGACGTCGCCGGGATCGGCAAGGCCTCGGTGATCCACCACGTCGCCACCCACAGCGTCACCGCGAGCACCGCGCGCGGCGCGTCGTCCAGCCCGGTCAGCCCGGGCGCGAAGTACACCAGCGCGAACAGCAGCGGCCCGAGCATCAGGCCGACGCGCTGGCGCATCGATGCGACCGGCTCAGACGCGATCGCGGTATCCGCGGATGAAGCCACGAACCCTCCCCGGGCGTGTGTTCAGCGGGCGATGGTACCGCGGCGGCATGAGCGCGCCGCACCGGCCCGGCCGGGGTTCACGACTGAATTCCCGCTCTTGCGGGGGGAACGGAAGACATCAAGCCCCTCGCAGCTCCCCTCCCGCACCATCACAGCCTGAACTCCGCCCCGTGAATAACGTGAGTCCGTTCGGGCCAGCGTGGGCAGAGCGCCTCGATCACTTCCATCAGCTCGATCCATGCCGTGACGGGATCGCCAGCGGGCTGAAGGTGCGCCGATGCGCCGCCATCCCTGACGAGGATCGGCTCGGGCGAGGCATCAGCCCTGCGGTCGGCCGAGTTCCGCGATGAGCTCATCGAGCAGTTGCTCCCGATCGAACAGCCTGAAGTAGTCGGCGACTTCCGTCATGTCGAGCGTCGCCCGGTTGGCTTGCAACAGCGCGCGGATGTCGTCCAGGTCACGAAGGCGCGAAGGATCGTTGGCGAACCCCTGCAGTTTGAAAGCGATCAGACCTTCCGCGCTGATGACGCGCAGGCGGCCCAGTCCGGTGTCGCGTTCTTCGGCTTCGGCCAGCAGGCGTCTGGCGATCGGTCGGTGTGCATACAGCAGATCGAGGCCTTCGTCGTCGCGCACGTAGTTGGCGGCGTCCTCGCTGCGATGGATGCAGCGGTAGCCCAGGTCGAGCAGGACCCGGTGCAGGCGGTCCGCGTCGTCGGCATCGGCGAGGAAGTCGACGTCCCGGGTTGCCCGCACCACGTTGTGCACCGCCAGCGCGAGTCCGCCGATCAGCGCCGGCGGCTGCTTGCTGTCCGCGAACGCAGCCAGTACCTGCTTGATCTGGTCGACCAGGCGGGACATGGCTACATGTTCCGCCGGTACTCGCCGCCGACTTCGTAGAGGGCGTGGCTGATCTGGCCGAGGCTGTGGGTCTTCACCGCCTCCATCAACGCCTCGAACACGTTTCTGCGCTCGCGGGCGGTGGACTGCAGATGGCGCAGGGGATCGCTCACGGAAGCGGCATCATCCCGTCCCTCGCCGTGAGGGGGAGGAAGCCGGACGGCGTTGCGGGCCTGCTGGAAGGCGCGGACGTTGTGGATCTGCTGGGCCTTTTCTTCCGGCGTGGAGCGGATCAGTTCGATTTCAGTGACGATGTCACCGGCGTGTTCCTTGGGCAGGAAGGTGTTGACGCCGATCAGCGGCAGGCTGCCGTCGTGTTTCTTCTGCTCGTAGTAGAGGCTCTCTTCCTGGATCTTGCCGCGCTGGTACATGGTGTCCATGGCGCCGAGCACGCCGCCACGCTCGGAGATGGCCTCGAACTCCTTGTACACGGCCTCTTCGACGATGTCGGTGAGCTTGTCGACGATGAAGCTGCCCTGCCAGGGGTTCTCGCAGAAGTTCAGCCCCAGCTCCTTGTTGATGATCATCTGGATGGCGACGGCGCGGCGCACGCTCTCTTCGGTAGGCGTGGTGATGGCTTCGTCGTAGGCGTTGGTGTGCAGGCTGTTGCAGTTGTCGAACAGGGCGTACAGCGCCTGCAGCGTGGTGCGGATGTCGTTGAACTGGATCTCCTGCGCGTGCAGGGAGCGGCCGGACGTCTGGATGTGGTACTTCATCATCTGGCTGCGCGGGCTGGCGCCGTAGCGCTCGCGCATGGCGCGGGCCCAGATGCGGCGGGCGACGCGGCCGATGACGGTGTACTCCGGGTCCATGCCGTTCGAGAAGAAGAAGCTCAGGTTCGGCGCGAAGTCGTCGATGTGCATGCCCCGGGCGAGGTAGTACTCGACGATGGTGAAGCCGTTGGACAGGGTGAAGGCGAGCTGGCTGATCGGGTTCGCGCCGGCCTCGGCGATGTGGTAACCGGAGATCGACACCGAGTAGAAGTTGCGCACCTTGCGGTCGACGAAGTACTGCTGGATGTCGCCCATCATGCGCAGGGCGAATTCGGTGCTGAAGATGCAGGTGTTCTGGGCCTGGTCCTCCTTGAGGATGTCGGCCTGGACGGTGCCGCGCACGGTGGCGAGGGTTTCGGCCTTGATGCGGGCGTATACCTCGGGCTCGACGAGCTGGTCGCCGGTGACGCCGAGCAGGCCGAGGCCGAGGCCGTCGTTGCCCTCGGGCAGCATGCCGGCGTAGACCGGGCGCTCGCGCCCCTCGAAGAACTTCTCGATCTTCTCGTGGGCGGCGTCCCAGCGGCTCTGGTCGGCGCGCAGGTACTTCTCGACCTGCTGGTCGATGGCGGTGTTCATGAACATCGCCAGGATGATCGGCGCCGGGCCGTTGATGGTCATCGACACCGAGGTGGTCGGCGCGCACAGGTCGAAGCCGGAATAGAGCTTCTTCATGTCGTCCAGCGTGGCGATGCTGACGCCGGAATTGCCGATCTTGCCGTAGATGTCGGGGCGCTCGGCCGGATCTTCGCCGTACAGGGTGACCGAGTCGAAGGCGGTGGACAGGCGCGCGGCCGGCTGGCCGAGACTGAGGTAATGGAAGCGGCGGTTGGTGCGCTCGGGCGTGCCCTCGCCGGCGAACATGCGGATCGGGTCTTCGCCGCTGCGCCGGTAGGGGTACACGCCGCCGGTGTAGGGGTAGTGGCCGGGCAGGTTTTCCTTCTGCAGGAAGGTCAGCAGCTCGCCCCAGCTCCGGTAGGTGGGCGCGGCGATCTTGGGGATCTTCTGGTGGCTGAGCGACTCGCGGTAGTTCTCGACGCGGATGGTCTTGTCGCGGACCTTGTACTCGTTGACCTCGTCGGTGATGGCCTTGAGCCGCGCCGGCCACTCGCGCAGCAGCTTGAGCGCCTCGGACGAGAGCGACTGCACGGCGTCCTGGTAACGCTGACGCAGGGTGAGCAGCGAGCGGTCGACCACGACCCCGTCCACGTCCCCGTCCACGTCCCCGGACACGGCCGAAGCTTCCTGCGTCGTCCCATGCTGCGGGAGCAGGTCCTCGGCGGCATACAGGTCCAGGGCTGCGGGCAGGCGCGGATCGCCGAGATCGTGCAGGCTCTGCCAGTAGGCCTGGGCACGGTTGGCGATCTCGGCCTGGCGGGCGATCTCGGCGTTGATACCGCGGCCCTGTTCGGCGATCTCGGCCAGGTAGCGGATGCGCTGGCCGGGGATGAGGACGGTGGCGCGGGGTTCCTTGAGCGAGGTATCGACCTGCGGGTTGAAGTCGCAACGGGTGGCGGCGACACCATCCCCACCCTTCCCTGCCACGGCGGGGGCGGCGGCCCCGAGGCCGAGCTTCTCGCGCAGCAGCCGGCACAGGTTGACGAACATCCAGGTCACGCCGGGGTCATTGAACTGGCTGGCGATGGTCGGATAGACCGGCACGTCCTCGTCGGCCAGCTTGAAGGCGGCGCGGTTGCGCTTCCACTGCTTGCGCACGTCGCGCAACGCGTCTTCCGCACCGCGCTTGTCGTATTTGTTGAGCACCACCAGCTCGGCGTAATCGAGCATGTCGATCTTCTCGAGCTGGCTGGCGGCGCCGTAGTCGCTGGTCATCACGTACATCGGAAAATCGACCAGATCGACGATCTCCGAGTCGCTCTGGCCGATGCCGGCGGTCTCGACGATCACCAGGTCGTAGCCGATGCCCTTCATGAAGGCGATGCAGTCCTTGAGCACCGCGCTGGTGGCCACGTGCTGGCGACGGGTGGCCATCGAACGCATGAACACGCGCCGGGAGCGCAGCGAATTCATGCGGATGCGGTCGCCCAGCAGGGCGCCGCCGGTGCGGCGGCGGGTCGGGTCCACGGCCAGCACCGCGATGCGCATTTCGGGAAAGTGCTGCAGGAAGCGGTTGAGCAGTTCGTCGGTGACGGACGATTTGCCGGCGCCGCCGGTGCCGGTGATGCCGATGACGGGAGTGGTGGCCCGGAAATGGGAAATCGGGAATCGGGAGCCGGAAGGGCCGGCGGCCCATTGCTTGCGCAGGCCGGCGAGCTCGGTCTCGCTGAACAGGCCATCCTCGATCGCACTGAGCATGCGGCCGATGCCGATCTCGTCGTCGATGTCGGGAGTGGCGAGCTTTTCCGGGTCCTGGATCCCCGGCCCCTGGTCCCGGGCCTGCGCAGCACGCCGCACCACATCCTCGATCATCGCCACCAGCCCCATGTGCATGCCGTCATTGGGGTGGTAGATGCGCTCGACGCCGTAGGCCTGAAGCTCGCGGATCTCTTCCGGCGTGATGGTGCCGCCACCACCGCCGAACACACGGATGTGGCCGGCACCACGTTCGCGCAGCATGTCCACCATGTACTTGAAGTACTCGACGTGGCCGCCCTGGTAGCTGGACACGGCGATGGCGTCGGCGTCCTCCTGCAGCGCGGCGCGCACCACGTCCTCCACCGAGCGGTTGTGGCCGAGGTGGATCACCTCCGCCCCCTGCGCCTGGATCAGCCGCCGCATGATGTTGATGGCGGCATCGTGGCCGTCGAACAGGCTGGCGGCGGTGACGAAGCGCAGCGGCGTGGCCTCCGGTCGGGGCTCGGCGGCGGGAACGTGGCTGGCGGGAATGCTCATGCGGCCCTCGGAACTCAGAACGGGGAACCGCCAGATTGTAGCCCAGGCCCCGCGCAGGCCGCCGGCCGGCGGCGGCAGGGCTGGAGGCGCGCGCGACGGCCCTTCTCGCACGCAGAGGAGTTGCGGAACGTGCGCTCGCAAGCCCGCCGCGGCGGCCGCTCCGACCGCGCGGCGGGACGTCATGGACTATTCGGTGACGATCTCGCGATGCATGGGGGCGAGCTTGGCCAGCAGCTTGTTCTGGGCTCGGAACGGGATGCCGCGCCGATCCATCGCAATCTGCAGGTCCTCGACCAGCGCGTTGAAGTCGGCACGGGTGATGCCCAGGCCGGCATGCGAGCTGCGCATGTCACGCCCGCTGTAGGTGCAATCGCCGCCGAGGATCACGCAGAACTGCTCGACCAGCTGACGCTTGATGCGCACCTGGTCGGCGTTTTCGAAGAACGGCCGCATGCGCGGATCGTCGAGCAGGATCGTCATGAAGTCGTCCATCAGTGCGGTCAGGCCGGCCACACCGCCGAACTCATCGAGAACGGGGCGCAATGTGGGGTCGGCCGGCGCCGGGTCCATCTGCGCCTGGGCCGGTTGGACCAGTGCCAGGGCCAGCCCGAGGAACAGGCCGAGCTTGGTCGGGAGTCGGAACATGGCATGTCTCCTTGGGTTCAGAAGCCGACCTGCAGCGAGGCGTACCAGCCACGCTGGTTGTCTGCGATGACGATGTTGCCGAGATCGACGTAGGCAAGGGTCAGCGAGAGGTGCTTGTTCGGAGCCCAGGCCACGAACGCATCCCAGGCGTCGTCCTCGCGGGCGATACCGAGATTGTCCGGCTTCATCCGGTACTCGGCGCCGATGGCGAGGTGACGGTTGAGCAGCCAGGCGGCGGAGCCCTCGAACTGCGGCCGGTAGCCGTTGCGCCGGTCACCACCAAAGCCGAGGATTCCGAACTGATTGGCCTTGGTGAAACGCACGGTACCGTTGAGCAGCAGGCTCTGGGCGAGATAGAGCTTGGTCGCGGACACGTAGAAGTCACTGCCGCGATGGCTCTGCGCACCGACGAAGGCGAGCACCGCCGGCTGGTCGTTGCGCTTGCGCTGCACGCCGACGGCCACCTGCGGCACCCAGCTGTCCTGTTCCAGAACAGCATCACCGAACAGGCGAAGCTTCAGACCGAGCGTGTCCTGGGTGAAGGTGAAGCCTCGCCCCAGGCCGAGGGCTGCACCGATTTGCCTGGTGTCGAACTTCTGTCGGGAAAGGCTGACCTCGACGCGATCGAACAGACCCAGCAGCACGCCCTGGCTGTCCATGGCGTAGTCGCCCGTATCCACCCGGGTATAGAAAGCATTCGCGCCGAACTGGTCGCGGGTGCCGTACCCGCCGATCACGGCCCAGGGCGTGAGACCACCTCCGGCCGCACCCTCCACTTGGCTTACGCCACCGGTGAGCAAGAGTTTGCCGCTGCTGCCGCGGCCGCTGTCCTGGGCCAGCGCAGCGCTTCCGGCGAGCATGAGTGTCAGGGCGAACACGACGCGCGCGTGGCCCGGACGCCTGTACATGGCTTGCATGGAGTACCCCCTCTCGAATTCGGACACTGGCGGGAGACGCTCGGTCTCCCGCCTCTCTTACGCAACAGCCAAGGAACGCGGATGCAGCCGGACCGGAGCACCCTTTCCGACGGCCATCCCACCGGCACCGGCGTCCGGGCAGCAGTCGCGGCTCGCCGGCGACCGGCGTGGATACACCGCCCGACACGCAGCCCGGGACCTTCAATGGCCGTGATCGAGCGTGTCCTTCAGCTGGCCGCGCACCGCACCCGCGGGATACTCCTGGTTGTGCACGTTGATATAGAACTCCTCCGGGTGCATGAGGATCTCGACGGCGGTGGCACGCAGCGCGCCGGTCATGGGATCGCGTGCGAACGCAGGGGCCCCGTTGGGCAGGATGCGGTCCTCGGCGATGCAGTCGGCCGCGCGGCCGTCCTGTGGCCAGGCCAGATTGACCACCACCGGTCCGTTCTGGCCCGGTCGGCCGCGATGGATGTGCGCCTGGCGGCCGTTGCCCGGGGGCAGGTCCAGCTCGCCGATCCGCTCGACCAGCAGGACGTAACAGATCGTCGTGCTGTCGCCGTCGATCCCGAACACGTAGGCCTCGCCGCGACCGCGCGGGTCGCCGACGATGCGGTTGTCCCGGCTGCCGCTGGCGACCTCCGCGCGCCCGCTCAGGCTGGCCTCGAGCACGATGTTCTCGTGACCGGCCGAGACCGGGGCGGCCAGCCCGAACGCAGCGACCGCGGCGACTGCGGAGCACGCTGTCCAGAGGGAGGTTTTCATGGTCTGTCTCCTCGAAGAAGCCGATGGAAACCGCGGCCGCTCCCGCTGCGGGAGCCGTCGCCGGGCTTCAACCGGCTGCTACGTGTCTAGTGCGGAGCCCGGATGCGCTTCGGGAGATGGCGGTCGCGGACGCCCTCGCCCGTGGCCGGTGCAGGGCCTGCGCGCGTCAGTCGGAACGCACCGCGTGCCAGACGTCGTTGACGCCGTCCCCGGTGATGTCGCCGGGGTTGCGGTCACGGACCCAGTAGTAGAGCGGCTGCCCGCGCCAAGTCCACTGCAGGCTGCCGTCCATGCGCTCGATGATCCCGAACTCGCCCTGCGGCTCGTCGTCGAGGCCGGCGGCGAAGATCGGCCAGAGCCTCTCGCAGACGCGGAAGCAGGTGCTGACGTTGGGGCGGTCGCGGCTGTAGGTGTAGAGGGTCATGCCGCGGGCGTCGACGAGGACGCCGTTGAGGAACAGCGCCGGCGCATCGGTCCGCTGGGCGGCCAGCTGCCGGCGCACGGCTTCGACCTCTGCCTCGCCGAGATTCTCCGCGGTGGGCTGGAAGATCCGCCCGACCTCGGGGGCCTCACGGGCCTGCCGGGCCGTCGCCGTCGCGCTGCACAACAGCAGGGCCAGTCCCAGGCAATGGATCGCAGTACGAGTCATGGCGGTATCCTCCGATGGAGATGGTGGGGCGGAACACTGCACCCAAGCTGATCATCGTCCGATCAAGCGCAGGGCCAGGCGGGTCAGCCAGCCCAACCGCGGCACCAGCTCCGAACGGATCAGCAACAGCGCGCCTTGCGGGGCGACGAAAGGTTTGTGCCTGGCCCCTGCCGGGGCCAGCAGATAGTCACCGGCGAAGTACTCCACGCCGTCGTGGACGATGGAGCCCTCCAGCACCAGACACTCCTCCTCGTGGCGGTGGCTATGCGGCGGCACACGGGCGCCGGGCGCCAGCCGCCACAGGCTGGTCTCGGTGCCGGCGGTCTCGTCGCGGCGCAGGGTCTTGATGCGGATGCCGTGCACGAACT
The DNA here is from genome assembly GCF_014202935.1 of Rehaibacterium terrae. Classification (GTDB taxonomy): domain Bacteria; phylum Pseudomonadota; class Gammaproteobacteria; order Xanthomonadales; family Xanthomonadaceae; genus Rehaibacterium; species Rehaibacterium terrae. The sequence continues at coordinate 208,636 of NZ_JACHHX010000001.1, read as the reverse complement.
CGCGCCATTCGCCTTCGTCCGCCCGCAAGACCCGGGTGGCGGGGGCCGCGGCATCGGCAAGGATGCGTTCGCGCATGGCCAGGCGGCGCGCCGGGTCCGGCGTCACCGGCGTCATGCTCTCGGCCAGACGGGCGGCCAGGTCGGGATCGAGGCGACGACGATCAGTCATGGCCGCCCCCTCGCCGAGCGCACGGCGCAAGGCCTGCAGACCGCGCCGGATATGCGATTTCACCGTACCCAGGGCGACCCCGGTGCGCGCGGCGATCTCCGGATGGCTCAGATCCTCGAAGAAGGCGAGCGCCAGCATGCGCCGCTGCTCCACGCTGAGCGTCTCCAGGGCATGGGCGACGGCCGAACGGCTGTCCAGGACCGCCATGAGGCGGCTGGCGGGATCATTTTCTTCACACAGCGTATACGTATCCAGCGCGTCCTGCGGATGCGCCACCAGACGGCTGCGGTGCGCCCGCTCGCGGCGCAGCCGGTCGACCGCGCGGCTCCAGGCGATGCGCAGCAGCCAGGCCAGCACGCCGCCGCGTCCAGGGTCGTAGTGTCCGGCCCCCTCCCAGACCTGCTGATAGACCTCGCAGACGACCTCCTCGGCGTCCTCGGGCCGGCCCAGCACGCGGATGGCGGTACCGTAGACACGGTCGACGGTGCGGTCGTAGAGCTCGCCCAACGCCGCCTGGTCGCGTTCGCACAGCCGCGCGACCAGATGGACGAGCCGGGTGCTTTCATCGATGGCGGCGGCAGGAGGCGGCGAGACTGGCAATCGGCTCATCCCGGACCCCGGCGAGTCGGGAACAGCCGCGATTGGGCATCGGAACCGGAGAAATCCGCGTGAAGGGCAGGCCCGTCCCGGCAGGCTGGGCGCGCCTGCGCCGGAACGCGGCCGGTGACCGGGGCCATGGCCTGCGCTCCGGACCGATCGCGCCGACCCAGCCCGTGCATGCACCGGCCGGCCGGCCGGGCTTTCCGGAGCGATTGCTTTACAATACGCGCGCCGTCAGGCCGGCCGGGGCACCCGGACAGGGCAGCGGCTCAAATTCCATCAATCAGTTACGTCCGGAACTTCGCTCGAAACATCAACCTTTCCGAGCGCAGTCGGCCGTCACCGGAGCCTCCAGATGATCTTCGAAACCATCTCCACCTCGGGCCACGAGGAAGTGGTGTTCTGCCATAACAAGGACGCCGGCCTCAAAGCCATCATCGCGATCCACAACACCGTGCTCGGCCCGGCCCTGGGCGGTACCCGCATGTGGAACTACGCGAACGAGGCCGAGGCGCTCAACGACGTGCTGCGCCTGTCGCGCGGCATGACCTACAAGGCCGCGGTGTCGGGCCTGAACCTGGGCGGCGGCAAGGCGGTCATCTGGGGCGACCCGAACAAGGACAAGTCCGAGGCGCTGTTCCGCGCCTTCGGCCGCTTCGTGAACTCGCTGGGCGGCCGCTACATCACCGCCGAGGATGTCGGCATCGACGTCAACGACATGGAGTACGTGTTCCGCGAGACCGAGTACGTCACCGGCGTGCACCAGGTCCATGGCGGCTCGGGCGACCCGTCGCCGTTCACCGCCTACGGCACCCTGCAGGGCCTGATGGCGGCCCTCAACGTCAAGTTCGGCAACGAGGACGTCGGCAAGTACAGCTATGCCGTGCAGGGCGTCGGCCACGTCGGCATGGAGTTCGTCAAGCTGCTGCGCGAGCGCGGCGCCAAGGTGTTCGTCACCGACATCAACCAGGAGGCCGTGCGCCGCGCGGTCGAGGAGTTCGGCTGCGAGGCGGTGGGCCTGGACGAGATCTACGACGTCGACGTCGACGTCTACTCGCCGACCGCCCTCGGCGGCACCCTCAACGAGACCACCATCGACCGCATCAAGGCCAAGGTGATCTGCGGTGCGGCCAACAACCAGCTCGCCACCGACCAGATCGGCGACGAACTGGAACGCCGCGGCGTGCTGTACGCGCCCGACTACGCGGTCAACGCCGGCGGCCTGATGAACGTGTCGCTGGAGATCGACGGTTACAACCGCGAGCGCGCCATGCGCATGATGCGCACCATCTACTACAACCTGATGCGGATCTTCGAGATCTCCAAGCGCGACGGCATCCCGACCTACAAGGCCGCCGACCGCATGGCCGAGGAGCGCATCAACACCATCGGCAAGCTGAAGCTGCCGCACATGGGCAACCATGCGCCGCGCTTCCTCGGCCGCCGCGCCAACTGATCGCCGCCATCCGTCGCACACACACCGCCCGGCCCGCCCGGGCGGTGTCGTTTCGGGGGCGGCAAGTCCCCGTCCGTGCGACAGAGGGCTTGAGAGACCACGGCGCGCTCACGCGCCGGCGCTACAATCACACCACCGCAAGCCTTGGAGTTGCCATGCGTCCATTCCCCTTGGGCGAAGAGATCGACGCCCTGCGCGAGGCCGTCCGCCGCTTCGCCGAAAGCGAGATCGCCCCGCGCGCGGCGCAGATCGATCACGACAACGCTTTTCCGCAGGAGCTGTGGCCGAAGCTGGGCGAAATGGGTCTGCTCGGCATCACCGTGCCGGGCGAGTACGGTGGCAGCGGCATGGGCTACCTCGCGCATCTGGTCGCGATGGAGGAAATCAGCAGGGCCTCGGGCTCGGTGGGCTTGAGCTACGGCGCGCACTCCAACCTGTGCGTGCAGAACCTCTACAACAACGGCAGCCCGGCACAGCGCGCCAAGTACCTGCCGAAGCTGTGCAGCGGCGAATGGGTGGGCGCGCTGGCCATGAGCGAGCCGGGCGCCGGCTCCGACGTGGTGGGCTCGATGGCCTGCCGCGCCGAGAAGAAGGGCGATGTCTGGGTGGCCAATGGCAACAAGATGTGGATCACCAACGGCCCCGAGGCCGACGTGCTGATCGTCTACATGCGCACCGCGGGCAAGGAGGCCGGCAGCCGCTGCATGACGGCCTTCCTGGTCGAGAAGGGCATGAAGGGCTTTTCCACCGCGCAGAAGCTCGACAAGCTGGGCATGCGCGGCTCCAACACCTGCGAGCTGGTGTTCGAGGACTGCGAGATCCCCGAGGAAAACGTGCTCGGCGAGGTGAACCAGGGCGTCAAGGTGCTGATGAGCGGGCTCAATACCGAGCGCCTGGTGCTCACCGGCGGCCCCTTGGGCCTGATGCAGGCGGCGCTCGACGTCGCCCTGCCCTATGTGCGCGAGCGCAAGCAGTTCGACGCACCGATCGGCAGTTTCGGCATCATGCAGGCCAAGATCGCCGACATGTACACCGCGCTGCAGTCCGCCCGCGCCTACGCCTACCTGGTGGCGATGGACTACGACCGCGGTCACGCCACGCGCATCGATCCGGCCAGCTGCCTGCTGCACGCCTCCGAGGCCGCGGTGCAGGTGGCGCTGGAAGGCATCCAGTGCCTGGGCGGCAACGGCTACATCAACGAGTACCCGACCGGCCGCATCCTGCGCGACGCCAAGCTCTACGCGATCGGTGCCGGCACCAACGAGATCCGCCGCATGCTGATCGGGCGGGAGCTGTTCGAGGGCCGCGCCTGAGTCCACGCGGCGCGCCCGTCGCCGCCGCGCTGCCGCGGGTCGCCTCGACCGCACCGCCGGCGACCGGACGCGGTATAAGTACCGACGCCGGCGACTGTCCGGCAGATCCGGAATCCCGGGAGCGCCGGGACTCCGCCAGCAACGGGCCGGCTCCTCTTGGCCGGCCCGCTTTTTATTCGTTCCGCCCACCGGCGGAGCGGGTTTGCCGCAGTGCAACATGCGAGCGCATAATCGAACGGTTCGGAAGCATTCCCGATCCAACCCGGAGATACGCATGACCCACGTCGTCATCGCGGGCGCCAAGCGCACCGCCATCGGTTCCCTCCTCGGCCAGTTCACCGGCGTCCCCACGCCGACGCTCGGTGCCGCCGCCATCCGCGCCGCCCTGGAACAGGCCGGCGTCGCCGCCGCCGATGTGTCCGAAGTCATCATGGGCTGCGTGCTGCCGGCCGGACTCGGCCAGGCACCGGCCCGCCAGGCGGCGCTCGGTGCCGGCCTGCCGGCCGCGGTGGGCTGCACCACCATCAACAAGGTCTGCGGCTCGGGCATGAAGGCGATCATGCTGGGCCACGACCTGATCCGCGCCGGCTCGGCGCAGATCGTCGTCGCCGGCGGCATGGAGTCGATGACCAACGCCCCGCACCTGCTCAACGGCGCACGCACCGGCATCAAGTACGGCAGCGCCGAGTTCCTCGACCACATGGCCTGGGACGGCCTGACCGACCCCTACGACAAGCAGGCGATGGGCGTGTTCGGCGAAATGTGCGTGCAGAAGTACGGCTTCACCCGCGAGGAGCAGGACGCCTTCGCCGCCGAGAGCGTGCGCCGCGCGCTGGCCGCGCAGGAATCCGGCGCCTTCGCCGACGAGATCGTCCCGGTGACCGTGGCCGGCCGCAAGGGCGAGGTCGTCATCGACCGGGACGAGCAGCCGGGCCGCTGCGACATCAGCAAGATCCCGGCGCTCAAGCCGGCGTTCAAGAAGGACGGCACCATCACCGCCGCCAGCTCCTCCAGCATCAACGACGGCGCCGCGGCCACCGTGCTGCTGTCCGCGGAGCTCGCCAAGGCCAAGGGCCTGACCCCGCTGGCGCGTATCCTCGGCCACGCCACCCATTCGCAGGAGCCGGCCTGGTTCACCACCGCCCCGGTCAGCGCGATCGACAACGTGCTGAAGAAGGTCGGCTGGAGCGTCGGCGACGTCGACCTGTTCGAGGTCAACGAGGCGTTCGCCTGCGTGGCGATGGCGCCGATGAAGGAGCTCGGCATCCCGCACGACCGGCTCAACGTCAACGGCGGCGCCTGCGCGCTGGGCCACCCGATCGGCGCTTCCGGCGCGCGTCTGGTGGTCACGCTGATCAATGCCCTGCGCAAGCGTGGCGGCAAGCGCGGCGTGGCGGCGCTGTGCATCGGCGGCGGCGAGGCGACGGCGATCGCCATCGAACTGGCCTGACGGGACGAACGCACCGCGGCACGGCGCGCCATCGGCCGTGCCGCTTGACACGCGACGAACCCCTCCCATGATGTTAGCGGCGCGCGCCGCGCGTCCCATCCATCACAAGAAGACGAGGAAGTGCTCATGTCCAGCTACAAGACCCTGCTCGCCCTGGCCTTCGGCCTAGCCCTGGCAGCGTGCTCGAACCAGTCGCAGGAAGCCCAGCAGCCCGCGGCCGAGCCCGCCGCTCCCGCGGAGCAGGCGGCCCCGGCGGCCGAGGCGGCCAACGAAGAGGCGGCTGGCGAGGCGGCACCCGAGGCCACCGACGAGGCCACCGACGAGACGACCGGCGAAGCCGCCGAGGGCAACGGCGAGACCGCCGAGGCGTCCGACGAGGAGAAGGACGGCGACGGCGAGCACTGAGCGCCGCCGCCTCGACGCAAGGCCCGCCCACCGGCGGGCCTTGCGTTTTCGGCACCGCGGGGAGACGCCGGGCGGGCTTTCCGGCGACAATGCGGGTCTTGTCTCCCAGCGAGTCCCGCCATGCCGGTGATCAAGAGCCACGTCGATCCGCGATCGCCCGAGTTCCTCGACAACGCCGCCCACCTGCGCACGCTGGTCGAGGATCTGGATGCCCGCCTGGCCCGCGCCGCCCTCGGCGGCGGCGACAAGGCCCGCGACAGGCACACCGCCCGCGGCAAACTGCTGCCGCGCGACCGCGTCACCGCCCTGCTCGACCCCGGCTCGCCCTTCCTCGAGCTCTCGCCGCTGGCGGCCGAGGACATGTACGACGGCGCCGCCCCCGCCGCCGGCATCATCACCGGCATCGGCCGCGTGCATGGGCAAGAGATCGTCGTCGTCGCCAACGATGCCACCGTCAAGGGCGGCACCTACTTCCCGATGACGGTGAAAAAGCATCTGCGCGCGCAGGAAGTGGCGCGCGAGAACCGTCTGCCCTGCGTGTACCTGGTCGACTCCGGCGGCGCCTTCCTGCCGCTGCAGGACGAGGTGTTCCCGGACAAGGAGCACTTCGGCCGGATCTTCTACAACCAGGCGCGGATGAGCGCGGAGAACATTCCGCAGATCGCCGTGGTGATGGGCTCGTGCACCGCTGGCGGCGCCTATGTGCCGGCGATGTGCGATGAGGCCATCATCGTCAAGGAACAGGGCACGATCTTCCTCGGCGGCCCACCGCTGGTGAAGGCCGCCACCGGCGAGGTGGTCGATGCCGAGTCGCTGGGCGGCGCCGAGGTGCACACCGCCGTCTCCGGCGTGGCCGACCACTTCGCCGAGAACGACCGTCACGCGCTGGAGATCGCCCGCGACGTGCTGCGCCACCTCAATCGCAAAAAATCGCTGCCGGTCGCGGTGCAACCGGTGCGCGAGCCGCTGTATCCCGCCGACGAGCTGTACGGGATCGTGCCCAAGGACACCCGCCGCCCCTTCGACATCCGCGAAGTCATCGCCCGCCTGGTCGACGGCAGCCAGTTCCAGGAGTTCAAGGCGCGCTACGGCAAGACGCTGGTGTGCGGCTTCGCCCACATCCACGGCTACCCGGTCGGCATCGTCGCCAACAACGGCATCCTGTTCTCCGAGAGCGCGCTCAAGGGCGCGCACTTCATCGAACTGTGCAACCAGCGCGACATCCCGCTGGTGTTCCTGCAGAACATCACCGGCTTCATGGTCGGCAAGAAGTACGAGAACGCCGGCATCGCCAAGGACGGCGCCAAGATGGTCACCGCCGTGGCCTGCTCGCACGTGCCCAAGTTCACCGTGGTCATCGGCGGCTCCTTCGGTGCCGGCAACTACGCCATGTGCGGTCGCGCCTACGGCGCGCGCTTTCTGTGGATGTGGCCGAACGCGCGCATCTCGGTGATGGGCGGCGAGCAGGCCGCCAGCGTGCTGGCCACGGTCAAGCGTGACGGCATCGAGGCCGCCGGCGGCGAATGGAGCGCCGAGGAGGAGGAAGCCTTCAAGGCGCCGATCCGCGAGCAGTACGAGCGCCAGGGGCACCCGTACTACGCCACCGCCAGGCTCTGGGACGACGGCATCATCGACCCGGCCGACACCCGCCGCGTGCTCGGGCTGGCGATCTCGGCCAGCCTCAATGCGCCGATCGTCAAGGAACGTTTCGGCGTGTTCCGCATGTAACCGCTTCACAGCGCACCGGCGACCAAGAGACAGCCCCGCATGACCAGCATCCGCATAGACCGCCACGCCCACGTCGCCACCGTTGCCCTCGCCCGCCCGCAGGTGCACAACGCCTTCGACGAGACGCTGATCGCCGAGCTGACCGCCGCGCTGCAGGCGCTGGATGCCGATGACGGGGTGCGCGCGGTGGTGCTGACCGGCGACGGCGCGACCTTCTCGGCCGGGGCCGATCTGAACTGGATGCGCGGCATGGCCGCTGCCAGCGAGGCCGACAACCTGGCCGACTCGCTGCGGCTGGCGACGCTGATGCGCACGCTCAACTTCCTCTCCAAGCCGACAATCGCCCGGGTCAACGGCTCGGCCTATGGCGGCGGCGTCGGGCTGGTGGCCTGCTGCGACATCGCCATCGGCGTGGAAGGCGCCAAGTTCTCGCTGTCGGAGGTCAAGCTCGGCCTGGTGCCGGCGGTGATCTCGCCCTATGTCGTCAACGCCATCGGCCCGCGGCAGGCGCGGCGGCTGTTCCTCACCGCCGAAGTCTTCGATGCCACCGAAGCGATGCGCATCGGCCTGTTGCACCAGTGCGTGCCGGCCGATGCACTCGACGATGCCGTCGAGCGCCAGCTGCACTGGCTCGGCAAGGGCGGCCCGGCCGCGCAGCACGAGGCCAAGCGGCTGGCGCTGCGCATCGGCGGCATGACCCGCGAACAGGCCGAACGCATCGACGCCGACAACGCCGCACTGATCGCCCGCCTGCGCGTCTCGCCGGAAGGCCAGGAAGGTCTGGGCGCCTTCCTCGACAAACGCGCGCCGCGATGGGTCGAAGGATGAACACCACCCCCACCCCAGCCCTCCCCCTGAGGGGGAGGGAGACAAGCATGCCGCGTCGGCAGGCATCGACGCCCACCCAGGCGACGACCGCTCCTGCTCCCACCCCCACCCCGGCCCTCCCCCTGAGGGGGAGGGGGACAAGCATGCCGCGTCGGCAAGCATCGACGCCCACCCAGGCGACGACCGCTCCTGCTCCCACCCCCACTCCGGCCCTCCCCCTGAGGGGGAGGGGGACAAGCATGTCGCGTCGGCAAGCATCGACGCCCACCCAAGCGACGAGCGCTCCTGCTCCCTCCCCTTCAAGGGGAGGGCCGGGGTGGGGATGGTGTTAGCGAGGCCCACATGCGCGGACAGACCAACCGAAAAATTCTCGGCCCCGGCCTGCAGAAGACCTTGCGCAAGGCGCCGACCGATGCCGAACGCATGCTGTGGCGGTACCTGCGCGACAAACAACTTGGCGGCTGCAAGTTCCGTCGCCAGCACCCCTATTACGATTACATCCTCGATTTCGTCTGCATCGACCGGAAACTCATCGTCGAACTCGATGGCGGCCAGCATGCCGATCGGACCGAAGCGGATCGCGCGCGCGACGCTGCGCTCGCTGCCGACGGCTTTTACGTGCTGCGATTCTGGAACCATGATGTGCTTGCCCGGACCGAGGCGGTGCTGGAAACCATCCTGCGCGCCTTGGGCGAGCGACAGCCGAAGCAACACCACGCCCACCCCGGCCCTCCCCCTGAGGGGGAGGGAGAAGAGCTAGCGCCCGTGAGCGAGAACGCATGAACAGGCCGATCCTCAACATCGACGAGATCGAGTTCGAGCCGTGGCGGCACGGTAAGAAGTACGAAGCCCGCCCCGGTCAGATCGCCCGGCGCATCGGCGCGCGCAAGCTCGGCTACGGGCTGGCCGTGCTGCCGCCTGGCAAGTGCGCATTCCCGCGTCACAGCCATCGCGTCAACGAGGAGATGTTCTTCGTCCTCGAAGGCACGGGCGAGCTGCGCGTGGGCGACGCGCGCCATCCGATCCGTGCCGGCGACGCAATCGCCTGCCCGCCCGGCGGGCCGGAAACCGCGCACCAGATCGTCAACACCGGCGACAGCGAGCTGAAGTACCTGGCGGTGAGCACGATGCAGCACCCGGAGATCGTGGAGTATCCCGACTCCGGCAAGTTCGGCGTGCGCGCCATCGACGACGACGCGGGCGGCAAGCCGCGCGTGTTCCGCTACAACGGCCGGGCCGAGGCCAGCCTCGATTACTGGGACGGCGAAGACTGATGTTCGACAAGATCCTGATCGCCAACCGCGGCGAGATCGCCTGCCGCGTCATCCGCACCTGCCGCCGGCTGGGCATCCGCACGGTGGCGGTGTTCTCCGATGCCGATGCCGACGCGCAGCACGTGCGGCTGGCCGACGAGGCGCACCACATCGGGCCGCCGCCACCGGGCGAGTCCTACCTGCGCGGCGAGCGCATCCTCGACATCGCGAAAAAGACCGGCGCGCAGGCGATCCATCCCGGCTACGGCTTTCTGTCGGAGAACGCCGACTTTGCCGAGGCGGTGGAACGGGCCGGCCTGGTCTTCATCGGCCCCAAGGCCGCCTCGATGCGCAAGATGGGCTCCAAGGCCGGCGCCAAGGAGCTGATGGCCGCGCACGGCGTGCCGGTGGTGCCCGGCTACACCGGCGAGGACCAGGATCCGGCACTGCTGCGGCGCGAGGCCGACCGCATCGGCTACCCGCTGATGATCAAGGCCGCGCACGGCGGCGGCGGCAAGGGCATGCGCATCGTGCGCACGGCCGGCGAGTTCGCCGCCGCGCTGGAAAGCTGCCAGCGCGAGGCGACCGGCGCCTTCGGTCGCGACCGGGTGCTGCTGGAGCGCTACATCCAGCAACCACGCCACATCGAGTTCCAGATCTTCGGCGACGGCCACGGCCGCATCATCCACCTCGGCGAGCGCGAGTGCTCGGCGCAGCGCCGCTACCAGAAGATCATCGAGGAATCGCCCTCGCCGCTCCTGACGCCCGCGCTGCGCGCGCGGATGGGCGAGGCGGCGGTGGCCGCCGGCCGCGCCATCGACTACGTCAACGCCGGCACGGTGGAATTCATCGTCGGTGCGGATGGCGACTTCTACTTCATGGAGATCAACACCCGTCTGCAGGTCGAGCACCCGGTGACCGAGCTCGTCACCGGGCTGGATCTGGTCGAGTGGCAGCTGCGCGTGGCCGCTGGCGAGGCGCTGCCGCTGGCGCAGGACCAGGTGCGCCACACCGGCCACGCCATCGAGGTGCGGCTGTACGCGGAAGACCCGGAGGCCGGCTTCCTGCCCGGCTCGGGCAGGCTGGAGAAGCTCGTCCTGCCGCCGCCGTCGGCGCAGGTCCGCCTCGATGGCGGCGTGGTCGAGGGCGACACGGTGACGATCTTCTACGACCCGATGATCGCCAAGCTGATCGTCCACGGCGCCGACCGCCGCGCCGCGCTGGCCACGCTGGCCGATGCGCTGGCGCGCAGCGAAATCGTCGGACCCAAGTCGAACATCGAATTCCTGGAGCGGCTGATCCGTCATCCGGTGGTGGTCGAGGGCCGCATCGACACCGGCTACCTCGACCGCCATCTGGACGAGGTGCTGTCCGAGCCCGCCCCGCCCACGCCACGCGAACTGGCCGCCGCCGCCACCGCCGCGCTGCTGCACGACGAGGCCGCGGTGCGCGAACAGGCAGCACGCTCCGGCGACCCGACCTCGCCTTGGGCGATCGCCGACGGCTGGCGCCTCGGCCATGCCGGCGAGCGCCGGCTGGTGCTGCAGCATCGCGGCGTCCGCCACGAGCTGCACGCCGCCGGCAGCGCGGGCGACTACCGTCTTCGCGGCGACGGCTTCGCGCTCACCATCACCGGCGCCCGCATCGTCGACGGCATGCTGTCGGCGCGCTTCGACGGCGAGAGCGCGCGTTACCTGGTGCGTGCCGATGCCGACGCGACGACCGTCCACGACGGCCACCGCCGCGTCCGCTTCGAGCGTGTCGGCGCTTTCCATTTCGAAGGCGAAACCGATGCCGGCGCCGGCAACCGCCTCGCCGCGCCCATGCCCGGCCGCATCGTGCTGGTGAAAGTGGCGCCGGGCGACCGCGTCGACGAGGGCCAGGAGCTGCTGGTCATGGAAGCCATGAAGATGGAGCTGACCTTGCGCGCGCCACGCGCCGGCACCGTCGCCGAGGTACGCGCCGCCGCCGGCGACTTCGTCGAGGGCGACGCGGCGCTGGTGATGCTGGAGGAGTAGCCGCCGGAGACCGGGAATCGGGAATGGGAAATCGCGGGGAGCGAGCCACCGGCACCGCCTGCGGCGGCCCGAAGCACGACCGCCGGGCCGGCTTCCGCCACGCCCGCCCCGATTCCAGATTCCAGATTCCCGACGCCCGACACAGATGGAACGATGAGCCGATGCGCTCGATGGAGAACGCCCCCATGACCGCCCTGCCCGCCGCCGTCCGCATCGTCGAAGTCGGCCCTCGCGATGGCCTGCAGAACGAGAAGACCCTCGTCCCGACCGCGGACAAGATCGCCCTGATCGACCGCCTGTCCGCCACCGGCCTGCGCACGATCGAGGCGACCAGCTTCGTCAGCCCGAAGTGGGTGCCACAACTGGCCGATGCCGCCGAAGTCTACGCCGGCATCCGCAAGCAGCCGGGCGTGAGCTACCCGGTGCTGGTGCCCAATCTGCAGGGCTACCAGCGAGCCAGAGCGGTCGGGGTGACCGAGATCGCGGTCTTCACGGCCGCCTCGGAAGCCTTCAACCGCAAGAACATCAACGCCTCGATCGAGGAGTCGATCGCGCGCTTCGAACCGGTGCTGGAGCAGGCCAGGGCCGATGGCGTGAAGGTGCGCGGCTACGTCTCGACCGTGCTCGGCTGCCCCTACCAGGGGGAGGTGCCGCTGGCCGACGTGGTGCGGGTGGCCAGACGCCTGCACGAGCTGGGTTGCTACGAAATCTCGCTCGGTGACACCATCGGCGTCGGCACGCCGGGCAAGGCGCGCGAGATGCTGCGCGCGGTGGCCGGCGAGGTGCCGATGGCGGCGCTGGCGGTGCACTTCCACGACACCCGTGGTCAGGCGCTGGCCAACATCCTGGCCTGCCTGGAGGAAGGCGTCGCCGTGGTCGATGCCGCCGTGTCGGGCACCGGCGGTTGCCCCTACGCGCACGGCGCCAGCGGCAACGTCGCCACCGAAGACGTGGTGTACATGCTCGAAGGCATGGGCATCGCCACCGGCGTGGACCTGACGAAGCTGGTCGAAACCGGCCGCTGGCTGGCCAACCTGCTCGGCCGCGAGACAGGCAGCAAGGTGACGCGCGCCACGGCGGCTTGAGCCCTCACCCCGCCGTGTGATGCCGGCTCATGGCTGGCATGACGCGAACTCGTTTCCTTTCGCGGGCAGTGGCGGCGACACTGATGCGTCGCCGAGCCGCCCGCCAGACCCGATGAACGCATCCGTCTTCTCCATCCGCCCGATCGCAGCGGACGACGACGAAGCCGTCGCGGCGATCATCCGCACCGTCATGACCGAGTTCGGCGCCGACGGCCCCGGCTTCGCCATCCACGACCCCGAGGTGGCACACATGAGCCGTGCCTACGACCGCCCCGGCGCGGCCTATTTCGTGGTCGAGAAGGACGGCGCGGTGATGGGCGGCGGCGGCGTGGCGCCGCTCGACGGCGGGCCGGGGGACGTGTGCGAGTTGCGCAAGATGTACTTCCTGCCAGCCCTGCGCGGCCTGGGCGCCGGCGCGGCGATGATGTCGCGCTGCCTCGCCGCCGCCCGCGCGCTCGGCTACCGCCGCTGCTATCTGGAAACCCTGCACGGCATGGACGCGGCGCAGAAACTCTACGAGCGCACCGGCTTCCGCCGGCTCGACGCGCCCATGGGCCGCACCGGGCACTTCGGCTGCAACCGCTTCTACCTGCTCGACCTGTGAGCTCCCGTCGCGGCGGCCGCAACCACAAAATCAGCGGGCACCGGAGTGCGACCCGAGCCGCTCATGCCGGTGCCCCGGGCGTGGGGTAAAATCGCGGTTTTCATCGACGCAGGATTCCCCATGCAGCTCAACGATGTCCGTGCCGTCGTCACCGGCGGCGTCTCCGGCCTTGGCCTCGCCACCGCCCAGCACATCGTCGCCAACGGCGGCAAGGTCGCGCTGCTCGACATCAACGACGACAAGGGCGCCGCCGCCGTCGCCGCGCTCGGCGCCGACAAGGCGAAGTACTTCCGCACCGACGTCACCGACGAGGAACAGGTCAAGGCCGACCTTGCCGCCGCCCGGGAGTTCATGGGCGGCCTGAACGCGGCGATCAACTGCGCCGGCATCCTCGGTGCCGGCCGCGTGCTCGGCAAGGAGGGGCCGATGCCGCTCAAGCAGTTCTCGACCACGGTGATGATCAACCTGGTCGGCAGCTTCAACGTCGCCAAGGCCGCCGCCGACCTGATGCAGCACAACACGCCGGGTGTCGATGGCGAGCGCGGCGTGATCGTCAACACCGCCAGCGTGGCCGCCTACGAGGGCCAGATTGGCCAGGCCGCCTATTCAGCCTCCAAAGGCGGCGTGGTCGGCATGACCCTGCCGATGGCACGCGAGCTGGCCCGCTTCGGCATCCGCGTGATGACGATCGCCCCGGGCATCTTCTGGACCCCGATGGTGGATGGCATGCCGCCGCAGGTGCAGGAGTCGCTGGGCGCTTCGATCCCGTTCCCCTCGCGACTGGGTCGTCCGGACGAATTCGCCGACCTGGTCGGCTTCATCCTCACCCACACTTACCTCAATGGCGAGACCATACGCCTCGACGGCGCCGTGCGCCTGGCACCCAAGTAAGTAAGCCCATGGTTGGTCCGCACGAGCGGCGGGGACCACGACCGGAGCATCGCAGTGCCCGGGTCGCGGCTGAAGCCGCCCTTGCGACCGATTCCGAATCCCCGAGCCCGACCTGACCATGAAAGCCTCCGACATCAAGCGCGGCAACGTCGTCGAATACAACAACACCGTCTACCAGGTGCGCGACATCGAGCGCAGCGCACCGCAGGGCCGTGGCGGCAACGTCACCTTCCGCTTCACCCTGTACAGCGTGCCGGGCGGCCAGAAATACGACCTGAGCCTGCGTGCCGAGGACGAGCTGAAGGAAGTCGAGCTCAGCCGCCGCATGGCGACCTTCTCGTACAAGGACGGCGAGGCGTTCGTCTTCCTCGACGCCGAGGACTACACGCCTTACCAGCTCGACGCCGACGTGGTCGGCGACGCCGCCGGCTACATCACCGACGGGCTGGAAGGCTGCTACGTGCAGATCATCGACGACCAGCCGGTAGGCCTGCAGCTGCCACAGAACGTGACGCTGGAAGTGGTCGACACCCCACCCGAGCTCAAGGGCGGCACCGCCACCAAGCGCCCGAAGCCGGCGAGGCTGAACACGGGCATCGAGATCATGGTTCCCGAGTACATCGCCAACGGCGAGCGGATCCTGGTCAACACAGTCACCGGCGAGTACGTCGGCCGGGCCTGACCGCGGCAGCCAGACCCGGGCACGCTTCAGCGCGCCAGCCACTTGCGCGCCATGCGGCGCACGGAGTCGTCGATGTCAGGGTCGTCAGCCACTTCCACTATGTCGCGCCAGGCCAGGTCGTGCGATTCCTCGCCGACGACGAAACGCTCGTCGGCGCCGGCCAGCACCAGGTAACGCACGTCGTAGTGCCAGTGCGCCGGCTCATGGCCGCGCGCCGGGATCATGTGCCGGTCGAGGTCGAAGATCGCCGGCTCCACCCGCAGCCCGGCCAGCCCGGTTTCCTCCTCCGCCTCGCGCAGCGCCACCCGCGCCAGGTCGGCATCGCCATCGGCATGGCCGCCCGGCTGCAGCCAGCGGCCGAGCTTGCGGTGGTGGGTGAGCAGCACGCGCCGGCCGTCGCCGCTCACCACCCAGGCCGAGCCGGTGAAATGGCCGACGGCGTGGTGGCGCTCGAACACATCCGGGTGCGAACCGAGGAAGGCCAGGAACAGTCCGGCGGTATCGGCTTGGGTCGGCCAGGCGGCGGCGAAGGCCGCAAGGTCCGCGGAAAGCTTGCGGCGAAGGTCATCCATTCGGTTCGGTATAGATGGCACGGGAGCGGGAGTGTACCCCCGCACTTCGCGCGCGCGTGACCGGACGGTTACACTCCGGGCTTCCTTCCGGGGGAGGACCCGATGAACGACGCCGCCACCGCGCCCGCACTGCGCGATCCCAGCCTGTTGCAGGCGCTGACGCCGCTGCTGTTCCTGGCGGTGATGCTCTCGCTTTCGGTCCATCTGTACTCGGACGACGCCTCCTACGGCGCCAACCAGATCGCACTGCTGCTGGCCGCCGGCATCGCATCGTTGATCGGCATGCGCAACGGCCACCGCTGGGCCGACATCCAGGACAGCCTGGTCCACGGCATCTCGCTGGCGATCGTGCCGATCTTCATCCTGCTGGCGGTCGGTGCGCTGATCGGCACCTGGATACTCAGCGGCACCGTGCCGACGCTGATCATCTACGGCCTGAAGCTGCTGCATCCGTCGTTCTTCTACCCGGCCGCCTGCCTGATCTGCGCGATCGTGGCGCTGACCATCGGCAGCTCGTGGACGGTGGCCGGCACGCTCGGCGTGGCGCTGATCGGTGTGGCGCAGGGGCTGGACATGTCGCTGCCGATCACTGCCGGCGCGATCATTTCCGGTGCCTACTTCGGCGACAAGATGTCGCCGCTGTCGGACACCACCAACATCGCTCCGGCCGCTGCCGGCAGCGAGCTGTTCGCGCATATCCGCCACATGATGTGGACCACTGGCCCGAGCATCGCCATCGCGCTGGTGCTGTTCGCGGCGATCGGCCTGTTGGGCGGTGGCCGCAGCGAGGGCGAGACGGCGCTGGGTGACCTGCCGACGGTGATGGCGGCGCAATTCGACACCGGTCCACACCTGCTGATTCCGCTGGTGGTGGTGTTCGTGCTGGCGATGCGCAAATTCCCGGCCTATCCGACGATCCTGATCGGCGCGCTGCTCGGCGCGCTGTTCGCGGTGATCTTCCAGCCGGCGGCAGTGATCAAGCTGGCCGGCAACGAGGCGCTGTCGCAACCGATGGCGCTGCTGTCGGGCGCGTGGATGGCGCTTTTCGACGGCTTCAAGGCCGACACCGGCAATGCCGCCGCCGACGAGCTGCTCTCGCGTGGCGGCATGAGCAGCATGCTCAACACTGTCTGGCTGATCATCTGCGCAATGGGCTTCGGCGCGGTGATGGAAAAGACCGGCCTGCTGGAGCGCATGATCCGCGCCGTGCTCAAGGCGGCCCGATCCACCGGCTCGCTGATCGCCGCCACGCTGGGCACCGCCATCGGCGCCAACGTGGTCGCTGCCGACCAGTACATGTCGATCGTGCTCACCGGCCGCCTGTACCGACCCGAGTACGAGCGCCGCGGGCTGGCGCCGGTGAACCTCAGCCGCGCGCTGGAGGATGCCGGTACGCTGACCTCGCCGCTGATCCCGTGGAACACCTGCGGCGCCTACATGGCGGCGACGCTGGGCGTGGCCACCTTCGACTACCTGCCCTACGCCTTCTTCAACCTGCTCAGTCCGCTGGTGGCGGCGGTGTTCGCCTACGCCGGCTTCAAGATCCTCAAGCTCCAGCCACAGCCGGCCGTGGTCCACCGCGGCTGATCCACCCATCTCCCACGCAGGCAACGCTCCGGAACACGATATGGAAAAGACCTCGATCCACGGCATGTGGTCCTCGCGCTTCGCGTTCATCCTCGCCGCCACCGGCTCCGCCGTCGGCCTGGGCAACATCTGGCGCTTTCCCTACATGACCTCGGACAACGGCGGCGGCGCCTTCGTGCTGGTGTACCTGCTCTGCGTGGCGATGGTCGCACTGCCGATCCTGTTCGCCGAGATCGCGATCGGCCGGCGCGGCCGCAGGAGTCCGATCCACAGCCTGATGGACATCACCCGCGAGGACGGTGTCTCGCGCGGCTGGGTCGGCATCGGCTGGATCAGCATCATCGCCGGCGTGCTGATCCTCTCCTTCTACAGCGTGGTCGCCGGCTGGACGCTGCACTACTCCTGGCTGTACGTAAAGCAGCTGTTCGGCGGCGCGGCGATCACCGATCCCGGCCTGGTGTTCGCCGAGCTGCTGTCGCACCCGTTCGAGCTGACCTTCTGGCATGCGGTGTTCATGGTGCTGACCATGGGCGTGGTGGCGCTGGGCGTCGAACAGGGCCTGGAGCGTGCGGTGAAGTTCCTGATGCCGGCGCTGTTCATCATGCTGCTGCTGCTGGTCGCCTACGGCGCCACCACCGGCCACCTCGGCGCGGCGGCGAGCTTCCTGTTCAACCCGGACTGGTCGAAGATCGACGGCGGCGTGTTCCTGCGCGCCATGGGCCAGGCGTTCTTCTCGCTCAGCCTGGGCATGTGCACGATGATGACCTACGGTGCCTACCTGCCGCGCGACGTGTCGGTGCCGCGCGTGGGCGCCACCGTGGCGCTGGCAGACACCGGCATCGCCCTGCTCGCGGGCCTGGCGATCTTCCCGATCGTGATCGGCTTCGGCATGGCGCCCACCGGCGGCGGCGCCGGCCTGATCTTCACTTCGCTGCCGCTGGCCTTCAACTCGATCCCGTTCGGCGTGGTCTACGGCCTGATCTTCTTCCTGCTGCTGGCCTTCGCCGCCTGGACCAGCTCGATCTCGCTGCTGGAGCCGGCGACCGCGTTCCTGGTCGAGCGCGGCGTCAGCCGCAAGACCGCGGCGCTGTCGATGGCCGCGTTCTGCTGGGGCCTGGGTCTGTTGTCGGTGCTCGGCTTCAACCACTGGTCGCACGTGAAGATCCTCGGCCGCGACATCATGAGCTTCATCGAGCTGATCGCGAACGACCTGATGCTGCCGCTCGGCGGCCTGCTGATCGCGCTGTTCGCCGGCTGGTTCATCAGCGGCGAGCGCATGCGCGAGCAGCTGCACGGCCTGCCGGCGCCGCTGTTCACGCTCTGGCGCTGGCTGGTGCGCGTGGTGGCGCCGGTGCTGGTGGCGGTGGTGCTGGTGCGCGCGGTGATCTGAGCGGGGCCGCATGGACGGGGCGTGATGCGCCCGCGCAGGCGCTCGCGCCTCATCGTGTGGTGGCGAGCAGGTGCCGGCTTCAGCCGGCGTCGGCGTCCTGCGCGCCTTCCGGCGCCGCCTCGCCGTCGCCGGCCCTGGACAGCAGTTCGCGCGGCAGGGACTTCTTGGCCGGCGCGCCCATCTCGGCGAGGCTGTGCACCTGCAGGATGACGCTGCCCTTGCCGCCCTCGGTGAGCCGGCGCAGCGCGCTGGCGTGCGATTTCTGCGCCCTCTCCAACTGTGTGCCGACGTTTTCCAGCTCGTTCACCAGCAGGGCGAAGTTGTCGTGCAGCAGGGCCGCCTTGCGGGCGATCTCCATGGCATTGACATTGCGCCGCTCGATCTTCCACAGGTGGGCCACGGTGCGCAGTGTGGCCAGCAGCGTGCTCGGGCTGACCAGCGAAATGTTCTTGCCCAGCGCGTAGCCGTAGAGCCCTTCGTCGGCGCGTACCGCCTCGATGAAGGCGGCCTCGACCGGCACGAACATCAGCACGAAATCGAGTGTGCGCAGGCCCGGCAGGTCGGTGTAGCCGCGCGCGGCCAAACCGTCGATGTGGCGCTTCAGCGAGGCCACGTGCTCGCGCAGCGCGGCGACACGCACCTCGTCGTCGGCCGCGGCGACGAAACGCTCGTAGGCCACCAGCGAGACTTTGGCGTCGATGACCAGATCCTTGTCGTCGGGCAGGTGCACCACCACGTCGGGACGTGGCCGGCCGCCGTCCTCGTCACGATAGCTGGCCTGGACCTCGTATTCGCGACCGGACTGCAGGCCGGAGGCCTCCAGCACGCGTTCGAGCACCAGCTCGCCCCAGGCGCCCTGCGCCTGGCTGTCGCCCTTCAGCGCGCGGGTGAGGTTGATTGCATCCTGGCTGATCCGCTCGTTGAGCTGCTTGAGCGTGTTGATCTCCTGCGCCAGCATGCCGCGCTCGCGCTGCTCGCTGGCCCAGGTCTGCTCGATCTTGTCGCGGAAGTCCTTGAGCTGGACCTTGAGCGGGTCGAGCAGGCCACCGAGCTGCTTCTCGTTGTGTTCGGCGAAGCGCCTGGCTTTCTCGTCGAGGATCTGCTGGGCCAGGTTCTGGAAGGCGTCGCGCAGTTTCGTCTCGGCCTGCTGCAGGAGTTGCAGCTTCTCCTCGGCAGCCAGCGCCTGTTCACGGCTGCTGGCCTGCAGCCGCGCGTGCTCGGCGCTCAGCGCCTGATGGCGCTGCTGCAGGGTCTCGTGGGCACGTGCCAGCTCGTCACGCTGACGGGCGATCTCCTCGCCACGCGAGCGCATCCCGGCCAGCTCGGCATCGAGCCGGCGGGCTTCATCGAGCACCTCATCCAGCCGCTGACGCAGCGCATCGAACTCTCCCTGCATCGCGCCCTCCCGTTCACGGAAGCGACGCGAAAGCCACAGGCCGGCACCGAGCGCGCCCAGCGCCAGGCCGACGGCGAACACCAGCAGTTCGTGGAAAGGTGACAAGGCAGACCCCGGGCATCGACGATGCCGTCGATTCTAGCCGCCGGACCGTCTCAACCTGCGAGACGGCCCGCAACTCACCCGGGGAGGGATGGGCCCGACCGCCCGGAGCCGGGCCGGGCAGACCGTCACGTGGGAGTGAGGATCAGCCGGCCTTCCTGGCCCAGGCCGAGCACCAACCCTTGGCCGCCACGTGGTGGCCCGGGAACAGGGTGCAGGGGCCCCACTCGGCGTCGCCGCCGGTCCAGAACTGGCAGTTGGCGCAGTCGCTGCCGGGCTTGAAGTTGGGATGCGTCAGGCCCTCGGTGCTCTCGACGTAGTTCAGAGCCTTGGCCTGCGGGTTGTCGAGCGGCAGCTTGGGCAGGTCCTGCGCGAAGGCCGGGCGGTCGATCAGGCGGATGCCCAGCGGAATCGCGACCGCAGCGGTGGCGGCGCGGACGAGGAAGGTGCGGCGGGAATTGCGCGACTCGGACATGGCTGGCTCCAGGCTGGCGTCGTCGAAACCAGGCCATCGTACACCCACGCCGTGAATGCACGGTTGACGCCGATCAAGGCGGCGACCAGCGGCGCGGCGTCAGCTATCCGCTAAACTGGTGCGATGAACGACGCTCTCCCCTACGATCCCGCGCGACTGGCCGCCTGCGCCCGCGACATCGTCGCCCATACCCGCGAGCTGGCCGCGCTGGGCTGGACGCCGGCCACCAGCAGCAACTTCTCGATGCGGCTGGACGACCGCCACGCCGCCATCACCGTCTCGGGCCGCGACAAGGGCCGGCTGACCGAGAGCGACATCATGGTGGTGGATTTCGACGGCCAGCCGGTCGGCGCCGCGCATCGTCCGTCGGCCGAAACGTTGCTGCACACCCAGCTCTACCGGCGCTTCCCCGACGTCGGCTGCGTACTGCACACCCACTCGCGCACCCAGACCGTGGCCTCGCGCCTGTTCGCCCTGGCCGGCAGC
Organism: Rehaibacterium terrae; assembly: GCF_014202935.1. Classification (GTDB taxonomy): domain Bacteria; phylum Pseudomonadota; class Gammaproteobacteria; order Xanthomonadales; family Xanthomonadaceae; genus Rehaibacterium; species Rehaibacterium terrae. The sequence goes on along the minus strand of NZ_JACHHX010000001.1, from coordinate 188,146 downwards.
GTGCGCCTGGAAGGCTATGAACTGCTCAAGGCCTTCGCCGGGAACACCACCCACGAGGCGGCGGTCGACGTGCCGGTGCTGCCCAACAGCCAGGACATGCCCGCCCTCGCGGCCCGCGTCGAGGCGCTGCTGGAGCGGGGACCGCTGTGGGGCTACCTGATCGACGGTCACGGCCTGTACGCCTGGGGCCGCGACATGGCCGAGGCGCGCCGCCACCTGGAGGCCTTCGACTTCCTGCTGGCCTGCGAACTGGACCTGAGGAGACTGCACCAATGAGCCGCCTGCGCATCTTCGCCGAGAGCGACCCGACCACGCCGGTCTTCGAGACCCGCGACCATGCCGAAATGGCCGAGCGGCTACGCGCCATCGGCGTGCGCTTCGAGCAGTGGGAAGCTGCGCAGCCGGTCGTGCCCGGCGCTGCGCCGGAGGAGGTGATGGCCGCCTACCGCGCCGACATCGACCGGCTGGTCGCCGAGTACGGCTTCAACACGGTCGACGTGGTCAGCATCGCGCCGGACAACCCCAACAAGGACGCGGCTCGCGCCAAGTTCCTCGACGAGCATTATCACGTCGAGGACGAAGTGCGGTTCTTCGTGGCCGGCTCGGGGCTGTTCACCCTGCACCCGGACGAGCGCGTGTTCGAGGTGCTGTGCGAAGCCGGCGACCTGATCTCGGTGCCCGACCGCACCAGGCACTGGTTCGACATGGGGCCGCAGCCGAGCTTCATCGCCATCCGCTTCTTCAAGGAGCCGGATGGCTGGGTCGGCCACTTCACCGGCACCGACATCGCGCGGAAGTTTCCGCGCTACGAACCCGGCCAGGCCGGGTGACCGCATCCTGCAGGAGCGGCGGAAGCCGTCAGCCTTCGGCAGACGACCACGTCGTGCCTGCCACATCGCCCCGGACAGAATGAAAAGAACGATCCTCACCGACATCGAAGGCACCACCAGCAGCATCGCCTTCGTCAAGGACGTGCTGTTCCCGTACGCCCGCCGCGCCCTGCCCGCCTTCGTGCGCCGGCATGGCGACGAGCCGCAGGTGCGCAAGTGGCTGGACGCCGCGGCGCTGGACATCGGCGGGGTGTCGTCGGACGAGTGCATCGTCGAGGTCCTGCAGCAGTGGATCGACCAGGACCGCAAGCACACCGCGCTCAAGGCGCTGCAGGGCATGATCTGGCGGGCCGGCTACGAGGGCGCCGATTTCCACGCCCATGTCTATCCGGATGCGGCGCAGGCGCTGCGGCAGTGGCACGCGGCCGGCCATCCGCTGTATGTGTACTCCTCGGGCTCGGTGCCGGCACAGCGGCTGTTCTTCGCCCACACCGAGGCCGGCGACCTCACGCCGCTTTTTTCCGGTTACTTCGACACCGAGGTCGGCGGCAAGCGCGAAGCGCAAAGCTACCGCAACATCCTCGCCGCCATCGGCCGCGAGCCCGGCGAGGTGCTGTTCCTGTCCGATGTGGTCGAGGAACTGGACGCCGCCCGCGAGGCCGGGCTCGACACCGTGCTGCTCGACCGCCCGCAGGACTACCCGCAGCCGCGCACCGGCGAGGCCGCGCACGGGCATCGCCGGGTAACGTCCTTTGCCGAAATCCAGCCGGCCGCCTGAGCCCGCGACCATCGCCACATGAGCCCCGACGCATCCCCCGCGCGCCTGATCCGGCAAGGCCTGAGCCTCGGCCTGCTGCGCCGTCCGCGCGACCTGCCGGCCATCGCCGGCCCCGGCGCGTTCTTCGCCGCCTTCGCCCTGTTCGCACTGCTCGGCCTGGGCTGGGATTCGGCGACCACGGCGCCGCCACGCCACTTCGATTGGTCCGCGATCACCGACTACGCGCTCTATGCCGTGCTGGCACTGCTGGCCGGCTGGTCCGGTACCGCCGTGCTGCGCCGCCCGAGCCTGTGGCTGACACTGGCGGCATTGATCGTGCTGGCCAGCCTGCCGTCGACATTGGTGCTGCTGCTCGCCGGCCACTCCCTGCCCGATTCCGACTGGCGCGATCTCGTGCTGGAGGCCGGTTTCGTCCTCGTCGGCCTGGCGTATCTGGCCCGCAGTATCGGCTACCTCGCCGCCGGCGCCGGTCTCGTCCGCCGCATCGGCGCATGGTCGCTGTGTGCGCTGCTCTGGCTGCTGCCGACCTGGCTCTACCCGGTGGCTCCGTTCTGGTACACGCAATGGGACCAGACGCAGGACGAAGCCGATCACCCGCAACTCGACCTGCAGGCGCTGCTCGAAGCTCAGGACGCCCTGCTCGACCGCGCCCTGGCCGACCTGTCGCCGCAGCGGCCGGGCAGGATCGACCTGTACGTGCTCGGCTTCGCCGGCGATGGCCATGAATCGGTGTTCCGCAACGAGGTCGACTACCTGCAGCAGCTGTTCTCGCAGCGCTTCGACGCCGCCGGACGCACGCTCGGTCTGATCAACCATCCGCAAACCTTCGGCCACGCGCCGCTGGCCACCGTCGCCAACCTGCAGCTCGCCCTGCACCGCATCGGCGACCGGATGGATCGCGACGAGGACATCCTGCTGCTGTTCCTCACCACACATGGCAGCGAGGAACACGAGCTGCTGGTGCAGCTCGGCCCGCTGCCGATGCAGCAGCTCCGCCCGCACGATCTGCGCGCGGCACTGGACGTGTCCGGCATCCGCCACCGCGTGGTGGTCGTCTCGGCCTGCTATGCCGGCGGCTTCATCGACGCGTTGCGCGATCCGGACACGCTGGTGATCGCCGCCGCCCGCGCCGACCGTCCCTCCTTCGGCTGCGGCGAGGCATCGGAGATCACCTGGTTCGGCCGCGCCTTCCTCGTCGAGGCGCTGAACCGCACGCATGATTTCGTCGCTGCCTTCGAGCTCGCCAGCGAACTGATCGCCGGCTGGGAGCATGCGCAAGGTTTCGAGCGCTCGCACCCGCAGATCGCCGTCGGCGAGCGCATCGGCGCGCGGCTGGCCGCCTGGCGCGACGGCATCACGCCCGGGCCGCCGGTCGCGTTCGTGCCGACCGTGCCGACCGTGCCGGCGCCGCGGGGCGAGGCCCCCGCTGCCGCGCGGCAGGACTTGTAACAGCGGCTTCAGCCGCGCTTACGCGCCCCGGCCGGCGCGTTCGGCGCAGCGCGCCCGGACCGCCAGCGCGGTCGCCGGGAAGTCGCAGAACAGGCCATCCACCCCGCGCGTCATTGCGGCGCACAGTTCATCCTCGATATCCGCGCAACCTTCGCCCACCGCATCGTCGCGAAAGGTCCAGGCATCCACACGCAGGCCGGCGGCGTGCGCGGTCGCCACCAGCTCCGAGTCGCGGCCCGCGCTGTCGGTCAGCGCCCGCTTGTCGGGCGCGATGCCGGCCAGCCAGTCGCGATGTGTGGAGATCGCGCCGCGCCAGTCGGCATCGGCTTCCAGCAGCAGCACACAGGGCAACCCGGTCGCCTCATGCACGCGGCGCAGCGCCTCGACATCGAAACACTGCACACGCAATGCCACGCCGGGCGGCCGCACGCGCATGGCGTCGAGGAAGGGCGGCACCGGATCGTGACCCTGCGCCGCCAGTTCAGCGGGGTGCTTGAGTTCCGGATACAGCGTCACCGCCCTGCCGCGGGCCGCGGCCGCCTGCGACGCCCAGCGCAGCAGATCGGCGAAACGCACCAGCGGATGCCGCCCGTCATGCGCCCGGCTGCGGCCGGGGAAGGGTTGTACCGCGCGCAACGTGTCCAGCTCGGCAGCATCGAAGTCGATGCTGTACCAATCGTCATCGCGGCGGCGGGCGGCGAATTCCGGCCGCCGGGAGATGTCCGTGCTGCGGCCGAGCGACTGCTCGTGGCGGGCGAACAGCACGCCATCGCGGCTGGGCACCAGGTCCGGCTCGATCACGTCGGCGCCCTGCGCCAAGGCCAGGGCATAGGCAGCCAGCGTGTGCTCGGGCCGCTCGCCGCTGGCACCGCGGTGGGCGATCACCTCGGGCGCGGCGCCAGTGAGGGTGCGCCAGTTCACGGCTCGGCCTCGACCAGCCGGTAGACGGTTTCGGCACGCAGCTCGCCACGCCAGCGATCGAAGGCGCGGACCTGGATGCGGTGCTCGCCGGCCGGCAGATCGGTGGGCAGCGCCAGCCGCCACAGGTGGGTGGAGACCTCCGCCTCCGGCACGCGGTCGTAGCCGCGCAGCGCCTCGGCGGCATCGTCGGCCAGGTTTTCGGCGAGAATGCGCGGATCGGCGCGCTCGACCCGCTGCATCGGCCGCCACTCGCCGTCGCCGATGCGCACCTCGACGCGGTCGCCGTCGCTGCCCATGAACACATTGGCCCAGACATGCACGCCCGGCCAGGCGCCGCGCCGCAGCACCTTCGGCGCGTGCAGGGCGATGGTGTAGTCCTCCGGGGCACGGGCCACGAACCAGCGCAGCGCGTACTCGCCGCCGGCACGCACGCTCAGCCGCGCGTAGCCGTTGGGCGTGCCGTCGGCCATCATCGCGGCAGGAATGCCCTCGGCATCCTTCACCCCTCCCCAGAAGCCGCCGCAGGCGGCGCCGACGTTGTACTCGTGCAACGGCGTCGCTCCATGCCAGCCGTCGGCCGGGCCGTGGAAGTGATGGCGCTGCTTGTGACTGTGCGCGCTGAGCAGCAGCACGTGCGGAAAGTCGCGCAGCAGCGCGAACAGCCGCTCGCGATCGGCGCGGCGGAACGTCTCGCGCGCCGGATCCGGGTCGAAGAACGGGATGTGCGCGGCCACCACCAGCAGCCGGTCTTTCGGCAGCGTCGGCAGGTAGCTCTCGAGGAAGACGAACTGGTCCTCGCGCAGCCCGCCGATGTACGCCGGCCGTTGACCGGGCCGGTAGACCACGTTGTCGAGCACGATGAAGCTGGCCCGCGCCTCCTCCCAGGCGAAGCTGTCCGGGCCGAAGTGGCTGCGGAAGGTGAGCAGCGAGTCCTCGTCACGGCCGGCGTCGAAGTCGATGTCGTGGTTGCCCGCCGCGTGCAGCCAGGGGATCCCGAGGCGCGCGGTGACCGCGTTCATCGCCGGGTACAGCGACAGGTCGTCGTCGACCACGTCGCCCAGGGTCAGCCCGAGCCGGGCGCGCGGGTCATGTTGCAGCGGCGCGACGATGTCGTGGGCGTAGTACCCGACCTCGGTCAGCGACTTCGGCTGCGGGTCGCCGAACACCAGCACCTCCAGCGTGCCGTCGTCCGCCGTCTCCGGCCGCAATGCAAAGTCGGCGCGGTTCGCCGTCTCGGCGGCGATGCCGCCGTAACGCAGCGGCGGCAAGCCGTCCGGGAAGTGGTGCCGCCAGAACGCCGGCAATCCGTCGTCACCGGTCGGAAAGGCGTACTGCGCGGGCTTGATCACGAACAGCGTGACGCCGGCACGCAGCGGCAGGCGGTAGTTACCGTCGGCATCGGTGACCGCGATCTCGCGGCCGTTGGACAGCTTGACCCCGGCCACGCCCGGTTCATCAGCGTCGCGCTGGCCGTTGCCGTTGCGATCCAGCCATACCACACCGCGCGCTTCCTCGGCACGGGCGCCGGCCAGACACAGTACGAGCAACAGGAACAGGGAAATCCGGCCCATCGGCGCGCTCCGGGAAATGTCCGGATTATCCGCTCGCCGGACCGGCACCGGAAGCGCGCCGCCGCAAACGCGGCATCGCCGCGATCGAGGGCGCGTGCAGGCGCGTCTTCAGCCGCGATGACGCGCTTGCAGCACCGCGATCGCGTCGGCCAGCGACAGCCCGCGCGCGCGCAGCAACACCAGCAGGTGGAACAGCAGGTCGGCCGCCTCGCCCAGCAGCGCATCATCCTCCTGCGCCACCGCGGCGAGCGCGGTTTCGACGCCTTCCTCGCCAACCTTCTGCGCGATCCGCCGCGGCCCGGCGTCGAGCAGCCGCGTGGTGTAGCTGCCCGCGGGCCGCTCGCGAACGCGAGTGGCGATCAGCGCATCGAGCTGGCCGAGGAAATCGCCTGGCGCGGTGGGAAAGCAGCTCGGGCGCTTGAGATGGCAGGTCGGGCCGTGCGGGATCGCCTGCACCAGCAGCGTGTCGGCGTCGCAGTCGGCCTCGACGGAGACCAGTTCCAGCACGTCGCCGGAGGTCTCGCCCTTCGTCCACAGCCGCTGCCGGCTGCGGCTGAAGAAGGTGACGCGCCCGTCCCTCAAGGTCGCCGCGAGCGCTTCGCGGCTCATCCAGCCGAGCATCAGCACGCGGCGGCTGAGGGCATCCTGCACGATGGCCGGCAGCAGGCCGCCCTGCTTGTCCCAGTCCAGACGATCGGTGTCCTCAGGCCGCATCGCGCACCTCGATGGCTGCGGCGCGCAGGCGCGCCTTGAGTTCGGGAATGCGGATCTCGCCGCCATGGAACACGCTGGCCGCCAGCGCACCATCGACATCGGCCTCGCGGAACACCGCGATGAAATGCTCGACCGCACCGGCGCCGCCGGAAGCGATCAGCGGCACCCGGCAACGCGTGCGCACGGCGCGCAGCTGCTCGATGTCGTAGCCGCCGCGCACGCCGTCGGCGCCCATGCAGTTGAGCACGATCTCGCCGGCGCCCAGGCGTTGTGCCTCCTGCACCCAGTCGAGCGTGCGCCGGGCCAGCGCGCGGGTCTTGGCGGGGTCGCCGGTGTACTGGCGCACACGCCACTCGCCGTCGGCATCGCGCAGCGAGTCGATGCCGACCACCACGCACTGCACGCCGAATTCGCTGGCCAGCTCGGCGATCAGTTCGGGGCGCTCCAGCGCCGGCGAGTTCACCGATACCTTGTCGGCGCCGGCGTTGAGCACATCGCGGGCATCGGCCACCGAGCGGATGCCGCCGGCGACGCAGAAGGGAATGTCGATGATCCGCGCCACCCGTTCGACCCAGGCGCGATCGACACTGCGGCCCTGCGGGCTGGCGGTGATGTCGTAGAACACCAGCTCGTCGGCGCCCTGGTCGCGGTACCGCAGGGCCAGGTCCTCGATCGCGCCCATCGTCACGTGATCGCGGAAGCGCACGCCCTTGACGACGAGGCCGTCGCGAACGTCGAGGCAGGGAATGATGCGGCGGGTCAGCATGGAAAGCGCCGGAGATCGGTGATCGGCCGCGCGCTGCGCGCGCTCGATCGGAAACCGGAAGCGCATCCGGCGTGGCCGTGCCTGCGACACCGGAGGACCGATGACCTCCCGCGGCTGTTCCGATTTCCCATTTCCCGTTTCCCAGTTCCGTGCATCAACATACCGCCGCCTCACGCAGTGCGTCCGTGAGATCGAAGCGTCCGTCCAGCAAGGCCTTGCCCAGCACCGCGCCGGCGCAACCGCACGCTTGCACGGCACGCAGATCGGCGAGGTCGCGCACGCCGCCGGAGGCCTGCACGGCCAACGTCGGCGCCAGTGCGCGCAGATGCGCGTACAACGCCAGGTTCGGGCCGGCCAGCATGCCGTCGCGCGCAATGTCGGTGCACAACAGGTGCTTGAGGCCGATGCCGGCATAGGCGGCAGCGAGCGTGTCGAGCGTGCGGCCGCCCGCCTCGCTCTGCGTCCAGCCATGGACCGGAAGCTGCCAGCGGCCGCTGGCGTCGCGCCGGGTGTCGAGCGCGACGGTGATTCGCCCGGCGCCGTAGCGGGCAATCCAGCCGGCCACCTGCTCCGGCTCCTGCACCGCCAGCGAGCCGACCACGACGCGGTCGGCGCCGGCCTCGATCAGCCGCAGCAGGTCGGTTTCCCGGCGCACGCCGCCGCCGGTCTGCACCGCCAGGCCGGTCTCGGCCTTGATCGTCCGCAACAGCGGGATGAGCGTGTAGCCTCCGGCGCGGGCGGCGTCCAGGTCGACCAGGTGCATCCAGCGCGCGCCGGCCTCGGCATAGTGCATGGCCTGGGCCAGCGGGTCGGTGTCGTAGCGGGTTTCCTGCGCATAGTCGCCCTGCCGCAGGCGCACCACGCGGCCGGCACGGATGTCGAGCGCGGGATACAGGTCCCAGCTCATGCCACACCTGCGCGAAGGAAGTTGTCGAGGATGCGTGCGCCGACCGCGGCCGAGCGCTCCGGGTGGAACTGCGCACCGGCCACGCGGCCACGCTGCACCACCGCCGCGAAGCGCATGCCGTGGGTACAGGCGGCGACGCAGTCTCCGCCAACCGGCGCTGCGTAGCTGTGCACGAAGTAGGCCTGCGCGCCCTCCGGCAAGCCATCGAGCAGGACCGAAGGACGGATCGGCTGCAAGCGGTTCCAGCCCATGTGCGGCACCCGAACCCCCTCGCTCTCGATCAGCTTCGTCACCCGGCCGGGCAGCAGGCCGAGACAGTCGACATCGCCCTCTTCCGAGGACTCGAACAGCAGCTGCATGCCCAGGCAGATGCCGAGCAGCGGCCGCTCCAGCGTGCGGATCGTCTCGATGAGTCCGGCCGCGCGCAGCTTCGCCATCGCCGGCGCGGCGGCGCCGACCCCGGGCAGGATCACCCGCTCGGCGGCACGGATCGTCTCTGTGTCGTCGGTGAACACGACGTCGGCACCGAGCCGCGCCAGCGCATGGCGCACCGAGCCGATGTTGGCCCCACCCGAGTCGATCAGCGCGACCTTCATGCCGCGCACTCCATCCACGACGACATCCCCCGTGTCGCCATCCCAGTGAAAGCCGGGATCCCGTTTCCGAGGCGCGAAAGAGCAACATGGATCCAGGCTTTCGCCAGGATGACGGTGGTCTGCGCTTTGTAGCGGGCAGGATGCCCGCTGCTTTTGAATGGGGCCCCTGAGTTGCGGCGGGCGCGCGGAGGAAAGGCCCAAAGGGTCGCCCGCAGGGATGCGGGCGACGTTTTCGTCGGTGCATGGATGCACCGTCGAAAACGCCCGGAGCGCGCACACGAACCCTCCGGACAGGATGTCCGGAGGGCGCAGCTCGAGGGGTGCCCTTTCTTTTGGTTACTTTTCTTTGGGCACGCAAAGAAAAGTAACTCGGCCGCCGGCAGGCGGACGAAACCCCGGCGCGCAGCGCCGGCCAGGTCGTGATGACCTGCAAGCGCAAGGCAACACCATCCCCACCCCAACCCTCCCCTTGAAGGGGAGGGAGCATAGAGCAGCCTCTGCGACGTGCGTGGTAACACGGCGACCTTCACAGCGCCCCCTTCGTACTCGGCAACTCGGCCCCTTCCTTCCGAACCGCCTGCCGCAACGCCCGCGCCACCGCCTTGAAACAGGCCTCGATCATGTGATGCGTGTTCTCGCCGCGCACACTCAGATGCAGATTGAGCCCCGCCGCCTCGCACAGCGAGCGGAAGAAGTGCGGCACCAGCTCGGTCGGAAGTTCGCCGACACGCTCGCGCGGGAAGGCGCCCTCGAACACGAAATACGACCGGCCGGAAAAGTCCAGCGCCGCCGTCGCCAGCGCCTCGTCCATCGGCAGGGTGAAGCCGTAGCGGGCGATGCCACGCTTGTCGCCCAGCGCTTGGCGCAGCGCCTGGCCGAGTGCCAGTGCCGTGTCCTCGACGGTGTGGTGCTCGTCGATGTGCAGGTCGCCGGCGCAGCTCACCGCCAGTGCGAAGCCACCGTGCTTGCCGAGCTGCTCCAGCATGTGGTCGAAAAAGCCCAGGCCGGTGGCAGCGACCGGCTCGGCGGTGCGGTCGAGATCGACACGCACCCGGATCTTCGTCTCCCGCGTCGTCCGCTCGACCTCGGCCCGGCGCGGCGAGGCCAGGATGCGCCGGACGATGCCGTCCCAGTCGTCGTGGCCCGGGCCGATACGGAAGCCGCGCGCGCCGAGATTGTCGGCGAAACGCAGATCCGTCTCGCGGTCGCCGATCACCACGCTATGGGCGAGGTCGATGCTGCGGTCGCGCAGGTAGTGCAGGACCATGCCGACACCCGGCTTGCGGTTGGGCGAGTTTTCCTCCGGCAGGCTGGGATCGATCAGCACTTCGCGAAACACCACACCCTGGGACTCGAGCACCTGCATCATCAGCCGGTGCGGACCCTCGAAACTCTCCCTCGGAAAGCGCGGGCTGCCGAGACCGTCCTGATTGGACACCATCACCAGCTCGTAGCCTGCAGCCTGCAGGCGCAGCAGCGCGGGAATCGCGCCGGCAACGAAGCGCAGCTTCTCGTAGGCGTCGATCTGCTGGTCGGCCGGCTCTTCGATGATCGTGCCGTCGCGGTCGATGAAGGCGATGCGTCTCATGCCGGCGCCCTCCCCGCGCCGAGCGCGGCGAGCAGGGTGTCGTTGTCCTGCACCGTACCGATGCTGATGCGCAGGGCATCCCCGAGCCCCGGGTAGCCGCGCATGTCGCGCACCACCACGCCGGCGGCGAGCAGGCGCCGGAAGGCGAGCTCGGCCTCGACGAAGCGCACCAGCAGGAAATTGCCCTGCGAGGGATAGCAGCGGCGCACGCCGGGCAGCGCCGACAGGGCCGCGAACACCCGTTGCCGCTCGGCGATCACGCAGGCGATTCGTCGGCGCGTCTCGTCCAGTGTCGCCGGCTGCAGCGCGGCCAGCGCGGCGCGCACCGACGGGCTCGGCAATGGATACGGCGCGGCGACGTTGCGCAGCACCCGTATCAGCGCCGGGTCGGCCAGCAACGCGCCGATGCGGGCGCCGGCCAGGGCATGCGCCTTGGACAGCGTGCGCAGCACGGCCAGGTTCGGATGGCGCGGCAGCAGCGTGGCGGCGCTGGCCTGCGCGGCGAACTCGCCGTAGGCCTCGTCCACCACCACCACGGCCTGGTCGGCCAGCGCGACGGCGGCGCGCTCGATCGCTTCCCGCGGCACGACCTCGCCGGTCGGATTGTTCGGCGAGCACAGGAAGACGATCCGCGCGCCACCGTCGCGCGCCGATGCGATGACGGCGTCGATGTCCAGCGCCCAGCCGTCGGCGGTGTCGATCAGCGGCACCTCGATGCGCCGCGCATCCTGCAGGCGGGCGCAGACCGCGTACATGCCGAAGGTCGGCGGCGCGAGCACCACCGCATCCCGGCCGGCACGGCACAGCGCGCGCACCAGCAGGTCGATGGCCTCGTCGCTGCCGCGGCTGATCAGCACCCGCTCCTCGTCCACCGCGTACAGCGCGGCCAGCTCCGCGTGCAGCGCAGCCGGCTGTGGATCGGGATAGCGGTTGAGGCCGAGACCGCCGTCGGCCGGCGACGGCCACGGACTTTCGTTGGCATTCAACCAGACCGAGCCGGTCAGGCCGCTGCGGCGGGCCGAGGCATAGCCTGCGAACTGGCGCAGGTCCTCGCGTACCAGATCGAGCACATCACTCATGCCGCTCCTCCGATGCGCCCGATCCGCAAGGTCACTGCGCGCTCGTGTGCGGCCAGCGCCTCGGCGCGTGCCAGCGTCGCCGCGCAGGGACCGATGGCGCGCAGCCCCTCGGCACCTACCTCCTGCACGCTGATCGCGGTCTGGAAGCTGGCGACGCTGACGCCGCTGTATGCCCGCGCCGCGCCGCCGGTCGGCAGTACATGATTGGTGCCCGAGCAGTAGTCGCCCAGCGCTTCGGGCGCGTAATCGCCGAGAAAGACCGAGCCGGCCGCCTCGACCTGGTCCAACCAGTTGCGCGGCTCGCGCAGGGCAAGGATCAGGTGCTCGGGGGCATAGGCGTTGCTGAGCGCGAAAGCGTCCTCCAGCCGGGCCACCTTGACCAGCCGCGCATGCTCCAGTGCGCGTCGGGCGATGTCGGCGCGCGGCAGTGTGGAAAGCTGGCGCGGCAACGCGTCGAGCACAGCGGCCAGCAGCTGGTCGGAGTCGCTGACCAGGATCACCTGCGAATCGGGGCCGTGCTCGGCCTGCGAGAGCAGGTCGGCGGCGACGAAGTCGGGATCGGCGCCGGCATCGGCGATCACCAGCACCTCGGATGGTCCGGCCGGCATGTCGATGGCGGCACCGTCGGGGTCCTGGGCGACCAGTTGCTTGGCCGCGGTTACGTAAGCGTTGCCGGGGCCGAACAGCTTGTCGCACCTGGGTACGCTCTCGGTGCCGTAGGCCATCGCCGCGATCGCCTGTGCGCCGCCGAGCTTGAGCACGCGATCGACACCGCACAGCCGCGCCGCCACCAGCACCGCCGGATCGGCCCGACCGTCGGCACGCGGCGGCGTGCACAGCACCAGCTCGCGACAACCGGCCAGCTTGGCCGGCACAGCGAGCATCAACGCCGTCGAAGGCAGCGGCGCGCTGCCGGCCGGAACGTACAGACCGACCCGGGCGATCGGGCGGAGCAAGCGGCCGCAGCGCACGCCGGGCGCGGTCTCGATCTCGAACTCACGCGGCATGCCGGCGCGGTGCCAGGCCACGATGCGCTCGCGCGCTTCGCGCATCGCCCGCTTCAGGCCGTCGTCGACGGCGCGCTCGGCGGCGGCGAACTCGTCCTCACCGACCGCAAAGGCGCCCAATTCGACACCATCGAAGCGGCGGGTGAGCGCGCGCAGCGCGACATCGCCATCGGCACGCACCTGGGCGATGACGCGTTCGACGGCGGTGCGCACCTCGACGGCGACCGCAGCCGTGGGGCGGCGCAGCACGGCCGCGCGGCCGGTGGCATCGAGCGAATCCCAGTCGATCGGGTTCAGCGGGAGCATGGTCGTGTTCATGCCAGCATCTGCTCCACCGGCAGCACGAGCAGCCCGCGGGCGCCGGCGCGCTTCATGTCCTCCAGCCGCTGCCAGGTGATGGCCTGCCGGCAGACCGCCTGCAGCGCGACCTCGGAGGCGGCACCGTCGATCTGCATCACGGTCGGCGGCTCGGCGTCCGGCAGCAGCCGCATCAAGGCCGGCAGCGCCGTGCGCGGCGCCTGGAACATCACCAGCTTGCTGCCCTGCACGCGCAGCACGCCGTCGAGCCGGCGCAGCAGCAGCGCGGCGAGTTCGGCGCGCTCGTCGATGAAATCGACGGCAGGGCCTGCCAGCACCGCCTCGCTCTCGATGATCACCTCGACCTCTCGCAACTGGTTGGCGACCAGGGTGGCGCCGGTCGAAACCAGATCGCAGACCGCATCGGCCTGGCCGAGGCGCGGCGCGATCTCGACCGAGCCGGACAGCACCACCGGCTCGGCGTCGATGTCCCTGGCCCGCAGCCAGCGACCGAGCAGTTGCGGGTAGCTGGTGGCGATGCGCTTGCCGGCGAGCATGTCCGGACCACGCCAGTCCCAGTCCTGCGGCACCGCCAGCGACAACCGGCAGCGGCCGAAGCCGAGAGTGCGCAGCTCGCGGAAAGCATCGCCCTGGCCACGCGCCCGACGCTCCTCCGCCTGCTCGTCGAGCACGTTGCGGCCGACCACGCCGAGGTCGCACACACCCTCGGCGATCAGGCCGGGGATGTCGTCGTCACGCACCAGCAGCAGATCGATCGGCAGGGATTCGCCGTAGCAGAACAGGCGGTCGCGGCTCTCGCGGAAGCTCAGCCCGGCACGTGCGAGCAGGTCGCGCGCCGGGTCGGCGAGACGGCCGGATTTCTGGATGGCAATACGCAGACGGTCGCGCGACTTCATGTCGCCTCCGGAGGAAGTCAAGGAAAGTTCAGTGCGCCTCGGCGTCGCTGGGCGCATAGCCGAGCCGCTCGGCGGCCAGGCGATAGCCGCCGGCCCCCAGCTCGACGCAGCGGGCGACCCGGCCGATGGTGGTGACGCTCACCGCCGTGCGGTCATGGATCTCCCGGTAGGGCAAGCCTTGCAGCAGCAACGGCACCACCCGCCAACGATCGGCCATCGCCTGCAGCTCGGCCGGCGTGCACAGATCCTCGAGGAAGGCGCGCAGCTCGGCCGGCGTGCGCAGGCTGAGCAATGCCGCGATCAACGCATCGAAGGCGCCGTCGTCACTGATCTCGGGTGGAAGGGCTCGGCGTTTCATGTCGTGAATGCAATAATGCGTTAGTACGCTAACTCATTTCAACGACCTGCGCAAGCCGGCCCTTGGCCGCCGCCGACCAACGCGATAATGTGATGCCGGTCACAGGGGAGGGATCCCATGCCGTGGAGCCGGTCAGTGTTCTCCGCCGCGCTGGCACTGTTGCTGAGTGCCGTGCAGGCGTGGGCTGCGGCCCCGGCCGTGATCACGCCCGGCCAGCCGATGCTGGATCTGGCACCCCACCTGAGCTGGCACCACGAGCCCGAGGCCCATGCCGGCGCAGTGACCCTGTTCGCACGGGCCGCCGCCGGCGAGTTCCAGCCATTGCCGAACGGCCGCACCAATTTCGGCTTCCGTTCCGGCGCGTTCTGGTTCCACACCCGGATCGAGAACCGCGACCCCGGCGAAACACGCTGGCTGCTGGTCCAGCGCTACCCGCTGAGCGACCGCATCGAGATCTGGCTGCGTCGCGCCGACGGCACCATCGACTATCAGGCTTCGGGCGACCACCTGCCCTTCAGCCACCGCGCAATCAAGTACCGCCATCCCAACTTCTGGCTGGAGCTCGCGCCCGGCGAGCCAGTCGAGCTGCTGGTCCGGGTCGAGAGCCAGAGTTCGATGCAGGTCCCGCTGGCCCTGTACTCACCGGCCGCCTTCGCCGAACTGGCACGCGATGCCCAGTTCAGCATCGGCCTCTACTACGGAATCCTGCTGGCGCTGTTCTTCTACAACCTGATCCTGTGGGCGACACTGCGCGATCCGACCTACTTCTGGTACATGTTCCACATCACGGCCTTCGGCCTGGTGCTGTTCTGCCTCAATGGCCTGGCCTTCGAGTACCTGTGGCCGAATTCACCCTGGCTGCAGGACCGCTGCGTGCCGGTCTCGATCTGCATCGCCCAGATCGGGATGCAGCAGTTCGCGCGCATCTTCCTTGAGCTCGACCAGCGCTGGCCGACCGGCAGCCGGATCGGCCTGGCGCTGATCGTCCTGTTCGCCGTGCTCGGGGTCGCTTCGCTGCTGCTGCCCTACCGCATCACCACGCCGATCGCCTCCGCAGCCGTGCTGCCGAGCGTGGCCTGGATCGTGATCGTGAGCATCGTCGCCCTGCGCCGCGGCTATGCGCCGGCCCGGCTGTTCCTGCTCGCCTGGGCGCTGTTCCTGATCGGTACGGCCACCTTCGCCCTGGTCGCCTTCGGCGTGCTGCCGAAGCTGTTCATCACCGAGTACGGTGTGCAGATCGGCTCGGCGCTGGAAATGATCCTGCTCAGCTTCGCCCTCGCCTACCGCTACGGTGCACTGCGCAACGAGAACGAGCGCATCGTGCGCGAAGCCAACGAGCAGCTCGAACGCAGCGTCGCCACGCGGACCGCCGAACTCAGCCAGGCCCTCGAGCAGCTGGCCGAAGCCAATGCGCGGCTGCGCGAACTGAACCGGCGCGACAACCTCACCGGGGTATTCAGCCGCCGTCACTTCAGGGAAACCCTGGAGCACCTGCTGGTCGACATGCACGAGACCGGCGCGTCGCTGGCCGTGCTGATGATCGACATCGACCACTTCAAGTCGATCAACGACGAGCTCGGCCACTTCACCGGCGATGCCTGCCTGCGCTGGATCGCCGGCCAACTGCAGGTCGCGCTCGGCAGTCAGCGCGGAGTGCTGGGACGCTTCGGTGGCGAGGAATTCATCGCCGCCCTGCCCGACACCAGCCTCGCCCAGGCCAGACGCATCGCCGAGCAGCTGCAGGAGGATATCGCCAGCACGCCGGTCCAGATCGGAGACGAAACGGTCCGGTTGACCATCAGCATCGGCCTGCACGTGATCCCGGCCGGCACCCGCACCGGCTCGGAGGAGGCGATCCGCCGTGCCGACGATGCGCTCTACCTGGCCAAACGTGACGGCCGCAACTGCGTGCGTGACAGCACCGCGTTGCCGGCCGCCACCGACTGAGGATCAGACCGCCGCGCGTGCGGCTGCCAGCAACCGGCCGGACTCGACCAGGGCCACGGCTGCCGCGACCTCGCCATCCATGGCACGGTCACGGCGCATGAACGGGATCGTCTCGCGCAACACCGCCAGTGCCGCAGCGACCGCTCGCCCGGGACCGAATTCGCCGCTGGCGGCCAGCTCGGCCCGCAAGCCCTCGACCTCGGCGAGAAACCCGGCATGGCCGTCCCTGTCCGGCAACGGTCCACCCTGCACCTTGACGGCCAGGGCGAGTGCATCGGCGCGCCGCGCCAGGTCGCGGGCGGCGTTGATCATGTCGCGCCGGAAGTCCAGCGCCTGCGCGGCGGTGTAGATCTCCAGCGCCAGCACGCGGCCGAGATCGCGGCACATGTCGAGCACATGGCGCGCCTCGTTGGCGCCCATCGACACGTGGTCCTCGGCATTGGCGCTGGTCGGCACCGAGTACACCGAAGCCGGATGCGCGCGCGTGGCCAGGTCGTTGACGATGGCCGCAGCCGTGTATTGCACGATCATGAAGCCCGATTCGGTGCCGTCCTCGTTGCCGATCAGGAACGCCGGCAGGCCGTCGTTGGTGGCCGGGTCGACCAGCTTGTTCAGGCGCCGCTCGGAGATCGCGGCCAGTACCGGGATCGCCGCCTTCACGTAGCTCATCGCCAGCGCCAGCGGCATGCCGTGGAAGTGGCCGGCGGAGATCACCTGCTCCTCGACATGGGTGGCGCCGACCGCATCCGGGAACACCAGCGGGTTGTCGGTGACGGCGTTGAGCTCGATGTCGATGACGCGCTTGGCCTGTTCGACCGCATCGCGTACTGCGCCGTGCACCTGCGGGATGCAGCGCAGCGAATAGCTGTCCTGCGGCTGGTGCTTCTTGCCGCCGCGGAACGGGCGGAAGCGCTGGTAGAACTTCTCGCGGCCGTGGCGCTGGCCGAACGGCACCCAGTCCCAGCCGATGTCGAAGCGCAGCGCCTGCGCTTCGGGCGTGTCCCAGCTCGTCGGCTGCCACGGGCGGAAGCGCGGCACCAGGTGGTAGGGAATGTCGACCAGGGTCGAGCCGGCCAGCAGGCGGCGCAGGTTGGCCGCGACCTGCACCTGGCCCGGATGCGGACGCAGTGCGTGGACCTTCTCGTCGAAGGCGGCGAGCCGGCCGGCGAAGGCGTCGAGGGTCATCGCCGCGGCCAGGTCGGCGGTATCGAGCAGCTCGTCGAGCTTCGCCAGCGCGAGCACGGCGCAGGCCAGCATCTGCGCCGTACCGTTGTTGAGCGCCAGGCCTTCCTTGTAGGACAGCCGCAGCGGCGCCAGACCGGCGCGCCTGAGTGCCTCGGCGCCCGGGATGCGCTCCCCGCCGTGGAAAGCCTCGCCACCGCCAAGCAGCACGATCGCCAGATGCGACAGCGGCGCCAGATCGCCGCTGGCGCCGACCGAGCCAAGCTGCGGCACCACCGGCACGATGCCGGCGTTGAGCATCGCCGTCATGGCTTCCAATGTCGCCACCCGGATGCCGGAATGACCGCGCATCAGCGTGTTGATGCGGATGACCAGCATCGCCCGCACCACCTCGGGCGGGAGCGGTTCACCGACACAGACCGCATGAGTGACGATCAGGTTGCGCTGCAGTTCCTCGTGCAGCGATTCGCCATCCGGATCCGTGACTGCGCCCGGCAGCTCGTCACGAAGCCGGTGCGCACCGAGCAGGCGGTCGGCATTGCTGCCGAAGCCGGTGCTGACGCCGTAGATCGGCTCCTCGCGGCGCACCTGCTCGGCGAGGAAATCGGCGGCATGGCGTACTTTCTCCAGCTGCGCCGCATCCAGCTCGACGCGCGCGCCGCCGGCCACGGCGACGACCTGCTCGCGGGTGAGGGAGTTTCCGTCGAGACGGATGGCCGACATGCTCACTCGCCCTCCATCGCGCGCAGTTGCTCCAGCTCCACGCGCAACACGCTGCCGAGCTCGGCGCGGGCAACCTCGAACTGCGCCTGCCGGCGCAGATCCTTGACGGTGACGGTGCCGCGCGCGGCCTCGTCCTCGCCCTGCAGCACCACGAAGCGGATGCCGGCGCGGTCGGCGTACTGGAACTGCTTGCCGAGCTTCTTCGGCTCCAGCTGCGCCTCGGTGTTGATGCCGGCGGCACGCAACTCGCGGGCGATGGCCAGCATCTCCGGCAGCCGCGCCTCGTCCATCAGCGCCACCATCGCCTGCACGGTGCTGTCGGCGGTGGCGACGATGCCGGCCTCGCGCAGCTGCCAGAACAGCCGCGTCAGGCCGATCGAGATGCCGACACCCGGCAGGTGCGATTTGGTGTAGTTGCCGGCCAGGTTCTCGTAGCGGCCGCCCGAGCAGATCGAGCCGATCTGCGGGTACTCGTCGAGCGTGGTCTCGTAGACGGTGCCGGTGTAATAGTCCAGGCCGCGGGCGATCGACAGGTTGATGGCGTAGTTCTTCTCCGGCACGCCCAGCGCCCGCACCAGCTGCAGCACCTCGCGCAGCTCGGCCACGCCGGCGTTGAAGGTCTCGCTGCCCTCGCCCAGCGCGGCGAGCTTGTCGAGTGCATCCTGGTGGCCGGCCGAGCGGATCTTGACGAAATCCAGGATCCGCTGCGCCGCCTCGTCGCTCAGCCCGAACCCGGGGCCGGTGAGCGTCTCGAACACCGCCTCCGGGCCGCGCTTGTCGAGCTTGTCCACCTCGCGCAACACCAGCATCTGGCGCTCGCCGTCGGCGATGCCCAGACCCTCGAAGAAGCCGCGCATCAGCTTGCGGTTGTTGAGCTGGATGGTGAACGGGCCGATGTCCAGCTCCGAGAACACCGCATGGATCACCGCCGGCATCTCGGCGTCGTAGCGGATCGACAGGCCGTCCTTTCCGATCACGTCGATGTCGCACTGGTAGAACTCGCGGAAGCGTCCGCGCTGGGCACGCTCGCCGCGGTACACGCGCTGCATCTGGTAGCGGCGGAACGGGAAAGCCAGCGCGTGCTCGTGCTCGGCGACGTAGCGCGCGAGCGGCACGGTCAGGTCGAAGCGCAGCGCCAGCTCGGGCAACCCCCCGGCCGGCTTCTCCAGCGCGCCGGTGGACTGCACGAAATAGACCTGGCGCTCGGTCTCGCCGCCGGTCTTGGTCAGCAGCACCTCGGACAGCTCCATCACCGGGGTCTCGATGGGCAGGAAACCGAAGCGCTCGTAGTTGCGGCGGATCGTGTCCAGCATCCGCTGGAAGGCGATCTGGTCACGGGGCAGCAGCTCCATGACACCGGGCATGGTGCGGGGCTTGATCAAGGCCGGACTCCGGGAGTTCGCGAAGGCCGCATTCTACAGGCGCGGCACGGACCGGATGCGGCGGGCGAACGCCGCTCTTGCCAGCCCCCGCAACCGCCCCTAAAATACGCGGCTCGAATGTCGGGGTGTAGCTCAGCCTGGTAGAGCGCTACGTTCGGGACGTAGAAGTCGCAGGTTCAAATCCTGTCTCCCCGACCAATATCTGCAAAAAAGCCGGCGCATGCGCCGGCTTTTTCTTTTCGGAGCCGCATGATCGGCCTGCCGCCCGCCTCACAGCCTCTGCAGGAAGCGCCCGAACTCCTCGGCGACGAAGTCCACATGATTCGCCAGCCGGTGCGAATCGTCGACCAGCACCAGCCGGTCGCGCCGCGCCCGCGCCCAGCGCACCACGTCCATCGCCGGAATCAGTTCGTCGTCCCAGCCGTGCACGATGGCGGTAGGCACCGCCGCGGCGTCGAAACGGCGACGGTAGCCCTCGATACCGATCGGCGGCGCCATCAGGAACAGTCCGGCCACCGGCATCTCGCGCGACAGCAGGCAGGAAATGAACGCGCCCATGCTCGACCCGGCCAGCACCAGCGGCCGCGGCGCGGCCTCGGCGTGTGCGCGCAGCAGCGCCAGACGGTCGTCGATGTCCTCGACCCGGCCGCGGGCGTCGATCGCGGTGTAGTCGGGGCGCTCGTGCGTCCAGCCCAGACCGTCGGCGACCGCGGCCAGCGCGGCGACCTTGGTCGCCTCCGGGCCGGAGTTCAGGCCGTGCGAGAGGATGACGTGTCCTTTCATGCCGCTTCGTCGCGTGCGGGTATCGCGCCGGGCGGAGTGACGCCGGACGCGCTGCGGTGGGCGGAAACCGCGCCGATGTTAGCATGCGGACCATGCTCCCCGACCTGCCGCCGCTGCCCGAGATCGACTACCGGCCGCTGCCCTACGAGGCGCGTCTGGGCACCCGCCCGCGCGAGGCGATCACGCGGGTCGTCATCCACTGCACCGAAACGCCCGACCTCGCCTCGGCGCGCCGCTTCGGCGAGAAGGTGCTGTACGACTCGGGCACCGGCAACAGCGGCCATTACTACATCGACCGCGACGGCCGCGTGCTGCTCTACGTGCGGCCCGAGCGCATCGCCCACCACGTCAGCGGTCACAACGCCGATTCGGTCGGCATCGAGCTGGTCAACCGCGGCCGTTACCCGCACTGGCTGGATTCGCGCCATCAGGCCATGACCGAGCCCTACCCCGAGGCTCAGATCCAGGCCCTGATCGCCCTGCTCCGCCATCTCCGGCACGAGCTGCCCAACCTGCGCCACATCGCCGGCCACGAGGACCTGGACACCCGCACCGTCCCTGCCAGCGACGACCCAAGCAAGACCGTCCCGCGCAAGCGCGACCCCGGCCCGCTGTTCCCGTGGGAGCGCGTGCTGCGCGAGACCGGGCTGGTGCGCATCGTCGCCGACTGACCTCCGCTGTTGCAGGCGCAACCGTTTTGTGGGAGCGGCCATCAGGCCCGTTCTGTTGCAGCGGCTTCAGCCGCGACCGAGTGTTGGGAGGCGAGTGAAGAGGAGTGAGGAGCGAGAGAAAGCATCGGCTCGCCAAGTCCCGCTCTCCCCTCGTTTCTCACCCCTCTCCCCTCGTTTCTCACTCCTCCCCCCCTCATTTCTCACCCCTCATTTCTCACTCCTCACCCCTCATTTCTCACTCCTCCCCCCTCATTTCTCACTCCTCCCCCCTCGTTTCTCACTCCTCCCCCCTCGTTTCTCACTCCTCCCCCCTCGTTTCTCACTCCTCTTCACTCGTCTCTCGCCCCCGGGTCGCGGCTGAAGTCGCTCCGCAACAACAGCGGGGGCGCGTCGCGTCGAGCGCACCACCCGCGCCGGCTATACTTCGCGCCCCGCGGAGGAATCCCCATGCCCCATCCCGTCGTCGCCGAACTGATCGATCTGCTTGCCCTGGAGCGCCTGGAAGACAACCTGTTCCGGGGCCAGAGCCGCGACATCGGGACCAAGTACGTGTTCGGCGGGCAGGTGCTCGGCCAGGCCGTCTCCGCCGCCCAGCAGACCACCACGCCCGAACGCGAGGTGCACTCGCTGCACGGCTACTTCCTGCGCGCCGGCGACATCGATCACCCGATCGTCTACGACGTCGACCGCGCCCGCGACGGCAAGAGCTTTTCGGTGCGCCGCGTCACCGCCATCCAGCACGGCCAGCCGATCTTCGTGCTGGCGGCCAGCTTCCACGCACCCGAGCCGGGTGTCGAGCACCAGCTCTCGATGCCCGAGGTGCCGTCCCCCGAAGACCTGCCGCCGCCCGAGCCGATCGACGCCGAGACACTCGCCGCCCTGCCGCCGAAGATGCAGCGCTGGCTCACCCGCCAGGGCCCATTCGAGCTGCGCCACGTCTACCCGCGCAACGAGCTCAAGCCGACCAAGCGCCCGCCCTACCAGCAGGTGTGGTTCCGCCTGATCGACCGCATCGGCGACGACGCCGCACTGCACCGCGCGATGCTCGCCTACGCCTCCGACTTCCACCTGATCGGCACGGCCACCTTCCCGCACGCGATCAGCTACTACCAGCCGAACGTGCAGATGGCCTCGCTGGACCATGCGATGTGGTTCCATCGCCCGTTCCGCGTGGATGAATGGCTGCTGTACGCCTGCGACAGCCCCACCGCCCAGGGCGCGCGCGGACTGGCGCGTGGACTGATCTACGACCGTGACGGCCGACTGGTCGCCAGCACCGCCCAGGAAGGCCTGATCCGCGTGCTGCCGGCCCGGCAGGAGTAGAATGACGGCATGCGCCAGATCTTCACCTCACCGCGCCTGGAGAACGTCGAGGGCGTCGCCCGCCTGCTCAACGAACACGGCATCGAAACCCACATCTCCTCGCCGCGCAGCTACAAGGGCAACCGCCGCGGCAACTTCAGCTACACCGCCCTGGCCCGCGGCCAGGGCGGCCCGCAGGCGGCGGTGTGGATCGTCCGCGCCGAGGACCAGACCCGCGCCCGGCAGATCCTGCGCGAAGCCAACCTGATGGAGTCCGATCGCCCGACCTACCTGCCCGGCGCCTACCTCCAGCCGGAGCAGCCGGCGATCCGGCCGCGCGCCAGCACCGCCCTGCGCATCCGCCTGTTCCTGCTCGGCGTCATCGGCGCGATGGCGGCGGCGATGTTCTTCCGCATGCTGGCCGGCTGAGCGATTTCCGCCCGCCGCACCTCACCTGCGGACATTGGCGCCGTTCACCGGGTCGTGGCAAGGGCCGGGCGCTCGATGCGCGGCGGCTCGGCGAACGGGCGGATGCCGAAGTGGGGGTGGATTTCGGCGGGGAAGTGGACGACGCCGTCCTTGACCACCATGCGGATCTTCATCGTCTCGCGCAGGTCGGTGGTGGGGTCGCCGGGGACGAGGAAGAAGTCGGCGAGCTTGCCGCGTTCGATCGACCCAAGGCGCTGGTCCTCGCCGAGGTAGCGGGCCATGTCCAGGGTGGCGCGGCGCAGCACTTCGGCAGGGCTGAAGCCGATGGCCTCGAACAGTTGCAGCTCGCGGTGGAAGTTGAACGAGCCGCCGAGGTCGGTGCCGGGGATGAGGAACACGCCACGGGCGTGCATCTCGCGCAAGGTGGCGAGGATGCGCTCCCAGGCGGCCGCGTAGGCCTCGGCGTCGCCGGGGGCGGACATGTCGGTCCAGGCGCGCTTGGCATCGCGCTGGTTGCCGATCGGCAGGTGCTCGATGTAGCCGGCGGCGCCGCGCGGGGTTTCGCCGTCGCGGTTGAGCAGCAGGTTTTCGTGGATGGCGATGGTGGGCTCGACGGCGACGTTCTTCGCGACGATGGCGTCCATCGTGCGGCGCACGCGCGGCGATTGCGGGTCGAGGTCGGCCAGGCGCTTGAGCGCGGTCAGGCGCAGCAGGGTGCGGGTGTCTTCCTCGGGGTCGAGCACCCAGCCGAGCATGATCTGGTTGATGTGGGTGAGCTCGTCGTAGCCGGCCTCGATCATCGCGTCGGCGTTGGTAAACGCCGGCACGTGGCCGGAGGCGCGCAGCCCCAGGCGGTGCGCCTCGGCGACGGCGGCGGCGCTCCACGCCGGGTTCATGCTGTTGTAGAGCTTGACCTGGTGGAAGCCGCGCGCGGCATACCAGCGCACCGCGTCCAGCGCTTCGCTCTGGCTGGCGACGAGGATGCCGTTGTTGGAGTTGAACGGGCTGCGGCCCTCGATGAAGCCGCTGCGGTGGATGCGCGGGCCGGCGACGGTGCCGTTCTCGATGCTGTCGATCAGGCGCTGCAGCGAGGCGTTGTCGTTGCCCATGTCGCGGACGCTGGTGACGCCGGCGGCGAGGTTGAGGATCGCGCCTTCCTGGCCGATGTGGCCGTGCATCTCGTAGAAGCCGGGCAGCAGCGTGCCGCCCTCGCCGTCGATCAGCACCTCGCCGGGTGACGGCACGCTACCGGCGGGCTGCACGCCGGCGATGTGACGGCCGTGGAAGACGACATCCACCGGCGTGGACAGCGCGAGTTTTTCCGGCTCGAACACGCGCACGTTGCGCACCCGCACCGGCGCGTCGAAGCGGTGGGCGATGGAGCGCGAGATGGCTTCGAGCCGCTCGCGGGCGAGCGCGTCGGACTTTTCGCCCAGCGCATCGACCTCGCCCTCGTAGCCCTTGCGGATCACCCCGAAGCGCGCCGAGACGATGCCGAACAGCGCGCCCTGTTCGTCGAGCAGGAAGAAGGTCGGGTTGAGCGACAAGCCGCTGATGGCGTGGAAGCGAACCACGCGCCGGGCCTCGCCCTCGCCCACCGCGACGGCCTCGCCGGCTTCGATGCGCAGCTCGCCGCCCGGCAGTGCCGGCAGGCGTCCGCCCTCGGCCGCGAGCAGTGCGCGGGCGTACAGGCCCAGTGCCCACGGGCTGGCGCTCTGGCCGATGTACAGCGCGCCCTCGTCGGCCTGCGCGCTGCCCTCGCCCACCGAGTCGCGCCAGCGCACGCTGCCGCCATCGCGCACGAAGTGCTCGTCCACGCGGCTGCCGAAGGTGGTCGTGCCGCGGATGGTCCACTCCAGCGGCAGGCCGTCGGCACCGAGCCGCAGCGTCTCGGCCATGGTCGGGCCGCGGCCGTTGTTCTTGAAGTCATAGTCGATCTCGACCCGCGCGCCGTCGCGCTTGGCGATCAGGTGGCCGACGGCGTTGCCGCCGGCGATCACGGTAAAGTGCTCCTCCACCGGCACGGCGTGGGCGGAGGACGAGGCCCACCACAGGGCGAGCAGCAGGGAAACGCGGCGCATCGGGCTTTCTCGACGGACGGGAAAGCCCGAATGTCTCCGATCCGGGCCGCCGGCGCCATAGGCCGTTGGTCGCGGTCGGCGTGCGCCGCCCCCCGGATGGCGACGGTCGGACCGCACCCACGACGGACGGCCGGCCGACCTTGCGAATCGAGACGCCGGTGATTGCAATGCACGACCGCGCGCGCTGCGCACCGCATGGAGCCGGCGCCCGCAAAACGGGCGCCGGCCGCGGCTCAGAAGCGATGCCAGAGCCGCACGAACCACGAAGCGCCGTTGAGACCGAACTGCACGCTGTCGAAGACGTGGCCGTTGTCGGTTTCGTCCGGGTCCTGGCGGGTCGGGAAGACATCGAACACGTTCGCGCCGCCCACGGTCAGCCGGGTGTTCTCGCTGAAGTTGTAGGTGACGGCGACATCGGCCGAGGTCTTGGCCGCATAGCGGGCGTTGGGTACCGGCGGGCCGGAGAAGGTGCCGAGCGTCTGCGGGCCGAAGTGGATGATCTTGAGGCTGCTGTCCCAGGCGCCCAGGCTGTAGTCGAAGCCGAGCGTGGCCTTGCGCCGCGGCGCGCCCTCTTCGATGAACAGGCGCTCGCGCTCGCTGAGCAGCACGTCCTCGCGGCCGACCAGCGACGGCGGGGCGTGGATGCGGGTGACTTCGTTCCTGTTGAAGTTGGCGGCGAAGAAGGTGGACAGCACGCCGTCGCCGACGGCGGTGCGGTGCGCCACGGTCAGATCGAGACCGCGGGTGCGGGTGTCCACCGAGTTGACGAAGAACTGCGCCTCGCCCACGCCGAGCCCTTCGAGGATGCCGCCGATGTTCGGGTCGTCGGTGTCGAAGCGGCCGGACAGCACGATGCGGTCGTCGATGGTGATGCGGTAGGCGTCGACGGTGACGGTGAGGTCGTCGGTCGGCGCCCAGGTGAAGCCGGCGGTGAAGCTGCGCGAGGTTTCCTCGGTGAGCGCGGGGATGCCGGCGGCGTTGGCGACGGTGCCACCGTTGGGCGCCAGCAGCACATCCACCGGCACGCCGCTGATGAAGTCGGTGAAGGTGGACGAGAAGAAGCGCTGCTGCAGCGATGGCGCGCGGAAGCCGGTACTGGCCGAGCCGCGCAGCAGCAGCGCGTCGGTGGCACGGAAGGCCAGCGCCAGCTTGCCATCGAGGGTGGTGCCGAAGTCGCTGTAATCCTCGAAGCGCGCGGCGGTGGCGACGGTGAGGCGGTCGGTGAACTGGGTTTCGACGTCGATGTAGGCGGCGCGGTTGCTGCGCGTGCTGTCGGTTTCGTCGCCCGGCTGGAAGCCGGGGAAGCCCTGGCTGCCGGCGTTGCCGCCGCCGGGACCGTCGGCGTCGATGTACGAGCCCGGTTCGCCGGCGTAGATCTCGTAGTTCTCGTGCCGGTACTCGGCGCCGAAGGCGACGTTCATGCCCTGCATCACGCCGTCGAAGTAGCGGGTGAAGTCGAGGTTGACGGTGTTCTGGCGGAACGAGAAACCGCCGGCATCGAACGCATCGGGGCTGATGCCGCGACCGCCAGCCAGCAGGTCGGCGTTGGCGATCGAGGCGTTGAGGGTGTTGGTGATGCGGAACAGCATCCGGTTGTAGCCGGTGGTGGCCGACAGGTCGGCCATCCACTCGCCGAGGTAGCCGCGCACGCCGAGCGTGCCGGAGCGGTCGTCGACGTCGGCATTGATGAAGGGCACGAAGCCATTCGGGTACATCGCCGCCGAATTGCGCGACGGGATGTCCTCGTCGCCGTCGCGGGCAAAGGCGCCGGAGGAGGCGTCGCGCTGCTGGATGCCGGCGGTGAAGTAGACGCTGGCGTTGTCGGTGAGCGGCTGCTCGCCGTTGAGGAGGAGCGTGGCGTTCTCGACCTTGCTGTCGCCGATGATGCGCGGGTTGTCCGGGCCGGAACGGTCGGAGCGGCCACGATCCAGGTATTCGCCGGTCAGCGCGACGATGCCGCCGCGCGCGGTTTCGAAGCCGCAGTAGCCGGACAGCAGCCAGTTCGCGCCGTCGCCGCGGGTGTACTGGCCGTAGCCGGCGGTGCTCTCGCAGCCCGCGCGGCGCTTGAGGGCGATGTTCATCACGCCGGCGATGGCGTCCGAACCGTACTGCGCGGCGGCGCCGTCGCGCAGGATCTCGACCCGATCGATCGCCAACAGCGGGATGGTGTTGAGATCGGTGCCGGTGTTGCCGCGGTTGCGCGCGCCGAACAGATTGACCAGCGCGACCGTGTGGCGACGCTTGCCGTTGACCAGCACCAGCGTCTGATCCGAGCCCAGGCCACGCAGCGCGGCCGAGTCGATCAGGTCGGCGCCGTCGGCGCCGGTCTGGCGGGTCGAGTTGAACGAAGGCGTGAGGTACTGCAGCGTCTGCGCCAGATCGACCTGCAGCCCCCGCGTGGCCGGCTTGTCGAAGTCGATGACGTCGATCGGCACGGGCGTGTCCGCCGCCGAGACGTTGGCGCGACGCGAGCCGACCACGAAGACCTGATCCAGTCGCGCGGCCTCCTGCGTCTCCTCCGTTTCCTGCGTCTCCTGCGCGACTGCGATACCGGCCGCAGTGAATCCACCCGCAACCACGCCCAGCGCGACCGCGATCGCCCGTTTCAAGGTATCCATGCCGTTCTCCCCTGGTTGGCGGCAAGAGCTTACGCCCGCCGCCGGCCCGGCGAACAGGGGGTGGGCGGGTTTGAGCCGAATCAAGGCCTCGCCGGCATGCCGGCCTACACTGCCGGCATGGCCACCGCCCCCGACGCCCGTGACGACGCGCCCGAGCCGGTCTTCCATGCCCGCGGACTGACCAAGGTCTACCGCATGGGCGAGGTGGAAGTGCACGCGCTGCGCGGCGTCGATCTGGATCTGTATGCCGGCGAGTTCGTCGTGCTGCTGGGCGCCTCGGGCAGCGGCAAGTCCACGCTGCTCAACATCCTCGGCGGACTGGACGCACCGAGCGCGGGGCGGGTCGAGTGCCGCGGGCATCCGCTGACCGGCGCCGGCGAGGACGCGCTGACGCGGTTCCGCCGCGAGCATGTCGGTTTCGTGTTCCAGTTCTACAACCTGATCCCGAGCCTGACCGCGCGCGAGAACGTGGCGCTGGTGACCGAGATCGCCCGCGACCCGATGCCGCCCGAGGAGGCGCTGGCGCTGGTCGGGCTGACGGACCGGATGGATCACTTCCCGGCGCAGCTGTCCGGCGGCGAGCAGCAGCGGGTGGCGATCGCCCGCGCCATCGCCAAGCGCCCGGACGTGTTGCTGTGCGACGAGCCGACCGGCGCGCTCGACTCCAGGACCGGCATCCTCGTGCTGCAGGCGCTGGAAAGGATCAACCGCGAGACCGGCGCGCTCACCGTGGTCATCACCCACAACGCGGTGATCGCCAACATGGCCGACCGGGTGATCCGCCTCAGCGACGGCCGCATCGCCGGCGAAGGGCGCAACCCCACGCGCGCCGCGGCCGAGGATCTGCACTGGTGAGCGCGCGTCATCGCCTCCGTGTCGTTACCGGCGACAGTGGGACCCGCAGGCTTCCGGGAGCGCCACACGTCGTCGCTGTCCCGATGGATCAAAAGCGAAAGCACGCACGGAGGAAGGGAGACGAGCGGAGAGTGCGCAGATGCCGTCCGATCGGAGCTCCTCCGTGTCCTCCGCCCTTCTCCCGCTTGCTCCGTGCGTGCTGTTCGTCTGTGAAGGTGGAAGCTGATATCCGCGCTGCCGGTGGCATTCGAGGCGCGGGGAGATTGCGGCCGTGACCCCCCTGCACCGCAAGCTGCTGCGCGAGCTGCGCCAGTTGCGCGGTCAGGTGCTGGCGATCGCGCTGGTGATGGTCGGCGGCATCGGCACCATGGTGATGGCGCTGACCAACTACGACGCGCTGGCCGATACGCGGGCGCTGTACTACGGCGAGTACCGCTTCGCCGAGGTGTTCGCGCGGGTCAAGCGCGCGCCGCTGCCGCTGGCCGGGGCGGTGCGGGCGATCCCCGGTGTGCGCGAGGTCGAGCCGCGCGTGGTCGGCTTCGCCAGCCTCGAAGTCGAAGGCTTCGACGAGCCGGTCACCGGGCAGATCGTGTCGCTGTCCACGCCCGAGGATCCTGGCCTGAACCGGCTGTACCTGCGTGAGGGCCGGTTGCCGCTGGCGGACGACGAGGTCGTGCTGGGCGAGGCCTTCGCGCAGGCGCATGGCCTGCGGCCCGGCGACGGGCTGGTCGCCATCCTCAACGGCCGCCGCCAGGCGCTGCGGGTGAGCGGCGTGGGGGCGTCGCCGGAGTTCGTGTACCCGATCCGCCCCGGCGACGTGTTTCCAGACTTCGAGCGCTACGGCGTGCTGTGGATGCCGCGCGAGCCGCTGGCGATGGCCTTCGACATGGACGGCGCATTCAACGACCTGGCGATCACACTTGCCCGCGACGCCCGCGAGGCCGACGTGATCGACGCGCTCGACGCCCTGCTCGCGCCGTACGGCGGCGTCGGCGCGCACGGCCGCGACCTGCAGATGTCGCATCGCTTCCTCAGCGAGGAGCTGAACCAGTTGCAGATGATGACGCGCTTTTTCACCGTGATCTTCCTCGGCGTGTCGGCCTTCCTGCTCAACGTGGTGGTGGGCCGGCTGGTCGCCACCCAGCGCGAACAGATCGCCGTGCTCAAGGCCTTCGGATACAGCCGCTGGGAGGTGGGCCTGCACTACGGGCAACTGGTGCTGCTGATGGTGCTGGTCGGCGTGCTGCCCGGCGTGGCGCTGGGCGCGTGGCTCGGGCGCGGCATGGCCGACCTGTACATGACCTTCTTCCGCTTTCCGTTCCTGGCGTGGTCGCTGTCGCCATCGGTGCTGGCGCTGGCGTTCGGCTTCGCCATCGCGGCCGCCGCGTTCGGCACGCTCGGCGCGTTGCGCCGCGCCTTCGCGCTGCCACCGGCCGAGGCGATGCGGCCGGAGGCGCCACCGGTGTTCCGCCGCACGCTCACCGAGCGCCTCGGCCTGGGCGTCCTGCTCGACCCGCCGGCGCGGATGATCCTGCGCAATCTCGAACGCCGGCCGTTGCGCACCACGCTGTCGGTGATCGGCATCGGCCTGGCCTGCGGCATCCTGGTGATGTCGCGCTTCCAGTCTGCCGCGATCGAGGAAATGATCGAGGTGCAGTTCGGCTTCGCCCAACGCGACGATCTCGCCGTGACCTTCGCCGAACCGGCCTCGTGGCGCGCGGCGGAAGAACTGGCCGCCCTGCCCGGCGTGCGCGCGGTGGAGCCTTTCCGCGCGGCGGCGGTCAACCTGCGCCACGGCCATCGCCACTACCACACGGCGCTGCAGGGGCTGGACGACGACACCGACCTCAAGCGCGTGCTCGACGACACCCTGCAACCGGCCCGCCTGCCGGCCGAGGGCCTGCTGCTGACCGACTACCTTGCCGACCTGCTCGGTGCACGGCCGGGCGACACACTGGACGTCGAGTTCCTCGAAGGCCATCGCCGCACGCTGCGCGTGCCGCTGGCCGGCACCGTACGCGAATACCTCGGCGTCGGCGCCTACGCCCGCCGCGACACCGTCAACCGGCTGCTCGGCGAAGGCGATGCACTGTCGGGCGCGTGGCTGGCGATCGACCCGCCGGCGCGGCTGGACGTGGTGAGCGCGTTGCGCGAGCGGCCGCGGGTGGCTGCCATCACCGACCGCGCCGCGATGGTGCAGAGCTTCCGCGACACACTGGCCGAGAACATCCTCGCCTTCACCCTGATCGCCACACTGATGGCCGGCAGTATCGCCGTCGGCGTGGTGTACAACGCCGCCCGCATCACCCTCGCCGAGCGCGGCCGCGAGCTGGCCAGCCTGCGCGTGCTCGGCTACACCCGCGCCGAGGTGCGCGCGCTGCTGCTGGGCGAACTCGGCGCACTGAGTTTCTTCGCCCTGCTGCCCGGCTTCGCGCTCGGCTACGGCATGGCCGCGCTGCTGGTGTGGGGCTTCCGTTCCGACCTGTACCGCATCCCGCTGGTCATCGCACCCGGCGGTTATGCGTTCGCCGGGCTGGTGGTGCTGGCCGCCACCGTACTGTCGGCGTGGCTGGTGCGCCGCCGCCTCGACCGGCTCGACCTGGTCGCGGTACTCAAGACAAAGGAGTGACAACGATGAAGCACGCCCGCCGCATCCGTTACTTCGTCGTCGCCGCCATCGTCGCCGCCCTGCTGCTGGTGGCGGTGTGGCCGACGGCGCGGCTGGTCGATACCGGCACGGTGGACCGCGGCCTGGTGCGCGAGACCTTCGACGCCGAGGGCCGCACGCGGCTGCGCGACCGCTACGTGGTGTCGGCGCCGGTCGCGGCGATGGCGCGGCGGCTGGCGCTGGAGCCGGGCGATACGGTCGCGGCCGGCCAAGTGCTGGTGACACTCGACCCGGTCGTCGCGCCCACGCTCGACGCCCGTGCCCGCGCCGAGGCGCAGGCGCGCGTGGCCGCCGCCCGCGCCCGGCTCGACGCCGCGCGCGAGGAAACCCGCGCCGCCGCGGCCGCCGCGGCGCAGGCCATCGCCGAGGACGAGCGCCAGCAGGCGCTGCTGCAACGCCGGCTCGTCGCGGTGGAAGCCGCCGAGCGCGCGCATACCGCGCGCCAGCGCGCCGAACGCGAGGCCGCCAGCGCGCGTTTCCGCGAGGCCACCGCCGCGCATGAACTGCAGGCCGCGCAGGTCGTGCTCACCCACGGCAGCCGCGACCGTCCGGCCGAGGCCGCCCTGGAACTCACCGCGCCGGTCGCCGGCGTGGTGCTGCGCCGGCACTACGAGAGCGCGCGCCCGGTACAGGCCGGCGAGGCGCTGATCGAGATCGGCGATCCGGCCGGGATGGAGGTCGAGGTCGACGTGCTCTCCGCCGATGCCGTGCGTCTGCGCGAGGGGATGCGGGTGGAACTGCTGCGCTGGGGCGAGGCGCATGCGCTGGAAGGACGCGTGCGCCGTATCGAACCCGGCGGCTTCACCAAGTTCTCCGCGCTGGGCGTGGAGGAGCAGCGCGTGTGGGTGATGGTGGAACTGGTCAGTCCGCGCGAGGACTGGCAGCGGCTGGGCGAGGCGTATCGCGTCAACGCCCGCTTCGTGCTGCGCGAGGCCGACGACGTGCTGCGCGTGCCCGGCAGTGCGGTGTTCCGTCATGGCGAGGGCCACGCGGTGTTCCGCATCGACGGCCGCCGCGCGCGACTCGTGCCGGTGCGCACCGGCCTGTCCGGCGGCGGCCTGGTCGAGATCGTGGATGGGCTGCAGGAAGGCCAGCGGGTGATCGTGCATCCCGACCGTGAACTGGAGGACGGCGACCGGGTGCGGGCAAGGTCCAGGTAACTACCCCGCCTTGCCCGGACACTCTGCCCGGGCAAGGACCGGCGTGGCGGGTAGCGCACGCGTCCGGCGACACGACGGCGACGCTCGCCACATCGATGCCATGGCAGCCGCCCATTCCGGACGCTTGTCGGTGGGATGCCGGATCGGCCGGCTGGCGCCGGCATCCCGGCGGCAGTTGAGCTCGATCAAGCCCGCCGTGACCGGCACCTGCGAGAATCACGTCTCCAGCCTGCCCGCGCGGCGAAGGAGGCGTCATCAAACCGCAACCCTCGGCAATGTTCTGGATCGGGGTCTACCTGGCCCTGATCGTGATCCCGCTGGGCGTGCTGCTGCTCGGCGAGCGGCCCCGCGGCGGCGGCTTCTGGTGGGATTTCGCGCTGGTGACCGGCTACGCCGGGCTGGCGATGATGGGCGTGCAGTTCGCGCTCACCGCGCGCTTCAAGCGGGCGACGGCGCCGTTCGGCATCGACATCATCTATTACTTCCACCGTTACCTGGCTTCGATCGCCTTCATGTTTCTGGTGGGGCACGCGGCGCTGCTGTACCTGAAGTACCCCGAGGTGGTCGGCCGGATCGACCCGCGCCACGCACCGGCCTACATGACGCTGGGCTGGCTGGGGCTGATCGCCTTCGCCGCGATCATGCTCACCTCGCTGTGGCGCAAGCGTCTGCGCATCGAGTACGACAACTGGCGGCGCATCCATGTCGTGCTGGCCGTGGTCGGCATCGTGGTGGCCGTGCTGCATGTCGAGGGCGCGGGCAGCTACCTGGAGTCGCCGCTCAAGCGCGCGCTGTGGACGCTGCTGGCGGTGTCCTGGCTGGCGCTGGTGGTGCATGTGCGCCTTGTGCGCCCCGCCCTGCTGCGTCGTCATCCCTGGCGCGTGGCCGAGGTGCGCAGGGAACGCGGGCGTAGCTGGACGCTGGCGCTGGAACCCACCGATGGCCACGTGCCGGCCTACCACCCCGGCCAGTTCGCCTGGGTGACCCTGCGTGCCTCGCCGTTCGCGATGCGTGAGCATCCATTCTCATTCTCCTCTTCACCCACCCGTCCCGGGCGGGTGGAATTCACCATCAAGGAGCTGGGCGATTTCACCGCGCGGATCGGCCAGATCCAGCCCGGCGAAACGGCATATGTCGACGGCCCCTACGGCAGCTTCGGCATCGATCGCCAGCCGCAGGCGCCGGGCTTGGTCTTCGTCGCCGGCGGCGTCGGCATCGCGCCGATCATGAGCATGCTGCGCGCGCTTGCCGACCGCGGAGACCGCCGCCCGCTGTGGTTGTTCTACGGCAACCGCGCCTGGGACCGCATCGTGTTCCGCGAGGAGCTGGAGCAGCTCGCGGGCAAGCTCGATCTCACGCTGGTGCATGTGCTCGGCGAGCCGCCCGAGGGCTGGACCGGCGAGCGCGGTTACATCACCCGCGAAGTGCTGGCGCGCCACCTGCCGGCGGATCCGTCCGCCCTGCATGCGTTCATCTGCGGCCCGGATCCGATGATCCGGCTGGCCGAGCGCGGCCTGCGCGAACTGGGCCTGCCGCTGCGCCACCTGCACTCCGAAATTTTCGACCTCGCCTGAACCCGGACAGGAGAACGACCATGCGCGAACGTTGGGCACGAACACTGGCGATCACGACCGGACTGATGGTGCTGGCGCTGTCGGTCGCTTTCGCCACGATCCAGAACCCGGGCGCGGATGCACTGCCCGTCACCGGCCACGCCGCCAAGTCCGCCGGCGACGACACCGAGCTTCTGGCTCGTGGCCGCGCCGTCTACGACGCGCAAGGCTGCGCCCGCTGCCACTCCATCGCCGGCCAGGGCAGCCCGCGCAGCCCGCTGGATGGCGTCGGCGCGCGCATCCCGCGCGAACTGCTCGGCGACTGGGTCGTCGGCAGCGAAGCGGTCGCCGACGAACTGGCACCGCGCGTGCTGGCGGCCAAGCGGCCATATGCCAAGATGCCGGCGGAGGATCTGGCGGCGCTGGTGGCCTACCTGGCCAGCCTCGACGGCGGCGAGTGAGGCCGGAAATCGGAAGAAGCATCGCGGCGCCGGGGCGGCGTCGCAAGACACCTGCCGTCGGCAATGCCAGGAAGCCTTCCGCCCCCCCGTCCGCGCGCGAGGGCAGCGGCGGTAGCATGTCCATGTGACCGCAAACGCCTCCATCCGCCTCTACCAGACCGCCGAGCACGGCTGCGGCTACTGGCCCGGGCGCACCGCGCGCGACCTGGTGCTGGACCCGCACGACGCGCAACTGCCCGAGTTGTACGCCGGCGCCCTGGCCATGGGCTTCCGCCGCTCGGGAGCGCACGTCTACCGGCCGCACTGTCCGGGCTGCCGTGCCTGTGTGGCGCTGCGCATCCCGGCCGCCGCTTTCGTTCCCGACCGCAGCCAGCGCCGCTGCCTGCGCCGCAACGCCGACCTCACGCTGCACATCGCACCGGCCCGGCGCAGCGACGAGCATTTCGCGCTGTACAGGCGCTACCTCGAATGCCGCCACCCTGGCGGCGGCATGGACAACGCCATGCCGGAGGACTTCGACCTGTTCCTGGCCTGCTCCTGGAGTCCGACCCGCTTCCTCGAACTGCGCCGCGACGGCCGCCTGCTCGGCGTGGCGGTGACCGACGTGCTGCCCGATGCGCTGTCGGCGGTCTACACCTTCTTCGAGCCGGACGAGGCCACGCGCGGCCTGGGCACCTTCGCCATCCTGCAGCAGCTGCGCTGGGCGCGTGAGGAAGGGCGGCGCTACCTGTACCTGGGCTACTGGATCGCCGGCCATCCGAAGATGGACTACAAGATCCGCTTCCGCCCGCACGAGCGCCTGCAGGGCGGGCTGTGGGTGGAACACCGCTGAGGCGCCGCGACACGCCACCGTCGCCCGCGCATGCGAGAATCTGCGCCCATGCGCACTCTCGTTCTCGTCCTGAGCCTCGCCCTGCTCGCCGCCTGCGGCCGCAGCCCCGACACCGCCACCGACGAGGCTGCCGTGTCCGAGCCGCCCGTGCCCACCGTCCGCTTCGCCACCTACAACGTCTCCCTGTACAGCACCGAACCCGGCGGCTTGATCGCCCGGCTGGAAGCCGGCGACGAGGGTGCCCGCAAGATCGCCGCCGTCATCCAGCGCCAGCGCCCCGACGTGCTGCTGCTCAACGAGTTCGACTACGACGCCGACCACCGCGCCGCCGGCCTGTTCCAGCGTGACTACCTGGAGGTCGGCCAGCACGGCGAGCAGCCGATCCGCTACGCCTACCGCTACCTCGCCCCGGTCAACACCGGCGTGCCGAGCGGGCTGGACCTGGACCGGGACGGCCGCAGCGATGGCCCGGCCGACGCCTGGGGCTTCGGCCACCAGCCCGGCCAGTACGGCATGCTGGTGCTGTCGCGTCACCCGATCGACGCCGCCGCCGTGCGCAGCTTCCAGCACTTCCGCTGGAAGGACCTGCCGGATGCGCTGGAGCCGCAGGTGCCGGAGACCGGCGCCCCCTGGTACCCGCCCCAGGTGTGGGAGCAGCTGCGGCTGAGCTCGAAATCGCACTGGGACGTGCCGGTCGACACGCCGCTCGGCCGCGTGCATTTCCTGGTCTCGCATCCGACCCCGCCGGTGTTCGACGGCCCCGAAGACCGCAACGGCCGCCGCAACCACGACGAGATCAGGCTGTGGGCCGAATACGTCTCCGACCAGCCGCTGGAATGGCTGTACGACGATGCCGGCCGCCGCGGCGGCCTCGACCGCGACGCGCTGTTCGTGATCGCCGGTGACCTCAACGCCGACCCGGTCGACGGCGACAGCGTCCCAGGCGCGATCCAGCAGTTGCTGGACCACCCGCGCGTGCAGCGCTACCCGGCGCCGCGCAGCGAGGGCGCGGTGATCGCCGCCGAAACCACCGGCGAGGCGAATCTGGCGCACCGCGGCGACCACGCCCACGACACCGGCAACTTCGGCCCGCGCGTGGGCAACCTGCGCATCGACTATGTGCTGCCTTCGGTCGGGCTGCAGGTGCGGGACAGCGGCGTGTTCTGGCCGCGCCCGGACGAGCCCGGCCACGACTGGACGCTGGCCAGCGACCACCACATGGTGTGGGTCGACGTCGTGCTGGAGCAGGCGCGGTAACCCTCCCGGCAACGACTCTTGCGCAGGAAGCGGCTTCGGCCGCGACCGGGCACGCACGGCGCGTAGCCGCTCGCGTCTGGCGCCGCTCCTGCGCCAGACGCCGACTATCCGGCTGCGGAACCCTTCAGCGCAGCTCCACCCGCAGCGCTTCCGCCGCCGCGCGGGCCTTGGCGCGAGCCTCGTCGATGCTCTCGCCGCGCGCGAGCGTCACCGCGACGCGGCGCCTGCCTTCCACCTTCGGCTTGCCGAACAACCGCAGCGCGGTGTCCGGCTGCGCCAGCGCGGCATCGACGTGGTGGAACACCGGTACGCCGTGGCCTTCGGCCAGCACCGCGCACGAGGCCGAGGGGCCGAACTGGCGCAGGTTCGGGATCGGCAGGCCGAGAATGGCCCGCGCATGCAGGGCGAACTCGCTCAGCTCCTGCGAGATCAGCGTCACCAGCCCGGTGTCGTGCGGACGCGGGCTGACCTCGCTGAACCAGACTTCATCGCCCTTCACGAACAGCTCGACGCCGAAGATGCCCCAGCCGCCGAGGTTGTCGGTGACGGCGCGGGCCACGCGCTGCGCGTTCTCCAGCGCCTTCGCGCTCATCGGCTGCGGCTGCCAGCTCTCGCGGTAGTCGCCATCGATCTGCAAATGGCCGATCGGGTCGCAGAAGCTGGTGCCGTCGCGGTGGCGCACGGTCAGCAGGGTGATCTCGTAGTCGAAGTCGATGAAGCCCTCGACGATCACCCGCCCCTGCCCGGCGCGGCCGCCGGTCTGCGCGTACTCCCAGGCCTCGTCGATCTCCGCCTGCGAGCGGACCGTGCTCTGGCCCTTGCCCGAGCTCGACATCACCGGCTTGACCACGCACGGCAGCCCGATCTCGGCGACGGCGAGGCGGTAGTCCTCCAGCGTGTCGACGAAGCGGTAGGGCGAAGTCGGCAGGCCCAGCGTTTCGGCAGCGAGCCGGCGGATGCCCTCGCGGTCCATGGTCAGCCGCGCGGCGCGCGCGGTCGGGATGACCTTCAGCCCGTGCGGCTCCAGTTCGACCAGGGTCTGGGTGTGGATGGCCTCGATCTCGGGCACCACCAGGTCGGGCTTCTCCTGCGCGATCAGCGCCTTGAGCAGGGCCGGGTCGAGCATGTTGAGCGTGTGGCAGCGATGCGCCACCTGCATCGCCGGCGCATCGTCGTAGCGGTCGGCGGCGACCACTTCCACTCCCAGCCGCTGCAGTTCGATCGCCACCTCCTTGCCGAGCTCGCCGGAGCCGAGCAGCAAGACACGGAAACCGTGCTTCGACAGGGGCGTGCCGAGGGTGACGGACTGGGACATGGCGGGCTCCGGCAGCGGGGAGGCGCAATTGTAGCCGGCGAGCATGCGGCACAGCGGCCTGCCGTTCAGCCCCGCGATTCACCCGGCTGGAATGATTTGCGATGCTGCCGGCTCCCCCGGTTTCCCGCCTTCGCCATGCGTTTGCTCCGTCCCGCCGTACCACTGCTTCTGCTGTGCCTGTGTCTGCCCGCCCACGCCGGCGAGCGCTGGGACGAGGCCGAACTGGCCGGGCTGGTCACCGACGCGCGGCTGGACGAGATCAGCGGGCTGGTGGTGTCGCACCTGCATCCGGGCGTGCTGTGGGTCCACAACGACAGCGGCGACGACGCGGTGCTGTACGCGATGTCGGACAGCGGCACGCACCTGGCCACGGTCGAGATCGAGGGCGTGCGCAACATCGACTGGGAGGACCTGGCCGGCTTCGAGCGCGACGGCCGCCGCTACCTGCTGATCGCCGACACCGGCGACAACGGCGGCATCCGCCAGACCCTGTGGCTGCACCTGGTCGAGGAGCCGGCCGAGGTGCGCGACCAGCGCGTGCGTCCGCTGCGCAGCATCCAGTTCCGCTGGCCGGACGGACCGCGCGACTGCGAGGCGGTGGCGGTCGATGCACAGCGCGGCGAAATCCTGCTGATCTCGAAGAAGCGCACGCCACCCGAACTGTTCCGCCTGCCGCTGGATGCCGCCGCCGGACCGGTACACGTCGCCGAACCCATCGGCCGGCTGACCGGCATCGCCCAGCCCACGCCCGACGACCTGCAGCGCAATCCGGTGTTCGGCCGTTACCGTGCACAGATCACCGCTGCCGACATCAGCGCCGACGGCCGCCGGCTGGCGGTGCTCAACTACCGCACCGCCTACGTCTACCTGCGCCAGGGCGACGAGGGCTGGGACCGCACTGTCGCCCGCCCGCCGGTCGAAGTGCCGTATCCGTGGCTGCCGCAGGCCGAGGCGATCGGCTTCGGCCCCGATGGCCGCACCCTGTGGGTCGCCAGCGAGAAGCGGCCCACCCCCTTGCTGCGGGTGCCGCCGCAGCAGGGGGATTGAAGATCGGGGCTCGGGACGCGGGCAGGCGCATCGAAGTCTTCACACTCCCGCGCACCCTCCTGCCGCTCGGCCGCACCGTCCCTTGCATATTGATATCAATTTGATATCTTTTCTTCACCCTCACGGAGAATCCCCATGAAAGAGCTCGAGATCCGCTCCTGGCCCGGCATTCCGGTCCTGATCCTGGTGCTGGCGCTGCTGGCCCTCGCCGTCTGGGGCTTCATCGACGGCGTCCGCAGCGGTGACGGCATGCAGCTGACGATCGCGCTGGTCGCCGCCATCGTGCTGCTGGTGAGCCTGGCCGGCTTCTACATGGTCGAACCCAACCAGGCGGCGGTGCTGACCCTGTTCGGCAAGTACGTCGGCACGGTCAAGGAACAGGGCCTGCGCTGGAACAACCCGTTCTTCAGCGCCAAGAAGGTCTCGCTGCGGGTGCGCAACTTCGAGAGCGGCCGGCTCAAGGTCAATGAGCTGGACGGTAGCCCGATCGAGATCGCCGCGGTGATCGTGTGGAAGGTGGTCGACTCGGCCGAGGCGGTGTTCAACGTCGACGACTACGAGAGCTTCGTGCACGTGCAGTCGGAGGCGGCGATCCGTGCGATGGCGTCGAGCCATCCCTACGACCAGCACGAGGACGGCCAGATCTCGTTGCGCAGCCACGCCGCCGAGATCAGCCAGCACCTCAAGGAGCAGCTCGACGAGCGCCTGACCACCGCCGGCGTGGACGTCCTGGAGGCGCGCATCAGCCACCTCGCCTACGCGCCGGAAATCGCCCAGGCGATGCTGCAGCGGCAGCAGGCCAACGCGGTGATCGCCGCCCGCACCCGCATCGTCGAGGGCGCGGTGTCGATGGTCGAGATGGCGCTGGAGCAGCTCAAGGCCAAGGGCATGGTCGAGCTCGACGACGAGCGCCGCGCGCACATGGTCTCGAACCTGCTGGTGGT
Organism: Rehaibacterium terrae; assembly: GCF_014202935.1. Taxonomy (GTDB): domain Bacteria; phylum Pseudomonadota; class Gammaproteobacteria; order Xanthomonadales; family Xanthomonadaceae; genus Rehaibacterium; species Rehaibacterium terrae. The sequence continues at coordinate 149,158 of NZ_JACHHX010000001.1, read as the reverse complement.
GCTGTGCTCGGACCGCGCCACCCAGCCGGTCGTGAACACCGGTTCGCTCTATTGACCACCGCCTGCGCAGGAGCGGCCCGATCCGCGAACGGCGGCGTCCGGAGCGCAACGTCGACAAGCGGGCGGCCGCGACTGGAGCCGCTCCTGCAGGCACAGGTACACGGCAGCCCATGAGCGAGAAGAAAGCCTATCCGTTGCGGATCAGCGCCAAGGTCCTGGAGGCCATGCAGCGCTGGGCCGACGACGAGCTGCGCTCGCTCAACGCCCAGATCGAGTACGTGCTGCGCGAGGCGCTGCGCCGCGAAGGCCGGCTCAAGCCGCCCCGCGCGGAACCGACCGAGGACGATGCCGAGTGATGCGGCACTCCATGCACCAGGAGAGGAACTCCCATGGCCAATGAACGCTGGACCTACCAAGTCGTCGAAGTGAGACCGCGTCTGTTCGGCGTCAGGCCGGAGGACGTGCAGGCCGAGCTCAACCGGCTCGGCGCGCAGGGCTGGGAGCTGGTGTCGGTCACCCAGCCGGGCACGATGCATCCGGTCCGGCTCTACTTCAAACGCACCCAGTGAGTCTCGTGAACGCGCAAAACGGATCCTCATCATGAAACGTGAGTTCGCCCTCGCCCCGACCGGCAAGCTGCCTTGGCTGTTCCTGGCCGGCCTGCTGGGGATACTGCCGATGCTGCTGATCGCCGTCTCGGTGCCGGCGGCGGCCCCCGGTTCGCCGCAGGTCACATACGCGGCGCTGGCGCTGACCGGGTTCACCGCACTGGGCATCTTCGCCCTGGCGCGACGACGCTCGGTCGCCATCGAGGGCGACCGGCTGGTGATCCGCGCCGCGCTCTACACGCAGCGCATCCCGCTCGCCGAGCTGTGCCCGGAGCAGGCGCGCATCGTCGACCTGCGCGAACATCACCAGTGGCGCCCGGCATTGCGCAGCAACGGCCTGGGCCTGCCCGGCCTCAAGCTCGGCCACTTCCGCAGCCGCGGCCTCGGCAAGCTGTTCTGCGTGCTCACCGACGCATCGCGCGTGCTGGTGCTGCCCGAGCGCGGCGGACGCGCGCTGCTGCTGAGCCTGGAGCGCCCCCAGGCGCTGCTCGACGCGCTCCGGGCGCGTTGACGGCACACGAGCGCATCGCCAAGCTGCGCGCATGCTGCGACCGCGCGACTGGCGCCTGATCAACGGCGAACATTTCGAAGCCCTGCCGGCGGCGTTGGCGCGTGCCCGCGCCAATGCCGCCGCGCGCGCGCTGGCCCGAGCCGACTGGCTGATCCGGCGCAAGGACGATGGCCGCTATCTCGCCGCCGTATCGCAGCGCAGCGATACGCTGCGCGCCGTCCCGCTCGATCCGGCCGCGCGCCGCCTGGCCGATGCGCTGCACGCCTTCGCCGCCCGCCTCCATCCCGCCCGACGCGAACGCACCGGCGCGCGGACGGAGCTGTCGCTGCATCACCTGCCCCGCCTGCTGCACGCGCTCGGCCTGCCCGACGACTACGGCGCGCGGCACGCGCTGGCGCTGGTGGCCGAGCCGGTGCAACTGGCTTTCGCCGGCTTTGACCGCTACCGTCGCCCGCTCTGGCTGCATGCGGATGCCGCGCGCGCCTGGGCGCGGATGCGCGAGGCCGCGCGCCGCGACGGCGTGGTGCTGGAGGCGATCTCGGGCTACCGCAGCCATGCCTACCAGCTCGGCATCTTCCGCCGCAAGCTGGCGCGCGGGCAGACGGTGGAACAGATCCTCGCCGTCAACGCCGCGCCCGGCTACAGCGAACACCACAGCGGCCGCGCGCTGGACATCGGCACGCCGGGCGAGCCGCCGGCCGAGGAAAGCTTCGAGACCACCACCGCCTTCGCCTGGCTCGGCGCGCATGCCGGCGCCTTCGGCTTCGTCATGAGCTACCCGCGCGACAATCCCCACGGCATCGTCTACGAGCCGTGGCACTGGTGCTGGCGCCGCGCAGGCGCCTGAAAGGCGAAAAGCGAAATCACGCACGGCCGTGCGTGATTTCGCTCTTCCGACCCCCTACTGCTGCGACCGCGGCGCCGGTTTGGCGACGGCGCTGGCGGCGTCGGCGATGCGCCACAGGTACAGGCTGGCCCAGGTGCGGTATGGCCCCCAGCACTCGCCACGGGCGAGCAGGGCCTTGGGTGCGGGCATCGCTTCGGCACGGTCCACGATCTGCGCGCCCTTGCGGATGCCCAGGTCGTCGACCGGCAGCACGTCGGGACGGCCGAGACGGAAGATCAACATCATCTCCACCGTCCAGCGGCCGATGCCGCGGACTCGGGTGAGCGCGGCGACGATCTCGTCCTGGTGCATGCCGGCCATCTGCCGGGTGCTCGGGATCTCGCCGGCCTCGGCACGGCGGCACAGGTCGCGCAGCGCGAGTGTCTTGTTGCCGGACACGCCACAGGCGCGCAAGGTGGCGTCGTCGATGCGGCCGAGCGTGTCGGCATGCAGCTTGCGCGCTCCGATGGCGGCCTCGACGCGGCCGACGATGGTGGCGGCGGCCTTGCCGGAGAGCTGCTGGTAGAGGATCGCGCGGGCCAGCGCATCGACCGGGTCGAAGGGTTTCTTCCAGCGCGGGTCGGCTCCGATCGGGCCGATCCTGCGCATCCAGGCGCCGAGCCTGCGGTCGACGCGCGCCAGGTGCGCGCCGGCGGCCTCGACGTCGAAACCGCGCGGGTAGCGGGCCATGCCTTGCCTCCGGCTCAATCGCGCCGCACCAATGCGGCGACCGCCAGCAGCCACCAGCCGAGCATCATCAGCACGCCGCCGAACGGCGCGGCGGCGGTGCCGGTGCCGGCGAACACTGCCAGCGCCAGGCTGCCGGCGAACAGCAACATGCCGGCCAACAGCGCCGCCAGTGCCGAAAGCGCCAGCCACCCGGCCGCGCGCGGCGCCAGCGCGACCAGCGCCAGGCCGTGGCCGAAGGCGAACAGTGCCGCCAGCCCGAGCCGCGCCTGCGCCTCGCCATCGACACCGTGGGATGCGTAGGCGCCCAGCGCCACGGCGAGGCCGCAGGCGATGGCGCCGGTGGCGGTGAGCAGGCGTTGCGGTAGCGGCATGGGCGGCTCGACGGTCGTGAAAGCGGGAAGGCTACACCGCACAGAGCGCGCAGGCGCGCGGAGCGGTCGTCAGGCCGGCGCGGCATGCGCCACGATGCAACCGGTCGCGGCTCATGCCACCCCTGCCCCGGCGCCGCTCGTCACTGCGCCGGCGCGAGATACGCCTCGCGATCGCGGCGCAGGTTGGCGGCCTTGAAGTTCGGCAGTGCGAAGGCCCAGCCGTCGACCTTGCCGCGCAGCGCCTGGACGTCGGCGGACAGCTCGGCGAGGCGGGTGTCGGCGTCCTTGAGCAGCGCGTCCTTTGCCGTCTCGTCCAGTGCGGACGCGGCGGCTGTCTCACCTTCGTCGCCAGCGACCGGCTTCTCGGCGGCCTCGACGGCCCGACGGTCCTTTTCGACTTCGGCGGCCAGGAACTCGCGCGCCTGCGCCTCGTCCAGCACCGGCTCCAGCACCACCCACAGGCGACCATCGCGGTCCCAGGCGCGCAGGCCGATGCGCAGGCCGTCCTCGCGCAGGAACTCGGCAGCCAGGGTCGGCTCGCCCCAGTCGCCGTCGAAACGACGCACGTCGTCGAGCTGCAGGTTGTCGAACAGGCCGGCGGTGGCTTCCGGCGCGTAATCGCTGACCAGCCGCTGGCCGCGCGGGATCTGCGCGAGGGTGAAGCCGGCCGCATCACCGTCGCGGCGCTCGATGCGGAAGGCCGGACCGCGCTCCGGGCGCACCTCGACCGCCACGATCCGGCGCGCGGCGATGTCGAGCAGATCGCGCGCCAGCCAGCGGGCCGGGTCCTTCTCCACGGCCAGATCGGCGTCGGCCAGCCAGCTCTGCGCCTGCTCCGGCAGGCGCACGAAGCTGCCGCGGCCCTGCGGGTTGTTCCGGCCGACGATCACCGCCAGCGGTTCGCCGCCGCCATGCAGCTCCAGTCGCACACCGCCTGCCGCGGGCTCCGAAACGTCCTCGACGCCGAGCTGTGCATATCGCTCGGGCAGCGCGGTCTTGGGCTCGAGCCTGCGCGCCTGGGTGAAGCGCAACAGCAGGCCGCGCAGTTTGCCGGTGTCCGCCGGCCAGCCCTCGCGCTCGGCCACGCGCCAGACCTCGCCGTCGCGACGCAGCGTGACGAGCACGGCATCGCCGGCGCCGATCACGCGCACCTCTTCCAGCGCGTTCAGCCGCGCCTCCAGGGCGGGCAGCAGGGGGCCGGCCGCGGCATCGTGCCGCACCGGCGCCTGCCGTCCGCTGTACCACAGGACGCCACCGAGCAGGGCGATGGCGAGTACGACCAGCACGAGAAGTCGCTTGGCAGTCATCTCCTTCGTCTCCTTTCGCGGAACCGCTCAGCGCGCCAGCGCCTCGCGGCGGCGGCGCGCCTTCCACCAGGCGAAGCCGAGCGCGAACAGCGTCACCAGCAGCGGCATGCCGACGATGTTGAGGAACTTCAGCCGCGCACCCAGCGACTGGATGTCGGCATCGAGCTGGCGCCGCACCTGGCGCAGCTCCTGGCGGATGCGCAGCTGTTCCTGGCGGAAGCGCTGGATCTCGGCCTGCTGCTCGGGGCTGAGCAGTTGCGCGCCATCGGCGCGATCGCCCTGCAGCTCGACCAGGCGGCGCTCGGTTTCGGCAAGCTCGGCCTGCAGCTCGCGCTCCTTGGCGCGGAAACGATCGTCGGCGCGCCGGCGCAGCTCCTCGACAACCGTGAACGGGCGTGAAGAGGTCGGGCGGGTACGCACCGCGATCAGGTCGCTGCTGCCGACCAGGTTGTCGACCGCATTGATGACGAAGTCGCCGTTGTTGGCGAATGGATTGAAGATGCGCTGGCCGAAGAAGTTCTGCACCTGCACCCACAGCCGGTCGGCGAGCATGTCGGCATCGCCGACCAGGATGATATTGGCCGGCTCGCGGCTTTCGGCGAGGTGGCCCTCGCCGCTGCGCTCCGGGAAGGCAGTCCTGAGCGTGCCCGACAGCCGCGCCGCCAGCACGTAGCTCACGCCGCTGGGCTCGAAGCCGTCGAACAGCGCCCCCGGGTCGGGCAGGAAGCGCAGGCGTGCGACATCGACCGCCATCGAGGCCGGCGAGCTCTGGATCAGCGGCTCCAGCCGCACCTGCGCGTCGTCGGCGAGATTGAAATGACCGGCGATGGCGAGGTTGATGCTGTCCAGGTCGCCCGAGACCACGTCCTGCTGATTCAGGTTGGGCCGCCCGAGGCCAAGGAAGCCCAGGTGCCGCACGGGCGGGCGGTCGGCGCTGGGCTGCACCTGCAGCGCGTTGCGCGCATCCAGCACCGCCTTGTCCGGGTCGTACTGCACGCCCCAGGCCTGGAACAGCCGTGGCAGGTCGGAACTGCGCGTGGCGAACATCGGGTCGGCCTCCGGCCCGCTCTCGCCAGGATCCAGCTCGGAATGCGGGTCGACGAAGACCAGCAACCGGCCGCCGCGCAGGACGAACTGGTCGATGGCGTAAAGCGTGTCCTCCGGGAGGTTCTTCGGATGCACCAGGACCAGCGCGTCGATGTCATCGGCGATGCGGTCGACGTCTCTCCCCAGCCGGCGCAGGTCGAACATCTGCCGCAGCTCGCCGTCGATCACCCAGCCCTCGCTGACCCGTCCGGTCGCCGGGTCGAAGCCCGGGCCCATGTTGAGCGAGGAGAGCAGCCCGACCGCCGGCCGACGGTCGCTCGACAGCGCATGGATCAGCTTGGCGATGTCGTACTCGAGGAAGGCCTCCTTGTCAGGCTGGAAGAACGGAATGACCATCTGGCCGTCGGTGGCGTTGGTGCCGGCCAGACCGAAGAACAGCGTGTCGCCCGCCGCGCCGACCGGCACCGCCTGCAGGCCGAAGCCGGTGGCGCGGTCCTCGGCCTCGGAGAACGGCAGCGGGTCGATGACCTCCAGCCGCACCTTGCCGCCGGAGCGGGCGGCGATCTCCTCCAGCAGCTCGCGCACCCGCGTCGCATAGGTGCGGATCGTCGGCAGGTCGCGCGCGGCGCTCTCGGAGAAGAAGAAGTACAGGTTCACCGGCTCCTCCAGCCGCTGCACGATGCGCTGGGTGCCCTCGGAGAGGGTGTAGAGCCGGTTCTGGGTGAGGTCGAGCCGGACGCCGCGCAGCAGCAGGCCGGAGAGCACGACCAGGGCGAGAAAGACCGCGGCCAGCACGATCAGGGTGCCGCCGGTGTAAACGCGTTGTTGCATGCGGTTCATCGGTGGGCTCCTTCAGTCCGCCTTCTTCAGGGCGATCACGACCGTGCAGGCATACAGCCAGAAACCAATCGTGAGCACGAAGAACAGCACGTCACGCAGATCGAGCACGCCCTTGGCGATGGCGCTGAAGTGGGTCAGGAAGCTCAGCTGGGCGATGGCGTCGGCAAACGCCTGCGGCGCGACCGCGCGGACCGCGTCGAGTACCAGCGGAAAGCCCGCCAGCAGCAGCAGGAAGCACACCACCGCGGTGAGGATGAAGGCGACCACCTGGTTGCGCGTGGTCGCCGACAGACAGGCGCCGACGGCGAGGAAGGCGCCGGCCATCAGCAGGCTGCCGACGTAGGCGGCGAGGATAACGCCGTTGTCCGGATCGCCCAGATAGTTGACCGTGATCCAGATCGGGAAGGTCAGCGCCAGCGCAATGCCGACGAAGGCCCAGGCGGCGAGGAACTTGCCCAGCACGGCCTGCCACATCGTCAGCGGCAGCGTGAGCAACAGCTCGATGGTGCCGCTCTTGCGCTCCTCCGCCCACAGCCGCATCGAGACCGCCGGCACCAGGAACAGGTACAGCCACGGATGGAAGTTGAAGAACGGCTGCAGGTCGGCCTGGCCGCGCTCGTAGAAGCCGCCGAAGTAGAACGTCGTCGCGCCGGCGAGCACCAGGAAGATGACGATGAACACGTAGGCCACCGGGGTAGCGAAGTAGCTCGCCAGCTCGCGGCGGAAGACAGCGGTCACCGGACTCATGCCTGCGCCCCTCCCGTGGTGATGCGACGGAATACTTCGTCGAGCCGCCCGCGCTCGATCTGCAGTTCGCTGAAGGCGACATGGCGGCTGCGCAGACGCTCGGCCACGCTGTCGCCGAGCGCGCGTCCGGGCTGCGGAATCGCCACCAGCCTGCCGCTGTCGGCATCGGCCTCGACCGCCTGCAGGCCGTCGAGACCCTCCAGCGCGACGCGCGCGGACACCGTGTCGTCGGTGCGGAACGACACCGCGCCGTGATAGCGCGAGCGCCGCTCCAGCTCCGCCGGCGTGGCATCGGCCAGCAGCCTGCCGGCGGCGATGATGACCGCCCGGGTGCACACCGCGTCGACCTCTTCGAGGATGTGGGTGGAGATGACGATGGTGCGCTCGCGCGACATCTCGCGGATCAGGCCACGCACCTCGTGCTTCTGGTTGGGATCGAGCCCGTCGGTGGGCTCGTCCAGGATCAGCACCGGGGGATCGTGCAGGATCGCCGCCGCCAGGCCGACGCGACGGCGGAAGCCCTTGGAGAGCGTGTCGATCGGCTGCAGCAGCACCCCCCCCAGCGCGAGCCGCTCGACCACCGCACCGATGCGTTCCCGGCGCACCTCGCCGGTCAGGCCGCGCACATCGGCGACGAACTGCAGGAAGCCACCGGCGCTCATCTCGCCATAGCTCGGCGCGCCCTCGGGCAGGTAGCCGATCGCGCGCTTGGCGGCAAGCGGCTCGGCAATCACGTCATGACCACAGACCCGGGCCGTGCCCGCGCTGGGCGCGAGGAAGCCCGCGATCATCTTCATCGTGGTGGACTTGCCGGCACCGTTCGGGCCGAGGAAGCCGAGCACTTCGCCCGGCTCGACCCGGAAGCTGATGCCGTCGACGGCGGTCTTGCCGCCGTAACGCTTGGTCAGTTCATGGGTTTCGATCATCGCCGCACGTCCTGGATGCTGGATGCTGGTGACGGTGAGACGGGAAGCCGCGCCATCGGGCGACGACGCGACCGTAACCATTACCGCGCACGGCAGGCAAAGTTCCGCATGGACGGGGGTCCGCAACGTGGACGGAACCCGACCGCGCGCGGTGCGGCGCCACTCGTGCGGCGCCGGAAACGGCGCACGGCGGGAAACGCGAGTCGTCCGCCGCACGCGATGGCCGGTGGCGGCTTCACGCCGCCACCGGCGGTTTGCTTACCTGATCGGCCAGTAGACGTTGAACTGGCTTTCCTCGGCGGCCGTGCCCTCGATGTCCTGCAGATACTCCTCGAAGGCGCGGTCGTGGACCACTTCGCCGCGGGTCGCGGCCCAGGCGCGCAGCTGGTCGCGGACGACCGGCAGACCCGCCGGGTGGCCGTTGTAGACCGTCTTGAGCGCGCGGCCGGCGTAGCTGCGGCCGAACCTCACCTCGCCCTCGAGCTTGATCGATTCCGGATCGATCTCCTCCGCGGGCGGCAGCGCCTCGGCACCAGGACGCAGCTTCGCTTCCGTCTCGCCCTCGCCTTCGACACTCTCGTCGGCGGCCGGCTGCTCGGCGACGGCCGGACCGGTGCCCTTCTTGCGCACCGGCATGACCACGTCGAACTCGTACACGTCGGTACCGAAGTTGGTGGTCACCAGGCGGAACGGACCGGCGGCCTCCAGGTCGTTCTTCGCCATCACCTGGCGGATCCACTTGAGCTGGTTGATCATCGCGGTCTCGACCGCGGTGATGTTGCGCTCGGAGGTGGTCGGGATGTACAGCACGTTCTGCGCCGGGATCTCGACCGTCTCGATGGTCAGGTTGCCGTAGTCGTAGTTCGGGATGGTCGCGAACAGGGCGCCCAGGTTGGCCAGGCCGGTCTTCATGTCCTCGCCGACGGTGCGGGCGATGTACATGCCGGCGTAGCGGCCGAGCAGGTTCCAGCCGTACTCGACGTCATAGCGCTGGGTGATGACGGTGGTGCGACCGCGGCGCTCGATGTTGAAGCGCATCGTCTTGTTGTCGCCGTAGGCGTCGTTCTGCAGCGCGTAGCGGACCATCTGCACGCGCCCTTCCTGGCGGTTGTCGACGATCTCCCAGCTGCCCGAGCCGATGCGCTTGAGATCGGAGGCGTAGTCCAGGCGGGCGCCGACGCCGAAGTCCGGACCGCTGATCGTGTAGCGGATGTTCGGGTCGTGCAGGCGCATCGGATGCCAGTCGGCGAAGCGCTTGAAGCCGTTGAGGGTGTCGAACACGATCCGCACCGGACGGTTGGTCTCGGCGGTGTGCTCGATCGCCTGCTTGGCAGGCAGGAACAGGGCGACCACCACGAACAGGGCAACGACGATCAGGATGGCGGCGATGAATTCGAGAAGGCGGGTCATTCGGGATCTCTCCAGGAACGGCAGCGGCTGACGGGCGCGGGGGTGCCGCCAGCCGGCCGGAATCAGCAATGCTAACCGAAGTTCGCCGGCGGCTGCACAGGGGCAGCCGGGCAAGGCGCGAAATCGGCGCCGGAACGTGCCGGCGGTCACGGCAACGGCGCCCGCCCGCCGCGCGGACGGGCACCGCAGCCGCCCCGGTGCAGGCTCAGACCAGCTTGAGTTCGAAGGCCTTGAGCACGGCGCGCGTACGGTCGCGTACGCCGAGCTTGGACAGGATGTTGGAGACGTGGTTCTTGACCGTGCCCTCGGCCACGCCCAGCGAGTTGGCGATCTCCTTGTTGCTGAAGCCGCCGGCCATCAGCCGCAGGATCTCGGTCTCGCGCTCGGTCAGCGGGTCCGGGCGGTCCAGGCTGACGAACTCGTTGTGCATGTGCTCCAGCCCCGACAGCAGACGCTGGGTGACCGCCGGCTGCACCAGCGAGCCACCGGCGGCCACGGCCTGGATCGCGGAGACGAGCTGGTCCAGCGACACGTCCTTGAGCAGGTAGCCGCGGGCGCCGGCGCGGATGCCGGCCAGCACCAGCTGATCGTCGTCGAAGGTGGTGAGAATGATCGTCGGCGGCAGCGCGCCGGCCTTGGACAGCGCCTGCAGCGCCTCCAGGCCGGACATGACCGGCATGCGCATGTCCATCAGCACGACATCGGGCTTGACCTCCGGGATCAGCTCCACCGCCTGACGGCCGTCGGCAGCCTCGGCGACCACCCGGATGTCGTCGGAAAGCTCCAGCAGGGAACGGATGCCCTGGCGTACCAGGTTCTGGTCGTCGACGAGACAGACGCGAATCATGCCGGAGTCTCCAATGGCAGGCGGATGTCGAGCGCGAAGCCTTCGCCGCGCGCGGTATGGATGTCGATGCTGCCGCCGTAGGCGGCCAACCGCTCGCGCATGCCGCGCAGGCCGTGGCCGGGGGCGATGCCGTCGGCACCGCGGCCGTCGTCGCGGGCGCGGATGCGCAGCTCGCCACCGTCACGGCTGAAGCTGAGATCGAGGCGGCTGGCGCCGGCGTGGCGGACGGCGTTGGTGATGATTTCCTGGGCGCAGCGCAGCACGACGTGGGCGCGCTCGGGATCGTCCAGAGTGAACTGCTCGGGCACGTCGAGCCGGATGTCCAGCGCCGGGACCCCCTCGACCAGCGTGCGCAGGGCGCCGGCGAGCTCGACCGAGCCCTCGTCGCGCAGCTGGCTGACCGCCTCGCGCACGTCGGTGAGCAGCAGCTTGGCCAGGGTGTGCGCCTGGCGCACGTGCTCCTGCACCTTGCCGCTGCTCAGATGGCTGGCCACTTCGAGATTCAGGCTGAGCGCGGTCAAGTGATGGCCGAGCAGGTCGTGCAGCTCGCGCGAGATCCGCACCCGCTCGCTCATCCGCGAACTCTCGGCCAGCAGCGCGCGGGTGGCGCGCAGTTCGGAATTGAGCCGGCGCTGCTCGTCGCGCGCCTGCGCCTGCTGCTTGGCGACCAGGCCGATCACGAAGGCGAAGCTGGCATAGCCGGCGTACAGTGCCGACTGCAGCACCGCCTCGACCAGGGTGAAGCCGAGCCCCTGCATGAAGGCCGGCACCAGCGCCACGTGCTGCAGGATCAGCCAGGCCACGCCCAGCCGCAGCGGCAGCAGCCAGGCGATCACCCCGGCCACCACCAGCAGCAGCACGCCGCCCAGGCCAGTGCCGGTGAAGTGGCTCACCGCGATGGCCGAGAGCGTCAGCACCAGCAGCAGCACGTCGTCGTACCAGCGCGGCTGACGCACGCCGAGCGAACGGGTCACCAGCCAGTAGCTCAGACCGAAGGCGAAATAGGCCGCCGCCCACATGGTCAGCCGCACGTCGCTCAGCAGGCCGGCACCGTCCTCTTCCGGGAAGTACCAGGAATTGAGCAGCAGCGGGATCCCCACCATGGCCCAGGTGAACAGGCCGGCATAGCGGAGCAACTGCGTGTGGCTGAGGCGCCCGAGCATGCGGGCATCATAGGCTGCGCCGCGTGCGCCGCAACGGGGCCGGAAGTCACGCCGCGCCGGGCCGGATCGTGTCCGAACGGAGCGTTAACACCCGCCCGCCACCACCCCGCCGCCCGGCCGGCCATGCCATAATCCGCACCGGTGGCGGCCCTCCCGGCCGCCCGTCACGGGAGTACAGACAGGAATGTCGATCGTCATCCGCGACGTGCGCGAGCACGAGCTGGATTCCGTTCTAGCCCTGAACAACGCCGCCGGCGCCGCCATCCTTCCGCTGGACGCCGCGAAGATCCGCTTCTTCTTCGATCATGCCGAGTATTTCCGTGTCGCCGAAGTCGACGGTCTGCTGGCCGGCTTCCTGATCGCGCTCAGCCAGGACGCGCCCCACGACAGCCCCAACTTCCGCTGGTTCCAGCAGCACTACGACCGCTTCATCTATATCGACCGCATCGTCGTCGCCGGCTCGCGTCGCGGCGCCGGCCTCGGCCGCGTGTTCTACGCCGATCTGCAGAGCTTCGCCGAGGTGCGCAGCCCCCGCATCGCCTGCGAAGTGTTCCTGGAGCCGGGCAACGACATCGCCCTGCTGTTCCACGGCACCTTCGGCTTCCACGAGGCCGGTCGCCAGCTGATGCCGGGCGTGGAGCGCCACGTCTCGCTGCTGGTCAAGGAGCTGTGCAGCTGGCCCTGGGTGCGCGACACCTACGGCGAGAGCCTGCCCGAGCAGCCCTGGCTCGCCACCCGCCCCCTCCCCGGCCGCCAGCCGGCGCTCGCGACCGGCACCTGAGCATGGCGGCCGCCCGTCCCGACTACGAACAGGCCGGCGAACTGAAGATCGGGCAGGTGGGCATCGCCAACCTGCGCGTCCGCACGCTGGATGTTCCCAGGCTGGTGGAAGAGATGCGCGAGCGCGTCGAGCGCGCGCCCAATCTCTTCGCCCGCGCCGCGGTGGTGGTCGACTTCGGCGCGCTCAGCCGCTGTCCGTCGGTCGGCGACGCGCGCGCCCTGATCGACGGCCTGCGCGATGCCGGCGTGCTGCCGGTGGCGCTGGCCTACGGCACCAGCGAGGTCGAAGCGCTGTCGCGCGAACTGGGCCTGCCGCTGCTGGCCAAGTTCCGCGCCCAGTACGAGCGCGGCGAACCCGCGCCGGCCGTCGCGCCGCCGCCCGCGCCCGAACCGCCACCGCAACGCGAACGACCGGCGCCGCGCGCCGCTGCGCCGGCCGCCAGCCCCGGCCTCATGCACACCCTGCCGGTGCGCTCCGGCCAGCAGATCTACGCGCAAGGGCGCGACATCATCGTCTGCGCCACCGTCGGCGCCGGCGCCGAGGTGATCGCCGACGGCTCGGTGCACGTCTACGGCGCGCTGCGCGGGCGCGCCCTGGCCGGCGCGCAGGGCGACACCAGCGCACGCATTTTCTGCCGCGAGTTCCACGCCGAGCTCGTGGCCATCGCGGGGCACTACAAGGTGCTCGAAGAGCTCCCCAAGGCGCTGCAGGGCAAGGCCGTGCAGATCCGGCTGGAGAACGACAGGATCATGATCGAGGAACTGCCATGAACGAAGGCGTCGCAACCGAAACACTCCCGGACCGCGCCGAGGCCACCACCGCTTCGGGTCAGGCCCGCCAGGCGAAGATCGTCGTCGTCACCTCGGGCAAGGGCGGTGTCGGCAAGACCACGACCAGCGCCAGCCTCGCCTGCGGCCTGGCCAAGCGCGGCAAGAAGGTCGCCGTGATCGACTTCGACGTCGGCCTGCGCAACCTCGACCTGATCATGGGCTGCGAGCGCCGCGTGGTGTACGACTTCGTCAACGTCGTGCACGGCGAGGCCACGCTGCGGCAGGCGCTGATCAAGGACAAGCGCTTCGACAACCTGTACGTGCTGGCCGCCTCGCAGACCCGCGACAAGGACGCGCTGACCAAGGAGGGCGTCGAGAAGGTGCTGCGCGACCTGTCCGACGACGGCTTCGAGTACATCGTCTGCGACTCGCCGGCCGGTATCGAGAAGGGCGCCTTCCTGGCGATGTACTTCGCCGACCAGGCGGTGGTCGTGGTCAACCCCGAGGTGTCCTCGGTGCGCGACTCCGACCGCATCCTCGGCCTGCTGGCCTCCAAGACCCGCAAGGCCGAGCTCGGCGAGCGCGTGCAGGAGTTCCTGTTGCTCACCCGCTACAGCCCGGCCCGCGTCGAGGCGGGCGAGATGCTCTCCATCGCCGACGTCGAGGAGGTGCTCGGCCTGAAGACGCTGGGCGTGATCCCGGAGTCCGGCGACGTGCTCAACGCCTCCAATGCCGGCGTGCCGGTGATCCTGGACGACCAGTCCGACGCCGGCCAGGCCTACGAGGACGCCGTCGCCCGCCTGCTCGGCGAGGATCGCCCGATGCGTTTCACCCAGGCCGAGAAGAAGGGCTTCTTCAAGAAGCTCTTCGGCGCTTAAGGAGCGAGGGACGATGGGTATTTTCGATTTCCTGAAGGGCAAGAAGCAGACCGCCTCCATCGCCAAGGAGCGGCTGCGCATCATCGTCGCGCAGGAACGCAGCACCCGCGGCGGTCCGGACTACCTGCCGCTGCTGCAGCGCGAGCTGCTGGAAGTGATCCGCAAGTACGTCAGCGTCGACGTCGACGCGGTCAAGGTCGACCTGGTCAAGGACGGCGACCACGACGTGCTCGACATCTCGGTGGCGCTGCCGGACAGGGAAGAAGCCCGCGCGGCCGTCAACAGCTGAGCACGATGCCTTTTTCTGGAGCGTGTAGCGTGTGCTTTGCGCACGACTCCCCGGAGGCCACGTCGGGTGCGCAAAGTGCGCGCCACGAGGCCATGGGCGCGCCCGCGCCGGTCGAACCGGCCGTGCTGCGCCTGCATGACATCGGCTTCGACGCCCCCGCCGCCCTGCTCGCACGCTACGGGCTGACACTGCACCGCGTCGCCGACGGCGAGCCGATCCCCGGCAGCTACTGGGGCGACAGCGAAGCCGGCCTGATCGGCTGCACCGTCCAAGCCCGCGCCGACACCCCGGTGCATTCGTTGCTGCACGAGGCCTGCCACCTGATCGTGCTGCCGCCGGAACGTCGCGCCACCGTCCACACCGACGCCACCGACTCGGTCGCCGAGGAGGACGCCACCTGCTACCTGCAGATCCTGCTGGCCGACTGGCTGCCCGGCGTCGGCCGCGACCGGCTCATGGCCGACATGGATGCCTGGGGCTACAGCTTCCGCCTCGGCTCGGCGCGCGCCTGGTTCGAACACGACGCCGAGGACGCCCGCGCCTTCCTCGTCGCCCGTGGACTGCTCGCCGGGACCGGCGAACTCCTCGACCCTCTGCAGCAGCGGCTTCAGCCGCGACCGGGATACAACAGCGAAGATTCAGCCACGGATCCACGCGGATAAGCGCGGATGGAGCCGATTCAAGATCTTATCCGCGTCTATCCGCGCAGATCCGTGGCCAAAGACTGCTGTTGTTCCCGGGCATCCGGTCGCGGCCGTGGCCACGCCCACAAGCCCCTGCACTTGCGCAAGCCCACGGCTTGCGCGCCCCCGTCGCGCGCACTAGCCTGCCGGTTCCCAGCGCCACCCCCGGCGCACGTCGCCCCAGGAAACCCGCCGTGAAAATGCACCGCCCCCTGCTCGCCCTCGCCATTTCCGCCGGCCTGCTGGCCGGCTGCACGAAGGACGCCGCTCCGCCTGCCACGGCAGCCGAGGCCGATGCCTTCGTGGCCCGGGTCAACGAAACCTTCCGGCAGACGAACCCCGAATCGGCCTCCGCACAATGGCTGGCCTCGACCTACATCAACAGCGACTCGCAACTGATCGCCGCCAAGGCGCAGGAGCGCAGCCTGGCGCAACTCAAGGCGTTCGTCGAGGAGGCCAGGCGCTTCGACGGACTGGAGCTCAAGCCAGAGACCGCGCGCGCCATCCAGCTGCTCAAGCTGGCCACCGCCATGCCGGCACCGAAGGACCCGGCCAAACTCGCGGAGCTGACCCAGATCGCCACCCGGATGGAAGGCATGTACGGTGCCGGCACGTACTGTTCGGACCCGGACGACCCGGGCACCTGCAAGCAGATCGGCGAACTGTCGAGCGTGCTCGCCACCAGCCGCGACTACGACGCCCAGCTCGAAGCCTGGGCCGGCTGGCACACCATCTCGGTGCCGATGCGCGACGATTACCGCCGCTTCGTCGAGCTGGTGAACGAGGGCGCGCGCGAGCTCGGCTTCGCCGACGCCGGCGAAATGTGGCGCGCCGGCTACGACATGGACCCGGCCGATTTCCGCGACGAGACCGACCGCCTGTGGGGCCAGGTCAAGCCGCTTTACGAGCAGCTGCACTGCTACGTGCGCGGCCAGCTGGAGGAGAAATACGGCGAGAAGGGTTCGGTGGACGGCAAGATCCCCGCCCACCTCACCGGCAACATGTGGGCGCAGCAGTGGGGCAACCTGTGGGACGTGCTGGAGCCGTACAAAGGGGTCGGCAGCCTCGACGTCTCCAGCCGCCTGAAGGCGCAGCGCGACGGCGAATACAACCGTCTGCTGGCCTCGCTCGGCCGCGCCGCCACCGCCGCCGATCAGGTCGAACTGGGCCGCCAGGCCGATCTCGCCATCGCCAAGGCGATGAACGAGCGCGCCGAGGATTTCTACGTCTCGCTCGGGATGCCCCGGTTGCCGGAGTCGTTCTACCAGCGCTCGCAGTTCATCAAGCCGCGCGACCGCGACGTGGTCTGTCACGCCAGCGCCTGGGACCTGAACTATCAGGGCGACGTGCGCATCAAGATGTGCATCGAGCCGACCGAGGAAGAGTTCACCACCATCTACCACGAGCTCGGCCACATCTATTACTACCTGGCCTACAACCATCTGCCGCCGATCTTCCAGTCCGGCGCGCACGACGGCTTCCACGAGGCGATCGGCGACACCATCGTGCTGGCCATGACGCCCAGGTACCTGTCCAGCATCGGCCTGGTCGATGCGCCGGCGCAGAGCCGTGAGGCGTTGATCAACGCCCAGCTCAAGCTGGCGCTGGACAAGGTCGCCTTCCTGCCGTTCGGGCTGCTGATCGACCGCTGGCGCTGGGGCGTGTTCGACGGCTCGATCAGGCCCGAGGACTACAACAAGGCCTGGTGGGAACTGCGCGCCAGGTACCAGGGCGTGGCCCCGGCCGGCGAGCGCGGCGAGGACTTCTTCGACCCGGGCGCCAAGTACCACGTGCCGGGCAACACGCCCTACACGCGCTACTTCCTCTCCCACATCCTGCAGTTCCAGTTCTACCGCGCGCTGTGCGAAGCCAGCGGCCACACCGGCCCGCTGCACGAGTGCAGCTACTACGGCAGCAAGGAAGCCGGCGAGAAGTATTGGGCGATGATGGCCAAGGGCCAGAGCCAGCCCTGGCAGCAGACGCTCAAGGAACTCACCGGTGGCGAACAGATGGACGCCAGCGCCATCCTCGACTACTTCGCCCCGCTGCAGGCCTGGCTGGAAGAACAGAACCGGGGCAAGACCTGCGGCTGGTGATCCGGCTCGACCGATGCGGTGCGAACGGCCGGCGGGAAACCGCCGGCCGTTTTCGTCCGTCGAAGCGCTACAGCCGCTCGGTCGGTTCCAGTGCCGCCGCCTCGGCCACCGGCCCGGGCACGACGTGATGCCGCCGCATGTAGCCGAACCACAGCCACCAGGCCAGGAAAGTGAAGCCGCCAGCGGTCAGTGCCAGCGCCAGGCCGCCGTGGCTGACCAGCGGCGACACCAGGCCGGCGATCAGCGCATTGAATCCCAGACCGATGAAGGCCTGCAGGCTCGACGCCGCGCCGCGCTGATGCGGATACATGTCGAGAATGGCCAGCGTGAGGATCGGGAACACCAGCGCGATGCCGAAGGCGTTGAGCATCATCGGCAGCACCGCCAAGGGCGCCGCGGGCGCGCCGACCAGCAGGTTGTAGCCGACATTCACCGCTACCGCGAGGCCGCAGACCGCAAAACCCAGCCGGGCCAGCCGCGGCCCGCTGATCCTGCCGGCCATCCGCCCGGAGGTGTACGCACCCAGCATCATCCCCGAGATGGTCGGCACGAAGAACCAGGCGAACTGCTGCTCGTTGAGCCCCAGCAGATCGAGCACGAAGGCCGGCGCGGACGAGATGTAGAGAAACAGTGCGCCGAAATTGAAGCTGCCGGCCAGCGCCAGCCGCAGGAAGGCGCGGTTGCGCAGCATGGCGAGGTTGCCGTGCCACAGCTGCGCGGGATGAAAGGCGCGCCGCCGCGCCGGTGGATGCGTCTCCGGCAGCCAGCGCGCGGTCGCCAGCCAGATCGCCGCGCCGAACAGGGCGAGGAACCAGAAGATCGCCGGCCAGTCGGCGAAGCCGAGGATCCAGCCGCCGATGATCGGCGCGATCGCCGGGGCGATGCCGAAGATCATCGTGACCTGGCTCATCAACCGCTGCGCGTCCTCGCCGTCCAGACAATCGCGGATCACCGCCCGGCCGACGATCAGCCCCACGCCCGCCGACAGCCCCTGCAGCACCCGGAAGGCCAGCAGCGTGTTCAGGTCGGGAGCCAGCGCACAGCCCACCGAAGCGAGCACGAACACCGCCACCCCGCCCAGGATCACCCGCCTGCGTCCGACCGCGTCCGACATCGGCCCGTGGAACAGGCTCATCGCCGCATACGCCAGCAGATAGACGCTGATGGTCTGCTGCATGGCGACCTTGCTGGCGCGGAAGTCCGCGGCCATCGCCGGGAAGGCCGGAAAGATCGTGTCGATCGAGAAGGCGCCGAACATCGCCAGCGCGCCGAGCAGGACGGCGAGGCGGACGCGCGAAACCGGGAGTCGTGGGTGCATGCGGCCGATCCGTGGTGACGCGGCAGGATAGCAGGGCGACGGCGCCCGACTGCCTCGGTCCAGGCGCAAAGACTGTGCCGCACACGGCCCACCGACACAGGATGCAGATGCCGGGGCGGCCAAGGCCCCATACGGAGCCGTGCCCGTCAGGCGCCCCTCTGGCGACGCGGGTCACTCAGTGACGCAGCTTGCGCTGGTGGACGCCGCCACCGCGCTGGCTCAGCAGCTCGGCCCGCTCCAGCGAGCGCTCCGCGCGGCGCAGCTCGCCCATCTCCTGGTAGACCCGCGCCAGCGCCAGGTGGAAACGGAATTCGCCGTCGTGCAAACGGATCGCGCGCTGGAAGTAGTCGGCCGCCGCCGCGAACTCGCCGCGACGCTCGTGCTCCAGCCCGAGGATGAAGTTGTGGAACGGGTCACGCCGCTGGACCTCCAGCATGCGGCGCTCGTACTCGGCCAGCCGTCCGGCCCGCCCCTGCGCGCGATACAGGCTGGTGAGGTTGGTCAGGGTCGGGAGATGCTCGCTGTCGTGCGCCAGCGCGGCGAAGTAGGCACGTTCCGCGCCCTCGGGGTCGCCGACACGCAACTGCAGCACGCCGAGGTTGTTCCAGGCCGCCGCAAAGCCGACGTCCCTGGCCAGCGCGGCATCGAAGAAGGCGCGCGCGCCGGCGTGGTCGCCCTGCGCCAGCAGTTCGGCACCGCGGTTGTTGTACAGATGGGCCAGCGCGCGGTGGTCGTCGACGATCCGCGGCCGACCGCGGGTGGCGACCACGCTGCGGTCGAAATCCACCGTGTAGCGACGGCCCTGGATGCGCACCCCGGCGTTGATGTGGCCGGAGTGGAAGATGGTGCCGTCCTGCTCGATCCAGGCGAGCACCTGGTCGACCTCCTGGGCGTAGGCCTCGACGCCGACCGCACGCGCCAGGGTGACGAAGGCGAGCGTGAACGACAGGCAGTTGCCGCGCCGCAGCCGCCAGGTTTCCTCGACGCTGAGCGTGGTCTGCAGGTCGTACTCGAGCGCCATGCCGTCGGGCGCGAACATGAACTCGATCAGCAATTGCAGCCGCTGCTCGGGCGTGCGGGCGCGCTCGACCACCTGCGTCTGGACCCGCTCGCGCAATTCGGCCGGCACGGCGAACACCTGCTCCCGGTCCGGCGGCACCTGGGCGTACGCCAGGCCGGACAGCGCGAACAGCGCGATCGCCGTCAGCTTCGCCATGTCGGGCTCCCCCCGCTGCCGCGGGATGGCATCGCCACGGAATCATTCTACGCCCGCCGGCCGGTCGCGCCACGGCGCCGGCGACGCGCTTCAGCCGCCGTACGGCGGGGACGCGGCCGCGCGCCGCTGGCCGACCGCCTGCAGGAAGTGCAGGTGACGCTGGTACTGGTCCAACACGTCGTTGATCACATCCTCGCGCTGCCAGCCCATGATGTCGTAGTCCTGCCCGCCCTCGCGCAGGTGCACCTCGGCGCGCCAGTACTTGAGCTTCTCGGCGCGGTCGGCGCGGGTGTCGCGCAGCACGAACGCCGGCGGATCGTAGGCGCGCGGGCGCACCGAGTAGAAGAAATCGTCGCCATCGCCCGGGCCCACCTCGATCCAGACCCTGCCGTCCTCGCCGTCGCCGACGCGCGCCTGCAGCTCCTGCCGGGCGAACTCCGCGGCGACCGACTCCAGCGCCGGCCGCACAGTGCCTTCCAGGTAGGCCGCCACCTCGTCGCGGCGCGGCTGATGGACGATGGCGCGCAGCCGCTGCCGCCAGCCCAGTGCCGCGTGCGGGCCGCGCGGCTCCACCCTCGCCTCGCGCAGGCTCATCCGCTTGACCGCCTCGATGCGCAGCGCCCGCAGCAGACCCCAGCACATCAGCACCATGATGACGGCGAAGGGCAGCGCGCTGGCGATGGTTGCGGTCTGCAGCGCGCCCAGGCCGCCGGCCAGCAGCAGCGCCGCTGCCACCACGCCCTCCAGCACCGCCCAGAAGATCCGCTGCCAGGTCGGCGCCGACTCGTCGCCGCCGGAAGTAAGCATGTCCACGACCAGCGAGCCGGAGTCCGAGGAGGTGACGAAGAAGGTCACCACCAGCAGCGTGGCGACCAGCGAGGCCAGCGTGGACAGCGGCAGATGCTCGAAGAACCGGAACAACGCCACCGAGGTGTCGGCGGCCACCGCCTCGGCGAGCTCCGCAATGCCCTGCATCATCACCATGTGGATGGCGGTGTCGCCGAAGAAGGTCATCCAGACGAAGGTGAAACCCACCGGCACCAGCAGCACGCCGATGACGAACTCACGGATGGTGCGGCCGCGCGAGACGCGGGCGATGAACATGCCCACGAACGGCGACCAGGCGATCCACCAGCCCCAGTAGAACAGCGTCCAGCCGCCGATCCAGCCGGTCGGTTCGTAGGCGTAGAGGTTGAAGGTCATCTCGAACAGACGCGACAGGTACATGCCGGTGTTCTGCACCAGCGTCTGCAGCAGGAACACCGTCGGTCCGGCCGCCAGCACGAACAGCAGCAGGGACACGGCCAGGATCATGTTCAGCTCGGAGATGCGGCGGATACCGGCATCCAGCCCGAGCGCGACCGACAGCGTGGCCACCGCGGTGATCGCGGCAATGAGCATGATCTGCACGCCGATCCCGGTCGGCACACCGAACAGGTAGTTCAGCCCCGAATTGACCTGGATGACGCCGAAGCCGAGCGACGTGGCGACACCGAAGATGGTGCCGAGCACCGCGAACACGTCCACCGCGTGGCCCACGGGGCCGTGGATGCGCTCGCCGATCAGCGGATAGAAGGCCGAGCGGACGGTCAGCGGCAGGCCGTGGCGGAAGGCGAAGTAGGCCAGCGACAGCGCGACCACGGCGTAGATCGCCCAGGCATGGATCCCCCAGTGGAAGAAGGTGATGCGCATCGCCTGCCGCGCCGCCTCCGCCGTCGCCGCCTCGCCGACCGGCGGACTGGTGTAGTGCATGATCGGCTCGGCCACGCCGAAGAACATCAGACCGATGCCCATGCCGGCCGAGAACAGCATCGCGAACCACGAGGCGTAGCTGTAGTCGGGCTCGCTGTGGTCGGGGCCGAGCTTGATCCGGCCGAAGCCGGACACCGCCAGCAGCACCACGAACACCAGGAAGCCGGCCACCGCCAGCACGTAGAACCAGCCGGCGGTCTCCACCACCCAGCCCTGCACCGCGCCGAACAGCGCTTCGGCGGCCTGCGGCGCGACGATCGCGAAGGTGACGAAAACCAGCGTCAGCACGCCCGAGGCGATGAACACCGGGGGATTGATCCGGATCCAGTCGCGCTTGCCGTTCATGCCGTTCCTCCGTGTCGATGATGGCCCGGGCGCCGCGGCCGCTCAACGCCATGGTCGGAACCAACGAACCTTGGGACGACTCGCTTCACGGCGCTTGTCGGGAGACGATCACTCAGAAGTAGAAGCCGATGTTGACGTTCAGACGCGAGCGCCAGCGGTCGCCGCCCGGCTCGTCGATGCCCACGCCCGGTCCGCCGACGAACCACATGTTGCGGCCGGCGATCCAGTCGACGTAGGCGAACATCGGACCCTTGGCGAAGCTGCAACCGGTCACGCTCTGCCAGGAATCGCGCAGACCGGTGCCGCTTGCCTGCGTCGTGCTCAGATTGTTGTAGCAGGTGATGCCGTCGAACCAGCCGGTACGGGCAAAGTCCCAGGCGAGGTTGGCGGTCAGCACGTCGCCCCTGGCGGCGATCTCGAACGGAAACATGAAAGCCGACAGCGCGATCCGCGGCTCCGGCACCCAGTACTCGTAGTGCGCCCATTGCAGCTGCAGGGTCAACGGACCGCGCGCGAACTGCCCGTGCAGGGCCATGCCCCGATGATCGTGACGGCGTCCGCTCGGGCGGTGCTCGACCCGACCGGCGAAGGCCGAGGCGCCGAGTTCCATCGTCCACTCGCCGCCGCGGTCGATGTCACGGGCGTAGCGCAGGTTGATCCTCTCGCGCTCGCGGTACGGCAGCGCCGCGGTGGTGGCGACATCGAAGGAGTAGCGGCCGAAGCGCGCACCGGTGCCGTACTCGTCGCCGAAGAACAGCCCGGCATGCCAGCGTCGCTCGCCACGCGCGTCGCGCCAGACCACGCCGAGGTCGTAATCGTCCTCGATGCCGAGGTAGTAGCCGCTGCCGAACCAGAAACTGTGCGAGGCGTAGGGCAACAGGCCGAACGGCACCTTCACCACCCCGGCGCGCAGGTCGCGGTCCTCGTCGACGCGCCAGCCGGCCCAGGCGTGGTGCACGGCGTCGAAGCCGTCGTACCAGCGGTATTGCAGCGAAAAGAACAGCGGCCCGGCATGGCCACCGGCATCGACCCGCAACAGTTCCAGGTCGAGTTCGTTGTTGCCGGCCGAACCGCCGTAGTCGCGCCAGACGTAGTTGAAGCGGACGGCGCCGCCGAGCTCCAGGCCGGCATCGCGCGCGGCCGCCGGCGACGTCGCCACCCCGAGCGCCAGCAGCGCGGCGAACACCCTCTGTCCGTACATCGTTCCTCTCCCAGCGAACCCGTTCAGACACGGCCGGACCCTACGCCATGCGCCGGCCGCAGGCAAACACCCCGAGCCTGCGAATGCATGAAGCCGCGCCACGTGCATTCTCCCGGTGATGAGCCGGATGCCCTCCGACCGACCCGGGACAGGCGCGCCCGGACCCGCGCCGACGGATCGAGCGGCCACGGGATCGACCCGCGACCGGCCACCCGTGGCCGGGCCGCACGCTTGAAAATCCATTGGCGCTCAGCGCTCGTCCATCTGCCGCCCGTCCGGCCCCGGCGCCAGCCGCGGGTCCAGCTCCACCGCCACCGGCGAGGTGCGCGTGACCGGCACGAAATCCACCTGCTCGGCTTCGGGCACGGCGGCGCCGACACGGATCCGGTGGGCGAGGAAGCCGGCCAGCAGCAGCAACAGCACGACCATCGACAGCGGAAAGCCGTCGTCGCCGAGCCGCTGCATCGCGGCGCCCGCCAGCAGCGGGCCGAGGGTGGCGCCAATGCCGTTCACCAGCAGCAGGCCCTGCGTCGCCTGCAGCGCCTCGACGCGCTGCAGGCGGTCGTGGGTCTGCGCCACCGACAAGCCGTACAGCGAGAACGACAGCCCGCCGTAAACCGCGCCTGCCAGCAGCAGCGCGCGCGGCGCGGCATCGCCCAGCGACAGCATCGCCAGCGCGGCCAGCGCCGCCAGCAGCGCCACGACCAGCAGCACGCGGCGGCGGTCGCGGTGGTCGGACAGCCTGCCGATCGGCCATTGCAGCAGCGCACCACCCAGGATGGTGGCCGCGATGAAGGCCGCCACCCCGCCATCGTCCAGTCCGCGACCGGCGGCATAGACCGCCGCCAGGCCCCAGAACGCGCCGGTGACCATGCCGGAAAAGCCAGCCCCGAGCACACCGGTCGGCACCGCCCGGTACAGCCGGCCGAGCGACAGATGCGGCGTCTGGACCGGCGTGGGCGCCACCGCGCGGGTCATCGCGATCGGGATCAGCCCGAGCGAGAACAGCACCGCCACCAGCGCGAACGAGGCCAGCTCGCCCGGCCCATACACCAGCACCAGGCCCTGCCCCGCGGCCAGCGCCAGCAGGCTGGCCATCATGTAGACCGCGAAGACCTGCCCACGCCCCTCCTCCACCTGCGCGCCGAGCCAGCTCTCCACCACCATGTACAGCCCGACCAGCGCGATGCCGTTGACCAGCCGCAGCAGCCACCAGGCGACCGGATCCACGGCCAGGCCGTAGAGCAGGCTGACCGCGGCCGAGAGCGAGGCCATCGCGGCGAAGGCGCGGATGTGGCCGACCCGCCGGATCAGCGGCGGGCAGACGAACGCGCCCGCCACGTAGCCGAGGAAGAAGGCCGACATCACCACGCCGACGGCAAAGTCGGAAAAACCCTCCAGATGCGCGCGCAGGCCGAGCAACGTGCCGACCATCCCGGAGCCGGCCAGCAGGATCGCCATCCCCGTGAGCAGGGCCGAGACCGATGCCAGTGCGGATGCCTTCACGGCGGCTCCCGGGGCGCGTGAACCGCCGCCCACCATAGCGCGGTGGGGCCGCAGCGGCGAACCGGCCGCGCACCGCGCGGTCGAACCGTGGTGTCCGTCGGCCGCCACGGCGCGACGACCGCAGGGTGCCGCGCAGCCGCGGCGGGAGTATCGTGGAGCCACGGCCCCGGCCCGTCCGCCGGTCGCGCTCCGCGGGACGGGCCGAGGCCGGCCGGCGCATCGGGCAGGCGCGCCGGTCGGAGACAACGCAGCGCCACCGGGAGACGACGATGATCAGCATCAGCAGCACGCAAGAGGCGACCCGTCAGCCGTTCGAAGTGCGCACCGTCCCGGCCTTGCGGCCGCTGGACTGGGTCGCACGCGGGTGGGAGGACTTCAAGCAGCACCGCGGACCGAGCCTGATCTACGGCCTGCTGGTCACCGGCATGGGCTGGCTGATCTTCGCCCTCACCAGCCACCCCTATTTCATCGCCGCAGCAGTGTCCGGCTTCCTGCTGATCGGCCCGATCCTGGCCACCGGCCTGTGCGAACTGTCCCGTCGCCGCGACCGCGGCGAGCCGGCGAGCTTCGACGCCTCGCTCGAAGGGCTCACCCGCAACCGCAGCGCCATGCTCGATTTCGCCGGCGCGCTGATCGGCATTGGCCTGATCTGGTACATCCTGTCCGGCTTCATCCTGCGCCTGGCGCTCGGCAACGTCGCCCCCGAGATCGGCATGACGCTGTGGGACAATGCGCTGGCCAAGCTCACGCTCGGCCAGGTCGTCGCCTACTTCGCCGTCGGCGGCGCACTCGCCAGCCTGGTGCTGGCGCTGGCGCTGGTGTCGGTGCCGCTGATCCTCGACCGCCACGCCACCGCCGACGCCGCCATGCGCACCAGCGTGCGCGCGACCATCGCCAACCTGCCCGCAGTGCTGGTCTGGGGCGCACTGCTGGTCGGGCTGATCGCGCTCGGCTTCGCCACCTTGCTGGTCGGCATGCTGGTGATCTACCCGCTGCTCGGCCACGCCACCTGGCACGCCTACCGCGATCTGGTGGCCCCCGAGGGTGCGGAGCGCTGAGCCGCTCCCGTGCCGCCGCGGCGCCGCACGGGCGTCGCGGCGGCGCCCGGCTCAAGGCGCCTGCGCGCGGGCCGACTTCACTTCCACCGCCACCACGTGCGCGCGGCCGGCGAGCAGCGCCCAGGCGTGCTCGGCGTCCTCCAGCCACAGCACCTGCCCCGGATGCAGGTCGAACACCGGCCGGCTGCCGTCGGGCAGGGTCATCCGCAGCCGCGCCGCGTCCAGCGACACCAGCAGGAACGGCGGATGCCGATGCATCGGGCTGCTGCCGCCCGGCGTCGCCAGCACGTCGAAGACGCGCACGTGGTCGTTGTCGAACAACACGTGGTGGTTGACCGGATCGACCGCCACCGGCTCGTGCGGCGGCAACGGCGCGTCTGCCGTGGGCGCACCCTTGAGCTCGACCGCAATCACGTGCATGTCGCCAGCGAGCAGCTCCCAGGCATGCTCCAGCGGATCCAGCCAGAGCACCTGTCCGGGATGCAGGTCGAGGATGGAGCTCGCGCCATCGGGCGCCTTCATGCGCAGCCGCGCCGTGCCCAGGCTGACCGCCACCATCGGCGGATGCGAGTGCATCGCCGCCGACGCGCCAGGCGCCGCCATCACCTGCAGCACGCGCACGTGCCCGTTCTCCAGCACCACCTGATGGGTCACCGGGTCCACGCTCACCGCGTCGCCCGATGCCGCCATCGACGGTGCGGCAGTGGCTGCCAGCAGCAGGACGAAGCCGAGGCCAAGGATGCGTTTCATCGTCTCTTCCTCTTCTCGTCGTTACGAGGCTGCAAGGACGGCAGCGGCGGCGGCCGTCGGTCATCGCGGCGCGGTGGACGCAACGCCGATGTGCAGGCCGGGTCGTTCCCACCCGAGCCAACGCGGCCGCCCGCTGGCGCCGGCCACACGCGGCCCGGCCGCGCGGAGCGGCGCGGCGGAAGGGGTAGAATCCCCCTTTTCCCCCGCCGTACCCCGCTTCGTCCATGACCGACCTGGCCAGACCCGCCTTCCACGGCTTCGAGCAGATCCCGCTGCGCGAGTACGCCGAGCGCGCCTACCTCGACTACTCGATGTACGTGGTACTCGACCGCGCCCTGCCCTTTCTCGGCGACGGCCTCAAGCCAGTGCAGCGCCGCATCATCTATTCGATGAGCGAGCTGGGTCTGAATGCCTCGGCCAAGCCGAAGAAGTCCGCCCGCACCGTCGGCGACGTGATCGGCAAATACCATCCGCACGGCGACAGCGCCTGCTACGAGGCGCTGGTGCTGATGGCGCAGCCATTCTCCTACCGTTATCCGCTGATCGAGGGCCAGGGCAACTTCGGCTCCAGCGACGACCCCAAGTCGTTCGCGGCGATGCGCTACACCGAAGCCAGACTGACCCCGATCGCCGAAGTACTGCTGGGCGAGCTGGGCCAGGGCACGGTCGACTGGACGCCCAACTTCGACGGCACGCTGCAGGAGCCGAGCTGGCTGCCGGCGCGGCTGCCACACCTGCTGCTCAACGGCACCACCGGCATCGCGGTGGGCATGGCCACCGACATCCCGCCGCACAACCTCAACGAGATCGTCAGCGCCTGCGTGCGCCTGCTCGACCAGCCCGACGCCAGCGTGCGCGAGCTGTGCGAGCACGTGCGCGGCCCGGACTTCCCGACCGAGGCCGAGATCATCACCCCGCGCGCCGACCTGATCGCCCTGTACGAGACCGGCAACGGCAGCGTGCGCGCCCGCGCCACCTGGGTGCGCGAGGGCAACAATCTCGTGGTCACCGCGCTGCCCTACCAGGTGTCGCCCAGCAAGGTCCTCGAACAGATCGCCCAGCAAATGCGCGCCAAGAAACTGCCGTGGCTGGAGGACCTGCGCGACGAGTCCGACCACGCCAACCCGGTGCGGCTGGTGCTGGTGCCGCGCTCCAGCCGGGTCGACTACGACGGGCTGATGAGCCATCTGTTCGCCACCACCGACCTGGAGAAGAGCTTCCGGGTCAACTTCAACATCATCGGCCTGGACGGCCGCCCGCAAGTGAAGAACCTGCGCGACTTCCTGCGCGAATGGCTGCAGTTCCGCAGCGACACCGTCACCCGCCGCCTCAGGCACCGGCTGGAGAAGGTCGAGCGCCGCCTGCACCTGCTCGAAGGTCTGCTCATCGCCTTCCTCAACCTCGACGAGGTGATCCGCATCATCCGCAGCGAGGACGAGCCCAAGCCGGTGCTGATGCAGCGCTTCGGCCTGAGCGAGGACCAGGCCGAGTACATCCTCGAAACCAAGCTCAAGCAGCTCGCCCGGCTGGAGGAAATGAAGATCCGCGGCGAGCAGGACGAGCTGTCCAAGGAGCGCGACAAGCTCATCGCCACCCTCGACTCCAAGGCCAAGCTGAAGAAACTGATCAAGGACGAGCTGCTGGCCGACGCCAAGCGGTTTGGCGATCCGCGACGCTCGCCGCTGGTCGAGCGTCGCGCCGCGCAGGCGCTCTCCGAAACCGAGCTGGTCGCCAGCGAGCCGCTCACCGTCGTGCTGTCCGAAAAGGGCTGGGTGCGCGCCGCCAAGGGGCATGACGTCGATGCCGCCGCCCTCAGTTACCGCGAGGGCGACCGCCTGCTGCACGCCGTGCGCGGGCGCACCACCTGGCAAGCCGCCTTTCTCGACTCCACCGGCCGCGCCTATTCGACCGCCGCGCACACCCTGCCCTCGGCACGCGGCAACGGCGAGCCGCTGACCGGTCGCTTCACCCCGCCGGCCGGCAGCCGCTTCGTCGGCGCCGCCACCGGCGAGAACGATCAGCGCTTCCTGCTGGCGACATCCTATGGCTACGGCTTCGTCACCCGCTTCGAGAACTTCGTCGGCCGCCAGAAGGCCGGCAAGGCGCTGCTCAACGCCGACAAGGACGCCGAGGTGCTGGCACCGGTACCGGTCAACGATCCGAAGACCGACCTCGTCGTCGCCATCACCTCGGCCGGCCACCTGCTCGCCTTCCCGATCGCCGAGCTGCCCGAGCTGGACAAGGGCAAGGGCAACAAGCTGATCCAGATCCCACCGGCCAAGCTCAAATCGGGCGAGGAGAAGGTCACCGCCGTCGCCAGCGTGCGCGAGGGCGGCGAGCTCACCCTGTACTGCGGCCAGCGCAAGCTCACCCTGAGCTGGCGCGACCTGCAGGCCTACGCTGGCGCCCGCGCCCAGCGTGGCCACCTGCTGCCGCGCGGCTTCCAGCGCGTGGACGGCGTCGAGGCGGGCTGAGCATGGACGCCGCCTATTGGCTGCAGCGCTGGGCCGAAGGCCGCACCGGCTGGCACCAGCCCGAGCCCAACCGCCTGCTCGAACGCCACTGGGCGAGCCTGAAGGCGCCGCCCGGCAGCCGCGTGTTCGTGCCGCTGTGCGGCAAGAGCCTGGACATGGTCTGGCTGGCTGCACAAGGTCACGAGGTGCTCGGCGTGGAACTATCACGCGCGGCGGTGGAGGCATTCTTCGCCGAACAGGGGCTGGCGCCCGAGGTGGTCGAGGATGGCCGCTTCCGCCGCTACCGCGCCCAGGGCATCGAGCTGCTGGTCGGCGACGCCTTCGCGCTCACCGCCGATGACCTCGCCGACTGTCGCGCCGCCTACGATCGCGCCGCCCTGATCGCCCTGCCACCGGCCCTGCGCGAGCGCTACGTGCGCGAGCTGTACGCCCGCCTGCCCGCCGGCTGCATGACTCTACTGATCACCCTCGAATACCCGCCCGGCGAGAAGGAAGGCCCGCCCTTCAGCGTCGACGAGGCGGAAGTCCACCGCCTGTTCGAACCGGGCTGGCAGATCACCCTGGAGCAGCGCGTGGACATCCTCGACCGCGAGCCTTCGTTCCGAGAAGAAGGCGTCACCCGCCTGCACACCGCGGCCTACCGGTTGCGCAAGCGGTTGGGATAGGGCGGAAACCGGAAACCGGAAACCGGAAACCGGAAACCGGAAACCGGAAACCGGAAACCGGAAACCGGAAAAGCCTCACATGCCCGTCATCCCCGCGAAAGCGGGGATCCAGCGTCTTGCGCGCAGGCTGACAGGAGCGCGGAGTGGTCACGGACGCCGGGGCCCGTCCCGGCTACCATCGTCCCTTTCGCACGCCAGGAGTCGAACGATGCGTACATGGCTCAAGCGCAGCCTGCTGTCCCTGCTCGCCGTCGCCGTCGTCATCGCCGCCGTCGGCACCTTCGTGCTGCGCGGCAGCCTCGCGCCGCTCGACGGCGAGCTGGCCCTGCCTGGGCTGTCCGCCCCGGTCAGCGTCGAGCGCGACGCCGACGGCGTGGCGACCATCACCGCGCGCAACGAAGCCGACGCCCTGCGCGCGCTCGGCTATGTGCATGCGCAGGAGCGCTATTTCGAGATGGACCTGCTGCGCCGCGCCGCCGCCGGGGAACTGGCCGCGCTGCTCGGCCCGCTGGCGCTCGAACGCGACCGTACCGCCCGTCTGCACCGGCTGCGTCAGCGCCTGCTCGACGACCTCGACGCCGTCAACGGCGACATGGCGCCAGCCATCGAGGCCTATGCGGAGGGTGTCAACGCCGGCCTCGCCGCGCTGCGCGTGCGCCCCTGGCCCTACCTGCTGCTGCGCGCCAGGCCCGAACCCTGGCGCGTCGAAGACAGCGGCCTGGTCGCCTACGCGATGTTCTTCGACCTGCAGGACGAGCTGAACACCCGCGAGCTGGCGCTGTGGCGGTTGCGCCAGCATCTGCCGGCACCGCTGTACGCCCTGCTCACCGCCGAGGGCACCGAATGGGATGCGCCGCTGATGGGCGCGCCGCGCGGCAACCTCGCCCTGCCCGGCGCCGACGAGATCGACCTGCGCACCCTGCCCGCGCCCGATGAAAACGGGCCGGTCCGCTACTCCGAACCGGCCGCACCAGGCAGCAACAACTGGGCGGTGGCCGGCGCGCTCACCACCGACGGCCGCGCCATCGTCGCCAACGACATGCACCTGGGCCATCGCGCCCCCAACATCTGGTTCCGTGTGCGGCTGGTCTATCCCGACCCGCACGCGCCGGCCGGTCGCGTCGACGCCGCCGGCGTCAGCCTGCCGGGCGTGCCCGGCATCGTGGTCGGCAGCAACGGCCATGTCGCCTGGGGCTTCACCAACAGCTACGGCGATTGGCTCGACTGGGTGCGGGTGACGCCGGCCGGCGATGGTCGCTACCGCACGCCGGAGGGCGACGAAGCGATTCGCGTGCACCACGAAACCATCGCCGTGAAGGGCCGCAACGCCGTCGCGCTGGAAGTGCGCGAAACCCGCTGGGGCCCGATCCTGCACGTCGACAGCGATGGCCACGCCCTGGCGCTGGCCTGGACTGCGCACCGCCCCGGTGCGCTGAACCTGCGCCTGCTGGAAATGGTCCGCGCCGGCGATCTCGACCAGGCCGTCGCCATCACCGACCGGATCGGCATCCCGGCGCAGAACCTGGTCGTCGCCGACCGCCACGGCCGCATCGGCTGGAAGCTGGCCGGCCGCATTCCCCAGCGGCTCGGCGACTGTGACCCGCAGCAGCCGCTCGACCCGCTGGCCGGCTGCGACTGGGGCGACTGGCTACCGCGGACCCCGCAACTGATCGATCCGGCGCATGGCCGCCTGTGGACCGCCAACGCCCGCGTCGCCGACGGCGAGACGCTGCGCCTGATCGGCGATGCCGGCTACGCCCACGGCGCGCGGCAGAAACAGATCCGCGACGCCCTGTTCGCCCGTGAGCGCTTCGACGAGGACGCCCTGCTGGCGATCCAGCTCGACGACCGCGCGCTGTTCCTCGAACGCTGGCACCGCCTGTTGCACGAACGCGCCGCGGCCCAGGACGATGCCGCGCTCACGCGTCTGGCCGAGGCCGCGCGCGACTGGGAGGGCCGTGCCGCGCCCGAAGCGGTGAGCTACCGGCTGGTGCGCACCTGGCGGCTGGCCGTGCTCGACCGCATCGCCAAGGGCCTGAGCGCCCCGGCGCGCGTCGCACTCGGCGACGACTTCGTGATGCCCGATCTGCCACAGCTCGAAGGCGTCGCCTGGGAACTGGTCACCCAACGCCCGGCACACCTGCTGCCCAGACGCTTCGAAACCTGGGAGGCCCTGTTCGCCGAGGCCGCCGCGCAGACCATTGCCGACCTGGAAAAACTCGGCCCGCTCGAACAGCGCCGCTGGGGCGAGCGCAACACCGCCCGCATCTGCCACCCGCTGGCCGGCGCGATCCCCGGCTTCATCCGCCCGCACCTGTGCATGCCCGGCGACGAACTGCCCGGCGACGGCAACATGCCGCGCGTGCAGGCACCAGCCTTCGGCGCCTCGCAGCGCATGGTGGTTTCGCCCGGCCACGAAGCCGACGGTTACCTGCACATGCCCGGCGGCCAGAGCGGCCACCCGCTGTCGCCGTTCTGGGGCGCCGGCCACGCCGCCTGGGTGCAGGGCGAGGCCACGCCCTTCCTGCCCGGCGAAGCCAGGCACCGGCTCACGCTCACCCCATAACGCCGCGTGGCGGCTCCGTATAGGAGCGGCTTCAGCCGCGACCGGATGCCCGGGAACAACAACAGTCTTTGGCCACGGATCTACGCGGATAGACGCGGATAAGATTTTGAATCGGCTCAACCCGCACTTATCCGCGTAGATCCGTGGCTGAATTTTCGCTGTTGCGTCCCGGTCGCGGCTGAAGCCGCTCCTGCACGTGTGGGCTGGTTTCGTCGCGATCGTGCCGGCGCTGCGCGCCGGGTGTTCAGCCCGCCTGTGGGGTCCTCGCGAACTGGCCGGCCCTTCGGGCCGGGGGTTCCGTCCGCCTGCCGGCGGCCGGGTCACTTTCTCTTGCTTGCCCAAGAGAAAGTGACCAAAGAGAAGGGCACCCCAGAGCTCCGCGCCCTTTGGGCTTCCTGCCCAAAGGGTTCGCGAGCGCCGCCGGGGTTTTTCGACGCGGCATCCTGCCGCGGCGAAAAACGGCGTGCATCCGTGCACGCCGCCCTGACGGGCCTGATCCGGCGGCACTCGCCGCTGCGCATGGGGCCCCACCAAGAGCGCGGGCTTCCTGCCCGCAACAGCAACAGCGTCGCTCCGATCGCTCCCGATTCGCGCTTGCTCTTGGGCGGGCAGGAGCCCGCCCGCTTTTCCCGGGGCCCCTGAGCGGCGGCGGGCGCGCGGAGGAACAGCCCGAAGGGTCGCCGGCAAGGATGCCGGCGACGTTTGCGTCGGCACAGGATGTGCCGTCGCAAACGCCCGCAGCGCGCACGCGTGCCCGGAGGACAGGATGTCCGGAGGGCGCCGCGTTGGGGTGCCCTTTCTTTTGGTTACCTTTTCTTTGGGCAAGCAAAGAAAAGTAACCCGGCCGCCGGCAGGCGGACGGAACCCCGGCGCGAAGCGCCGGCAGGTCGCGACGAACCTGCACGCTGTAGGAGCGGCTTCAGCCGCGACCGGAGAACCCCGCAGGCAACCGGTCGCGGCTCACGCCGCTCCTACAGGCGAAGCGGGTCGCGGCGACCACGGGCTGCACATACGACACGGGAGCGCACGCAGCGCCCCCGTGTCGGTACCGCTGGCGGCCGGATCACTCCGTCGGCGGCGGGAACACGCTCGGCGCCGGCGGTGCCTGCGGGCGGTGCGGGGGATTCTTCTCCAGCTCGGCCAGCAGCAGCTCCACCGCCTTCTCGATGCTCGGGTCGCGCCCGGCGGCAATCAGTTCGGGGCGATCGATCACCTCGATGTCCGGCGCCACGCCCTCGTTCTCCACCGCCCAGTGGCCGTCGGTGTCCATGAAGCGGAAGGTGGCCGCCAGGATCGCGCCGTTGTCGCTCAGGCTCGGGTTGCCGGATATGCCGATCAGACCGCCCCAGGTGCGGGTGCCGATCAGCGGCCCCAGTCCGAGCTTGCGGAAGTAGTACGGCAGCGCGTCGCCGCCCGAGCTGGACAGGCCGTTGATCAGCATCGCCTTGGGCCCCAGGTGGGAGAGGAACGGGGTGGCGTTCGGCTCCAGGCCGCGCTGCTTCCAGTAGTTCAGCGGTTCGCGGCGCAGCAGCTCGATCATGCGGTCGGGAATGAAGCCGCCGCCGTTGTAGCGGTCGTCGATGATCAGGGCCTGCTTGTGCGCCTGTGCCACCATGCCGCGGAACAGTTCGCGGTTGCCTTCCACCGCGGTGTTCGGGACGTGGATGTAGCCGATGCGGCCGCCGGACAGGCGGTCGACTAAGGCGCGCTTTTGCTGCACCCAGTCGGCGTAGCGCAGGCCCTGCTCGGAGGCGATGGCCCTGACCCGCACCTCACGTGCGCCCTGCTCGACCGGGCTGGCGTTGACGCGCAGGGTCACCACGCGGTCGGCCTTGTTCTCCAGCAGCGCGTAGAAGTTCTTCACCGTACGGGTGGAAACGCCATCCACGGCGAGGATGTACTCGCCGTCGCGCGCGTTCACTCCCGGCGCGGCCAGCGGCGAGCGCGCCGACACGTCGCCGGCGTCGGCAGGGAAGACCCGCTCGACGCGGAAGTAGCCCGACTCGTGCGCGGCGATCTGCGCACCCAGCAGGCCGCCCGCCTTGCGCGGCACGACGGTCTCGTCGCCGCTGCTGACGTAGACGTGGCCGGCATTGGTTTCGCCGGCGATCTCGGTGAACAGGTAGTCGAGGTCGGCGCGGGTGACGACGTGCGGCAGCAGGGCCTCGTACTTGGCACGGATGGCGTTCCAGTCCTGGCCGTGCATGTTCTCGTCGTAGAACCAGTCGCGCAGGATGCGCCAGCCGTCGACGAACATCTGCCGCCACTCGCGGCGCGGCTCGATGCGCAGCTCCCACGTGTCGAGCGCGAGCTGGCCCTTGTCCAGCTCGGCGCCGGGCTTGGCGTCGACGATGGCGAACTTGCCGCCCGGCTGCTGCACGAGCAGCTTGCGCCCATCGGCCGAGAGCGCGTAGCCGGTGACGCCGGAGGCGACGTCGGCCGGCTTGTCGCCCTCGGTGGCGAGGAAGCGCAGCGTCGGCGCGCCGTTGCCGGTGGCCAGGTAGAACACGCCCTCGGCGTTGGCGGTGAGCCTGTGGTAGTTGCCGGCGGGCGCGGCCAGCGGCACCACGCGGGCGTTGAAGCCATCGGCGTCGATGCGCACGCGCAGCGGTGCCGGATCCTTCTTCGCCTCGCCGCCGCCGGCATTGCCGCCGCCCGGACGCACCTCGTCGCTCTTGGGCAGGAACAGCGCCGGGCCGTCGGCCGCCAGGCTGGCGGCGTAGATGCGGGTGGCGTTGTTGTAGAGGTAATTGAACTCGTAGCTGCTGAAGGCCAGGTTGTAGTCGCGGTTGGACAGGAAGTAGAGCCAGCGGCCCTGCGGGTCGAAGGCCGGGCTGGTCTCGGCGGTGTCGTCGGCGGTGAGCTGCCGCGTACGCCGCGACTCCAGCGAGTAGACCCAGATCGAGGTGTTGCGGCTGGCGCCGGTCTTCACGTAGGCCAGGTGGCGGCTGTCCGGCGACCAGGTGTACTGGGTCAGGTCCTGCACCGTGCCGCGGTCGACGTCGGTGGTGGCGCCGGTGGCGACGTCGACGATGCGCAGGCGCTGCTTCTTGTCACCGTAGGCGAGCTTGGTCGAATCGGGCGACCACACCGGCGCGAAACGCCAGATGTCGCCGTCACGGGTGACGCGACGCGGCTCGCCGCTGCCGTCCTGGGCGCGCACCCAGATCTCGTATTCACCGCTGGCATCGCTCAGGTAGGCGATCCAGCGACCGTCCGGCGACCAGCTCACGCTGTGTTCGCGCACATCGGGCGTGTTGCTGAGGTTGCGCGGCTCGCCGTGCCTGGCCGGCAGGGTGAAGATCTCGCCACGGGCGCCGAACACCGCGCGCTCGCCGCCCGGTGACAGGCCGAAGCTCTCGACGAAGGCGGCCGGCTTGACATGGCGCGGCTGGGTGTCGGGGAAGTCGCCGACGACACGGATCGGCACTTCCTTCGCGGTTTCGGTTTTCGGGTCGAAGCGCCAGATCGAGCCGCCGTGCTCGAACACGATCGCGTCCGGGCCGGCGCTCGGCCAGAGGATGTCGTACTGGTCGAAGTTCGTGAGCTTGCGCGGCTCGCCGCCCTGCGGCGGGATCGCGTACAGGTTGAGCGTGTGATCGCGGTCGGAGACGAAATACACCGTGTCGCCCACCCACATCGGCTGGTGGTCGGTGGCGCGGTGGTCGGTGAGGCGCAGCGAGGTGTTGGCGGCCAGGTCGTAGATCCACACGTCCTGCGCACGACCGCCGCGATAACGTTTCCAGCTGCGGAAGTCGCGGTCGATCGGCGTGTAGACGAACTTCGTGCCGTCGGGGGAGAACATGCCGCCGCCGGTCTCGGGCACCGCCAGCGGCGTTTCCATGCCGCCGTCCACCGGCACCAGGTAGGGCCGGCCGCCGCGCTCGTCGGTCGGCACGCGGTTGGCACGCACGAGCACGTGCCTGCCGTCCGGCGTCCAGTCGAGCACGCGGTAGTCGGTGCCGCCGCGCGGCGGCATCGGGCCGACGTCGTTGTACCAGGTGAGCTGGCGCGGCTCGCCGCCGGTGCTCGGCATCACATAGACCTGGCGGGTGCCGTTGTATTCGGCCGAGAAGGCGATCCACTGCCCGTCCGGCGAGAACTTCGGGTACAGCTCCTTGCCGGGGTGCGAGGTCAGGCGCTGCGCGGTGCCGCCATCGGCGTGGACCACGTGGATGTCGCCGGCGTGCACGAAGACGATGCGCTCACCGTGGATGTCGGGGAAGCGCAGCAGCTTGGTCGGGCTGTCGCCGGTCGCGGCATGGGCGAGCGGGGCGGCCGCCAGCAGCACGATGGCGAACGGGGAGATACGAGGGATCATCGGTGCACTCGCGGACGGACAGACGCGCGAGTATGGCCCATCGGCGCGGGCCGGGGCTGTGCCCTTGGTTGGGGCGCCGCGGCACGGGACCGCACCGCCACCCCACCCGGCCCGGCCGGGACGCCACCGCACCATGACCGAAGTCATGGTCAGCGACGCGGCCGCGGCTGTTACCCTTCGGCGCTCGCCCTTTCCGTCCGCACCACGGAGACCCGCATGCGCTGGCTCGCTCCCTCCCTGCTCGCCCTGGCCGTGACCGTCCCGTTCACCGCTCCGGCCGCCGCCCAGACGCCGATCACTCTCGACCAGGCCATGGCCCATCCGGACTGGATCGGCCCGCCGGTCGAGCAGGCCTGGTGGTCGCTGGACGGCCGGCAGGTCTACTACACCCTCAAGCGAGAGGGCGCGCTGATCCGCGACACCCATGCGCTCGACCTCGCCAGCGGCGCCAGTCGGCCACTCGCCGACGAGGCGCAGGCGACGATGGACGCCGCCAACCCGGTCTACAACCGTGACCGCAGCCTGGCGGTGTTCGTGCGCAACGGCGACGTGTTCGTGCGCGACCTGCGCAGCGGCGCGCTGACCCAGATCACCCGCAGCGCCGAGACCGCGGCCGACGCCGCCTTCAGCGCCGACGGCCAGGCGGTGATCTGGCGCGTCGGCCACGACTGGTACCGTTGGCGCTTCGCCGAGCGGGTGGTCGAGCCGGCGGCGCTGCTGCGCGCCGAGAAGGATCCGGCCGCGCCGCCGGCCGAGGACTACCTGCGCGACATGCAGTTGCGCCTGATCGCCACCCTCAGGCGCGAAAAGGACCAGCGCGACGCCCTGCGCGAGCGCGGCGAGGCGCTGCGCCGCGCCGACGCCAGCCGCGCCGCCGCGCCGGTGTATCTGGGCGACGGCCTGCAGCTGGTGCGCAGCGCGCTGTCGCCGGCCGGCCATTACGCGATCGTCGTCACCGAGCCGAAGAACGGCGACCGCGGCCGCCGCGGCCAGATGCCCAAGTACGTCACCGAGTCCGGCTACGAGGAGTTCGAGGATGTGCGTACCCGCGTCGGCCGCAATCCGCCGCTGGGGCACGGTCTGCGCCTGGTCGACCTGGCTGGCGGCAGCGTGGTCGAACTCAAGCTCGACCCGCTGCCCGGCATCGCCGTCGATCCGCTGGCCGACCTGCGCCGCGCCGCCGGCAAGGAGCCGCAGACCGGCAACCGCCGCGTCCGTGTCGACGGCGTGCGCTGGAGTGCCGACGGCGCCAACGTCGCCGTGATGCTGCGCGCCACCGACAACAAGGACCGCTGGATCGCCACCGTCGACTTGGCGAAGCAGGCGCTGGTGCCGGTGCACCGCCTGACCGATCCGGCCTGGATCAACTGGGCCTTCAACGACTTCGGCTGGCTGCCGGACGGCCGCACGCTGTGGTTCCTCTCGGAAGAGTCCGGCTACTCGCACCTGTACACCGTGGTCCCTGGCCAGCGCCCGCATCGCCGCACCGAGGGCCGCTGGGAGGTCGATGCGCCGGTGCTGTCGCACGACGGCAGCCGCGCCTTCTTCCTGTGCAACCGCAACTGGCCGGGCGACTGGGAGCTGTGCCGGCTGGACCTGGCCAGCAACACCGTCGTCGAACTCACCGGGATCGACGGCGTGGAGAGCTTCGTGCTCTCGCCGGACGAGTCGCAGGTGCTGCTGCGCTGGTCGTCCAGCCACGTGCCGCCGCAGTTGGCGGTGGTGGCGGCCAGCGGCGGCGAGGTGCGCAAGCTCACCGACACCCGCAGCGAGGCATACCGGGCGCGCGAGTGGTTGGCGCCGCAGTTCGTGCAGGTGCCTTCGAAGCACGGCGCCGGGCATGTCTGGGCCAAGCTCTACCGCCCGGCCGAACTCGAACCCGGCAAGCAGTACCCGATCGCCCTGTTCGTGCACGGCGCCGGCTACCTGCAGAACGTGCACGCACGCTGGCCGGTGTACTTCCGCGAGCAGATGTTCCACCAGCTGCTGGTGCAGCACGGCTATGTCGTGCTCGACATGGACTTCCGCGGCTCGGCCGGCTACGGCCGCGACTGGCGCACCGCGATCTACCGGCAGATGGGCCACCCCGAGCTGGAGGACTACCTCGACGGCATCGACTACCTGGTCGAACAGCACCAGGGCGACCGCGACCGGGTCGGCATCTACGGCGGCAGCTATGGCGGCTTCATGACGTTCATGGCGATGTTCCGCGAACCCGGGCGGTTCCACGCCGGCGCCGCGCTGCGCCCGGTCACCGACTGGGCGATGTACAACCACGAGTACACCTCGAACATCCTCAACACGCCGGACATCGACCCCGAGGCCTACCGCAAGTCCTCGCCGATCGAGTATGTCGAGCAGTTCGAGGGCCACCTGCTGATCAGCCACGGCATGATCGACGACAACGTGCTCTACCAGGACTCGGTGCGGCTGGCGCAGCGCCTGATCGAACTGAAGAAGCACGACTGGGAGCTGGCCAGCTATCCGCTCGAGCGTCACGCCTACCAGCATCCGGAAAGCTGGTACGACCAGTACCGGCGCGTCTTCGAGCTGTTCGAGCGCGCGCTGAAGACACCGAAGTGACCGACCCGCGCAGCCGCAGCTGTGCAGTCCGCGAAAGCCCGGCCACGCGCCGGGCTTTCGCGTTGGCGGCGGTAGAATCCGCGCCGACCGCCACAAAAGACCCGCCCATGCCCGACATCGCCGCCGTCCACGACTACCTGCGCGATCTGCAGGACCGCATCTGCGCCGCCATCGAGGCCGCCGACGGCGAAGGCCGCTTCGTGCAGGACCAATGGCAGCGTGCCGAAGGCGGTGGCGGGCGCTCGCGGGTGATGAAGCAGGGCCGGGTGTTCGAACAGGCCGGCATCGGCTTCTCCGACGTCTGCGGCGCCACCCTGCCGCCCTCGGCCAGCGCGCACCGCCCGGCGCTGGCCGGCGCGCCGTGGCGGGCGATGGGCGTGTCGCTGGTGTTCCACCCGCGCAACCCCTACCTGCCGACCACGCACATGAACGTGCGCTACTTCGAGGCCCGGCCCGCGGGCCGCGACCCGGTGTGGTGGTTCGGCGGCGGCTTCGACCTGACCCCGTTCTACCCGTTCGACGAGGACGTGCGCCACTGGCACGAAACCGCGCGGCGCGTGTGCGAGCCGTTCGGCGGCGAGGCGCGCTACCGCGCCCACAAGGACTGGTGCGACCGCTATTTCTTCCTCAAGCACCGCGGCGAGGCGCGCGGTGTCGGCGGGCTGTTCTACGACGACCTCGACGAGGGCGGCTTCGAGGCCTGCTTCGGCTACACCCGGGCCGTGGGCGATGGCTTCCTCGACGCCTACCTGCCGCTGGTGGCGCGCCGCCAGGACACGCCCTACGGCGAGCGCGAGCGGCAGTTCCAGCTCTACCGGCGCGGCCGCTACGTCGAGTTCAACCTGGTCTGGGACCGCGGCACCCTGTTCGGCCTGCAGTCGGGCGGCCGCACCGAGAGCATCCTGATGAGCCTGCCGCCGCTGGTGCGCTTCGAGTACGGCTACCAGCCCGAGCCCGGCTCGCCCGAGGCACGCCTGGCCGACTACCTCATTCCGCGCGATTGGCTGGCCGAACTCGCCTGAGCCCCGCTCCGGCCGGCGGCGGACGATAAAAAACCCCGCGGGCCAGGGGAAGCCCGCGGGGTTCGGGGGGAGGAAGGCCGGTCTGGGGAGAAACCGACCCTCCGGGATCCACTCAGGGGAGTGAGCGATCCAACGACGGGCGTTGCACCCGTCGATGACATCTGACCACTGCCGGGCTTGATGGTTCGTGAAGAATGCCGTTAACGCGCACTAATATTCATTCTCGATTCAGCGTTCGCCGCCACCCCCACGCAGGTCACTGATTTTCGCGGCTTTCCAGCACCGACAGGGGCGGGCGGAACCGGCACCACCCAGCGCGGAGAGGGCCGGGCTGGCGCCGCGCGCGCCCCCCCACTGCCGCACGCGGCACCTGTGCCGGGGCGCGCCGCGTAAGCCGCCGTTTCCGCCGCCCGTTCAATGTGCCTGATCCCAGTTGGCGCCGACCCCGGCGTCGACCACCAGCGGCACCCGCAACTGCGCCGCGCCCTGCATCCGCTGCTTCACCTCGGCCAGCAGGGTGTCGACGAAGCCGGCCTCGACCTCGAACACCAGCTCGTCGTGCACCTGCATGATCATGAGGGCACGCCCGGCATGCTCCGCCAGCCAGGCGTCCACCGAGATCATGGCGCGCTTGATGATGTCGGCGGCGGTGCCCTGCATCGGCGCGTTGATCGCGGCGCGCTCGGCGGCGGCACGCAGGCCCTGGTTGCGGGCATGGATGTCGTTCAGGTACAGCCGGCGGCCGAACACGGTCTCGACGTAGCCCTTCGCCCTGGCCTGCTCGCGGGTGCGCTCCATGAACTCGCGCACGCCGGGGTAGCGGGCGAAGTACAGCGCGATGTAGTCCTGCGCCTCGCCACGGGCGATGCCGAGCTGGCGCGCCAGGCCGAAGGCGCTCATGCCGTACATCAGGCCGAAGTTGATCGCCTTGGCGGCGCGGCGCTGGTTGCCGTCGACCTGCTCCAGCGGCACGCCGAACACTTCGCTGGCGGTGGCGCGGTGGATGTCCTGCCCGCTCTCGAAGGCCGCCACCAGGCCGGGGTCCTGCGACAGGTGGGCCATGATCCGCAGCTCGATCTGCGAGTAGTCGCAGGCGACGATGCGGCGGCCCTCGGGCGCGATGAAGGCCTGGCGGATGCGGCGGCCGTCCTCGGTGCGGATCGGGATGTTCTGCAGGTTCGGGTCCGAGGACGCCAGCCGGCCGGTGGCCGCGCCGGCCTGGTGGTAGCTGGTGTGCACCCGGCCGGTGTGCGGGTTGATCGCCTCGGGCAGCTTGTCGGTATAGGTCGAGCGCAGCTTGGCCAGACCGCGGTATTCCAGGATCAGCCGCGGCAGCGGGTGCTCGTCGGCGATCGCCTCCAGCGCCTCTTCGTTGGTGGACGGCTGGCCGGTCGGCGTCTTCACCAGCACCGGCAGCTTCAGTTCGTCGAACAGGATCGCCTGCAACTGCTTGGGCGAGTCGAGGTTGAAGCTGCGCCCGGCGATCTCGTAGGCCTGCTGCTGGGCGGCGTGCATGCGCCTGGCCAGTGCCTGGCTCTGCCGGCGCAGCTCATCGGCATCGACCAGCACGCCATTGGCCTCCATCCGCGTCAGCACCGGCACCAGCGGCATCTCGATCTCGCGGTAGACCTTCTCCAGCGCGGGCTCGGCAGCGAGCTTGGCGTGCAGGGCATGGTGCAGGCGCAGGGTGATGTCGGCGTCCTCGGCGGCGTAGGCGGTGGCCTGCTCCAGCGCGACCTGCGGGAACGGGATCTGCTTGGCGCCCTTGCCGGCGACGTCCTCGTACTTGATGGTCTCGTAACCCAGGTGGCGCCGCGCCAGCGTGTCCATGTCGTGGCGGCTGGCGGTGGAGTTGAGCACGAAGGATTCCAGCATGGTGTCGTGCGCGTAGCCGCGCACCTCCACGCCGTGCCGGCGCAGCACGTGCAGGTCGTACTTGCCGTGCTGGCCGACCTTGGGCCTGCCGACGTCTTCGAGGATCGGACGCAGCGCGGCGAGCACGGCGTCGCGGTCGAGCTGGGCCGGCGCGCCGGGGTAGTCGTGCGCCAGCGGCACGTAGGCGGCGTGGCCGGGTTCGACGGCGAAGCTCAGCCCGACCAGGTTGGCACGCATCGGATCGAGCGAATCGGTCTCGGTATCGAAGGCGATCAGCCCGGCCGCACGCAGCCGCTCGATCCAGGCGTCGAGCTGGCCGCGCTCCAGCACGCAGTCGTACTCGCCGGGCGCGGCCAGCGCCGGGTCGGGCGCTTCGGCCGCGGCGGCGGTGCCCGGGTAGCCCTTGGGCGCGGCGGTCGGCACCTTCGCGTCCGCACCGTCCGCTGCCTGCCCGTCCAGCTCGCGCAGCGCGGCCTTGAAGTCGTAGCGGGCATAGAGCGCGCGCAACGCGTCCACGTCCGGCTCGCGCAGCTTCAGCGTCTCCGGCCCGCCGTCGAGCGCGACATCGGTCTTGATCGTCACCAGTTCACGGTTGAGCGGCAGGCGGTCGAGTGCGGCGCGCAGGTTCTCGCCGAGCTTGCCGCCGATCTCGCCGGCGTGGGCGATCACGCCGTCGAGCGTGCCGTATTCGCCCAGCCATTTGGCGGCGGTCTTGGGGCCGCACTTCTCGACGCCGGGGATGTTGTCCACGCTGTCGCCCATCAGCGCCAGCAGGTCGACGATCTGGTCGGGCCGCACGCCGAACTTCTCGCGCACGCCGGCCTCGTCGAGCACGCTGCCGCTCATGGTGTTGACCAGCGTGATGCCCGGCCGCACCAGCTGGGCGAAGTCCTTGTCGCTGGTGGAGATGGTGACCTGCATGCCCTGCGCCGCGCCCTGCACCGCCAGCGTGCCGATCACGTCGTCGGCCTCCACGCCGGGCACGCGCAGGATCGGGAAGCCCAGCGCCTCGACGATCTGCAGCATCGGCTCGACCTGGGCACGCAGCTCGTCCGGCATCGGCGCGCGCTGCGCCTTGTACTCGGCGTACATCGCGTCGCGGAAGGTCGGCCCGGAGGCGTCGACCACGAAGGCGGCGTAGTCGGGTTTCTCCTTGAGCGTGGCGCGCAGCATGTTGACCACGCCGAACAGCGCGCCGGTCGGCTCGCCCGCCGCGTTGGTCAACGGCGGCAGGGCGTGGAAGGCACGGTAGAGGTAGCTGGAGCCGTCGATCAGGACCAGGCGGGGCATGGCGGCGCGCGTCGGGGGGTGAGCCGTCGATTCTACGGGAGCGCCAGCGTCCGCCGCCGGCACCCGCCGCGACCGTGTGCCGCGCTTGAGCGGCACGGCCGCATTTGCCATCCTGACC
The DNA here is from genome assembly GCF_014202935.1 of Rehaibacterium terrae. GTDB lineage: Bacteria > Pseudomonadota > Gammaproteobacteria > Xanthomonadales > Xanthomonadaceae > Rehaibacterium > Rehaibacterium terrae. Next base: position 106,248 of record NZ_JACHHX010000001.1, on the reverse strand, counting down.
GCTCCCCATCGCAAACCCCACGCGCCGAGGTACGCCATGCGCAGGCCGCTCATCGCATTCTCGTTGCTGCTGGCGCTGCCCACGCTCGCGCAGCAGTCCACGCCCCGCGAGCTGCTGGCGCAGGAGCGCGACGCGGTCAAGGAAGTGCCGATCCCGGAGAAGATCCCCGCCCCCGCCGAGCGCGAGCCGCCACCGGCGGTGCGCATCCTGGTCGACGAGCGGACCGGCGACCGGATCGAGGAATACCGGGTCAACGGCCGCCTGCACATGGTCAAGGTGACGCCACGGCGCGGCCCGCCCTACTACCTGCTCGACACCAACGGCGACGGCCGCCTCGACAGCAAGGACGGCGAGGGACCGGTCCGCCCGGTGTACTGGGTGGTCTACCAATGGGACTGATGCCCGCGCCGGATCACGCCGCCCGCCCGGAGGCGCATGGCTGAGCCCGCCGGCGCCGCGCGCGCCCTCTCGAACCTCATCGCCGCGATCGACCGCCTCGCCCGCGGCGCTGCCTGGCTGTGCGCGCTGGCCACCCTGGCCTGCGTGGCGCTGGTGTTCGCGCTGGTGGTGGCGCGCTATGCCTTCAGCGCCGGCTCGCAGGCGGTGCAGGAGCTGGTCGTCTGGCTGCACGCCGGCGCCTTCCTGTTCGGCCTGGCCTGGACGCTGCGCGAGGACGGCCACGTTCGCGTCGACATCTTCCAGCAGCGCTTTCCGCCGCGCGTCGCCGCCTGGGTGGAGGTGGCCGGCGGCGTGCTGTTCCTGCTGCCGTTCTGCACCTTCGTCGTCTGGATGAGCTGGGACTATGTGGCCGCCAGCTGGGCGGTGCGCGAGGGCTCGCGCGAGCCGGGCGGGCTGCCGGCGCTGTACCTGCTCAAGGGCATGCTGCCGGCCGCCGCCGCCCTGCTCGGGCTGCAAGCGCTGGCGCAGGTGCTGCGCGCGCTGCGCCGCGCGCTGGGCGGAGCAGACACGTGAGCGGCGCGCTGCTGGCCGGGCTGGTGATCGCGCTGTGCGCGGCGCTGCTGGCCGGCTACCCGGTCGCCTTCACTTTGGCCGGGGTGTCGCTGCTGTTCGCCGGCCTGGGCTGGCTGCTGGGCGCCTTCGATCCGGCCTACCTGTCGGCGTTCCCGAACCGCGTGTTCGGGGTGATGACCAACGAGACGCTGATCGCGGTGCCGCTGTTCGTGTTCATGGGCGTGATGCTGGAACGCTCGCGGCTGGCCGAGGATCTGCTCACCACCGTCGCCGGCCTGTTCGGTCGCCTGCGCGGCGGGCTGGTGGTGGCGGTGCTGCTGGTCGGCGCACTGCTCGCCGCCAGCACCGGCATCGTCGGCGCGACTGTCGTCACCATGGGCCTGATCTCGCTGCCAGTGATGCTGCGCCACGGTTACGACCCGCGCCTGGCCACCGGCAGCATCGCTGCCGCCGGCACCCTCGGCCAGATCATCCCGCCCTCGATCGTGCTGGTGCTGCTCGGCGACCAGCTCGGCAACGCCTACCAGCAGGCGCAGCTGCGTCTGGGCAATTTCGCGCCCAAGGCGGTGTCGGTGGGCGACCTGTTCGCCGGCGCGCTGATCCCCGGGCTGATCCTGGTCGGCCTGTACCTGCTGTACGCGCTGTGGGTGGCCTGGCGGCATCCGGCCCGCGCCCCGGCCATCGCGCGCGGCGAGCGTGTCGGCGTCTGGCGCACCGTCGCCGCCGTGCTGCCGCCGCTGCTGCTGATCCTGGCCGTGCTCGGCTCGATCCTCGCCGGCATCGCCACGCCGACCGAAGCGGCGGCGGTGGGCGCGGTCGGCGCCACGCTGTTCGCCGCGCTGCGCCGGGAGCTGCGCCCGTCGCGTCTGCTGGAGGTGGCGCTGCGCACGGTGAAGATCACCGCGATGGTGTTCGCCATCCTGATCGGCGCGGCACTGTTCACCCTGGTGTTCCGCGGCTACGGCGGCGACGACCTCGTCCACGACCTGCTCAGCGGCCTGCCCGGCGGCACCACCGGCGCGTTGATCGCGGTGATGCTGATGATGTTCCTGCTCGGCTTCGTGCTCGACTTCATCGAGATCACCTTCGTGGTGGTGCCGATCGTCGGCCCGGTGCTGCTGGCGATGGGCGTGGACCCGGTCTGGCTGGGCGTGATGATGGCGATCAACCTGCAAACCAGCTTCCTCACCCCGCCGTTCGGCTTCGCCCTGTTCTACCTGCGCGGCGTGACGCCGCCGCAGGTGCGCACCGCGCAGATCTACCGCGGCGCGCTGCCGTTCATCGCGCTGCAGCTGGCGATGCTGCTGGTGCTGGCGCTGTGGCCCGGGCTGGCGACCTGGCTGCCGGGCCTGCTGTACGGCTGAGCGCCTCAGCGCCGGGCGGCGTAGTAGGCCTCTTCCGAGATCGCGTGCCAGGCCTGGGCCTGGGCGCGGAAGGCGCGCTGTGAGTCGTACACGCGGCGCACGAAGGGATCGGCGGCGGCCATGGCCTCCAGCGTCTCCTCGCTGGCGCGCCGGAGCGCGGCGATCACGTCGTCGGGCAGGCGGCGCAGCTGCACGTTGTGTTCGCGCACGAGCTGATCCAGCGCCTGCTGGTTGCGCGCGGTGTACTCGGCGAGCATGGCGTCGTTCACCGCGCGGCAGCAGGTTTCGACGATGTGTTTCAGGTCGTCTGGCAGCGCCTCGAACGCGGTCTTGTTGACCATGCACTCGAGCGTCGGGCCCGGCTCCTGCCAGCCCGGGTAGTAGTAGAACTTCGCGACCCGGTGCAGGCCGAAGGCCAGATCGTTGTAGGGGCCCACCCACTCGCAGGCGTCGATCGCGCCCGACTGCAGGGCGGTGAAGATTTCCGCGCCGGGCAGGTTGACCGGGGTGGCGCCGACCTTGGCCATCACCTCGCCGCCCAGGCCCGGGATGCGCATCTTCAGGCCGCGCAGGTCGGCCAGCGAGCGCAGCTCGCGGTTGAACCAGCCGGCCATCTGCACGCCGGTGTTGCCGGCCGGGAACGGGACCAGCCCAAATTGCGCGTACAGCTCGCGCCATAGCGCCAGCCCGCCGCCCTCGTACAGCCAGCCGTTCATCTCCTGCGCGTTGAACCCGAACGGAATCGCACAGAAGAACGGCGCCGCTGCGGCCTTGCCCTTCCAGTAGTAGCTGGCGGTGTGACCCATCTCGGCGGTGCCGCGCGAGACCGCGTCGAACACCTCGAACGCCGGCACCAGCTCGCCCGCGCCGTACACGCGCACCCGCAAGCGGCCGCCGGAGGCCCTGGTGATCATCTCGCCGAGCAAGGCCGCGCCGGTGCCCAGCCCCGGCAGATTCGCCGGCCAGGAGGTGACCATCTTCCAGCTCAGCCGCACGTCGGAGGCCGTGCCCGCCGATCCGCCCTCGCGTGCCCCGCAGGCGGCCAGCCCCGCGGCCACCGCCGCCAAACCCGTGCCGCGCAGAAGATCACGTCGCTTCATGGCCTCACTCTCCGGTTGCGTGGACGCCGAAGTGTAGCGGAGCCGATGCGACGGAAAGCAGGGGGATCGGCCGACGCCGCGCCAAGCCCGCGGCGCTGCTTCGCAGGCGCTACGCCACCTGCAGGTTGGCGTAGGCCAGCACCAGCCACTTGGGACCGACCTCGTCGAAGTTGACCTGCACGCGGGCGTGGCTGCCGGCGCCTTCGTAATCGATGACGGTGCCGGGGCCGAAGCTGGGATGCACGACCTGCTGGCCGAGCTTCAGGCCGCCGCTGTCGGCCGGTTCGGCGAAACGCCCCGAGAACGCCGGCCGCGACACCTGCACCTTCGGCCGCACCTCGCGCAGCAGCGCCGAGGGGATCTCGCGCAGGAAGCGCGAGGGCTGGCCGTAGGTGTCCATGCCGTGCAGGCGGCGCGTCTCGGCATAGCTCAACACGAGCTTCTGGCGGGCGCGGGTGATGCCGACGTAGGCGAGGCGACGCTCCTCTTCCAGCCGTCCGGATTCCTCCAGCGACCGGCTGCTCGGGAACAGCCCCTCCTCCATGCCGACCACGAACACCAGTGGAAACTCCAGGCCCTTGGCGCTGTGCAGGGTCATCAACTGCACGCCCTCGGCGCCGGCCTCGGCCTGGCCTTCGCCAGCCTCCAGCGAGGCGTAGGCGAGGAAGGCCACCAGCTCGGGCAGGTTCTCCAGCTCGTCCTCGTCGCTGCGGACGAAGCGGCTGGCGACCGACACCAGTTCGTCGAGGTTGTCGGTGCGCGAATCCAGCGCGCCCTTCGACTCGTTGGCGTAGTGCTCGCGCAGGCCCGAGCGCAGCAGCACGTGGTCGATCTGTTCGGCCAGCGGCAGGGGGCGGAGCTCGCCGGCCAGCTTGTCGATCAGCTCGATGAAGCCGCGCAGGGCGTTGCGGGCGCGGGCGGCGAGCGCGTCGCCGGACGCCAAGGCCTGCGCCGCCTCCCACAGCGGGATCGCCCGGCCACGCGCCAGCAGCCGCACCTCGTCCAGCGTGCGGCTGCCGATGCCGCGCGCCGGCGTGTTCACCGCGCGCTCGAAGGCGGCATCGTCGGCGCGGTTGGCCACCAGCCGCAGGTAGGCCAGCGTGTCCTTGATCTCGGCGCGCTCGAAGAAGCGGAAGCCACCGTAGACGCGGTAGGCGATGCCCTCGCGCTGCAGCGTCTCCTCGAATGCGCGCGACTGCGCGTTGGAGCGGTACAGCACCGCGCAGTCGCCGTAGCTGCCGCCCTCGCGCACCCACTGGCGGATGCGCTCGACCACGAAGCGCGCCTCGTCGATCTCGTTGTAGGCGGCGTACAGGTCGACCGGCTCGCCTTCGCCGGCGTCGGTCCACAACTGCTTGCCGAGCCGGCCGGGGTTGTGCGCGATCACCGCGTTGGCGGCGCCGAGGATGTTGGCGCTGGAGCGGTAGTTCTGCTCCAGCCGGATGGTTCTGGCACCCGGGTAGTCGCGCAGGAAGCGCTGCATGTTCTCGACCTGCGCGCCGCGCCAGCCGTAGATGCTCTGGTCGTCGTCGCCGACGATGAACACATGCCCGCTGTCGCCGGCCAGCACGCGCACGAAGGCGTACTGGATGGCGTTGGTGTCCTGGAACTCGTCGATCAGCAGCTCGCGGAAGCGCTGCCGGTAGTGGTGCAGCAGCGGCGGGTGCTGCAGCCACAGCTCGTGCGCGCGCAGCAGCAGTTCTGCGAAATCGACCAGCCCGGCGCGGTCGCAGCGTTCCTGGTAGGCGGCATAGACGCGCACCATCGTTTCCAGGAAATAGTCGCCGCCGACCTGGATGTGCTGCGGTCGGCGGCCCTCGTCCTTCTGCGCGTTGATCCACCACACCGCCTGGCGCGGCGGGAAGCGGCCCTCGTCGAGATCCATCTCCGCCATCAGGCGCTTGACCAGCCGCTGCTGGTCGTCGGCGTCGAGCACCTGGAAGGACTCGGGCAGCTTCGCCTCCTGCCAGTGCAGGCGCAGCAGGCGGTGGGCGAGGCCGTGGAAGGTGCCGATCCACATCCCACGGGTGCCGTGGCGCAGCATCTGCCCGGCGCGCTGGCGCATCTCGCCGGCGGCCTTGTTGGTGAAGGTGACCGCCATCATCGCGTGCGCCGGCACACGCTCGACCTCGTTCAGCCAGGCCAGGCGATGGGTGAGCACACGGGTCTTGCCGGAGCCGGCGCCGGCCAGCACCAGGTAATGGCCGGGCGGCGCGGAGACGGCCTCGCGCTGCGCGGGATTCAGCGCGTCGAGCAGGTGGGAGACATCCATCCGCGCATTGTACCGGCCCGCCGCGCGGCGGGCCGGCGCGCGGATCACTTGCGGCGGACGATGCCCACCAGCAGGCCGATGCCGCCGAGCGCCATCAGCGCGTAGCCGAGCCGATGGTCGGGGCGTTTTTCCTCGGTGACGGTCAGCGAGGCGTCGCCGATCCGCAGCACTTCCTTGCTGTCCTTGAAGGTGAACAGGCCGGCCGTGACCAGCGCGCCGGCCACCAGCAGCGCGGCACCAACCACCAGGAATGCATTGCGCATGGGAAGCTCCTGTGCGTCCGCCCGGAACGGGCCCGTCGAGCCTAATCTCACGCGCCGGGCGAAGCCAGCACCGCCTCTTCGAGCCGCACGCCGGGCAGGCCGAGCACGAAGTCAGCGCCCATCAGCTTCGACGGCGTGTAGAAGCCGCCGGGCGGGGGGGGCGACTGCCGCAGCAGGTGCTCGACGATGCCCAGCGCCGCGCTCACGGTGAGGTCATAGCCGTTCGGCGTGCGCAGGATCCGCTGCACGCTGCGGCCGGCAGCGTTGCGGGCGATGCCCCAGATCACGCAGCCGGTGCGCTCGCGGGCCTGCTCGGACGGGCCGCGCACCTTCTTCCTCACCTGCCGTTTCAACAGGGCCTGCACCGGTCCCCAGCCCAGCAGCGGGCCGAGCAGGCGCAGTCGGCGCAGCCGCGCCACCGTCGCCGGCGGCACCACCATGTAGACCTCGATGTCGGGGATGCCGGTGGACAGGTAAGCGGTGTAGACGTCGCCCCAGGGAATCGTCACCGCCGTGCGGGCCTCGCCGTCGCGCTCGAATTGGCGCACCTTCCAGGCCAGCGGCACTCTGCGGACCTGGCCCTGCTTGCGCACCCGGCCGCCCTTGCCCAGCCCCTCGACGCTGGTCGCCGCGGTGCCCGGGCTCGGCCCGCCGCCGGCCTCGAAGGCCAGCACCAGCGTGTCGGCATCGGGCAGGTCGCGCTTGAGGATGGCGGCCAGGCAGTCGGTGGGCACCACGTCGAAGCCGGCGCCCGGCAGCACCACGATGTCGGCCAGCTTGGCGTCGGCGTGCGCCATGTGGCAGTGCTCGAAGACGTCGATCTCGCCGGTGATGTCGAGATAGTGCGCCCGCGCCGCCAGGCAGCCGCGCAGCATCGGCGCGCAGGTGGCCGAGAACGGCCCGGCGCAGTTGAGCAGCAGGCCGATATGGTTGAGCCCCTCGCGCACGGCGGCATCGTTGTCGAGCGCGAAGGCGCGCCAAGGCAGGCCGAGCAGGGTGGCCAGGCGCTCGACCGCCGCGGCGTCGCGCCCGGCCAGCACCGGGCGCAATCCGCGGCGTGCCGCCTCATGGGCGATCAGCCGACCGGTGTAGCCGTTGGCGCCGTAGATCATCCAGTCCATGCCGGGGCTCCTCGGGTTCGCACGCGTCGCGCTCCCCGGCGCCGCTTCAGCGCCGGGTCGCCGCCAGCATTCTGCGGAAGTACCAGCCCGGCAGCCAGCGCTTGATCCGCCAGCGCAGCGTCTCGCGCCGGGTCGGGAGGATCAGGAACTCGCCGCGCTCGGCGGCGGCGAACAGCCGGTCGGCGACCTCGTCCAGGCGATCGGGCGCCCTGGCCATCATCCGTTCCGCCGTTTCACGCACGCGGGGGTCGCCGCGCCAGCTTTCCAGCAGGTTGGTCCGGAAGAACGCCGGACAGGCCACCGAGACGGTCACCCCCTGCGCCGCCACCTCGGCGCGCAGCTGCTCGGACAGGGCCACCACGCCGGCCTTGGCCACGCCGTAGCTCATGATGCCGGGCGCACCGGCCAGCGCGGCGAAACTGGCAATGTTGACGATCTGCCCGCGCCCGCGCGCCAGCATGTCGGGCAGGAACAATCGGCAGCCGCGCACCACGCCGAGCAGGTTGATCTCCAGCACCTCGCGCCACTCCTCGATCGTGCTGTCGACCAGGCAGCCGCCGCTGGCGATGCCGGCGTTGTTGACCAGCACGTCGAGCCGCTGCCAGCGCCGCATCAGGGTGTCGTGCAGCGCGCGCATCGAGGCGTCGTCGCCGACGTCGGCGACGAGCGCGAGATGACCCTCGCCGGGGAGCAGCGCGGCGGTTTCCTCGGCGCGCTCGAAACGCCGATCGGCGCAGGCCACGGCGGCGCCCGCGGCGGCGTAACGCAGCGCCAGGGCTCGCCCCAGCCCGCTGCCCGCCCCCGTGATCAGCACCTGCCGCCGCGCCATCCGGCCCGCTCCGCATCGCGTGATAGGCTGCGGAGGATACCAAGACACATCGGACCGATCCGTGCACGACCCCCTGTTCGACCTGCACGACCGCATCGCACTGGTCAACGGCGCCTCGCGCGGCATCGGCGAGGCCATCGCCCGTCTGCTGGCCGCCCACGGCGCCCACGTGATCTGCACCAGCCGCCGCCAGGAGGCCTGCGAGGCGGTCGCCGCCCGCATCCGCCAGGAAGGCGGCCGCGCCGAGGCGCGGGCCATGCATGCCGGCGACCCGGCCGCGATCGAGGCGCTGTTCGCCGCGCTCGACGCCGCCGGCCAAGCACCCGACATCCTCATCAACAACGCCGCCGCCAACCCGTACTTCGGCCCGGCACTCGACATGGACCTGGCCGCCTGGGACAAGACCGTCGCGGTCAACCTGCGCGGCTGCTTCTGGACCTGCGTGCAGGCGGCACGGCGGATGCGGGCGAAGGGCGGCGGCGCGATCGTCAACATCGCCTCGGTCAACGCCCGCCGCCCGGCGCCCGGGCAGCTGGTCTACTCGCTGACCAAGGCCGGCATCGTCAACATGAGCGAGGGCTTCGCCAAGGAGCTGGCGCCGCACGGCATCCGCGTCAACGCCATCCTGCCCGGCCTGACCGAGACCAGATTCGCCGCCGCGCTCACCGGCGACGAGAAGATCATGGCCACGATGCGCCGGCTGATCCCGCTCGGCCGCGCCGCGCAGCCGGACGAGATCGCGCCGATGGCGCTGTTCCTGGTCAGTCCGGCGGCGAGCTACATCACCGGCGGCGCATTCGTGGTCGATGGCGGGTATCTGGCCTGACGGCCCGGCGCACTGACCGGGCATTCCCGCGCCCCGGCCGCGGACACCTGAGATTCCCGGCCCGGTCGGGTACCCTTGCCCGACACCCAGTCCGACCCGACCAAGCAATGAAGCGATTCCTGCTCCTGGCCGCAATGACGCTCGCCCCCGCCGCCCACGCCGAAAGACTCACCCTGGAAGCCATCACCGGCGACGCCCCGCTGTCCGGGCCGACGCTGACCAGGCCGGCGGTCTCGCCGGACGGCCGCCGCGTCACCTTCCTGCGCGGCAAGGACGAGGACCGCAACCGGCTCGACCTGTGGGAGTACGACATCGCCAGCGGGCAGGCGCGCCTGCTGGTCGACTCGCGCGCGCTGCTGCCCGGCGAGGAGACGCTCTCGGACGAGGAGAAGGCGCGCCGCGAGCGCCAGCGCATCGCCGCCCTGTCCGGCATCGTCGAATACCAGTGGGCGCCGGACGGCCGCCGCCTGCTGTTTCCGCTCGGCGGCGAGCTGTACCTGTACGACCTCGAGGCCGGCGAAGGCGTCGATCCGGTGCGCCGGCTCACCGCCGGCGAGGGCTTCGCCACCGACCCCAAGGTTTCGCCGCGCGGCGGCTTCGTCAGCTTCGTGCGCGGCCGCAACCTGTGGGTGGTCGATCTGGCCGACGGCAAACAGATCCAGCTCACCCGCGACGGCTCCGACACCATCGGCAACGGCGTCGCCGAGTTCGTCGCCGACGAGGAGATGGGCCGCCACACCGGCTACTGGTGGGCGCCGGACGATTCGGCCATCGCCTTCGCCCGCATCGACGAATCGCCGGTGCCGGTCCGGCGCCGCTTCGAGATCCACGCCGACCGCACCGAGATCGTCGAGCAGCGCTACCCGGCCGCCGGCGAGCCGAACGTGCGCGTGCAGCTCGGCGTGGTGGCCCCCAAGGGCGGCCGGCCGCAATGGATCGACCTGGGCGGCGACCCCGACATCTACCTCGCCCGGGTCGACTGGCTGGACGGCAAGCGCCTGAGCTTCCAGCGCCAGAGCCGCGACCAGCGCCGGCTCGACCTGGTCCTGGCCGAGCTCGACAGCGGCCGCCAGCGCATCCTGCGCACCGAGACCAGCGCCACCTGGGTGTCGCTGCACGACAACCTGCGCTTCCTCAAGACGCGCGAGGCCTTCCTGTGGAGCTCGGAGGAGAGCGGCTTCCAGCACCTGTACCTGATCGGCCTGGACGGCGAGGTGCAGGCGCAGCTCACCCGTGGCGAGTGGATGGTCGAGCAGGTGCTGGCGCTGGACGAGGCCAGGGGCCTGGTCTATTTCAGCGCCACCAAGGACTCGCCGCTGGAGCGCCACGTCTACCGGCTGCCGCTGACCGGCGGCGAGCCCGAGCGGCTGACCCGGGTCGCCGGCTGGCACGACGCCACCTTCGCCGCCAACGCCAGCGTCTTCGTCGACCTGTGGTCGAACCCGGCCACGCCGCCGCAGACCGAGCTGTATTCGGCCGACGGCGAGAAGCTGGCCACCCTGGTCGTCAACGACCTGAACGACCCCGCCCATCCCTACGCGCGCTTCCGCGACGCCCATATCGAGCCCGAATTCGGTGCCCTGGCCGCCGCCGACGGCCAGATCCTGCACTACAGCCTGCTCAAGCCGCCCGGCTTCGACCCCACGCGCAAGTACCCGGTGGTGGTGTACGTCTACGGCGGCCCGGCGGCGCAGACCGTCACCCGGCAGTGGCCGGGCCGCGCCGACCGGCTGTTCAACCTCTACCTGGCCCAGCAGGGCTACCTGGTGTTCTCGCTCGACAACCGCGGCACCCCGCGCCGGGGCGTGCGCTTCGGCAGCGCGCTGTTCCGCGAACAGGGCCGGGTCGAGGTCGAGGACCAGATCCGTGGCATCGAGATGCTGCGCACCCTGCCCTACGTCGATGCCGCGCGCATCGGCGTGCACGGCTGGTCCAACGGTGGCTACATGGTCTTGATGATGCTGGCCAAGGCCCCGCACATCTACGCCTGCGGCGCGGCCGGCGCCCCGGTCACCGACTGGGCGCTGTACGACACCCACTACACCGAGCGCTACATGGACCACCCGGCCGCCAATCCCGAGGGCTACCGGCGCAGCAGCGTGTTCACCTGGCTGGACGGCCTGCGCGGCAGCTTGCTGCTGATCCACGGCATGGCCGACGACAACGTGCTGTTCAGCCACAGCACCCGGCTGATGAGCGAGCTGCAGCGGCGCGGCATGCCGTTCGAGCTGATGACCTACCCGGGCGCCCGCCACGGTCTGCTCGGCAAGGACGCGCTGCATCGCTACCGGCTCAGCGAGGACTTCTTCGCGCGCTGCCTGCGGCGCTGACAGCCCCTGCGACGGCGCGGTCGCCGCGACGACCGCGCCGCGCATCCCGCCCACCTCGGCTGGCTCCGGCGGCCGGATTGGCGTCGTTGCGGGGCCAGCGGTCATGCCGCCGTCAAAGCAGCCGGCGCGCCCTCCGGCTATAGTCCGGACCGAAGGGGGGAATCCACGCACCCCGCGCTTTCCGTTCCGGCCCGGCCGGAGGGAGTCGCTCGAATGCGTGTTGGGCACGGCAGCCCCGCGACACGGCAGTTCCGCCCGCATCTGCGCCGCTGGACGCTGGTGGCGTTCCTGCTCGCGTTCGTCCTGTTCGGCCTCGCCGCCTGGCGCACCTACCAGCATAGCCGGGCCGTGATCGCCACCGACGCCTGGGTCCGGCACACCCTGCTGGTGCTGCAGGAGGCGCTCGCCTTCGAGGACAGCGTGGCGCGGATGGAGGCCGAGCATCGCGGCTTCCTGATCACCGGCGACCGCGCGCTGGAGGCCGCCCGCGACCGGCACCACGCGCAGGCGCGGCGCGAGCTCGTCATGCTGCGCGAACGGCTCCGCGACGCGCCGCCGCAGCTGGCGCGGGTGGAAAGCATCCAGGCCCTGCTGGACGCCCGCATCGCCGTCATGCGCGAGGCGTCGCAGCTGGTCGCACGCGACGGCCTCGACGCCGGCCGCGCGCACTTCCAGACCATCGGCGTCGCACTGATCGCACCGGTCCACGCGCTGGTCGAGGAGCTGCGCCGGCACGAGGAGGCCGTGCTCGGCGAGCGCGCCCGGCTGGCCGCGCAGAACGCGCTGCGCCTGCAAACCACCCTGGCCTACGGCCCGCTGATCGGGATCGCGCTGATGGCGCTCGGGCTGGTGGCGCTGCTGCGCGAACTGCGCCGCGGCGAGCGCACCCAGCGGGCGCTGGCCGAAGCCAACGCCCTGCAGCGGGCGATCCTGGAAAGCGCCGGCCACATGATCATCGCCTGCCGCCCCGACGGCATCATCCGTCTGTTCAACTGTCGCGCCTGCGAGCAGCTGGGCTACACCGCCGAGGAGATGGTCGGGCGGCAAACCCCGGCGGTCTTCCATGATGCCGACGAGGTCGCCGCCCGCGCCGCCGAGCTGTCGCGCGAGCTCGGCGAGCCGATCGCACCGGGCTTCGAGGCCTTCGTCGCCAGGCCGCGGCGCGGCGAGGTCGACAAGCGGATCTGGACCTATGTCCGCAGGGACGGCTCGCGCTTCCCGGTGGAGCTGACCATCACCCCGGTGCACGACGACACCGGCAGCCTGCTCGGCTTCGTCGGCGTCGCCCAGGACATCGGCGAGCGGCTGGCCGCCGAGCGCGAAGTGCTCGAGCTCAACCGCCGCCTGCAAGCCAAGGCCGAACAGCTGGAACAGACCAACCGCGAGCTGGAGAGCTTCAGCTATTCGGTCTCGCACGACCTGCGCGCGCCGCTGCGGCACATCGACGGCTATGCGCGGATGCTGGCCGAGGACCTCGGCGACCGACTCGATCCCGAACCGCGCCGCTACCTGCAGGCGATCGCCGACAGCGCGCGCCGGATGGGCGTGCTGATCGACGACCTGCTGGCGCTGTCGCGGCTCGGCCGCAAGCCGCTGGCGCGCGAGCCGGTGGACATGCGCGCCCTGGCCGAGGAGGCGCTGCGCGACGTGCCGCGCCACGCGGCCACCATCGACATCGGCGACCTGCCGCCGGCCAGCGGCGACCCGGCGCTGCTCAAGCAGGTCTGGATCAACCTGCTGTCCAACGCCCTCAAGTACAGCGCGCCACGCGGCGAGCAGGCCCGCGTCGAGGTGAGCGGCCGGCGCGAGCACGGGCGCGTGCGCTACCGCGTGCGCGACAACGGCGTCGGTTTCGACATGCGTTACGCCGACAAACTGTTCGGCGTGTTCCAGCGCCTGCACCCGCAAGACCGGTTCGAGGGCACCGGCGTGGGCCTGGCCATCGTCCACCGCATCGTCACCCGCCACGGCGGCCACGTGGGCGCGGAGGCGGCGCCGGACCAGGGCGCGTGTTTCGAATTCGACCTTCCCGCCCCATGAGGAAACGTCCGTGCAATACCAACACGTCGAGATCCTGCTGGTGGAAGACTCCTCGGCCGACGCCGAGATGACCCTGCGCACGCTCGAGCGGCGCGGCATCGCCAACCGCATCGAATGGGTGCGCGACGGCGTGGAGGCGCTGGAGTTCCTGCGCTGCGAAGGGCCCTGGGCCGGACGCGGCAACGGCCATCCCAGGCTGGTGCTGCTCGACCTGAAGATGCCGCGCATGGACGGCCTGCAGGTGCTGGAACAGATGCGGGCCGACCCGCGTCTCGACACCATCCCGGTGGTGATGATGACCTCCTCGCGCGAGGAGGGCGACCTGGTCGCCAGCTACCGGCTCGGGGTCAACAGCTACATCGTCAAGCCGGTGGACTTCGACGCCTTCGCCGAGACCGTCGCCCAGGTCGGCATGTACTGGATGCTCGCCAACGAGGCCCCGCCATGACTCACTCCGCCCACGAACCGCTGCGGGTACTGCTGGTCGAGGACTCGCCGGCCGACGTGGACATCCTGCGGCGCGAGTTGCAGTCGCTGCGCCCGAGTGTCGAGACGCTGGTGGTGGACAGCGACGAACGCCTGCGCCAGGCGCTGGAGGCGTTCGCTCCGCACCTGGTGCTCAGCGACTTTTCCATGCCCGGCTTCAACGGCATCGAGGCCTTGAAGCTCGTCCGCGAAATGGCGCCCCACACGCCCTTCATCTTCGTCTCCGGCACCATCGGCGAGGAGGTCGCGATCGCCGCCCTGCACGCCGGCGCCGACGACTACGTGCTCAAGGACAACCTGCGCCGGCTGGCGAGCTCGGTCGAGCGGGCGCTGCGCAATGCCGCCGAGCGCGAGGCGCGACGCGCGGCCGAGCGGGCGCTGCGCGCCAGCGAGGAGCGCTTCCGCGCCCTGGTCGAGACCACCGAGGACTGGATCTGGGAGGCGGGCCTGGACGGCACCCTCACCTATTCCAACATCGGCCTGCGGCGGGTGCTCGGATACATGCCGGAGGAGGTGATCGGGCGGCGCGTCTACGAACTGATGGACGAGGGCGAGGACGCGCGCGTCGCCGGCGTGCTGACCCCGGAGGACGTCGCCACCCGGCGCGCCTGGCGCGGCCGCGTGGTGCGCTGGCGCCACCGCGACGGCAGCCTGCGCATCCTGGAGAGCAACGCGCAGCCGATCCTCGACGAGAACGGCAACCTGCTCGGCTTCCGCGGCATCGACCGCGACGTCACCCAGCGCGTGCAGCAGGAGGCCAGGATCCGCACCCTCGGCCGCATGCACGCCGTGCTCGCCGCGCTCGGCGATGCCGTGCTGCGTGCCGACACGCGGGCGCGCCTGGTCGAGGCCGCCTGCCGGATCGCGGTCGAGCAGGGCGGCTTCAGCAGCGCCTGGATCGCCGGCCGCCGGGACGACGGCAGCCTCGCCCTGCTGGGCCATTACGGCACCGCCTCGGCGCTGGCTGAGAACGGCCTGCCCTTGCTCGTGGCCGCCGACGAGCATGCCGGCGACGAGCGCCTGATCGCCCAGGTGCTGGCCGGCCGCAGCCTGATCATCCCCGACCTGCGCCACTCCAGCCTGTCGGCCGGCAAGCGCGCCGCCGCGGCCTCGATCGGCGTGCGGGCGATCGTGGGCCTGCCGCTGGGCGAACCGGCCTGGGGCGCGCTGGTGCTGTACAAGCAGGAGCCGCACGAGTTCGATGCCGACGAGATGGATCTGCTGAAGCGGGTGGCGGCGAGCATCGACTTCGGCCTGGACTTCATCGCCAAGAGCGAGCGGCTGGAGTTCCTCGCCTACCACAACCCGCTGACCGTCCTGCCCAACCGCGCCGCCTTCCGCGAGCTGCTGCAGGCGCGCATGGACGCCGGGCCGCAACTGGTCGGCATGGTCGCCGTGGTCCGCTTCGATGTCTTCAGGCACTCGCGCGGACGCGAGTTCGGCGACGCGCTGCTGCGCGCGCTGGCCGCGCGGCTGGGCCAGCGCTTCGACAAGGATGCCCTGCTGGCCCATCCGGGCGAGGATACCTTCCTGTTCGCCCTGCCCGCCTCCGCGGCGCCGGACGACGACCTGGCCCGCATCGAGGCCCTGATCGCGGCCTGCAGCGACGAACCCTTCCTGATCGAGGGCGAGGAGGTTTTCCTGACCCTGCGCTGCGGTCTGCTGCGCACGCCGGAGCACGCCAGCGATGCGGAAACCGCCGAGCGCAACGTCGCCGCCGCCTATGGCGAGGCGGCCGAGCACGGCGTGCCGCTGCTGGCTTACGACGACGAGATCCGCAAACGCGCCGAGCGCCGCATCGAACTGGAGCGCGAACTGCGCCACGCCATCGACGCCGAGCAGTTCGAGCTGTTCCTGCAACCCAAGTTCGAGGCCCGTTCGCAGCGCGTGACCGGGGCCGAGGCGCTGCTGCGCTGGCGGCATCCGCAGCTCGGCCTGGTGTCGCCGGCCGAGTTCATTCCCTTGCTGGAAGACACCGGCCTGATCGTCCCGGTCGGCCACTGGGTGCTGCGCCGTGCGGCACGGCTCGTGCGGCAGTGGCGCAAGGCCGCCGTCGGCGGCCTGCGCATCGCGGTCAACGTCTCCGCCCGCGAACTGCGCCAGCACGGGTTCGTCAGGCAATGCGCCAGCATCCTGGAAGGCTGCGGCGGCGAGCCCTGCCTCGACATCGAGATCACCGAGAGCGTGCTGATGGAGGACATCGCCCACAGCATGCGCATCCTGCAGGCGCTGCGCGACCTCGGCTTCGGCGTCGCCATCGACGATTTCGGCACCGGCTATTCCTCGCTCAACTACCTGTCGCGCCTGCCGGCAGACACGCTCAAGATCGACCAGTCGTTCGTCGCGCAGATCGCGCAGAGCCCGGAATCGCTCGCGCTGGTGACCAACACCATCAATCTGGCGCATGCGCTCGGCCTGCGCGCGGTCGCCGAGGGCGTCGAGGAAGAAGAGCAGGCCAAGCTGCTTCGCCTGCTGCGCTGCGACGAGCTGCAGGGCTACCTGCTCGGCCGGCCGCTGCCGGTGGACGAGTTCGAGCGCACCTTTCTTGCCTGAGGACGGGCTGGACGGCGACCTCGCCCTCAGTCCGCCAGTTCGGCGATGACCGGCGCGTGGTCGCTGGGCCGCTCCCAGGTGCGCGGCTCGCGGTCGATGCTGGCGGCGGTGCAGCGGCCCCTGAGCGTATCGGACAGCAGCACCAGGTCGATGCGCAGGCCGAGATTGCGGCGGAAGCCGGCGGCGCGGTAATCCCACCAGCTGTAGTGACCGCCCTGGTCATGGTGCAGGCGGAAGCTGTCGTGCAGGCCGAGCGCCAGCAGCCGTCGCAGGGCCTCACGCTCGGGCGTCGAGCACAGGATCTGCTCGCGCCAGGCCTCCGGGTCGTGCACGTCGCGGTCGTCGGGAGCGATGTTGAAATCGCCGAGCACGATCAGGTTGGGATGGCGCGCGATCTCGGCCGCCAGCCAGTCGTGCGCCGCATCCAGCCAGCGCAGCTTGTAGTCGTACTTCTCGTCGCCGACCGCCTTGCCGTTGACCACGTACAGGTCGACCACGCGCAGGTCGCCGACCGTCGCCGCGATCACCCGCTTCTGCTCGTCCTCGAAGCCGGGAATGCCGACCTGCACGTCGCGCGCCGGCTCGCGGCTGAGGATGGCGACGCCGTTGTAGGTCTTCTGTCCGGCGAACACGCTGCGGTAGCCGAGCTCGGCGAGCGCGGCCGCGGGAAACTTGGCGTCCTCCAGCTTGGTTTCCTGCAGGCCGACGATGTCCGGCTGCCGATCCTTCAGCCACTCGACCAGGTGCGGCAGGCGGACGTTGAGCGAATTGACGTTCCAGGAGGCGATCTTCATCGCGGCAGTGTAGCCAAGTGCCGGCTTCCTGCAGCAGCGGCGGCTTGCGTATGCTGGCCCGCCCCACACCGGAGCCTGCCGATGAACGACTGGATCGACCTGCGCTCGGACACCGTCACCCGCCCCACGCCGGCGATGCGCGAGGCCATGTTGCGTGCCGAGGTCGGCGACGACGTGTATGGCGAGGATCCGACCGTCAATGCGCTGCAGGACCGGCTCGCCGCCGAGCTCGGCTTCGAGGCGGCGCTGTTCGTGCCCAGCGGCACGCAATCGAACCTGCTGGCGCTGATGAGCCACTGCGAGCGCGGCGACGAATATCTGGTCGGCATGGACGCGCACACCTACAAGTACGAGGGTGGCGGCGCGGCGGTGCTGGGCTCGATCCAGCCGCAGCCGGTACCGCACGCCGACGACGGCACGCTGCCGCTGGACGCGCTGGCGAGCGTGATCAAGCCGGTCGACCCGCATTTCGCCCGCACCCGCCTGCTGTGCCTGGAGAACACCTGGCACGGCCGCCCGCTGCCGCTGGACTACCTCGCCGCCGCGCGCCGCTTCTGCGCTGCGCACGGGCTGGCACTGCATCTGGATGGCGCACGGCTGTACAACGCGGCGGTGGCCTGCGGCGTGCCGGCGCGCGAGATCGCGCGGCACTTCGACAGCGTCTCGGTGTGCTTCTCCAAGGGCCTGGGCGCGCCGGTCGGCTCGGTGCTGGCCGGCAGCCGCGCACTGATCGGGAAGGCACGCCGCTGGCGCAAGGTCGCCGGCGGCGGCTGGCGCCAGGCCGGCATGCTGGCGGCGGCCTGCCTGCATGCGCTCGATCATCACGTCGCGCGCCTCGCCGAGGACCACGCCCGCGCCGCGCGACTGGCGGCCGGGCTGCGCGGCCTGCCCGGCCTCACCGTCGCCGGCCAGCACACCGGCATGGTCTTCATCGAGGTGCCGGCCGAGCGCCTGCCGGCGTTCAAGGCGCACATGGAGGCGGCGCGCATCCGCCTGTCGATCGGTTATCTGCCGACGATCCGCATGGTCACGCACCTGGACATCGACGACGCCGGCATCGAGCGCACGCTCGCGGCGTTCCGCGAATTCTTCCGCTGATCCCTCCGCGCTGACGCGGCGACCGCGCGGGCGGTCGCCGCGCGCCGACGGTCAGTACTGGAGCCGGTACGGCCCACGCCGGTCGAGGCGGATGCGGTCGATCTCCGGATACACGTCGACCGGCTCGCCGGGGACCTCCGGCGTCAGGCAGACCGGCGCGTCGCCGGGCACCGGCTGCAGCACCGAGCCTGGCACGAGCGGCAGCGGTGTGTCGTCGCGCAGCACCAGCCAGATTGCGTCGCCCCCGGCTTCGATGCGGTAGCTGAAGCCCGAGCCATGCATCGGGTAGCCCATCGCCGGGTACGGCGTGCCGCTGCAATCGGCCGCGGCGAAATAGACCAGGCCGTCGTCCGGAACGGCGGCCGGCCGCATCAGGCCGTCGCCGCCCAGCACCAGCGGCACCGGCACGCCGCCGTAGGGCGTGACCAGCAGCACGCCGCTGGAATACTCGAATTCGTTGATCCGCACATAGGGCAGCCACGGCCCCTGCGCCTTGCCTGCGGCGTCGAGCACCACCGGCGCGCCGGCCGCCTTCGCCGGTGGCCCCTTGCCGCTGTTCGCAAACGAAAAGCCGGCGAACGAAGCGCCGGCCAGCACCAGACACAACCCCGCGAGCAGACCCTTCCTCATGGTGCACTCCTGCGTTGGATGGACTCCCCCCGGCGTCATCGTGCACAACGCAGGCGGGCCGCGCCTGCGGTCAGGCCGGCCGCCCATTCACGAAGCCGGGCGGGCGCTCTGCCCGTCGCTCAGGCGGCCAGACCGTAGCTGCGCAGCAGCGCCTCGGGCGAGGGCTCGCGGCCACGGAAGGCGACGAAGCTTTCCAGCGCCGGGCGCGAGCCGCCCACGGCGAGGATCTCGCGGCGGAAGCGCGCGCCGGTGGCGTGGTCGAACACGCCGGCCTCCTCGAACGCGGCGAAGGCATCGGCACTGAGCACTTCCGCCCACAGGTAGCTGTAGTAACCGGCCGCGTAGCCGCCGGAAAAGATGTGGGTGAAGGCGTGCGGGAAGCGGTGCCACTCGGGCGGCCTCACCACCGCCACCTCGCGCCGCACCTCGTCGAGGATCTCCAGTACCCGCCCGCCGCGCGCCGGGTCGAATTCCAGGTGGAGGCGGAAGTCGAACAGCGCGAACTCGAGCTGGCGCACCAGGAACAGCCCGGCCTGGAAGTGGCGTGCGGCCAGCATCTTCGCGTGCAGCTCATCCGGCAGCGGCGCACCGGTCTGGTAATGGCGGGCGAACAGGCCCAGCGTCTCACGCTGCCAGCAGAAGTTCTCCATGAACTGGCTGGGCAGCTCGACCGCATCCCATTCCACGCCGCTGATGCCGCCCACGCTCGGCCAGTCCACCTCGGTCAGCATGTGGTGCAGGCCGTGGCCGAACTCGTGGAACAGGGTGAGCACGTCGTCGTGGGTGAGCAATGCCGGCTTGCCGTCCACCGGCGGGGCGAAGTTGCAGGTGAGGAAGGCCACCGGCCGGTGCAGCTCGCCGTCGTGGAAGCGGGCGCGGCACACGTCCATCCAGGCGCCGCCGCGCTTGCCGGTGCGGGCATGAAGGTCGGTATAGAAGCCGGCGCGGACCGTGCCGTCGGCATCGACCACGTCGAAATAGCGCACGTCCGGATGCCACACGTCGACGCCGTCGCGCGCGCGGAAACTCACGCCGAACACGCGCCCGGCGATGGCGAACAGGCCGTCGATCACCGCCGGCAGCGGGAAGTAGGGCTTGAGGTCCTCCTCGCTGAAGTCGAAGCGGCGCTGGCGCAGTTTCTCGCTGGCGTAGGCGATGTCCCAGGGTTGCAGCTCGTCGTAGCCGAGTTCGGCGCGGGCGAAGTCGCGCAGCGCGTCGAGCTCGCGCGCGGCGACGGGCTTGGCGCGGGCGGCGAGGTCGTGCAGGAAGGCCAGTACCCGCTCCGGCGTGCCGGCCATCTTGTCGGCCAGCGACACGTGCGCGGCGCTCGGGTAGTCGAGCAGCCGCGCGGCCTCGTGGCGCAGGGCGAGGATCTTCTCGATGCGCGCGGAGTTGTCGAAGCGGCCGCCATGCGGCCCCTGGTCGGAGGCGCGGGTGTTGTAGGCGGTGTAGAGCTCCCGGCGCAGGGCGCGGTCGTCGGCGAAGGTCAGGATGGCCTGCACCGAGGGCCCCTTGAGCGTGGCGAGGTAGCCCTCGACGCCCCGCTCCTGCGCGGCCTGGCGGAAGATCGCCCGTGCCGAATCCGGCAACCCGGCCAGCTCGGCCTCGGACAGCGGGCGCGCCCAGGCGTCGGTGGCGTCGAGCACGGCTTCCTCGAATTCGGTTTCGAGTTTGCTCAGTTCGTTCTGGATCGCCCGGAAGCGCGAGCGCGCCGGCTCCTCCAGCGCCACGCCGCTGAGGCGGAAGCTGCGCAGGCTGTCCTCGACCAGGGTGCGCCGCGCGCGGTCGAGGGCGGCGAACTCGGGCGACTCGGCCAGCGCCTTCACGGCGGCATACAGGTCGCGGTTCTGGCCCAGCTCGGTGCTGTGCTCGGTGAGCTTTTCCAGCGCGGCGTTGTAGGCCTCGCGCAGCGCCGGCGAGTCCTTGACGCCGTGAAGGTGGGAGACCGGCGCCCAGACGCGGCCGAGGCGTTCCTCCAGCCGCTCCAGCGGCGCCATCAGGGTGGCGAAGCCGCGCGCCTGCGGATCGGCGACCAGCCGCTCGACGGCGGCGCGGAACTCGGCGAGGACGGCATCGACCGCCGGGTTCACGTGCTCCGGGGCGATGGCGGAAAAGGCGGGCAGCTCGCTGTCCGCGAGCAGGGGGTTGTCGGCGGTATCCATGCCGCCTAGGTGGCGGGCGGGGGCGTGGAATTCAAGGTGGGCACGCGGCTCGGGGCCCGGCCTCACTCCCGCATCACCGGCCGGCGGGCCGCGGCGCGGTCGGCCTCCAGCCGGTCCAGATCGAGCTGCTGGATGCTGCGGATGCGGCAGCGCTCGGTGCCGGCCTCGACGTGGTCGACGCCGGGGCGCACGCGGCCGGTACGGGCGCCGATGCGCAGCATCACGCTGTGCTCCAGCGCCCGGCATGGCTGCTCCAGGCGCAGCAGATAGGCGCGGCCCACGCGCGTCCAGACCACGATCTCGCCGGGGCCGGCCTCGTCCCAGTGGCTCAGCCGCGAGAACGGAATCTCCGGCAGCAGCGGGCCGGCATAGCGCTGGTACTGGATCGGCGGTTCGCTGCGGACGCGCTTCTCGGCGCCGCCGGCGCAGGCGGTCAGCAGCGCGGCGAACAGGGGAATGATGAAACGGAAACGTGACATGGCCCGGCCCTCCTCGGGGACACTGGTGCAGGACGTCGTGGCGTGGCCCATCGTCGCGCCGCGGGGCGACTTTCGCCATACGCCCGCCGCGCCCGCTTCCCGTATTCTCGGTCCGTTTTGCCGCCGCCCGCGCGCGGGCGCTCGCATCTACGGAGGATCGAATGAAGTTTCCGCGTCTGCGCTGGCTGGGGCTGCTGGGCCTCGGCGTCGCCTCCCTCGCGCTGGCCGAGGCCGGCTACTACCGCCACCCCGCCGCGCACGGCGACACGCTGGTGTTCACCGCCGAGGGCGACCTGTGGGCGGCCTCGTTGAACGGCGGCCCGGCGCGGCGGCTGACCACGCACCCGGCCGAGGAATCGCAGGCGGCGATCTCGCCGGACGGGCGCCGGATCGCCTTCGCCGCCAACTACGACGGCGCCACCGAGGCCTACGTGATGCCGCTCGCCGGCGGCGCGCCGGTGCGGGTCAGCTTCGAGGGCGGACGGGTCGCCATCGCCGGCTGGACGCCGCGCGGCGAGGTGGTCTACGCCACCGACAACCTCGCCGGCCCGAGCTGGCGCAGCGTGCTGCGCACGGTCGACCCGGACACGCTCGAACGCCGCGAACTGCCGCTGGCCGACGCCAACGAGGCCGCCTTCGACGACGCCGGCCACGTCTACTTCACCCGCTTCGGCCTGCACATCACCGGCGACAACGCCCGCGAGTACCGCGGCGGCGCGATGGCGCAGCTGTGGCGTTTCGCGCTCGCCGGCGGCGACGAGGCGGTGCGGCTGGCGGCCGACCATCCCGGTTCGCTCAAGCGGCCGATGTGGTGGCAGGGACGGCTCTATTTCGTCAGCGATGCCGCGGGCGGCACCGACAACCTGTGGTCGATGGACGCCGACGGCGGCGACATCCGCCAGCACACCCGCCACGCCGACTTCGAGGTGCGCGGCGCGCGCCTGGCCGACGGCCGCATCGTCTACCAGCACGGCGCCGATCTGCGCGTCTACGACATCGCCAGTGGCAGCGACCGCGTCATCGAGGTGTCTCTCGCCAGCGATTTCGCCCAGCGCCGCGAGCGCTGGATCAAGCAGCCGCTCGCCTTCCTCACCTCGGCCAGCTTCGCGCCGAACGGCGAGCGCGTGGCGCTGACCGCGCGCGGCCGCGTCGCGCTGGCCGGCACCGGCCCGCTGCGCCGCATCGAGATCGCGCTGCCGGCCGAGCAGCGCGCCCGCAACGCCGTGCTCAGCCCGGACGGCAAGTGGGTGTACGCCATCGCCGACGGCACCGGCGAGCACGAGGTGTGGCGCTTCCCCGTCGACGGCTCGCCGGGCGGCGAGCCGCTGACCCGCGACGGCGACAGCCACCGCTGGCGCGTGCTGCCCTCGCCGGACGGCAAGTGGCTGGCGCACGACGACAAGCGCGGCCGGCTGTGGCTGCTGGAGCTGGCCACCGGCCGCAACGTGCAGATCGACGCGCTCACCCCGCACGGCGGCGACCAGTACAGCGACATCGTGTGGTCGCCGGACAGCCGCTTCCTCGCCCTGGTGCGCCCCGACAGCCCGCGCCGCCGCGACCAGGTGCTGCTCTACTCGCTCGCCGAGCGCCGCCTCGCCACCGTCACCAGCGACCGCTACGAATCCTTCTCACCGGCGTTCACGCCCGACGGGCAGTGGCTGTACTTCCTCTCCAATCGCAACTTCCAGCCCACGCCCGGCGCGCCCTGGGGCGACCGCAACATGGGCCCGGCCTTCGACAAGCGCGCCAAGGTCTACGCGGTGGCGCTGCAGGCCGGGCTGCGCTTTCCGTTCCGGCCGAAGGACGAGCTGGGCGGCGAGCCGAAGAAGAACGGCGACGACAAGAACAACGGCACCGCGCCGGTGAAGGTCGACTGGGACGGCCTCGCCTCGCGCCTGCACGAGGTGCCGCTGGCGCCCGGCAACTACCGCAACCTGCAGACCGACGGCGAGCGCCTGTACCTGCTCGACGCCGAGGCCGGCCCGGAGCCCAGGCCCACGCTCAAGACGCTGGCGATCGCCGGCGACGCGCCGCAGCCGGAGGTGTTCATGGCCGAGGTGCGCGACTACGCGCTGTCGGCCGACCGCAGGAAGCTGTGGCTGATGAAGTGGACGCGCAACGGCCCCGCCGGCGACATGTTCATCCTGCCCGCCGGCGCCAAGGCGCCGACCGACGCCGCCGCGCTGGCGAAGGGGCAGGTGCGGGTCGGCGACTGGTCGTTGCCGATCCTGCCCGAACGCGAGTGGCGGCAGATGTTCGCCGACGCCTGGCGCATGCACCGCGACTTCCTGTTCGACCCGAACATGCGCGGCCTCGACTGGCCGGCGCTGCGCGACAAGTACGCGCCGCTGCTGGCGCGCGTCGCCGACCGCGGCGAGCTCGACGACCTGCTCGGCCAGATGATGGGCGAGCTGGGCGTACTGCATTCGCAGGTGCGCGGCAGCGACCTGCGCCGCGATGCCGAGGCCGCCGTCGCCGCTTCGCTCGGCGCCGCCTTCGAGCGCGTCGCCGACGGCGCCCGCATCGCGCGGATCTGGCGCTCGGACCCCGAATTGCCGAACGAGCGTGCGCCGCTGGCGCAGCCTGGCGTTGAACTGCGCGAGGGCGACGTGATCCTGGCCGTCAACGGCCGGCCGGTACGGGACGCCACCGACATCGCCGTGCTGCTCGCCAACCAGGCCGGCCAGCAGGTGCTGATCGACTACCGTCGCGGCAACGCCGCCCCGGCGCGCGTGGTCGCCACGCCGGTGGCGATGGACCGCGACGCCGCCCTGCGCTACAGCGACTGGGTGCAGGGCACGCGCGAGCGGGTCGAGCAGGCCGGCGGCGGCCGGATCGGCTACCTGCACCTGCGCGCGATGACCGCCAACGACATCGCCGACTTCGCCCGCGAGTTCTATGCCAACGTCGACCGCGAGGCGCTGATCGTCGACGTGCGCCGCAACCGCGGCGGCAACATCGACAGCTGGGTGATCGAGAAACTGCTGCGGCGCGCCTGGATGTTCTGGCAGCCCCCGGGCCGCAGCCCGTACCCGAACATGCAGCAGACCTTCCGCGGCCACCTGGTCGTGCTGATCGACAACCTGACCTATTCCGACGGCGAGACCTTCGCCGCCGGCATCAAGTCGCTCGGGCTGGCGCCGCTGATCGGCCAGCGCACCGCCGGCGCCGGTGTCTGGCTGAGCGACCGCAACCGGCTCAGCGACAACGGCATGGTGCGCGTGGCCGAGAATGCGCAGTTCGCGCCGGACGGGCGCTGGCTGATCGAAGGCCGCGGCGTCGCCCCCGACATCGAAGTCGACAACCCGCCGCACGCCACCTGGCGTGGCGAGGACGCCCAGCTTGCCGCCGCGCTCGCCCACCTTCAGCGGAAACTGCGCGAGCAGCCGATCGCCCCGTTCCAGGGCGAGCCGATCCCGCCGCGCGGCCGCAACGGCGCCGACGTGCGTTGAACACCGCCCGGAGGCCCGGCGGCCGGCAGCTCCGGGTCGTGTACTGGGCGCTCAGCGCGTCAGCAGCTTCACCAGCCGGTCGGCCAGGCCGCGGTAGGGCGGCCTGAACAGGTCGAAGCCGGCGAAGCGCGCCTGCCGGAACACCGGCATCGGCTTGCTGAAGGCCAGGAAGCCGGCGTGGCCGTGGTAATGCCCCATGCCGCTGGCGCCGACGCCGCCGAACGGCAGGCACGACTGCGCGTTGTGCATCAGCGTGTCGTTGACGGTGACGCCGCCGGCGACGATCTGCGCCAGCACCTTCTCGCGCCGCGCGCGGTCGTCGTCGAACAGGTAGAAGGCCAGTGGCCGCTCGTGCGACTGCACGTACGCGAGTGCCTCGTCCAGGCTGCGGTAGCCGCACACCGGCAGGATCGGGCCGAAGATCTCCTCGCGCATCAGCGCGGTGTCGTCGGGCGGGTCGAGCACCAGCGTCGGCGGCAGGATGCGGCGGCCTTCGGAGAGGGCGGCATCCAGCGGCACCAGCTCGATCACCGGCAGGCGCCGCGCCTGCGCCTCGTCGAGGTAGCCGCGCAGGCGGCGGTACTGGCCGGCGTTGACGATGCGCGTGTAGTCGGGGTTGTCCACCAGCGTCGGGTAGCGCGCGCCGACTTCGCGCCGCAGGGCCTCGACGAAGGCGTCGCGCTGTCCCTGCGGCACCAGCACATAGTCGGGCGCGATGCAGGTCTGGCCGGCGTTGAGCCACTTGCCGCTGGCGATGCGGGCGGCGGCGC
Organism: Rehaibacterium terrae; assembly: GCF_014202935.1. Classification (GTDB taxonomy): domain Bacteria; phylum Pseudomonadota; class Gammaproteobacteria; order Xanthomonadales; family Xanthomonadaceae; genus Rehaibacterium; species Rehaibacterium terrae. The sequence continues at coordinate 80,707 of NZ_JACHHX010000001.1, read as the reverse complement.
GGGCCAGCGGGTAGCCCTCGGCGATCAGCGCCGGCGACTTGCCGCCGAGTTCGAGCGTCACCGGCGTGAGGTTGGGCGCGGCCGCCGCCATCACCTTGCGGCCGACCGCGGTCGAGCCGGTGAACAGCAGGTGGTCGAACGGCAGGCCGGCGAACGCCGCCGCCAGCGCCGGCCCGCCCAGCGCTACCGCGACACGGTCGGCGGGGAACACCTCGGCCAGCAGCTCGCGCAGGCACAGCGAGGTGCGCGGCGTGTGTTCGGAGGGCTTGAGATAGACGTGATTGCCGGCGGCGATCGCGTCAGCGAGCGGGATCAGCGCCAGGTTGACCGGGTAGTTCCATGGCGAGATCACGCCGACCACGCCCAGCGGCTGGTAGCGGATCTCGGCCCGCGCCGGCCAGAACAGCGGGCTGAGCATGCGCCGCCGCGGCCGCATCCAGCCCTTGAGATGGGCGAGCAGGTGGTCGATCTCCTTGAGCACGGTCATGCCGTCGGCGATCGCCGATTCGTGGGGTGAGCGGTGGCCGAAGTCGGCGGCGATGGCGGCGCTCATCGCCGGCAGCTTCGCCTTGAAGGCAGCACGCAGGCGTTCGAGGTCGTCGCGGCGCTGCGCGTAGTCGGGCATGCGCGCCTGCCAGGCGCCGCGCAGGCGACGCAGGGTGGCGGTGAGTTCGGCCGGCGGGGTGTCGGTGGGCGTGTCCATACGGGGGAGTCTAGCGCCCTGCCGGGGGCTGGGGGCAGGATTCGGGAAAGGCCATCACAGCCTCGTCATCCCGGCGAAAGGGCCGCTGCGAGCGAAACAGCTCGAGTGCCGTGCCGCCACATGCTCTACGCGCTTCCGATTTCCGATTTCCGATTTCCGGCTACCGGTTCCCACACCCCTACAATGCCCACATGAACCTCCGACCCTTCCAAGGCATCACCCCCACCCTCGGTCAGCGCGTCTGGATCGATCCCGGCGCCCACGTCATCGGCGACGTCGTCATTGGCGACGACAGCTCGGTGTGGCCGGGCACGGTCATCCGCGGCGACGTCAACCGCATCCGCATCGGTGCGCGCACCAATGTGCAGGACGGCGCCATCGTCCACGTCACCCACGAGGGCCCGTTCACCCGGCCGGGCGGCTTGCCGACGATCATCGGCGACGACGTCACCATCGGGCACGGCGCGGTGATCCATGCCTGCACGCTGGAGGACGTCTGCCTGGTCGGCATGCACGCCACCGTGCTCGATGGCGCGACGGTGAGGAAGCACGGCTTCGTCGGCGCCGGCGCGGTGGTCTCGCCAGGCAAGACGGTCGGCGAGGGCGAGCTGTGGCTGGGCAGCCCGGCGCGGATGGTGCGCAGGCTCTCCGACCGCGAGATCGAGGCGCTGCATTACAGCGCGCAGCATTACGTGCGCCTGAAGGACCGATACCTCGCCGGCGGGGCGTAGCCGGCGCGCCGCGGCAGGACATCAGGGCGCGGTCGCGATCTCCAGCGCCGTCAGGTACGCCAGCGCCTGGTCGCGGCTCGCACCGCACATCGCCGGCGTCGGCCGCAGGCCGAGGCACACCGCCGGGCGTTCCGGCCGGCCGAACAGGCGGCAGCGATTCATGCCGTCGAGCTGCACGCAGCGCACGCCGGCCGGCTTGCCGTCCGGCATGCCCGGGATCGGGCTGCTGATCGAGGGCGCGATGCAGCAGGCACCGCAGGCCGCGCGGCAGTCCACCTCAGTCGCCGGTCGCCAACGCCACGTCGCGTTCGCGCAGGGCTTGGTACACCGGCTCGGTGTCGGGGCGCTTGCCGTGCCAGTGGGCGAAACTCAGCGCGGCCTGCTCGACCAGCATCCCCAGGCCGTCGACGGCCAGGCGGCAGCCCGCCGCACGCGCCCAGGCCAGGAACGGGATCGCCACCTCGCCATAGCTCAGGTCGACCGCGGTGGTCAGGCTGTTGACCAGCGACAGCGGCAGGTCCAGCGCCTGGCCGTCGCGGCCGGCCGAGGTGGCGTTGACGATCAGCTCGAAGTCGCCGAGCTCGCGCATGTCCTCCCAGTAGCGGGAGGTGGCGCGATCGGGTTCGCCGAGCCTGTCGCACAGCTCGTCGGCCTTGACCGGCGTGCGGTTGACCACCACCAGCCGCAGCACGCCGGCGTCGAGCAGGGCCGGCACGATGCCGCGCGCGGCACCGCCGGCGCCGAGCAGCAGCACGCTGCGGCCACGCAGGTCGAGGCGGCGGCGCTCGGTGAGGTCGCGCACCAGGCCGGCGCCGTCGGTGTTGTCGCCTTCCCAGCCTTCCGGAATGCGGGTCAGCGTGTTGACCGCGCCGGCGCGCTGCGCACGCGCGCTCAGCCTGGCGCACAGACCGTAGGCGGCCTGCTTGTGCGGCAGGGTGACGTTGGCGCCGACGCCGCCGGCGGCGGCGAAGGTGTCCAGTGCGGCGGCGAAGCCTTCCGGCGTCGCGTCGATCGCTTCGTAACTCAGCGACAGGCCGAACTGGCGGGCGAACTCGCGGTGGATGAACGGCGACAGCGAATGCTTCACCGGATGGCCGAAGACCGCATAGCGCTTGGTGTCCATGGTGTTCACTCCTTCAGCCAGCGCGCCGCGTCGAGCGCGAAATAGGTCAGGATGGCGTCGGCGCCGGCGCGCTTGATCGACAGCAGCGCCTCCAGCGCGCAGGCGCGTTCGTCGAGCCAGCCGTGGCCGGCCGCCGCCTTGAGCATGGCGTATTCGCCGCTCACCTGGTAGACGAAGGTGGGCACGCCGAATTCGTCCTTCACCCGTCGCACGATGTCCAGGTAGGGCAGGCCAGGCTTGACCATCACCATGTCGGCGCCCTCCTCCAGATCGAGCGCGACCTCGTGCAGCGCCTCGTCGCTGTTGGCCGGGTCCATCTGGTAGGTGTGCTTGCTGCCCTTGCCGAGATTGCCGGCCGAGCCGACCGCGTCACGGAACGGGCCGTAGAAGGACGAGGCGTACTTGGCCGAGTAGGCGAGGATGCGGGTGTTGACGAAGCCCTGCTCTTCGAGCGCGTTGCGGATCATGCCGATGCGGCCGTCCATCATGTCCGAGGGCGCGACCACGTCGGCGCCGGCTTCGGCATGCGAGAGCGCCTGCTTCATCAGTGCCTCGACGGTGGCATCGTTGACGATCTGGCCGCGCTCGTCCATCAGCCCGTCCTGGCCGTGGGTGGTGAACGGGTCGAGGGCGACGTCGGTGATCACGCCCAGCTCCGGGAAGCGCGCCTTGAGCGCGCGCACCGCGCGCTGGGCCAGGCCGTCGGGATTCCACGCCTCGCGCGCGTCCTCGCTCTTGGCCTCGGGCGGCGTGACCGGAAACAGGGCGAGCGCGGGAATGCGCAGCGCCAGCGCCTGTTCGGCGAGTTTCAGCAGCTCGTCGATCGACACGCGCTCGACGCCCGGCATCGAGGCCACCGCCGCGCGGCCGCTGTGTTCGTGCACGAACGCCGGCAGGATCAGGTCGTCGGCGGTGAGCACGGTCTCGCGCATCAGCCGACGCGAGAACTCGTCCTGACGCATGCGGCGCGGCCGGGTGTAGGGGTAGCCCATGCAATCCTCCCAGGTGGATTTTTCGATGATAGCGCCGGCCCCTGACGCCGGCTTGATGCGGATCATCCCGCGCAGCGATGGAACCCGTCGATCTCGACCAGCAGCTCGCGGCGGCAGACCTCGCCGACCAGCAGCAGGCGCGGCACGTGGTCGGGCAGATGGCGCGCCAGTCGCGCACGTACTGCCGGCAGATCCTCCTGTCGGCGCACGTAGACGCGCAGCGGGCTGTCGGCGCCGAATGCGGCCGGCAACCCGGGGCGCTCGGCACGCGCCACCAGCAACAGGCTGTCGAGGTTGCGGAAGACCTCGTCGAACTGTGCGGCGAGGTCGCCGGCATGCATCGAGGCATGCCCGACCACCGCCGCGGTGCCGGAAATCAGCAACGGCAGTGCCGGCGAGGCCGGCAGCAGCGCGCGGGTGAAACCGGGCGGCTGCGGGCCGTACTGGCGCGGGTAGCGGAAGGCGCTGACCTGGCGCGGGTTCTCCAGCGGCGTGCCGGGTTCGCGCGCGGCCAGCCAGTACACCTGCAGCACGCGGCGGCCATCGTGGCAGCCGATCGCGGTCGCCGCCGGGTAGCGCGGCCAACGGCCGCGCAGACCGCGTTCGCGGCCGACGCAGAACTGCCGGTAGCGCTCGGCGTCACCATCGCCTTCGGTGATCGCGTCGATGTAGTTCCACGCCTTCTGCACGTGACCGAAGCCGTTGTCGGCGAGCCAGCCGCACAGCCGGTCGTAGGCGGCCTCGGCGGCGACGGCGATGCCGCCGGCCGGCGCCTCGTCGACCTCGATGGCGCCGAAGGCCAAACCACCGCCCACGGCGGTGGCGATGCCGCCGCGACGGTCGGCGCTCACCTGGCCATCGACACGCCAGACCTCGAACGGCGCCGCGCCATCGGGCTGCAGGTTCACCCGCAGATAGCGCGGATCGTCATGGCGCGCGGGCGCGCCCGCGCCGAACCCGAACACGGCCAGGACCCTGCCGTCGGCGAGCAGGCCATCCAGCGATGCCCGGACGTAATCCACACGCAGGCGCGCCGCGCCGAGGACGGCGGGCTGCGGGGGCAGCGACGCGGGATGCGGGGTGGACATGCCGGAAACAGGCGGGGCGCGGCGGGAGCGCAATGATACGTGGCCGGGCGCCACGCCGCCGAGAGGCCGCGTCCGCTGCCGGGCCGCCCGGGGCGGTCGCCGGCGCTTACTGGTACGGCACCACCCGCACCGGGTCGATGGCGTAGGACGACTTCGCCATCGCGTTCTCGACCTGGCGGATGCGCAGCGTGCCCTCCACCCAGTACGGATCCCAGATGTCGACCATCGGCAGCGGCTTGTCCGGCTTGACGTGGATGATCTGGTTCGGCGGCGGCGGCGGCACGTGGATGCAGGCGCCGAAGTAGGGCACCAGGAAGAACTCCAGGATCTCGTTCTGCGGGCTGACGCTGATCGGCACGATGTAGCCGACCAGCTTGCCCTCGACGCCGTCCATCCTGTCGACGGTCTTGGCGCTGTCGAACTGCACGGCCGGGCCGGTGCCTTCGTGGTCGATGCTGGCCTGCAGCTTCTCCAGCAGGGCGATCTCCTCGGGCGGCATCAGCTCCAGCCAGTCGATCTCACGGTAGTCCTTGGCCAACGCCGCGACGGCGAGCAGCCACAGGGAGAGGAACAGAAGAATGCGTTTCATGGGCAGGGCTGGGGGCTGGGGGTTGCGGGAGCGTGCGCTTCCCATTGTCCGTCATCCCGGCGTTCGCCGGGATGGCGAGGCTTCGAGGCTCTTTCCCGGGTCCCGGGTTCCGAACCTCATGTCCGGATGCTCATGCCGTCGGCGACCGAGCGCCGGTAGGCCATCAGCGCCGGCAGCAGGCCGACCACGCCGGCCGCGCCGATGACGATGCCGAGCAGTTTCCACTCCGCCGCCGACGGCCAGCCGGGCGCGACCGCGATGCCGTACTGCGCCTGCAGCCACGGCGCCAGCGCGAACACCAGCGCCTGCAGCAGCAGCAGGCCGAGCAGGGCCCCGGCGGTGGCCAGCAGCAGGGCTTCGAGCAGCAGCAGCGCCAGCACGTGACGCGGACCGGCGCCGACCGAGCGCAGGATCGCCATCTCCCGGCGGCGCTCGCTGAGCGTGGCCAGCAGCACGGTCAACAGACCGAGCAGGCCGGCCAGCACCACGCAGGCGGCGGTGACCTGCAGCGCGCGCTCGGCGGTACCGAGCAGGCGCCAGAGCTGCTGCAGGGCCACGCCCGGCAGCACCGCGGTCAACGGCTCGGCGCGGTACTCGTTGATGTGGCGCTGCAAGGCGAACACCGCCATGCGGTCGGACAGGCCGAGGTAGAAGGCGGTGATGCTGCGTGGCCGCAGCCGCTCGGGACCGAGCTGCGACGGGTCGGGGGCGCGACCGATGCGGGTGCCGGCGCGCCAGTTGAGGTGGATCGCCTCGATCGCCTGAAGGCTCACGTACACGCCCTGGTCGATCGGCGTGCCGGTCGGCGCCAGCACGCCGACCACGGTGAACGGACGGTCGTCGTGCTGCTGCGGATTGACTGCGGCGGTGCCATGGGCGAGCACGATCTGCTCGCCGAGGCGGTAGCCGAGCCGGCGCACCACCTCGGCGCCGAGCACGGCGTCGAACAGTTCGGCGAACGGCCGCCCCTGCGCGAACTCGATGCCACGCTCGCCGGCGTACTTCACATGCTCGAAATAGCCCGGCGTGGTGCCGACCACGCGGTAGCCGCGGTGCGAGTCGCCGAGTGCGATCGGCACCGTCCAGGCCACGCCGGGCTGGCCGGCGATGTCCTCGTAACTGGTCCAGGACAGGTTGTTGGTGGCGTCGCCCAGGCGGAACACCGAATACAGCAGCAGCTGCACCGGATGCGAGCGCGCGCCGACGATCAGGTCGGTGCCGGCGACGGTGCGCAGGAACGACTCGCGCGCGTCCTGCCGCAGCCGCTCCACGCCGAGGAACAGCATCACGCTCACCGCCACCGTCAGCACCGTCAGCAGCACGGTGAAGCGGCGGTTCCACAGACTGGCGGCAGCCAGGCGCAGCAGCTCGCTCATGCCGCGGCCTCCCGCACGCCACCGGCACGATTGAGCGCCGGCAGGCTGAGCACGCGGTCGAAGCCGGCCTGCAGCGCGCGGTCATGGCTGACGAACAGCAGCGCCGCGCCGGTGTGCGCGCACTCGGCGAACAGCAGACGCATGAAGTCGGCGCGGGCGTCGGCGTCGAGCGCCGAGGTCGGCTCGTCGGCCATCACCAGCTCCGGCGCGCCGATCAGCGCGCGCGCGGCGGCGACGCGCTGCTGCTGGCCGACCGACAGCGCATCGGCGCGGCGGCGCAGGATGTCCGGGTCGGCCAGCCCGAGCGCGCCGAGCAGGCGCGCGGCGGCGGCGTCGAGGCTGCCGTCGCGTTCGATCGCGCGGGCGCGGCGGCGGCGCGAAAAGCGGCAGGGCAGCAGCACGTTCTCACGCACCGACACGAACGGCAGCAGGTTGAACTGCTGGAAGACGAAGCCGAGATGGTCGCTGCGCACGCGGTCCCGCTTGCGTGCGGGCAACGCCGTCAGCGACTCGCCGCCGAGTGTCACCTCGCCGGCCTGCGGCGCCAGCGTGCCGGCGAGCAGGTTGAGCAGCGTGCTCTTGCCGCTGCCGCTGGGACCGAACAGGAACACCCGCTCGCCCGCGGCGAGCGAGAATTCGGGAATGTCGAGCAGCGGGCGCGCGCCCCAGCCGAAGCGCAGTCCCCGCACGGCCAGTACCGGTGCCGCGCTCATCGTGCCCGCGGCACCGCGATGCGGTCCTGGCCGGCACGCAGCACACCGCCGTCCTGGCCGGTCGGCGCAAGCAGCTGCCAGCGCACTTCCTCGGTGCCCGGAAACGCGCGGAACAGCGCATGGCGGATGCCGCGCAGCCGTTCCGGCGCCGCGCACTCGAAGCGGTAGTCGGCGTGCCAGTCGCCACCGTGGCCGTGGCCATCATCGTCAGCATGGTCAGCATGGGCATGGCCGTGGTGCTGGTGGCCGTGCGCCTGGCCGTGCGCCGCCTTGCCGCCGCCGGGCGGGGTCACCGCGGCTGAGACCGCCCGGCAGGCCGCCTCGGCATCCGGCTGGAACAGGGCCGACGCGTCGGCCAGCGCCGCTTCGGCGGCCGCCCAGGCGGCATGCTGTGCCGCGCTCTCCGGCGCGTGCTCGAAACCGACGATGTGGTGCCCGGCGGCCTGCAGGCGCAGGGCCACGCGACCACCGTCGACCACGATGTCCAGATGGGTCACGCCGTGCTCATGGGCATGGCCGCCGCCGGCCCGGACCGGGGCGGCGAGGGCGGCGAGGGCCGCGGCCAAGACCGCAGCGGAGACGAGGGAGCGGGTGTTCACGTGTGGCTGCTCATCAAACCGGATGTCGTTACACCATAACAAGAACAGCCGCCCCGCACAGCCGGCCCGGGCCAGACGCGCTGCCGCGGCCGTTCCGGACGGCGGCTGGCACCGACAGGCCACAAGCCGCGACGGCAAAGGGTTCGGCACGGTTTTTGCGACGCGATTCACGGGAGGTTGCAGTGCGCGGGCGTAAATTTATGGTTAATCGCTGGTTAACCTGTTGCGAAGACAGGCAGGCATACTAGAATCGGTCTCACAAGATCGCCGTAACAGGCTGATATACAAGACACAAACATGCACGCCGCGCCGCTGGCCATCGTGATCGCCCTGTTGCTCGCCACGCTGCTGCTGGCGTCGCTGCGGCGGGTGCCGGAAGGGCAGGTGTACACGGTGCATCGTTTCGGCCGCTTCGTGCGCGCCCTTCCCCCCGGACTGCACCTCGTCGTGCCGCTGGTCGACCGGATCGCCCACCAGGTCCACCTGATCGGCCACCACGTCGAGCTGCCGGCGCGCCCGCTCGGCCGGACCACGGCCAGCGCCGACCTGTACTACCAGATCCTTGATCCGCTGCGGACCGGCGATGCGCTCGACAGCGTCGACGAGGTGGTGCTGCGGCAGGCCGACGCGGTGCTGGCGGAAGTCGGCCCGCAGGCCGAGAACGGCTGGCCGGTCGCCGCCGAGGCGCTCAAGGCCGAGCTGAACCGGCGCATGGGCGGCCTGGGCCTGCGGATCATCCGCTGCTCGCTGCACCCGGGCGCCTGAGCCGGCCGCCGGTCACGGCCGGCCGCGACGCGGCGGGGTAGACTTCCCGCCGCCATCGTCGCCGGAATCCCCGCGTGAACCCCCTCGCCCACCTGCGGCCCGCGCTCGATGCGGGCCTTGTCGAACTCGGCCTGGCCGCGCCGGCGCTGTCCGCACGCCTGCTCGACTACCTGGCGCTGCTGGACCGCTGGAACCGCGCCTACAACCTCACCGCCATCCGCGACCCGCGCGAGATGGTGGTCAAGCACCTGCTCGATTCGCTGGCGATGGCGCCGTTCGTGGGCGACGAAACACTGGCCGACCTCGGCACCGGCCCCGGCCTGCCCGGCATCCCGCTGGCGCTGGCGCGGCCGGGATTGCGGGTGACCCTGGTCGAGTCCAACGGCAAGAAGGCGCGCTTCCTGCGCGAGGCGGTGCGCCGGCTGGGTCTGGCCAACGCCCGCGTGGCCGGATGCCGCGCCGAGGCGCTGGACGAACCGGGCGCCTACGACTGTCTTACCGCCCGCGCCTTGGGTACCCTTGCCGAACTCGTTCGCGTCGGCGGCCACCTGCTCAAGCCCGGGGGGCGGCTGCTGGCGATGAAGGGCCTCGCGCCCGCGGACGAGATCGCCGCCCTGCCTCCGGACTGGCACGCGAGCGCGGTGCATGCCCTGCGTGTGCCGGGCCTGGACGCCGAGCGGCATCTGGTCGTCGTCACCCGGCGTGCCGCCTGAGGCGCGCCGTCACAAGCACGCGGCACGAAGCCGCGCGGAGTCGTCCATGACGCGCATCATCGCCATCGCCAACCAGAAGGGCGGCGTCGGAAAGACCACCACCGCGGTCAATCTCGCGGCGGCGCTGGCCGAGGTGCCGCGCCGGGTGCTGCTGGTCGATCTCGACCCGCAGGGCAACGCCACCATGGCCTCGGGCGTGGACAAGCGCGAACTGGACACCTCCGCCTGCGAGGTGCTGCTGGGCGAGGCCGAGGCTGCGCAGGCGATCGTCAGGGCGCCGGAGGGCTTCGACCTGCTGCCCAGCAACATCGACCTGACCGCCGCCGAGGTGCGGCTGATGGACGAGGATGCGCGCGAGCAGCGCCTGAAGCGCGCGCTCGCCGCCGTGCGCGACGGCTACGACTACATCATCATCGACTGCCCGCCGGCGCTGTCGCTGCTCACCCTCAACGCCCTGGCCGCCGCCGACGGCGTGCTGGTGCCGATGCAGTGCGAGTATTTCGCGCTGGAGGGCCTGTCGGCGCTGATCGACACCATCGAATCGCTCAAGCTCAAGGTGAACCCGCAGCTGGAGATCGAGGGCATCCTGCGCACCATGTTCGACGTGCGCAACAACCTCGCCAACGCGGTCAGCGGCGAGCTGACCCGCCACTTCGGCGACAAGGTGTTCCGCTCGATCGTGCCGCGCAACGTGCGTCTGGCCGAGGCGCCCAGCCACGGCCAGAGCATCCTGCGCTACGACATGGGCTCGCGCGGCGCGATCGCCTACCTCGGCCTCGCCGGCGAGCTGGTGCGGCGCCACCACGCCCGCCAGAAGACATTGGAGACTGCATGATGGCAGCCAAGAAACGCGGCCTCGGCCGCGGCCTGGAAGCCCTGCTGGGCGGCCACGACAAGTCGCCGGCCGAAGAAGCCGCCTCCGGCGAATCGCTGCGCACGCTTCCCGTCGATGTGCTGCAGCCGGGCAAGTACCAGCCGCGTACCGGCATGGACCCGGCCAAGCTGGCCGAGCTGGCCGACTCGATCCGCGCCCAGGGCCTGATCCAGCCGATCGTCGTGCGCGCCATCGCGCCGGTGAACGGGCAGGACCGCTACGAGATCATCGCCGGCGAGCGCCGCTGGCGCGCCGCCCGCCAGGCCGGCCTGACCGACGTGCCGGTGGTGCTGCGCGAGGTCGACGACCGCGCCGTGATCGCCATGGCGCTGATCGAGAACATCCAGCGCGAGGATCTCAACCCGCTGGAAGAAGCGCAGGCGCTGCAGCGGCTGATCGACGAGTTCCAGCTCACCCATCATCAGGCCGCCGAGGCAGTGGGGCGCTCGCGCGCGGCGGTGTCCAACCTGCTGCGCCTGCTGGAGCTGCCGCAGGAGATCCGCCACCTGGTCGAGACCCACGCCATCGAGATGGGGCACGCCCGCGCCCTGCTCACGCTGGCGCCGCAGGCCGCCATCGCCCTGGCGCGCAAGGCCGCCGAAGAGGGCCTGAGCGTGCGCGAGGTCGAGCGCCGCGTGCAGCAGATGGCGCAGGGCAAGGTGCCGACCAGGGGCGCCGCCAAGCCGGCCAAGGCGCCCGCCGATGCCGACATCGCCGCGCTCGAGCGCGAGCTCAGCGAGCGCCTCAACGCCCGGGTCGCCGTGCAGCACGGCCGCGCCGGCAAGGGCCGACTGGTGATCCACTACCACGGCGTGGACGCGCTCGAAGGCATCCTCGAACGGCTGCGCGGCCCGGCCGACTGACGCCGCGCCCATGACCGTCCTCGTCACCGGCGCGGCGGGCTTCATCGGCGCCTACGTCTGCCGCGCGCTGCGCGCGCGCGGCGAACACGTGGTCGGCCTGGACAACTGGAACGACTACTACGACCCACGGCTCAAGCGCGACCGCGTCGCCGCACTGTGCCCGGACCTGCGCATCGCCGCGCTCGACCTGACCGACCGCGCCGGCCTGGACGCCCTCTTCGACGAGCTCGCGCCCAGCCGCGTCGTCCACCTCGCCGCCCAGGCCGGCGTGCGCTACTCGCTGCACAACCCGCACGCCTACGCCGACAGCAACCTCACCGGTTTCCTCAACCTCCTGGAAGCCTGCCGGCATCGCGGCATCGCGCATCTGGTCTACGCCTCCTCCTCGTCGGTGTACGGCGCCGGCGCCGTGCCGCCGTTCCGCGAGGACGCGCGGATCGACCGGCCGCTGTCCCTCTACGCCGCCACCAAGGTCGCCAACGAGGCGATGGCCTACAGCTACGCCCACCTCTACGGCCTGCGCTGCACGGGCCTGCGCTTCTTCACCGTGTACGGCCCCTGGGGCCGCCCCGACATGGCGCCGCTGCTGTTCAGCCGCGCCGTGCTCGCCGGCCGGCCGATCGAGGTGTTCAACCACGGCCGGATGCGGCGCGATTTCACCCACATCGACGACATCGTCGCCGGCGTGCTCGGCGCGCTCGACCACCCGTCGACGGACACGCCACCGCACCGCGTCTTCAACCTCGGCAACCACACCCCGGTCGAGCTGGAGCGCTTCATCGCCGTGATCGAGCAGGCCGCCGGCCGGCCGGCGCAAAAGCTCTACCGGCCGATGCAGGCCGGCGACATGCCCGAAACCATGGCCGACACCGCCGCCGCGCAGGCCGCATTCGGCTTCGAGCCGCGCACCGCCATCGAGGACGGCCTGCCGCCGGTGGTGGCCTGGTGCCGCGACTACTTCGGCGACCGGGTCTGACACACACAGAGGCAACAACACGCACGGAGAAGAGCGGAGAACGAGCGCAGGACGCGGAGCAGTTTCGATCAGCCCTCCTCCGTGCCCTCCGCTTTTCTCCCCACCTCCGTGCGTGCTGTTGTGCGTGCTGTTGTGCTTGCAGGCATCCGCCCGCCAGAGAAACCTGCTTGCAATCAGGCGCTTGCGCACCGCATAATGCGCGGCTCGCTGCGCCCCGCCCATTCGGGGCCCGCCGCCGGAAGCGCGATCTCCGGCCCGGGCGCGACAGCCGAAACGGCCGAGAAATCAGCCACTTGTACCCTCCCGCATCGCGCTCGGCACCGCCCGAGGGGCCGCTGCCTCCCTGGCCAAGGGAAGCCCAACCGATACCAACGAGGTGCGTCATGGCCCGCGTATGCCAAGTCACCGGCAAGGGCGTGCAGACCGGCAACAACGTCTCGCACGCGAACAACAAGACCCGTCGCCGCTTTCTTCCCAACCTGCACGAGCGCCGCTTCTGGGTGGCCTCGGAGAACCGCTGGGTGAAGCTGCGTGTTTCCACCCAGGCCCTTCGCACCATCGACAAGAAGGGTATCGATACCGTCCTCGCCGAGCTGCGCGCTCGCGGCGAGAAGATCTAAGGAGGATTGAGCCATGGCTTCCAAGCGCGACAAGATCCGCCTGATCTCCTCGGCCGGCACCGGCCACTTCTACACCACCGACAAGAACAAGAAGAACACGCCGAACAAGATGGAGATCAAGAAGTACGATCCCGTCGTTCGCAAGCACGTGATCTACAAGGAAGGCAAGATCAAGTAAGCCTTCCCGCCGCGGCCCGCCGCAGCGCGAAACGCGAAGCCCGCCTCCCGGCGGGCTTTTCTTTTGGGCTTCCCGGCGGCCGCGACTTGCGCTGCGGCTGCGACAGCGTCTCAGGCCGCCGGCGGCGTCCAGCCCGGCGGCTTCGGCCGCGTGTGCGGATTGGGCCGCTCACGATGGCTCCACAACTGGTGCACCCACCACAGCGCCACCGGGCCGAGCAGCCACTGCGCCGCGCGGGCGAAGTCCGGCGTGCCCGCCTCGGCGAGCGCGTAACCGCCGCCGCCCACGGCCAGCAGATAGATCACCAGCGCGCCGACGTGATAGCGCGCAGGCTCGGGCAGCCGACCGACACCAGCGAGATTCACCAGCAGGCCGAGGAGGTAGATCGCGAGCAGGGCCAGCAGCACGAAGCGCAGCATGTCCATCGGAAGGCTCCTCCGGAACCGAAAGGTGGTGCAGGCAGTAGCAGCACCGTGCCGCATGCCGCTGCGGCGCGCAAGCGGAACCGCACCCGCCGGCCCGGAAAATACATCTCTTTGTCCGGATGAAAATGGCGTATTGATGACAAAGAATCCTTTCTAATCAGGCAGATAACTCCATCGCTAACCGGAGATTTTTCGCGTAGCACCGAAAAACACCTTGACCATCCGGGGCGATGACCGTAGCCTGCGCGAACCGACTCATCGAGACCGGCTGAGGGACAGGCCCTTGGACGCCGGGGCAACCAGCGGTACACCCGCCAGGTGCCAATTCCTGCGATGGCGATGCCATCGACAGATGAGCAGACTTCCGCGGCGCAGGCCGCGGACCGGGCGTGCCGCGGACGGGCTCGCTGGGTCGGTAGCCGTTTCCCGATCCGTGATGCCGCCATGACGCCGATCCCGCCCGCCGACCGCGACTCCGAACCCTTCCGCCTGCCTGCCCTGGAACCGCCCTATCGCGGCGTGCTGACCCTTCGTCTGCGCCCGCGTCGCGGTGGCCCGGAGGCGCTGCTGCGCCTGCGCTACAGCCTGCAGGGCGACGTCACCCGGCCATGGCGCGCCGTGCTCGGCGGCATCTCCGCCGGCGAGACACCGGGCGGCACGGACGGCTGGTGGCGCGTGCAGGTCGGCGCCGGCCTCGCCATCGATCCGGCCGACGGCGCGGTGCTCGGGCTGGAGTACATCGGCGCGCCGCCAGCCGGTTGGCACGGCGTGGACAGCGCCGACCAGGCCGACGCGTTGGCCGCGGCGCTCGACGCACTCGGCGCCGACACGGTCGCCGCGGTGATCGGCGCCTCCTATGGCGGCTGCGTGGCGCTGGCCTTCGCGGCGCGTCATCCGCGCCGCGCCGCACGCGTGCTGGCGATTTCCGCCGCCGACCGGCCGGCGCCGATGAGCAGCGCCCTGCGCGCGCTGCAGCGGGCGCTGCTGCGCGACGGCCTCGCCCGCGGCGAGGGCCAAGCCGCCACCGCGCTGGCGCGCGCGCTCGCCATCACCACCTACCGCAGCGAGCGCGAATTCGCCGAGCGCTTCGACGGCGAACCGGTCTGGCGCGACGGCCGCTGGCGCTGGCCGGTCGAAGACTATCTCGACGCCCAGGGTCAGGCCTTCGCCGCCCGCTTCGACGCCACCCGCTACCTCGCGCTGTCCGAATCGCTGGACCTGCACCGCGTCGACCCGGCGGCGCTCGACGGCGCGAGGCTGCATCTGCTCGCCGTCGCCGAGGATCGCCTGGTGCCGGCCGAGGACGTGCGCGCGCTGGCCGCGCGCTGCGGCGCGGATTTCAGCCTGATCCATTCCCGCTACGGCCACGACGCCTTCCTGAAGGAAGAGGCCGCCATCGCCGACTGGCTGCGCGCGCGCCTCGCCGCGCCGGAGCGAATGCGCGGGCGGGCGCTGCCCGCCTGATCCGCGACTCGCTCCCACACTCCCGCTTCCAGAGGACTCCACCATGAGCCTGCATCCGCAGACGCTGGCCGTGCGCGCCGGCATCGACCGCGACGACGCCTTCGGCGCCGTCATCCCGCCGCTGCACCTGAGCAGCAACTTCTCCTTCGCCGGCCTGAACGGCAAGCGCCGCTACGACTACACCCGTAGCGGCAACCCCACCCGCGACCTGTTCGCCGAAGCGTTGAGCGAACTCGAAGGCGGCGCCGGCGCCGTCGTCACCGCCAGCGGCATGGCGGCGATCGCGCTGGCTCTGCAGCTGCTCGAAGCCGACGACCTGCTGGTCGCCCCGCACGACGGCTACGGCGGCAGCCAACGGCTGTTCCGCGCCTGGGCCGGGCAAGGCCGGTTCCGCCTGATCGAGGCCGACTTCACCGATCCGCGCAGCCTCGGCGACGCGCTGGCGCAGTCGCCGAAGCTGGTATGGATCGAGACGCCGAGCAATCCGCTGCTGCGCGTGGTCGACATCCGCCACGTCGCCCGGGCCGCGCACGCGGCCGGGGCGCGGGTGACGGTCGACAACACCTTCCTGTCGCCGGCGCTGCAGCAGCCGCTCGCGCTCGGCGCCGATCTGGTCGTGCACTCCACCACCAAGTACATCAACGGCCACAGCGACGTGGTCGGCGGCGCGCTGATCGCCGCCGACGTCGCGCTGGCCGAACGGCTCGGCTGGTGGGCCAACGCCATCGGCCTGACCGGCGCGCCGTTCGACAGCTACCTCGCCCTGCGCGGCCTGCGCACGCTTGCCGTCCGCCTGCGCGCGCACGAGGAGAACGCCGGCGTGCTCGCCGCCATGCTCGACGGCCATCCGGCGGTGCGCGCGGTGCACTACCCCGGCCTGCCGACGCATCCGCAGCACGCGCTGGCCGCGCGCCAGCAGCGCGGCTTCGGCGCCATGCTGAGCTTCGAGCTGGCCGGTGGACTGGCAGCGGTCGAGGCCTTCCTCGCCGGCCTGCGCTGCTTCACTCTGGCCGAATCGCTGGGCGGCGTGGAAAGCCTCGTCGCCCACCCGGCCACCATGACCCACGCGGCGATGCCACCCGAGGCGCGCGCCCGCGCCGGCATCGGCGACGGCCTGCTGCGGCTGTCAGTGGGCATCGAGGACGTGCGCGACCTGGCCGCCGACATCGAGCAGGCGCTGGCGCGCGCGCTCGCGGTCACCCCATGCAGCGAGGTGGCGCGATGAACCCTGTCTTCGAAACCCGCTCCGTGGCCGCCGCCACGGAGGTCGCACCCGCCACGCTCGCCCTGATCGGCACCGGCCAGGTGGCGCAGGCGCTCATCGCGCAGATCGCACGGCTGCGATCGTGCGGTGTGCCGGTGCCGCTGCGGCTGGTGCAGCTCGCCAATGCCCGCGGCGTCTGCACACGCGACACGCCCGACTGGCACGCCCGTCTCGCCGCGCTGGCTGCGCTGCCGCGCGGCGCACGCAACGATCCCACGCCGCGGATCGCCGATGCGGTCGAACTGGTGATCGATCTCAGCGCCAGCGACGCGGTCGCCGCCTGCCATGCCGAGTGGCTGCGCCAAGGCCGTATCGTCGTCACCGCCAACAAATGCGGCCTCGGCGAATCGGCCGCGCGCGCCGAGACATTGCAGGCGCACATCGACGCCGCGCCCTGGCGCTACGGCGACAGCGCCACCGTCGGCGCGGGACTCGGCGCCGTGCGCCGCCTGCGCGAGCTGCGCGCCTGCGGCGAAACCGTGCACGAGATCGCCGGCGTGCTCTCCGGCACCCTGGCCTGGCTGTTCGACCGCTACGACGGCCGCGCCGCCTTCTCGGCCTGCGTGCGCGAAGCGCATGCGCTCGGCCTGACCGAGCCCGACCCGCGCGACGACGTCGGCGGCGCCGACGTGCTGCGCAAGCTGCGCATCCTCGCCCGCGCCATCGGCTGGCGCGTGCCCGACGACGGCGTGCGCATCGACCCGCGCCTGCGCTGCGGACAGGGCGACGATCCGTGGGCCGACATCGCCGCCCTCGACACCGGCATCGCCGCCCTGTTCGCCGAGCGGCCAACAGCGGACGCCCGGCTCGCCGTCGTCGCCCGCGCCCGTCCCGGCGACTACCGCATCGGCATCGAATGGCTGCCGCCCGACGACCCGCTGGCCCAGCGCGGCGGCTGCGACAACGCCATCCTCATCCGCAGCGAACGCTACGCCGAACGCCCGCTGGTCCTGCGCGGCCCCGGCGCCGGCCCCGCCCTCACCGCCGCCGCCGTACTGGAGGATGCGCTGACGGCATGGCGCGCGCAGTCGCGCCAAGGCTGAGCCCACGCCGGAACGATTCCTGCCATGGCATGGCGGCGAGCAGCGAGCGAACGGGGACGGGAGTGGAGCGGGGCCTTGCCCTGCCGGCGGCCGTGATCACGCCTCGTCCCGCATGGCGTCGCCCGCCGGGACGCGGCTTGCGTCGCATCCACCCCTCACCGCCCCCGAATCCTGGTCACCGATTCATCCGCTGCTCCACCAGCGTCGCCACCACGCCCGGGTCGGCGAGGGTGGAGGTGTCGCCGAGCTGGTCGGGCTGGTTCTCGGCGATCTTGCGCAGGATGCGGCGCATGATCTTGCCCGAGCGGGTCTTGGGCAGGCCCGGCGCCCATTGCAGGTGGTCGGGGGTGGCGATCGGGCCGATCTCCTTGCGCACCCACTGGATCAGTTCCTGGCGCAGCGCCTCATCGCCCTCGACGCCGGCCTTCAAGGTGACGTAGGCATAAATGCCCTGGCCCTTGAGCTCGTGCGGACAGCCGACCACGGCGGCCTCGGCCACTTTCGGGTGCGCGACCAGCGCGCTCTCGATCTCGGCGGTGCCGAGGCGGTGGCCGCTGACGTTGATCACGTCGTCGACGCGGCCGGTGATCCAGTAATCGCCGTCCTCGTCGCGGCGGCAGCCGTCGCCGGTGAAGTACATGCCGGGGTAGGTCCTGAAGTAGGTGTCGATGAAGCGCTGGTGGTCGCCGTAGACGCTGCGCATCTGGCCGGGCCACGAATCCAGGATGACCAGGTTGCCCTCGGCGGCGCCTTCGAGTAGCCGGCCGTCGGCATCGACCAGCGCCGGACGCACGCCGAAGAAGGGCTTGGTCGCCGAGCCCGGTTTCTGCGGGATGGCGCCGGGCAAGGGGGCGATCAGGATGCCGCCGGTCTCGGTCTGCCACCAGGTGTCGACGATGGGGCAGCGCGAATCGCCGACGACTTCGTGGTACCAGCGCCAGGCCTCGGGATTGATCGGCTCGCCGACCGTGCCGAGCAGGCGCAGGCTGGCGCGCGAGGTGCGCTTGACCGGCGCGTCGCCCTCGCGCATCAGCGCACGGATGGCGGTGGGTGCGGTGTAGAAGACCGTCACCCGGTGCTTGTCGATCACCTGCCAGAAGCGGCTCACGTCGGGGTGGTTGGGCACGCCCTCGAACATCAGCGTGGTGGCGCCGTTGGCGAGCGGGCCGTAGACGAGATAGCTGTGACCGGTGATCCAGCCGACGTCGGCGGTGCACCAGTAGACATCGTCCTCCTTGAGGTCGAACACGCACGCGTGGGTGTAGCTGGCGTAGACCAGGTAGCCGCCGGTGGTGTGCAGCACGCCCTTGGGTTTGCCGGTGCTGCCGGAGGTGTAGAGGATGAACAGCGGGTCCTCGGCGCCCATCCGCTCGGGCTCGCAGGTGTCGGGCTGGCCGTCGACGACGGCTTCGTACCAGCGGTCGCGCGGCATCTGCATCGGCACGGCGGCGCCGCTGCGGCGCACCACCAGCACGGTCTCGACGCAGGTGGTGCCGGGACGCCTGAGCGCTTCGTCGACATTGGCCTTGAGCGGCACCTGCCGGCCGCCGCGAAGGCCCTCGTCGGCGGTGATGACCAGCTTGCTGCCGCAATCGGCGATGCGCCCGGCCAGCGCATCGGGCGAGAAGCCGCCGAACACCACCGAGTGGATCGCGCCGATGCGCGCGCAGGCCAGCATGGCGTAGGCGGCCTCGGGAATCATCGGCAGGTACAGCGTGACCCGGTCGCCCTTCTTCACGCCGAGGTTGCGCAGCGCATTGGCGAGTCGGCACACCTCGCGGTGCAGCTCGCGGTAGCTGATGTGGCGCGAGGCGTCGGGGTCGTCGCCTTCCCAGAGCAGCGCGGTCTTGTCGCCGCGTGTCGGCAGATGACGGTCGATGCAGTTCACCGACACGTTCAGCTCGCCATCCTCGTACCAGCGGATGCGGAAGTCGTCGAGCGCGTAGGACACGTCCCTGATGCGGGTCGGCTTGCGGAACCAGTCGATGCGCTCGGCCACGCGCGCCCAGAAGCCTTCGGGATCGCGCACGGACTCCGCGTACAACCGCGCGTAATCGTCGGCCCGGATCGCGGCGCGGGCGACGAAGTCCTGGGGGGGCGGGTAGACGGGCTGGCTCATGGCGCTGCTCCGGAAACGGGGACGAAGCGGCAATTACACCATCCCGGTCCCGCCCCGGCACGGCCGCTGCGTCGCCCGCCGGCGTGGATTAGGCTGTGGCGCCACCCCGTCACCTCGCGACCATGAGCGGACTGTTCCTCGCCGCCGAGCTGCTGCTCGGACTGCTGTTCCACGCCCTGCTGGCGCTGGCCCTGCTGGCCGTGTTGCTGGGGCCGCGACGCACACAAGACCGCATCTACGGCGCGCTCAAAGCGGTGGTCTGGCTGCCGCTGAGCCTGGCCGCCGTGGTGCTGCCCAGGGCGGACAAGCCCTCGCTGCTGCGGATCGGCTCGGCGCTGGCCGCCTTCGTCGCCTGGTTCGCGCTGCTGCCCAAGCTGACCCTGACGCTGGCACGGGCACAGTGGCTCGACCACATCCCGCTGGCGACGCTGCTGTTGCTGGTCGTGCTGTTCGGCCTCGGCCAGGCGCTGCCGGCGACCTGGCTGCGGCCGTGGGTGCGGGGGCTGGTCGCGGTGGCACTGGTGGAGTTTGTGCATCTCGGCCTGTACGCACTGTTCCGCGCGCAGGGCTGGTTGCCGGGCGCGGCGTAGGAGCGTTGGCCGCGAGCGGTTGTTTGCGTGGTTCTCCGGTCGCGGCTGAGGCCGCTCCTGCAATGTGTGGGCTGGATTGGGTTCGTCGTGATCGTGCCGGCCTTTCAGGCCGGAGCTCCGTGCGCCTGCGGGTTCGTCACGACCTGCCGGCGCGTAGCGCCGGGTGTTTCGTGCGCCTGTGGGTTTGTCGCGATTTGGCCGGCCTTTCAGGCCGGGGGTTCCGTCCGCCTGCCGGCGGCCGGGTTACTTTTCTTTGCTTGCCCAAAGAAAAGGTAACCAAAAGAAAGGGCACCCCGGAGCGGCGCCCTCCGGACATCCTGTCCGAAAGGTGCGCGTGCGCGCTGCGGGCGTTTGCGACGGCACCTCCTGTGCCGGCGCAAACGTCGCCGGCCTCCCTGCCGGCGACCCTTCGGGCTGTTCCTCCGCGCGCCCGCCGCCGCTCAGGGGCCCCGGAAGAGCGGGCGGGCTCCTGCCCGCCACGAGCAAGAGCGGAAAGACCGGCCTTCGTTTCGGCGGAGCGATCGACTGGGGATGTTCGGATGCGGAGGGCCGCGCGATGACGATCAAGGTGCTCGTCGTCGACGATTCGGCGCTGGTGCGGCAGTTGCTGAGCGAGCTGCTCGGGGCCGATCCGGAGATCGAGGTGGTGGGAACGGCATCCGATCCGTTCATCGCGCGCGAGAAGATCAAGGCGCTCAAGCCCGACGTGCTCACCCTCGATGTCGAGATGCCGCGCATGGACGGGCTGCGCTTTCTCGACAATCTGATGCGGCTGCACCCGCTGCCGGTGGTGATGGTCTCGACGCTCACCGAGTGGGGCGCCGATGTCACGCTGTCGGCGCTGGAGCTGGGCGCGGTCGATTTCGTCGCCAAGCCCAAGCTCGACGTCGAGCGTGGGCTGCGCGACTACGCCGCGCTGCTGGTCGAGAAGGTGAAGGCGGCGGCGGCGACGCGTCCGGCGGCGCGCCGGCCGAGGCGCCTCGATGCGCTGCTGCCGGTGCCGCCGGTCGGCTACCGCACCACCGACCGGCTGATCGCGCTCGGTGCCTCCACCGGCGGCACCGAAGCACTGCGGCAGGTGATGGCCAGGATGCCGCCGGACGCGCCGGCGGTGGTGATCGCGCAACACATTCCCGGCGGCTTCAGCCGCGCCTTCGCGCAGCGGCTGGACCGCGAATCGGCGCTCAAGGTCGCCGAGGCCGAGGACGGCATGCCGATCACGCCCGGCCACGGCTACGTCGCGCCGGGCGGCTTCCACCTGCGGGTGGAGCGCAGCGGCGCACGCTGGGTCTGCCGGATCGGCGAGGACGCACCGGTCAACCGCCACCGGCCGAGCGTCGATGTGCTGTTCCACTCGGTGGCGCAGGCGGTCGGCCGCAACGCCATCGCCGCGCTGCTCACCGGCATGGGCGACGATGGCGCGCGCGGGCTGCTGGCGCTGCGCCAGGCCGGCGCGCACACGCTGGTGCAGGACGAGGCCACCAGTGTGGTCTGGGGCATGCCCGGCAGCGCGTTCCGGCTGGGCGCGGCGGCGGAAGTGCGGCCGCTGGAGGAGATCGCCGACGCGCTGCTCGCGCGGCTGGCGGCCTGAACGCCGGACGCGACGCCGCCGCGTGCCCGCGTCTAAAGCCGGGCGGCGGCGCGCCGATAAGGTAGGCAGGAACCTCCACGAGATCCGCCATGCAAGCCCGCATCCTTTCCCGCCTCGCTCCGGCCCTGCTGCTCACGATCCTGTTCCTGGTGGCCGAGATCGCCGGTTGGGCGCCCGGCGTCCGCTGGGGCCTGCTCACCGCGATGGTGCTGGCCTGGTCGGTGGGCAGCCTGTGGCTGGCGACCGAAGCCCGCCGGCACACGCCGGACGAGGCCCGGCTGCTGCGCGAGCAGCAGACGCTGCTGGGCGAGCTGCGCCAGTTCGTCAGCCGCGAAATCGAGGGTTCGCGGCATGAGATCGAGCGCACCCGCAGCCTGGTCCGCGAGGCGGTGCAGACGCTCTCGGGCAGCTTCGAGGCGATGAGCCGGCAGTCGCGCGAGCAGGGCAACGCGGTGTCGCGCATCGTCGACCGCACCGGCAACCGCGACGGCAGCGAGATGGGCATCCAGCGCTTCGCCCAGGAGGCCAGCCGGCAGATGGAGCAGCTGGTCGCCGC
This sequence comes from Rehaibacterium terrae, assembly GCF_014202935.1. Lineage (GTDB taxonomy): Bacteria > Pseudomonadota > Gammaproteobacteria > Xanthomonadales > Xanthomonadaceae > Rehaibacterium > Rehaibacterium terrae. The sequence continues at coordinate 58,752 of NZ_JACHHX010000001.1, read as the reverse complement.
GCTGGAGGAGGTCAGTGGCCAGAGCTCGGCCACCGTCGAACACATCGACGACATGGCCGGCCACCTCGACGGCATCTTCGCCCTGTTGGAAGACGTCAAGTCGATCGCCGACCAGACCAACCTGCTGGCGCTCAACGCCGCCATCGAGGCGGCCCGCGCCGGTGAGGCCGGCCGCGGCTTCGCGGTGGTGGCCGACGAGGTGCGCAACCTGTCCGAACGCTCCACCGCCTTCAACGAGCAGATCCGCAAGCTGGCGCACAACTCGCGCGAGGCGATCACCAAGGTGCGCGACACCGTCAGCCGCATGGCCACCCGTGACCTGGCCCGCTCGCAGGAGGCCAAGCACGAGTCGGCGCGCCTGCTGCAGCAGGTCGGCGCGATGAACGCCGCGCTGTCGCAGGGCATGCAGGAGATCAGCCAGTGCGGCCGCGCCATCGACGGCTCGGTGGCCGAAGCGGTGCGCTCGCTGCAGTTCGAGGACATCGCCACCCAGGCGCTCGGTTCGGCATTGGTCCACCTGGAGCGCTTGGCCGCGATCAACCACGAGGCCACCGCCCTGCAGGAGCTGCTCAACCGCAACGGCGGCGTGCGCGACGCCGAGCTGCTGCAGGCGCTGCACAAGCTCGCCGTGCGCATCCGCGAATACCGCGGCGAGTGGGAGAAGCCGCCGCACAAGCCGGTGTCGCAGCTCGATCTCGGCGCCGGCTCGGTGGAGCTGTTCTGAGCGCATGCCGTCATCGTCGGCCGATGAGGCTCCGACAGCCGGACAACCATGCCGATCGCCACGCGGCCGGGGAACCCCCCGGCCGCGCCGCATTCGCGCGCTGAACCCGGGCGCAAACGGGTCCGCATCGGCGCTGCGCGACCTGCCGCTCGCGCTGGAGCACCGGCACGAACACGCCGCCCGCATGCTGCACGACGACATCGGCCAGGCGCTGACCGCCGCCGTGCTGGACTGGCGCCGGGCGGCGACGCCCCGCTCGGCGCGGCGGGATGCGCGGGCGAAGCGAGGGAGGATGGCGCGCCCGTCGGGACGGCAGTCCCGCGCAGGCGCGGGCAGTGGCATGGAGGGCGCGGCGCACCGCGCGGCGCGGCGGGATGCGCGGGCGAAGCGAGGGAGGATGGCGCGCCCGTCGGGACGATAGTCCCGCGCAGGCGCGTGCGAGGTGACGGGGAAGCGATGGGCTCGCAGCGCGCCGGGCGTAGGGGCGGAGCGAAGAGGAGTGGCGCGCCCGTCGGGACGGCAGTCCCGCGCAGGCGCGGGCAACGGCATGGAGGGCGCGGCGCACCGCGCGGCGCGGTGGGATGCGCGGGCGAAGCGAGGGAGGATGGCGCGCCCGACAGGATTCGAACCTGTGACCCCTACCTTCGGAGGGTAGTACTCTATCCAGCTGAGCTACGGGCGCGTGGCTGCGGATTTTGACACGGATTCGGGGCCGGCGCGAACCGTGGCGACCGCCGCGGCGCGGCGGGCTGTCGGCGTTTTCCGGGCCGGGTGGCTGAACCGGCGTGAATCGGGTCACAGCTTCGGCGATGCGCTGCCGGCGCTGCGCGGCGGACACGCTAGGCTTGCAGGGTTCCCTGCCCGGAGTTCCCGCGCCCCTCATGGACAGCCGCCTGGTCGCCAGCCCGGAGCGTCGATTGCCGGAACAGGCGCTGGTCGCGCTCGATCTGTGCGGACGTCCCGCGCTCGCCAGCCCGCACGCGCAGCCGCTGCTGCTGCCGGAGGTGATGGCCGAGCTGCGGCCGGCCATCGGGGCCGCCATGGCGCAGCTGCGGGCGCATCCCGAACGCATCGTCCACTGGAAACAACCGAGCGCGCTGGGTCCGCTCGAATGCCGCCTGCTCGGCGCCCGCGACGACGCCGGGCAGCCGCGCGGTTTCCTGCTCAGCGTGGCGCCGGCGACCGCCGGCGGCAGCACCCGCGACGCGGTGGTGCACGGGCGCTGGGACGAGGCGGTCGAGCACCTCGAGGACGGGCTGTGGGACTGGGACGCCGAGAGCGGGTGCGTGCGCCGCTCCCCGCGCTGGCTGTCCATGCTCGGTTACGGCGAAGGCGAGCTGGGCCCTGCGCTCGACGAGGTGTTCGCGCTGATCCACCCGGACGACCGCGCCGGCCTGCGCATTCAGCTCGACCGTCTGCTGGCCGGCGGCGTCACCCATTACGTCAGCGAACACCGGCTGCGCCACCGCGACGGCAGTTGGCGCTGGATCCTCGACCGCGGCAAGGTCGTGGCCTGGCGGCCCGACGGACGGCCGCAGCGGGTGGTCGGCACGCAGACCGACATCACCGCCTACAAGGCGCTGCAGGAACGGCTGAGCGAGAGCGAGCTGCTGCTCAAGGAGGCGCAGCGCGTCGCCCAGGTCGGCAGCTGGGCCTGGGAGGCCGACAGCGGCCGGGTGTGGTGGTCGGAGGAGATGTTCCGCATCGCCGCCCTGCCGCCGGAGCACGGCGCGCCGACGCTGGAGCAGCAGCGCGCGCTGTATCCGGCCGAGTCCTACGCCCGGCTGCGCGAGGCGCTGGGCCGGCTGCTGCACCGGGGCGAGCCCTGCGATCTCGAGCTCGACCTGCACCGCGGCGATGGCGAGCTGCGGCAGCTGGTGGTGCGCGCCGAGCGCCTGTGCGATGCCGGCGGGCGGGTGGTGCGCCTGCTCGGCGTGGTGCAGGACGTGACCGAACAGCGCCGCGCCCACGAAGCGATGCGCTGGCAGAGCGAGCTGCTCAACCGCATTTCGGCGATGGGCCGGATCGGCGGTTTCGAGTTCGATCTCGATTCGGGCCTGGTGCATTTCACCGACCAGGCCTGCCGCATCCACGGCCTGCCTGCCGGTGAGGCCATCGCGCTGGAACAGCTCCGTGCGCTCTACGACCCCAACACCCGAGAGGCGATCGATGGCGCGATCCGTGCGTTCCGCGAACCGGGCCAGAGCATCGAGCTCAGCGGCGCGCTGACCACGCCCGACGGCCGCCGCGTCTGGGTGCAGGTCGTCGGCGAGCTGGAGCATCGCGACGGCCGCCCGCGGCGGATCACCGGCCTGATCCGCGACATCACCGTCGAGCGCGAGGCCGACGAGCGCATCCGGCGGCTGGCGCATTACGACAGCCTGACCGGCCTGCCCACCCGCGCCGCGTTCCGCCAGCAGGCGCTGGAGGCGGTGGCCGCCAGCGAGGACGGGCTGGCCCTGCTGTTCATCGACCTGGACCGCTTCAAGCTGGTCAACGAGGCGATGGGGCACCTGGTCGGCGACGAGCTGCTGCAGGCCATGGCCGAGCGCCTGCGCGGCTGCGTGCCCGGCAGCGGCATGATCGGTCGCCACGGCGGCGACGAATTTCTCGTGCTGCTGCGCGGCATCCAGCAGCCGGATGACGCCGCCGCCGTGGCGCAGCGGATCATCGACGCGCTCAGTCAGCCGCTGACCGTCGCCGGCCACGAGCTGCAGGTCGGCTGCAGCGTCGGCATCGCCCTGTCCGGCCCGCGCGGCGCCGACCTCGACGAGCTGCTACGCGCTGCCGACGCGGCGATGTCCCGCGCCAAGGACGCCGGCCGCAACACCTATCAGTTCCACGACGTCGCCCAGTTCGAGCGCGTGCAGCGGCGCATCCGCATCGAGCGCCAGCTACGCGGCGCGCTCGAGCGTGGCGAGTTCTCGCTGGCCTATCAGCCGGCGGTCAGCCTGCGCGACGGCCGCGTGCTCGGCATCGAGGCGCTGCTGCGCTGGCGGCCTGCGGGCGGGCTGCGCTGCGGGCCGGACGAGTTCGTCCCGATCGCCGAGGAAACCGGCGAGATCGTGCGCATCGGCGACTGGGTGCTGGCCGAGGCCTGTCGCCAGGCGCGCGCCTGGGACCGCGCCGGCCTGCGCTTCGGCCACCTCGCGGTCAATGCCTCGGCGGTGCAGATGCGCGATCCGCAGTTCGCCGCGCGGGTGATCGCGCTCTGCGCCGAGGCCGGCTGGCCGACCGAGCGGCTGGAGCTGGAGATCACCGAGTCCTCGATGATGATCGACAGCGAGGCCCTGCGCAGCGGTCTGGCCCTGCTCGAATCGCACGGCGTGCGGCTGGCGGTGGACGACTTCGGCACCGGTTTCTCCAACCTGCAGTACCTGCACCGTTTTCCAGTCAGCCACCTGAAGATCGACCGCGCCTTCACCTGGTCGATGCTGGAGGATCCGGCGGTGGCCGAGCTGACCCAGGCCATCGTCACCCTCGGCCACGCCCTCGGCCTGCGGGTGGTCGGCGAGGGCGTGGAGACCGAGGCCATGGCCGAGCTGCTGCGCGGCCAGGGCTGCGACGAGGCGCAGGGCTATCTCTATGCCCGGCCGCTGTCGGCCGACGCGCTGACCGCCTGGCTGCGCGAGCGCGGCTGAACGCCGGCGGGTTCAGCGGCGCGGGCGGTACAGCGCCGCGTCAATGCAGGCGATCAGGTTGCCCAGCCAGCCGAGCAGGGTGAAGGTGACCAGCCAGAGCACGCCGGCCAACAGCAAATAGAAGATCGCCGCCAGGATGCGGCCCTGCACCAGTTGCCCCAGCCCCGGAATGAACAGGCTGCACAGCGCGGCGATCACGTTGCCGGCGGAACCGGGTCCTGCGCTCATCGGTGTTTCTCCTTCGGGGCGGCCGTGGGCTTGTGCCCGATACTACCGGCCATGCGCCCGTTCCCGCACGGGAACGGGCGCGGCCATCGTCACGGCGTCGCCGGCTTGTGCTTCAGATGGGTGTCGAGAAAGGCCAGGATCGCGCCGTAGCCCGCGATCTGGTTCTTCTTCTTGGTGAAGCCGTGGCCCTCGTCGTCGAACACGACGTACTCCACCGGCACCTCGTTCCTGCGTACCGCCGCCACGATGTCGTCGCTCTCGGCCTGGATCACGCGCGGGTCGTTGGCGCCCTGCAGCACGATCAGCGGCTTGACGATGTTGTCGGCGTGGAACAGCGGCGAGGTGGCGATCAGGAACTCGCGGTCCTTCTCCGGGTGGCCGATCTCGGCGTACAGCGCCTGGCGGAAGCTCTCCCACCACGGCGGAATGCTCTCCAGCGTGCGGATCCAGTTGCTGACGCCGAAGATGTTCACGCCGACGTCGAATTCCTCCGGATGGAAGGCCAGCGCGCTCAGCACCATGTAACCGCCGTAGCTGCCGCCGATGATGCCGATGCGCTCGGGATCGACATAGTCCAGCGACTGCAGGTACTTCTTCGCCTCGATGGTGTCCCACAGCGGCTCGCGGCCGTGCTTGCGGTCGTCGGCGGCGAAGAAGGTCTTGCCGTAGCCGGAACTGCCGCGGTTGTTGATGCCGAGCACCACGTAGCCGTGGTTGGCCAGGTACTGGATCACCGCCGAATGCGCGCGGGTGGTCTGCCCGCCCGGGCCGCCGTGCACCCACACCAGCGCCGGCGCCTTGTTCTCCGCCGTGGCCTGGTGCGGCTTCCACAGGATGTTGGGGATCTCCATCCCGTCGAAACTGGTGAAGCGCACCACCTGCGAATCGACCAGATCGGCCGGGTCGATGGCCGGATTGAGCGAACGGGTGAGCTGCTTCGGCGCGCCGCCGAACTCCAGCACGTACAGGTCGTTGGGCTGGCGGTCGCCATTGAGATAGAAGGCCAGGCGCGCTTCCGAGCGCGCCAGCGTGGCGCCGCGGATCTCGCCGGCCGGCAGCGCCGGCAGCGGCAGGCGCTCGCCGCTGGCGGCGTCGTACAGGCGCACGCTGGTGCTGCCGTCCTCGTTGATCGCGGCGATGCGGTAGCGGCCGTTGTGCGAGTAGTGGCTGTAGACGATGTCCCAGTCCTCGACCTGGACGTCGGCGTGTTCGCCGCTGGCGAGGTCGTAGCGGCGCAGGCGGAAGAACTCGCTGCCGTCGTTGCTGGTGTACAGCAGGTGCGAGCCGTCCGGCGCGAAATCCTGGATCGCGAACTGCGCCGCACCCTGGTGCGGGCTCAGGTGTGTCAGCGCACCGCTCTGGCGGTCGAACAGGTAGATGTCGTTGTTGACCGTGGTGTCGGGCTTGGACAGGCCGATCCAGCGGCCGTCGCCGGAGATCGGTCCGGGCTGGTAGCCGGCCTCGTTGGTGTAGATGCGCTCGCGCGCGTAGGTCGTCGCGTCGTAGGCGTAGACATCGAAGTAGCGCGGGTCGCGCTCGTTGCTCAGCACGAAGAAGCGGCTGCCGTCGTGGCTGAAGCCGGCGAACATGGCCTTGAGTTTTTCGCCCGGCGTCAGGTCGCGCTCGCTGCCGTCGGTTTCGATGACGTACAGGTGGTTGAGCTCGTTGCCGCCCTGGTCGCGGGTGACCAGCACGCGGTCGTCGTGCGGGAAGTAGGCCACCGCGTAGTTGTTGTCGGTGCTGGAAGCGGTGACCGCCGTCCACTCGCCGCCGGTGACCGGCATCGAGTAGACGTTCCAGATGCCCGAGCGGTTCGACGAGAACAGGATTCTCGACTCGTCGGCCGAGAACGAGGCGCCGCTGACGCCGATCGACTCGACGAACTCCTCGATGCCGTACTGGCGGCTGGGCCGTGCGACTTCGGCCTGGGAGGCGGTGGCGGCCGGCGCGCCATCCTGGCGCGAACAGGCGGCCAGGCCGCCGGCGAGGCTGGCGGCGACGAGAAGCGCCAGCGCGGTGCGTGCGGTCGGTGTCATGCGGTGTCTCCCCGGGGTGGAGCGCCGATGATGCGCCGTCCGGGGGCGGCGTGGATAGGGCGAAGGTCATGGCCGCCCTGCTAACCTTCCGCCCCATGCCTTACGAGCGTTACGTCTCCGAGCAGCCCCGGCCGCCGGGCCCAGCCGTCCCGCGCTGGCGCGAACGTCTCGGCCAGTACTGGAAACTGGTCCGCGGCGATCGCCCGATCGGCGTGCTGCTGCTGCTGTGGCCGACCTGGTGGGGCCTGTGGCTGGCGGCCGAAGGCTTCCCGCCCTGGCACCTGTTCGCCATTTTCACTGCCGGCGTCTGGTTGACCCGCTCGGCCGGCTGCGTGATCAACGACTACGCCGACCGCTGGCTGGACCCGCAGGTCGAGCGCACCAAGGGGCGCCCGCTGGCCACCGGCGCGGTGAGCGGGCGCGAGGCGCTGGCCTTGTTCGCGGTGCTGATGCTGGCCGCCTTCGCGCTGGTGCTGCTGACCAACCGGCTCACCGTGTACCTGAGCGTCGTCGGCGTGTTCCTCGCGTCGAGCTATCCCTACCTCAAGCGCCACACCTACCTGCCGCAGGTGTATCTGGGCGTCGCCTTCGGCTGGGCGATCCCGATGGCCTTCGCCGCCGTGCAGGGCACGGTGCCGCCGATCGCCTGGCTGCTGTTCCTCGCCAACGTGCTGTGGGCCACCGCCTACGACACCTGGTACGCCATGGTCGACCGCGAGGACGACCTTGCCGCCGGCGCCAAGTCCACCGCCATCCTGTTCGGCGAGGCCGACCTGATCGCGCTGGCCGTGCTCTACACCGGGTTCCTTGCCGCGCTGGCGCTGCTGGGCCTGCGCGCCGGCCTCGGCGGCTGGTATTACGCCGGCCTCGCCGTGGCCGCGCTGCTGGTGCTGTGGCAGTTCCGGCATGCCCGCGACCGCTCGCGGCAGCGCTGTTTCGAGGCCTTCCTGCACAACAACTGGGTCGGCATGGCGGTGTTCGCCGGGCTGGCCTTCGATCTGCTGCTGCGCGCCTGATCCGGCAGCGGCGGCGGGCTTTCGTCGCGCCAGCGGCACGGCCTGGCGCGGACATGACTGCCGGCCGGCGGGGGCGCGGCGGGGGTGCGCTACAGCGCGCTCCCTTTCCGGAGCGTCCCCATGCGCCTGCCGATCGCCTGTCTCGCCCTGCCGGCACCCCGGTGCAGAGGCGGAAGGCGGTGATCGGCTCCGGGCGCGATCCGAAGGCCGACATTCCCAGGCCCGCGCAGTGAGTCAGCGCCGCGCCGGCGCGCGCGCCGCCACCCACACGTCCACCCGCGCCACCCCGGCGCGGCGCAGCGCGGCCGCGCATTCGGCGAGGGTGGCGCCGGTGGTCATCACGTCGTCCACCAGGGCGACGTGCGGCGGCAGTGTGCCGGCGCGGACTTCGAACGCGCGCCGCACGTTGCGCCGTCGCGCCAGCGCGCCGAGTTCGGTTTGCGCGGCGGTTTCGCGCACCCGTGCCAGCGCGTCGCCGCGCAGCGCAATCCCGAGCGCCCGGCCGACCGGCCGGGCCAGTTCCAGTGCCTGGTTGTAGCCGCGCTCGCGCAGCCGGCGCGGGTGCAGCGGCACCGGGATCAGCGCCTGCGGGCGGTCGGCGTGGCGGGCCATGTCGAGCAGCCCGCGCGCCAGTGCGCGGCCGGCAGCGAGGTCGCCGTGGAACTTGAAGCGCGGCAGCAGCCGGTCCACCGGAAAGCCGTAGGCGAAGGCGGCCACCGTGGCGGCGAACGGCGGCGGTTTCTTCAGACAGCGCCCGCAGGCCGGCGCCGGGGCCGGCAGGGGCAGCGCGCAGCAGGGGCAGGCGACCCGGTTCCAGGGCAGGGTTTCGGCGCAGATGGCGCAGATATCGCGGCCGTTGGTGCCAGATTCGCCGCAGATCAGACAGCGCGGCGGCAGCAGCCAGCGGCCGAGGCGGTCACCGAGGCGGGCACCGAGGCGGGCACCGAGGCGGGCGATGCGGAGGGTCATCGGCCGTCAACTCCATCCGTGGGCGTTCGGTTGACAGGGGGGCGTCCCCTTCCCAGACTTGCCGCACTTTATCCGCCGCCGAGGCCGTCATGGCAACCGCCGCCGTTCCCGAGCTCCGCCACGACTGGCGCCGCGAGGAAGTCCTCGCCCTGTTCGAGCTGCCCTTCACCGAGCTGCTGCACCGCGCCGCCTCGGTGCACCGCGCGCATTTCGACCCGGCCGAGGTGCAGGTGTCCACGCTGCTGTCGATCAAGACCGGCGGCTGCCCGGAGGACTGCGGCTACTGCCCGCAGGCGGCGCGCTACCACACCGGCGTGCAGGCGCAGAAGCTGATGGACGCCGAGGCCGTCATCGAGAAGGCCAGGGCCGCCAAGGCCGCCGGCGCCACCCGTTTCTGCATGGGTGCGGCCTGGCGCTCGCCCAAGGACCGGGACATCCCCAAGCTCGCGGCCATGATCGCCGGGGTGAAGGCGCTGGGGCTGGAGACCTGCGCCACCCTGGGCATGCTCAGCGGCGAGCAGGCGCGCGCGCTGCGCGCGGCGGGCCTGGACTACTACAACCACAACCTCGACACCGCGCCCGAGTTCTACGGCGAGATCATCCACACCCGCGAGTACCAGGATCGCCTGGACACGCTCGGCCACGTCCGCGAGGCCGGCCTGAAGACCTGCTGTGGCGGCATCGTCGGCATGGGCGAGTCGCGCGGCCAGCGCGCCGGCCTGTTGCAGGCGCTGGCCAACCTGCCGGCGCACCCCGACTCGGTGCCGATCAACCGGCTGGTGCAGGTCGAGGGCACGCCGCTGCATGGCACGGCCGAGCTCGACCCGTTCGAGTTCGTCCGCACCATCGCGGTGGCGCGCATCCTGATGCCGAAGTCGATGGTGCGGCTGTCGGCCGGGCGCGAGACGATGAGCGACGAGCTGCAGGCGCTGTGCTTCCTCGCCGGCGCCAACTCGATCTTCTACGGCGAGAAGCTGCTGACCACCGGCAACCCCGACGTCGAGCGCGACCAGGCGCTGTTCGCCCGCCTCGGCCTCAGGCCGATGGCGGTGACGCAGGAGAGCGGCACCGTCCACGCCGACCTGCTTGCCGACGCGCCGGCCGGCGGTTGCGGCGGCGGCTGCGCCTGCGCCGCCTGATCGCGCCATGCCGCGGGTGTCGCCGGGCGAACGCCTCGCCGCCGCCGCACGCGAGCGCGTGGCGCGCGACGCGGTGCGCCGCCTGCACACGGTGAGCCGGCGCGAGGGCGCGCGCATCGAGATCGACGGCCGCCGGCTGCTCGACTTCAGCGGCAACGACTACCTCGGCCTGGCGGCGAATCCCGCCGCCGTCGCCGCGCTGCGCGAGGCCGCCGCGGCGCACGGCGTCGGCGGCGTCGCCTCGCACCTGGTCTGCGGCCACCACGCCGAACACGCCGCGCTCGAGCGCGAACTGGCCGACTGGCTCGGCTGGCCGCGTGCGCTGGTGCTCGGCAGCGGTTTCGCCGCCAACCTCGCCGTCCTCCAGAGCCTGCTCGGGCGCGACGACCTCTGCCTGCAGGACAGGCTCAACCACGCCAGCCTGATCGACGGCGCGCGCCTGGCCGGCTGCGTGCTGCGCCGCTACCCGCATGGCGACATCGAAACCGCCGCGCGCCTGCTCGCCGCGCACGAGCGCGGACTGGCGCTGCTCGCCAGCGACGGCGTGTTCAGCATGGACGGCGACGTCGCGCCGCTGCGCGAACTGGCCGCCCTCGCCGCGCGCGAGGACGCGCTGCTGTACATCGACGATGCCCACGGCGTCGGCGTGCTCGGCGAGCGCGGGCGCGGCAGCGTCGCCGCCGCCGGCCTCGGCCCGCGCGAGGTGCCGCTGCTGCTGGTCACCTTCGGCAAGGCGCTCGGCGGCTACGGCGCCGCGCTGCTCGGCAGCGACGCGCTCATCGACCATTTGCTGCAGACCGCGCGCCCCTACATCTACACCACCGCCACCCCGCCGGCGCTGGCCGCCGCGATGCGCGCCAACCTGCGCGCCGCCCGCGACGACGGCTGGCGGCGCGAAAAACTGCGCGCCCACATCGCCCGCTTCCGCGAGGGCGCGGCGCGGCGCGGCCTGCCGCTGCTGCCGTCGGATACGCCGATCCAGCCGCTCGTGCTCGGCGACAACGCCCGCACGCTGGCCGCCTCCGCCGCGCTCGACGTCGCCGGCTTCCGCGTCGCCGCGATCCGCCCGCCGAGCGTGCCCGAGGGCAGCGCGCGGCTGCGCATCACGCTCTCGGCCGCGCACGCGGAGGCCGATATCGACGCGCTGCTCGTGGCGCTGGCCGGCATCGTGGAGCACTGAGCGCATGCATATCGAAACCCGCGGCCATGGCCCCGCGCTGGTGCTGATCCACGGCTGGGCGATGCATTCGGGCATCTTCGCGCCGCTGGCCGAGCGGCTGGCGGCGCGCTTCACCCTGCATCTGGTCGACCTGCCCGGCCACGGCCGCAGCCCCGAGCGCGAGGGCCGGCTCGACCTCGCCGACATCGCGCGACGCATCGCCGCTGCCACGCCGCCGGCGCTGTGGCTGGGCTGGTCGCTGGGCGGGCTGGTCGCGCTGCAGGCGGCGCTGGCGCAGCCGTGGCAGGCGCGCGGGCTGGTCATGCTCTGCGCCAGTCCGCGCTTCGTCGCCGGCCCCGACTGGCCGCAGGGCGTGGATGGGTCGGTGTTCCGCCAGTTCGGCGACGGCCTGCGCGCCGATTACCACGCCACCATCGACCGCTTCCTCGCACTCGAAGCGCATGGCTCCGACCATATGCGCGAGGAGCTGCGCCGCCTGCGCGAGCACGTCTTCGAGCGCGGCGAGCCGGCCCCGCAGGTGCTGCATGAAGGCCTGCGCCTGCTCGACGAATGCGACCTGCGCGAGCGCCTGCCGGAGCTCGCCGTGCCCAGTCTGTGGATCGCCGGCCGCCGCGACCGGCTGGTGCACTGGCAGGCGATGCAGGCGGCCGCCACACTGGCCGCCGACGCCCGCTTCCTGCGCATCGACGGCGGCGGCCACGCGCCCTTCCTCACCCATCAGGACCAGATCGCCATGGCGATCGAGTCCTTCGCCGCGGAGTTCGCGCCGTGAGCGCACGCGCTTCTTCCTCCCCCTCAGGGGGAGGGCCCACGCGCTTCTCCCTCCCCCTCAGGGGGAGGGCCGGGGTGGGGGTGGTGGAGGCCGTGCCGCACGGGAGCGTAAACACCATCCCCACCCAGCCCTCCCCTTGAAGGGGAGGGCTTCAAAGCACAGCGTCCTCACGCCGGCTCCAGCCTTCAGCCACCCATGCCCACCTTCGACCTCCGCCACCTCAAGCACGCCTTCGGCCGCGCCGCGCCGAGCTACGAGGCCGCCGCCGCCCTGCAGAAGGAGGTCGAATCGCGCCTGCTCGAATCGCTCGACTACCTCGACGGGCGCGTACCGCAGGTGGTGCTCGACATCGGTGCCGGCCCGGGTCGCGCCTCGGCCGCGATGAAGAAGCGCTGGCCAAAGGCGCAGGTGGTCGCGCTCGACCTCGCCCTGCCGATGCTGCGCCAGGCGAAGAAAAAATCCGCCTGGTGGCGGCCGTTCCGGCGCGTGTGCGCCGATGCCGCGGCGCTGCCGCTCGCCGACGCCAGCGTGGACCTGATCTTCTCCAGCCTCTGCCTGCAATGGGTGGACGACCTGCCGGCGACGCTGGCCGGCTTCCGCCGCGTGCTCAAGCCGGGCGGGCTGCTGCTGTTCTCCACCTTCGGCCCGCGCACGCTGGGCGAATTGCGTGAGGCCTTCGCCGCCGCCGACCAGGTGCCGCACGTCAGCCCGTTCGCGCACATCCAACAGGTCGGCGACGCGCTGATCCAGGCCGGCTTCCGTGACCCGGTGCTCGACCAGGACCGCTTCACCCTCACCTATCCCGACCTGCCGGCGCTGATGCGCGAGCTGCGCGCCATCGGCGCCACCAACGCGCTCGCCGGCCGCCGCCGCACGCTCACCGGCAAGGCCCGCTTCGCCCGCGCCGCCGCCGCCTACGAGCCGTTGCGTCGCGACGGCGCGCTGCCGAGCACCTGGGAGGTGATCTACGCCCAGGCCTGGGGCCCTGCGCCCGGCGCCCCGCGCCGCGAGGCCGGCGCCGACATCGCCGCCGTGCCGCTGTCGGCGATTCCGATCCGTCGCAAACCGGGTTGAGGCAGAATCCCCCTCATGCACGCCTACCGGCCCCGTCCGCGCCGCTGCCTGGGTCTTCGCGACCTCGGTGGCTGGATGCTCAAGCACTACGAGATCAGCGTCGACGGCCTCTGGCCGGACGAGGCCGGCTTCGGCACCGCGCTGGCGCTGGCCGAGGCGGCGCTGCCGCAGCCGCCGCTGGCCCCGGGCCGGCTGGGGGTGGGCTTTCTGATCCTGCATCGCGGCCGCGACTGCGATTACCTCGTGTTGGCCTGGTGGGACCGCGAGAACGAGCTGCCGCTGCGTGTCTTCGTGCGCCCACACGGTGGCGGCGACTGGCGCGCCGCGCGCGACGGCGAGTCGTTCTGCGTCTGGGATCTGGAAGTGATCGGCTTCGAGCGCGACGCCTACGTCGCCACCGTGCTCAGCGCCAGCGATGCCGACCTGGCCCGCGCCGACTATCTGGTGCGGCTGCTGCCCGACGCCGCCGGCTGAAGCCGGCTCAGCCGGCGCGCGCGAACAGCGCCGGCAGCGCGTCCAGATCGACGTTGCCGCCGGACAGGATCACGCCGACGCGGCGGCCGCGGAACCGCTCGGGGTTTTTCAGGATCGTCGCCAGCGGCACCGCCGCGCTCGGCTCGATCACCAGCTTCAGCCGGTCCCAGACCAGCCGCATGGCGGCGATGATCTCGGCCTCGCCGGCGAGCAGGATGTCCTCGACGTGCTCGCGCAGGATGCGGAAGGTGAGCGGGCCGAGCTCGGCCCGCAGACCGTCGCAGACGGTGTCGGCGACGCGGCCGGTGATGCGCTCGCCGGCTGCGAGCGAATCGTGGGCGTCGCGCGCGCCTTCCGGTTCGGCGCCGAGCACGCGGATGCCCGACTCGATGCCGTGCGCCGCCAGCGCCGTGCCCGAGAGCAGGCCGCCGCCGCTGACCGGCGCGATCAGCGTGTCCAGCCCGGGCGCGTGATGCAGCAGCTCCAGCGTGGCGGTGCCTTGCCCGGCGATCACGCGGGCGTCGTTGAACGGATGGATCAGGCGGCCGCCGGTCTCGGCCAGCACCTGCGCGGTGGCGGCGTCGCGTGCGGCCTGGTTCACCTCGCAGGGCACGATGCGGGCGCCGAACGCGTGGATCGCCGCCAACTTGATCCTCGGCGCGTTGTGCGGCACCACCACCGTTGCGGGAATGCCGCGCAGTCGGCAGGCCAACGCGACCGCCGCGCCGTGGTTGCCGGAGCTCTGCGTGACCACGCCGCGCGCGGCTTCCTCGTCGCTCAGCGAGAACACCGCATTGACCGCCCCGCGGAACTTGAAGGCGCCGACTCGCTGCAGGTTCTCGCACTTGAAATGCAGCTCGCAGCCGGCCAGCGCGTCCAAGGAGCGCGAGCGCAGCACCGGGGTGAGCTGCGCGTGCGGCGCGATGCGCGCGGCGGCGGCGTGGATGTCGTCGAGAGTGGGGCGGTGGGTGGTGGGGTCCATGGGTCGGGCGTTGGGGTCGAAAGGCCTTCGAAGCATAGTCGTCATTCCCGCGAAAGCGGGAATCCCGTGCTTATCGGTGACCGGGAAAGTCACCGGGTCCGCGCTTTCGCGGGGACGAGGATCCTGTGCTCGCGCGATTCCCGCGATCCCGAAACCCCGCTTGAGTTAGCCTTGACGGCTCACGCCACGCACTCGCCGACCATGACCGAAGACGCCCGCATCGTCCGCCTCGCCGACTACCGCCCGCCCGCCTGGCGCATCGTCCGCACCGAGCTGGCCTTCGACCTCGACCTGGACGACACCGTGGTCGCGGCGCGGCTGGAACTGACGCCCGGCGAGTCATACGCGCCGGGCGCGCCGCTGCGGCTGGACGGCGAGGAGCTGGCGCTGCTGGACATCGCGGTGGATGGCCAGCCGCTGCCACCGGCACGCTATGCGCTCGATGGCGAGAGCCTCACCGTGCACGGCCTCGTCGGCCCTTGCGTGCTGGAAACGCGGGCGCGCATCCATCCGGCGCGCAACACCCGGCTGGAGGGTCTGTACGCCAGCCGCGGCCTGCTGATCACCCAATGCGAGGCCGAGGGCTTCCGCCGCATCACCTGGTTTCTCGACCGGCCCGACGTGATGTCGGCCTGGCGCGTCACCCTGCGCGCCGACCGCGCGCGCTTCCCGGTGCTGCTGGCCAACGGCAACCCGGTCGAGCGCGGCACGCTCGACGACGGCCGCCACTACGCCGTGTGGGAAAACCCGCACGCCACGCCCTGCTATCTGTTCGCGCTGGTGGCGGGCCGGCTCGAAGGCATCCACCGCGACCTGGTCACCGCCGAAGGGCGCGCGGTGCGGCTGGCCGTGTGGGCGGCGCCGGAGGACATCGGCCGCTGCGGTTTCGCGCTCGACGCCATCGAGCGTGCGCTGCGCTGGGACGAGCAGCGCTTCGGCCGCACCTACGATCTGGACGTGTTCAACATCGTCGCCGTGCAGGATTTCACCATGGGCGCGATGGAGAACAAGGGCCTGAACATCTTCAACGCCCGCTACATCCTCGCCGACCCGGACACCGCCACCGATGCCGACTACCTCGCGGTCGAATCGGTGATCGGCCACGAGTATTTCCACAACTGGTCGGGCAACCGCGTCACCCTGCGCGACTGGTTCCAGCTCGCGCTTAAGGAAGGGCTCACCGTCTTCCGCGACCAGGAGTTCACCGCCGACCTGCACTCGCGCGCGGTCAAGCGCATCGAGGACGTGCGCCTGCTGCGCGGACGCCAGTTCGCTGAGGACGCCGGCGCGCTGGCGCATCCGGTGCGGCCGGTGCAGTACCGCGAGATCAACAACTTCTACACGCTCACGGTGTACGAGAAAGGCGCGGAGATCGTGCGCATGCTGCACACCCTGCTCGGCGAGGAAACCTTCCGTGCCGGCATGGACCGCTACTTCGCCGACAACGACGGCCGCGCCGCCACCGTGGAGGATTTCCTCGCCGCCCACGCCGCCGTGTCCGGCCGCGACCTGGCGCAGTTCGCGCGCTGGTATGCGCAGGCCGGCACCCCGCAACTGCGCATCGACGACGAATACGACGCCATGCGCGGCCGCTACACCCTGCGCATCCGCCAGCACACCCCGCCGACGCCGGGCCAGCCGGACAAGCAGGCCCTGCTGATTCCGCTGCGCTTCGCGCTCTACGGCCCCGACGGCGAGCCGGTCGCGGCCGCCGCCGAAGGCGACGCCGTGGTGCGCGACGACCTGATCGAACTGACCGCCGACGTCCACGAAATCCACTTCGACGGCCTGCCGGCCAAGCCGTTGCCGGCGTTCAACCAGGGCTTCGCCGCCCCGGTGCGGCTCGATTACGCCTACACCCCGGCCCAGCTCGGCCGGCTGGCGCGCATCGAGCGCGACGCCTTCAACCGCTGGGAGGCGCTGCAGCGGCTGGCCACCGGCGTGATGCTGCGCACCTTCGCCGATCCGCGCGCCGCGCAGGCGGCCTTGAGCGACGCGCTCGGCGACCTGCTCGACGACGATGCCGCCGATCCCGCCTTCGTCGCCGAATGCCTCGCCCTGCCGGACTTCGACACCCTGGCCGACCAGGTGCCGCAGATCGACGTCGACGCCCTGCTCGCCGCCCGCGAGGAGCTGCTCGACCTTCTCGCCGAGGATCACGCCGACCGGCTGGAACGGCGCTACCACGCGCTCGCCGACCTCGCCGCCGGCGGCCTCGACGGCCCGGCGATGGCCGCGCGCACGCTGCGCAACGCCTGCCTGGGCTGGCTGGCGCGGCTCGACCCGCATGAAGCCCTGGCGCAGCGGCAGTTCGACACCGCGACGGTGATGACCGACCGGCTCGGCGCGCTGCGCTGCCTGGTGCGCTTCGACGCGCCGGGCAAGGACGCCGCCCTCGCCGCCTTCCGCGAACGCTACCGTCACGACCCGCTGGTGACCGACAAGTGGCTGACCCTGGTCGCCGCGCGTCCGCAGCCCGAGGCGGTCGAGGACGTGCGCGCGCTGCTCGCCAGCGACTGGTGGACGCCGACCAACCCCAACCGCGTGCGCGCCATCCTCGGCAGCTTCGCGCGGATGAACCCGGTCGCCTTCCACCGCGCCGACGGCGCCGGCTACGCCCTGCTGGCGGCGCAGTTGCCCGGGCTCGACGCGATCAACCCGCAGGTCGCCGCGCGCCTGCTCGGCAGTTTCGAATCCTGGCAGCGCCTGGCCGGCCCGCGCCGCGCGCTGGCGCACGACACCCTGCGCGGCCTCGACGGCAAGCTCACCTCGCGCGACTGCGCCGACCTGCTCGCCCGTCTGCTGGCCTGACGCCGCGCCTGTGCAGGGGCGGCGTCAGGCGGCCTTGCGCTGTCCCAGCAGGCTGGTCAGCGTCGAGCCGAGCACCACCAGGCCGGCGCCGGCGAAGCCCAGCCAGGAGATCGCTTCGGGGCGGATCAGCGTCGGCCACAGCGCGTGCACGAGAAACACCACGCCGATGCACAGCAGCGGCGTGGTGGCGAGGATCGCCGAGACGCGCGAGGCCTCCCAGTGCGCCAGCGCTTCGGCGAAGCAGCCGTAGGCACCCAGCGTGTTGAGCGCGCAGTAGACGAGCAGGCCCCAGTGCAGCGCGTCGAGCTGGAGCAGCGCCGTCGGCCGCGCCAGTGGCCACAGCAGCAGGCTCGCCGCCGCGTAGATCACCAGCAGGATCAGCGGCGAGGACAGCCGCAGCAGCAGTTGTTTCTGCGCCAGTGCGTACACGGCCCAGACCACGGCGGCGGCGATCACCAGCGTCGAGCCCCACACGTAGCGCCCGGCCGGCAGCGTGTCGTGGCCGAGCTGGTCGGCGAAGAACAACGCCAGCCCGCCGACGATCACCGCCAGTCCCAGCCACTGCCCGGTGGCGAAACGCTCGCGGAACACGAAGATCCCGCCCAGCGCCATCAGCAGCGGCGCGAGCTGGATCAGCAGCTGCGCATTGCCCGGCGAGGTGTGCTGCACGCCCAGCAGGTAGAAGACGTAATTGCCGATCAGGCCGAGCGCCGCCACCGCCAGCAGCGCGCGGTGCCGGTGCGTCAGCCCGCGCAGCGGCGCCAGCCCGCCGCGCGCCGCCAGCCAGGCGAACATCAGCACGAAGGCGACCAGGAAGCGGAACCAGGTCAGCGTGTACGGGTCGAGCTGTTCGAGCGTGATCTTCAGCGCCACCGGCAGGGTCGACCAGAAGCCGGCAGTGGCCAGCGCGAGCGCGAGTCCGAGTTTCCAGCGGCCGGAGGCCTGGTGCAGAGCCATGGGAGCGACGGGCGGGGAGGGTGGCGCACGGTAGCATCGCCCCGCGCGGGCGCGGAAGCGCGGCGGCGCGCGCGCGACGGGATACTGCGTCGCGCCGTCGCGGGCCGGCTTCAGGGCGAATTCACCGCGCGGGGCCGAGACTGCCGCAGTACCCGAGGGATTCCGTCATGCGCCGCACGCTTGCCCTTGCCGCCATCGCCGTTCTGCTCGCCGGCTGCGCCACCTACGACGGCAGCTACCGCGAGCGTTACGTCTATCGCGACGGCAGCTACTACTACCCCTACGACGACGGCCGCGGCGACTACTACGTCGGCCGCCACGACGGCGCAGCCAGCGGCTACGTCAGGCTGCACTACGGCTATGGCTACGACCCGTTCTGGTGGGGCGGCTGGTGGGGGCCGTTCCATCCCTACCCGTACCGCAGCGCGTACAGCTTCCACTACGGCTACGTCCGCCCGCCGTGGTTCTACGGCTACAGCCATGGCTGGCCCCCGTACCACTACTGGCCTTACTGGTACTGGCCGTACTACGGCCATGCCCCGCGGCCGCCGCGCGAGCACGGCCCGCCGCGCGAGCGGCGCGGCGGCTTCCACGATGTCTACCGGCGCGCCCGCGAGGCCGCGCTGCGGGAGGACGAGGCGGAGGCTGGCACGCCCGGGACGGAATGGCGCGAGCGGCGGCGACTGGCCGACGGCGAACCCGGCTGGCGACAGCACGAAGAACGCCGCCGGCCGGACTGGCGTGAGCACGGACGGCAGCCCGACCGGCGCTTTCCGTCCGCCGAGGGTGGCGAGGTGGACCAGCGGTCGACGCGGCCGTGGCCGGGACGCGAAGGCGAGCCGCCGCCGTGGCGAGAGCGGCGCCGCGGCGACGGGGCCGGCTGGCGCGACGAATCGCAGGCACCCGCGCGACGGATGCCGCAGACTCCGCCGCCGGCCGCGGCGACGGCCGTCGAGCCCAGGCGCAGTGGCGGCTTCATCCGTGCCGCCGTGCCGGCAGCGCGCGGCGCCGGACGCGAGGAGGCGGGGCGGCGTGCCGGGGTGAGCGAGGACGAGCCGCGTTGAGGCACTTGCTTTGGCGGCGGCGGGAGCGCATTCTGAGCGCCCTGTGACCTTGGGCGTCGGTTTCTGACCTTGCGCGGCGCGCGCAGACAGACCGCACCCCCACCTGTCCGGCGTCCGGCCTACGGTCCCCTGGATTCCCCCTGTTCCATGACCTGCCGGGCGCCGGCTTTACTCCGGCGCCGCCGCTCCTGGCGGACGTTCCCGCAGCACCCGGAACGAAAAAAGGCCGGGAACCTCCCCCAAGGTTCCCGGCCTGGCATCCCCGCGCCACGCAGCACCGGCCCCTGTTCCTCCACCGGCGGACGCCTCTCCGGCGCCCTTGCTGTCGCGGGTGCCAGAACTGTGGAGCAGGAAGCGTGCCAAGTCCAGCGCTACACTGCCGGCCGATGACGGCCGCCCGCGCGGAGCGCGGTGAACGACTTGGCCGTGCCCGCATCGAGGCCGGGAAGGCCGAGGCTAGAAACCGACGTGGCCGCCTCCAAGCCATGACGAATCAACGGAAACCAGCGACATGCACAGCTATGACGTGATCGTGGTCGGTGGCGGGCGAACCGGGGCTGTCGCGGACTGCCTTGAATGGCAGTCCGCGCCGGTGAGCGCCCGCGCCATGGAAGGCGCGGGCCGGGTTTCTTGGCGAGGCCGGGAAGGCCGAGGCTAGAAACCGACGTGGCCGCCTCCAAGCCATGACGAACTGACGGAAACCAGCGACATGCACAGCTATGACGTGATCGTGGTGGGTGGCGGCCACGCCGGCACCGAGGCCGCCCTCGCCGCGGCCCGCGCCGGCGCGCGCACCCTGCTGCTCACCCACGCCATCGAGACGGTCGGCCAGATGAGCTGCAACCCCGCCATCGGCGGCATCGGCAAGGGTCATCTGGTGAAGGAGATCGACGCCCTCGGCGGCGTCATGGCGCAGGCCGCCGATCGCGCCGGCATCCAGTGGCGCACGCTCAACGCCCGCAAGGGCCCGGCCGTGCGCGCCACCCGCTGTCAGGCCGACCGCGCGTTGTACAAGGCCGCCATCCGCCGTCGCGTCGAGACGCAGGAGCGCCTCACCCTGTTCCAGGCCGCGGTGGACGACATCCTGATCGCCGGCGGCCGCGTCACCGGCGTGCTCACCCAGATCGGCCTGCGCTTCGACGCGCCCTGCGTGGTGCTCACCGCCGGCACCTTCCTCGCCGGCAGGATCCACATCGGCCAGAGCCAGCACGCCGGCGGCCGCGCCGGCGATCCGCCCGCGGTGACGCTGGCGCAGCGCCTGCGCGAAGGTCCGTTCACCGTCGCCCGGCTCAAGACCGGCACCCCGCCGCGCATCGACGGCCGCACGCTCGACTATTCGGTGATGGAGGAGCAGCCCGGCGACGACCCGCGCCCGGTCTTTTCCTTCATCGGCTCGCACGCCGACCACCCGCGTCAGGTGAGCTGCTGGATCACCCACACCTCCGCGCGCACCCACGACATCATCCGCGCCGCGCTCGACCGCTCGCCGCTGTACACCGGCGCCATCGAGGGCATCGGCCCGCGCTACTGCCCCTCGATCGAGGACAAGGTGGTGCGCTTCGCCGACAAGGACGCGCACCAGGTGTTCGTCGAGCCCGAAGGCCTCGACACCTTCGAGATCTACCCCAACGGCATCTCCACCTCGCTGCCGTTCGACGTTCAGCTCGAACTGGTGCGCAGCATCCGCGGCTTCGAGCGCGCCCACATCACCCGCCCCGGCTACGCCATCGAGTACGACTTCTTCGATCCGCGCGGCCTCAAGGCCTCGCTGGAGACCAAGGCCGTCGCCGGCCTGTTCTTCGCCGGCCAGATCAACGGCACCACCGGCTACGAGGAAGCCGCCGCCCAGGGCCTGATCGCCGGCCTCAACGCCGCCCGCCTCGTGCAGCAGCGCGAGCCTTGGACGCCACGCCGCGACGAGGCCTACATCGGCGTGCTGATCGACGACCTCATCACCCACGGCACCAGCGAGCCCTACCGCATGTTCACCTCGCGCGCCGAATACCGGCTGCAACTGCGCGAGGACAACGCCGACCTGCGCCTGACCGAAAAAGGCCGCGAACTCGGCCTGGTGGACGACGCCCGCTGGGCCGCCTTCGCCGCCAAGCGCGACGCCATCGCGGCCGAGCGCGAGCGCCTGCGCGGCCTCTGGGCCGCCCCCGGCAACGCCCTGGGCCGTGACATCGAGCGCGTGCTGGGCATCGCCGTCAGTCGCGAAACCAGCGCGCTCGACCTGCTCAGGCGCCCCGAACTCGACTACCAGAAACTGATGGCCGTGCCCGCCCTCGGCCCCGGGGTCGGCGACGCCCGCGTCGCCGAACAGGTCGAGATCGACGTGAAATATTCCGGCTACCTCGACCGCCAGCGCGACGAAATCGCCCGCCAGCGACGCCACGAACACACCGCCATCCCCGCCGACTTCGACTACGCCGCCGTCACCGGCCTCTCCGCCGAAGTCCGCCAGAAACTCACCGCCGTCAGACCCGAATCCATCGGCCAGGCCGCCCGCATCCCCGGCATCACCCCCGCCGCCATCTCGCTGCTGCTGGTGCATCTGACGCGACGCGAGCGCAGCCGGGTGGCGTGAGGCGCTGCTGAGCAAGCCCGCCTCTGCCGGCCCGTCGCGCGAAAGCGGCAGCCCAGTGTCTGTGCGTCCAAGGGCTTGAAGTCGCTGGATCCCCGCCTCCGCCGGGATGGCGGCACTCGCGCAGACCTTGCCTGAAGCCAGGCGCGCGCCAGCGAGAACAGCACCCGCCGCCTGCCGCAAGCTGTCGGCACGGGCGGGCGGCTGCGACAATCGGCGGCCCGTTTCCAGCCGTCGGACAGCGCATGCAGAAGATCGCCCAGACCATCGCCGCCGAGATCGGCGCCAAGGCCGAGCAGGTGGCCGCCGCCGTGGCCCTGCTGGACGGGGGCGCGACCGTGCCCTTCATCGCGCGCTACCGCAAGGAGGCCACGGGCGGTCTCGACGACACGCAGTTGCGCACGCTGGAGGTGCGGCTGACCTATCTGCGCGAACTGGAAGAGCGGCGGGCGGCGATCCTGGCCAGCATCGACGAGCAGGGCAAGCTCACCGACGAGCTGCGCGCGCAGATCGAAGTCGCCGACAGCAAGGCGCGGCTGGAAGACCTCTACCTGCCCTACAAGCCCAAGCGCCGCACCCGCGCGCAGATCGCCCGCGAGGCGGGGCTGGAGCCGCTGGCGCAGGGGCTGCTGGACGATCCGGCGCGCACGCCGCTCGAATTCGCGGCGGAATTCGTCGATGCCGACAAGGGCGTGGCCGATGCCGCCGCGGCGCTCGACGGCGCGCGCGCCATCCTGATCGAGCGCTGGGGCGAGGACGCGGCGCTGATCGGCGAGCTGCGTGCCTGGCTCGACGACGTCGGCCAGATCCGTTCGCGGGTGGTCGAGGGCAAGGAGGCCGAGGGCGCGAAGTACCGCGACTACTTCGACCACGTCGAGCCGTTGAAGACCATCCCCTCGCATCGGCTGCTGGCCTTGTTCCGCGCCCGCCGCGAGGGCATCGTGTCGCTCGATCTGGACCCGGGCGGCGATGCCGAGGCCGGTCACGCGCAGGGTGCCGCGCGCGTCGCCGCGCATGCCGGCATCGCCGCGCGCGGCCGTCCGGCCGACGCCTGGCTGCTGGAGAGCGCGCGGCTGGCGTGGAAGGTGAAGCTGCACATGCACCTGATGCTCGACCTGTTCGGCCAGGCCCGCGAGCGCGCCGAGGACGAGGCCATCCGCGTGTTCGGCGACAACCTCAAGGATCTGCTGCTGGCCGCGCCGGCCGGCCCGCGCGCGGTGCTGGGCCTGGACCCGGGCCTGCGCACCGGCGTGAAGGCGGCGGTGGTGGACCGCACCGGCAAGCTGGTGGACACCGCCACGCTCTACCCGCACGCGCCGCAGAACCGCTGGGACGAATCGATCCAGCAGTTGCGCCTGCTGTGCGCCAGGCACGCGGTGGAGCTGGTCGCCATCGGCAACGGCACCGCCTCGCGCGAGACCGACAAGCTGGCCGGCGAGCTGATCAGGCGCCATCCCGAGCTGCGCCTGCAGAAGCTGGTGGTCAGCGAGGCCGGTGCCTCGGTGTACTCGGCCTCGGAGCTGGCGGCGCGCGAGTTCCCCGACCTGGACGTGTCGTTGCGCGGCGCGGTGTCGATCGCCCGCCGCCTGCAGGATCCGCTGGCCGAGCTGGTCAAGATCGAGCCCAAGTCGATCGGCGTCGGCCAGTACCAGCACGACGTCGATCAGTACCGCCTCGCCCGCGCGCTCGACGCCCGCGTGGAGGACTGCGTGAACGCGGTCGGCGTGTACGTGAACACGGCATCCGCACCGCTGCTGGCACGGGTGGCCGGCCTGTCGGCCGCGGTGGCCGAGAACATCGTCCGCTTCCGCGACGAGCACGGCCCGTTCCGTACCCGCCGCGAGCTGCTGAAGGTGCCGCGGCTGGGCGAGAAGACCTTCGAGCAGTGCGCGGGCTTCCTGCGCATCGCCGACGGCGACGAGCCGCTGGATGCCTCCGCGGTACACCCGGAGGCCTACCCGGTGGTCGAACGCATCGTCAAGCACTGCGGCCGCGAGGTGAAGCAGCTGATCGGCGACGGTGGCTTCCTGCGCGGGCTCAAGGCCGAGCAGTTCACCGACGACAAGTTCGGCCTGCCCACCGTGCGCGACATCCTCCGGGAGCTGGAAAAGCCCGGCCGCGACCCGCGCCCGGAATTCCGCACCGCGCGCTTCGCCGACGGCGTGGAAGACCTGAAGGACCTCACGCCCGGCATGGTGCTGGAGGGCGTGGTCTCGAACGTCGCCGCCTTCGGCGCCTTCGTCGACATCGGCGTGCACCAGGACGGGCTGGTGCACGTCTCGGCGCTGGCCAACCGCTTCGTCAAGGATCCGCGCGAGGTGGTGAAGGCCGGCGACGTGGTCAAGGTGAAGGTGCTGGAGGTGGACATCCCGCGCAAGCGCATCGCCCTGACCATGCGCCTGGACGACGGCCCCGAGGCCCGGCCGCCGCGCCGCGACCCGGCGCGCCCGCGCGACGAACGCCCGCGCGGCGACGGCCGCCGCGACGCGCGCCCGCCGCGCCAGGACCGCCCGGCCGCCGCAGCGGCCGGCAACGCGCTGGCCGAAGCCTTCGCCCGTGCCCGCAAGGGCGGCTGATTGGCGTTTGCTCTTGCAGGAGCATGCGGGAGCATGCAGGAGCCGTGGCGGCACGATCCGTGCAACGCACTGTCCGTGCGAAGCGTGCGCTGCGGCATCTTCCCGTTCAGACGCGCTCCGTAGAATTGGCGCCTCACCCTCGGCCACGTGCCATGCAGGACGAACTCGACCGCCACCACCGCAGCCTGTTCGAACGCCGCCGCCGGCTTCGCAAGCTGCTGCGGCCGTTGCCGCGCCGGGCCAACGTGCGCCGCTACCCGGTGATCAAGTGGTTCGCCGAGCACGCCAACCGCCGGCCCTACCTGTGGTCGTTCAAGCGCGCCCACGTCATCCCGGCGCTGTACTTCGGCGCGGTGCTGGCGCTGCTGCCGCTGTACGGCCTGCAGGCCGGCCTGGCCTTCGCCGCCGCCCTGCTGGTGCGCGGCAACCTGACGGTGATGGTCGGCCTGCAGTTCATCACCAACCCGCTGACCATCGGCCCGATCTACTACTTCACCTACCGCGTCGGCATGTGGCTGATCTCCACCACCGGCCTGGGCGAGGGCATGGCCGGCTGGGGCACGCGGGTCAACGCGCTGTTCCTGGGCGGCATCGTGGTCGGCCTGGCGGTGGCGCTGATGGTGGACCTGATCTGGCGCTTCGCCTCGTGGGAGGCCCGGCAGTTCCGTCACCGCCTGGCGCAGCTGCGCGCGGCTGACGATGCCCGCCGCCGGCAGGAGTTCGGGGCTTCCGGGCCCTAAGGTCAACGCCGGACCGGGCAGCCGGGCGCGCGACGCGCCTTTCGGCCCGCCCCTCCGGTCGTGCGCGGAGCGCACGCTACCCGGGCCGCGCGGCGATACGTAACGTGCGCTCCGCGCACGGCCCCCTCGCCCCGATACGGCATCCAGCCACATGGCGCAGGCGGCGGATCATCGCCGTGGCTATCATCGGCGGATGAACCGACCGCGCTGCGCCCGTTTTCTGCCCTGCCTGCTGCTGGCCTTCGCCGCCGGCAGTGCCGCCGCCTTCGACGTCGCCCCCTGGCCGCCGCCCGCGCCGGAGGGTTCGGCCCAGCCCAACCTCACGCTCGCGCCCGACGGCCGGCTGTGGCTGAGCTGGATCGAGCGCCGCGACGGCGGCGGCCACCGCCTGCGGCTGGCGGCCTACGATGCGGCTGGCGAATGGCGCGCGCCCGCCACCGTGGCCGAAGGGCGGGACTGGTTCGTCAACTGGGCCGATTTCCCGGCCGTGGCCGCGCTGCCCGACGGCTCGCTGTGGGCGCACACGCTGGTCAAGAGCGCGGAGGCCACCTACGCCTACGACGTCAAGCTGCACCGCTCCGCCGACGGTGGCGCGAGCTGGTCGGGACCGGTCACCGTGCACGACGACGGCACCCACACCGAGCATGGCTTCGTCAGCCTGTGGCCGTGGTCGCACGACCGCATCGCCGTTGCCTGGCTGGATGGCCGCGCCACCGCCGGCGGCCACCAGCACAATCACCCCGCCACCGCCGGTGGCGGCGGCGCGATGCAGCTGCGCGCAGCGGTATTCGACGCGGACCTGAGCAAGCGCGTGGAGTGGCCGCTCGACCTGAGCACCTGCGACTGCTGCCAGACCGCCGCCGCGGTCACCGCGCGCGGCCCGGTGCTGGCCTACCGCGGTCGTGCCCAGGGCGAGGTGCGCGACATCCTCGTCACCCGCCACGAGGATGGCGACTGGACCACGCCGGCCAAGGTCCATGACGACGGCTGGGTGATGCCGGCCTGCCCGGTCAACGGCCCGGCGCTGGCGGCGCGCGGCGAGGACGTGTGGGTGGCCTGGTACACCGCCGCCGGCGGCCCGCCGGCGATCCGTCTGGCCCACTCGCGCGATGCCGGCGACCGCTTCGGCCCGATGCGCGAGGTCGCCCGCGGCGGCGAGGTGCTCGGCCGGGTCGCGCTGGCCGCCGCCGCCGACGGCGTGTGGCTGGCGTGGCTGCAGGAGCAGCACGGCCGGCAGACACTGTGGCTGGCGCGCTTCTCCGCCGACCTCACGCGCGAACTGGCACGCGGGAAGATCGCCGACGTCGCCGGCCGTGGCCGCGGCACCGGCTTTCCGCGGCTGGCGCTGCGCGAGGGCGTGGCGCATCTGGTCTGGACCGAGATCGTCGACGGCGTACCGCGCCTGCGCGGCGCACGCGTCCGCGCCGACTGAGCGCGCCGCGCGTGCCCGCAAGGACGCTCAGCGCTCGGTGCGCCAGTTGATCGAGGCGCGGCTCTCGGTGCCGGACTCGATGCGCAGGTCGAAGCCGCGCGCCAGCAGGTACTTGAGCGTGAGCACCTGGCCGGTGCCGAGCAGCGACACGCCGTAGCTGACGAACAGGCGCGGCGAGAGGTATTTGCCGACCGTGAAGGCGGCGCCGCCGAGCGCGCGCGATTCGGCCACGCCGACCTCGTCCAGCCCCAGCCGCGCGCCGACCTGCTGGGCCAGCAGGTTGCCGCCGGCACCGAGCGCGAAGGCGGCGGCGCCGAGCTGTTCGGCCTCGCCACTGCCGGCGGCGCGCAGCGGCCGGCCCAGCACCAGCCAGCTCAAGGCCTCGCTGCTGTCCATCGCCGGCTCGGAGAAGATCTCGCTGTGCGGGCGCAGCGCACTGCCGCGCACCTGCAGGCCGACGGTGACGCTGTCGACGCGGCGCTGGGCGCGGATGTCGAGCGTCGGATTGTCGAGCGCGGTATTGGCCCAGCTGAGCCGGCCGCGGACGATCTCCAGCTCGCGGCCGTAGGCGCGGTAACGGCCGCCGACGTCGAGCGCACCGCTGGCGGTGGCGGCCTGGCCGTGGCGGTCGCGCACTTGCAGCCGGCCGGCGAGGCGGCCGTCGAGGCCGAAGCCGATCAGACGCACGTTTTCGCCCAGGCTCACCACCACCTGGGTGTCCACCGCGAGCCGCTCGCCGCGCGCGGGGTCGATCGGGTCGAGCACGACCACGTCGGGCGAGGGCCGGGTGGTGGTGTCGAGGCGTTCGAGGTCGATGCGCGCGCGCGGCACGTGCACGCGGCCACGCACGCGCAGGTGGTCGCCGGCGTACTGCAGGTCGAGTTCGGGTGAGATGGTCGCCTGCAGGTCGGGGGTGTCGGCGATGCGCAGGTCGTCGCCGCGCAGGGCGAGGTCGAGCCGTGGCCGGCCGTCGACCGTGTGCAGACGGCCCTCGGCGACCAGCACGCCGTCGCCGGCGCGCAGCCGGCCGTCGAGACGGGCGCGGTCGAGGTCCTCGGCGATCAGCGTCGCTTCGCCTTCGTCGAGCGTGATGCCGAGCGCCGGCAGCTCGACGATGAAACCGCTCAACTGCGCGTCGCCGCTCAAGCGCGGCGCGGCGCGGGTGCCGCGCAGGCGCAGCGTGCCGTCGAGGCGGCCGCGTGGGGCGGCGATCTCGGTGGACAGCAGCTCCAGCCAGGTCAGTTCGCGCAGGGCCAGGTGCAGGTCGGCGCTGAGCGGGCTGTCGGGGGCCAGCCCGGTGTCGAGCTGGCCGTCGAGGCGGCCGCCCTCGCTCAGCGTGGCGTCGAGCGTGACCACCAGTTGGCCGCGGGCGAGCCGCGCGTCCACGTCCAGGGCTTCGTAGCCGATCACGTCGCGGCGCGCCTGCGGATCCAGCCGCAGGCCGCCGCGCTGCGAACGCAGCCGCGCCTCGCCGCTGCCGTCGCCGCGCCAGCGGGCGTCGAGTTCGACCGTGCCGTGCGCCACCAGCGGGATCTCGCCGTCGGCCAGCCACGGGTCGAGCAGGCCGAGCGGCAGGCCGCGGCCTTCCAGCGTCGCCTCGCCGGGCCAGGCGGCCTGCGCGCACAGCGACGCGGCGCCGGCATCCAGACACAGCGGATCGAGGCGGCCGCGCGCGCCGTCCCAGGCGAAGCCGGCCGGCGCGCGCAGATCGAGGGCGGGGCCGTGCGGCGGGCGGTAGCGCAGCGCGTCGATGCGGCCGCGCCAGCCCTCGCGCGGGCGGGCGAGGTCGGCGGCGAGATCGAGCCGACCGGCTTGCGCCGAGTCGATGCGCGCGTCGGCGCGCAGGGCGTCGAGGCTGCCGGCGAGTGCGAGCGTCGCGCTGTCGATTTGCACGCCGGCGGTTTCGACCTCGCGCAGGTCGAGCACGAGTTCGCCGCCTTGACCGCGCGCCGGCAGTTCGCCGCGTGCGCCGAGGCTGCCGATGCGCTGGCCGTCCAAGCGCAGTGCCTCGCCGTCGAGCCGCAACCGCAGTGATGGCATCGAGGCCGCGCCGTGCAGCGCCAGTTCGCCGCGGAGCGTGCCGCCGGTCCCGGGCAGCAGGTCGTCCAGATGCAGCGGCGCGAGCGTGGCACGCAGGCCCAGGCGTGCGCCGAATGTGCCGCCAGCCTCGACGCGGCTGTCGCCGAGCCGCAGCGCCAGCTCGCCATCGCCGGCGTCGCCATGCCAGTCGGCGCGCAGCCGCGCCTGCAACGGACGGCCGCGCAGCGTGCCCGAGAGCGCCGGCGCATCGACGTGCGCGGCGACGCCGTCGTCGCCGCGCGCTTCGCCGTGGCTGGCGATCTCGCCGCGGATCGCGCCGTCCCAGCCGGGCGCGAGCCAGCCGGGGTCGAGGTCGCGCAGGACGGCCCGCGTGCGCCAGGCCAGCCGTGGCGACCAGCGCAGCTCGCCGTCGCCGGCCAGTTCGCCGCCGGGCGTGGCGAGGCGGTAGCTGTCGAGCACGAGGCGCTCGCGGTCGCCCGCGCCGCGCAAGCGCAGCGTCGCCGTCTCGTCGTCGCGGCGCAAGGTGGCCTCGCCGGTCACGGCCCAGGCGTCTGGCGTGCCTTGCAGCGTGAGGTCGCCATCGGCGCGCAGGTCCGGCGCGGCGTCCGTGCCCGGCCAGCGCAGGCTGCGCGCCTTGGCGACGAGCTCGGCGCGTGGCGTGTCGTCGAATGCGATTTCGCCATCGAGGTCGAGCGCGCCGCCCTGCAGACGCAGCGACAGCGGCTGCAGGGCGAGCGTGCCGTCGCGCCAGGCGAGCCGCGAGGGCGCGATGGCGACGGCGAACGCGTCGATGCCGAGCTCGCCGTCGATGGCCGCGTCGGCGCCCTCGCCTTCGGCCCGCAGGGCGATGCGCAGCGGCGCGGCGGTGGCGAGGCCGAAGCGCTCGGGCTCGACGCGCGCGGCGTCGGTGTCGAGTCGCCAGCGTGGGGCGGCGCCGCGAGCCTCGTCGATGCTCAGGCGCAGCGAGAGCGGCCCGGGCGCGTGGCCGTCGAGCGCGAGTTCGAGCGCGTCGAGGTCGCCGTGGCTGCGCAGCGCGAGGGTCGCGGGGGCGTCGTCGGTCGCTGCGATCCAGTCCGCCGCGAGCGTGTGCCGCCAGTCGTCCCGGGTGTCGAGCCAGCCGTGCAGTCTCAGCGCGCCGGAATCGCTGGCGAGTTCGAAACGGTCGATGGCGAGCCGGCCGTGTGCGAGCTCGGCGACGGCGTCGAGTCGTTCGGCATGCAGCAGCGGCTCGTCGCCGCGCGACAGGTGGAAGCCGGTAACGGCGAGCGCGTCGAGCCGGATCGCCAGCGGCAGGTCCAGCACCGGCAGCGCGCGCGGCCAGCGCGGCGGCGTGGCATCGTCGCTGTCGGCGACGGCCAGCCGCAGCGCGGCATCGTCGATGCGCAGTGCACGCACCTGCAGGCGTCGCGCGGCGAGCGCGCCCGGCGCGAGCCGCAGCTCGACCCGCGCGGCGTCGAACTCGCTGCCGTCGGCGCCGCGCCAGCGCAGGTCGTGGAAGACCAGTCGCCGGCCGAGCGCGCCTTCGACGCGCGCCCAGTGCAGGCTGCCTTCGGGCAGGGCGGCGGCGATGCGCGTCAACACCGCGTCGCGTCCGGATTCGCTGCGCAGCAGCCACCACGCGGCGGCGGACAGCAGCGCCAGCGACGCGGCGACGGCGAGCAGCAGGTGGCGGATGCGCCGGCTCACAGATCCGGTCCCATGCTCAGGTGGATGCGGATCGACCGGTCGCGGTTGTCGATGCCATGCGCCACGTCCACGCGCACCGGGCCGACCGGCGAGCGCCAGCGCAGGCCGAGGCCGACACCGACGCGGGCGTCGAATTCGTCGCGGCGCCTGAAGGCATCGCCGGCATCGACGAACAGTGCGCCGCCCCAGCGTGCGCTGAACATCCGTTCCAGCTCGACGCTGCCCGTCAGCAGCCGTGTGCCGCCGACCACCACCTCGTCCACGCGCGGGCCGATCTCACGGTAGCCGTAGCCGCGCACGCTGCGGTCGCCGCCGGCGTAGAAGCGCAGCGAGGGCGGGAAGCGGTCGAAGTCGTCCACCCGCGTGTAGCCGGCCTCGCCGCGCAGCAGCAGGCGATGGCGGCGGCCGAAGCTGGTCACGTAACGGCCCTGCGCATGGGCCTGGGCGAAGCCGAGATCCGAGCCGACCCACGCGCCGCCGCCGCGCAGCTCGGCGATCAGGCCCCAGCCGCGCGTCGGGTACAGCGGATCGTCGCCGCGGCTGGCCTGCGCGCGCAGGGCCGGATAGACCAGCGAGGTGTAGTCGCTGAAGTCGCCGCCGGTGCCGAAGCGCTCGCGTTGCGCGTGCAGCGAGGCGGTGAGGTTCCACAGGCCGAGCCGGCCGCTGCGGCTGGCGACCAGTTCGGCGCGCTGGCTTTCCAGTCCGTCGAATTCCTCGTTGAGCAGATTGAGCGCGCCGGTGTACCAGCCGTCCAGCCAGGCGAACGCCGGCACGCGGTATTGCGTGGTCAGCAGTTGCCGCCGCTGCGCCCAGTCCAGGTTGGCCAGCGCCTTGTGTCCGCGGGTGTTGACCCAGCGCCGCTCCCAGCCGAGGTTGAGGCCGGCGCCGGTGTCGGTGCCGTAGCTCAGGCCGGCGCTGTAGATGCTGCGCCTGGCCGGGGCGAGGTCGATGCGGATCGGCACTTGCCGGGAGTCCGGGTCGGTGGCGTCGAGGTCGGGCCGGATGTCGATGGCGCTGAAGTAGTCCAGGTCGGCCAGCGAGCGTTGCAGCGCGATCAGGCGTGCCTGGTCGTAGGGCTCGCCTGGCGTCCAGCGCACGAGTTTGTCGAGCAGGCCGGGGCGGAAGCCGTGCTCGCCGAACACCGCCTCGCCGAAGGCGTGGCGCGGGCCGCTGTCCCAGAGCAGATGGATGTCGGCGCGCCGTTCGGCGCGGCTGACCTCGACCCGCGCGGTCTGCGGCCGGGCATCGAAGTAGCCGCGCTCGGCGAGGCGGCGCTCGACCTCGGCCTTGCTGCGCTCGTAACGGCGATGGTCGAACACCTCGCCCGGCAGTGGTTCGAAGCTGCCGAGCACGGCACCGATGCGGCTGTCGTCGGCCGCCTCGCCCTGCATGCGGATGCGGCGGTCGCCGACCCGCACCGGCTCGCCGGGGTCGATGTCGATGATCACCGTGGCCGCGCCGTCGCCATCACGCTCGATACGGATGGCGATCGTCGGCGAGTAATGGCCGTAGGGCTCCAGCGCGCGCCGCACTTCGGCCGGCGTGCGCCGCAGCAGGTAATCGAGCCGGCTCGCGCTGAGCGCCGCGCGGCGCTGCGGGTCGAGCCGCTCGATCGCCAGCGCACCGCGCACGTTGTCGAGCGCATCGCCGGACAGGCCGCGGACCTCGACGCGTGCCAGCCCACCGTCCTGCGCCGTCACCGGCGACGCGGCGAACAGGCAGCACAGCAGCAGGCGCAGGCGCGGACGGGTCATGGCATGGCCCAGCATAGCGGCCCGTCCGCGCGCGGATGTGAGCGTGCCGTGTACGGGCTTGCGCCCGGTGTCGCCAACACCATCCCAGCCCTGCCGACCAGGCGCGGACGGCTCAGGCGTTCGACAGCAGCCCGATCTCCGCCACCGCCGAGAAGCGGTCGGCGAGGCGCTTGAGCAGCGCCAACCGGTTTTCGCGCAAGGCCGGGTCCTCGGCCATCACCATCACGCCGTCGAAGAAGGCATCGACCGGCGCGCGCAGCCAGGCCAGGCGCTTGAGCACGGCGATGTAGTCGTGCGCGGCGAGCACGTCGTCGGTTTCGCGGATGGCGGCCTCGACCGACTCGGCCAGCGCCTGCTCGGCCGGCTCGATCAGGCGCGAGCGGGCGACGTGATCGGGGATCTCGTCGCCGGCCTTCTTCAGGATGTTGCGGATGCGCTTGTTGGCCGCCGCCAGCGCCTCGGCCTCGGGCAGGCGCGCGAATTCGCCGATGGCCTTGAGGCGGCGGTCGAAGTCGAGCAGCGAGGCCGGCCGCACCGCCGCGACCGCCTCGAAGTGCGCGCCGGGCACGCCCTGGTCGGCGAAGTAGCCGCGCAGGCGGTCGAGGATGAAGTCGTAAAGCTCGGTCACGCGCACCTCGGCGGCATCCATGGCGGTGGTGCCGTCGTTGGCGTGCACGGCGCGGCGCAGTTCGTGCGGCAGGTCCAGATCCAGCCCGCCCTCGATCAGCGTGCGCGCCAGCCCCAGCGCGTTGCGGCGCAGCGCGAACGGGTCCTTGTTGCCGGTCGGCTTGAGGCCGGCGGCGAAGCCGCCCGCCAGCGTGTCCAGGCGCTCGGCCACGGCCAGCACGCGGCCAAGCGGCGAGGGCGCGATGGCGTCGCCGGCGAAGCGCGGCATGTAGGCCTCGTCGATGGCGGCGGCGACCTCGGCCGGCTCGCCCTCGGCGGCGGCGTAGTAGCGGCCGGCGATGCCCTGCAGCTCGGGGAACTCGCCGACCAGGCGCGACTGCAGGTCGGCCTTGGCCAGTTCGGCGGCGCGGCGCGCCAGGGCGGCATCGACGCCGACCTGCGGCGCGATCGCCTCGGCCAGCGCGGCCACACGCGCGACCTTGTCGGCGTAGCTGCCGAGTTTCTGCTGGTAGGTGACGGTCTTCAGGCCCGCGTTCATCGCGGCCAGGCCCTGCTTGCGGTCCTCGTCGAAGAAGAACTTGGCGTCGGCGAAGCGCGGCCGGATGACGCGCTCGTAGCCACGGCGCACCTCGGCCTCGTCCCTGGACTCGATGTTGGCGACGCCGACGAAGCGCTCGGTGAGGCGGCCGTCGCCGTCGAGCACGGGGAAGAACTTCTGGTTCGCCTCCATGGTGGCGATCAGCGCCTCCTGCGGCACGGCGAGGAACTCGCGCTCGAAGCCGCAAAGGATCGCCTTGGGCCACTCGACCAGGCCGTTGACCTCTTCGAGGATGCCCGGCTCGATGCGGGCGACGCCGCCGGCGGCCTGCGCCGCGGCTTCGACCTCGGCGCGGATGCGGGCGCGGCGCTCGTCGGGGTCGACCAGCACCTTGGCCTGCCGCAGTGCCTCGACGTAATCGTCCGCCGAGCCGATCCACACCGCCTTGTCGTGGTGGAAGCGGTGGCCGCGGCTCATGCGGTTGGCGGCGAGGCCGAACAGCGAGCCGTCCACCACCTGGTCGCCGAGCAGCATCACCAGCCAGTGCACCGGGCGGGCGAAGCCGTACTCGTGCGCGCCCCAGCGCATCGGCTTGGGGATCGGCATGGCCTTGATCGCCTCGGCGAGGATCTCGGGCAGCAATTCGGCGGTGGCCGCGCCCGGCTTGGTGGCGCGGTGGACGAAGCGTTCGCCCTTGTTGTCGGTGGTGCGTGCCAGCCGGGTCCAGTCGATGCCGTTCTTCTGCGCGAAGCCGAGCAGGGCCGGGGTCGGCCGGCCCTCGGCGTCGAGCGCGATGTTGAGGTAGGGGCCGAGCAGTTCGCTGTGCTGTTCGGGCTGCTGCAGCGCCACGCCGGCCACGTGCACGGCGAGCCGGCGCGGCGTGTACAGCGCGCGCGCCGCGCCGTGGGCGAGGCCGCGCCTGTCCAGGCCGGCGACGACACCCTCGGCGAAGGTGCGCGCCAGCTCGGGCAGCGCCTTGACCGGCAGTTCCTCGGTGCCGAGTTCGATCAGGAGAGGGCGATGGTCGGTCATCGGCGTGTGCTGCTCATTTCGAGGCCAAGGGAGGTTGCGGACGCGTCCAGGACGAGGTCGGCGTGCGCCTTGAGGTCTCTGCGGACACCGTGTCCGAGCGTGGCGAGAATGACGCGCAGGCCTTCACGACGCACGAACTTGAAAGCCGGGATGAGATCGCTGTCGCCGGTGACCACGATCACCGTGTCGACGAGTCCGCGCAAGGCCAGACGGGCCAGATCGAGGCCGAGGCGAAGGTCGACCCCCTTCTGGCTGATGTTCGGAACCAGGTCGCGTGCATGGACCGGGCGGGGCTCGGCGAGCATCGATTCCATCGCTTTGGAGCCGATGCGCCAGTCGTTGACCGTGGTTTCGCCGAGTCGAACGGCGAAGCTCGCCTTCAATTCCAGCGAGTCCAGCAGACTTTCGTGCAAACGAAAGACCGGCGTGTCGGCCAGATTCGTCGATTCCCCGCTCAGCGGGTTGGTCACTTCGGCCGATGCCGGTCTGGCGTGGTAGAAGTAGGCCCGCAGGAGCTCCGACTCTTTCGCGGCGCCCGCCAGGCAGATGCGATGAGCGAGTTGCTCGACGAGGTCGGCGTTTGGAAAGGTGCGCGCCTGGGCTTGAAGCTTCTTAATAACGAAACCGCCATCCATGAGGATGGCGTGTCGGCGCGTCGGGATCATGCTGATCCTTGGATAAGGGACCGGAACCCGCTCGTGATGCCTCGCGGCATGCTTGGATCAGGGACGAACGGGTCGGTCGGCTTCTATCAGTGGCCGCATCCTATGTCAGAGCGACCGCGTGCGCAATGTGGGCGTTCAGGCCGGTTTCACCCCCGGGAAGCCGAGCTTCTCGCGCTGGGCGTGGTAAGCCTCGGCCACCGCACGCGCGAGGTTGCGCACGCGCAGGATGTAGCGCTGGCGTTCGGTCACCGAGATGGCGCGGCGGGCGTCGAGCAGGTTGAAGCTGTGCGAGGCCTTGCAGACCTGGTCGTAGGCCGGCAGCGGCAGGCCGAGTTCGACCAGCTTGAGTGCCTCCTTCTCGCAGGCGTCGAAGCGGTGAAAGAGTTCGGCGACGTCGGCGTGCTCGAAGTTGTAGGCGCTCTGCTCGACTTCGTTCTGGTGATAGACGTCGCGGTAGGTCACCACACCCTGCGGGCCGCGCGTCCAGACCAGATCGAAGACGTTGTCGACGTTCTGCAGGTACATGCACAGGCGCTCGAGGCCGTAGGTGATCTCGCCGAGCACCGGCCGGCACTCCAGGCCGCCGGCCTGCTGGAAGTAGGTGAACTGGGTGACTTCCATGCCGTTGAGCCAGACCTCCCAGCCCAGGCCCCAGGCGCCGAGCGTGGGCGACTCCCAGTTGTCCTCGACCAGGCGCAGGTCGTGCACCAGCGGGTCGATGCCCAGTGCCTTCAACGAGCCGAAGTAGCGCTCGACGATGTCGTCCGGGCTGGGCTTCATCACCACCTGGTACTGGTAGTAGCGCTGCAGGCGGTTGGGGTTGTCGCCGTAGCGGCCGTCGGTGGGACGGCGGCAGGGCTGCACGTAGGCGGCGTTCCACGGTTCGGGGCCGAGCGCGCGCAGGAAGGTGGCGGGATGGAAGGTGCCGGCGCCGACCTCGAGGTCGAGCGGCTGGATCAGCACGCAGCCTTGCCCGGCCCAGTAGGCGTTGAGGGTCTGGATCAGTTCCTGGAAGGTCGGCGCGGCCATGGGTGTCCGTGCTCGCGGGAGCGTTGCGGAAAGCGCGCTAGTATAGCGGCCGGCCAGCGGCTGGCCGGCCGCTGGTCGGAAATCGGAAATCGGAAATCGGTTGCGCGGCGGTGCCGCGCTCGAGCGGAAAGGCGTACCGGAGCTTTTCCGGTTTCCGACCCGGTTTCCGACCGGGTTTCCGACTGAGCTGCCGCAGGCAGCGGCCGGTTTCCGGTTCCCGAGATTCCCCGTTTCCGTCCTCAATCCATGCCCCGTCCCTTCCTGATCCTCGAAACCGGCCAGCCGGTGCCCTCGATGCGTCGTCACGGCAGCTTCGCGCACTGGATCCGCGTGGCCGCCGCGCTGCCTGCGGACGAGGCGGTGGTGTGCCGGGTGGCCGTGGGCGAGCCGCTGCCGCGCCGCGACGGCTTCGCCGGCGTGCTGGTCAGCGGCTCGGGGGCGATGGTCACCGAGCGTCACGACTGGAGCGAGCGCAGCGCCGAATGGCTGGCGAAGGCGGCCGGCCAGGGCGTGCCGCTGTTCGGCATCTGCTACGGCCACCAGCTGATCGCCCATGCGCTGGGCGGCAAGGTGGACTGGAATCCGCACGGCCGCCAGATGGGCACGCTGCCGGTCGAGCTGCACCCGGAAGCCGCGCGGGATCCGCTGTTCGCCGGCCTGCCGGCGGTGATCCATGCCCAGCTCACCCACCGCCAGCGGGTGATCGACCCGCCGGCCGGCGCGGTGGTGCTGGCCAGCACCGCGGGCGACCCGTACCAGGCCTTCCGCGTCGGCGAGCAGGTCTGGGGCGTGCAGTTCCACCCCGAATTCAGCGCCGCGCACATGCGCGGCTACATCCACGCCCGCCGTCAGGCGTTGGCCGAAGAGGGCCACTGCCCGCGCACGCTGCTGCAGGGCGTGCGCGCGGCCCCGAAGGCGCGCGAGGTGCTGCGCCGCTTCGTGCGGCGGGCGCGGCGGCACCGTTGAGGAAAGGAGAGAACATGCAGTACCGGAAGGTCGAGGCGGGACGCGGTGCGGAATGGCTCAAGGGCGCGATCCGCCTGTATGGCGAGCATCCCGGCCCGCTGGCGGCGATGGGCGCGCTGATTGGCCTGATCGGTCTGCTGCCGGTACTGGGCTCGGTCGTGCTGACCCTGTTCTATCCGGCACTGCTGGCCGGGCTGATGTTCGCCGCCCGCGAGGCGCAGGCCGGCCGGCGCATCGAGGTGGTGCAGCTGTTCCAGGCCTTCCGCCTGCCCGGCCGTCTGCCGGCGCTGGTGGTGCTGGCCTTGCCGGGCATCCTGGCCGGCCTGCTGTCGATCTGGCTGATCGTCGACCTGTTCGGGCTGGAGACGCTCGCGCAGCTGGCCTCGGGCGCCACCAGCCCGGACAAGGTGCAGCCCGCCGAAGGCCGCAGCCTCGGCGGCGTGCTGATCAAGATGATCGCGGCGGCGCTGGTGGTCTTCGCGCTGGTGTTCTTCGCGGTGCCGCTGGTGATGTTCGGCGGCGGCTCGCCGTGGGCGGCGATGGGCGCCAGCCTGCGCGCCTGCGGCGGCAACCTCGGCGCGTTGGTGCTGTACCTGGCACTGCTGATCGCCGTGGTGCTGGTGCTGTCGATCGCGATCGGCATCGTCGGCATGCTCTTGGCGGCGCTGGGCCAGCTCGGCCAGGTGCTGGTGCATTTGGCCTTGTTCGCGGTGCTGCTGCCGCTCACTGCGATCGGCAACCTGCTGGCCTGGCAGGCGGTGTTCGGCGATGCCGGTGCGCCGCCGGCGACACGGGAAGATCAGGCGGTGGCGGAGCTGTGATTGTCGGAAGCGGTGCCCGGCCTCACCCCTCGGCGTCCGGCGCCTTGTCCCTCGCCAGCACCCGCGCCGCCACGATGCCCAGCTCGTAGAGCAGGCACATCGGGATCGCCAGCATCAGCTGCGAGATCACGTCCGGCGGGGTGATGATGGCGGCGATCACGAAGGCGCCGACGATCACGTACGAGCGCGCCGCCTTGAGCTGCTCGACGCTGACCCAGCCGAGCACGGCCAGGATCACCACCGCCACCGGCACCTCGAAGCTGAAGCCGAAGGCGAGGAAGATCACCAGCACGAAGTCCAGGTAGCGGCTGATGTCGGTCATCATCGCCACACCCTCGGGCGTGACCGCGGCGAGGAAGCCGAACACGACCGGCAGCACCAGGAACCAGGCGAAGGCGCAGCCCAGGTAGAACAGCGCCGTGGCCGAGACCAGCAGCGGCACCGCCAGCCGCTTCTCGTGGCGGTACAGGCCGGGCGCGACGAAGGCCCACAGCTGGTACAGCACCATCGGCATCGCCAGCATCGCCGCCAGCACGAAGGCCAGCTTGATCGGCACGAAGAACGGGCTGGCCACGTCGATGGCGATGATCTGCCCGCCGGCCGGCAGTTTGGCCAGCAGCGGCTGGGCGAACGCACTGTAGATCGTCTGCGCGAACGGCAGCAGCAGCACGAACACCGCCAGCACCGCCAGCACCGCGCGCATCAGCCGGTTGCGCAGCTCCACCAGGTGCGAGAGGACGCTCTCCTCCTGCGGCTCGGGGGCGACGCTCATGGCGTGCCGGCTCCGGGCTTGTCGTCGTCGCGGTCATCGCGCGCGGGCGTGGCCGCGTCGGTGCGGTCGGCGCGACCGCCCGACACGGGGGGACGCAGGCCGTCGCGCAGCGCGTCGCCGGCCTCGTGCAGTTCGCGGGCGGCGTCCTTGAGGCTGCGCTTGAGTTCCTCGTCGGCCAGCTCGCGTTCCAGCTCGGCCTTCACCGAATACCAGCTCGCCTTGGCCCGGCGCACCCACAGCCCGGCCATCCTGGCCGCGCGCGGCAAGCGCTCGGGGCCCAGCACCAGCAGGGCCACCAGCGCCAGGACCAGCAGCTCGGTGAAGCCGATGTCGAACATGCGCGCGCGACGGCCGCGCTCAGTGC
Source organism: Rehaibacterium terrae (assembly GCF_014202935.1). GTDB lineage: Bacteria > Pseudomonadota > Gammaproteobacteria > Xanthomonadales > Xanthomonadaceae > Rehaibacterium > Rehaibacterium terrae. The sequence continues at coordinate 20,059 of NZ_JACHHX010000001.1, read as the reverse complement.
TTGGAGTCGTCGCGCTGGCGGTCGGCGGACGAGGCGTCCTCGGACTGGCCCTTGCCCAGCTTGCCCGGTGCGCTGCCCTCGCCCTCGTCGCCCTCCTGCATGCCCTTGCGGAAGCTGCGGATGGCCGCGCCGAGGTCGGAGCCGACGTTGCGCAGCTTCTTGGTGCCGAACAGCAGCACCACCACTGCGAGCACGACCAGCCAGTGCCAGATGCTGAAGCTGCCCATGATGGAATCCGGTGAAGGGTGGGAGGCGCTCAGGATAGCGCAGCCGCGCGGGCGTCGCCCTGCGGCGGACGTCGGGGCCGGGGCGGGCGCCCGACCGCCGCCGGTCAGCGGGCGGTGTATTCCTCCAGCCGGTCGCGGAAGTCCACCAGCGCGTCGCTGGCACCGCTGACCCGGCCTTCGAAGATCGCGCGCGGCGTGGTGTTGGCGCCATACACGCGCTGGTTGGCGCGGTGGTCGATCGACAGCACCGCGCCATCCAGCGCCACGCCGGCGAACAGGCCGCGGCTGCGCGAATAGGAATAGATCTCGGCCTTGAGCTGGGCGTCGGTCGAGGCCTCGGCGCGGCGGCCGAGCGGGCCGGCGGCCACCGCGGCGTCGGCGCCGAGGGTGAACTTGCCGTGGACGATGTTGTCCACGCCGCGCTGGGTGCGGAACACCAGGATCACGTCGGTGCTCTGCACGCCGGCCTGGAAGCCGACGCTGCCGCCGGTGAGCGTGATGAAGCTGGGATAGCTCCAGGTGCCGTCGGCGCCGCGCACCGAGATCAGGCCGCGGCCATGGCGACCGCCGACCACCAGGCCGGCCTTGACCACGCCGGGGATGACGGCGACGGCGTAGGCGTCGCGCAGCAGCCGCTCGGGAATGGACTGTTCGGGCACGAGCATGAGCTGGTCGAGCACCTTGACCGCTTCGGCCGCGCGCTGGTTCTCGACGGCGCCGGCGTGGGCGGGCGCGGCGGACAGCGCGGCGAGCAGGGTGAGGGCGGCGAGGATCGGACGCATGGACGTGACTCCGCGGGGCACATGAGGATCGCGGCCAGTATCGGCCGGGGCAATGAACCGCGCGTGAGCCGCGCGTCGACATCGGCAATGATACGGTTCGCGCCCAGCCTGTCGAATGCGGCCCCGCCGCCGGAACGCCCGCCATGCCCATCCGTTACCGCCCCGGCCCCACCACCCCGGCCGACCCCGCCCGCACCGCCGTGCTGCTGGTCAACCTCGGCACCCCCGACGCACCGACCCCGGCGGCGGTGCGGCGTTACCTGGCGGAGTTCCTGCACGACTGGCGGGTGGTCGACCTGAGCCGCTGGCTGTGGTGCCCGGCGCTGCACGGCGTGATCCTGCCATGGCGCGCACGGAAGGTGGCCAGGACCTATGCCGCGATCTGGGGCGAGGACGGCTCGCCGCTGCTGGCCCTGTCGCGCAAGCTGGCCGACGGTCTGCAGGCGGCGCTGCCGGAGGTCACCGTGCGGCTGGCGATGCGCTACGGCAACCCCTCGCTGCCGATGGTGCTGCGCGAGCTGCACGATGCCGGCCTCGGCCGGCTGATCGTGCTGCCGCTGTATCCGCAGTATTCGGCCACCACCAGCGCCTCGGTGTTCGACGCGGTGGCGAAGGAATTGGCCGGCTGGCGGTGCGTGCCGGCGCTGGACTTCGTCGCCGACTACCACCGCGACGCCGGCTGGGTGGCGGCGGTGGCGGCGTCGATCCGCGCCCATCGCGCCGCACATGGCAGCGGCGAAAAGCTGCTGTTCTCCTTCCACGGCATTCCGCAGCGCTACGCCGACGCCGGCGACCCGTACCCGGCACAGTGCCTGGCAAGCGCCAAGGCCATCGCCGCCGCGCTCGGTCTGCGCGACGACCAGTGGCGGCTGGCCTACCAGTCGCGCTTCGGTCGCGAACCGTGGCTGCAGCCCTACACCGACCACACGCTGGAGGCGTTGGCGCGCGACGGCGTGAAGCGCGTCGACGTGGTCTGCCCCGGCTTCGCGGTGGACTGCATCGAGACGCTGGAGGAAATCGCCGTGGAGAACGCGGACATCTTCCGCCGGGCCGGCGGTGAGACGCTGGGCTACATCCCCTGCCTCAACGACGAGCCGGCCCACGTCGATGCGTTGGCGGCGCTGCTGAAGCCGCGCTTGCGCTGATGCGCGAGATCCTGCTCGACACCCCGCGCGGCCGCCTCGCCGCGCTGCGCCACGGCCCGGCCGGCGCGCCGCCGGTGCTCGCCCTGCACGGCTGGCTGGACAACGCCGCCAGCTTTCTCCCGCTGCTGCCGCACCTGCCGGACATCGACCTGGTCGCGCTCGACCTGCCCGGGCACGGACACTCCTACCACCGCCCGCCCGGTGCCGAGTACGGGCTGATCGACTACCTGCTCGACATCGACGCCGCGTTCGACGCGCTGGGCTGGGCGCGCGGCCGTCTGCTCGGGCACTCGCTGGGCGGCGCGTTGGCGACGCTGTATGCCGCCGCCGCGCCCGAGCGGGTCGAGCGGCTGGCGCTGATCGAGGCGCTGGGGCCGCTGGCCGGCACGCCCGGCGGCGCGCTGTCGCGGCTGCGCGAGGCGCTGCTGCAGCGGCGCGGGCCGGTGGGGCGGAGTCTGCGCGTGTTTCCCGACCCGGCCGCGGCGGTCCGCGCGCGGATGCAGGCCAACGGCCTGAGCGAACCGGCGGCGCGGCTGCTGGTCGAGCGCGGCATCGCGCCGGTGGAAGGCGGCTTCGTCTGGCGCAGCGACCCGCGCCTGCGCCTGACCTCGGCGCTGCGTGCCGACGAGGGCACCGTGCGCGAGTGGCTGGCCGGTGTCGAATGCCCGGTAAGGCTGATCGCCGCGGCGCAGTCGCCGCCCTACTTCGGCGCCGAGCTGCGCCAGGCGCGGCTGGCCTGCCTGCGCGACGGCAGCGCCGTGGTCCTGCCGGGCGGGCACCACCTGCACATGGAGACGCCCGCGCCGGTGGCGCGGGAGTTGGCTGCCTTCCTCGCCGGCTGAGCGGCGACCGCCACCGTCAAGGCGTGGTCAGCGCCCGCAGCTGCGCTTTCAGCGCCGGCCCCTCGCCGTGCAGGTAGTCGCGCTCCTCGCGCCAGTCGCCGAAGCGCGCTTCGACCTCGCGCCAGAACGCGTGCGAATGGTTCGGCTGGATCAGATGGCACAGCTCGTGCACCAGCACGTACTCGAACGCGCGCGGCCGGCCCAGCACCAGCGCCAGGTCCAGCGACAGCGCGTCGGACGGGCTGAGCGAGCCCCACAGCGAGCGCAGGGGGCGGATGCGCAGCGTCCGCGGCGGGCGCGGCAGCGTCGGCAGGTACTTCGGCAGCCAGCGGCCGAGGTCGGCGCGCGCCTGGGCGAGGTAGAACTCCTGCAGCGCGCGGCGCAGGCCGGTGCCGGCCGTCTGCGGCGGGCACTGGATGCGCAGCAGCGCACCGTCCTGTGCGACGCGGACGTAGCGGCCCTCCTGCCAGCGCACCGGCCAGGACTCCCCGCGCAGCGGCAAGACGGCGGTCTGGTGCGGTTGCAGCGACGGTGCGTCGCCGGCCGCGACCGCGAAGCGCGGCAACTGCGCGGTCAGCCAGTCGCGCTGTGTGGCGAGAAAATCGTGCGCGGCGCGCAGGCTGACGCCGTGCGGCACGGTCAGCCGCACGCCGCGCGCGTTCACCACCAGCCGGATCCGCCGCGCGCGCGGATCGCGCACCTGCTGCACCTCCAGCGCGCGGCCGTCCGGCAACGACAGCGTCAGCGTCTGGCGTTCGAGCGTGCGGGACGGTCGGCGCTTGAGCTGGGGCATGCGGCGAGCTTGGCGGGCGGCACGCCGCGAAGCAAGACCCGGACGGCAGGGCCTTGCCGCGTGGCTCACCCCTCCGCGCGGCTGAGCTTGAGCGCGGCTTCGAGGGTGGCGAACAGGCGCTTGAGTTCGCCGCTCATCAGGGCGAAGCGGGCGTCCATCTCGGCGTGGAGGGAGTCGCGCTCGGTGTTTTCCAGCGATTCGACGGCGCCGTCGAGGAACTTGAGCTTGCGCACGATCAGGTCCTCGCCGAGGACGAAGCCGACGTGATCGTCGAGGATCAGGGCGAGCTTGGAGCACTGCTTGCCGGCTTCCAGATGCTTGGCGATCTCGTCGCCGACCAGCTCCTGCCGCTGGCAGCGCACCACCGCGCCCTTGTCCAGGCCGTCCTTGAGCTCGCACTCGTCGCCGAGTGTCAGTCCGTCGGGCAGCGCCTCGCCGGCGATCCAGCCGGTGAGCACGGCGCGCGGCGCGACCTCGGCGTTGAGCGGCAGCGCCGGGAACGAGCCGAGCGCGTGGCGTACCTCCGACACCACCGCCTCGGCCTGCTTGCGCGAGGAGGTGTCGACGGCGATGAAGCCGTGCTCCAGGTCGAGGTAGGCATTGGTGCGCACCGGCCGCACGAAGGCCTTGGGCAGCAGCTCGTGCAGCACCTCGTCCTTGAGCCGCTTGCGGGCACGGCCGCCGAGCTTGCGGCCGTCGCGCTCCTCCAGCTCCGCAGCCTTGCGCGCGACCACGTCGTTGACCACCGCCGCCGGCAGGATCTTGTCCTCGCCGCCGACGGTGAGCCAGATGCAGTCGCCGACGCGGTGGGTCAGCGCCGGCTCGTCGCGGCCGAACGGCGAGACGAAGCCGCGCGAGCTCATTTCCAGCGGGCCGACCGGCTTGAGCCGGCAGTCCTCCAGGCGCGCGTCGAGTTCGTCGAGCGCCTTGGCGAGCGAGGGGGGGAAGCGGAAGAAGGTGAGGTTGCGGAAGAACATCGGTCAGAAAACAGTGAGGAGGAGTGAGAAACGAGGGAAGCCCCCGCCTGCGATGTGGTTGGCTGTGGTTCTTGCCTCGTTTCTCACGCCTCCTCACGCGCTTCTGGTCTCGCCGGCTCGCCGGCCAGCCAGGCATGCGCGTCGGGCACGGCGCCGCCGCGGGCGCCGAGGGCCAGGAAGTCGAACAGCTTCGGGTCGGCCAGCTGCGAGGGGCGCACGTCGCCGAGCGCGCGGGCGATCTGCTCGATGCGGCCCGGGAACTGCCGCTCCCAGTCGGCCAGCATGCGGCCGACCTGTTTGCGCTGCAGGTTCTCCTGCGAGCCGCACAGGTTGCAGGGGATGATCGGGAAGGCCTTCCACTGCGCGTAGGCGGCGATGTCGCTTTCCTTGCAATAGGCGAGCGGTCGGATCACCACGTGCTTGCCGTCGTCGCTGAGCAGCTTGGGCGGCATGCCGCTGAGCTTGGCGTGGTGGAAGAGGTTCATGAAGAACGTCGCCACCATGTCGTCGCGGTGGTGGCCGAGCGCGATCTTGGTGAAGCCCTGCTCCTCGGCGTAGCGGTACAGCGCGCCGCGACGCAGGCGCGAGCACAGCGAGCACATCGTCTTGCCCTCGGGCAGGACGCGCTTGACCACCGAATAGGTGTCCTGCTCGAGGATGTGGAAATCCACGCCGATGCTGCGCAGGTAGTCCGGCAGCACGTGCTCGGGAAAGCCGGGCTGCTTCTGGTCGAGATTGACCGCGGTGAGCGTGAAGCGCACCGGCGCCTTCTTCTGCAGCTGCCGCAGGATGTCGAGCAGGGTGTAGCTGTCCTTGCCGCCGGACAGGCAGACCATGACCTTGTCGCCGTCCTCGATCATCCCGTAGTCGGCGATGGCCTGGCCGACCTGGCGGCGCAGGCGCTTGGCGAGCTTGTTCAGCTCGTACGGGTCGGCGGCCGGCGCGGGCGCGACGGCGGGGAGCGGGGTGAGGTTCATCGGTAGGGATGGCCCGGACATCGGCCGGTCATTCTACCGGTGTCGTCGCGCCGACGCCGGGAGTAAGCTGGCGGTTCCGGGAGGACCGCATGCAGCCACCTGAAGATCCGGCCGAAATCGCGCGCAAGCTGACCGAGCTCAAGATCGAGCATCGCGACCTGGATGCGGCCATCGCCCGGTTCTCGGCCGACCCCGGCGCCGACGAGCTGCAGATCAAGCGGCTGAAGAAGCGCAAGCTGCAGCTCAAGGATGTGATCGCGCGGCTGGAGAGCCGGCTGATTCCCGACCTGGATGCCTGAGCGGCCGGGACCGGGGCCGCGGGACCCGGGAAAAACTCACCCCCCCTGGTCCGCCGCCGCCGCGCGCGCGGTCTCCGGGGAGATCTTCATGATCGTGTGGCGCAGTTCGCGGCCCAGGATCAGCTTGGCATCCTTGGCCCAGGCCTCGAGTTGGTCGCCGAAGACCAGCTTGGTTTCGGCATCGGTCCACACCAGCTGCATCTCGCGCAGGCGCTGGATGAAGCCGCGGAACAGGGCGCGGTCGAAGAATTCCGGCGCCGCCGGCGCGTAGAGCAGGCTCAGCCGCTGCGCGGTGAGGTGGCAGAGGTTTTCCAGCTCACCGGCGCTGAGCGTGCCGGGGCCGTTCTTCACCAGGATGGCGATGGCGATGTAGTAGCGCTCGAAGGCCTGTTGCAGGCTGTGGGCGATGGCGCGCAGGCGGAAGACTTCATCGGTCTGGCCCTGGCTGCGGCTGAGCCAGGCGTCGTCGCCGTCGCCAGTCTGGCTCAGCAGCCCTTCCTCGATGAAGACGGCGAGTGTCGCCTCCAGCCGGGAGGCGAATCCGTCCTGGCTCCAGGGCAGGAACAGTTCGCCCTGGATGAACGGGTAGACCGCGCGGCCCAGTTGCAGCACGCCGGCACGGCTCAGGCGGCGGTTGTTCTGGAAGCAGCAGGCGATCCAGGCCGGCGCGGTGAACAGATGCAGGATGTTGTTGCGGTAGTAGGCCTGCAGCACCGCCGTCTCGCCCTCGACCGAGAGCACGTCGCCGAGCGGATGACGGATGCGGGTCAACACGCCGATGCGCTCGCCGTAGGCGATGATCTGCTCGGGCGAGAGCGCGGTGACGGTGACGCGGTCGGAGTACGGCACCGCCGCCAGCAGCCGTTTCGACAGCGCCAGCTGGGCGAGCAGGTCGCTCTCGCTCATCGCGTGCTTGGGCGTGGACAGCAGCACCAGCGCCAGCAGGTTGACCGGGTTGACGTCGGCGGCGCGGTTGATGTTGACCTGGATGCGGTGGGCGAGGTCGTCCACCGCCGCGGCCAGCCAGGCCGGCTTGTCTTCCGGCGCGATCGCCTGCGCGCGCCAGTCCGGGGCGTGCTCGGCGAGGATGTCGTCGAGCCGGATCGGCTCGCCGAAGCTCACCGCCACCTTGCCGTAGTGCTGGCGCAGGATGCCGGCGGCGGCGCGCAGCAGCGCCCAGACGGTTTCCTTCTGTTTGGGCTGGCCGGTGAGTTCGTCGAGGTAGCTCTTGCCCTCGATCAGCTTCTCGTAGCCGATGTAGACCGGCTGAAACACCACCGGCCGGCGCGGCTGGCGCAGGTAGGCGCGCACGGTCATCGCCAGCATTCCGCCCTTGGGCTCCAGCAGGCGGCCGGTGCGCGAGCGCCCGCCCTCGATGAAGTATTCCAGCGAGAAACCCTCGCCGAGCAGCTGCGCCACGTACTCGCTGAACACGGCCGAGTACAGCGCGTTGGCGCGGAAACTGCGGCGCAGGAAGAACGCGCCACCGCGGCGCAGGATCGGCCCGATCACCGGCAGGTTGAGGTTGACGCCGGCCGCGATGTGCGGCGGCACGATGCCGTGCTGGTAGAGCAGGAAACTCAGCAGCAGGTAGTCGATGTGGCTGCGGTGGCAGGGCACATAGACCACCACGTGTCCCGGTGCCACCCGCTTGATGGTGTCCAGGTGATGGACGGTGATGCCATCGTAGATGCGGTTCCAGAACGGGGTCAGCACGAAGCTGGCCGAGCGCACCACCGGGTGCGAGTAGTCGGCGGCGATTTCGAGCGCCATGGCATGCGCCTTGCGCCAGGCGTCGGCGTAGCTGCTGCCGTCGCGGCGGGCCTGGTCGGCGATCGCGCGGCGCACCGGCTCGGCGTCGAGCACGCGGCTGACCAGCAGGCGGCGGTGCGACAGATCCGGGCCGATGACGGCGGTACGGATGCGGCGGAAGTGCACGCGCAGCAGCCGGCTGAGCTTGCGCAGGGTGCGTTCCGGCGGCAGCCCCTCGGCGAGCACGTCGCGCAGCGCCACCGGCGGCGAGAACTGCACCAGGGTGTTGCGGCCGTTGAGCAGGATGGCGAGCAGGCGGCGGAAGCGGCCGACCAGCGCCCAGTTCTCGGAGAACAGCACCCGGAACCAGCCGCTCTGCCGGTCCGGCGCGCGGCCGACGAAGATCGACACCGGCACCAGCAGGGTGTCGGCGTCGGGCCGGTCGCGGTGGCTCTCCAGCAGCCGGGCCAGGCTGTCGGAATGCGTGCGGGTCCGCGGGCGGCCGACCACCGAGCTGCGCCGGCGCGACAGCGCGACGTAGGCGCGGTTGCGGCCGAGCGGGTCGCCCGGCAGCGGCAGCAGCGGCGAGGGCAGGCCGGCCTCGCGGCAGGCGCGTTCCAGGATCAGCGCATTCGACAGGCCGTAGCGCTCCAGTACGTAGCAGACCGGGCGGCCGGCCGGGATCTGGGCGGCGATGTCGGCCGGATCGCAGCGCAGCGCGATCCACGGTTCCAGCAGCTTGCCGGCCAGGCGCGCCCACAGCGGGGGGCGCACATGGCGCGGGTTGGGGGTGGCGGTGTCCATGCGCGACGGTCGGGCCGGCCGGGCGTCAGTCGGCGGCGTTCCCGTCGGTCTCGTCCCTGGCAAAGGCTTGCTCGTCGTCCTCGAACAGCGGCGCGTCGAGCTGCGCCCGGGTGCCGGCGACGGCGTCGGCGCTGTACCAGCCACCGTCGATGCGGACCATCTCGACCTCGAAGCTCATCGGCTTGTCGAACAGCGTGTAGTGCACCCGCACGCGGGCCCGGTCGCCGTTCTCGGACACCGGCTCGACGCGCACGCTGTCGAGCGCGCGGTCGATGTCGAAGCCGTACAGCGCCATCAGCCGCTTGCCGCCGCCGAGCAGGGTGCCGCCGCGGACCAGGGTTTCCTCGAAGCTGAACTCGCGCATCCGGTCGAGGCTGTCCAGCTCCAGCCGGCGGGCGGTGTCGACGACCACGCCGACGGCCTGGCGGGCCTTCTGGCGGTCGCCCAGCGGCAGCGCCGAGGCCCAGCCGGCGAGCGCGCCGATCACCTCGTTGGCGTGCTGCTTCTGGGCGTCGGAGAGGGTGTCGCTCTGCTGCACCGAGGCGCTGATGAAGCCGCTGCCCATCGCCACCATCAGCGGCAGCTGGGCGGCCACCTCGCTCTCGAAACGGGCCAGGCTCGGCTCCAGCTCCGCGTACAGCCGCTCCTCGGCATCGGCGTCGGTGAAGCGGGCCAGGGTCTGGGCGAATTCCTCGCGTTCCTCGTCGCTGGGGGCGGGCTGCTGTGCCTGTTGCTCGCGCCAGCGCGCTTCCAGGCGGGCGTACATCGCCGGCGGCACCGACAGCTTCGAGAACCGGACCAGGTCGTTCTCGCGCAGGCTGCCGGCCAGGGCCTCGACGGCGGCGGCGGGCGAATCCGGGGCGGCCGGCCCCTCCTCGCGCTTGCAGGCGGCGAGCAGCAGGGCGGCGGCGGTCAGGCCGATGAAGGCCAGGGTGTGGCGGCGGAGGATCATGCAGGCTCCTGCGGCGGGACGTGGCGGGGCGGCGCTTTCCGGCGGCCGGGCTTCGGACTCTAGCAGGCTGTTGAAAAACGCACATCCAGTGCGTTTTTCAAGTCGCGAGTCCGGCGCCTGTCCGGACTCGCTTCCGACGAATCAATCGCTTGCAGCGATTGATTCGCGATGCGAGCCATCCTCGGCTCGCCCGCCAGGCTGTCTTTCGACAGCCTGCCGGAGGCAGCCGGGTGACCGAAACAGGCACGGGAGCGGGCGCCGTGCTGCCGGCCATGGCCGGCAGAGGGGCGGCGGAGGCTCCCGGCCGGCGGGGGCGGCATCTTCGCGCGGGCGCTATGCTGCGTCAACACGGCATGTTTGCGGCGCAACGAATTGTCAACAAAAAAGAAAATCGTCCGAGCGGCGCGCGTGACTCCCGCTCCGGGCGAGTGGAGAGATGCGAAGAAAACCAGCACCTTTGGCTGCTGTTCGCAGGAAGTTGCCGGCGTTTGTGGCGCTGGCCCCGCGCTCAGTCGGCCAGCATGGCGGCGATCGCGCCGAGCCGGGTCCGGGTGCGCTCGCGCCTGGCCTCGGCGTCGCGCTCGGGGTCGGCGCCGTCGCGGTGCAGGTCGCCGGCCGGCAGTTCGGCGAGGAAGCGGCTGGGCTGCAGGCGCAGGGTCTCGCCCCAGCGCCTGGCTTCGCGGCTGTAGGACAGCCACAGCGCCTCCTTGGCGCGGGTGATGCCGACGTACATCAGCCGGCGCTCCTCCTCCAGTGAACCCTCCTCCAGCGCGGCTTCGTGCGGCAGGTTGCCATCCTCGACGCCGACGATGAACACGTACCTGAACTCCAGGCCCTTGCTGGCGTGCAGGCTCATCAGCCGCACCGCGTTGCCCGGTTCGCTGCGGTCGGCGTGGGTGAGCAGGGCGAGCTGGGCGGCCAGCTCGCCCGGACCGGCGCCCTTGCCGCCCTCGAACCATTCGGCCAGTTCGTCGAGGTTGCCGCGGCGGCGCTGGAAGCTCGCCTCGTCCCTGCACTGGGCACGGAGGGCGGCGAGCTGGCCGGTCTGCTCGACCAGCCGGCGTACCAGCTCGCCCGGCGGCAGCCGCCCGGCCTCTTCGCGCAGGCGGCGCAGGATGCCGGTGAATTCGTTCAGGCCGGCGGCTGCGCGCGGGGTGAGCTGCTTGAGCAGCGTCATCGACTCGGCGGCGCGCGACAGCGGCAGGCCGGCCTGCTGCGCCAGCTCCGCCAGCTTCGCCAGCGAGGCCGCGCCGACCTCGCGCTTGGGCGCGGCGATGGCGCGCAGGAAGGCGGCATCGTCCTCGGGATTGGCCAGCACGCGCAGCCAGGCCAGCGCGTCCTTGACCTCGCCGCGGTCGAGAAAGGCGGTGCCGCCGGTCAGGTGGTAGGGGATGCGCAGCATCTGCAGCGCCTTCTCCAGGGGCCGCGACTGGTGGTTGCCGCGGAACAGGATGGCGATGTCGCCCCAGGCCGCCTTGTCCGACTGCTTGAGATAGGAAATCTCGGCGGCGACGCGCTCGGCCTCGTGTTCGCCGTTGCGGCACTCCCAGACGCGGATCGGCGCGCCGTCGCCGTGGGTGCTCCACAGTTGCTTGGGGTGCGCGTGCGGGTTGTTGGCGATCAGCCTGTTGGCGGCGCGCAGGATGCGCGCGCTGCAGCGGTAGTTCTGCTCGAGCTTGATGACGCGCAGGTTCGGGTAGTCCTTCGCCAGCAGGTCGAGGTTCTCGGGGTTGGCGCCGCGCCAGGCGTAGATCGACTGGTCGTCGTCGCCCACGCAGGTGAAGGCGCCGCGCGGGCCGGCGAGCTGGCGCAGCAGGCGGTACTGGGCGCCGTTGGTGTCCTGGCATTCGTCCACCAGCAGGTAGCGCAGGCGCTCGCGCCAGGCGGCGGCGAGCCCGGCGTCGGCCTCCAGCAGCATCAGCGGCAGGCGGATCAGGTCGTCGAAGTCGACCGCGTTGAACGCGGCCAGGCGCTGCTGATATTTGGCGTAGATCGCCGCCGCCTCGCGCTCGCGCGGGCTGCTCGCCAGTTCGGCGGCCTGCTCCGGCGACAGCGCCTCGTTCTTGGCGCGCGAGACGAGCTGGCGCATCGCCTCGGCGGCGTCCGGCCTGCTGCCGGAGGGCAGCAGGTCCTTGATCAGGGCGAGCTGGTCGTCACTGTCGAAGATCGAGAAGCCGCGGCGCAGGCCGGCGCGGGCATGCTCGATCTGCAGGAACTTCAGCCCCAGCGCGTGGAAGGTGCAGACGGTCAGCCCCTCGGCCTGCTCGCCGGGCAGCAGCTTGCCGACGCGCTCGCGCATCTCGCGCGCGGCCTTGTTGGTGAAGGTGATCGCGCCGATGTGGCGGGCGGCCTGGCGGCCGGTCTTCACCAGGTGGGCGATCTTCTCGGTGATGACGCGGGTCTTGCCGCTGCCGGCGCCGGCGAGCACGAGCAGGGGGCCATCGCAGTAGGCGACCGCTTCGCGTTGCTGGGGGTTGAGTCCGGTCATGGCGCGGCGGGGCAAAGGGCCGCGCATTCTAGCAACCTTGCCGCGGGCCGCCCGGGATCGGCGGCACAGGTAAGCTATGCGGTCCCCGGCGTCGTCCCCGCGCAAGCGGGGATCCGGTGACTTTCGGTAGCTGCCCGAAGGCGCTGGATTCCCGCTTCCGCGGGAATGGCGAGTTCGAAGACGACCACGGTGCGCGCATGGCCAAGCTCTACTTCTACTACTCGGCGATGAACGCCGGAAAGACCACCACGCTGCTGCAGAGCGCGCACAACTACCACGAGCGCGGCATGCGCACGCTGATCCTGACGCCGCGGCTGGACGACCGTTACGGCGAGGGCGTGGTGGCCTCGCGCATCGGCCTGCGGGCGCCGGGCACGATCTTCGACCGCGACGACGACCTGGAAGCCGCCGTGCGCGCCGACATCGCCGCGCGCGGGCCGCTGCACTGCGTGCTGGTGGACGAGGCGCAGTTCCTGAGCAAGCGCCAGGTCTGGCAGCTGACCGAGATCGTCGATGCATTGGGCATCCCGGTGCTCGCCTATGGCCTGCGCACCGACTTCCGCGGCGAGCTGTTCGAGGGCAGCCAGTACCTGCTGGCCTGGGCCGATTCGATCAGCGAGATCAAGACCATTTGCCACAGTGGCCGCAAGGCGACGATGGTGGTGCGCGTCGACGAGCAGGGCCGCGCGGTCACCTCCGGGCCGCAGGTGGAGATCGGCGGCAACGAACGCTACGTCTCGGTCAGTCGCGCCGAATTCAAGAAGATCACCGCCGGCGAGGGCCGCATCGAACTGCAGCAGCCGCTGCTGCCACTGGATGCGATGCCGGCAGGGGATTGATCAGGCACCGGGCAGGCGCTGGGTCAGGCCGATCGGCAGGCAGATGCCGTGCAAGTGTTCGACGCTGCGGCGCAGCGCGCCCTGCGGCCATTCGCCGCTCATGTCGGCCAGCACGTCCTCCAGCGCCAGCCGGCCCTGCGCGTGCTGGCCGCTGCGGCACAGCGCCTCGGCGCGCAGTGCGCGTGCCCACCACAGCAGCTTGCGGCGTTCGCCGTCCTCGGGTTGGAATCGCCGCTCCACCGACTGCGTCAGCGCGATCGCCTGGCTGGCCGAACGGGTGCGCCAGAGTTGGCGCGCCAGGCTGAGTTCGGCCTGGCCGGTCTGCGGGTGGTCGGGGCCGTAATCGCGGCGCAGGATGTCGACCGCCGCACGCAATTCCTCCAGCGCGGCGGCCTCCTGCCCGAGTGCGGCGCGCACCTCGCCGATCAGGCGGCGGGTGTTGCCGACCAGGGCGTGGCCGGCGCCGTACTGCTGCACACGCAGGCGCAAGGCTTCGTCCAGACTGGCGATGGCGGCTTCGTGATCGCCGGCGGCATGCTGGACCATGCCGAGGTTGTACAGCGCGCCCGGCAGCCGGCCGGCGCCGGCGGTCTGCCGCCAGATCGCCACCGCGCGCGCCAGTTCGCGCTGCGCCTCGTCGAGCCGGCCGCGCTCGTAGGCGATGATGCCGAGGCTGTTGTGGGTGGCGGCGATGTCCGGATGACGGTCGCCGAAGCGCTCGCGCAGCCGTGCGTGGGCCTCGCCGACCAGCCGCTCGCCCTCGTCGAGCCGGCCGAGGTCGACGAACAGCGCGCCGAGCAGGCGCTGGACCTCGATGGTGCTGGGATGCTGCGCCCCGAACAGGGTCAGCGAGGTGTCCAGCGCCTGCCGGAAGGCGCCCTCGGCCATGGCGACGTCGCCGCGCTCCCGGTACAGGCTGCCGAGGCTGCGCCAGATGTTCACCGCCAGCGGATGGCGCTCGCCGGTGGCGGCGCGCAGGCGGTCGAGCGCCTGGCGGAAGCCGGCGATGGCAGGGTCGACACGGGCGGCGTCGGCGTCCAGCGAGGCCAGGTCGGTCAGGCTCTCGGCCTCGTCGACGCCGGCGTTGGCGCCGCGGCGCAGCGTCAGCGCGCGCTCGAACAGCCGCCGCGCATCCTCGGCCTGGCCGAGCTGGCGGTGGCAGCGGCCGAGCTGGGAGTAGTACTCGGCGCTGTGCAGCGGGGCGATCAGGGTGTCGCGCTCGACCATGGCCAGGCGGTCGCGCATCACCTCGATGCACGACTGCGGCGCACCCAGCGCGCGCAGGGCGCGGCCGCGTTGCAGCAGCGATTCCAGCAGCAGGCCGGGCGGCGCCTGCTCGCCGAGCGCGCGCAGTGCCGACTGCTGGCGGTCGAGCGCCTGCAGCGCCTCGCGGTAGTCGCCCAGGCCGTTGCGCAGCCGGGCGATCAGGCCGAGCAGCTCGGCGCGCGGGCCGGGCTGGTCGTCGAGCTCGGTTTCGGCGCGGCGCACGCCGGCATCGAGCAGCAGGCGCACGTCCACGGTGCGGTCCTGGCCGGCGACGCCGCCGTGCTCGAACAGGCCGACCACGAAGTCCTGCATCGCCTGCGCGCGCGCCGCCTCGACCAGCACCCGTTCGTACTGCCAGCGCATGCCGAGCAGGCCGAGGCTGAGCAGCAACACCACGCCCAGCATCACGCTGACACCGGCGGCGTGGCGCTGCAGGTACTTGCGCAGGCGGTAGCCCAGCGACTGCGGCCGCGCCAGTACCGGCCGGCCCTCGATATGGCGGCGGATGTCCTGAGCCAGGGCGTCGACCGACGGATAACGCTGTTCCGGCGCCTTGCGCAGCGCGCGCAGCACGATGTTGTCCAGATCGCCGGCCAGCGCGCGCGCCAGCCGGCGGTCGGGAACCTCGACCGCGCCGCTTCCGCCAGCGTGGGGGCGGCCGACCACCAGCGAGGGCCGGACCGGCTCGCAGGTCAGGATCGCCTCCTCCCACTCGGCGTCGGTCTTGCGTTGCAGCCGGTAGGGCTGGTGTCCGGTGAGCAGTTCGTACAGCACCACGCCGAGCGAGTAGACGTCGGTCATGGTGGTGACCGGTTCGCCGCGGATCTGCTCGGGCGCGGCGTAGTGCAGGGTGAAGGCACGGGCGCCGACGCGGGTGATTTCGGTCTCGTCGCGCTCGCCGCGGTCGAGCAGCTTGGCGATGCCGAAGTCGAGCAGGCGCACGTCGCCGGCCGGCGTCACCAGGATGTTGTTCGGCTTGAGGTCGCGGTGCACGACCAGATTGGCGTGCGCGTGGCTGACCGCCTCGCAGACCTGCAGGAACAGCCGCAGACGCTCGGACACCGACAGCTTCAGCCGCTGCGCGTAGGCGGTGATCGCCTCGCCGTGGATGTACTCCAGCGCCAGGTAGGGCTGGCCGTCGGCGCTGACGCCGGCGTCGAGCAGGCGGGCGATGTGGGCGTGCGCCAGCCGGGCCAGGATCAGCCGCTCGCGGGTGAAGCGCGAGCGCAGGCCGTGGTCGGCATAGCCGGGGCGCAGCAGTTTGAGCGCCACCCGGCGCTCGTACAGGCCGTCGGCGCGCACCGCCTCCCAGACCTGGCCCATGCCGCCCTCGCCGAGCACGCGCACCAGCCGGTAGGGGCCGAGATCCTGGCCCGGCTGGTAGGCCGAGAGCACGCCCTCCATCACCGGTTCGGCGAGGAAGCCGGGCCGGTCCTCGTCGAGCGCGATCAGGCGCTCGACCTGGTCGGCCAGCCCGGGCGACTCGCTGCGCAGCTCCAGCAGGCGCAGCCGGCGGACCTCGTCGGGCAGATCCAGCAGCTCGTCGAGCAGCGGGGAGATCCGACTCCAGTCCTCGGGGCGCATCGGGCCCTCCGTCGTTGCTCAGCCGCCCTGCAGCGAGGCCAGCAGGTACATGCGCGCCTTCTGCCAGTCGCGGCGCACGCTGCGCTCGGAGCGCTGCAACAGGGCGGCGATCTCCAGCTCGGACAGGCCGCCGAAGTAGCGCAACTCGACCACCTGGGCCAGCCGCGCGTCGACGTCGGCCAGGCGGGTCAGGGCGGTGTCCAGCGCCAGCATGTCCTCGTCCAGACGCAGGCCGCCGGCGGCATCCTCGGGCAGTTCGGTGACGCGGTGCAGGTCGCCACCGCGCTTCTGCGCCAGGCGCTGGCGGGCGTAATCGACCACCACGCTGCGCATGGCGGAGGCGGCGTAGGCGAAGAAGTGGGCGCGATCGTCGAATTGCGCTTCGGCGCGGCCGATCAGCTTGAGGTAGGCCTCATGCACCAGCGCGGTGGCGTCGAGCGTGTGGCCGTGCTGGCCGCCGAGCTGGCGACGCGCCATCGCGTGCAGCTCCCGGTACAAGGTGGCCAGCACCTGATCGAGTGCACCGCGGTCGCCACTGCGCGCGCAGTTGAGCAGTTGCGTGATTTCGGCGGCTTCGGACATGCCCCAGTGCCCCCCTCTGGAATGCGAACTATAGCGCCGGCGGCGAGGGGGAAAGTGAAGCGTGCCGGTTTCCTGCGCCCGCCAGTGCCGGACTGCGTTCCGGGCCGCAGGGCGGGCGGCGCAGGCGCACCCGTGAATGCGGGAGCCCGGGGCCTTCCGCGCTGCGACGGGTCGCGAATGTCACCGGATTCCCGCCTGCGTGGGAGTGACGAGGATCCGGTGCTGCTTCCCGACTCCCGCCCTCAACGCTGGCAGCGCGGGCACCACACCGTGGCGCGCTGGCCGACCCGGGCCTGCCTGAGCGCCGTGCCGCAGGCCTTGCAGGTTTCGCCCTCGCGGCCGTACACCCACAGCTCCTGCTCGAAATAGCCGGGCGCGCCGTCGGGGGCGAGGAAGTCGCGCAGCGTGGTGCCGCCACGGGCGATGGCGTGGCCGAGGATGGCCCTCACCGCGTCGGCCAGCGCCGCGTAACGCGCCCGCGACACCGCGCCGGCCGCGCGCAGCGGATGGATGCCGGCGCGGAACAGGCTTTCGGCGGCGTAGATGTTGCCCACGCCGACCACCACCGCCTGGTCCATCAGGAAGGTCTTCACCGGTGCGCGGCGGCCGCGGCTGAGCGCGAACAGGTAGTCGCCGTCGAAGTCGTCGGACAAGGGCTCGGGACCGAGCCCGCGCAGCAGCGCGTGGGTCTCGCCGGCCGGTTGCCACAGCAGGCAGCCGAAGCGGCGCGGGTCGGTGAAGCGCAACACCCGGCCCGAATCGAGCGCCAGATCGACATGATCGTGCGGCCCGGGCGGCGAGGCTGCCGGCAGCACCCGCAGGCAGCCGGACATGCCCAGGTGCAGCAGCGCGCTGCCGGTCTGCGCCTCCAGCAGCAGATACTTCGCCCGTCGCCGCACCGCGCCGATGCGCTGGCCGGGCAGCTCGTCGCGGATCGCGGCCGGGATCGGCCAGCGCAGGTCGGGCCGGCGCAGGGTGGCGGCGAGCACGCGGCGGCCCTCCAGGTGCGGGGCGAGCCCGGCGCGGGTGGTCTCGACTTCTGGCAACTCGGGCATGGCGACTGGGCGATGTTGCGGTTGGCGACGGCGCCGGAATGTGAACCGCGCCTGGTGACCTCGACGCCGCACGGTGGCGGCGGGGGCCGGGGACAGGCATGATGGCGTGGGTCTGTCGGCATATCCAGGAAGGGTGGGCAGACCGCAAGTCGTCACCCGGAGTCCCTGAATGCTTTCCTCGATCCTCGCTTTCCTCGACGGCGGCCTGACCGGCGCCGGCCTCGGGGGCATGGCGCTGTACCTGCTCATCGTCACCCAGCTCACCATCTTCTCGGTGACGCTCTACCTGCACCGCAGCCAGGCGCACCGCGGCGTGGACTTCCACCCCGTGTTGTCGCACTTCTTCCGCTTCTGGGTCTGGCTGACCACCGCCATGCGGACCAGGGAATGGGTCGCGATCCACCGCAAGCACCATGCCCACTGCGAAACCGAGGAGGATCCGCACAGTCCGCAGTTCCATGGCATCGGCAAGGTGCTCTGGCGTGGCGTGGAGCTGTACCAGGACAGCGCCAGGGACCAGTCCATCATGGACAAGTACGGCCGCGGCACGCCGGAGGACTGGCTGGAACGCAGGCTCTACACTCCGCTCAATTCGCTCGGCCCGACCCTGATGTTCGTCATCAACTTCGCCCTGTTCGGCGCGGCCGGCATCGCCCTCTGGGCGATCCAGATGCTGTGGATCCCGTTCTGGGCCGCCGGCGTGGTCAACGGCCTGGGCCACTGGTGGGGCTATCGCAATTTCGAGACCGCCGACACCGCCACCAACCTCTCGCCGTGGGCGTTCTGGATCGGCGGCGAGGAGCTGCACAACAACCACCACACCTTCCCCAGCTCGGCGAAGTTCTCGCTGCGCAAGTGGGAGTTCGACATCGGCTGGGCGGCGATCCGCCTGTTCGAGAAGCTCGGCCTGGCCAGGGTGCTGAGGGTGGCGCCGGCGCTCGACGCGCGCCCGAACATCGCCATGCCCGACGCCGAGACGCTCAAGGCCATCCTCACCCATCGCTACCGGGTGATGACCGAGTACTACCGGGGCGTGCTGATCCCGGCCCTGCGCGAGGAGATGCATGCCGCCGGAGCCAGCCTGCGCGCGATCCCGCGCCGGTTGCGCAAGGGCCTGGCCGACGGCGGCCGCTGGCTCGATCACGAGGGCCGCGAGCGCCTGCATGCGCTGGTCGACAACCGCCCCACCCTGCGCACCGTGGTCGAGTACCGCCAGCGACTGGCGGCGGTGATGGAGCTGCGCGGTCCCGAGGCCATGCTGCAGGCGCTGCAGGAATGGGTACGCGAGGCCGAGGCCTCCGGCATCCGCGCACTGGAGGAGTTCTCCGCGCGGCTGAAGGGTTACGCGCTGGTGCCGGTGCGCGCCTGAGCGCACCGCCAGGCACGATGACGGAAGGGCGCTGCGGTGCCCTTCCGCTTTTTTCGCTGTGGCGATGGGCGCATCATCATGGTCGAGGCGACCACAACGGGAGCGCACCATGGGCAGCGAAAATTTCCTGCCGCCCGAGGCGATCGAGGCCTTGCAGCGCGGGCAGAAGATCGAGGCGATCAAGCGGCTGCGCGACTACAGCGGTCTGGACCTGAAGGAAGCCAGGGCGGCGGTCGAGGCCCACATCGGCCGCGACCCGGCCTTGAAGGCGAAAGTGGCGCAGGCGCAGGCCGCGTCGGCGCGCCGCGGCACGATCGGGCTGTTGATCTTCGCGGTGCTGGCGATCCTGGCTTACCGCTGGCTGGCCGGCGGCTGATGCCGGTGCGGCGGTTGGTCGTGTGTCTGGCGCTCGCGCTCGCGCCTGCTGCGGTGGGCGCGCAGTTCGCCGCCACCCCGGACGACTATCTCGCGCGGATGGACGTCGACGGCGACGGCCGCATCAGTCTGGCCGAATACCAGGCGTGGATGACGCGCGGCTTCCGCGCCATGGACCGCAACGGCGACGGCATCCTGCAGGACGACGAACTGCCGCCCGGCGTGATCCTGCGGCCCAGCCAGCCGCGCACGCTCGATGCCTTCCTCGCCAATCTCGCCCGCGCGTTCGAGCGGCTCGATCGCGACGGCGACGGCTTTCTCGACGCCGCGGAACTGGCGGCGCCGCCGCGCTGACTTCGCCGGTCGCGGCTGAAGCCGCTCTACAGGGTGTGGTTTGATCGCGACCTGGCCGGCGCTACGCGCCGGTTGTTCCGTTCGCCCGCCGGCGCCCGGGTTACTTTTCTTTGCTTGCCCAACGCGGCTTCGGACGGTGCCTCGCGAGCACACATCCCTGTGGCGCCCGCCGGCCAGCACATCCATGTGCTGGCGCTCGCCGGGGCGAAGCCGTGCTTCGCCTGATCCGGCTCGCCCCCGGAGCGGCGCCTTTCGGACTTCCTGTCCGAAAGGTACGCGGTCGCGCTGCGGGCGTTTGCGACGGCACATCCTGTGCCGGCGCAAACGTCGCCGGCATCCTTGCCGGCGACCCTTCGGGCTTTTCCTCCGCGCGCCCGCCGCCGCTCAGGGGCCCCGGGAAGAGCGGGCGGGCTCCTGCCCGCCCAAGAGCGGAGCGCGGGCAACCGAGGCGACGCTTCTGCTCTTGCCGTTGCTTCTGCGGGCAGGAAGCCCGCGCTCTTGATGGGGCCCCATGCGCAGCGGCGAGTGCCGCCGGATCAGGCCCGTCAGGGCGGCGTGCACGGATGCACGCCGTTTTTCGCCGCGGCAGGATGCCGC